>CAVZSQ010000022.1:0-1023020 GCA_963777955.1 Calditrichia bacterium
CGAAGACGGCGGCCCGCAGCGACCCGCCCCGCGAGCCCCGGTGCCAGGACTCCACGCTGGCGATGCTGGCCTTGGCTCCGGAGGCGTTCAGCGCGTCGAAGACATTGGCGTGGGACTTCTCCTGGCGGTCCATGCCGAGGGCCCTGGCGTCGGCCTGCAGCGCGTAGGCGCCGTCGGCCCCGCTCTCGATGGACCGGAGGATGGGCACCACGGTGGCCGCCCCGCCCCGCCTCGCGAGGGCCGCGAGGATCCGCGTCTTGAGGGTGACCCGGTGGGACGGCACGGGGCCGCCCGCGTCCTCGAGCTTCTTCGCCCAGACCGCCGCGTGGGCCCGCTCGGCCTCGGCCAGCTCGCGGAAAATGGAGGCTTTCTCCTCGTCCTTCTCCGAAGCCGCGATGGCCTCGTAGAGGAACGCCGCGTCCGACTCCTCCGCCAGGTTCCTGCGAAATCTCTTCAGGTCAGCCTTTGAAGTCGGCACCGGCTTCTCTTGGTGTTCCTTCACCAGCTCTCCAGCTCCCAGCTCCCCAGCTCGATCTCAAATGGTGCCGGAGACCGGACTCGAACCGGTACGGCCTTTCGGCCGAGGGATTTTAAGTCCCTTGCGTCTGCCAATTCCGCCACTCCGGCACGGCCTCAGTATATCGGCGGGCGCTGGCCTCGTCCACGCCGCACCGGCAACTCCCGGTCTTTTCGCCTGGACTAGGCAAGGCGTAGAATCCATTCGGGGCATCCACGCTAGGTGCCGGAGGCGGTGCTCGGGCGGTTTCCCTGGCCACGTGGCCAAGTCGGGCGCAATGCCTCCAAAGGAGCGGGAGGGCAGTCCATGCGCATCAGAGCGGCGACTGGTGTTTGTGCGCTGGGCGTTGGACTTTTCCTGCTCGCCGGCTGCATGCCCCCTAACCAGCAACCCAAAGAAGGCGGGCGGTCTTTCCAGCCTTACCTGGTCGCGATCTCTGTCGCGGACAGGGAGGCCTCGATCGGCTGGTACGTGGACAACCTGGGGTTTCGCCTGGAGGACAAACGCGATTTTCCGGAGTACAAGCTTCGGGTCGCCATGTTGGAGCGCCAGGGCTTCTTCCTCGAGCTCGTGGAACTGGCTGGATCGGTACCCCCGGACCACTGCGTCCACGGCATCGACAACCCGGCCCTGCTCCGCGGTTTCGGCAAGCTGTCCTTCGAGGTGGAGGATGCCGCCGCCCTGGCGAAGGAGCTGAAGGCCCGCGGAGTCCGCTTTCAACTGAAACCGGGTGAAGACCGCGAGCCCGGGAGCATCAGCTTCATCGTCCTCGACATCGACGGGAACTGGCTCCAGTTCAAGCAGCCTCCGAAGGGGGGCTGAACAGGAAGGGCCTCGGAACCCGCGCCTGGGGAGGGCCGCCATGCAAGTGCGCAATGCCGTGATCCTGTCGCTCTTCGCCAGCCTCGTCTGGGCCGCACCGGCGCGGGAGCCGCTTCGGTCCCAGATCCTCTTTCTGCGCGCCTTCCACGGCAGCGAGATCACGGTGAAGTCGGGGGAGAGCTGGCTCGCCCTGATCCAGGACGAGTCGGGCAAATCAGAGCTGAAGCCGGTGAGTCTTCGGGTGGAGGCCGTCGCCGACGAGATCGCGGGGGACAAGGGCGGCCGGAAGACCGGCAAGCGAACCTCGCTGGACGGGGTGCAAGGGGAAGTCATCTTCTTGCTGAAGGACGCTCCCGGCGTGAAGCCGGGACCCGCAGAGACCTTGTTCATTCGCCAGGTCCTCGCCCCGAACAGGCCGGTGAAGCTGAGCCTTCCCTCCGGCGGCGCCTACGAGGTGGTGCTGTCCTGTTCAGCGCCGGTCACGAAAGACCCGGTGGAAAGAGGTGCCGGGAAGCTCATCCTCAGGCAGGGAACGGCCTCTCAGGTATTGGCGACCTATTCGGTGGCCTACGTCGGCGGCGAGTACGACAGCCTTGGCAGCGGCGCCCACGCGGAGATCCTCTGGGCCGGCGACATCAACGGCGACGGCAGGCTGGACCTCCTCCTCGACCTCACGACCGAGTACTACGTGTTCAAGGCCACGCTGTTCTTGTCGGTCGCGCCCGAACGAGGGGAACTCGTGAAGAGGACGGCCGTGCTGCAGACGGTGAGCTGCTGAGGGGAGCGGCGGACCGGCTCCTTCCAGCGGAGAAGCACGGGGTTGATCGCGGCCCCGCCTTTGCACCCTCACGGAAGTATGCGACTCGAGATGAACAAAGAGATGATCGGCACCGCTTGGATGGACGAGGACGGCACCATCCGGCTGCAGCTGCGGGCCACGGGAGACGGGGGGCTCCTGGGCGACGCCGAGTTCCTCTACCCCCCCGGCCATCCGCAGTACGAAAGCATTCTTCAGCACCTGGGCGGTCTTGAGGCCGGGCAAGAAAAACCGGTGCCGCCTTGGGAGTAAGGGATCGGCCTCAGAAGCAGCGGCTGCCCGAACGGGCCTCCCGATCATAGTGTCCGCCCTGGCCTTCGCCTGGCGGGTAATGAGGCTCCCTGTGGTCAACCGCTATGGCGCGCAGGTGCTCTGCGAGGCCGGGATCGGGGCCCCGCTGCTGGCGTAGCCGCTGACGCCCTCCACGCCGTTGCCGACGGCGGTGACCAGGTAGTACCGGCCGGCGTCCGAGGGAAGGATCGCCGCACGCATCTCCCCCGTGCCCAGGTCCGTCACGGTGGCGTTGCACATGAAGCCTGAGCCGGGGGTGCTCCCGTGGCTGTAGTAGGACCCGATGGTCCCCTCGTAGACGTTGTACCCCGAGGCCGACGGGATCTTCTCGAAATACAGGTAGTAGGAGCTACCGCTCTTGACGAGCCGGGCGGGCAGCGGGCTTGCCTGCGGCGAGACTTCCGTCGTGTCGCAGAACGAGATCGTCACCGCAAGTTCCTCGGAGGTGAACGTGCAGCCAGTCCAATAGGTATAGCTCACGGTGTAGGAACCGGAAATCGGGACGGTGTAGGAGTCGGAGGTGGCGCCCGCGATGGTGTTCGTGTTCAGGTACCACTGGTAGTCGCTCTGGCCGGTGTCGGTGGTGAGCGTGACGGTCTCGCCGGGGCAGGTGTTGGCCGTGGGGCCGGAAATGGAGGCCATGAGAAGGGGCCAAACCGTGAGCCAGGCGGCGTTCGATGTGGCGGGCGGCGGGCAGGCGCCGGTGACCACGCAGCGGTACTGGTAGTTGTCCATCCAAGAGCCGGCTGCGGTGATCGTCAACGTCGAGGTGGACACGCCGGAGTACACGCCTCCGTTGGACAGGTCGGCGAAGCCGCCGCCCGCGCTCTCCTGCCACTGGTAGCTGCTGATGCCGCCCGAAGCGGTCACCGAGAAGGTCGTATTCTGGCCTTCGCAGAGGGTCCGATTCGACGGGTGCGTGGTGATGCTCGGCGGCCCCGGAGAAACAAAGAGCCATGCGTGATTGGAGGTGACAGAGGTCCCGCAGGAGCCGGTTACGACGCACCGGTACCAGCAGTCGTCGATCATCCCGTCCACCCCGGTGAGGCTCAGCGTGGCGGTGCTCGAACCGCTGTAGATCCCCCCGTCTGAGAGGTTCTCAAAGTCACCGCCATGGTCCCAGTCGCAGTTTACCTGCCACTGGTACGTGAGGCCGGCGCCCGTGGCTGCGATGCTGAACGTGGCGTTGCCTCCCGTGCAGACGGCTTGATCCGCGGGGTGGGACGTGATCGACGCGGGCAGGGCCCATCGGGCGATGCGTGAGGAGACGATCCACCCGGCGGTCCCGAAGTCCCCGCCCGCGTGGAGGTAGCTCCCGCTCGGCGCCAAAGTGCGGACGGTGCCGTCCGTGCCTGACCCGAGAGAGCTCCAGGTCGAGCCGTCCCACGTGGCGATGCGGTTGGCCGCCGCGCCACCTGCCGTCGTGAAGCCGCCGGCCGCGTACAGAGGCTGCTGTTCGGGCCGTCCCAGGTCAGAGAGTAGACGGTACTGCCCGCCCCCGTTCCCAGAGCGCTCCAGGCGGACCCGTCCCACTTGGCGATGCGGTTGACCGTCGCACTTCCGGCTGTCGTGAAATCTCCCCCCGCGTAGAGGCTGGCCCCGTCCCACGCCAGGGCGTGGACATAAGGAGCAGAGCCTCCACCCATGCCGCCGTCCAGCCCGCTCCAGGCCGAGCCGTCCCACTTCGCGATGTAGTTGACCGTCGCGCTCCCCGCGGTTGTGAACCAGCCCCCCGCATAAAGGCTGCCGCCACCCCAAAGCAAGGCGCGGACATAAGGATTTGAGCCTCCGCTCACCCCAGAGCCCAGGGCGCTCCAGGCCGAGCCGTCCCACTTGGCGATTCTGTTGGCCGGTGAGCCGCCCGCGGTCGTGAAGGCGCCCCCTGCGTACAGGGTGCCTCCGTCCAATGCCAAGGCGTACACCGTGCCGTTCATCCCCGATCCTAGGGCGCTCCACGCGGCCCCGTCCCACTTGGCAATTCCGTTGGCCGACACGCCTCCCGCGCCCCCGAACGAGCCGCCCGCATAGAGGTTCCGCGCCGCCCCAGGCCAGGCTCCAAACGGTGCTGCTTGTCCCCGTACCCAGGGCGCTCCAGGAGGTCCCGTCCCACTTGGCGACGTAGCTGGCGACCACTCCTCCCGCCGACGTGAAAGCTCCTCCCGCGTACAGGTTGGATCCGTCCCACGCCAGGGCGTAGACGGAGTCTCCGATCCCATCACCGGGCGAAGGCAAAGGGGACCAGGCCGATCCGTTCCGCTGCGCGACGTAGTGGGCCGTGTCGCCACCCGCCGCGGTGAAGCTGCCGCCCGCGTAAAGGCTGCTGCCAGCACCAGGCCAGGGCATCTACCTGGCTGTGGGCCCCTGGGCCCAGGGCACTCCAGGCGGACCCTGCCCCACCTGGCGACGCGGCTGGCGGCGACGCCGCCGGCGTCCGTGAAGCTGCCTCCTGCATAGAGGTTGCCCCCGCCCCAGGACAAGGCGCGGACGGTGCTGTCCATCCCCGATCCCAGGGCGCTCCAGGCGGCCCCGTCCCACTTGGCTACGCGATTGACCGTCGTGATCAGATCATGAGTCACCGTGAAATCGCCACCGGCGTAGAGGTTGGAGCCGTCCCAGGTCAGGGCGTAGACGGCGTCGTTCAGTCCGGGTCCCAGGGCGCCCCAGGCGGAGCCGTTCCACATCGCGACGTAGTAGACCCCCACCCCCCCCGCCGCCAGGAACTCTCCCCCCGCGTAAAGGTTGGTCCCGTCCCACGCCAGGGCGTAGACAGTGGCGGTCGTCCCCGACCCCATTGCGCTCCAGGCCGACCCGTCCCATCTGGCGACGTAGTAAGCCGGTGAGGAGCCTGCCACCGTGAAGCCGCCCCCCGCGTATAGCTTGTTGCCAATCCCATCCCAGGCCAGGGCGTAGACGGCGTCGTTCATCCCCATGCCCAGGGCGCTCCAGGCTGACCCGTCCCACCTGGCGATGCGGTTCACCGACACTCCTCCCGCCGTTGTGAACGCGCCGCCCGCATAGAGGGCGCCGCCGCCCCACGCCAGAGAGTGCACGGCGCCGTCCGTGCCCGAACCCAGAGGGCTCCAGGCCGCTGCTATCGGGTCCCACTTGGCGATGTGGTTAGCGGCGACGCCGTACGCCGCCGTAAAATCCCCCCCCGCGTAAAGGTTGGATCCGTCCCATGCGAGGGCTCGGACGAGGCCGTTCACCCCGTCGCCGGACGAAGACAGGGCACTCCAAGCGGAGGAATACCACCGGGCGACGCGGCTGGCGGCGATTCCCCCCGCCGTCGTGAAATCGCCCCCTGCGTACAGGCCGCTGCCGTCCCACGCCAAAGCGAGCACATATCTGTTCGTGCCGCTTGCAAGGACGCTCCAGGCCGACCCGCTCCATTGGGCCACGTAGGATGCCGGCAAACCTCCCGCCATCCAGAAATACCCCCCCGCGTAGAGGGTGCTGCTTGGGCCGTCCCACGCCAGGGCAGACACCGTGCCGCTCGTCCCCGAACCCAGCGCACCCCAGCTCGATGTAAACGGGTCCCATCGGCCGATGTAACTGGCCGATACGCCCCCGGCCGTCGTGAAGATGCCCCCCGCGTAGAGGGCACCCCCGCCCCATGCGAGGGCATAGACGCTGCCGTTCATCCCAGATCCCAGGGCGTTCCAGGAAGTCCCGTTCCATTGCGCGACATAGCCGGCCGGGTTGCCTCCCGCCGTCGTGAAGTTACCACCCGCGTAGAGGTTGGCCCCGTCCCACGATAGGGCATAGACGGTGTCGTTCACCCCGGATCCCAGGGGGCCCCAAACTGTCCCATACCAAATGGCGATACGGCTGGCACCACTAGACCCTGCCAGCGTGAAGCTACCCGCAGCGTAGAGCTTGCTGCCCGTCGAGTCCCACGCCAGGGCAAAGACGGTGCTGTTCGTCCCCGACCCCAACGAACTCCAGGCCGACCCGTCCCATTTGGCGACACGGAGGGCCGGCACGCCCCCCGCCGTCGTGAAACTCCCCCCCGCGTATAGCGCGCCGCCGCCCCACGCTAGGGCGTACACCGTGTTGTTCACCCCCGCTCCCAGGGTGCTCCAGGTCGATGTGGTGGGGTCCCACTTGGCGACGTAGTTGGCCGTGACGCTCCCCGCAGACGTGAAGGCGCCCCCCGCGTAGAGACTGGCGCCGTCCCATGCCAAGGCGTACACAGCGCCGCTGGTCCCTCGCGGCCTGAAACGCGTGGCCCAGCAGTCGTCCCCCTCGGCTTCGGGCGCGGGGCCCGCCTCGAACCGCGGCTCTTCGCCGGGTCTGCTCACGAGCTGGAACCCGGCTGGGTCGATGCTCCCTTTGATCCCCTCCGGGGGAAGGTCCAGAGTGCCGTCGGGCCGCAGGAACTGCGAGAGGGGTACGCCGCGCGTCCTGCCCGGCTCACCACTGGCGGCCGTGCAGCCCAGGGCCGAAGGGCTCTCGACGGGTTCGTTCAGTCCGCCGCTTGGGAGCGCAGGAGCCTCTTGGGTCTTGGCCGGTCCCTCGGGGGGGTGTTGCTGCGCCACCGGCGAGAAGGGGGATAAGCCCCCAAGCCAGAAAGACGCAACAAGGGTGGCAATCCCGCAGACGAAACACATGTCGCCAGCTCGCTCTAGCGCCCGCATGGATCCCTCCTCTCAATTTGTGGCCATTTTACTCCCTGGAACAAGCGGCTGCAAAGGCCCGAGACAGGGTCACGAAGGCGGGGTTTGCCCGCGCCCGGTGGTAGGTCCTGCGAGTTTTGCCGTTTCTACAGCTGCGGCACTCAGGGTCGGTTCAAGAGGGACATGATGTCGGCGGGCGACCGCCGCTGGCGCAGGAGGTCCGCCATGATGCGCATGGGGCGGTCGATGTGGGTGAAGAAGGCCTTGTAGCCCTCGCACAGGTAGTTGAGGCCCGGCTCGCCGTCGGGCGTGGTGAGGATGCGGTCCTTCGGGCAGCCGCCGTTGCAGACGAAGCGCACGGCGCACTCGCGGCAGAAGCGCGGCAGCGTGTCGCGCTTGTCCAGGCCGAAGCGGCGCTGCTGCGGCGAGGCGACCAGCTCGGCCAGCGGCGTCTCGCGTGATGTTGCCGAGCCTGTGCGCGGGCTCGACGAAGTGGTCGCAGGCGTACAGGTCGCCGTTGTGCTCCAGCGCGAGGGCGTCGCCGCAGGTCTCGGCGAAGACGCACAGCGTCGGAGGGCTGCCCGAACCAGACCGCCCAGCGCCACGTCGAAGATCTGCACGAACACGCGGCCCACGTCGCGGCGCACCCACTCGTCGAAGACGGCGATCAGGAACTCGCCGTACTGCCGGCCCGGTGACCGAGCGGTCGCGTCACCGCGTCGCCCTCCCGGAGTCCTGGCTCGTCGGCTCGACGACCGGGATGAACTGGATCATCGGCGCGCCGACCTCGTCGCGCAGGAAGCGGTAGACCTCCAGGCCGCGGCCGGCGTTCGCGGCGTGGACGCAGGCGAGGATGTTGAACTCCACCCGGTGCTTCTGCAGCAGCGCGACGCCGGCCATCACGCGGTCGAAGGTGCGGCGCGCCGCCCTTGTCGCGCGCGGTAGGCGTCGTGGCACGTGGCGCGGGCCGTCGAGGCTGACGCCGACCAGGAAGTCGTTCTCCGCGGAAGAACCGGCACCACTCGTCGTCCAGCAGCGTGCCGTTGGTCTGGAGCGCGTTGTGGATCCGCATGCCCGGCTTGCGGTACTTCGTGCTGCAGCTCGACGGCCCGCCGGAAGAAGTCGAGCCCCATCAGCGTCGGCTCGCCGCCCTGCCAGGTGAAGGTCACCTCGGGCGCGCGATGCGCCTCGATGTGCTGGCGGACGAACGTCTCGAGCAGCTCGTCGGTCATGCGGAAGCCGCTGCCGGGGTAGAGCTCCTCCTTGGGGAGGTAGAAGCAGTAGGCGCAGTCCAGGTTGCAGACCGCGCCGCGCGGCTTCGCCATGACGTGGAAGGCGGGCGGCGCCGCGGCGCATCAGCGCCCGGGCGTGCGCGGGCCACCGCGCGTCTGCCGCGGGCTGTCCATCCGTGGCCTGTCACGCTGACGGGTGGTGCCGGTCTCGGCCATCTTCGGCTCGAGCTTCGCCACCATCTCGGCCGTCTTCGCGGCGTCGTAGTACGGGGGTTGTCCGGGGTTGGCCATGTTGTGTACTCGAGCGGGTCGTTCTCCAGGTCGTAGAGCTCGTAACTGCGACGGCTTGCTCGGGCCGTCGGGGTCGAAGTACATCGACGATCTTCCACCGCGCCTCGCGCAGGCAGCGGATGTGCGCGGGCTGGCCGACGATCGGGGTCCTCGCGCGAGCCGATCGTCTCGTCGGTGGTGAAGTAGGATGGAGTCCTGCACGGTCTCGGTGGGGTGCGCCGGGTTGTCGGCGGCGTCCCGGATGATCGGCGTGAGGTCGCGCCCCATGAAGTTCGTACGAGCCTCTCCGGCGGCACGCCGGCGAGGGTCGCGAGCGTCGGCATCACGTCGATCAGCGAGGCGAGCGCGTCGGTCTCGACGGGGCTCGGGAAGAGCATCGGGTTCGAGACCACCAGCGGCACGTGGATCGTCTCCTCGTAGGCGTTGTAGGCCTTCTGCCGCATGCCGCCGTGCGAGAGCCCCATCTCGCCGTGGTCGGCGAGGGCGAAGCACGAGCGTGTTCGTCGCACAGACCGGGGTTGCCCTCGAGCGCGTCGAGGACGTGCCGATGTGCCGGTCGGACTCGTTGTGCAGGTAGGCGTAGAAGTTGACGTACTTGAGTCGGGTCCGTCGACGTCCTCGCAGGGGTCCGAGAGCCTGCGGCAGCGACCAGAAGACGGTGGACTCGGCCTGCGCCTGGGGCTTGTAGTTGCCGAGCTTCGGCTCGTCGAACGTCGGCGGCAGCTCGATGCCCAGCTCGAAGCAGCCGGGCTCGTCCTCGCGCGTAGTTGTCGCGTCCCCTCGTAGGGAGGGATGTCGCTGTAGCTGGGCTGGTTCCGTGTACTTCGGGTAGCCCATGATGTCGTGCGGGTTGACGAGGCAGACGAAGAGCGCGAACGGCGCTTGGCGCGTGGGGTCCACGTGCGCGCAGGAACTCCGCCGCCTGGTCGGCGTACAGGCCGTCGTTGTCGACGTCGCCGCCGCCGAAGTACGGCGGGGTAGTGCTCCGCGGCGTCGGGCGGCAGCCACCCCTGGAACCCGTACTGCTCGAGGTCGCGCGCGGCTCTGCACCGCCACGGTGCCGCTCGGGTCCTTGCTCATGTGCCACTTGCCGCGGTACTGCACGTCGTAGCCGGCGTCCGGCAGCATCCTGCGCCATGTTCTGGGTGTCGGGCTGGAGCGTCGGCTGCGTCAGGTGGTACTGGCTGCCGTCGACGTCGGGGCCGCCGTACCTGCAGGACCTCGGTGACGCCGTGCTGGGCCGGGTAGAGGCCGGTGAACAGCGTCGCCCGGCTGGGCGAGCACATCGCGGCGTTGCAGAAGTGCGCGCGTGAAGGTCAGCCCGTGCTCGGCGAGCCGCGCCCGGTTCGGGCAGGTGCTCCTCGGCCCACCCGTCGGGCCAGTGCTGCGGGTAGCGCTCCTGGTCGGTGACGAGGAAGAGGAGGTTCGGGCGGTTCCAAGGCCGGGCGGCGGCTTCGGGCGATTCGGGCCGCTCGTCTTCTCCCGCTTCGCTGCCCGATGCCGCGGCACCGCCGAGGGAGGTCAACGCCACACCCGCAGCCAGCGCCGCCCCGCCCTTCTTGAGGAACTTCCGCCGGCCGAGATCCGCGTCTGGAGGCTTTGGCTAGCCGGACGACTCGTCAGTCATGGTTCGCTCCTGGGGTATGTGGCGGGCTCCTGCCAAACTGCCGGATGAGGTCTGTCCGCTTCCTCGATCCCCCCGATCGCGCCCGCCTCCGCCTGATTCTACCTCCGACTCCAGGCAGGGGAATGCGCAGGATTCCCTTCGTCCCGCCCTCGGGCTTCTTCACCGGCCCCCCAGCTCACGAAGCCGAAGGCAACCACGGTCTTTCACGCCAAAAGTGTTGAGGCGGGCCGTGCGGCAGGAATGATGGAGGCGCCGACCGGCATTGGACCGGTGATGAGGGCTTTGCAGGCCCCTCCCATGTCCCGGCGGTAGGCGTCGTGGACTTCGCGCGGGCCATCGAGGCTGACTCCGACCAGAAAGCCGCTCTCCCGAAAGAACCGGCACCACTCGTCGTCCAACAGCGTCGCGTTGGTCTGGAGCGCGTTGTGGATCTGCGTGCTCGGCTTTCGGAAACGATTCTGCAACTCTACGGCGCGCTTAAAGAAGTCGAGGCCCATGAGCGTCGGCTCTCCGCCTTGCCAGGTGAAAGTCATCTCGGAGGCCTGTGCGCCTCGACGTGCTGGCGGACGAACCACTCGAGCACCGCGTCCGTCATGCGCGAAGCGCCGCCGGGGTAGAGCGGCTCCTTGGGGAGGTAGAAGCAGTAGGCGCAGTCCAGGTTGCAGACCGCGCCGCGAGGTTTCGCCATCACGTGGAAGGCGGGCGGTGCGTCGGCCATCAGCGTTCGGGCGTGCGCGAGGCCCCGTCGCGTCTCCGCCGGGCCTCCTCTCTTGCTTTCACGCTGAGCGGGTGGAACTCGACCTCGCCCATCTTCCGGTGGAGCCTCCACCATCTCGGCAAGCTTGGCGGCGTCGAAGTACTCGAGGTTTTCCGGGTTCCCCATGTTGTGCAGCTCGAGGCGGGTCGCTCGCGAGGTCGTACAGCTCGAACTGGGACGGCTTCTCTCCCGAGGGGTCGTAGTACTCGGCCACCTTCCAGCCGGCCTCTCTCAGGCAGGCGATGTGGCTGGGCTGCCCCACGATCTCCTCGCCCAGAACCTCGTCCGTCGTGAAGTAGATGGAGTCCTGAACCGTCTTGGTGGGGTTCGCCGGGTTCTCGGCGGCGTCCCGGATGACGGGGGTGAGGTCGCACCCCATGAACTCGTACTGCCCGCGGTTCTGCACGCCGGCTAGTGAGGCGACCGTGGGCATCAGGTCGATCAGCGAGGCCAGGGCGCGGGTCTTCACGGGGCCCGGGAAGAGCTCCGGGTTCGAGACGACCAGGGGGACGTGGATCGTCTCCTCGTACGCGTTGTACGCCTTCTCGCGCATGCCGCCGTGCGCGGCCCCATCTCCCGTGGTCCGCCAGGGCGAAGACGAGGGTCTTCTTCCAAAGGCCGCGGTTGGACTCCAGTGCGTCGAGCAGCGTCCCAAAGTGCCCGTCAGAAAGCTTGGTCACGTAGGCGTAGAAGTTCACGTAGTTGAGCCGCATCTGGTGGGAGTGCAGGATCCCGAGCCCGTCGGCCCACATGGCCGTGGAGCGGGCCTGCGCCGGGGGCTTGTAGTTGTCCAGTGGCGGCTCGTCCGCCGTTTCGGGCAGGCTGATGCCCTGTTCGAAGCAGAGGGGCACCTCCTTGCCGTAGTTGTCGGATCCCTCGTAGGGCGGGATGTCGCTGTAGCTGGACTCGTTCCACGTGCTCGGGTAGCCCATGAGGTCGTGGGGGTTGGCGAGGCAGACGAAGAGCGCGAAAGGCTGGTGTCGATGGCCGAGCCGATGGCGGTGCCCTCGCCGAGCTGCAGGTCGGCGATGGCGTCGGCCACGGCCTGGCGGTCGGTGGTGGGGGCGACCTCGAGCGACGCACGGTGCCGGCGAAGCTGACCAGCCCCACGTTGACCTCGGCGGGAACGTCGTCGAGGAACGACGTGGCCGCGGCCTTGGCCGCCGAGATGCGGTCGGGCTTCACGTCGGTGGCCTCCATCGACAGCGAGACGTCGATGGCCATGACGACGGTGGCCCGCTCGCGCGGCACCTTGACCTCGTGGGTGGGCTGGGCGAAGGCGACCACCAGCGTGGCCAGGGCGAGCAGCTGCACGGCGGCGGTGAGGTGACGCCGCCAGCCGGGGCGCTTGGGGGCCACCGACTCGAGCAGGTCGAGGTTGGTGAAGCGCACCGCGTAGGTCGAGCGCCGGCGCTGGAACACGACGTAGACGACGGCCAGCGCGACGACGACGAACAGCAGCAGGAGCCGCCAGGGGGAGAGGAACGCCAGGCCGCTCATCGGGCCGCCCCCGCGTGCATGGTGGCGCCGGGGATGGCGTCGACCGGGCCGCTGCCGTGGGCGGCGGAGCGCGAGAGCGCGTCGACCCGGTCGCGGCGACGGCCGACGAAGCGGACGAGGTCGAGCAGCCAGTCGCGGTCGGTGCGCAGCTGGAGGTGGTCGGCGCCGCTGCCGCGGATCTGGGCGGCGATGCCGGCGCGCTGCTCGGCCGCGGCCGCGGCGTAGCGCTCGCGGAGCTTGCGATCGCCGGTGGCGACCTCGAGCTCGGCGCCGGTCTCGGGGTCGAGCAGCACGAGCATGCCGACGTCGGGGAGGGCGAGCTCGACGGGGTCGACGACCTCGATGCAGAGCACGTCGTGGCGCAGGGCGAGCGTGCGCAGCGCCGGCGCCCACGGGCCCGGGTCGAGGAAGTCGGAGATCACCACGACGAGGCCGCGGCGGCGGGCGGTGCCGGCGATGCGGCGCAGCCCGGTGGCGAGCTCGGTGCGGCCGTCGCCCGGGTTCGAGAGGGCGGTGAGCACCTGGCGCAGCAGGGCCTGGAGGTGCACCCGGCCGGCGCGGGCGGGGATGGGGGCCGACGCACCGGTGGGGCCGACGGTCATGGCGCCGACGCGGTTGCCGGTGCGGGCGGTGAGGAAGCCGATGGCGGCGACGGCGGCGAGGGCGAGGTCGCGCTTCTCGCAGTCGGCGGTGCCGAAGTCGAGGCTGGCCGACGCGTCGACGAGCATCCAGGTCTCGAGCTCGCGGTCGGCGACGGTCTCGCGGACGTGGGTCTCGCGGAGGCGGGCGGTGACGTTCCAGTCGATGCGCCGCACGTCGTCGCCCGGCTGGTAGGCCCGGATCTCGCCGGGCTCGCTGCCGTGGCCCGGGGTGAGGCCGCGGTGGTCGCCCTGGAGCAGGCCGTCGAGGCGGCGGGTGACCGACAGCTCGAGGCGGCGCAGCACCTCCGCGGCGGGGGTGCCGCTGATGGCCGGGGCCTCCGGCGTGCGGGCGCTCACCAGCCCGCGGCCGCGGTCGGGTCCTGCGAGGGGGCGACGACCGGGGCGTGGACGGTGGACAGCAGTCGGGCGAGCAGCTGCTCGACCGACAGGCCCTCGGCCAGCGCCTCGTAGGAGAGCACGCAGCCGGTGGCGCAGCACGTCGGGGGCGACGTCGAAGACGTCCTGGGGCAGGACGTAGTTGCGGCCCCGCATCAGGGCCAGGGCCCGGCCGCCGGCGACGAGGCCGAGGGAGGCGCGGGGGCTGGCGCCCCAGGCGACCAGCTCGGCGAGCTCGGGCAGGCCGTGGGCGGCCGGCTCGCGGGTGGCGAGCACCAGGCGCACGGCGTAGTCGGCGACGGCGGGGGCGACGAACACCGCGTCGGCGGCCTCCTGCAGGCGGACGAGGTCGTCGGGCGAGAGCACCTGCGACGCACGGGGGGCCTCGCCGCCCATGCGGTCGACGATCTCGGCCTCCTCGGCGGCGGTCGGGTAGCCGACGACGATCTTCATGAGGAAGCGGTCGCGCTGGGCCTCGGGCAGCGGGTAGACGCCCTCGCTCTCGATCGGGTTCTGGGTGGCCAGCACGAGGAAGGGCTCGGGCACCGCGGGTGGTGCCGCCGATCGAGACCTGGCGCTCGGCCATGACCTCGAGCAGCGCCGACTGCACCTTGGCCGGCGCGCGGTTGATCTCGTCGGCGAGCACGAAGTTGGCGAACACCGGGCCCAACTCGATGTCGAAGGTCTCGGTGGAGCTGCGGTAGATGCGGGTGCCGACGATGTCGGCGGGCACCAGGTCGGGGGTGAACTGGATGCGGGCGAAGGTGCCGCCGACGACCGTGGCGAGGGTCTCGACCGCGAGCGTCTTGGCCAGGCCGGGCACGCCCTCGAGCAGCACGTGGCCCCGGGCGAGCAGGCCGACGAGGAGGCGCTCGATGGCCCGGTCCTGGCCGACGATGACCTTCTTGACCTCGAAGAGCGCCTGCTCGAGCAGGGCGGCCTCGGCCGTGCGATCGGCGGCGGTGGCGCCGGGCTGGAGGGACATGCGGTTCTCCTCGGAGGGCGGCACGGGTCGGGGCGTGGCGGTGGCGGTCATGGGCGTGACAAGACCACGAGCAACCGAAGAGCACGATAAAGGCAGTCGAGGGCGTCGGCGCCGGAGGAGGGGGCGTCGCCGGCGGCGGGCCGGCGGCAGGTACCGTTCCGCGCCGTGCGAGTGCTCGTGGTCGACGACGAGGTGGACCTGGCCGAGGCCGTGGCCCGGGGCCTGCGGCGCGAGGGCTACGCCGTCGACGTCGCCTACGACGGCGACGAGGCGCTCACCAAGGCCTACGTCGAACGACTACGACCTGCTGTGCCTCGACATCACCATGCCGGGCACCGACGGCCGCGAGGTGTGCCGGCGCATCCGCGCCACCGACCTCGACCCGCCAGCCGCGGGTGCTGATGCTCACGGCGCGCGACAGCCTCGACGACCGGGTGGCCGGGCTCGACGACGGCGCCGACGACTACCTCGTGAAGCCGTTCGCCTTCCCCGAGCTGCTGGCCCGGGTGCGCTCGCTGCTCCGCCGCGACACCGAGCCGCGGCGTCGTCGGTGCTCCAGGTCGGCGAGCTCGTGCTCGACGACGCCCGCCACGAGGCCCGCCGCGGCGACCGCCGCCTCGACCTCACGGCCAAGGAGTTCGCCCTCCTGCGCTACTTCATGACCCGGCCGGGGGAGGTGCTGTCCCAGGAGGACCTGCTGGAGCACGTCTGGGACGAGCACGCCGATCCGTTCACCAACACCGTGCGGGTCACGGTCGGCACGCTGCGCCGCAAGCTCGCCATCGACGACGAGGAGCCGCTCATCGAGACGGTCATCGGTCGCGGCTACCGGCTGTTGGCGCCATGACCGCGTCGTGGACCCCGGACGACGGGCGCGAGCCCCGCACCGGCGAGCTCCCGGTGATCACCCCCGGGTCCGCGGCGCCGAAGGCCGAGGTCCACACCCGCCTGCACTCGCGGGGCCAGCGCCTCGGTGACCGGCTCCCGCCGTGGATGGGCTCGATCCGCGTCCGGCTCACCGTCGTCTACTCGACCGTGGTGTTCGGGCTCGCCTCGCTGGTGGTGTCCGGCATCTACCTGGGGCTCCGCTACACGCTGGAGAACCAGCAGGTCGGCACCGTCTACGAGCTGCCCCAGGGCCAGATCGTCGTGGAGTTCAACACGGCCCGGATCATCCAGAACGAGCGCCTACGAGCCGCGCCCTCGAGACCCTGCGGGTCTACTCCTTCAGCGCCCTGCTCGCCCTCTTCTTCGTCAGCCTCGGCGTCGGGTGGCTGGTCAGCGGCCGGATGCTGCGGCCCATCGGCCAGATCACCGGCGCGGTGCGCGAGATCCAGGCCACCGACCTCTCCCGCCGCATCGACCTCGGCGGCCCCGACGACGAGCTGCAAGCGGCTGGCCGACACCTTCGACGCGATGCTCGGCCGCGTCGACGACGCCTTCGAGAGCCAGCGCCAGTTCATCCACGAGGCCACCCACGAGCTGCGCAACCCGCTGGCGGTGATCCGCACCAACCTCGAGGTCACCCTGTCCGACCCCGACGCCTCGGCCGACGACCTGCGCCACACGGCCGAGGTGGTCGAGCGCACCACCGAGCGCATGACCCACCTGGTCGACGACCTGCTCGTCTACGCCCGCAAGGGCACCCTCTCCATGGAGCGCGAGCCCGTCGACGTCGGCCGCCTCGTCGCCGAGGTGGCCGCCGAGTTCGCGGCGCCGGCCGAGGCCGCCGGCCAGTTCGTCGAGCGCGAGGCCCCCGGGGCCTCTGGGTCTGGGCGACCGCCTGGCGCTGCGCCAGGCCCTGGCCAACCTGCTCGCCAACGCCGTGCGCATCGCCCCGTCGGGCACCACCATCCGGGTCGGGCCGGCCGCGAGGGCCGTGGGTGTGGATGGCCGTCGAGGACGAGGGCCCGGGGATCGCCCCCGACGACCAGACCGGGTGTTCCAGCGCTTCTGGCGCGGCGATCCCGCCGAGAGCCGGGCCCAGGGCCGCAGCGGCCTCGGGCTCACCATCGTGCGCCAGATCGTCGAGGCCCACGGCGGCGAGGTGAAGCTGGCGAGCGAGCTGGGGCACGGCGCGGCCTTCGCGCTCTGGTTCCCGGCCCTGCCGGCACCGGTACCCGCCGAGCCCGAGCCCGTCGACCAGTCCTGAGGTCCTGCGAGGTCGGGGATCCCGTTTCCGGGGTTCCCGGTGTGCTTTCGTCGCGCTTTCGCGTCGCCGCCGTACCGTGCGCCCCGAGGTCCGGGCACCGGCGTGCCCCACTCGCCGACTCGCCGTCTCACCGCCTCACCGCCTCACCGCCCGAGCACCGACCCAGGAGCACGACCGCCCATGAGCTGGGACCACGAGCCGCCGACCACCCCGCCGCAGTCCGGTGAGCCCACCGAGCCCGTTCTCGCCCGCCCGACGACACGCGCCCCCCGGTCGAGGCGCCCGAGGTCGACCAGGTCGAGGCGCCGACCGTCGAGGCCGCCGAGCCCGTTCCAGCCGGCCCCCACCGCCGAGGTGCCGCCGCCCCCGCCGCCGATCCCCCCGCTGCCGGCCGCCGCCGCTCCGCCCGCCGCCACCCCCGGCGAGCCGACGGCCGCTCCCGCGCCGCCCGACCCTGGGCACGTCCCGCCGCGGCCCCCGTGCCGCCCGGCGGAGGTCCTCCGCCGTCGGCCGCTCCGGCTGGGGTGGGCCGCCCACCCCGCCGCCGCTCCCGCCGTCGGTTCACCCCGAGCCGCGGCAGCCGAACCGGGCCTGAAGGTCGTCGTCGGCGTGGTGGTCGTGGCCGGGCTGTTCGGCATCGGCTTCGGCGTCCGCTCGCTCTCGACGACAACGCCACGACGGTCGTGCAGGGCGCCGCCGACGGTCGCCGTCCCCGTCACCATCGACCCCGGCTCCGAGCCGGTCGCCGCGGTGGCCCAGGTCGTGAGCCCGTCGGTCGTGCAGATCGAGACCACCGACGGCCTCGGGTCGGGCGTCGTCTACGACGTCAGCGGCCTGATCATGACCAACGCCCACGTCGTCGGCGCCGAGACCACGGTCACCGTGCGCACCGCCGACGGCAACGCCGTCGAGGGTGAGGTCCTCGGCACCGACACCGGCACCGACATCGCCGTGGTCCGGGTCGAGCGGCCTCGACGCCCCGGCGCCACCCTCGCGGTCGACAGCAAGCCGGCCGTCGGGCCAGATCGCCGTCGCGGTCGGCAGCCCCTACGGGCTCGACCAGACCGTCACCTCCGGCATCGTGTCCGCCGTCAACCGGCCCGTCGACAACGACAAGGGCGTCGTGGTCAACATGATCCAGACCGACGCCTCCATCAACCCCGGCAACTCGGGTGGCGCACTCGCCAACCGCGACGGCCGGATCATCGGGATCAACACGGCCATCTTCAGCCAGACCGGTGAGAACACGGGCATCGGCTTCGCCATCCCGATCGCCACCGCCAAGAAGGCCGCCGACCAGCTCGTCAACGGCCAGTCCGTCGCCAAGGCCGGTCTGGGCCTGAGCGGCCCGAGCGACGACGCCCAACGGCGACGCCGGCGCCTACGTCGAGAGCGTCACCGCAGGGCGGCGCCGCCGCCGACGCCGGGATCCAGGCCGGCGACCTCATCGTCGAGCGTCGACGGCACCCCGATCCGCGGCTTCGACGAGCTGCGGGGCCTCATCAGCTCCCACAGCCCGGGCGAGACCGTCACCGTCACGGTCGTCCGCGACGGCGAGCGCATCGACATCGAGGTCACCCTCGGCACCTTGAGCAGCTCCGAGCAGCACGCCGACCACGGAGAACTGACCAGGGCCGAGATCTCGGGCCGGACTCCCGTTCCCGGCCCGACGACGGGGGAGGGGCGCCAGCCGATGGCCCCTCCCGTCCGCGTCCGGGGCGGCGTCCGGCGCTGAGCGGCGTGGCAGGGCCGGCGACCGGGCCACCCGGCGGCGTCGCTGGACGCCCCACTAGGCTGGCTCGCTCATGGTCGTCGTGATCGTCCTCCTCGCGGTGCTCGTCGTGCTCGTCGGCACCGGCGCCGCCCTCGTCGCCTCGCGGCGCCGCAACGCCGCGCTCCTCGAGCCGCCGCCCGACGCACCACGGGTGCCGCCGGAGGTCCTCGAAGAGGTCCGCCGGGAGGCCGCCGAGCGCGAGGCCGCCGAGACCGAGCCCGGTGAGGGGCTCGACGACGACTCCGTCGCCGGCGTCGTGGTCGAGGAGCTCGACCGGCGCGACGCCGACGCCGTCGTCGCCGAAGCCGAGGCCGCCCTCGCCGAGGCCGCCGCGGTCGAGGAGGTCGCCCGGCCCCGCTTCCGCGACCGCCTCACCAAGGCCCGCAGCGCGCTCGCCGGCGCGTTCGGCTCCATCGGGGGCCGGGGCAAGATCGACGACGAGACCTGGGACGAGCTCGAGGAGGCCCTCATCCGGGCCGACGTCGGCGTCGCCGCCACCCAGGACCTGCTCGAGCACCTGCGCGGCCGGGTCAAGGCCGACGGCCTCACCGACGGCGAGCAGCTCCTCGAGGCCCTCAAGGCCGAGCTCAAGGAGCGGCTCGTCGCGGCTACGAGCGCGAGCTCGAGTTCAGCCGTCGAGCCGGGCCCGTCGGTCTGGCTCTTCGTCGGCGTCAACGGCGTCGGCAAGACCACCACCATCGGCAAGCTCGGCACCCGGGAGGCCCGAGGGCGGCATCAAGGTCGTCATGGCCGCCGGTGACACGTTCCGGGCCGCCGCCGCCGAGCAGCTCGGCATGTGGGCCGAGCGGGCCGGCGCCGAGCTGGTCCGCGGCAACGAGGGCGGTGACCCGAGCGCGGTCATCTTCGACGCCGTCGAGGCCGCCGCCGCCCGCGGCGCCGACCTCGTGCTCGCCGACACCGCCGGCCGCCTGCACACCAAGGTCAACCTGATGGAGGAGCTCCGGAAGGTGCGCCGTGTCGCCGACAAGGGCGCCGGCCACGTCACCGAGGTCCTCCTCGTGCTCGACGCCACCACCGGCCAGAACGGCCTGGTCCAGGCCCAGCAGTTCACCGAGGCGGTCGAGCTCACCGGCGTCGTGCTCACCAAGCTCGACGGCTCGGCCAAGGGCGGCATCGTCATCGCCATCCACGACCAGCTCGGCATCCCCGTCAAGCTCGTCGGCCTCGGTGAGGGCGCCGACGACCTCGTCGCCGTTCGACCCCGACGAGTTCGTGGAGGCACTGTTCTCATGAGGCTCATGACCTTCCCCTGTCAGGCTCCTGGTCCGGCTGCGTGCGTGCTGCCGATCAAGGTGGTGCTCGCCACCGCCGGCTCACGTTCCGCGCCGGCTTCAAGGCCGGCACCCTGCCGGTCAAGGGCGCGCGGTCGCGGTCCGCTCGCTCGGGCTCAAGGCCGTGGTGCTGTTCGTCGCGGGCGTGGCCCTCGGCGTCTTCGTCGGGCGTCGTCCTGGGCTCGGCCGGCGCCGAGCTGGCCGAGGCGTCTAGCCGCCGGCAGCTTCGGCCGTCGACGACACCGGACCGAGCCCGGTGGCGGCCCTCGTCGAGGACACCATCGAGGTCGTGGAGACCGCCGACGGCGAGATCGTGACCGAGACCGTCACCATCACCGAGGTGCTCGACGAGGCCGCCGAGGCCGCCGACGTCGTCGAGGGCGAGCCAGGAGCTGGCCGACGAGATCGAGGCCGAGATCGACCAGGCCCTCGGCGTCACCGGCGGCGAGCTGGGCGTCGACGTCCGACGACGCCGACGAGGCCCGCTGATGTTCGAGGCACTCTCCGATCGCTTCGACGGCATCTTCAGGCGCCTGCGGGGCAAGGGGCAGCCTCACCGAGGCCGACGTCGACGAGGTCGCTGCGCGAGATCCGCCTCGCCCTGCTCGAGGCCGACGTCAACTTCACGGTCGTCAAGGACTTCGTCGCCCGCGTCCGCGAGCGCGCCATCGGCGCCAGAGCTCTCCGAGGCGCTCAACCCGGCGCCAGCAGGTCATCAAGATCGTCCACGAGGAGCTCACCGCCACCCTCGGCGGCGAGACGCATCCGCATCACCTACGCCTCGAAGCCGCCCGACGGTCGTGCTCATGGCCGGCCTCCAGGGCTCGGGCAAGACCACCAACTCGGCCAAGCTGGCCCGCTGGTTCAAGAGCCAGGGCCGCAACCCGCTGCTCGTCGGCGCCGACCTCCAGCGCCCGGCCGCCGTCGAGCAGCTGCGCACGCTCGGCCGCCAGATCGACGTGCCCGGTCTTCTCCGAGGCCGACCGACCCGGTGGCACGGTGGCGCGCGGCCGGCGCATCGCCGAGGCCCGCACGACTCGGCCGCGACGTCGTCATCGTCGACACCGCCGGCCGCCTCGCCATCGACGCCGAGCTGATGGACGCAGGTCCGCCAGCATCTCCGAGGCCGTCGACCCGAACTACACGTTCCTCGTCGTCGACGCCATGACCGGCCAGGACGCGGTCAGCACGCGCCGAGGCCTTCCACGAGACGCTCGAGCTCGACGGCGTCATCCTCACCAAGCTCGACGGCGACGCCCGCGGCGGCGCGGCGCTCTCGGTGAAGGAGGTCGTCGGCCGGCCCATCGCCTTCGCCTCCACCGGCGAGAAGCTCGAGGACTTCGACCTGTTCCACCCCGACCGCCTCGCCGGCCGCATCCTCGGCATGGGCGACATGCTCACCCTCATCGAGAAGGCCGAGGAGGTCTTCGAGAAGGACCAGGCCGAGGCGGCCGCCGCCCGCCTGATGGAGGGGCAGTTCACCCTCGACGACTTCCTCGACCAGATGCAGCAGCTCAAGAAGATGGGCCCGCTGTCGGGGATCATCGGGCATGATGCCCGGGCATGCCCGAAGGAGGTGCCGCAACGCCGAGATCGACGACAAGCGAGATCGGCCGGGTCGAGGCGATCATCCGCTCGATGACCCCCGCCGAGCGGGTCGACCCCGACCTCATCGACGAGTCGCGCCGGGTCCGCATCGCCAAGGGCTCGGGCACCGAGCCGGCCGAGGTGCAGGCCAGCTCGTCAAGCAGTTCAAGGAGATGCAGAAGATGATGAAGCGGATGGGCGGCATGGGCTCCAAGCGCGTCGCAAGCCGCCGCAAGGCCAAGAAGGGCAAGGGGAAGGGCGGCGGCCGCACCACCGACGGCGGCCGCGTGCCCAAGGGCCCCAAGGCGCCCTGCGGCTCCCGACCTCGAGCAGGGCCTCACCGGCAAGAGCGGCGCTCCCGAACTCGGGACAGGGCCTCCCGGACCTCTCCGACCTCGGCCTCGGTGAGCGATTCCCCGAGCGCTGATAGCCTGACTTGCTCGCACGCCCCGCGAGCGACACCATTGACGGTCGCTCCCGTGCCGGGCGCGCCCCGTGTTCGCCCGAACATCTGCGACGAAGAAGAGAGAAACACCGTGGCCGTCAAGCTCCGCCTGATGCGGATGGGCAAGAAGAAGCAGCCGACCTACCGCATCGTGGCCGCCGACGCGCGCTCGCCCCGCGACGGCCGGTTCATCGAGATCGTCGGTCACTACGACCCCCGCCCCGAGCCGTCGGTCGATCAACGTCGACAACGACAAGGCCGTCGCCTGGCTCAAGCAAGGGCGCCCAGCCCACCGAGGCCGTCGAGAAGCTGCTGAAGATCTCGGGTGCCTGGGACGCAGTTCACCGGCCAGCCCGTCGCACGGCGCGAGCGATCGTGAGCGACGTCGACGACCGCAGAGACGCCCGACGACGAGCGACGACCGGTGACGACGAGGCCGCGCGGCGCCGCGACTACGCCACCGCCATCTCGGTGCTCGAGCTACGTGCGTCCGCCAGCTGGTCGAGGACCCCGACGCCGTCGCGCATCGAGCGTCGACGACCGTGGTCGGCGCCCCGTGCTCAACGTGCACGTCGGCGCCGGCGACATGGGTCGCGTCATCGGCAAGCGCGGCCGGGTCGCCCAGTCGATCCGCACCGTCGTCCGGGCCGCCGCCGCCCGCGACGGCGTCGAGGTCGACGTCGAGTTCGTCGACTGAGCTCCGGTCGACGCCTGCCTCGAGGTCGGCCGGATCGACCAAGGCCCACGGGCCTCCGGGGCGAGGTCGTGGTCACCCTCACCACCGACCGAGACCTCCGCGCCTCGACCCGGGCGTCGGTGCTCGTCGCCGGCGACCGGCCGTCTGGTGGTCGCCGCGTCGCGTCCGCACCAGGACCGCTGGATCGTGCACTTCGAGGGCGTCACCAACCGCGAGACGGCCGAGGAGCTGCGCGGCGCCGTGCTGCGGGCCGAGCCGCTCGAGCGACCGACCCCGACGACGCTCTGGGTGCACGAGCTCATCGGCTCGCCGGTGGTCGAGCGTCGACGGCACCGACCGGGGCGTCGTCGAGGCCGTGCAGGACAACCCGGCCAGCGACCTGCTGGTGCTCGACACCGGCGCGCTGGTGCCGCTGCGTGTTCGTCGTCGGCCGCGACGACGACCGGGCGCCTCGTGGTCGACGTGCCCGACGGGCTGTTCGACCTGCTCGACGAGGCCTGAGCGGTCGCCGTCGTGCGCATCGACGTCTTCACCATCTTCCCGGACATGGTCTCGGGGTTCGCCGGCGCAGAGCCTGCTCGGCCGGGCCGCGGCACGGGGCCTGCTCGACGTGCGGGTCCACGACCTGCGCGAGCACACCACCGACGTGCACCGCACCGTCGACGACACGCCCGTTCGGCGGCGGCGCCGGCATGGTGCTGATGCCCGAGCCGATCTTCGCCGCCGTCGAGGCCGCCGAGCCGCCCCGGCCCGCTGTTCCTGCTCGGCCCCGGCGGGCGCACGCCTCGACCAGGCCATGGCCCGGGAGCTGGCGGCGGGCGAGCGGGTTCTCGCTGCTGTGCGGCCGCTACGAGGGCGTCGACGACCGGGTGCGCGACCACCTCGTGCGACGGCGAGCTCTCCATCGGCGACTACGTGCTCGGCGGCGGCGAGGTCGCCGCGCATGGTCGTGCTCGAGGCCGTGGGCCGCCTGGTGCCCGGGGTGATGGGCAACGCCGACCTCGGCCGGCGAGGAGTCGTTCAGCGACGGGCTGCTCGAGTACCCGCAGTACACCCGGCCGGCCGAGTTCCGGGGCTGGCGGTGCCCGAGGTGCTGCGCTCCGGCGACCACGCCCAGGTCGCCCGCTGGCGCCGGGCCCAGGCCCTGCGCCGCACCCTGCGGCCCGTCCCGACCTGATCGAGGCCCGGGGCGGCTCACCGAGGACGAGGCCCTCCTCGACCGCTGGGCCCGACCGGTCGACGGCTCCGACGCGCACGTGACGACGAGCACGGCTGCGGGGGCGCTTTGCCGTTCCGGGCGAACCCACGTAGCATGCAGGGTCCCCGACCGGAGCCGGTATCCCGTCTCGCCGGGCTCCAGTCTCCGACCTCGCCGCCGGCACGCCTCGCCGGCTGCTCCCCACGCCAGGATCGACGCAGATGAACGCCACCGATCTCGTCGACCGCCCAGAGCCTCCGCGACGACGTCCCCGACTTCGCCCCCGGCGACACGCTGAAGGTGCACGTCCGGGTCGTCGAGGGCACCCGGGAGCGCGTCCAGGTGTTCCAGGGCGTCGTGATCCGCCGCCAGGGCGGCGGCCTCCGCGAGACCTTCACGGTCCGCAAGGTCAGCTTCGGCGTCGGCGTCGAGCGCACCTTCCCGGTGCACTCGCCGATCGTCGCCAAGATCGAGGTCGTGAGCCGCGGCGACGTCCGCCGGGCCAAGCTCTACTACCTGCGCGACCGCGTCGGGAAGGCCGCCAAGATCAAGGAGAAGCGCGACTGACGCTCGAGCGTCTGAGCGCCGCACCGCCGGTCCGTCCGGCCGGTGCGCACTCCAGCGGACGGCCCGCGGGCCGCACGGGGCGAGGTGAGCGGTGAGCACCGAGGATCTCGAGCAGTACGAGACCGAGATCGAGCTGCAGCTCTACCGCGAGTACCAGGACGTCTGCCCGATGTTCCGGTACGTCGTCGAGACCGAGCGTCGCTTCTACCTGGCCAACGAGGTCAACCAGACCGTGCTCGACGAGGGTGGCCGCACCCGGGTCGAGCTCGAGCTGCGCGACGCCTGGGTCTGGGACATGTACCGCCAGACCCGGTTCGTCAGCCACGTCCGGGTCGTCACGTTCAAGGACGTCAACGTCGAGGAGCTCCCGCGCGACGAGCTGGGGCTGGGTGAGCGGTCGCCAGGGGTGACCGCCGGCCGGCGGGCACTGGGCGCCCGGGGCGAGGCGCTGGCGGCCGCGCTGGTACGAGGCGCCGGGGCTACGAGGTGGTCAGCCGCAACTGGCGCTGCCGCGACGGCGAGCTCGACCTCGTGCTGGCCCACGGGCCGCACGCTCGTGTTCTGCGAGGTCAAGACCCGCAGCTCGAACGCCTACGGCACCCCGGCCGAGGCCGTCACCCGCACCAAGCAGCTGCGCCTGCGCCGCCTCGGCGATGCGCTGGCTCGACGAGCACGACGTCAGCCCCGGCCGGGGTGCGCTTCGACGTGGCCTGCGTGGTCGGCAACGACGTCGACGTGATCGAGTCGGCGTTCTGAGCCCGCGCCGGCCGGTCTCAGCCGGGCGCGAGCAGGCGCACGACGGCGGCGGTGAGCTCGGGCTCGACCCGGTCGTCGTCGAGGAGCTCGCGCAGGTGGGTGATCGACGCCGCGCCGAGGAGCACGTCGACCAGGGCGGCGGGCCCGGGGCCGGCCGTGGCCAGCTCGGGCTCGAACCACCGGCGCACCTGCTCCTGGAGCCGGTCGATGCGCAGGGCGAGCAGGGCGGCCCCGAGCTGGCTGCTGGGGGCGAGGCGCTCGACCGAGCGGGTGAGCGGGGCGGTGCGGTCGGCGAGCTCGACCCGGAGGGCGACCAGGGCGGCGGCCCGCGTCGGGAGGTCGCCGTCGGGCGGGGTGATCACCAGGCAGTGGGCGATCCGGGGGAAGACCTCGGTGGCGACGGCCCCGAACAGGGCGTCGCGGTCGGGGAAGTACCGGAAGATCGTGCGCTCGGACACCCCACTGGCCTCGGCGATGTCGGCGAAGGTCGGCACCGGGTTGCCGGCGTCGACCAGCTCGATGGTGGCGGCGACCACGGCGGCCCGGCCTCGCTCGGCCCGCAGCCGGCGGCCGTCGATGACGGGCTCGGCGGCGCCGCGCGCCTCGAGGGCGGCGATCAGCACGTCGGTCGGCTCGCTGGCGTCGGTGGTGGCCATTGCCGCCCGACGCTACCGGCTCGCCGGGCGGTGGTCCGATGACGCGACCTGTCGCCTCGGTGCCCGGGCCGCGTGCGGCCCGTGGGCGGCCTAGGGTCGCCACCGGACCGGGGAGGGTGCCGTGGCGACGAGCGGGCAGGAACCGATCATCGACGTGCTGGAGCAGGTGTGGGCGTCGACCTTCGAGGCCACCGAGGGTCTCGACGAGGCCGAGTGGGCCCGCCCGTCCGAGCTCCCGGGCTGGACGGTGAAGGACTGCCTGAGCCACGTGGCCACGGTCGAGTCCAACTTCCTCGGCGAGCCCACCGAGAGCGTCCCGGTCTCGCACCTGCCCCACGTGTCCGACCCCGTTCCAGGAGGCCATGGAGGTCGGGGTCGAGGCCTGGCGGCCGCTCCCCGGCTCGGAGGTCCGCGCCCGTTTCGGCGACATCTACCCCCGGCGGGTGGCCCAGCTGCGGGCGATGACCGCCGAGCAGATGGAGGCACCGAGCTGGTCGCCGATCGGCGAGGTGCCCTACCGCGACTTCATGGTCGTGCGGGCCTTCGACTGCTGGATGCACGAGCAGGACATCCGTCGGGTGCTCGACCGGCCCGGCGATCTGGCGGGTCCGACCGTCGAGCCGGTCCTGCAGCGCTTCCGTGCGGCTCTCGGGGTGATCGTCGGGAAGCGGGCCGGGGCGCCCGAGGGCACCGGTCCTCGTGATCCGGACCACCGGGCCCACCGAGGTCGCCTGGGCCGTGGTCGTGGAGGGCCGGGCATCGGTGCGTCGAGGTCGACCAGCTCGACCGGCCCGCCCGACACCGTGATCACCCTGCCGTTCGAGGCGTTCGTGGCCCTCGGTGGTGGGCGCTGGGACCGTGCCCGGGCCGAGGCCGCGGGCGGGGTGGTGTACGAAGGCGACGCCGAGCTCGGCCGTGCGGTGCTCGACCACATGGCGTTCACGCCCTGACCAGGGCCTTGCTCCCGCCTCTCACGGAGGGCGGAGGGGGCCTGTCGCCGGGTGGACGGGTCGACTTTGCCGGAACTTTGCCTCCGCCCAACCTCCCGCTGTGATTGACCTCGCAATGATGTGGCCCATACGAACCGGGCTGTGACCGCACCCGGGGACCACGACCTTCTGGGAGGAAGTCATGGCAGCAGAGTTCGCCAAGCGCAAGATGATCGTCGCCGCCGCCGTCGGGGGCGCCGCGCTCCTGTTGGGTGGTGTCGCCGTGGCGGCCGCTCAGAGCGACGACGGCCCGAGCCTGCGCCCGGCCGCCGTGGAGGACACCACCACGACCGTCACCGTCGAGGAGACCACGACGATCGTCACGGTCGAGGACACCACCACGACCACCCCCGTCGGCGACACCACCGGCACCGACCGTCGATCTCCGGGGCGACGGCACCGTCGACGACCACGGTGTCGACGATGACGACGACGACGACTGCCTGCGGGGCGACGGCACCGTCGACGACGACTGCGACTCCGTCACCGGCTCCACCATCGACGACCACGGCGGCGACCGTGATGACGACGATGACGCACGACGACGAGGTCGAGGACGACCACTCGGACCGTCACGACGACTCCGGCTACCGACAGCGACTCCGACTCCGACTCGACGACGACGACCGCAGCGGCTCGAACTCCGGCCGCGGCTGACACGACCCGATCGGTGGGAGCGGGCCGGCCAGGCCCTAGCGTTTCGGGATGGCCGACCGCTCCGACATCGAGTTCTTCTTCGATCCGATCTGCCCGTTCGCCTGGATCACCAGTCGATGGATCACCGACGTGGCGCCCCTCCGGGGCGCCACTGTCGCGTGGCGCTTCATCTCCCTCGCGGTGGTGAACGAGGGCAAGGACTACGCCACCGAGTTCCCGCCGGCCTACCCCGTGCTGCACGGCCTCGGGCGCGACCTGCTGCGGGTGGCCGCCGCCGCCCGTGTGGCGGGCGGCAACGAGGCGGTGGCGGCGTTCTACACGGCGGCCGGGCAGCAGCTGCACGTCGGTGGGGTCAACGTGGGCCTCTGGAAGGGCGAGCCGGTGCCCGGAGGGCCTGGTCGCCGGCATCGTCGCCGACGCCGGCCTCGACCCGGCCCTGGCCGACGGCGGCCGGCGACACCTCCTTCGACGGCGTGCTCCGCGACGAGACCGAGCTCGCCCTGTCCCGCACCGGCCCCGACGTCGGCACGCCGATCCTGACCTTCGACCCGGGCCAGGCCACCGAGAGCTCGCTCTTCGGGCCGGTCATCTCGAAGGCGCCCAGGGGCGAGGACGGGCTCGAGCTGTTCGACGCCGTGCGCACCCTGGCCCGCACCCACACCTTCGCCGAGCTGAAGCGCTCGATGCGCGACCCGATCGAGTTCGACTGATGGCCGACGTCCGCGGATGTCGAGCCGCGGCCGAGCGCCCGGTCCCGGTCGTGCTGTGGCGGCCCGGGTGCGGGTTCTGCCGCATCCTGTTCTCGGGGCTCGAGCGCCACGGCGTCGCCCACACCCGGGTGAACATCTGGGAGGACGCCGGCGCCCGTCGCATGCTCAACGACCGCATCGGCTCGGAGACCGTGCCGAGCGTCCTCATCGGCGACGCCATCATGGTGAACCCGTCGGTCGTCGACCTGATCGAGCGGCTCGAGGCCTGAGCGCGGGTGTCCTCGTCGGTGCGGTGGTGGCGCGCCTCCTCGCGAGCGGCGCTCGTCGTCGCGCTCGGCCTGGCGGCGGCCTCCTGCAGCGGCGGGTCGGGCGACTCGGCGGCGTCGGCGCCCCCGAGCCCACCGACGCGACGGTCACCCGGCCGGAGCCGGGCCCGGCGGAGGTGCTCTGCGCCGCCCGCCCGGTCGAGGCCCCGGGCACGGTCGTCGCCGACCGACCTCGTCGAGACCTCGGGCATCGTCGCCAGTCGCACCCGGCCGCGGTGCTCTGGGCCCACAACGACTCCGGCGGTGGGGCCGAGGTGTTCGCCGTGGGCCTCGACGGGTCCGACCAGGGCCGGGTCGAGCTCGACGGAGCCGACGCCGTCGACTGGGAGGACATCGCCCTCGCTCGCCGGCGCCGACGGCGGGCCCGACCGGCTGCTGGTCGCCGACATCGGCGACAACCCGGGCGGCGGCGCGCGGACCACCGCACCCGTCCGCCTCTACCGGCTCGACGAGCCCGCCGCCCCCGGGCCCGGCGCCATCGGCTCGGCCGGGCCCGTCACCTCCGTCGACCTCACCTACGCCGACGGGCCCCGTGACGCCGAGGCCCTGCTCGCCGATCCGCTCACCGGCGACGTGTTCGTGGTGTCCAAGCAGTGGGACGGCTCGGGGGCGGGGGTGTACGTCGTGCCGGCCGCCGCCGCCGTCTCGCGCCGCGGCGCCGGCGCCGGTCACCATGGCCCGGGTCGCGACGGTGGCCGGCACCGAGGGCCGCCTGGTCACGGGTGGCGACGTGTCGGCCGACGGTCGGGTCGTGGTCCTGCGCACCTACACCGACGTGACCGTGTGGGAGCGCGACCCGTCGCGCTCGGTGGCCGAGACCCTCAGCGGCGCTCCGACCTGCCGCGTCCCCGTGATCGAACGCCAGGGTGAGGCCGTGGCCGTGCTGGCCGACGGGTCGGGGCTCGTCACCGTCTCCGAGGGTGAGGGCGCCGCGGTGCTGGTGCGCCGCACACCCTGAACCGTGAGCCGGCTCAGGGCTCGAGCACGACCTTGATGGCGCCGGCCGCCCGGTCGGAGGCCACGGCGAAGGCCTCGGTGGCGGCGTCGAGCGGGAAGCGGTGGGTGATGATCGTGCCGGGCAGCTCGGGTCGTGCCGCCAGCATGGCCGCGGCGACGTCGATGTCACGCGAGGGCCCCGAGCGGTTGTACATGACGGCCGGCACGAGCGTGATCTCCTTCATGGTGACCTCGAGGCCGGGCAGCTCGACCGTGCCGTCCCAGTAGCTGGCCAGCAGCACCACGGTGCCGCCGGGCCGACAGCGTCGCACCGCGTCGGCCAGCGCCGAGGCCGTGCCCGCGGCCTCGATCACGACGTCGTAGCCGTCGCCGGGCTCGCCGGCGCCGAGGCGGGCAGCTGCCTCCCTCTGGCGGTCGTGGCGGGCGACGAGGTCGACCGTCGCTCCGGCGGCCTGGGCGGCCACCAGCGCGGTCTGCCCGATGGTGCCGCCCCCGATGACGGCCACGCGGTCGCCGCCGGTGATGCCGCCGCGCCGCACGCCGTGGACGGCGACGGCGAGGGGCTCGACCAGGCAGCCGTCGGAGACCGCCACCCCTGTCGGCAGCGGGCTGAGCGCGGAGACGGGCACGAGGCACTCCTCGGCCATGCCGCCGTCGTGGCCGACGCCGAACACGATGCCGGGGCCGAGGACACAGCGGTGGTAGTCGCCGGCGACGCACGACGGGCACTCGCCGCAGGGGTCGAGGGGCTCGACGGCGACGGCCCGGCCGTCGGGCAGGAGCCCGGCGAACTCGTGGCCGAACGTGAGCGGCAGGCCCATGGGGAGCAGGTGGAGGTCGGAGCCGCAGATGCCGGCCGACGCCACCTTCACCACCACGGCGTCGACGTCGTCGCTGCTCGGCCGGGGCACGTCGACGACGCGCGCCTGACCCTCGATGCACCGCACTGCTCTCATGTGGTCCCCCTCGTCGGTCGGGGGGATCGTAGATGCGCCGATGTCGGGCCGAGTGGCCCGGGAGCTCAGGAGGGGTCGACCTGCTGGGCGAGGAACAGGGCCTCGCCGAGGGACGCCACCAGGGCCAGCTGGGTCTCGAGCCAGTCGGCGTGCTCTTCCTCGCCCTCGAGGATGTGCTCGAGGAGGTCGCGGCTGCCGTGGTCGCCGCGGTCGTAGCAGAGCTCGATGCCGCGGGTGAGGCGCTCGATGGCCTCCTTCTCGACGTCGAGGGCCAGCTGCAGCTTCTCGGGGACGTCCTCGCCGACCCGGACGGTGCCGAGGCGCTGGAGGTTCGGCACGCCGTCGAGGTAGAGGATCCGCTCGATGAGGGCTTCCGCGTCCTTCATCTCGTCGATCGACTCGTGCTTGAACTTGGCACCGAGCTTGTCGAGGCCCCAGTTGTCGCACATCTTGGCGTCGATGAAGTACTGGTTGATCGCCGTGAGCTCGGCGGTCAGGACCTCGTTGAGGATCTCGATGACGTCGGCGTGTCCTTGCATGAGGGGCTCCAGGGTTCAGGGCGGGGGGCCCGCAGGCGTGGCGCCAGCGTAGGCCCTGGCCGATGGGGCGCGACGCGTCGACGGCGTCTCGCGGATTCGGTCGGCGTCGGCGCGGCGACCGTGGGGATCAGGCGGCGCTGCCGACGCGGGGACGGATGCCGTAGACGGCCTCCGTCGGCACGCCGAGGCGGCGGGCGACGGTCTCGGCCACGACCGGCAGGCACCCGCCGCAGTCGGTGCCCACGCCACAGATGTCGGAGACCTCGGGGACTGACCGGGCGCCGTCGTCGACGGCCGCCTCGATGTCCTTGTGGTTCACCACCTTGCAGTGGCAGACGATCACGTGACCTCCCGAATGCCGGAGGTGGTTCCCCCGGCCGCTCCGAAACGTGGGCTTAGGTTGCCCTAACACCGAGGATACGTCAAGCCGACCTTCGGCCCCACCCGGGGTTGCCAAAGGTCCCGGGTGGATGTTAGGAATGCCTAACACCGGGCCCGGGTCGTCCGCCGTTGAGGGGCGGCCGGTCGACCCGGGCCGAGGTGTCGTGACCGCCTCGTGGCGAGACGAACTCCCTGGTCAGCCGGGCGGGAGCTCGGCCAGGAGGGTGTACAGCGGGTCGTCGGGGCCACGACGGCTGGGGGTGTGGTCCTCGGGCGTCGGCCACCGGTTGCCCTCGGCGAGGGCGGTGACCCACTCGGTGGTGGCGATGCGCCGGGCGATCAGCCACGGGCCGCCGTCGCGGCGCTCGAGCCGGTCGAGGTAGCGGAACCCGACGGTCAGGTTGCGCCTGGGGTCGGGGTCGTCGCTGCGGTGGTGGGAGATGCCGTAGGTCTCGGCCACCGCCACGTCGCCCGAGATGGTGGCCAGGTGGTTGGCCACGAGGTGCATGGTGGCGTCGTAGCGGGCGAGCAACCGGAACGCCCAGGTCACGAACTCGTCGATGGTGCCGTCGAACGAGCCGTGGGTGTCGGTGGCGTCGGGGTGGTAGCAGCCGCGGACCAGGGCCTCGTCGAGGCGGTCGATGCCGCGGCAGTACCGCAGGATGACCTCGTGCACGGCCTGCTTGTCGAGCAGTTCGGCGAGAGCGGCGGGGTCGGGCGCGGCAGGTGAGGGAACGGTCACGTCTACGGAGCGTAGGTTCCTGGTATCAACAAGTGGGTCTCCACGGCGGGGGATCGGGCACCAGGCCCGACCCGCACGCCTCGGGCCCGAAGGTTCTCCGTGTCCTCTCCCACCGCAACCAGCGCCTCGTCCGGCGTGCTCACCCTCACCCGCCGCGCCGCGGGCTCGGCGTGGGCCGCGGTCGCCGCGCTCCCGTGGGGGGCGCAGCTGGTGGCCGTGCTCGCCGCCGCGACGGTGATCGCCCGCTCGCCCGGGCTGCTCTACAACGGGATCTTCGATCGCGACGAGGCCTACCTGAGCGTGATGGGCGACGTCATGCGGGGCGGCGGCACCCTCTACGTCGACGTCATCGACCGCAAGCCGCCCCTCGTCCCGCTCGCCTACGAGCTGGCCCGCAGCCTCAGCGTCGACATGCGGATGGTCCGGCTGCTCTGCGCCCTCGCCGTGCTGGTCAACGGCGTGCTCGTCGCCCTGCTGGTGCGGCGCCTCGCCGACAGCCGCAACGCCGCCCTCGCCGGCGGCGTGCTGGCCGTGCTCGGCACCGCCTGGTTCCTGCCCGCCGACGCCCAGGCCGCCAACTTCGAGCTCTGGGGCCTCGCCCCCGCCACCGGCGCGGTGCTGGCCGCGGTCATGGCACGCGGCAAGGGGGCCGCGGCCTGGCGGTGGTTCCTCGCCGCCGGTGCGCTCGTCGCCGTGGCGGCCCATGCCAAGCAGCCGTACATCGCCGCCGGCCTGCCCGTGGCGTTCGAGGCGGTGCGGGCCCACACCGGCCGACGCCGCAACCTCGTGGCCGGCGCGGCCGGTGCCGTGCTCGCCACCCTCCCGCTGCTCGTGCTCGTCGACCTGGGCTCGCTGTGGCGCTGGGCCTGGGCCGACAACGGCGACTACCTCGACGGAGGGCTGTCCACCGCCCGGGCGCTGGGCGTCGGCCTCGGGCTCACCGTGGTGTTCCTCTGCTTCCACCTGCCGCTGCTCTACGGCTTCTGGGCGGCGGCCACCCGTCGGGTGAAGCTCGACCCCACGGTGCTGGTGTGGGCCCTCGCCTCGCTGGTGGTCATCCCGCTCGGCCTGCGCTTCTTCGGCCACTACTACCAGCAGCTGGTGCCGCCTCTCGCGGTGCTCTCCGGCGTCGCGCTGGCCACGGCCTCCCGATGGGCGTGGCGGGTGGTGGGGGCGGCCGCGGCCGTCGCCACGGTCGTGCTGCTCGTGGTGTCGTTCGCCCACCGACCCGACCTCACGAACTACACCGCGCTCGGTCGCTACGTGCAGCGCACCACGGCGCCCGACGACCGCATCCTCGTCTGGGGTGCCCTCCCCGACGTGTACGTCTCGGCCCAGCGTCAGCCCGCCGGCGTGTTCCTCCACGACGGCTACCTCACGGGCAACTGGGCCAGCCGTTCGACCGTGCTCGACCCGGCGGTCGTGGCCGAGGAGCCCTTCCGCGAGCGGTGGGAGCTGTTCTTCGAGGATGTCGCCGCCGATCCGCCGGAGCTGGTGATCGACGCCGCCCGCCCGGGCACCGACTGGGCGGCGTACCCACCCAGCCGTTACCCCCTCGGTGCCGTGCTCGAGCAGTGCTACGAGCAGGTCGCCCCGGTCGACGGCCTGCCGATCTGGCGGCGCGACCACGTGGCCTGCCCGACACCCTGACGGTCGGCGCCGGGCAGGTCCGGTGGGTCAGTCGACGGCGGTGGTGCCGCCGTCGACGATGAACGACTGGCCGGTGATGAACGACGCGCCGTGGCTCAGCAGGAAGGCGACGGGCTCGCCGATCTCGCGGGGCTGGCCGAGGCGGCCGAGCGGGGCGCTGGCCTGGAACCCCTCCTGGACCCCGGGGACCTGGAGGGCGGGGGCGAGCATGGGCGTCTCGATGTAGCCGGGGCACACCGCGTTGACGCGCACGCCCTGAGGGCCGAGCTGCTGGGCCATCGAGCGCACGGCGCCGAGCATGCCGGCCTTGGACGCGCAGTAGGCGGGGATGGCGGCGTTGCCGATCCAGCCCTCGATGGAGGAGATGCCGACCACGGCGGAGCCGGGGTTGGCGGTGAGCTCGGGCAGCAGCGCCTGCACCAGCATCGGGAAGGCGGTGAGGTTGATGGAGAGCACGAAGTCCCAGCCCTCGCGGCTGATCGAGCCGACGGGCTCGGCCAGCACGGTGCCGGCGGCGTGCACGAGGCCGCCGATGGGGCCGACCGCGGCGCGGCTCTGCTCGACGGCGCCCGGGTGGTTGGCCTCGTCGCTCACGTCGACGCCGAGGCCCACGGCAGCCACGCCGTGGGCGGCGGCGAGGTCGGCGGCCGCGGCGGCGGCCCGGTCGGCGTCGAGGTCCCAGAGCGCGACCGCCCGGCCCTGCTCGGCGAGCGCGGTGGCGCTGGCCAGGCCGATGCCCGATGCGCCTCCGGTGACGATGACCGCGGTGGTGACGTCGTTCCCCATGTGTGATCCCCCTGGTGTCGGTGGTGCGGTGCGGTGTGAGCGGGGCCGCTCAGCGGCCGGTGGTGTCGAGCTCGTCGAGGTCGGCGAGCATCTGGTCGGTGAGGGCGAGCTCGTCCTCGATGCGGCGGCAGGTCCACCGGCCGACGAGGGCCGGGTAGGCCCAGTCCGGTTCGGTGGCCGCGGTGTCGGCCGACTGGCGGGCGGCTTCGAGTTCGGCCCGGAGCGTGGCCCGGTGGGCCTCGATCTGCTGGCGCAGGCGGTCGGGTGGGGCCATGTGGCCGAGCCAGAGGCGCAGCATGAGGCCGTGCTTGAGCACGGTGGCCTCGGGGTCGGTCTCGACCTGCCAGCGCTCGAGCGCCTCGCGTCCGGCGGGGGTGATGGCGTAGACCCGCTTGCCCCGGACGTCGTCGCGGGCGACCACGTGGCTCACCACCAGGCCGAGGCCCTCCAGGCGGCGCAGCTCGGCGTAGATCTGGCTGGTGGCCGGGCTCCAGTAGAAGAACCGGAGGATGGAGTCGGCCCACTGCTTGATGTCGTAGCCCGAGAGCTCGCGCTCGAAGCTGAGCAGGCCGAGCACCGCCCACGCCGTGGCGGGGATGGCGGGCAGCTCGTTCCCCTCGTCGGCGCGCACCGGTTCATCCCACCACACGCCTCGTCCACCTTCAACCAGGAGTACTCCGGTCAGGCAGACGGGGGCCAGGGGGCGAGGCGGGGCCAGGGCAGTGCCTCCTCGATCGCCAGCGCCAGGCGCAGGAGGGTCGCCTCGCTGCCCATGCGGCCGGCGAACTGGAGCCCGAAGGGCAGGCCGTCGCCGTCGAGTCCCGAGGGGATCGACATGGCCGGCTGGCCGGTGACGTTGAACACGCCGGTGAAGTCGGTGAAGCGGCCGGCCCGGGTGAACATCGACTGGAGGTCGTTGGCGTCCAGGTACCCGAGCTCGGGCACCGGCTCGACGATGGTGGGGGTGAGCCACAGGTCGTAGGTGCGGTGGAAGCTCACCGAGGTCGTGGCTGACCTTCTCCATCGCCAGCTGGGCCCGCACCAGCGCGGTGGCCGGTGCGGCCGAGAGGCCGTCGTGCACCGCCCGGGTGAGGGCCTCGAGGTCGTCGTCGGCCAGCTCGCGGCCGAGCTCGGCGAGGCGGTCCTCGATGGCCACCGCCGACACCGCGCCCATGATCGTGCTCATCGCCGTGGTGACCTGGGCCGGGTCGTAGGCGGGGGAGGCCTCCTCGACCCGGTGGCCCATCTCCAGCAGCACCTCGACCATGCGCTCCATGGCGGCGAGCGAGGCGGGGTGGCCCTCGTTGCCGGCGACCGAGGTGGTGGCGTAGGCGATGCGCAGGGTCTCGGGGGCGGTGGCCAGAGCGGCGGTGAACGACCCCTCGGACGGCGGCGCCGGTGAGGCGTAGGCGTCACCGGGCACGGGGCCGGCGATGGCGTCGAGGAGGGCGGCGCTGTCGCGGACCGTGCGGGTGACGGCGTGGCCGATGGCGAGCGGGTAGGGGCCGACGCCCGGTGCCGGCCACGCCGGGGTGCGGCCTCGGGTCGGCTTCAGCCCGAACAGCCCGCACGACGAGGCCGGGATGCGGATGGAGCCGCCGCCGTCGTTGGCGTGGGCGGCCGGCACGATGCCGGCGGCGACCGCCGCGGCCGAGCCGCCCGACGAGCCGCCGACCGAGTGGGTGGTGCGCCACGGGTTGCGGGTCGGGCCGTGCAGCAGCGGCTCGGTGCTGGCGTTCTTGCCCATCTCGGGGGTGTTGGTGTTGCCGAGGATCAGCAGGCCGGCGGCCTTGAAGCGGCGGGTGAGCTCGCAGTCCTCGGCGGCCACGTTGTCGGCCCAGAGCCGTGAGCCGCGGGTGGAGGGGAGCCCGGCGACGTCGCAGCCGAGGTCCTTCACCAGGAACGGCACGCCGGCGAGGGGGCCGGTGGGGCCGGCGTCGGCCTCGGCCAGCGCCTCGTCGTACCGGGTGGCGAGCACGGCGTTGAGGGTGCCGTTGCGGGCCTCGATGCGGGCGATGGACGCCTCGGCCAGCTGGCGGGGCGAGAGCTCGCCGGCGGCCACGAGGCCGGCGAGGCCGACGGCGTCCTGGTCGTCGAGCAGCGCGTCGATGTCGTGGTCGGCCATGGGTCCCCCTGCGGTGCGGCGGCGCCCGGCTCGATCGCCGGGGCGCGGTGTGGCCGCAGCTTGGCACGGCGCCGGCCGTCCCGATGCGGGCGGCGCTGCTCGGCTGGTCCCGGGGCGGCCTCGGCGGTGCTGCTAGACACGCCGGCATGGCAGACACGGGGGTCCTGGCCGGCACACGAGCGATCGTCGTCGGGGGCAGCAGCGGCATCGGGCTGGCGACGGCTCGCCTGCTGGCGGCCGACGGATGCCGGGTGACGATCGCCGGGCGCGACGAGGCCCGGCTCACCGGCGCGGTGGTCGGGCTGGCGGCCGAGGGGCTGGAGGTCCACCCGGTGCGGTGCGACACGCTCATCGCCTCCGACGTGGCCCGGGCCGTCGAGGTGGCGTGCGAGGGCGACCGGCTCGACATCGCCGTCACCGTGCCCGGCGGCGGCACGCCGATGAACGTCCTCGACTACGAGCCCGAGCAGTTCTCGGCCGAGGTCGACAAGAACGTGTTCCCGGTCTTCACGCTGCTCAAGTACGCGGGCGAGCGCATGACCGCCGGCGGCTCGTTCGTGGCCGTGTCGTCGACGGCCGCGGTGTTCTCGACCCGCGGCCTGGCGTCGTACCGCGCCGGCAAGGCGGCGGTCGACGCGCTGGTCGACGTGGCCGCCGACGAGCTGGGGGAGAAGGGCATCCGGGTGAACTCGGTGCGCCCCGGCCTCACCCGCACCGAGAGCACCGCCGGCATCTTCGCCAACCAGGCGCTGCTCTCCCGCTTCCTCGAGCAGCAGGCGATCCCCCGGGGCGGCGAGGCGGTCGACATCGGCGCCGCCATCCGCTTCCTCGCCGGCCCCGAGTCGTCGTGGATCACCGGCCAGCACCTCACCGTCGACGGCGGCCACACGCTGCGGGCCATGCCCGACATGCGCCCGCCGGCGAAGGGCTGATGGCTGATCGGGAGGACGTGGCCGCTCGGCGAGGCAGGTCCCAGTCTGCTCGGAGCGACAAGCGGTCCGTCCGTGTCTCCAGCGATAGCGACGCCGCGGACGGGCCGATCGGTGTACGGTGATCCAGGACGTGCTGACGGCTTCACGTCGACAGGCGAGAGCGATGTCGCTGAGAACTGGAACCACGACGGCCACGGTGGACCCTCCCGAAGGGGTGCCGCCCTCAAGATCCGCTCAATTGTTCGGTCGGCGAAGGGTGTTGGTCCGGTGCATCCGGTGATGCGCTGGCTAAGGTCGCGCCCCGGCAGACGAGTCGTTCGTCGCCAGCATGTGCCTAGGAGGCTCCATGGTTCTCGCAGCGGACTGGGGGGTGGGCGAGGTCCTCTGGACCTTCATCTACTTCACCTTCATCTTCATCTGGATCTGGCTCGCGATCAGCGTCTTCATCGACGTCTTCCGCAGCCACGACATGAACGGCTGGGCCAAGGCCCTCTGGATCCTGTTCATCATCGTGCTGCCGTTCCTCGGCATCTTCGTCTACCTGATCGCCCGTGGCGGCAAGATGCAGGCCCACGCCGGTCGAGGCCGCCAAGGCACAGGACGCCGCGGCGCAGGAGTACATCCGCCAGGCCGCCGGCACCGCCAGCCCGGTCGACGAGCTGCACCGCCTGGCCGACCTCAAGGAGCGCGGCGCCATCACCGACGCCGAGTACGAGCAGATGAAGGCCAAGGTCATCGGCTGACACCAGGTCGAACCGACCCGGGCCCCGTGCCCGGGTCTGACCTGCATCTGAAGCACCGTGACGGCTCGGGCCGGGAGCGCGCGACGATCTTCGTCGTGACCCCGCCCGAGCCGTCGTCGTATTCCGCCCCGTCCGCCTCCGACCCGTGGGCGCGCGCCGGCCTCAGCGCCGAGCTGATCGGCGAGCGGTTGGGGGGCGACTTCGACGTCGCCGTCGTGCTCGGCTCCGGCCTCGGCGCCGCCGCCGAGCGGCTGGGCGACGCCTCGATGTCGATGGCCGACGCCGGCTTCCCGTCGACCAACGTCGTCGGCCACGCCGGCACGATCCTCGCCGGCACCGTGGGCGGCGCCCGCGTGCTGGTGCTCGCCGGCCGGGTCCACCTCTACGAGGGCCACCACCCGAACGCCGTCGTGCACGGCGTGCGCACGGCCGCCCGGCTCGGCTGCCGCCGCCTGCTGCTCACCAACGCCGCCGGCGGCATCCGCCCCGGCCTGTCGGTGGGCGACCTCGTCGCCATCTCCGACCACCTGAACCTCACCGGGGCCAACCCGCTGATCGGCACCCACGACCTGCCCCACGAGCGGTTCATCGACGTCTCGAACCTGTACCCGCTGGCCCCGACGGTCGCCGCCGCCGGCGGCCTCGAGACCGGCGTCTACGCCGCCCTCCCGGGCCCGAGCTACGAGACGCCGGCCGAGATCCGCATGCTGGCCACCCTCGGCGCCGACCTCGTCGGCATGTCGACCGTGCTCGAGGCGCTGGCCGCCCACGCCCTCGGCGTGCAGGTCGGCGGGCTCAGCCTCGTCACCAACGCGGCGGCCGGCCTCGGCGGCGAGCTCAGCCACGAGGAGGTCACCGAGGTCGGGGCGTCCCGGGCCGGCGCGGTGGTCGACACCATCGCCGCCGTCTGCGAGGCCATCGCCGCCGACGTGGCCGCCGAGGCCGCCGAGGCCGCAGCGGCGGCCGCGGATCGATCCCCGCCGCGGTCGCACCGGCGGTCGTCGCCAGCGCCATCCCCGAGCCGGTCGATCGCCCGTCGCGGATCGTGCTGGCCGGTCGCATCGACCACACCCTGCTGAAGCCGGAGGCCTCGGCCGCCGACGTCGCCGCCCACTGCGCCGAGGCCGACGACCTCGGTGTCGTGGCCGTGTGCGTGTCGCCCACCCGTCTGGCCCAGGTCGTCGAGCTCGGGGCCCGCTCGGCGTGGAAGCCGTGCACGGTCATCGGCTTCCCGTCCGGTGCCCACCTCCCGGCGATCAAGGAGGCCGAGGCCCGCCAGGCGGTCTACGACGGCGCCACCGAGCTCGACATGGTCATCAACCTGGGGGCGGTCGCCGACGGCGCCTGGGGCCTGCTCACCGAGGAGATCACCCTCGTGCGCCGCACCATCCCCGCCGGCGTGCTCAAGGTGATCCTCGAGACCGCCGCGCTCCAGCCGTGGCAGATCGAGACCGTGGCCCGCCTCGCCCTCGACGCCGGCGCCGACTTCCTCAAGACCTCCACCGGGTTCCACCCCGCCGGCGGGGCGACGGTCGAGGCCGTGGCCCAGCTGGCGGCGGTGGCCAAGGGTCGGGCGAAGGTCAAGGCGTCCGGCGGCATCCGCGACATCGACACCGCGCTCGACATGATCACCGCGGGCGCCGACCGCCTCGGCACCTCGGCCAGCGCGGCGATCCTCGCCGGCCTCGAGTGAGCGTCCCGGGCTTCTGACGACCCGTCAGGTCCGGTCGTAGGATCGACCGGTGACCCACGGACACCTGCTCTCGCCCGGCTCGATCGGGCCCATGCCGCTGCGCAACCGCATCGTCATGCCGGCCATGGACCAGAACACCTGCGACGAGGGCGAGATCACCGACCTCACCGTGGCCCACTACGAGGCGCGGGCGAAGGGCGGCGTCGGGCTGCTCATCCTCGAGACCTCGGCCGTGGCCTGGCCGGTCGGCGCCACGTCGATCCACCAGCCGGCGCTCTCCGACGACCGGTTCGTGCCCGGGCTCGAGCGCCTGGGCCGGGCGGTGCACAAGCACGGGGCGAAGATGGTCGTGCAGGTCTGCCACCACGGCAAGACCGCCGGCGTCGACGCCATGCAGGACCGCGACCAGCTCGTGCCCTCGATGCCGATGCCCCACGAGGACGTCGACATCAGCGCCCTCACCATGGACGAGCTGATGAAGATGGCCGCCCTCACCGGCGGCAAGCGGGCCACCCAGCGCGAGGCCACGGCCGACGACCTGGCGTGGGTCGTCGACCAGTTCGCCGACGCTGCCGCCCGGGTGCAGGCCGCCGGGCTCGACGGGGTCGAGGTGCACGCCGCCCACGGCTACCTCATCTCCACCTTCCTCTCGCCGCGCTTCAACACCCGCACCGACGAGTGGGGCGGATCGGTCGAGAACCGGGCCCGGCTGATGACCGACGTGATCCGGGCCATCCGCACCCGCTGCGGCGACGGGTTCGCGGTGATCGTGCGCATCGACGGCCGCGAGTACGCCGAGGGCGGGGTCACCCCGGAGCTGGCCGCCGAGCACGCGGTGCTGGCCCAGGCCGCCGGCGCCCACGCCGTGCACGTGTCGGCCAGCGCGCCCAACGCCCTCGGCGTGGGCTTCACCGACGGTCCGCTGCCGTGGCAGGCCGACCAGTACGTCGGGCTGGCGGCGCTGCGTGAAGCAGTCGATCGCGGTGCCGGTGATCGGTGTCGGCCGGATCATGCCCGACGCCGCCGAGCGCCACATCGCCAACGGCGAGCTCGACTTCGTGTCGATGGGCCGCCAGCTGCTCGCCGACCCCGAGATCCCCTCGAAGCTGCTCGCCGGCCGGGCCGACCACGTCCGCACCTGCATCAACTGCTTCGTGTGCGTCGCCCAGAACTTCTGGGACGGCGCTCCGGTGTGCGCGGTCAACGCCGAGCTCGGCCACTACGACGAGGGCCCGATCGTGCCGGCCGAGGTGCGCCGCACCGTCGCCGTGGTCGGGGGTGGGCCCGGCGGCATGGAGGCGGCCCGTGTCGCGGCGCTCCGCGGCCACCGGGTCACCCTGTTCGAGAAGGGCACCGAGCTCGGTGGCACCGCCCGCTTCTCGTCGCTCACCACGCCGATGAACGCCGAGCTGGTGCGCTACCTCACCAACTCGATCCAGGACCTCGACGTCGAGGTCCTCACCGGCACCGAGGCCACCCCCGACGCCGTGAAGGCCGTCGGGGCCGAGGCCGTCGTGGTCGCCACCGGCGCCCGCCGCGACCGGCCCGACGTGCCCGGTGCCGACCTGCCCCACGTGCTCTCCGGCGACGACCTGCGGGGCATGCTGACCGGCGACGACCCGTCGGCGCTGAAGCGCCTGTCGCTCTACCGGCGCACCGTGGTCGCCGTCGGCCGCCGCACCGGGATGATGTCGAGCATGGACCGGGTCCGGGGCCTCTCGAAGCGCTGGATGCCCATCGGCAAGAAGGTCGTGGTGATCGGCGGCGGGCTCGTCGGGCTCGAGCTGGCCGAGTTCCTGGCCGAGCGGGGCCGCAAGGTCACCGTGCTGGAGGCCGGCGACAAGCTCGGGGTCGAGATGGCCCACCCCCGTCGGGCCCGCGCCCTGTTCGAGGCCCGGGCCCACGGCGTCGAGCTCGTCACCGGGGCCGAGGTCTCGATGATCACCGCCGACCGGGTCGAGTACCGGGTCGGCGACCGCTCGCTCGCCAGCGACGCCGACGCCGTCGTCCTGGCCAGCGGTGTGCACGCCGACCGGAGCACCGCCGATCGCATGGAGGCGGCCGGGTTCGAGGTCCACGTGGTGGGAGACGCCGGCGAGGTCGGCTACATCCAGGGCGCCGTGCGCAGCGGCCATCTCGTCGGTCGGGCCCTCTAGCGCCCTGTCGGTCCGCGTCGGTCGCCTATCCTCGGCACCCATGGTGCTGGGTGGTCTCCTCGGGGTGGTCGCGGGGATCCTCGCGGTCGGGGGGCTGGCCAAGCTCCGCGGACCGGAGGCCACCGTCCCCATGCTCCGGGCCCTGGGCCTGCCCGCCTCGCCGATGCTCGCCCGTGCCCTCGGGCTGGTCGAGGTCGGCGTCGGCGTCGCCGCCTTCCTCGTCGGCGGATGGGCCCTCGCCGCCGCGGTGGCCGTGCTGTTCGTGATCTTCACCGTCGCCGTGCTGCGCCTGCGCTCCGGTGGCGAGGCCGTGTCGTGCGGGTGCTTCGGTCGCTCCTCGGCCCCGCCCACGATGATCCACGCCGTCGTCGACGGTGTGGCGGCGCTGGTCGCCGTCGCCGCCGCGGTGGCCGACGCCCCCGGCTTCCTCTCGATGCGGCCCGACCTGCCCGCCGCCGGAGTGCCCCAGCTGGGGCTCACCGTGCTCGCGGTGTGGCTCGGCGTCGCCCTGCTCACCGTGCTGCCGGAGGCGCTCGTCGCCGCCCGCCGGGTCCCCGCCACCGAGGCGCAGCGCGCCGCTCGTGCCCTGCGCACCTTCAGCCTGGAGTCGCCGCTCCCATGAGCCCCTCTGCTCAGCTCGCCGACAAGGTCTCGGGCCTCCTCGGCAGCCGGTTCAGCCGCCGTGGGTTCTTCGCCCGCACGGCCGTCGTCGGCTCCGCCGTCGCCGCCAACCCGCTGACCTACGCCCTGACCCCCACCGACGCCTACGCCGCGGTCTGCAGCTGCAGCGGCTCGAACTGCGAGTGCGGCTCGATGTGCTGCGACGGCTACACCGAGTTCTGCTGCACCCTCACGCGGCAACAACCAGTGCCCCCCGGGCGTCGCTGCTCGGTGGCTGGTGGAAGGTCGACGGCTCGGGCTTCTGCAACGGCCCCCGCTACTACATGGACTGCAACGCCCCCTGCAACGGGTGCGGCTGCGGCGGCGGCGGCATCTGCAGCGGCGGCGCGCTCGGGCACCAACTGCGGCTGCGGCCTCGGCGACTGCAACAACCGCAAGGCCGGCTGCGTGAACTTCCGCTACGGCCAGTGCAACCAGCAGGTCGTCCTGCATCGGCCCGATCCTCTGCCGGGTGGTCACCTGCATCGCCCCGTGGGAGATCGACGGCACCTGCACGACCACCGCCCGCTACGACGCCACCACCGCCGACCCACGACCGGCCCTGCCTGCACGGTCGATCGGCGACGTCGAACACCGCGGTGGAGGACCAGCCGTCAACGGCGGTCCCGCCATCGGGTCACCGGCTGGGCGCATCGACTTCGACACCAACGCCTCGATCGACGTCCGCGTCTACGTCGACGGCAACTCGCCACCACGGCCACTCGCCAACCGGTGCCCGGTCCGACGTCGCCATCGCCAACCCGGGTCAGGGGCCCGAACCACGGGTTCGACGTCACCGTCCCGATCACCTCGGGCGCCCACAACGTCTGCGTGTATGGCTCAACGCCGGCCCGGTCGGCAACGGCAACCCCGCCTCGGCTGCCGCGACGGTCACCAGGTCGGAGCGCCGTTCGGCAACCTCGAGGGCCTCGACCGTCGGCACGGGCCGATCACCGTCCGGGGCTGGGCCGCTCGACCCGGACACCACCGGCCCGGTGAGCGTCCACGTCTACGTCGACGGCAACTGGGCACGGCCAGGGCGTCGCCGACCAGCCCCGCCCCGACGTCGGCCAGGCCTTCCCCGCCCTCGGCCCGAACCACGGCTTCACCGTCACCGTGCCCCTCGCGGCCGGCGCCCACAACGTGTGCGTCTACGCCATCAACGTGGGCAACGGATCGGTCAACACCCAGATCGGCTGCGTCACGGTCATCGGGGCAACCCGTTCGGCTCGCTCGACGTGGCCACCGCCACCGCGGGCGGTGTCGACGTCAGCGGCTGGGCGATCGACCCCGACCAGCTCACCAGCCCCATCGACGTCCAGCTGCGCCTCGACGGCAACCCGGTCAGCACCGTCGCCGCGGGCGAGTCCCGGCCCGACGTCGGCTCCGTCTACCCGACGGCAGGGGCGAACCACGGCTTCTCCCGATCGTCCCCGCCACAGCCGGTGTGCACACGATCTCGGCGGTGGCGCTCAACGTCGGGCCCGGCACCAACCAGGTGCTCGCCACCCGCAGCGTCGAGGTGCGCTCGCGGCAGCCCGTTCGGGAACCTCGAGCGCACCTGGACCGGCCCGGACACCGTCCGGGTCCCGGGCTGGGTCCTCGACCCCGACAACACCGGCCCCATCCAGGTGCAGGTCGACGTCGACGGCGTGGTCGCCACCACCGCCACCGCCGATGTGTCCCGGCCGCGACGTGGCCGCCGTGTACCCGGGCTACGGCCCCGTGCACGGCTTCCAGGTCGACGTGCCGGCCACCAACGGCCTGCGCCTCGTGCGGGTCGTGGCCCTCAACGTGGGCGCCGGCTCGCCGGTGGTGCTCGGCGTGCCGCAGCTGCAGGTGGGCGGCAACCCGTTCGGCAACTTCGAGGACGTCGTGGTCGCCTACGGCCGGGTCGCCGTCGCCGGCTGGGCCATCGACCCCGACACCTCCGATCCCATCGACGTCCACGTGTACATCGACGGCAGGCTGGCCCTCGTCGGCACCGCCAACCAGTCCCGTCCCGACGTGGCCGAGGCCTTCCCGCTGTACGGCCCGAACCACGGCTTCAGCATCTCGACCCCGATCGCCCGCGGCCGCCACGAGGTCTGCGTTTCGCCATCGACCAGGGCCCGGGCACCGAGAACGTGCTGATCGGCTGCCGGACGGTGACCGCATGACCGTCCTCGTCGTGCTGCTCGCCCTCGTGGTGGCGCTGCTCGCCGTGCTGGTCATCGGCCTGCTGCGCAGCCACGCCGAGATCCTGCGCCGGCTCCACGAGCTGGGCGCGGGGATCTACGACGACGACGAGGGCACCACCGTCACGTCGCCGACGTCGACCACCGGTGGCGTGCGCTCGCCCGTCGAGCTGCGCACCCGGCCGGGCGTGCCCGAGCCCCGCAGCGCCGAGGGCCTGGTGGCCACCGACGCCCACGACATCGCCGGGGTGACCCCGACCGGCTCGGCCACCATGGCCGGGGTGGTGGGCACCGGGCACACGACCCTGCTGGCGTTCCTGTCGAGCGGCTGTGGCACCTGCGCCGACTTCTGGCGGGCGTTCGGCGACGGCGAGGGCACCCGCCTGCCGGGCCGCGACACCCGCCTGGTGATCGTCACCAAGGGCACCGAGGCCGAGAGCAGCTCGGCGGTCGCCCTGCTGGCCCCCGCCGGGGTCACCACGATCATGTCGACCGAGGCCTACGACCAGTACTCGGTGCCGGCCAACCCGTACTTCATCCTCGTCGACGGGCCCACGGGCCGGGTGCTCGGCGAGGGGGCCGCCGCGTCCTGGAGCCAGGTCGCCACCCTGCTCGGCCAGGCGGCCGCCGACGCCGGCCTCGCCCTCGACGGCTCGCCGCTCACCCGCTCGGCCCCGGCCGGGCGCATGTCCGGCCCCGATCGGGCGGCCCGCGCCGACGACGACCTCCTGGCCGCCGGCATCGGCCCCGGCCACCCGAGCCTCTACCCCGACCAGCTGGTGGGTGGCGACGACGCCGCCCTGCCACAGACCGACCCCGTCCCCGGCGGCCCCGCCGACCCGGGCCGGGCGAGCTGAGGACGACCATGGCCACGCTTGAAGGCCCACGGGATCGGCGTCGCCCCGCCGGCCGGCTGGGACGCCCAGATCTACTCCCGCAGCGCCGATCCCCGGATCATGACGCCGCAGGGTGTCAGCGAGATCGTGCCGCCGATCGCCCACGTCGCCAACTTCGCCCTGCCGCCCGTCCGCGGCGACTTCGGCGGTGGCGCGGTGGAGCTGATGGAATCGGGCGCGGTGTTCATCGCGCTGCTCGAGCACGACGCCGCCGAGGCCGACACCGCGCTGTTCGTGGGCAAGAGCATCCCGTGGCCGCTGAAGGCCGACGACTTCGACCCCAACAACCTGCAGCGTGGCATCGGCGGGCAGGCCGGGTGCCAGCGGTTCTTCCTCGTGAACGGCCGGCCGTTCTGCCTCTACGTCGTGATCGGCAGCCACCGCCTCCGGCACGTGCTCGTCCGCGAGGTCAACGCCGCGCTGGCGGCCGTCACCTTCGACTGAGCGGCCGGCCCGGGGAGTCCCTCGGGCGTGGAGTCGCGGACCTTCGGCCAGGGTCGGCCCCGGAGGGCCGGGGCTACCCTTCGCGGCCCATGGGCACCTTCGACGAGGTCTACGACCGGAGCATCGCCGACCCGGAGGGGTTCTGGGGCGAGGCCGCCACGGCCATCCACTGGGACACGACCGCCGGCCACGGTGCTCGACGCGAGCAACCCGCCCTTCTACCGGTGGTTCCCGGACGGCGAGCTCAACACCTGCTTCAACGCCCTCGACCGCGGTCGACGGCGGGACGGCGTCGACGAGCTGCGGGCGACCAGGCCGGCGCTGATCTACGACACCCCGGTCACCGGCACGGTGCACGACCTACACCTACCGCGAGCTGCGCGACGAGTCGCCCGCTTCGCCGGCGCGCTGCGCGGCGCTCGGCGTCGGCAAGGGCGACCGCGTCGTCATCTACATGCCGATGGTGCCCGAGGCCGTCATCGCGATGCTGGCCTGCGCCCGGCTCGGCGCCGTGCACTCGGTGGTGTTCGGCGGCTTCGCCGCCCACGAGCTCGCCGTCCGCATCGACGACGCCCGGCCCACGGTCGTCGTCTCGGCGTCGCTGCGGCATCGAGGGCACGCAGGTCGTCGAGTACAAGCCGATGCTCGACCGGCGCCTCGACCTCGCCGAGCACGAGCCCGCCGAGCACTGCGTCATCCTGCAGCGCCCGCAGGTCGCGGCCACGCTGGTCGCGGGCCGCGACCTCGACTGGGCCGAGGCCGTGGCGGCCGCCGAGCCCGTCGACCCGTGCGTCCCGGTCGCGGCCACCGACCCGCTCTACGTGCTCTACACCTCGGGCACCACCGGCAAGCCCAAGGGCGTCGTCCGCGACAACGGCGGCCACGCCGTCGCGCTGCGCTGGACCATGCCGCAACATCTACGACATCGCAGCCCGGCGACGTGTTCTGGGCCGCCTCCGACGTCGGCTGGGTCGTCGGCCACTCCTACATCGTCTACGCGCCCGCTGCTGCTCGGGCGCGACGACCGTGCTCTACGAGGGCAAGCCGGTCGGCACGCCCGACGCCGGGCGCGTTCTGGCGGGTGGCCGCCGAGCACGGGGTGAAGGTGCTGTTCACCGCGCCGACCGCGTTCCGGGCGATCAAGAAGGAGGACCCCGAGGGCGCCCACCTCGCCGGCCACGACCTGTCGGCGCTGCAGACGCTGTTCCTGGCCGGCGAGCGACTCGACCCCGACACCTACCACTGGGCCGTCGACCAGCTCGGCATCCCGGTGATCGACCACTGGTGGCAGACCGAGACCGGCTGGCCGATCGCCGCCAACCTGCATGGGCATCGAGCGCGCTGCCGGTCAAGCCGGGCTCGCCGACCGTGCCGGTGCCCGGCTACGACGTGCGAGATCCTCGACGCGACGGGGCGCCGAGGTGCGAGCCGCGGCGACGAGGGCTCGATCGTGCATCAGGCTGCCGCTGCCGCCCGGCACGCTGCCGACGCTGTGGGGCGACGACGACCGCTACGTCGCGTCGTACCTGTCGACGCTTCGCCGGCTACTACCTCACCGGCGACGGCGGCTACGTCGACGACGACGGCTACCTGTTCGTGATGGGCCGCACCGACGACGTCATCAACGTCGCCGGGCACCGGCTGTCGACCGGGGCGATGGAGGCGGTGCTCGCCACCCATCCCGCCGTCGCCGAGTGCGCGGTGATCGGCGTCGCCGACGAGCTCAAGGGCCAGGTGCCGCGCGGGCTTCGTCGTGCTCAAGGCCGGCGTCGACGTCGAGCCGACGGGCTCGCAGGCCGAGCTGGTGCCGATGGTGCGCGACGAGATCGGCGCGGTGGCGTCGCTTCAAGCGGGTCGACGTCGTGGCCGCGCCTGCCGAAGACCCGCTCGGGCAAGATCCTGCGCAAGACCATGCGCGGCATCGCCGACGGCCGCGACGAGCCGGTGCCGTCGACCATCGAGGACCCCGCCGTGCTCGACGAGATCGGCGACGCCCTCGGCCGCCCCTGACCGGCCGCCCCCCGCGTTCTGGTGGAGGTTCCGCGTCACCTGATGACGCGAGGAGCTCCACCAGAACGGGGTGGGTCGGGTGACCCGGGAGGGTCAGGCCAGGGAGGCCTCGAGGGTGATGGTGGTGCCGGTGAGGGCCTTGCTCACCGGGCAGCCGACCTTGGCCTCGTCGGCCATGCGCAGGAAGTCGGCCTCGTCGATGCCGGGCACGGTGCCGACGACGGTGAGGTGGATGCCGGTGATGCCCTCGCCGGGCTGGAAGGTGACGGCGGCCGAGACGGCGAGCTTCTCGGGGGCGTGGTCGGCCTTGGCCAGGGCGTTGGAGAACGCCATCGAGTAGCAGCTCGAGTGGGCCGCGGCGATGAGCTCCTCGGGGCTGGTGCGGCCGTTGGGCTCCTCGGAGCGCGACGGCCAGTTGACGTCGAACGTGCCGAGGCCGGACGACTCGAGCGTCACCTGCCCCGAGCCCTCGAGCAGGCTGCCGGACCAGTTCGTGGTGGCGTTGCGAGTGGTGGCCATGGATGGTTCCTCCTGGAAGACGGTTCGTCGGTGAGCCCGGCGATCCTGGCACGGTCGGGGCGGTGGTGCTCGGCCCGCCGGCTCGTTCAGGAGAACGGGCGGACGCCGGCGTCGGCCAGCGCCGCCCACGCGAACCCGATGAGCAGCACGGCCTGGGGGGTGAGCAGGCAGAGCCGGTAGGTGGCCGGTCGGGCCGGGTCGTCGCGCAGGGTGAGGACGACCCGCGCTCGGCGGCGAGCAGCAGGGCGATGCCCTGGGCGGCCACGATGGCGGCCTGGGCGGTCACGCCCCACCGCCAACCGACGGCGGCGATCGCCATGAGCCCGAGGCCGAAGGCGGCGAAGCCCTGGTCGAGCGTGGGCGGGGCGAGCGCCAGGGGCCCGGCGTCGTGCGTCGGTCGGCTCGGGGTCGCTCGCCGTCCGGCGGTGGCCGAGCAACGCGGCCACGAGGCGTGAGCAGCCCGGTGACACCGACCGAGAACAGCGCCACCGGGAGGATGGCGTCGACCGGCGACTGGGTGCCGAGCTGGTTGAAGCCCACCACGAAGCCGAAGGCCATCACCGCGTCGGTGACCAGCACCGCCACCGCGGCGGCCTTCATGAGCGCCGGAGCAGGTCTCGCCACGAACGTCGCGGCGCCAGCTCGTGGGAGCGGGCCGCCCGGAGGCGCTCGGTGCGCAGGTCGTCGACCTCGTGGTCGTCGAGCGGCGTCAGGGCCTCGGCGCCGACGACCCAGCCGAGCAGCAGGTCGGCGAGGCGCGGGTTGCGGGCGAGCACGGGACCGTGCAGGTAGGTGCCGACGACCCGGCCGCACACCACGCCCTCGCTGCCGTCGCCGTTGCCCTCGCCGATCTCGACCGCCGCCAGGGTGGTGCTGCCGGGCCCGGGCACCGTGCGCCCGGCGTGGTTCTCGAAGCCGGTGAGCACGCCGAGGTCGATGGTGGCGCCGGGAGGGCCGTCGGGATCGGGGACCGAGGCCTCGGTGGTGAGCAGCTCGCCGACGGCCCGGGGGCGGTCGACCCGGACGGTGTCGCAGTCGAGCAGGCCGAGCCCGGGCCGGTCGGCGCCGGTGGCGTCGGGGAAGCGGTGGCCGAGGATCTGCATGCCGGCGCAGACCGCCAGCACCACCGCGCCGCGGTCGACGGCGCGGTGCAGGGCCCGGCTCTCGGCCAGCTCGCGGGTGGCCTGGACCTGCGGGCCGTCCTCGCCGCCGCCGACGAGGTAGAGGTCGCACGAGTCGGGGGCGGCCTCGCCGGCGGCGACGGTGACGACGTCGACGCCGAGGCCCCGCCAGGCGAGGCGCTGGGCGAGCACGAGGGCGTTGCCGCCGTCGCCGTAGGTGCCGAGCAGGTCGGGGAAGAGCACGCCGAGGCGCACGGCGGACTCGCGGGCGCGCTCACCGGGGCCCTCCGACGAGGTCGAGGTACTCCTGGAAGGCGGTGTAGTTGGCGGCCACGTCGACGACCGCGCCGGGCTCGTGGCCGGGGGCGGCGGCGGCCCGGCGGACGGCCTCGGTGACCTCGGCGACGGTGACGTGCTCGACGCCGGCGTAGCGGAGGCGCACGGCCAGGTCGTGGCGGCGCTCGCCGGTGGCCACCACGAGGCGGCCGGCGAGGCGCTCGTAGGCGACGTCCCAGAGCCACGACGGGTCGTGGCCGTCGGCGATGCGGGCGTTGATGGCCACGACCACCGGCGCCGGGCGCGGGCGTGATGAGGTCGAGGGCCTCGTGCCACCCGGCCGGGTTCTTGGCCAGCAGCAGCCGCACCGGGCAGCCCGGCGAGCGAGGCGACCCGGTACCGGCCGGCGACCTCGTTCACCGCACCGGCGGCGGCCGCCGCCCGCGTGGGGTCGGCGCCCAGCGCCGTGGCGGCGGCCAGGGCGAAGGCGGCGTTGACCCGGTTCACCCGGCCGGGCAGGCCGAGGTCGAGCGGCACCCGCCCGCCGGGGAGCACCACGCCGCCCCTCCATCGTCATCTCGTCGATGGTGACGTCGGGGGTGGGGCGGGCGAGGTCGCAGCCGGTGCAGCGCCAGGCGCCGGGCTCGAAGGCGATGCGGCCCGAGCAGTTCGGGCAGCCGGCGGCGTCGGAGTTCCAGTCCTGGCCGGTGGCCACCCAGATGACCTCGGGCGCGGCCGAGGCCGCCCACGTGACCAGCGGGTCGTCGGCGTTGGCCACGACCCGGGCCGGCGGCGTGGCGGTGAGGGCCCGGCGCCAGCGCTCGGCCAGCTTGCGCACCTCCTGGGTGCGGTCGAGCTGGTCGCGGCTGAGGTTCAGCAGCACCACCGTGCCGGCGCCGGTGGCGGCGAGCACGTCCTCGACCCACCGCTCGTCGACCTCGAGCACCGCGGTGGCGGCGGGGTCGGCCACGCCGAGGGCGGCGACGATGCCGGGGGTCATGTTGGCGCCGAGGGAGTTGGAGACCACCGGTCGGTCGGTGCCGAGGGCGGCGCCGATGAGGCGGGTGGTCGTGGTCTTCCCGTTGGTGGCGCTCACGATCACGACCTCGCGGTCGCGGGTGAGCTGGCGCAGCAGGTCGCCGTCGACGAGCAGGGCGGCACGGCCGCCGATCACGCTGCCCGAGCCGAAGTGCACGAGCTTGGAGGCCCCGGCGACGGCCCGACCGGTGGCGACGGCGAGCCGGGCCCGGGTCGGCAGGCCGGTCGTGGGGGAGGGGTGAGCGGGTGACACGACGAGGCGGATGCTACCGGCGACCGGTGGCCCGGTAGGTTGCCCCCCTGTGACGGGAACAGCGAGCAGCGGTGCCGCCGAGGGCGGACCGAAGCGCATCTGGCTGGTGGCGGTGCTGTTCGGGCTGGTCTCCTCGGCGATCCTGGCGACCATCGTCATCCTGGCGACGCGTTCGTCGACGACCGAGACCGACCCCCGCCCGACGGTGGCCATCGTCGGCGACTCCATCACCGAGCAGGGCGAGTCGGCCCTGGAGCAGGTGCTGTCCGACGACTGGCGGCTGAGCATCGACGGTCGGTCGGGCTTCACCGTCGCCGAGCAGCTCCCCGCGGCGCGCACGCTCGGCGAGCGGGGGCCGAGCCAGGTCATCGTGAACCTCGGCACCAACGACGTGCTGAAGGGGAACGACCTGACGCAGTCGGCCGCCGACCTCGCCGAGGTCGTGGCCGCGTTCCCGGCGGCGACGTGCATCCACCTCGTCACGATCAACGAGGGCATCGAGATGGCGGGACGCTCCTACGCCGATCGCTCGGCCGAGCTGAACCGGTCGATCGTCGCGCTGGCCGCCACCGATCCGAGGGTCGACGTGATCGACTGGTCGGCGGTGGTGGCCGCCTACGAGGCCGGTGACCAGGCCGACGGCCCGATCCTCACCGACACCGTGCATCCCTCGCCCCGGGGCCAGCTGGCGCTGGCGCTGCACTACGCCGAGGCGCTCGCCGTCGTGCCCGGCCACCCGTTGATCCGGCGGCGGCCGGCCTGACAGTCCGACCGGCCTGGTCGTCGGTCAGGTGGCGCCCGACGCGGCGAGGCGGGCGGACTGCTCGGGGTGCACGCTCTCGTAGGGCATCGGCCGGGCGGCGAGGCCGAGGCTGTGGGCCATGGCGATCACCGACCGGACGATGGTCGTGTCGTCGTGGCTGGCGCCGAGGCCGATCTCCTCGGCCACGGCGAGGAAGCGGTCGGGGGAGAGCAGCCGCTCACCCGGGCGGTTCCACGCCAGGAGGGCTTCGTCGCCGAGCGGGCGGAGGTCGTCGACGGCGTACTGAGGCCGGAGGTAGAGGGAGAGCTCGTCGTGGGCGATGGCGTGACGCAGCCCAGCCTCGAGTCGGAGGATCCAGCGGGGCTCAGCGGACGGGGAAGATGCCTGCGGCGAGCAGCAGGTCACCGTGCGCGTCGTCGAGAGCAGCTCGACCCGCACGTGGTCGAGCAGCCCTCGGCAGGCCGCCTCGATCAGGTCGTAGACGACCACGAAGCCGTCGTCGCCGCCGGCCCACGGGTCGGGGACCTCGCCGCCCCAGCGGTCGTCGGGCCCGAGGGCGGGATCGAACTCGCGGAGCAGTCGCAGCCGGGGGTGCAGCTCGGGGTCGGTGCGGTCGCGCAGGTCGGCCAGGTTGGAGCGGTCCATGGCGAGCACCAGGTCGTAGGCCGAGGGCGTCGCCGGGCATGAACGTGGCCGCCCGTGAGGTGAGCTCGACACCCCGTCGCGGGCCTCGGCCCTCGCCCGCGCATCGGGCAGCTCGCCCCGGTGCCAGCTCCCGGTGCCGGCGCTGTCGACGATCGACGCGGCCGTCGAGGCCGGCCTCGGACACCAGCGCGGCCATCACGCCCTCGGCGGTCGGGGACCGGCAGATGTTGCCCAGGCAGACGAAGCACAGGCTCACGGGATCGGGGTTCCGGCATGGGTGGAGTCTGCCGGGCGACGGGGCGCCGCGAGCCATCGACCTACGCTCGCGACGGTGGACGACCACCATCCGGTCCGGTACGTCGACCGGCACGTCGGCGAGAAGCCGCTGCAGCGCACGGCCGGCGATGGCCGCGCTCGTGCTGGGCGCGGCCGGCCTCGTGCTGCTCGTGTGGTTCGGCTTCGACAACCTCGGCTACCTGCTGGTGCTGCTCGCCGCCGCGGCCCTGTTGCTGTTCGCCGGGTTCGCCGCCCTCACCTCGACCGGCGCGATGCGGCTGATGGCGGTGGTCGCGACCCTCGTCGGCCGTCGGCGTCCTCGTGGCCGCCACCGCCATCCGCTTCGCGTCGCTCGGCCACGTCCGCGGCACCGGTCTCGCCGCCCTGCTGTGCCTCGTCGTCGCGGTGGCCTGTGGCCGGTACGCGCTGCGGGTGCCGCCGCCGAGCGGCGACGCCGTGTGGGCGGTGCCCTCCCGCGGGCCGACCACCCGGCACGGGGTCGTCATCGCCAACCCGGCGTCGGGCGGCGGCAAGGTCGGGTCGTGCGGGCTCGAGGAGGTCGCCCGTGAGCACGGCATCGAGGTGGTGGTATGGAGAAGGGCGACGACCCCGCCGACCTGGCCCACGACGCGGTCCGGCGAGGGGCCGACGCCCTCGGCATGGCGGGCGGCGACGGGTCGCTCGCCCAGGTGGCCCAGGTCGCGCGTCGACCACGACCTCCCGTTCGTCGTCGTCCCGGCCGGCACCCGCAACCACTACGCCCTCGACCTCGGCCTCGACCGCGAACGACCCCACCCTCGCCCTCGCCGCGTTCGTCCGGGGCGACGAGCACCGGGTCGACTACGCCACGGTCAACGGCCGCATGTTCCTCAACAACGTCTCGCTCGGCGTCTACGCCGCCGCCGTCGAGCAGCCCGAGTACCGCGACGCCAAGCTCGAGACCACCCTGAAGCTCCTGCCCGACCTGGTGGAGAAGGGCGGCCCGTGCTTCGACCTGCACGATCGACGTGCCCGAGCACGGCCGCTGGGAGACCGCGGCGCTCATCCAGGTCTCCAACGGCGTGTACGAGATGGCCGGCAGCGCGTTCGGTCGCCGCCTCCACCTCGACGAGGGCGAGCTCGGCGTCGTGGCCGTCGACATCAGCCACGGCGCCGACCTGGCGGCCATCACCGTGCTCGCCGCCGCCCGGCACCCCGAGCGCCACGCCGGCGTGTGGCCCTGGTCGACCGACGCGCTCACCATCGGGTCGGGCCAGCGGGAGATGGGGGCCGGCGTCGACGGCGAGCACATCGTGCTCGAGCCGCCGCTCGAGTTCCGGGTGGTGCGCCGCGGCCTGCGGGTGCTGGTGCCGCGAGGGCACGGCGGTCGGCCTGGCCCGCCAGCACCTCGGCAGCACCGGCGGCACCGTGACCGGGCTGCTCGAGGTGGCGTTCAACATCGCCGCCGCCTCCCCGGACGACTAGACACACGGCCAGACGACGACGCGGACGACAGGAGCAGTGGTGGACGACTTCGGAGGCCGCACCGGCGCGGCGTTGGTCACGGGCGGCAGCGGTGGCATCGGCGCGGCGATCTGCCGGATGCTGGCCGAGCGGGGCAGCTCCGTGGCGTTCACCTACCGGGCCAACGCCGCCGCGGCCGAGGCGCTCGAGGCCGAGCTGCGGGCGTTCGGGGTCGACACGTGGTCGACGCCCCTCGACCTCGTCGACGAGGCGGCGGCCGCCGCCGTCGTGCAGGGCACCGTCGAGCGCTTCGGTGGGCTGCACACGCTCGTGCACGCCGCCGGGCCCCACGTGCCCCAGATCCACCTGAGCCGGGTCGAGCCGTCGGCCTACCGGGCCCAGATCGAGGGCGAGGCCGTCGGCTTCTTCAACGTCCTGCAGCCGGCCCTTCCCGCCCTGCGCGAGGCGGGCGGCAGCATCGTGGCGGTCACCACCGCCGCCACCCGCCGCTACCCGGTCCGCGACGGCCTGTCGTCGGGCACCAAGGGAGCGGTCGAAGCGGTCGTGCGGGCCATCGCCGCCGAGGAGGGCCGCTTCGGCATCCGGGCCAACTGCGTGGGCCCGGGGATGCTCACCGACGGCATGGCGGCCCGGTTGATGGCGTCGGGTGATCTCGACGAGGCCGCCCTCGAGGTCACCACCCGCAACATCCCGCTGCGGCGCTTCGGCGACGCGGTCGACATCGCCGAGGCGGTCTGCTTCCTCGCCTCCGACCGGGCCGACTTCATCAGCGGCCAGATGCTCGACGTCGACGGCGGCTACGGCATCTGAGGTCACCCACGGCCCGACGTTCCGGCCACGGTCAGCGCGTGAACAGCTGCTGTTCACGATCCCCTCATGCTTTTCGTGCCCGGATTTCGTAGGCTCCTGGGCGATGACTCCCCCGGACATGCTCGACGAGCAGGCCGCCGACCGCTCGACCACGCTGCCCACCGGGCCGTCCTGGTCCGATCGGGCCAGCACCGACGCCCACCTGCGCACCGAGCTGGTCCACCGGCACCTGGCCACCCGCATCGGTGTCGCCGAGGAGCAGCTCCAGATCCTCGAGGACCACAGCCCCGCCCCCGAGGTGCTCGTCGCCCGCTTCGGCGCCACGATCACCGACGCCCAGGCCGTGCTCGACCGTGAGCGGGCCGAGGTCGCCGTGCGGGCCGAGCACCGTCGCCAGGACACCGAGCTGCAGATCTCCGAGCTGCTGGCCAAGGCCCTGGCCGAGGCCACCGCGATCCTCGAGGTGGCCGCCGAGGTGCGGGCCACGACCGCCACCGCCGCCCGTGGCGCCTGTCGCACGCGGCCGCTGCTCCCGTGGCCCCCGCCGCTGCCGGCGGCCCTCCCGTCGTGAGCGAGCCCACCCCGTTCGCGTCTGGCGTCGGTGCCGGCGGTGTCGACCGACCCCCGGCTGCTCACGATGCACCTCGACATCTGCCGCATGCGGGCCGAGCTCGAGCTGCTCGAGGGCCGCATCAGCCGCATCCGGGCCAGCGAGGCCGAGGCCGCCGCCGACACCCGGCCCTTCGTCGACCGGGCCCAGGACCTCGTCGACCGCACCGTCGCCTCGCTGCTCGAGGCCGGTCGGGCCGAGATCGAGGCCACCGACCGCCAGAGCATCGGCGCCGCCGAGGCCCGCATGGCCGAGGCCAACCGCCAGGCCCGCCTGCTGATCACCGCCGCCCGCGAGGAGCTGGCCGCCGCCCTCACCGAGCGGGCCGAGGCGGCCGAGCGGGCCCACGGCTCCGCCGCCGACGTGGTCATCCTCCCCGACGAGGGCCTCGTGGTGCTGCCCGGGCGACGACCTCGTCGTCCTGCCCGACGAGGGCCTCGTGGTGCTGCCGGGCGACGACGCGGTGATGTCCTCGGCCGACGGTCTGGTCGTGCTCCCCGGCGACGACGTCGTGCTGGTGCTCCCCGACCACGACGGCGAGCCGGCGCTCGGCGCCGGTGTCGGCGCCGCGCGGCCGAGCCGGTGGCCAGCGCCGCGGTCGAGCCCTCGACCGAGCCCGTCACCATCGAGCCGGCCCCGGCCGATCCGGGGTTCTTCGCCGGCGCGGGCTTCGCCCCGCCGTGCGGCCTCGGCCGCCGAGCCGTCGGAGCCGTCGGTCGAGCGTCACCACGCCGCCCCCGCCTCCGCCTCCTGCTCCCTCCGGCTCCCACCGGTGGGTCGGCGCTCCCGCCACCGCCCGGCCACGACGCCGGCCGCGCCGCTGCTTCCCTCGGCTCAGCTCCGCCGATGCCGCGTTCGACGTCTGGCTCTCCATGGCCCCGCCCGCCGAGGCGACGCTCGAGGGCGACGACGAGCTGCCCGAGGTCACCGACGCCGGTCGCCCGGCGTGGCTGCGCCCGATCGAGGCGGTCGCCGCCCTGATCCTCGTGGCGCTCGTCGTGGCCGTCGGCCTCGTCCTCGTCGGCTGACGCCGACCCGGCCGGCCGCCCGTCGCGTCAGCCGGGCGTCCGGGGTCAGGCCGCGTCGGGCTCGCTGTCGCCCAGGAGCTCGGGCCCCTCGGCGGTGTCGGTGTCGCTGTCGGAGGCGAACGAGCCCTCGACGGCCCAGGCCAGCGTGCGCAGCAGCGCCCGGGCGGCGGGCTGCACCACCAGCGGGTCGACGCCGGGCAGGATCGGCAGCCACAGCTCGCGCTGGGCCCACCCGGGGAGCAGGCCGACGGCGGCCGGGGCGATGACGGCGTAGGCGGGGCGGGCGGCCATGGGCAGCGGCGGGACCATCAACCAGCGGGCGGCCTCGTGGGCCTGTGAGCCGGCCCGCAGCTCGGGGCGCACCGAGCTGAAGTACGACCGCAGCTCGGCCACCGAGCGGGCCGGCGGCTCGCCACCGAGGCGCTCGCAGACCACGGCCATCTCGGCCACGTAGCGGTCGGCCTCGGCGGGGGAGAGGGGGTCCGAGCCGTAGCGCTGGTAGGCCCGCAGGAAGCTGTCGACCTCGGCGTGGTGCACCCAGGCGACGAGGTGGGGGTCGTTGGCGGCGTAGGGCCGGCCGTCGGGCGCGGTGCCCACGACCGCCTGGTGGACCCGACGGACCATGGCGAAGGCGGCGTCGGCCTGCTCGGTGGTGCCGTAGGTGGTGGTGGCCACGAACACCGCGGTGCGGGCGAGGCGGCGGTCGGGGTGGCGCCGGTAGTCGGAGTGGTCGGCGACGCCGGCCATGGCGAGGGGGTGCAGCAGTTGGAGCAGCAGCGCCCGGAGGCCGCCGACGAACATCGAGGAGTCGGCGTGGATGCGCCAGGTGACGCTGTCGGGCCCGAACAGCCCGGGATCGCCGTCGACCGGACGGCTGAGGTCGCGGACCGGCTGGCGGTCGCCGGCGACCATCTGGCGCACGCCCCGGCCGATCTGGTTGCGCACGCCGCTGACGGCGGTGTCGACGGCACCGGTGACCGCACCGCTCACCGCGCCCCGAGGGCCGAGGCCGGCACGGTGACCGGGGCGGTGAGACGGTCGAGCGAGAGGTCCATCACCCTTCCGAGGATAGGAGGGCGCGGTGCACGGCCGGTGGTCCGGCGCCACACGTCACCTCCTCCGGCTCCTGAGGCACAGACGTGCGGAATCCGAGTGTCGGTGCCTCGGGAGGGCGACGGCGCGGCGCTCGCGAGGCACAGAGGTGCGGAAACCGACGGTTCCCGCCTCCGGAGGCGTCGATGCCGGGGTGGACGTGGTTGACGGTGGGGGCCGGGTGTGGTTCGGTGGGCGGCACAACGCAACCTGCCGCCGTGGGGGAAGCCGGTCGAATTCCGGCGCTGACCCGCAACCGTAGGTGGCCGTCCGAGGGCGGTCACGAGCCGGAATGCCTGCGCCGGGGGGATGCTCCGCCCTTGACCCGTCGTCGGACTGCGGGAGGTGGAGCTCGGTCGGTCGACGGGGGCTCCCCGTGGGCGGGGTCCGGGTTCGACCGCCCGCCCGGAGGTTCCGTGCCCCTCACCCGCCACCGCCGCAGCGTGCCCGTCCGGTGGCGCGCCCGTGGCCGGGCGTCGGGGGCCGGGCGTCGTGTTCTCCCTGGTGGTGGCGCTGCTCGGCCTGCTCGGGGGCCTGGGGGCGCTGTCGGTGTCGGCCGGTCCGGCGGCCGCGGCCGGCTCGTGCCGCGGCCCGATCGCCGCCGGCCAGATCCGCGTGGTGATGGTGGTCGACCCGGGCGAGACCGGTCCTCGGGGCCCGATGGCCACCTGCCTGGTCGTGGCGGCCGGCACCTCGGGGTCGAAGATCCTGGCCCAACGGGCCGCCGAGCTCGGCCTGCCGTCGCCCCGCTACGCCGGCAGCGGCCTGCTGTGCGGCCTCGACGGCTTCCCGGCCACGGCCTGCCCGGTGAACAACGGCGGCAGCTTCGCGTTCTGGGCCTACTTCAACGGCTCGGGCGGCGCCTGGTCGTTCGGCCACGACAACCCGTTCGTCCGCCGCATGGTCGACGGCGAGATCATGGGCTGGCGCTACACCACCGGCTCCACCGAAGGCGACGCCCCGGCGCCTCGCATCGCGCCGAGCGGCTCGCTGTTCCCGCCCCTCACGCCCGTCGCCACCGCGCCGCCTGCGCCGGCTCCCACGGCGGCGCCTCCGGCGGGCGGGTCCGCCGGCGGCGCGCTCGGGCTCGGGCTCAGGGGCTGCCGGCGGTGCCGGTGTCACCGATCCGGCCGCCGCCGATCCGAGCGCGACGACCGTCCCGGCCGACGCCACCGGGGCCGGGGTCGACACCTCGACCACCACCGCCGACGGGGTCGGGTCCACCGACGCGTCCGACGCAGGCCGAGGAGCTGGCCGCCGCGCCGGCCAGCAGCTCGTCCGACACCGGTCGCTGGATCGGCCTCGCCGTGGCCGTGGCCGCGGTGGGGCGCCCTGGCCTTCGGTGCCGTCACCCGTACCCGCAGGGCCCGGCGCCCGTGAGCTCCGCCTCCCGCTCGATCCGGCCCCGTCGCCTGTTGCACCCGGGCGCGTGGTGGCTGTGGGCCGCGGGGTTGGCCGTCGTGGCCCTGCGCACCACCAACCCGTTGCTGCTCGGGCTGATCCTCGGCGTCGTCGCCTTCGTCGTGGCCAGCCGTCGCAGCGATGCGCCGTGGGCCATGTCGTTCGCCGGCTATCTGAAGTTGGGTGCGTTCGTCATCGCCATCCGCATGGTGTTCCCGATCCTGTTCGGCAACCGCCTCCCGGGCACCGAGCTGTTCACCATCCCGTCGGTGACGCTGCCGAGCTGGGCCGCCGGCGTCAGCATCGGTGGTCCGGTCACGGTCGAGATGCTGGTCGGCGCGTTCTACCAGGGCCTCCGCCTCGCCGTCGTCATCGCCTGCGTGGGTGCCGCCAACACGCTCTGCAGCCCCTACCGCATGCTGCGGGCCCTCCCGAACGCCCTCTACGAGGCGGGCATGGCCGTCACCGTGGCGCTGACGTTCGCGCCGCAGCTGGCCATCACCGCCCGCCGGGTGCGCGACGCCCGTCGCCTCCGGGGCCGGCCCACCAAGGGGCCCTCGGCCTGGCGGGGCTCGATGCTCCCGGTGCTCGAGGGTGCGCTCGAGCGGGCCGTCGCCCTCGCCGCCTCGATGGACTCGCGCGGCTACGGCCGCCACGGTCAGGCGCCCGCCGCCATCCGCCGCACCGCCGCCGGCCTCACCCTGGGCGGCATGGTCCTCGTCGCCATCGGTGCCTACGGCGTGCTCGACCCGAGCGTGCCGTTGGTGTTGCGGGCCCCGGCGCTGCTCGCCGGTGGGGTCGCCCTCGCCGGCGCGCTGGTGTTGGGAGGTCGTCGCTCCGACCGCACCCGCTACCGCGCCGACCGGTGGCTGCTCGCCGAGTGGGTCGTGTCGGTGTGCGGCCTCGTGGCCGTCGTCGGCGTGGTGGTGTCGGGCCGACTCGGCGACACCCTCGATCCGTCGGTGTACCCGCTCGAGTTCCCCGAGCTCCCCGTCGCCGCGGCCCTCGGCGTGCTCGTCGCCGTGCTGCCCGCCTGGGTCGCCCCTGAGCCGCCCGAGCTGGCGACCGTGCCGTCGGCGGTCGAGGCCGCGGCATCGGCCGAGGCGCTGGAGGTGGCGGCGTGATCCGCTTCGAGCACGTCACCTTCACCTATCCCGACGCCGAGGCCCCCACCCTGGTCGACGTCGACTTCGTGGTGCCCGAGGGCGAGCTGTGCCTCGTCGTGGGCACCACCGGCTCGGGCAAGTCCACCCTGTTGCGGGCGGTCAACGGCCTGGTGCCCCGCTTCTCCGGCGGCACGCTCCAGGGCCGGGTGTGGGTCGACGGCCGCAGCACCGACGAGGTGCCGCCGCGCGAGCTCGCCGACGTCGTGGGCCTGGTCGGGCAGGACCCCGCCGCCGGGTTCGTCACCGACGTGGTCGAGGACGAGCTGGCCCACGTGATGGAGAACCTCGGCGTCGCCCCCGACGTGATGCGCCGCCGGGTCGAGGACGTCCTCGACCTGCTCGGCCTGCACGAGCTGCGCAACCGCCCGCTCGGCGCCCTCTCGGGCGGCCAGCAGCAGCGGGTGGCCATCGGCTCGGTGCTCACCGCCGGGCCCCGGGTGCTGGTGCTCGACGAGCCCACCTCGGCCCTCGACCCCGCCGCCGCCGAGGAGGTGCTCGCCGCCCTCACCCGCCTGGTGCACGACCTCGGCATCACCGTGCTGCTGGCCGAGCACCGCCTCGAGCGGGTCGTGCAGTACGCCGACCGGGTCGTGCTCGTGCGGTGGGCCCGGGCCAGCCCGTCATCTGCGGCGAGCCGGCCGAGATCCTCGCCGCCGCCCCCGTCGTGCCGCCGGTGGTCGAGCTCGGCCGCCTCGCCGGCTGGTCGCCGCTGCCGCTGTCGGTGCGCGACGCCCGCCGGGCCGCCGCCGACCTCCGCACCCGCCTCGCCCCCCTCGTCCCCGCCGCGACCCGTTCTGGCATGCGTTCCGCACCGCCGGCGGTGCGCAACGTCAGCCAGAACGAGGGTCGGCGGGGCGAGGTCGTGGCCCGGGCCGAGGGGCTGCACGCCAGCTACGGGCCGGTGGCCGCCCTGCGCGACGTCGACGTCGAGCTCCGGGCGGGCGAGGTCGTGGCCCTCATGGGCCGCAACGGCGCGGGCAAGTCGACCCTGCTCTCGCACCTCGTCGGGCTGAAGGTGCCGGGCCGGGGCAGGGTGCTCGTCGGCGGGCGGGAGCCGCACTCGCTGCCGGCCCGCGAGGTCGTGCGCTCCGCCGGGCTCGTGCCCCAGGACGCGGGCCTGCTGCTCTACCACGACACCGTCGCCGCCGAGTGCACGGCCGGCGACCGCGACGCCGACCTGGCCGCGGGCACCACCCGGGCCGTGCTCGACCGGCTCGTGCCGGGCATCGACGCCCGGGCCCATCCCCGCGACCTCTCCGAGGGGCAGCGCCTCGCGCTCGCCCTCGCCGTCGTGCTGGCCGCCGAGCCGCCGCTGGTGCTGCTCGACGAGCCCACCCGCGGCCTCGATTACCCGGCGAAGCATCGCCTGGTCCGCATCCTCGGCGATCTCGCCGCCGAGGGCCGGGCCGTGGTGCTCGCCACCCACGACGTCGAGGTCGTGGCCGAGGTCGCCGACCGGGCCATCGTCCTGGCCGAGGGCGAGATCGTGGCCGACGGCCCCGCCCGGAGGTCGTCGTGCACTCGCCGGTGTTCGCCCCCCAGGTCGCCAAGGTCCTCGCCCCCGAGCCGTGGCTCACCGTGGGCGAGGTCGCCGCCGCCCTCGACCAGCTCGCCGGCAGCGGGAGCCCGTCGTGACGGCCACCGCTCCGGTGCCCGCGCCCACCCCGACGCCCGACCCCGGCCGCGACCGAGGCCGTGTCCCAGGCCATGCGGCTGCGCACCCGGTCGTGGCTGCTGCTCACCGCCTGCTCGGTGATCGGCGTGGTCGCCTTCGCCTGGCCGCTGCTCGCCGACCCGTCCGGCTCGGCCGGCACCGCCCACTCGGCCGATGCCCCCTGGTTGCTCGCCGTGCTGCTCCCGCTGCTGCTCTGCGTCGTGCTCGCCGAGCTGGCCGACGGCGCCCTCGACGCCAAGGCCGTCGCCCTGCTCGGCGTGCTCGCCGCGTGCGGGGCCGCACTGCGCCTCCCGAGCGGCGGCGTGGCCGGGTTCGAGCCGGTGTTCTTCCTGCTCATCCCGGCCGGTCGGGTGCTGGGCCGGGGCTTCGGGTTCGTGCTCGGCGCCCTCACGCTGTTCGTCTCCGCCCTGCTCACCGGCGGGGTCGGGCCGTGGCTTCCGTTCCAGATGCTGGGCGCGGCCTGGATGGGCTTCTTCGCCGGCTGCCTCCCGCCGGCCAGGGGCCGGGCCGAGGTCTGGATGCTCGCCGCCTACGGCGTCGTCGCCGCGCTGGCCTACGGGCTGCTGCTGAACCTGTCGTTCTGGCCGTACGTGGCCGGCGGCGACTCGGCGCTCTCGTTCGTGCCGGGTGCCGGGCCTGGCCGAGAACCTCCGGCACTTCTGGGCCTTCCACCTGGCCACGTCGCTGGGCTTCGACATCCCCCGGGCGGTGTTCACCGGGGCCTTCATCCTGGTGGCCGGCCGCCCGATCCTCGGCGCGTTGCGCCGGGCCTCGCGCCGGGCCGCGTTCGGTGCTCCCGTGGCCTTCGTCGAGGCCCCGCAGGCAGACGCCGTCGCCGCACCCGCCGAGGCCGCCGCGGTTCCGCCGGTGTCCTAGCGTCGGAGCCCATGGCTCCCGTCGTCGTCGTCACCCGCCCGCTGCCCGATCCCGGCGTCGCCGTGCTCGCCGAGGCGGGCTTCGACGTGAGGGCCAACCCCGACGACCGCCCGTGGCCGAGGGCCGAGCTGCTCGCCGCGGTGGCCGACGCCGACGCCCTGCTGTGCATGCTGAGCGAGCCGGTGAACGCCGAGCTGCTCGATGCCGCCCCGGGGCTGAAGGTGGTGTCGAACTACGCCGTCGGCTTCGACAACATCGACGTGGCCGAGGCCCGCGGCCGCGGCATCGAGGTCACGACCACCCCCGACGTGCTCACCGAGGCCACCGCCGACCTGGCGTGGGCCCTGCTGCTCGCCGCCGCCCGCCGCCTCGGCGAGGGCGACCGCCTGGTGCGGGCGGGGGAGTGGACCGGCTGGGGCCCCAACCAGCTGATCGGCCAGCCCGTCGCCGGCCGCACGCTCGGCATCGTCGGCATGGGCTCGATCGGCCGGGCCGTCGCCCGCCGCGGCCGGGGCTTCTCGATGCCGGTCGTCTACTTCAACCGCAACCGGCTCGACCCGCGGTCGAGGCCGAGCTCGGCGCCCGCTACGTCACCCTCGACGAGCTGCTCGCCACCGCCGACGTGGTCTCGCTGCACGCCCCGCTCAACGACGACAGCCGCCACATGATCGATGCCGCCGCCCTCGCCCGCATGAAGCCCACGGCCGTCATCGTGAACACCGGCCGCGGCGCGCTCATCGACGAGGCGGCGCTGGTCGAGGCGCTGCGGGAGGGCCGCATCGCCGCGGCCGGCCTCGACGTCTACGAGCGCGAGCCCGCCCTCACCGACGGCCTCACCGCCCTCGACAACGTCGTGATGGCCCCGCACCTCGGCTCGGCCACCACCACCGCCCGCGCCGCCATGGTGCGGCTGTGCGCCGAGAACATCACCAACGTGCTCGCCGGCCGCCCCGCCGTCACCCCGGCCCCCGGCCCGCCGCTCACCCCTCGCTGAGGGCCGTCGCCGGGTGCGAGACCTCCGTGTACCGGGCGGCCTCCTCGTCGGCCTCGCCGAAGACCTCGCGACTCGACGGGCCGCCGGGCCTGCCGGTGTACCGGGCTCGTGGAGCCCGTGCTCCAGGACGGGACCGGTGAGGGCCCACGCGGTCGGCTCTCGCCAGCGTCGCGATCTGGGTCGAGTGGTAGTCCTCGGCCTCCTCCGCGGTCATGCGCTGGTCGAGCGAGTACGCGTCGCCGCGGGGCCCGACGATGCCGACGAACATCAACGCAGGAAGCTGATCGTCGTACGGCCGGCCGACCTCACGCAGGAAGTCGATGGCGCGCAGCTGCATCTCCTCCAGCGCGGCCGGCGAGTAGCCGAGCCGGGTCGCCCAGTCCGGGCTCGCCCGGTAGTCGAAGCCACCCATCAGCGCGCCGAACCCATGGGCACAGGCGGTCTCGAGGTAGCGCTCGTACATCGCCCGCAGCTCTGCGACCGCTCGGGGGTCGTCGAGCAGCGGGAACATGGCGAACTCGGGCAGCTCGAACCCGAACTCGTACATGATCTCGGTCTCCTGACCACCTTCGGTCAGGTACCGCAGACCATCCTGCTGCTGCGGGAAGGAACCAGCCATCTCACACCCCCGATGCGCCGTTGCATGAGTCTCGTGGATGAAGCCGCCCGACGCCGATCAGGACGTTCGAGGCGACACGATGGGGGTCGAGTACCGCCAGGCGGGCCTGCTCCGGAGGCGCCGCTCAGCCGACGTTGATCGAGCGCCCGGCCCGGTCGGTGGCGGTGACCGTCGGCGCCTCGTGGGGGCGCCACGCCGGTCGGGCCAGCGCCATCTGCACGACGCTGATGGCCCGTTCGTCGAACGCCGCCTCGCAGTAGCAGAGGTAGAAGTCCCACATCCGCACGAAGCGCTCGTCGAGGCCCATGGCGTCGAGGGCGCTCTCGTCGTCGTGGAGGTTGGCCCGCCAGCGGCGCAGGGTCTCGCCGTAGTGCAGGCCGTAGTCGTCGACGGCGGTGACGGTGAGGTCGGTGACCCGGCTGATCGACCGGACGATGGCCTCCATCGAGGGCAGGCAGCCGCCGGGGAAGATGAACGCCTTGATGAAGTCCTGCGTGTTCTTGGCCCGCTCGTAGCGCTGGGGCTCGATCACGATCGCCTGCAGGGCCATCAGCCCGTCGGGGCGCAGGAGGCGCCGGCAGTGGCCGAAGAAGGTGTCGTGCTCGCGCCAGTCGACGGCCTCGATCATCTCGATGGAGGCGAGCTTGTCGTAGGTGCCGGTGAGGTCGCGGTAGTCGTCGTGCAGCACGGTGATGCGGTCGGACAGGCCCTCGCGGGCGACCCGCTCGGTGGCGTAGGCGTGCTGCTCGGCCGAGATCGTGGTGGTGGTGACCCTGGCGCCGTAGTGGCGGGCCGCGTGCACGGCGAAGCCGCCCCAGCCGGTGCCGATCTCGACGACCCGCTCGTCGGGGCGCAGGTCGAGCATGCGGCAGAGCCGGTCGAGCTTCTCCTTGGAGGCGTCCTCGAGCGGGGCGTCCCAGGTCGGGAAGACGGCCGCCGAGTACATCATCGTGGGGTCGAGGAAGTGCTCGAAGAAGTCGTTGCCGAGGTCGTAGTGGGCCCGGATGTTCGTGCGGTCGCGGCGCTTGTCCTGGCGGCGGAGGCGGCGCACGGCGTCGGTGGCCGGGCCGGTGACCCGCTGGATCGGACGAGCGCTGGCGGTCGGTGCGGCGGGTGGCCCGGCTGAGGATGCGCAGCACCGAGGTGAGGTCGTCGGTCTCCCACAGGCCCTCGAAGTAGGCCTGCCCGAGCCCGGCGCTGCCGCCGGTGGCGACCAGGCGCCACGCCCGGGGGTCGCGCACGATCATCTGGCCGCGGAGCGCGGGGCGGCCGAGCTCGTCGGGGCCGTCGTCACCGAAGCGGTGGGTCTGATCGGGCTCGACGATGTCGAGGCGGTCGACCACGAACCGCCGGGCCAGCCCGAGGACGATCAGCCGGGCCGCCCGGTCGATCGGGTCGTCGTGTCGCGGCGTCATGGACGGTCCACCTTCCCTCTGGGGCCGGCGACGATGACAGGGCGCTCGGGGCCGGTGCGGTCGGGGTGCGGGAAGAACGGTACGCGCTTGGCGGCGAGCGCGACGGCGTGAGCGTGGATCCCGAGCCACACCTTGTAGGTGGCGAACGGATGGTCGAGCAGCGTTCGGGCCATGAACGCCCTGGTCAGCGGCTCTGCGGCGGAGGGCGAGGTCGGCGTCGAAGACCTTCGTCGGCTCACCTTCGGGGCCGTCCTCGAAGGTCTCGAGCCGCAGCCAGAGGTGGGGACCGGGCGCGGTGCACGTGAGCCGGTAGGTCTGGTCCATCGGCATGAACGGCGAGACGTGGAGCGCCTTCGGCATCTCGGCGTGGAGGCGGCCGCGCTCGTCGAGGTGACCGACGGCGAACGGGGCCGGGAGCGCTCGTCGGGTCGGCGCCGGGCCGGGCGTCGACGACGTAGCAGTGGCGCTCGTGCCACGGCGTGCTGGTGACCTCGAGCACCACGACCTCGAGAGCGGGGCGCTCGTCGTCGCTCGGTGCCGGGGGCGAGGCAGTAGTGCACGGTGATCGGGTTGAAGACGTAGCCCTCGGTGCGGACCTGGGTGAGGGTGCGCACGGGGCCCAGCGGCCGGCGGCCGGTGCGGGCCTCGACGAGGTCGCGGACCGAGGTGCCGAGCGGGGTCGAGGCGTCGCCGTCGAGGTAGTCGGTGCGGCGGTAGTGCACCGGCCACCAGGGCTCGGGCCCGAGGGCGCCGCCCCGGCGGCGGGGGCCGTCGGCCCGGTCGAGCTCGTCGTGGTCGAGCAGCACGAGGTACAGCGAGGTCTTCAGGGTGTGCGGCTTCGGGGCGAGCCGCCGGTGGCGCGTGGCGCCGGTGTAGATGGCTCCCGCGGTCACAGCCCGGTGCCGAAGTGGCGGCACACGTCGAGGGCCGAGACCACGCCGTCCTCGTGGAAGCCGTAGCCCCAGTAGGCGCCGGCGAAGAAGGTGCCCCTGTCGCCCTGGATCTCGGCCCGGCGGCGCTGGGCGGCCATCGCCGCGCCGTCGAAGACCGGGTGGTCGTACTCGAACTCGGCGAGCACGGTGGAGCGGTCGATCTCGTCGGCCCGGTTGAGGGTGACGAGGAAGTCGTGGTCCGACTCGAGGCGCTGGAGGTTGTTCATCCAGTACGTCAGTGTGGCCTCTCGGCCCGAGCCGACGCCGAGGTGGTAGTTCCAGCTCGCCCGGGCCCGCGGCTCGCGGGGGAGCAGGCGGGCGTCGGTGTGGAGCGTGGCGATGTTCGGCTGGTAGCGGATGGCGCCGAGGATGTCGCGCTCGGCCGGGGTCGGGTCGCCGAGCAGCTCGAGGCTCTGGTCGGAGTGGCCGGCGAGGATCACGCGCGTCGAAGGTCTCGGGGCCGTGGGTGGCGGTGACGACCTCGACGGCGGTGCCGAGCGGGCGGTCGGCGTCGACGGTGCGCACGACCTTGGTGACCGGCGAGTCGACGCGCACCGGCTTCGAGAGGCGGGCGGTGAGGGCCTTCACGTACTGCTGCGAGCCGCCCTTGACCGTGCGCCACTGGGAGATGCCCGGCAGCTCGAGCAGGCCGTGGTTGTCCATGAACCGGCAGTAGGCGGCGGCGGGGAACTCGAGGAAGGTCTCCGGGTCGGCCGACCAGATCGAGGCGCCGAGGGGCACGAGGAAGTCGTCGCGGAAGCGCTGCGAGTAGCCGCCCTGCTCGATGAAGTCGGCGAGGGACACCGTGTCGTCGCCGCCCTCGGCGACCAGGCGCCGGGCCCGCCGGTTGAAGCGCAGGATGTCGATCAGCATGCGGGTGAACGACGGCTTCAGCAGGTTGCGAGCGCTGGGCGTAGAGGGTGTTGAGGTTGGTGCCCCGGTACTCCATGCCGGTGAGCTCGCTGCTCACCGAGAAGCTCATCTCGCTGGGCTGGCTGGCCACGTCGAGGCGCTCGAGCAGCTTGATGAAGTTCGGGTAGTTGCGGTCGTTGAAGACGATGAAGCCGGTGTCGACGGCGTGGTGCTGCAGGGTGCCGTCGGGACCGGGCAGCTCGACGTCGACGGTGTTGGTGTGGCCGCCGACCCAGGAGCCGGCCTCGAAGACGGTCACGTCGTGGTCCGGGTCGAGCAGGTGGGCGCAGACGAGCCCCGAGATCCCGGTTCCGACGATGGCGATCCGCATCGAGCCTCCTGTGTGGTGCCGACGGGATCGCCGGACGGGGGGATGTAGGGGAAGTGAACGCCTTTAGTGCTGATTCATTCCCAGCGGGTGGCTACGCCATGACTACGAGGCCGGCCCCGTCGACGGATCACCGGCATCGGTCGGGGTCGGTGGCCGCAGTGGCACGCTGCTCGCACCACGCCCAGAGCCGGGCCCGCTCACCGGGGGGCGTGTGGGTCCACGGCACCTTGGTGGCGCTGCGGCGGCGGCGGTCGAGCCAGAACCCGCCGCTGGCCCCGAGCTCGGCGGCCGGCGCCGCCGGCCATCCAGACCAGGGTGTCGGCCCCCTCGTCGGGGCTGCGCAGGATCGGCCGGGTCAGCGAGTGGAACCTCGGCAGGCTCTCGACGACACCAGGGGTGTCGGCCCACCCCGGGTGCAGGGCGTGGAAGGCCACCGAGGCCGGGCCACGGCGGGCCCACTCGGCGGTGAGCTCGACCTGCGCCCGCTTGGCCCGGGCGTAGGCCCGCACGCCGTCGTAGTCGTCGGGGCCCATCTCCAGGTCGTCGACGTCGAGCCGCTCGGCGTACATGCCGCCCGACGCCATGGTGAGCACTCGCCCGGCATCGGCGGCCTCCAACTGCGGGAGCAGCAGCGTGGTGAGCAGGAACGGCCCCACGACCTGTGCGGCCACGGTGGTCTCGATGCCCTGGGGCGAGGTGGTTCGCTGGCGGGTGAGCGCCCCGGCGTTGTGCATCAGCACGTCGACGTGGTCGTGGGCGGCGACGATCTCGGCGGCCAGCCGGCGCACGTCATCGAGGTCGGAGAGGTCGGCCACGCTGGTGGTGACCTGCCCGCCCGAGCCTCGGAGTGCGGCCGAGGCGTCGCGCACCTTGTCGGGGCTGCGGCCCACGAGGTGGAGGTGGGCGCCGAGCCCGGCCAGGCGCTCGGCGGCGGCGAGCCCGAGCCCCGAGGTGAATCCGGTCAGCACGATCACCCGGTCGTCGAGGCGGGGGAGCGGAGCGTCGTCCCACCGGTAGAGGCGGCGGCGGGCGAGGTAGCCGAGCCGGCTCCAGCTCGGCGCCACGGTGAGCTCCATGGCGGCGTCGACGAGGCCGGCGAAGGGGACGGGGTCGGGTCCGGTGGCCACGCTCAGGAGGCCCGGAGTCGGGTGCCGGCCAGGCGGCCGAACACTTCGATCAGCTCCGGCGCGCTGGAGGTGACCTCGTCGGCGCCGAGGGCCTTGCCCGCGGCCTCGTCGGGAACCCCCTGCCCGCCGAGCACGACCGGGCAGTCGAGGTCGCGGTGCACGGCCTCGATGGCCTCGGCGATGCTGGCCTCGTTGTCGCTGCTGGTGGCGCTGATGCCGATGCCGACGAGGCGGTCAGCGCTCAGCCCGGCGTCGACGAACGACGATGCCGGGCTGTCGGCGCCGAGGTCGATCACGGAGAACCCGGCGCCGCGGAGCAGGTCCGCGGCGAGGGCCACGGGCACGCCGTGGTGGTCGCCCGGCGGGGCGCCGACGACGACGGTGCCGCGCTTGCGGCCCCGCCGCGAGAAGCGGGGTCCGAGCCGGCCGATCAGTCGGAGCATGACCACCGACGCCCGATGCTCCTGGGCGACCGAGACCCGGCCGGCGGCCCAGTCGTCGCCGATGCGGGCCATGGCCGGTGAGAGGACCTCGAGGTAGATCTCCTCGGGGTCGACCCCGGCGGTGAGCGCGTTCTCGATGATCGCCCACGACCCCGGCCTCGTCGCCGGCGAGGAGCCGGTCCTCGAGGCGCAGGTGGTAGTCGTGGCGCCGGCGCCGGCCCTTCCCGGGTCCGCCCGCCGGCGGTCCCCCCACAGCGGCGGCGCCGGCCGCGCCCGAGCGCATCGCCTCGACGTCCGAGGTCGCGACGCGCCACTCCGAGCCGAGCTTGGTCGCGGGAAGACGACCGGTTCGGACGTACCGGTAGGCGGTCATGTAGTGGACGCCGAGGAGCTCGGCGGCCTCGGTCAGGGTGATGGTCTCGTTGGGCACGGCACCTCGAGAACCGTTCGGGGCCGGATCGACCGGCCATTCAGCACTGAACGTACCGCACCGGGGTGGCCGTCCGGCGGGTCGGAGGGCCGTTTCCTCCGCCCGGATCGCCGGTGGTCCCGTGGGGCACGACCGGCGCCGGTACGGTGGCCTCCGCATGTCCACCAGCTTCCGTCCCCAGGTGGCCGCCGCCTTCGAGGTCCTGGCGGAGGGCCTCGCCCCGTTCGTCGACGCCCGCATGTCCGCGCTCGACCCCGGCGAGGACTGGATCCTCATGGCGGCGAGCAAGCTCGGGAAGCGGCGCGACGTGCTCGTGTCGATCGTCGATCCGCACTTCCAGCTCGAGGTGATCAACCGCTGGTGGGGCCCGGCGTTCTCGCCGGTGCTGCCCGAGTCGATGCGGCCGGTGGTCACCGACCTGCGCACGGCGCGCAACCACTGGGCCCATCCCGACGCCGACCACCCGTTCGACCGGGCCTACGCCCTCGACGTCCACAAGTGGGCCGAGGAGCTGTTGCGGGCGATCGGCGCCCCCGAGGCCGACCAGCTCGGTGAGTTGGCCGAGGCGGTGCGATGGGAGTCGCTCTACGAGACCGCCCGGGAGTCGGGCCAGCCCGAGGCCGAGGTGCTGTTCGAGGAGCTCGTGCGCCTGGAGTCCGAGCAGGCGTCGCTCAGCACCCAGCTCGCCGAGGCCCGGGAGGCCGCCACCACCGCTGCCGGCCGATCGCGGGCGATCTCCCGGCAGCTGGCCGAGCTCCAGGCCCAGTACGCGGCCGTGGCCGGTCTGCGCGACGACTACCTCGCGCTCCAGGCCCAGCTCGACACCGAACGGTCGGTCCGCGACGCCGACGAGCGTGACACCGGGGAGCTGCGGCAGCGCCTCGAGCGCACGGCCGAGTCGTCCGAGCGTCTGGCCGCCGAGGCCGAGGTGCTCCGCGTCGAGCTCGAGCGCACCCGCGAGCAGATGCGCGAGCTCGACCCCGTCGACACCGAGATCGGCCGGCGATGGATCTGGCTGGTCACCGCCATGATCGTGGTGCTGGGCGTGCTGATCGCCCTGATCGGCTACACCCCGCGCTGAGCTCCTGGGGCCGAGTCACCCTGAGTCGCCCGGGTCGTGGGTCAGGAGCGGAGCGTGCGCCCGGCCATGCGGGACACGAGGGCCGTCTTCTCGGCCAGCTCGTCGTCGTCGAGCACGCCGGCCCGGTGGAGCTCGACGATCGCCCGCATGAGCGACCGCTCGTCGAGCTGGGCGAGCACCGGCATCGCGACGGGTCGCAGCTTCAGGATGGCGTCCCGGGCAGCTTCGGCGGCCTCGGGCCGCAGGCCCTTGATCGCCATGTCGGTGCCGTTGCGGGTGCTCACGAGGAGCACGGCGCTGGTGAGCCGGCGCTGCACCTGCACGTCGGTGATGTCGGCGAGGGCGAGCGTGCGGCGCAGGCCGTTGTGGCGGTCGCGCAGCTCCAGGCGGTCCCTCATCACCACGAGCTGGTCGCCGAGGCGGTCGATGTCGGTCGCCAGCACCGTCGGGCGCAGCTCCATGACCGGCTGCTCGTGCTTCGGCCGCTGGGCGGCGGCCGCAGCGAGCACGCCGGTCGTCACGCGGGCCGGTCCGCCGGCGGGGACCACGACGCCGGGGGGCGGGACGCCCACGGGGCGATCGTCGGCGCCGGCGTGATGGTGGGGGTCACCGGGATCGCTCCCCGCCAACGGCATCGGCCAGGGTCCGGAGGAGGGCGGGGTCGAGGGAGGCGGTGGTGTCGGCCCGGGCCCTGCGGATGGCACCGAGCCGGCGGCGACCGCGACGGGCGTCAGGTCGAGCGGTTCGGCGACGGGCGGGGGTGGCGGGAGCGCGGCCGGCGGATCGGGGATCACCAGGAGCCGGTCGTCGGCGATCGGGGCCCGCCGGGGGACCTCGAGGCCCAGGGCGCGGGCCGCCGCCTCGCTGCGGAGGGGCGCCACCCTGGCGGCGTCCTGACGGGACGCGGCCTCACGGGCGGCGAGTTGGGCGGCGAGGTGGTCGTCGTCATGGATCGGATGGGTGAAGTCGGCCACGCTTGTCTCATCGGCGTCCGAGGGCCGATGATTGAGCGTCGTCTCACCCAGGAGCCTCCCGATGACCGATGCCGTGCAGCCCGACGTCCCCGAGCAGGACGGCCTCGCCGAGCCCGAGCTGCCCCAGCTCGACATCGAGGGGGCCCGCCTGCTGGCCAACGAGGCCCGCGATCGGCTCCACGCCGACGGCTTCACCGACGACCAGATCGACGCCTGGGTGCGGGTCTACTTCGAGCAGGAGCACGAGGGCACCGTCGACGGGTTCATCGCCTTCATCGCTGCCGAGCAGGCCGCCGGCCGCCAGTCCTAGGCGGCCCTACCGGGGAGGAAAGCCCTGGTCAGGACGGTCGTAGTCGGCCCACGAGGGCCGGCATCGACGACAGGACCTCCACATCGAGCACCCCGGTGAGGAAGCTCCGGTTGCGACGGTGCAGGTCGTCGGCGGGGTCGAACCGGTTCAGCATCACGAGCGGGGTGGCCACGTGGGCCCCCGTGTCGAGCGCCTCCAGGCCGAGGCGCACACCGTTGATCGTGCCGAGCCCGGCGTCGGCCACCAGCAGCACGACGATCGGGCTGCAGCTCCTCGATGAGGGTGACGGCGTCGCCGTCGGCCGCCAGCGGCGAGCGCACGCCGCCGGCCGTCTCGACCAGGCCGACCTCGGGCCCGGCACCGGCCAGGCCGTCTCCAGCACCAGGTCGGCGATGGTGAAGGGCGGCCGGCCGAGCACGTCGGCGGCCATCGGCGGCGCCATCGGCACGGTGTACCAGCGGTGCTGCGGGCACACGTCGGTGGGGTCCTCGCCGGTGGCGCCGCCGAGCACGTCGGCGTCGGTGGTGCGGTCCTCGGGGCCGAACGACTGGGCCGGCTTGCGGGCGGCCACGGTGTGGCCCTCGGCCCGCAGGTCGCGCAGCAGGTGGGCCGACACCCAGGTCTTGCCCACCTCGGTGCCGGTGCCGACCACGACGATCAGCAGCTCGGGGCGGGCGCCGCTCACGGTCGACCTCCGACGGGCTGGCCCAGGGCGTCGAGCGCCCGGGCGAGGGCGTCGACCTGGGCGTCGGTGTGCGCGGCCGACAGCGCGACCCGCAGCCGGCTGGTGCCCGGCGCCACCGTGGGCGGTCGGATCGCCGGGACGAGCAGCCCCTGCTCGAGCAGCGCGGCCGAGGCGGCCATGGCGCGGCCTCCTCGCCGAGCACGACGGCACGATCGGGGAGGGGTGACCCGGGCGGAGCCGCTCGACGTGGCCGCGCAGCCGGGCGCGCAGCGCGTCGCCCTCGGGCGAGACGCAGCGACGCCGACCGCGGCGAGCGCGGCGGCGGCGTCGGCCGGGCTGAGGGCGGTGGTGAAGATGTAGGTGCGGGCCCGGTTGACCAGCAGCTCGACGTAGCGGTCCGGGAACCGGCGACGAAGCCACCGAGCGCGCCGAGGGTCTTCGACAGCGTGCCGACCTGGAGCACGGACGGGCCGTCGGTGGAGGTCACCGGGATCGGGCTCGAGCACGGCGTGGGCCTCGTCGAGCACGAGCAGGGCATCGTGGCGGGCGCAGATCTCGAGCAGGTCGTCGACGGGGGCGACGTCGCCGTCCATCGAGAACACGGAGTCGGTCACGACGACCGGCGCTCGGCACCCGGCTCGGCCAGGAGCGCGTCGAGCTGGTCGAGGTCGCCGTGGCGGTACACCGCGCAGCTCGGCCCCGTGGCGCGGGCCAGGCGGCAGCCGTCGATGATCGAGGCGTGGTTCAGCTCGTCGGAGCGGATGCGCACCCCGGGGCGGCCGAACGTGGTGAGCACGCCGAGGTTGGCGGCGAAGCCGGTGGGGAACAGCCGCGGCCGCCTCGGTGCCCTTCCAGCCGGCGAGCGCGGCTCGAGCTCGTGGTGGACGGGCCGGGACCCGACGATCAGGCGCGCGGCGCCGGCACCGGTGCCCCACCGGTCGACGGCGGCGATGGCGGCGGCCATCACCGCGGGGTGCTGGGAGAGCCCGAGGTAGTCGTTCGAGGCGAACGACACGACGTCCTGGCCGTGGCGGTGAGGCGCGCCGCTGGGCCCGGCCGCGTCGAACGAGCGGGGCTCGCGCCACTGGCCGGCGGCGTGGATGCCGTCGGTCTCGGCGTCGACCCAGCGCTCCCAGGCGCCGCCGGGGCTCACCGGCCGCACACCTCGTCGACCGCCTCGGCCGAGCACGTCGACGATGCGCTCGATCTCGTCGGGCGTGAAGGTGAGCGGCGGCATGAGCACGATGACGTCGCCGAGCGGCCGCAGCAGCACGCCCGCGGCGCACCGCCGCGGCGCACACGAGCCGGCCCCAGCGCAGGCCGTCGGTGGGCGGGTCGAGCTCGACGCCGCTCATCAGGCCCCGGCGGCGAACGTCGCCCACCACGGCGGGTCGTTCGCCGGCGAACTTCTCGAGCAGCGCACCGAGCTGGGTGGCCCGCTCGCGCACGTTGGCGAGCACGTCCCACTCGTCGAACAGCTCGAGGTGGCGGAGCGCCACCGCGGCGGCGAGGGCGTTCCCGCAGTAGGAGTGCCCGTGGTAGAGCGTGCGCTCGCTCAGGTCGGGGCCGAGGAAGGCGTCGTAGACCCGACGGCTGGCGACGGTCGCCGACATGGCGAGGTAGCCGCCGGTGAGGCCCTTGCCGATGGTCATGAGGTCGGGGCGCACGCCGCACTGCTCGGAGGCGAAGAGCGTGCCGGTGCGGCCGAAGCCGGTGGCGACCTCGTCGCAGATGAGCAGCACGTCGTGCTCGCGGCAGGCGTCGGCCGACGCGCGCGACGCGACTGGGGGTCGGCGACCCGCATGCCGGCCGCGCCCTGCACCAGCGGCTCGATGACGACGGCGGCGAGCTCGTCGGCGTGGGCGGCGATCAGCGCGCAGGCCGTGTCGGCCCAGCCGTCGGGTCGTCGAAGCCGGGCGCGCGCAGCACGGGGAAGCGCAGCGGGTCGAACACGTCGGTGCCGAAGCCGCCGTCGCCGACCGAGAGCCGCCGATCGTGTCGCCGTGGTACGCGCCGCCGAACGCGAGGTAGCGGGTGCGGCCGGTGACGCCCTGGTTGGTCCAGTACTGGAAGGCGATCTTGAGCGCCTGCTCGACGGCGGCGGCGCCGTCGGAGGCGAACAGGAAGTGCGGCTCGTCGACCGGCACCCGCGGCGCCAGCGCCTCGGCCAGCTCGATGATGGCCCGGTTGCCGTTGCCGAGCAGGGTCGTGTGGGCGACCCGGTCGAGCTGCTCGCGGGCGGCCTGGTCGAGCTCGGGCACCCGGTGGCCGAGGGTGGTGACCCACAGCGACGAGATGGCGTCGAGGTAGCGGCGGCCGTCGACGTCGATGAGCTCGTGGCCGTCGGCCGACTCGACGATCACCGGCTGGTTCTCGGCGTAGCACGACATCTGGGTGAAGCCGTGCCACACGACGGCGGCGTCGCGGTCGACCCAACGCTGATGGGCGCTGGTGAGGTGGGCCCCGGTCGTGGCAGGGGTCTGGTCGCCGGTCGTCACCCTCACAGCTTCGCGCCGGTGGCCTCCGACCGGCGCCGGCGGCGCCACTCGTCGATGCGCAGGGCCATCGGGGTGGAGGGCGGGCCGTCGACGAAGGGCCACAGCTCCTCGGCGATGCGCCGCCAGTTCCCGGTGGCCTCGAGCTCGCCGAAGATGGCGTAGAGCCCCAGGTTGATGCGCTGGATGATCACGAAGCTCTGGGGGACGTTGGCCGCCTTCTGCATCGTGGCGTAGGGGCCCGACGTGTCGAAGAAGCGGCGCACGGTCTCCGCCGCGTACTCGTGGGTGATCGTGTAGGGCCCGTCGACGCGGACGAAGTCGTAGAAGTGGCCGAGGTAGTCGGCGACCTCGTCGTCGGTGACGGGCAGGCCGGCCGGCAGCAGCCCGATCCGCTCGACCGTGGCCCGGAACGCCGCCGGGTCGTGCTCGAGCACCATGTGCCGGATCATCTCGTCGAAGTCGTCGAGCTCGTCCTGGGTGAAGTGCTTCACCAGGCCGAAGTCGAGGAAGGTGACCCGGCCGCCGGGGTGGAACAGGTAGTTGCCCGGGTGGGGGTCGCCGTTGAAGGCCCGCAGGCGGTAGAGGCTGCCGAAGGCGAAGCGGTAGAGGGTCTCGGCGGCCAGGTCCTTCTCGTCCTGGGGCCAGGTGAGCAGCTCGTCCCAGCGCACGCCGTCGGAGAGCTCGGTGGTGAGCACCCGGCGGGTCGAGAGGTCGGGCACCACCGCGGGCACGTGGATCGTGGGATGGCCGTCGTAGGCCTGGGCGAACACCTGCTGGTGGCGGGCCTCGGCGCGGTAGTCGAGCTCCTCGACCAGGCGCTCGCGCAGCTCGGCCACGAGCGACTTGGGGTCGAGGCCCGGGAACAGCTGGCCGAGCCCGCCGAAGAGCAGGCCGGCGTTGTCGAGGTCGGCGGCGACGGCCTCGGCGACCCCCGGGTACTGCACCTTCACCGCCACGGCCCGGCCGTCGTGGGTGATGGCCCGGTGGACCTGGCCGATCGACGCCGAGGCGATCGGCACGGGGTCCCACTCGGCGAAGACCTCGTCGGGCTCGCCGCCGAGCTCCTGGCGGATCACCCCGGCGGCCAGCTCGGCGCTCATCGGCGGGGCGTTGTGCTGGAGCTCGGCCACGCTACCACCGGCAATGATGTCTGGCTGATTAAAACCAATGCCTCCGGAGATACACTCTGGACCAGAACGTTCGGTGAAATCGGTTCGGATGGCGGTTATTCGGTTCAACAGACCGCGGACGGAGGATTTATTGTAACCGGGTCAAAAAGCACATTCGATGGCAACGGCAGTTATGTCTGGCTGATTAAAACCGATGCCGCCGGAGATACACTCTGGACCAAAACGTTTTGGGGATATTATTCTGGTAATGCTGGTCAGGCGGTACAGCAGACTGAAGATGAGGGATATGTCATTTCCGGATATACGGAGGCCTGGGACTACAGTAATGGCGAGGTCTGGCTAATCAAGACCGATTCCTCCGGTGATACACTGTGGACGAAAACTTTCGGAGGAAGTCAGAGGGAGTACGGCAATTCAATCCGGCAGACTGAAGATGATGGGTACATAATAGCCGGCTCGACACATTCATTCGGCGCCGGCAACTCTGATCTCTGGCTGATTAAAACCGATGCCCTGGGCGATACACTCTGGACCAGGACATATGGTGGAAGCAGCGTAGATAGAGCATATTACATCCAGCAGACTGCAGATGCAGGGTATATCATCACCGGCTCGACACATTCATTCGGCGCGGGAAACTATGATGTTTGGTTGATTAAGACAAATGCCTCTGGTGATACACTCTGGACCAGGACGTACGGAGGAAGAGGTGAGGATTGCGGTAATGCAGTCCAGCAGACTGATGATAAAGGTTATATCTTAAGCGGCTATACCTCTTCATTCCCCGCCGGTATCAGGGATGCCTGGTTGATTAAGACCGATGACGCCTCCGGGGATATAATCTGGACGAAAACATTCGGGGGAGGTGATCATGATGCCGGTTACGACGTCCGGCAGACGCCGGATGGAGGATATATCATAGCCGGTTATACCTCTTCATACGGTAGTGGCGGCTCTGATGTCTGGCTGATTAAAACCACCTCTGATGTTAATCCAATTTATGAAGATAACATCGACAATACTTCAGATTATGATTTACACCAAAACTATCCCAACCCCTTTAATCCATCCACTACTATTGAATTTGATATTCACTCGTCCGGATTTGTTTCATTGAAAGTGTATAACATAGTGGGTCAAGAAGTTGCGATATTAGTTAATAAAGAATTATCCCAAGGGAATCATAAAGTAGAATGGAAACCAGAAAATCTATCAAGTGGACTATACTTCTATAAAGTGGAGACAACAGGATATCAGGAAACGAAGAAACTCATACTAATGAAATAAAAAGTAATATCTATCTGACCTGTCTGCTGCCAGGCAGGCGCCGGCTGGCCCTGGTCAATAAAATCATCCAGGCCGAATTGTGGGAAAAATTAGTGGGAGATAGGGGTAAAGCATTACACGGAGTTACACAAAGTAACACGGAGTTCCACAGAGAAAGAAAAATTCTGGTTTAGTAATAGGACTTCATTAATAAATGATTCAGTTTAAAAATCTTTAATATCCCATGCACGAATCATCAAATATTAATTACCAATCCTGATTAATTGCTCCGTGAAACTCCGTGCTCCTCAGTGGCTCTCCGTGTGACTATCTTCTTACTCGCTCTCCAATTTATTCAGCATTCACGGCCTTGGATTTTTATGCTGTAAAAAGAAAACCTGCACATGGGCTTGATGCTGCGGACGCACCCACTCATCGCCATGATCTTTGTAAACCTGCATCTCCTTGACAAAAGCGAAGTCTTTCTCCAGTGAAAATTGATCCTGCACACTGTCGAGATCTTTCCCGTTTAAGGCAGCTTCTTTTGTGCCGTTCCACAGGTTCCTTATATATTCAAGGTGGGTAACTGCGCGTTCTCTCGTCCAGACATCACTCATATCGCAGATGACCCTTTCAACCGCATTTTTACCTTCCAGCAGCTCCTCAAGTATCGAGATCCAGCGTTCCACATCCAGTTCGGCATATTCATGGTAGGGATAAGGGGCCAGATGCTGGGCATGCAGAATAAAACCGGGTATAATTGCCAATTTCTCCTCCGGAATAACCACTACGGTCATGCCGTTGTAATTTCCGGCCTTGCCAAACCAGATCAGTTTGAGCGTAAGATCACCCAGGTCAAGCGACATTCTATCGCTATAAACCAAGGTCGGTAAAATCAGGGAAAAACCGGCCTCCAGCTCGTCGGCCCTGCGCTGGCAGGTCATGATCCACCGCTGCTCAATGCCGGCTTTATCCGAATCTTTTTCCAGAGTTTCCAGACGTTTACGTGCAGCATCGGCTTTCCGGCGCCACATGTCTGTAAGTTTCCTGATTTCCGCCTTAACTTCATCTTGCTTGCCCGTAAACTTATCCAAAAAACTGTCGTGACCGACGATACTGGTTTCTCCATAGGCTGCATTTCCGCCAAACATATCCAACCGATCCACCATGTTGATGGTATAGGCAAAATCATCCCGTTTGAAATATTTGACGATTTCTGCTTTATATTGCCGGGCGGTAATCTGGGACCAGAAGGTATCGAAAACAATCAGCCCCTTTTCTGAATTAATAACTAATTGATCTTCTCCTCCTGCGGGATCATTCACAATGAATATTTTATCGGTAATGGCCCTGATCTGAAAGTCAGCGGCCAAAGCGAAATTGGAACCGATTATATGCTGAATTATAAACAGTATAATCATAATTATTCTGTTCATTGCTTGTCCCTCCCGGGTATTAGATAAATTTAAAATCAAGATCAATTCAACGTTTGTTCGTCTAACAGGTGTTATGTGCCTTAGATTACGGAAGGCGGGCGGAGAAAGTTTCAAATTCGTTTTGGGTGGTTGGGGGAAAGCATCACACGGAGGGACACGGAGCAGGCACGGAGAAACACGGAGAAGATACTTATGGATTTGTAATTAATATTTTGATCAACAGTGCTTGGGAGTTTAGCATTCTTCATCCTAATCACTTATTGACGAAGTCCTATCACCAAACCAGAAATATTTTTACTCCGCCGAAGGTCTCCGTGCTTGCTCCGTGTAACTCCGTGTAACGCTTTTCCCTAACCTCCGGAAATTAATATTTCCCCTTTTTAGTTACTCAATTATATTATCATATGTAAACCAAAAAGGAGATTGTATCATGTATAAATTAAGCATCCTGTTTTCAATTCTATTCTTACTCCTCACGGTACCCCTGCTGGCCCAGGAGGAACCTGCCCAATCCATGACGCTCCCCCAGCCGCTTGACGACGCATTCCTTAAATGGATGGTCGGGGAGTGGAAGGGAACCACCAGTTCAAGCAACGGCATCACGGAAGATTATATGAACTGCGAAATGGAGATAGGTGGACAGTTCCTCTTCGCTACCTACACGGCGAACTATGAAGGAAAACTGATGATGTCCGGCTTGGCTGTGCTGACCCTGGACAAGCAGGGTAACGATGTGAGCTACTGGATCGACTCCATGCGGGAGATGGGAACAGGCAAGGGCAGCCGGCAGGGGAATGTGTCGGTCGTGAAATGGCCCATGTACGGCGGGGAATACGTACGCACCACCGAAAAAGTCGATGAAAATACCATGAAAGTCACCGGGGTGATGCTCATGCCCGACGGGAAGGAAATGAAATCGGAGACGTTGTTGAAAAGGATTAAGTAGAGATTTATATTACACGGAGTTCCACGAAGACCTTCGGCACGGAGACCTTCGGCGGAGATTAAAATTTCTGGATTAGTGATTAGATTTCATTACTGAGTGATAAAATTCAAGTTTTACATATGAATTGATAACTGTAATGTAACTGGTAATTACTAATTACTAATTACCAATTACTAATTATTAATTCCTAATATTTACCTCCGCCGAAGGTCTCCGTGTTTACTCTGTGGAACTCTGTGTAATTTTTTACCCTAAACCTCCTACTTCACCAATACCATCTTCCTCATCTGTACCCAATCATGCCCAACCTGCAACCTGTAAAAATACACCCCGCTGGCCAGACCTGAGGCGTCAAATTGCACCATATGCTTACCAGCTGTCTGATTTCCGCTTACCAGTGTGGCCACTTCCTGTCCCAGTAGGTTATAGATTTTCAGAGTTGTTAAATTCAGGAATTTGGGAATTGTGGAATTGGAAGGTGGTGCTTGAATTAAAGGGATTGGGATAATTCTGATTTAATTGGTATTTGGTTATTGGTGCTTGGTTATTCCCAACTTGGGTCGCGTAATCGCTTTCAAAAGCGCCGAGATCGGGTGCTGAACCTTTATATGGATAGCCCAGATCCACACCGCCATCGATCAGATCGCTGCCCTCGTAGAGGTGCATGAAGGCGATCTCCGGTAAACTATTGCCGGCCTGGCGTGCGGTATCAGCCGACTCGCTGTCCAAACTCAGAAAATCACCGGCCGTGACTTCAAAAGGTGTAAGCCAGCTGTTAGTTTCCTGCACGGCAAAGGTTCCCAACTCGACATTGCCGTTATATGAAACACAATTTTTTACGGTCAGGGTCTGTCCGGGAACCAGCGCACGCTGAATTCTGTAATTGGACACCAGGTTGCCGTAACCGGTGCAATTATATAAAGTCATTGATCCGAGATTGTTATTCTGATCGAATCCTTTACCTTTATTATTAAACGCCAGACAATTTATTAAAATAAAATGGTGCATCAGCGAATCGGCATTGCTGTTGTCGCCACCGCCCATCTTAAAGCCGTTACCGTTGGCCTGAATACCGGGATCCGAGCCGTCTTTCAGATAGCCGTTACCCCAGGTCCAGCAATTTTCCAGTGTGGTGGTTACGTCTGTAGCGCCGCGCATATAACCATCCCAACCATCGTCGCAATTGCCCCAGGCCCGGCAGCCGTAAAAATAGTTGCCGCTGCCGACGGTAAGCTTGGGCGCGAAACCGTCCGCATCCCCATAATCGGTCGGATCGGCATTATAGTAGGAATCGCAATTGATGATCCGGTTATTGGCCGAACCGTTGCCCAACTGCAGCCCGCTGTCCCGGTTTTCGTAAAACTGGCAATTTTCGATAATATTATTGGAACCGAAGTCGATATTCATACCGTTATCGCCGGCACCCTTGATCTGCAGTCCTTTAAAATGCCAGTAATTCGCTTTCAGAATGAAACCTCTTGAGCCGAACGCCTGTGCTGAAAAATCAAGAATAGGTACCTCGTCATTGTAGGCGGTCATGGTGAACATCAGCTCTAGAGTACCGCTTTTTACCGCGGTGATGGTTATGGTAGCAATCAGATTATATACACCGCCGCGGACATAAATCGTATCACCAGGTTGGGCAGCCGAAATTGCGGTGGGGAATGTGGCGTAGGCTGAATCTATGGTACCAGGATTGGTGTCCAGACCGTCAGGGGAAATGTATATTTGTGCATTGAGCAGAGTTGTGGTAATTAGTAAATAGTAATTAGTAATTATGAATTTTTTGAGCATACCAATTCCTTCTTCATGACCCTCCCCAGCCCCTCCCTTTCAGCCTCTGGGCTGAAAGGGAGGGGGTAGGGGGTGGGTTATTTCATCAACACCAGTTTCTTTACCGACACAAAATCACCCGCCGGTGATGCGGTAATAATAAATTCCACTGGCGTAGCCGCGGGCATTCCAATGGATGATGTAAGCACCGATATTGTGCCTGGCGTTGACCAATTCAGCGACCTGGCGGCCCATTACATCATACACCACCACAGTAACATCACTTTGTTTCGGAATGTCGTAGCGGATGGTCGTCGCAGGATTGAACGGATTCGGGTAGTTCTGGTAAAGGGCGAATACTTTCGGTATCTCGGCGGACGGTTCGGTTTCCACCGAGCTGGGATCGATCAGTAAACTTCCGCCTTCATATGAAATCGAACCATTCGGTCCCAGGGTGAAAGGAATCGTATTATCAAATACGCCTTGTTTCAGATGCAACACGCCGTTAATGGTCGTTTCCTGGGATAATTTTACACCGGATGTATCGTCGATGCTCAAATCGTTGACAATCACCGGCATCAGCATACCGGTAACCTGCGGCACGCTGGCGTGAAATATGTAATTGGCGCCGCTGCTCAGGGAATCTTTCCCCGTATTTTGCAGGGTGCTGTCCAGACCGCCGGGATTAGCCGTGGCCAGCGTCGCGCCTTCGTTCAATATAAACAGGCCTGCGCCGCCCAGTCTGATTAGAACTAAAATCCAGTATTGTACCGGAAGCGACTTCCAGGGGCAATCCTCCTCCGCCGTAGGTCATATTGTGGAGGGAGATGGTCTGTACTGTATCGCTGTTAAACACAAACCAGGCATTTTTGGTATTCGAGTTTTGTGTGGCGGCATTTGCCAATGATAAATTCCCTTCATGCAGATACCAGCGGGTGGAGCCGGAACCTTCGCCCTGCGATCCGCGGCAGACAGAAAGGTTTCCACCGGTAGCGATAACGTCACCGTATTGATGTACAATAATGGTCGTAAGGGCATTGCTTGTTCCATTTGAAGTAAATTGACCGCTCTCAACGACCACATCTCCCATGATAGTGAGTTCGGCCGTATCGCTGGCAACGGCTGAGGTCATCTGCCATCTGTAAGCGCCGGTATTAATCACATTTATGTCGCCACCGATGGTAATACCATTCCAGCTCATGTCGCGGTTGCGTCCGAGATTAGGTGTGTTAAAGGTGACATTATAGAAATTCTGATTGCGGTTGCCCGGCGCATCCTGAGTCGTGCCGGTCAGCAGCAATGTGGAACTTTCGTTCCAGGTGCCGTTCGGAATTTCTCCGCCGTTCTGCGCATGTTCGTAAACCGAGCCCGCATCAAAATCCAGTGTGGCGACGGCACTGAGAACACCTTTATTGACAACAGTACCTGCGACATTCCCCCCGCTGGTAGTTATACTCCCTGCGCTATCGATCTGCATAACTGAACCTGCCTCCACTTCCAAATCCGTGCAGACAAGGGTGTCGTTAAAGGTGACTCCGGCCGTATTGATTATGGTCAGCGTGCCTATGGAATCGGTTATGGATACTCCGGATATCTGTGCTGCAGTTCCGTTGAACGTGAAATTAGCTGCCAGGTTTATTGAGTCTTTACCTGTATTTTGCAGGGTGCTGTCCAGTCCGGCAGGATTTGCCGTGATCAGGGTTGCATTCTGATTCAGTATGAACATGCCTTCACCGTATAAATTGTTCAGGCCAAAATCAAGTGACGAACCCGTGGCGACCTCGATGGGCAGACCTCCGCCGGCATAGGTTACATTGGAGAGTGTTATCATTTGTACGGAATCTTTATCAAAAACAAATTTAGCATTACCGGGGGTGGGATTGGAATTCTGTGTTGTGGCATCGGACAAAGAGAGATTCCCGTTATGCAGGTACCAGGTGGTTGTACCTGAACCGCTGCCCTGTGTTCCCCGGGAGACGGATAGATTTCCACCGGTGGCGATCACGTCGCCATACTGATGGACAATAATCGTTGTATTGGCATTGCTTGTTCCGTTGGTAGTAAACTGGCCCGCTTCAACGATCACGTCACCCATAATGTTAAACTCGGCAGTATTGTTTGCCGAGGCGGAGGTCATTTGCCATCTGAATGCACCGGTATTCAAAACCGTAATATCACCACCGATAGTATTACCAGTCCAGCCCATGTCGCGGTTGCGTCCAAGATTGGGTGTGTTGAAGGTGACATTGTAAAAATTCTGGATCCGGTTCGCCGGTGCATCCTGCAGGGTACCGGTCAATAAAAAGGTCGATCCCGCTTCCCAGATAGTCTGTCGGTATGCTACCCGCATCGCGGGCATGATCGTAAACCGAACCATTGGCAAAGGTCAATACGCCCATCGGATCAACGGCGCCGTGGTTGACCAGCAGGCCGTTGACAGTGAGATCTGTAGTTATTTGCATGACAGCAGTATCGGCAACTTCGAAATGGATTCCGCCTCCGCCGTAGGTTACATTATCGAAACTGACTTTCTGGGTGTCTTTCTTAGCAAAGACAAACTTTGCATTTCCTGCAGTCGGATTAGAGTTCTGTATGGTGGAATTGGCCAGGGACAAATTCCCGTTGTACAGAAACCAGGCGGTTGTACCCGAACCGCTTCCCTGCGAACCTCTGGCCAGGGAGAAGTTGCCACCGTTAACATCGATGTCGCCGTAGTGATTAACAATAAAAGTCGTATTGGCATTACTTGTTCCCTGTACGGCCAGGGCGCCGGATTCGACAATCACATTGACCCATTATGGTAAATTCAGCAGTATTGTTAGCCGAAGCCGAGGATAATTGCCATCTGTATGCTCCGGTACTGATTACCCTGATATCACCACCGACGGTATTTCCGTTCCAGCCCATATCGCGGTTGCGTCCAAGGTTTGGAGTATTGAAGGTAACATGATAAAAATCCTGGTTCCGGTTACCCGGAGCATCCTGCACAGTACCGGTCAAAAGCAGGGTTGATCCCTCGCTCCAGGTGGCTACGGGAAGGCTGCCAGCATCACGGGCATGTTCGTAGGTACTGCTATCTCCAAAATCCAGGGCAGCCGGTGGTGACTTCAAGGAGTGCCGTATCCTTTAGCAGGTTACATACCCGGTAATAGTCACGGCTCCATCCACAAGAACTGTATCTACTCCGTCAACAGTGATTATTTCTGTCCCGGTCGGAGCACTGCCGGCAGCAACCCAGTTCGATCCGTCGAATGTCTCCCAGGTGGCTGCAACGCTCCAGTTCCCGCTGGCCACAGAGCGGTAATCACCGGTTGCCTGTGAAAAAGCAAATACGGATAACAACAAAACAAAGAATACTGCTAAAATTGCATGTTTTGGTATTCTCATAAGGCTTCCTCCCTATTGGTTACTATTTTGTTTAGCATATGTATTCTAAAAAGAAATTCCAAATTCCAAGCACCAATAACCAAAATTCAGTTCACTAATCCTTAAATTTTTTCTCCGTGGATCTTCGTGTCTTCTTCGTGTCACTCCGTGTAATTTTAATTACCAGTTACAAATTACCAATTACTTTATCAACAACATCCGTTTGACTTCCACATTCTCCCCCGCCTGGATGCGGTAAAGATATACTCCCGAACTGAGATTGCTGGCATCGAATTCCACATTATGCACTCCTGCACCTTTCCTGCCCTCAAAAAGCGTAGCGATTTCCTGTCCCTGAACATTGAATACTTTAACGGTTACATCAGATACTGTAGGCAGCCCGAAGCGTATTGTCGTGGAAGGATTGAACGGATTTGGAAAATTCTGCAGAACAAAAAACGTATTGGGAATATACCTTGGCATATCTTCCAGCGCAGAAACCGGAACTTTTAAACTTCCGCCTTCATACGAAATCGATCCGTTCGGGCCAAGAATGAAAGGAATGGTATTATCGAACTCGCCGGCTACCATGAGTCTCAACACTCCCATGATGGTCGTTGATTGCGACAGCACCACCCCGGCTGTGTTATTAATTGTCAGATTGGTTACGGTATCCGGCATTAGTGCACTGGTGACCTGTGCGGCACTGCCGTTAAATTCAAAACTTGAAGCATTGGCCAGACTGACCACACCGGTGACCGTACTGAAAATTCCGGTTAGCCCTCCGGCCACAGTTGTAGCCAGGGTTGCTCCTGTGCTAAGAGTAAAATTACCGCTGCCGGCCAGCACACTGGCACCCATATCAAGCGTCGTGCCGTCGTTGACTTTTATGAACAATGCGGTAAGTGTATTGCCTTCGCCCAGGGTTAAGGTTTGTCTGCCGGCCTTGCAAAAGATAAAATTGGCATTGCCCGGAGGATTGGTGGAACACTGGGTGGTGGCATTGGACATTGAGAAATTACCTTCATACAGATACCAGGTAGTACTTCCATTCGGTTGCGATCCGCGGGCCAGGGAGAAATTGCCGCCGGTAACGATAATGTCGCCATAATGATGGACGGTGAATTTGGTCAGGGCGTTACTGGTGCCCTGCGTGGCAAACGTTCCCGCCTCGACAATTACATCTCCGAGTATGGTAACGACCGCACTATCGTTGGCGGTTGCGGAGGTCAGGTACCAGCGATTCAGACCGGTATTAATTACCCGGATGTCGCCGCTGACAGTATTGCTGTCCAGGTTCATATTAAGATTAGCCACCTGATCGGGGCAATTGAAGGTAATATTATAATAATTCTGATCGCGGTCATCCGGAGCGGTATCCTGCACCGCGCTCATCAACAAAGTTGAACCCTCGGCCCAGTTGGCCAGCGGCATGCTGCCCCTGTTGCGGGCATGTTCATAAGTCCCGCCATTGGCAATTGTAAGCAGGCCGTTTGCTTCCACTTTCCACTGGTTGACCAGTTTTCCGCTAATAAAGACAGCCGCGTCGATAAAAATCGAGTCACCGCTTTGTACGGTACTCGTTTCGGCTCCGGTGGGCGGAGTGCCGATGGCTGCCCAGGTTGAACCGTTATAGCGCTCCCAGTTCTGGGCCGCACTCCAGTTGCCGCTGGCTTTGGTCCGGTAATCCCCGGTAGTCTGGGCCAGCAGGGATATTGATAATAATAAAATCAGGATGAATACAAATGATGTAAATCTTGGCATGATGTATCTCCTTGTAAAAGTGATGTCAGTGACCCTCCCCTAGCCCCTCCCTGTCAGCCAGGAGGCTGACAGGGAGGGGGAAAGGGGGTGGGTTAATTTCGTCTCTGACCCTCCCCTGGCCCCTCCCTATCAGCCCCGGGCTGATAGGGAGGGGTATGGGGTGGGTTATTTTATTGTATCTTCCACGGTATATCATACGTCAATTGCGCAAGTAAAAAATGACGCCTGTCACTATTCTTGCTGATCGCAGTGGACCAGATATCCTGGTATTTCATCAGCGAATTCTCATAGGTTAAATTCAATCGCAAGCCTGCATAATAAACTCCGCAGCCTGCCGAATAAACCGTATAGGTCACCGGCTCACCTGCCAGATAACTTCCTTCTGCCTCGAAAACCTCAGCTTCGCCCCGCATTCCGCCGCGCAGCGCCAGCCATGGTGTAACCTGATACTCAGCTCCTACCCGGAAAAGAGAAGACTGCAGCCAGGGGGCCGTTTCCGTACCCTGCGCATCGGTATAACGGACAGACTTGTAGGGCCGGAACTCATACTCCAGACCGACCGTCAGATTTTCCCGCGGAGTAAGGGAGAGACCGATTGTTCCGCGCCAGGAGAGTTTCAGTTTATCCTCGCCCTGGACCGAGGATATTGAAGGCGTTCCGCCACCTGTGGTGTCTGTGGCAATTTGCATCGAGTATTTTCTGGTAATGGTGGTCGGCGGTTTAATAGAAAATCCGATGCTGACATAGCGGCTGCTGAGGATGCTGCTCAGGGTAAATTCCCGGCCGCTGAAATCCGAAGTACCGGTTTTAGTAATTCTTCGATACACCGAATCTGCCCGGAAAGCCTGGAAGTAGAATGTGAGTTTACCTCTGGCCAGTTGTTGTTCGTAATCATCACTGCTGCCGTCCAGAATCATCCCGCTGAATCCGAAGGCCAGGTTATACTCCGGCAGACCTCCGGCCAGGGCAAAACCGTAGCCCTGAATTTCACCTTTCCGCTGGCGCAGCGATTTGCGACCAATCCACAGCAAGCGGATTATCATCGGTCGGACGTAAGGTGGGCAGGGGACGCTGCGATAAAATCGACGGCGAAAGCACATTGTTATTCTGATAATAGTGATTCAGGTTGGCATATTCGACAGTACCGATGCCGGCGACGATTTTGACTTCACCCAGCGATACCGGCACAGCCAGCATGGCCTGCAGCGGCACGCTGTTTTTGCCCGATCTTGACCAGTTCGGACCTATTTTGTCGTACGGTCTCTGCACGGTGTCCTGGAGCGTGAAACCAAAAAGCGAGGTGTCGGGATCGGGAATATAGGCGGTCAGCCCTTCCAGCAGCAGACTCAGATTTGTATAATACCGGACCGGAGCGTAATTCTGCTCCTGTTTTGATTCGCTGGAAAAATAAAGTCCTCCCAGCGATAACTGCAGCCCCTGTATCGAAAAGAGAGTGGCCGGATTCTGGAACATCAATCCGGGATCCTGCTTTATACCGATCGAAACACCGGCCATGGCCCTTGAGGCGGCCGAATGCAGGGTGAAGTGGTCAAGCCCCTGGAAGGTCAGCGCTCCGCCATACCCCTGGGCATAAAGCGGCGCTGTAATAAAAAGCGGGCTGATACACAAACTTAGAATTCCAATAATGACTTTTATCTTTTTCATGGCAGCGCAATCCCTATACTAAACCGCTGTACATTGCCGAGATAGGTACCCATGGCTCCATAACTGTAATCCGCCGATAAGCGGATACCTTCGATGGCATATTTAATCCCGGCTCCGAATGTTAATCCGTCATAATCATAATTGAATTTATATCCACCGCGCAGGGCAATCGAACCGGCAAATTCATATTCCAGGCCTACATGCATTTGCTGGGCGTAATCGTTGGGATGGAATATGTCATAGGCCATGCTTAAGCGGTGCTCGCTGCTTCCGCTAAGCATCAATCCTTCGGTACCGATGACATCGGCACCCACGCCGATACGGAACAGCAGCGGCACGGCGTTAGATTCCCTGGCATATTTTACATTTGCGCCAAAGTTCTGCACCGCCGAGCCAAGATAAACAGAGCGGTAACCGGTGTTATAGCGAATTCCAAAATCAAACAACAATCCATCCGCCCAGGTCTTGACCTCTTCAAATACCCCCTGTTTTACCTGGGCGACTACTCTTTGACCATTAAATAGTGATTCATGGGCATACTTCATGCTTATACCTATTGAAAACTTATCAGTCAGGTAGCGGGCATACGATATACCGATCAGATAGCTGAACGGATTGAAAGTATTGCCGGTCAGTCCGGGGTGGTCAGGATTGCTGATATACGGACGTTCGTTGCTGGTTTCCTCGAACTCGCCGAAATCGACATACTGGACCTGCACACCGACGGCTCCGAATCCCTGTATGGCCAGGGCATAAGAAATTGCACCCTGCTGGGCATCGAACAACCAGTTGACATAGGTAGTGGAAAGTTCCATGTTATCCAGCCTGGCCAGACCGGCGGGATTCCAGAAAACCGCTTCGGCGCCGGTGGCCCACACCGCATAAGCTTCACCGAGCGCAGTGGCCCGGGCCGAGGGCATGACCTTCAGGAACTGCATCGAGGTACTGCCCACCTTCTGGGCAAAAGATAATGAAGTACAAAGCAGCCCGGCTAAAACTGCAAGAATAAATTTTCTTTTTAGAATACTCATGATATTTCTACCATATTTTTAATTTCCAAATTCTAATTACTAATTAAATCAAATTCCAGGCACCAATGACCAAAATACAAATTACTAATCTCAAATTTATTCTCCGTGGAACTCCGTGGTTCTTCGCCGAAGGTCTCCGTGGATCTTCGTGTAATTTTTTACCTGATAAGATTTCTCGTCCGCCTGCCGGCGGACTCGAAATGACAGTCATTATTTCAATTACCAATTACTAATTACCAATTCTAGTGTATCACCACAAACTTCCCGCTTGACCTCGCGCCGGTATCTCTGTCCTCCACAACAAAATAATACACCCCCGAGGCGATTATCTGATTATTAATACTGAGTTGATACCAGGGATTACCGTACGTTTCCCGGTTGTGCTCGCGGGTCATGATCAACTGGCCGGTGTATGAAAATATCCTGATGGTGCAGCGATCAGTCAGGCCCACAAACTGGATGCGGTCGCCTATTTCTCCCCCCGGATCGGACCCGCTTAATCCGCTGGTGACCAGCAGCGGATTAGGTATCACATAAACTTTTCCCAGCGTTTCAGCCGGAGGTGCCTGTGTTTCATGTATTGTTATATTGGTGAAGCCGCTTCTGCCGCCCAGTTCATCCACTGTGATGACAGCATAGGCAGCATTATCACCGAGATTACTTTCAGGATCTATAATGGCATATTCGCCATTGCTGAAGTATCTCAGATCACCAGGGTTAACGGAGTCTATGACCGTCCATGGACCCAGGGGATGAGGTGCGCGCAGCACTTCGTAATGATCCAGGGCAGCATGGAGTTTTGGTGAATCAAAAGATTCTACCTGCGCTCCCCAGATAATCTTGTTTGCTGCAGCACGGGTATCTTCAATCCGGATGACCGGCGCAGGAAAGGGAATGGGAATAGTGTTGTACCTGCCCGTTGCCGGTGCTTCCTCCGGTCTGTACTGCAGTGTATCATATTTGGCCAGCGGTTGCCCGGTATACATTTCTATTGCGCGGTCGGCCACATCCCGGATCGACACCACGCCGGGGGTCACGTACCACGGCAGCGGATGATTTTGCAGATAATCACTCCCTATATAATTCTTATTTCCTAAATAATTATAATGCAGCGTATCATACCAGCTCGGTACCGGATTAAAATAGGCACCGGCGTCGACACCGGAACGGATGGCTCCGCCAACATCCTTATAAATCTTATCACCGGCCACGCCGGGACCGTAACCCGCCAACTCTGCTATCGTAAAGCGCATGACTTCGTCCGGTGGAAGTACATAAGGGTAAAATCCATAAGCGCGTGAAACAGGTTGATACCAGGAAAGATTTATTGAAGTTTTAGTGCGTCCTTTCCAGTACGGCCACAGTTCCGGTTCAAACTGGTCGGCGAAACGGGTTGAATCGGTAGTGCCTTGCCACACGCCCGTTTTCCGCTGCAGAGTCGGGTCCATCCAGGTTCCGGTTTTAGTATCTCCGGGCAGATTACCGTTTTCGTAACGCAGCAGAAAGGGTTGTTTGGCTTTGCTGTTTTCATCCCACATACCTGTGCTGTCCGTTGCTCCGTAAAATACCTGACCGGTCTGGTCTTTGCGGCTCAAATGTTCGTAGTCATAATGCAGCACCATTATACCGACAGCCTGTGGAGAGTTCAAGCCGCCGCGGTTGCCTGCAGTTGACCAGGTGTCAAAGAAATCCGGGTCCGGCAGGCCGTCCCTTTCGTGGTTATAACTCATCCAGCGCTTTAGATCGAATCGTGCAAAATGATCACCCAATCCTGGTGACTGACCTCGAAAGGAAGCCTCGGTCCATTCACCGTGATTCCGCTGGTAGCCGAACATCGATGGGCCGAAGGTGTTGGCAAAGGTAATGAACAGATCTGCGATCGTATCGCCAGTTACATTTTGAAACTCATATTCGTAGATGATAAAACTGTCATAACCGGGAAAACTCCAGGTCCGGCTGGTGCGGGTGACCCTGATACCGGCGGGTGTATCCCAGCGTGAGAGGATAATTTCTTCAGCTTCGTCGGGATTATAGGCAGTATTCAACTCGCCGTTTTCCAGCACGGGGAAATTCTCGGTCCTGACCAGTTCCAGGGGTGTACTGTACACTCCCAGCACCGGCACCGGTTCTCCGCTGGTATTGGATGTGGCACCGCAGAAGGCATAAACCCGGCCTGATGGCAGGGTTCCGGCGATCCAGATCCCGCTGCCGAAGGAATTATGCTGGCCGGGATAATTCACCCGGTCCAGGATCATGCTGGAATAGGGCGGCCATTCCATGGAGGGACTGCCCGGTTGTATGGTGCCTCCGGCATTATACGCCCGTCCTAATTCACCCGTATTATAAACAGTCTGATGCAATAATCCGCGTCTGTGCACCTGCCAATCACGCACCTGGGCATATAAATCGCTCAAGGGGAGAGTCAACAGCAGAATTATTAAGCCAATACGTTTCATATTTTCTTCACCGTTATTCTAAAATTCAAAGACGATTCCGAAACTATAGGACCTCGGTTGATTACTGTAAATTAGAAACGATTGATCCACGCTGAATGGGCCCTGTGTTCTCTTATCCCACCAGTAGCGGATACCGTTTTCCTTATCATTTATGGAAAATTGTTCATAATATTGCAGCGGGAGGTTGGGATTGATAGGCGTGGGTCTCTGGAACAGATAATCGTAATTGAGAGTTTTATTCTCGAACAGGTTGAATATTTCGGCATAAAAACTTACCGGCACGCCCAGGAAATTCTGAATCTTTTTGGTCACCCTCAGGTCAGTATTGTATTCCATCGGTGTACGCTTCACATTGATCAGCCGGATATCGGAGGGGGAGGTATAAGGTCTGCCGCTGCGAATCGATGATTGCGCCGAAATATTTACGTTGGACAAAAGTTTTGACTGTAGAATTGCAGGTCCCCAGTCTTTCCCGGTCAAATAGCCGAGGGTCAGGATAATATTATGCGTCCGGTCGAAATCCAGCAGGATGTCGCGCGTCGGCACATTGGTCAGATCGGTGGTAACGATTCCCAGGGTATCGCGGTTAAAAAGTGGAGTGGCTGCGGTGGCGGTAGCGCTTTTACCGGTGGCGTAACCGTACTGGTAATTGATCGATCCGGTCAAGGCTCCTCTTCTTTTGTTCAGGGTTATGCGGAAGCCGCGAATATCGGCATAATCGAGGTTGAAGTACGAACTCACCTGGTAAGCCGGCTCTTTCGTCTATGAAATCCGATTGTTGAATAAGATTTTTAACATCCTTGTAGTAGCCGCTGACATCCAGGGTAAATCCTTCTCCCGAGGCCTTGCACCACTCCGACATCGTAACTGTTGGTCGTTTCTGGTTTAAGCCTGGGATTGCCCAGGATCAGGGGATCGCTCAGGAGTTGGCCGATTCTTCTGGAGACGATATATTGAAATGATGGTCTTTGCATGAAAGCGCCATAGTTCAGATGAAAGGTGGTGTTGCTGGAAACAGGGAATGAGAAACCAAGCCGCGGCTGCAGGCGACCATGGACAGGCGATTTTTTAGTATCGGCCTTTGATGGCTTGAATCTGCCCAGCGAGTCGGGATCTCCGAACGGAGTGTACAGATCAGGGTAATAATCCACACCGGAGTACCATAAATCAAATCGCAGTCCCACATTGGCGATCATACCTTCAAATTCCATTTTATCCTGCACATAGATTGCGGCTTCAAAGGGGTGCGCCGTGTATCGTTCGAGTTCCCGGTTCGAGCGCACGCTCAGAAAGTTCGACACATCGATGAAGTATGAATTGACCTGAATACCGCTATTAAGCAGGTGAGATCTGGTAATCTGACTGGTGAATGCACCATCAAGTGTTATAGTCCGGGTTTTCTCTTTGTTGAATGTATCATAACCGGATTGATAATCGAGCTGGTCGGGGGAGCTGGTGTTTGGATAGACGATGGTCTGGTTCGGCCAGTTAAAATCGACTGAATCAGGCAGTATGTCGGGTACCGGAGTAGCGCCGGTCGTATTGTCGGTGAACAGGGTGTTCAATTTCACTTCATAAAAAGTACTCTGGCTGATTGTCTTGGTCAGGCGCGCCCCGAGTTGAGTATTGAGTCTTTTCCTCTGGCGGATGCCGGTTATGCGGTCCCAAAGCCAGCGCTGGTATCCGCCCACACTGTTCACACCGGGAAAGACGTTGTTGTTTTGCTGGGTAAAACCCCCGCTGAGACGGAAGGTGATACTTTTGCTCAGATCGGTGACCACATTGCCCATGGCCTGGTATTCGGTGTTGGGTAGTTCAGTGGGGAAAACAGGTGCCTGCCGGTCTGAGCGCAGGGCCAGGAACATGGTCATCTGCTCATTGATAGGTCCCCCGGTGGCTGCTTCCAGGGAGTAATCCACTTCAGTTCCGTAGGTCCGGCCTATATCTCTGCGGGTCTGTTCCCAGAGGGTCCGGGCCACGGCCAGTCGCACCAGGGTATCGCCCATGAAAGTGTTGGCAAATCCCGAAATCATCGCACCGTAATATGGCTGGGATTGGTCTGAGTTGGGGTCTCCGCTTAACCAGACCTCTCTGTTCAGCAGCAGTTTGATATAATCATTGGCGTCCGGGTCGAAGGCACTGGGACCGAAATGTTTGCGGCCCGGGGCGCGCATACGCGATTCGAACCTGGTTTGCCATTTGTTCCGGTCACCCTCTTTCATCGAGATATTAACCACTCCGGATTGGGCATTACCGTACTGGGCGCCGAAGCCGCTGGTGATAACCTCAACTTCCTCGACGCTGCTCATGATCGGCAGAAAAGCCGAAGAGCGGTCCAGCGGGTTGACAATGCCCATGCCCTGCAGGATGTAGTATTCCTCCCCCTCGCGTCCGCCTCTGAAGTGCCCGTCGGAAATATCGGCAGCCAGGTTAAGGACATCTCCGATGTCCCTTATCCCCGGCAGTGCTTGCACCTCTTCGAAGCGGACGATGGCGCTGGTTGAGGTTTTATCCCGTTCCACATCGGGTCGCACGGCTATAATCACCACCTCTTCCGATTTAAGCACCTCGACTGACATTTTAAAATCGATGGTGGTAGTTCTGGTGGCGTTCACGATAATATCTGTCATTTTTATAGTCTGAAAACCGATTATACTGGCGCGGAGTTCATATTTTCCCGGAGGAACATTCAAAATATAGTATTCGCCATTGATGTCGGTAGCCGCGCCCATTTTAGTGCCGACAACGACGATATTTACACCCGGTATCGGTTCGCCGGTTTCAACCTCTGTAACAGTTCCGGCTATTTTACCGACCGTCTGGGCAGAAAGCGGGTTTGAACACAGACAACAACGAACCAGGCAGAAAAGAGTACTTAAAAATAAATTATGGAGTTTACCGGCACTTCTGATATAATTCCGTATTTTATTGGGACTTGAGGTGGACAACTTGACTTATCATTAATCTCTCCTATTGGGGTATAGGAAACTTTTTCGCCGTATTTTAAAATCGGTTACTGCCCATCTAACGATTCATAAATTGCTGATTTAGTATACATCTGAATCTAAGCAATTATTATATATAAGAAAGTGATTCACTGTGAAAAACAGTGGAAAAAGTGTCTTTTTACTGCTGCAACACCACGCGAATAGTCTGTTCCAATTGTTTAATAGAAAAAGGTTTGGAGAGGAAACAATATTTATTTTGCGGTGCTTTATCCCCACTATACACCCGGGTTTGTGTATAGCCCGAACATAAAATTATTTTAATCGATGGTTTGATTTTTTTAATATGATCAGCCAGTTCATCTCCGCCCATTACCGGCATCACCATATCACTGATCAACAAATCAATCTTATCAATCAAATTCTCAGCCACCACCATATCCAGTGCGCGCTCGCCGTCTTCTGCTTCGATAAGTTTATATCCCAGGGATTTCAGAGCACTTGATAACCAGCCCCGGACATGGGGATCATCTTCAACCAGCAGAATAGTTTCACCGGTTTGTTTAAATTGTATTTTTGTATCAATGATTGTATTCTCAACGCGGTTTTCGCTGGTAACAGGCCAGTAAATTTCAAAAATAGTTCCGATACCCACTTCACTTTCTACATGGATAGTGCCATTATTTTGTTTAACTATGCCATAAACTGTTGACAAACCAAGCCCGGTCCCTTCACCATCTTTCTTGGTTGTATAGAATGGTTCAAATATCTTTTCCTTCATTGTTTCGTCCATGCCGATACCGGAATCCTCAACGGCGATCAGCAGGAATTTCCCTTTATTGCCTTCAGGGTGATCCTCATCTGACTCCACATTTAACTCTCTCTGATCAGTCGTGATTTTGATACACTTCTTTTTTGATCTATCCTTGTCTATCATGATGGCATGATTGGCGTTTACTATAAGATTTATCATGATTTGTTGAATCTGGGCCGGATCGGCTTTTATATCGGGCAAATTTTTGCCCAGGTGCAACTCAAACTGGATATCTTCTTTTATCATCCGCGAGAGCATGCTGTGCAATTCGTTAATAGCCTGATTCAGGTTTATTATTTTCGGCTCGATCATTTGTCTGCGGCTGAAAGCAAGCAGATTACGGATCAACCCTTCTGCTCTTTTACTGCTATCAATAATATTCCTGATCTCCATGTGATGAATACTCGACTCATCCAGATCCATCAGCACAAGATCTGCATACCCTCTTATGGTGGTTAAAATATTATTGAAATCATGTGCAATACCGCCTGCCAGCAATCCAATGGATTCCAGTTTTTGCGATCTGGTAAGTTGTTGCTCTAACTTCCGCCTCTCGGTGATGTCATGCAAAATACCCTGATAGGCAATGATTTCACCATTCTCATTTCTAACCACTGTCGCCGTTTCCAGAACAGTGATTTTTTTCCCATCCTTACGTTTAAGTTTTAATTCGTAATTTTTTATATGACCCCGGATTTTCATCGTTTCTTTATAATTCGCTCTATCCTGTGTATGAATATAAAGATCCCGTCCGATGTTGATCTGCAATAATTCCTGGACCGATTCATAGCCGAATAATTTTACACCCGCTGTATTGATTTCTAAAAGTTTACCCTCCGGTGTTGAAATAAAAACGACATCTTCAATCTCTGCAAAAAGGTTTTTATACTTCCTGTCCCGTAACAATTCGGATTGAGCCTGTTTTCTGCGCAGAAAAGATTGAGCTATGATCTGAGCGCACATTTCCAGGAGGTATTGTTCATCTCCGGAAAATAACCGCAGTTCCCCGACACGATCCACGCCGATAAAACCTATTACATCGTCCTGACTGCACAGGGGCCATAGCAGCATGGACTTAGTATTCTCAACTTCCATAATCGTTGTCAGGGTGCAGGATTTGGTCAGTAAATCGGAAGATGAGGTAATATGTATCGATTGTTTATTCAGGATTGCAGGCATTAGCCAGTGGAAATCTTCCTTGTCCACCTGTTCGTGCTGGCGGATTTTACCTTTGACCCCTTTTTGATAATAGTAGTGCGTTAACAGCAGGGAGGTTTTATTAATGAGATAAATATAACACCGTTCAGTCTGCAGATAATCTGTAATTTCTTTTAAAGCTGCAGTAATCCTTTGATCAATTTTATCAGGATCCATACTGATAAATTCACTGGCCAGAGTTGACAAAAACCGCTCAATTTTTAGGCGTTCCTGATAATCTGATTTTTCCACTCAAACCACTCCGCCGGCATTTTTGGTAATGCGCATATAAAAAGTTACCTGCATAAAATCATTTTTATAAACTTAATGTACTTTCCGGTTTTTAACTGCAGAAAATAAATACCGGAGGATACCTGCTCTCCGGCTGCACTGGTACCATACCATTCAAGCTGGTAAAAACCGGCCTCCATTTTTACTCCGCTTAGTAAGGTGTTTATTTTCTGACCTAAAATATTATAGATATTGATCGTAACTATGCTCGCTTCAGGAATACTAAACTTAATTGTTGTTCCGGGATTGAATGGATTAGGGTAGTTCTGCTCGAGATTCCAGGTCAGGGGCAGTTGTTGGAAATTTGACCTGGCCAGGGCGATATACTGTTCCGTTCCAATAATTATTTTATACCGGCTTTGCTGCTCCGTTGTCTGAATGACCCTCTGCGGATAATAGATGCCTTTATCTTCTGATACGACGATCCAATCGTAATCATCCGGAAGATTCTCCTCGCGAAAAGATATTTTGATTTGTTCTTCGATATTAGCGGACACTTCGAATTCAAAAACATATTGTCCCAGCGCCAATCCGCGGTAATCTGTAGAATACTTTTCGGACGTATTAGGTGGTGCCAGCTTGAGTGAAATATATGTGCCGATCGGCAGAGGCTCAGGATAATCACAATAATCGATGCCCGCTGTTGCCTGTTTAAATGCACCCACATAATTAAACAGGTCTCTGGCCTGTGCCGATTCGGCTGAAAGTTGAATACGCCATCCGTCAACAGCCTGGTTTTGAGACTTTTCTGTCGATTTCAGCACAGCTGCAGCATCCTGCGGAGGTATGAGCAAGACCGTATCTTTGGGTACATGTATCGCATATCCCTTGAAGGGTTCGAGTAAAGTGGCGAAAGGCCAGTCCGAACCATCATAGTAGCGCAGGGCTATTTCTGTGCTGACCTGGTTCCAGGCAACCGGAAAGGCAAACGGGGTGGCAATCAAATTCCAACCCTGCTGTAATTGCAGTTCAAAATTTTGATCGGTGCTTATGGTCTGTGCTGCTGATACGATCAAATCCTTTTCCTCTCTGGTAATCAGCCAGATGGCTTTTCCCGGGGAGAGTGTTTTATTCATGCTGGCAATTTCCGTGTAGTGCGTGCCAGCCGTTAATTCGTAGATTCTGTATTTTGTATTATCATAAGGACCTAATTCATCTTCAAATAACTCCTGCAAATCCTGGCCGGATGTCGCCAGCGGTACAGAAATCATCTGGTATATTTCTTTTTTGGTTTGCCAGGGAAAGTGTATTTGAGGTACAATCACCTGGATGGCATTAGGATTATCCTGGCCATTGGCCGGATAATAGGTTGAAGTCAAACCCCGCTGGACCTGGACATAGTATTCCAGACCGCGTTCGGTAACCAGAGAGAGCATCTATCTGTGCTGACCAGTTTTCGCTGCTTTGTTGATTCAGGGACAATCGTGTGTAGTTGATACTCCCGCCTGTTCTGACCAGAACAAAAGCAGAATCAGGAGAGGGTGATCCCGGTAATGGTAAAGCTTATAATAGCAGATTGTCCGTCGGTAAATTGATTGCTGGAATGCAGCGGATCGAATGATATGGTAAATCTGACTGGAATTATAACCCCCGCCCGGAACAGCGGTACGATCAGTACGGAATCAATGGGATCATTGCTCCTGATTCTCAGGTCAGCCGGTTTATGCTTGTCCTAGCGGGTGAAAATTAATTTTAATCTCCGCCGAATCCTCAGGGGCTGAACTGTAATATCTTCAGTTTGTTTTCGATCATAAATGCAGCGGTCTGGCTGCCTGTAATGGAGAGAGCGTCGCAGGGGATGATCAACTCGCCTGGCCCTTATTATGGATATAAAGAGTTTTTATGAATCCCGGTCTATTAATACCTGTCCAAAATCCAATTCTGTTGCCGATAAAATGATTTTCTGCGGCAATCCCCGTACCGCTCAGGTCAACCCATATTTTATTTCTATACGGGTCGTTTGAATGAATCACAACCTGGGCCGTCGACCAGACCTGTGCTGATGGGGGTAAAGCCAATCTGCACATGCAAAGTGCTATCCGGCATAATAGTCGCGGTGAATTCCGGGGGTATATCAATGAGTCTGAATCTTAAACTATCCAAAGGCTGGCCGGTAATCTTAAGACTGTCTATGATCAGCAGATCATTACCTGAATTTCCGATAATCAGATTAAGCAAACTATCCGCATGGCAGCACGACATTTCCAAAGTTCAGTTCAGTGGCCGACAGGTTAATTTCAGCGACAGTACCGTTGCCGTGCAGATCCACCGATATTCGGTTCTTGAACGGATCGTTTGATCGGATCACGAGCTGAGCCGCGACCAGACCCGTTCTGAGCGGAGTGAAGCCGATTTGTACCATCAGAGTGCTGTCCGGCATCAGGGTTGTGGGAAACTCCGCAGGCAGATTGATGATTTCAAAGCAGATACTGTCCGGATGCTGGCCGGTAATTTTAAGACTGTCTATGATCAGCAGGTCATGACCTGCATTTCCGATAATCAGATTGAGAGAGGAATCGGAAAAAACGGGAACATTTCCAAAATCCAGCATTTGCGGTTCCACATATATGGACGATGCTGAGCCTTCCCCCTTGATGGAGACGGCTATACGCCTTTTATCCGGATCATTACTAAATAGAATCAGTGAATCCTGGAAAATTACCGGCAAGTCCGGTTCAAAAATCACGGTGATACTATCCAATAACTCAGGACCGATTACCAGAGAGGATTTGCTTAAAGTGAAGACGGAATCGGCGAGTAACATCATATTCAGACGAAGAGTATCACTCCCCGAATTAAGGATTGGTAAAAACAGAGAATCAGAATTCCCAATGGTCACCTTGTTAAAAACAATTTCCGGTAACAGCACATTCAGCTCTGCTGCAATTCCCTCACCACTGAGCGGGATATGAACATCGCCATGCGTTACAGTCCGCAGTATTAAATCAGCCTGAAATAGCGAGTCCTGGTCGGGCTGGAATGAAGTCTTTAATTCCAGGCTGTCTGCATAGGGGACAAAGAAATTTTGTTTATCCGCTGTAAAGACCTGTGCATTATCACCCTGAAAAATAATTTCAGATACATTTATCCCCGAATCGCGGTAGTTGAGAATATTCGCAGCAATTGAAGTAGTGCTATCATACGGAACTTTACCGAATGAAATATTCTGCGGCTTTACATACAGGGGCGGATACCAGCCAAATGCTGCCGGTCCGCCGTAGGCACCCATATCGTTAAGTTTACCCTTAAGGGAAGGAGGAAAATATTTATCATCGTAGGCAGCATCGGGATTACCGGCATCTATACAGGGTGATTGCATTGGTAAGATATATCGCTCAAGATCGTTAAACCCGGGAACGGAATTAATATTGCCCGTACCGGGATAAACTAATGCCCCCTGAACAGCACTATAGGTCACATCCGGAACGTTGTCGACTATATAGATCTGAGAATTATTATAAAAAACAATTGAATTTATAACGGTAAGGGCCCCCTTCTGACAACTGATACCGATGTTGTGATTGTTGGCAATTACCGTATTCAACAAGGTGATCGCATCATTCTTATTCGTGGAGAGGATACCATCGAGTGAATTATCCGAAATTATTGAATTCGAAGCGCCGATTTGTGCAGAATTCAGATATATACCGTTATTCGTATTATGACTTATTACACAATATTTTATTTCGATATTTGTATTTCTTAAATGGATCCCATCGCCATTGTTATGGACAATTTTACAATTCGATATTACCGGTATGCTTTGATCAATATATATACCCTGACTCAGGGCACCCTCAATCCGGCAATAAATGAGATAAGAGGCCACCGAGGTGTTTTTAAAGTTAATACCCGGCCAGCCCGCAGTATTTGAAGAATCAGGTTTAAAAACAATGGAATCACTATAAAATCCATGGGCCTGGAGAGTACCATTAACCTCAAATTTATAAGTAGAATCGAATATAACTGTCACGCCTGCCTGAATGGTCAGGTCATCGATGGTGATATCCCCTTTGATGATATACGGTGAATTCTCAGCAGTCCAGATATCGCCGTCGAGAGTATCCTGGAATACAATCGTCTGGGCAACCAGGAGATTGACTAAGACCAGAGATAAAAATATTGAATATCTTAATTTCATGATCTCTTTTTTATTTATGGTAACGGCGGAGGCGCCGGTAATGGCTGATTTGTGTTATTGTTTTCTGCGCCAGCGGAAGATGTGGCGACCAGGACAATAATGGCAGTGACTGCGACACCACCGGCACCCAGCCAAATCCATGGCTTTATACCGGCTTTCTGCTGAGCTTGCTGAGCTGACTCAGCCTGTTCAGCCTGCAACCTGGCATATTCTATTCTGGTTTCATTCACCAGATCGACAAAGCGGGGGGATTCTTGTTCAAGAGTAGGTTGATAAGCCGGGTCGAGTTTCAGTAACAACAGCAGGGTTTCTTTTGCTGATTCGAATTCTTCCAGAGTTAAGATACGATCGTGCTAGAATCTTATGGGCACGGATACGATCATCCATACTCAGCAAGGAATCGGTCAGACATTGCCGAGTTAGCGTTATGGATTGCTGCGGATTCCCGTTATAATAACTCTCTTCGGCCTGATCCAATTTTGCTTTAGCGGAGGACTGCTCATCGGCAGCAATCAGCTTTGGCATCCCATTAATTAGCTGCATATAAAGTAGCAGCCAGCAAAGCAATAATCGTATCAGGCGCATACTATATTCGCTAATACTTTTGAGCATCATAACTTTTTGTAGAAAGTGCCAAAATGCACCTTTTTTTCCACTATACACCAAGATTCTAGTTCCCCTTCTTTAAAATAAATTTCAGAGAATTATCAACGCCTGTATCTACTAAAATCTCTTTTTCCCCGCCCTCGGTATAATAACCATCCTTTTTTACGCCGACTTTATGCAGGCCAACCCGCAGTAAAATTTCACCGGGCCTGCTTTGCTCAATTTTCTTTCCATCAACGTAAATTTCCCCGTTAAGCATATTATTCTGATCATCGACCGTTTTTACCTGCAGCGGCAGTTCCTGAGTAAAATTGACGATCACATTTGTTTCCTTATCCCCCTGGACTTGTACCGTTTTCTGCCAGATACCCAGAGTCGGATGTTCGACCCTGACGTTGTACTGCTCGACCGGCAATCTGACTGTATACTTTATATCCGCTGAAGACTTATGTAATTGGTTGTTTAGGTAAATCGATCCCCACGGCCTTACCTGGATGTTCAGATTCCCCTCCTGGCGAACCAGTTTAGCGTCAATTGTGTAAGTTTCATTGCGCACAATTTCAATTTCTTCCGTAAAGGATGCATAACCAGGATTGGAAACTTCCAGGTGGTGTTTTCCTATGGGCAGACTACTGATATTAAGTACAGGTAAATTTTGCCCATTCATTTTTTTACCATCCAACAGCACTGTGGCCGATGATGGATCTTTTGTTACAGCTAATCCGCCGCTCAAAGGTGTAAGTTTGGCGTTAATGTTCTGATTGTTTCCGGCAACAAGTTGCAGATCCTCGGAGTATTTTTCATACCCTTCCCGGCGAATCTCCACCAGGTAAGTCCCCTGGGAAATCCTGTGCAACTGGAGCGGGGTTTTCCCCTGGAGTTCTCCATTCAACCAGATCTCGGAATCGGACGGATCCGCCTGGATGGATAAGTCAGCAAAGACAGGAGTTGTGGTTATTTGTTCTGGCGCGGTCGTCTGGACTTCCTGAACAGGGATTTGCCTGTCTTCAATCTCCGGCAATGTAAAAACCAAGGCCACATCGCTGTCTTTGGTTAAAAAAATAGTTGTATCGAGTGAATTATAATCAGCTTTACTTATTTTCAATGAATATTGACCGGCTGGTAATGAATGATTTTTTATAGGAGTCTGACCAAGCGAATCTCCATTCAGGATAATCCAGGCGGATACGGGAATACTTGAAATAGTCAGGCGGGGACGCAGCTGGTCATCCTGAACCTGTCTGGTTAGCGCTGAGGCGCCTGGAAAAAACTTATCTTTAAATAAAATTAATACAAGAATAGCGATAAAGATTAACGCACCAGCCAACTTTAGTACGGGTAGTTTTTTTCCGCGAATGACCGGTTCGACAGTTTTTTGTGGTAAGGGGCTGTCCATCCTCCTAATAGGTTCATCATGAACCACGGGCACTTGCGCGATCTGTTCTTTGCTTTCTGTCTGCTCTTTACCGGCAAGATCATACTTCTTTTCGAATTGCTGAATAGCCTGCATCATATCGTCTGCCGTCTGAAATCGGTCATCCGGATTCTTACTGATGGACTTCATGATGATCATTTCTAATTCTGCAGGTATTGTAGGATTAATCGATCGCGGGTTCTCAAATTCTTTACGGATAATTGTTTCGCGTATATCAAAATCTGATTTAATATTCAGGAAGGGAACAATTCCGGTGAGCATTTCATAGAAAGTCATGCCGATGGAATAAAGATCGCTGCGGGCATCTATAAATGAAAAACCTTTCACGTGTTCGGGTGACATATAGTATAAAGTTCCGCCGCTGGTAGCCGATACGGTTTGGGAATTAGTGGTCTGATCCTTAGCCAGGCCAAAATCGGTAATTTTAACGATGCCTTTGTCGCTGATCATGATATTATTGGGTTTAATATCACGGTGGATGATACCGGCTTCATGAGCATGGCCGATTGCTCCAAGAACCTGCTTAATAATGGGCAGTGCTTCCAGCCAGTGGAAAGCGCCGTCTTTTAAAATTTTATCGGTCAGGGTGATGCCCTGTACAAATTCCATCACAATGAACCATTGGTCATCGACCGAGCGTAAATCATAGATGCGGACAATATTAGGATCTTCGAATTTTGCCAGGGCTTTCGCCTCGGTTTGGAAACGTTTGATAAAATGCTCGTTCATGGACAGGCCCGGGGCAATTATTTTCAGAGCAAATACTTTATCCAGCTTAATATGGATGGCCTTAAAAACAACGCCCATGCCGCCGATTCCCAGTCTTTCCAGGATGCGGTAATTATCTAATACTTTTCCGATGAACGAAGAATACATATTTTTATGTTAAAATTACCTGCCTTAAATCCAACATTCCTATTCTATTGTTTTATCGTCAAAAAAAAGGATAAGTTTATATTGGATTTTAGTTTTTAAGCCGAATAAGCTATAAAAGAATGAAGCACTTACAGGAATAGGAAGGTATTAAATATGGATGGTATTTTGCCACTTAAAAGAGTTACACGGAGAGACACGGAGTAGGCACGGAGAAAATAATTTTAAGGTTAAAAGATTTGAATGCGGTCATCGAGCAGTTCTGATCACCTATGAAAAGTGAATTCCAAGCACTGATTAGTGAATGTTAATTATCAAATCCTTAAATTTTTCTCCGTGCCTACTCCGTGTCTCTCCGTGTAATTATTTACCCCAAACGCCAAATTGCAAATCCATCCCCTTTTTACTATATTTAATCAAAGTTTCAGCGGGTTTCGGCAACGCCGATTAAATTAAAATGGAATCATCATGAAACGGGCCCTTCAGGTTCTGATCTTCGTCTCGCTGGTCATGATTTCCATCATAATATATTACCTGAGTCATGATTATGAAGCGGGTGATAGCGTAAAAAAAATTTATTTTGCCGATAATATATCCGCTGCCCACCAGAAACTGATCGACAAATTCAACCAGGAATATCAGGGACGCATTGAAGTCTTTCCGGTCAATCTGCCCTTCTCCAAATTCAGTACCAATGAACGTAAAGAGTTGCTGGCCCGTTCCCTGCGCAGCAAAAGCGACCGCATCGATGTCTTTGCCGTCGATTTGATCTGGGTACCCCGTTTTTCCCGCTGGGCTGAATCACTGGACATGTATTTTCCGGCTGAGCAGCACGGTTCGATCATCCCTAATGCCATCGAATCGTGTTATTTTAACGGTCAGCTGGTCGGATTTCCTTTTTATATCGATGTGGGTCTGATGTACTACCGTAAAGATATGCTGCAACAACTAGCCGATTATCCGTATTGGGAAAAAAAGATACAAGCATCGCTGACCTGGCCGGAACTGCTGACCTTAGCCAAATATCTGCATTCGCCGCAGGGATTCAGTTATATTTTTGCCGCTGATAATTATGAAGGCCTGGTTTGCAGTTTCCTGGATCTGCTGGTCAGCCAGCGAAGTTCGATTATGAGCGGGGACTCGGTCGACCTGGTTACTGCTCCGGCCATTCGTTCACTGCAGTTACTGGTAGATCTGGTCAATACCTACAAAATCACGCCCCCGGCAGTGACTTCTCTTGATGAATATCATACGTATCTCTATGCCTTGCGCTTTGATATTCCGTTCCTGCGCGGCTGGCCGGGCGCTAAAACCCAGTACCGTAATACGATTGAAAACGGGGAGAAGTTGAATTTATTGGAATTTGCCCCCTTGCCCCATTTTGAAGAGGCGAACCGCACCTTTGTACTGGGCGGTTGGAACCTGATGATTCCCAGGTATTCCCGCCGGAAAACGGAATCACTGGAATTCATACGCTTTATCCTTCGTCCGGAAAATCAAAAGATATTATATAAGGAAGGCGGATTTATACCGGTCATAAGTGAGATGTATGCCGATCAGGAATTTATTAAAGATAATCCGGAACTCAGCCGCTATCAGGCTCTGATCGAACAGGGTTTTCATCGCCCCAAGCTGGTGGATTATACCAAAATTTCGGATGCGATTTCATATTACAGCAACCTGGCAATCCAGGGACAGTTGACTGTCCCGGAAGCACTGCAGCGAGCCACCCATACTATTAACCAGAATCGCACGGTGATCAAATAACCGAAAATAAAACAGCGAGATATAAATGAATTCCAGACTATTTTTTCTACGGGGATATCGCTTCGAATTTCGTCACCTGCTGGTTGTGCTGATTTCCCTGATATTTTTCCAGATCCTTGTATCGATTATTCATAAAACATCGCTGCAGAACCTGCTGCTCAAAACGCAGGATTGGTATCAACGGGATGAAGCAGAACGCATGGCTAATCTGAGTACTACTTCTCTGGAATTGCTGCTGGAAAATATCCCGGCCCAGTTGTCCGCCGACCAGCAACGCCAGATTATTCAGGCCTTTGATATTGTACTGGGTCAGCAGTTATTGCAGCAAAATGTACAGGAAATATGCCTGATCGCACCGTACAACAATAAATTCATTGCTCTGGATGAAGGGAAACAGATCTTTAATTTTTTTATCAATAACGAACGATCAGTGGAAGTACCGGCCGATCAGCATGCTTCGGCGATTAAATTATTCGAGGAAGCCAGGGAAGAAGTTCAGAACAATGAACGGACTTACAGCCTGCGCGAGGGTGCGCAGACGTTTCATGTTTTTGTACCCTTCGTACCACGGGGTGAATTTACCGGGGCCATATATGTAAAAAATACGCCGGATTTCAGTTATATCACGGGTGAAATTATTACCAGTTTTGATAAGATCAGTGCCATCTTTATTGCTTTAATCTTCCTGGGCCTGCTGGCCATGTTCTATATTTCGTCGTATACCGTCAAAGCGCGGGATGATGCGCAGAAATTACTTTTCCAGGAAAAGGAAAAATTGATCGCCGAACAAATTCATCACCGCAAGGAAGCACAATTTACCATGCGCATCTATCACACCCATCACAAGGCTGAAAAAATCATGGGTTTTATAAAGGAGGATTTGCGCGAACTGACCTCGGCCTCGATTGAACAGATCAAATACCGGGTCAGCAAATATGCCAACTTCATATCCCGGGTGATTTATGATATGAAATGGTATGAGCCGCCGGTACAATCGATTCGCAATCCGATGTTCCGCACCGATCTCAATGAAGTCATCCGTTTTATCATTGAAAATATTTTTAAACGCACCTCAACGTCTTCCGGTTATGATTTTGAACTGGATTTACACGAAGAAATTCCCAAACTTAATGTCAATGAGTTTGTAGTCTGGGAAATCATTGAACCGCTGCTGCAAAACAGTGTCGATCATTCCGGGAAAAATGATGTGCGTATAAGTATTATGACCCGGTACGATGCGAATAAAAAAGAGGCCAGTCTGGTTATAACCGATAATGGCAGCGGTATTGTCGAAGAACTGCTTGAATCAGATGGAACGGGCCGGCAGCATATTTTTGAAGATCATGTTTCAACTAAAGAAGGTAATACCAACTCCGGGTATGGGTGTTATATTGCCTATGAAATTGCCACCCAGCGCTGCAACTGGCAGATCGCTGCCGAAAACGGCGAAACGGGTGGAGCAAAATTTACCATAAAAATTCCATTTTAAAACCGGGCCGGGATTATGAGAAGCCGAGCGATCCGTTTGCTGGTGATTGAAGACGAACAGTACGATGTCCGCCGGATCAGGAATACCTTAAAACCATTTGAACAGCGTATCCACATCCATGATGTGGTGGCCACCGGGCACTGCCGCCCTTGATTTAATCCGGGAAAATGAAAAATTCTACGATGTCATTATTATGGATTTTCATATTGCCGGCAGTCTTAATGGTGAAAACCTGATCCGCCAGATCAAAGCCATCGAGCCGCTGGTCCAGATAATCGTCGTGACCAAGATGACCATCAATATTACTGATTTTGAATTTGCTAACCGTCTGATCGAAGCGGGAGCCATGTGGTACTGCACAAAATATCCCGTCGATATCGAAGAATATATTTACCAGCCCACGGATTTCATCCTGAGTATCCTCAATGCCTATGAGAAACGCTGCCTGGAGCAGGCCCGGATCAGAACCGAGCAACGCCTGCAATATACCATTGATGAACAGATCGAAGCCATACCGATCATCGGCAGCTCTCCCGGTATTGCCAAACTGCGTGAACAGATCAACCAGTGTGCCCGCACCGATACGACGGTTTTGATCCTGGGAGCATCGGGAACCGGCAAAGAACTGGTGGCCAAACACATCCATTTCCAGAGCAACCGTCGAAACGAGAAATTTGTACCGATCAACTGCGGCAGTATCCCCGAGCATTTGATCGAAAGTGAATTGTTCGGATTCGAGAAGGGGTCTTTCACCGGCGCCGATAAGAGCAAGCCGGGATTGTTTGAACTGGCCGATCACGGTACGATTTTCCTGGATGAAATCGGCGAGTTGCCGCAACCAGCACAGGTAAAATTACTGCGGGTGCTGCAGGAAGGGGAAATACAGAAAATCGGGCGGACCAACCGTATTCAGGTCAATACACGCGTAATCGCCGCAACGAACAGTGATTTATGGAAGAGCGTGGAGCAGAAAAATTTCCGCGAGGATCTGTTCTACCGCCTGAATGTCCTGACCATAACTGTTCCCCCGGTCCGTGAACACCGCGAAGATGTGCCGGCACTTATCCGGCATTTCTTTATGGACTATGCCGAACGCAATATGCTCAAAGTGCCGGAAATTACGGCAGAGGCCATGAAGCAATTGGAAACATTCTCCTGGCCGGGCAATGTACGGCAAATGCAAAATGTGGTGCAGCGCTTATTGCTGACCACGAATACAGTGATCAATAAATCGGATGTGGAGAAAGTCATGAGCGGACCCAGCGGCGGAAACCCGCCCGCTGAACCGGTCTATAATTGGGACCCGGATCATATCCAGAATTGGCGCACGATGGAAAGGGAATTAAGAAAAAACTATTTTGAATTCGTCCGCAGCCACTCTAATTCAGATGCCGATACAGCACGAAAATTAGGTCTGGCTCCGCCTAATTACTACCGGATGTGTAAAGAAATTGGAATTAAATAATTATCAAATAGATAATGAGTATATTATTAATTTAATAATAAATTAATAATTTGAGAAAACTAAAATCTTAAAAAACAAGATGTTATATTTTCAGCAGGGATGGCACTATTTTTGTACATCTTTAATATTCTAACCATTCTTGCAGACAAAAGCAGGCAGCATTTTAATATGGAAAGGAAAATATTCTGAAGAAATTATTCTTTCCGGTAATTTCTGTAATCCTGATTTTCCATTGCTTACTAAATAGTAGTTGCGATAAAAATAGTACGAAACCACCAGACCAAAAACCGGATTCGATATATGTTCCGCCAGGCTGGACGCTGGTCTGGCACGATGAGTTCAATGCTGCTGAGATCGATCTTTCCAAATGGGAGCACGAAGTCAACGCCTGGGGGGGCGGGAATAATGAACTGCAGTATTATACTGCCCGGCCGGAAAATTCCTACACAACCGACAGTGTACTGATCATCAAAGCGATAAAGGAGACCTATACAGGTCCTGAAGGCACGCGCCAGTATACCTCGGCACGCCTGCGCACACTCAACCAGGGGGACTGGAAATACGGCCGTTTTGACATCCGGGCGCAATTGCCTTATGGCCAGGGGCTCTGGCCGGCAATCTGGATGCTGCCGTCGGACTGGATCTACGGCGGCTGGGCGGCCAGCGGGGAGATCGATATCATGGAACTACTCGGCCATGAACCGCCGAAGGTATATGGCACACTGCATTATGGCGGAGAGTATCCAGATAATGTACGCAGCGGATCATCTTACACCCTGTCCGGCGGTACATTTTCGGAAGATTTTCACCTGTTTACGCTGGAATGGGACACCACCGAAATCAACTGGTATGTGGATGGTGAGCATTATCTGACCCTGAACAGCTGGTACAGCGCCAATTATGGTTTTCCGGCGCCTTTCGATCAAAGGTTTCATCTCTTATTAAATGTAGCTGTAGGCGGGAACTGGCCGGGCAACCCGGACGCCTCGACAGTTTTCCCGCAGGAGATGAAGATCGATTATGTAAGGGTCTTTGAAAGGGATGATAATTAAATGACCAATAAATTAAATTCCAAATCTCAAAATCCAATCAGGCTGTTTATTACGGCGATGATTCTACTGATAGCTTCGCAGAACAGTTTTTCTGCATTTTTCAAAACGCAGGGTGACACAATTCTGGACACGAACGGGCAGCCCATATTATTACGCGGGGTTGGTCTGGGCGGCTGGCTGGTTCCCGAAGGGTATATGCTGCGTACTCCCGGCTTCGGCTCACCCAGCTCAATCCGGGCTCAGTTTGAAGGTTTGATCGGAGCAGAAAATACGGATCTGTTTTTTGACCTGTACCGGGCCAATTATGTAAATGAAAACGATATCGCGGCCATTGCCGCTCTGGGCTATAATTCCATCCGGCTGCCGTTTCATTATAACCTGTTTTATGACCCGGACAGTTCCAAATTTGAAGAGGCAGGTTTTGCTTTGGTCGATACATTCCTGGAATGGTGCCGCCAGTATAACCTGTTCGTGATCCTGGATATGCACTGCGCCCCGGGGGGACAGAATGCCGGGAATATATCCGACAGCGACGGTGAAGAGGCGCGCCTGTGGACCAACAGTGCCAACCAGGATCTGACCGTGCTGATCTGGACAGAAATTGCCGGCCGTTACGTTAATGAAGAATTGATCATCGGTTATGATTTGCTGAATGAACCTGTCCTGCCATCCGGCTATAGTAACAACATTCTGAAATCTTTTTATATCAGGATGATTGCTGAAATAAGACAGGTAGATGCAAATCATATACTCTTCATCGAAGGGAACAACTGGGCCACAGATTTTAATTTATTAACTCCGCCCCTGGGCTCTAATACGGTCTATGCTTTCCACAAGTACTGGAGCGAGACCACGGTGTCAACCATCCAGAATATGCTCGATATCAGGACGCTCTATAATGTTCCGCTATGGATGGGAGAATCGGGAGAGAATTCGAATCCGTGGTTTTATGAAACCATTCACCTGCTGGAACAGAATGATATCGGCTGGAACTGGTGGACGCATAAAAAGATCGCCACTACCACCAGCCCGTACTCGGCACTGATTACTGAAAACTACCAGACCGTACTCGATTATCTGGATGGCAATACGACCAAACCCTCGGAGGAATTTGCCAAAAACGCCCTGTTTGAGATGGCGGAAAATCTGGCCATTGATAAATGCGAGTACCATCCTGATGTAGTAGCCGCACTCTTTGACGGGCAATATAATTCGGTCAGCAAACCGTACCAGGATTTAAAAATCCCGGGAACCATCGATGCGGTAAATTATGATATCGGGAACAACGGTCTGGCTTACTTCGATTCGGATTACAAACGGATCCGCTGGGATGTCTGGCAGCCCTGGAATTCAGGCGGAGCATACCGCAATGACGGAGTGGACATTGAGGCAGCGCAGGACGCCCAGGGGGCGGCATATAATATCGGCTGGATTAAAAACGGGGAATGGATCAGGTATACGATCAATTCAGAAATTAACGGTATTTACCGCTTAGCTCTGCGTATTGCTTCGTCCGCTAATACCGGCCGGCTGAATGTCGAGATAGACGACCAGGCCCAGGTCAGTAATCTTTCCGTACCCAATACCGGGGGCTGGCAGAATTGGCAATGGCTGGATGCCGGGGATGTAGAATTAACGGCAGGATCGCATGAACTGCGCTTATACTTTGTCCAGGAAGGATTTAATATCAACCAGATAAAATTTTCGTTACTGAGCAGTTCCGGATTTGAAAAGATCAATAGTACATTTTTTTGCGGGAAGAATTACCCGAATCCCTTTAACGGAGTCAATACGATTCCTATTGTTTTGCCAAATCCTACCAGGGTCAGGATTTCAGTGTATGACAACCAGGGCAAATTGATTAAAACCGTAATCGATGGCAATCTGTCCGAAGGTTTATCGGAGATCAGGCTGGGATGGCCGCAACAGTTCAGGCGATTCAGTGGCTTCGGGCCAGTATTTTTATCTGCTGGATATAAATAATAAAAAGATTACACGGAAGATGATTTTGTTGAGGTAGTAATAACCCACCCCATACCCCTCCCTTTCAGCCTATAGGCTGAAAGGGAGGGGCTAGGGGAGGGTCATCAGAGTTAAATATGCGTATATTAAAAATACTGATATTAATATTGCTCTCGGCGAATCTCCTCCCGGCCAAAACCTATAAAGGGGCTGAATTGCGTACGGTGAGCACATACCTGTACGGAAAATTCGAAGTGCGAATGAAGTCGGCAGCCGGCAGCGGATTGCTTTCCTCATTCTTTACTTATTATGACGGGACGGGTCTGCCGGCCAACTGGAACGAAATTGATATCGAGATCATGGGCCGCTACACGGATCAGGAACAGTTTAATGTGATTTCGCCGGGACAGGTTAACCATGTGTATAGTCATAACTCTCCTTTCAATCCCCAGCAGGCTTTTCATGTTTATTCTTTTGAATGGACCCCTGATTATATCGCCTGGTCGGTCGATGGCTATGAAGTATACCGGCAGACAGGTGATCATATCGCCGGTATTTCCCGGGCTCAGAAAATTATGATGAACATCTGGCCACCGGATAATGTGGGTTGGGCCGGTAGTTTCAATCCGGCTATTTTACCGGTCTATGCTTATTATGATTGGATTAAATACTATTCTTATACTCCGGGTGTTAACGACAATTTTACTTTGCAGTGGACTGATGATTTTACCAGCTGGGATCAGGGCAGGTGGGCCAAGGCGACGCATACCTTTGACGGGAATAATTGTGATTTTATCCCGGCTAACGCGGTCTTTACCAATGGCTATATGATTTTGTGTCTGACCGATGCTGTCAACACCGGTTATAACGGAGACCCGGTTGGCGATGAAGACATTGATCCCCCTTATATGGCCTGGGCCAGATCTTATCGTACCTGTGTAGATGCGGCCTTTTCAGAAGAGATCGATCCGCTTTCTGCCCAGACTTTATCGAATTATACCATTCCGGGTGCAGAAATCAACAACGTTGTTTTACTGACCGATCAGCGCCGGGTCAGATTGCAGGTTGACAGTCTGGATAATGAGTTGAGTTACAACCTGATTGTCAATGGGATCAAGGATCTGGCTGAGCCGGCCCATACCATGAGTCTTACGCTGCGGCAGATTACCAGTCCTCCGGCGGTTCCGCTTAAAATTAATTGCGGCGGTGCGGCCTTATCCGGTTTTATCGCCGATCAGGTCTGGGATTATTCAAAAGAATATGGCCGGGTGGGCGGTTATACGGTCACACAGCAGTCCGGAACGCAGTTCCAGGGAACCTTGCAGCCGGAAATATATGAAACGGAATTAAGAGACATCACCTTCTATAATATTCGCCTGGCCGAAGGAATTTACAATATTACCCTGCTGCTGGCCGAAACCGAATACAGCGCCGCCAATCAAAGAGTTTTTGATGTCTACTGTGAAGGACAATTATATTTTAATAACCTGGATATATATAATGAAGCGGGCAGCTTTACAGCATTGGAAAAGGTGATCGAAAACCTGACTGTTTCTGACGGATTGTTAGAGTTATACCTGGATACCAGCCAGGGCGAAACCGTATTGAGCGGCATCAAAATCGACCTGATCGCTACGGGAATACAAAGTCCCGCGGCAGCGTCTGAGTCGTTTAAGTGGAAGATCTATCCTAATCCATTTAATGCCGCGGTAACTGTTGAATATCAATTACCCGGATCCTCGACGGTTCAGTTAAAAGTGTATAACATGCTGGGTCAATTGGTGTTATCACTCGATCAGGGCTATCAATCATCAGGCAATCATTCAATCAGGATCGATGGCAGTAGCTTAAGTTCCGGGATTTATTTTATTGAAGTGCTTGTGGATCGTGAAATTTCCGGCAGGATAAAGTTAACTAATTTAAAGTAGGGTCGATGCAATTCATAAGATTTCTCGCTATACCGCTTTGCGGCATTGCTCGAAATGACAAAACCTGCTGTCATTTCGAATCCTCCGGCAGATGCCGGATCGGGATGAGAAATCTAAGTTGTCCATTTCAAAAGAATAATACTTAAAAAAGGAGGGCATACTGCAGCAAAATAAACTTAACAGAATTGAACACACAATGTTTCATAAACTAATAACGGAGGTTGTTATGCGTAAGTTTTTACCCTTTTATTTTCTGTTGTTTTTATTGATGGCCTACACTGCTCAGGGACAGTTAGGGCAGGTGATCATCGATTCTTTCGAATCTGCCGAACCGGAAAGTCTGTACCTGATAAATAGCGAAGGCGCTCCCAGCAGATTGGAGCTGACCCAGAATACTGCTGATTTTGTCGACGGTTCAGCCTCTCTGGATCTTAATGCGGTGGTCGGGTCATTTCATACCTGGGGCAGTTTTGTCGAATTCAGTTATACGGCCCCCAGCGGGACAGGGCCCTGGGACTGGAGCCTCAGCGATTCGTTGAGCCTCTGGTTGAAAGTACGGGTTGCACCCACAATCCCGGCGACTTTTCTTTTACGGGTCAACTTGTACGATCAGTTGACCACCGGCGGGAACATGGACAGGTACATTTATGAGAACATAGGCGTTCTCGATCAGGTTTCAGGTTGGATTAACCTGAGAATGCCCCTGGTTCAAAAGACCAGCGATGGATCGGTCAATCCGGACAGCACCGGCTTTGTGATCATCCCGAGCAACTGGAATCCTCCGCCCTCGAACAACAGGATACTGGATTTTGACAAGATAGTTCGTTATCAATTTGACTTAGTCGTTTCGGGATCGGGGACCGGAAATCTGCCGGCTGACTCGATGCAGGTTACCTTTGATAAATTCAACCGCTTTGGATTCAAAAAGACCCCGTTTATTTACTTCAACGGCAAGGTTTTAGCTTCAAGGTTGACTTCCTGGACCTGGGGAGGTTCAGCTATGGGGGTCGAAGAAAATGCCGGTTCGGAAGAAGGTACCAATGCCATGAAATGGGTGCAGGGCGCCGGCTGGACAGGATTTGGTTTTGATATCAGTCCTGCTGATAATATGACCGCAGTCTGGGCCAGTGATTCGGTTAAATTCAGGATGAAAGCCCAGTCAGGCACTGGAGCCCTGCGTATCCAGTTTGAAGACGGCACTGCCAAGAAAGGCACGGTATTCACGCCTACGGCCGACGGCAACTGGTACACCTATGCTTTTAAACTGAGTGAAATGGTATATCAGGACGGAACCTCAAACTTTGATTCTACGAGTATAACGAAACTTGGTCTGATGGCCGAGAACAGCGGCGTTAACGGGAATGAAGTATATATCGACTTTCTATGGACCGGCAATCCGGTCATTGATGTAGCCCCGCCGCCCAAGGTGCTGAATTTTGTGGTTGTGCCCGACGCGGTTAATTTCTATAACCTGATGTCCTGGTCGGATCTGCCCAATGAATTGAATGAGTCTTACCTGATTTTTGTCAGTGACAAAGCGATTACCAACGTTGACGATCCCAAGGTCGAACGCCTGCTCACAGTCAGGGAAGGGGAGAATAGCGCCATACATTACCCCAGGTATCCGCTGGTGGATCAGTCGGTCAATCTTTATTATGCTATACAGGCCCAGGATGAAGCCGGCAATGTGGGGCTGATTTCGGCCAAGGGTCCGATTACCAATACTGCCAAAGGAATCGCTACTTTTTCACAAACCCCGCCTGCCAATCTGGTCATCGACGGTGATGTACCGGAATGGGAGTTGAGCGGAATCGTTCCGTATGTACTGAAGAGATCAAATGTCGCGACCACTTTCGTCAGCCGGGGCGTGGTGACCGATGATGCCGATATAACCGCCACGATCTACCTGGCCATGGATGATGCGAATTTGTACATCGGTGCACTTCTATTCGATGATGATTATGAGTTTACAACCGGTAACTGGTGGGAACAGGATGCCCTGGAAATTTTTATAGGACTGTATAATTCTGTTGGTACCAAACACACGGCGTTCAGACGCGGCAGTGAACCCGATTATAAACTTATCCTGAAAACCGATGAATTGGCCCGTGAACCTTCCTGGAAAACCCTGGCTCTGCCCGGGTCGGCGTTTTATCAATTCCAGGACTGGGGCGGCGGAGAGTATAGTTACGAAGCTGTAATACCTTTCGATTCGGTCAGACAGGAGGGAGACGATCTGTTCGTCCCGGAACGCGGGATGCGCATTCCTCTGGAAATAACCGTACATGACCGGGATAACAGTGCTTCTGAAGGAAACCTGGTGATGAGTCCTTATAATAAGGATAATGCTTATCTGACACCCTCGGTCTGGTCGCACACCTGGGTTGGCGATACCGTAAGTACGGGAGTTATCGGCGATAATAATTCTGTCCTGAACTCGTACGAACTCAGGCAAAATTATCCTAATCCTTTTAATCCACTTACGACTATTGAATATTCCATCGGCCGGGCATCGCTGGTGACCCTGGATGTTTATAATATACTGGGACAGCGTGTCAGAAACCTGGTCAACCAGAAACAAGCGAGCGGACGCTATCAGATCAGTTTTGATGGTAAAGATCTGGCTTCGGGAGTTTATTTCTACCAGATCAAAGCTGGTGATTTCTCCACCATTAAAAAGATGTTGCTGATAAAGTAAAATTAATGGTGTAGAAGGAACAGCCTGGAAGTGTCGATTGTCATTCCGAATCCCGTCCGGCGCTAGCGAGCCGGACGGGGTGAGGAATCTGTTTTCTGTAAGTACGCTAAGATTCTTCCTCATTCGCCTGCTGGCGAATTCGTCAGAATGACATTTTAAGGATGACCCTTCTATCTTTTGCCAGCTGTAATATTTGTGCAGTTACCATTCGGCTAACAGCCGGGAGATAAATACGGAAAATTAGTTTCAGCGCCTGTCAAGCAGTTGACAGCAGGATTTAAAAAAACAGAATTAATTAAGGAAGCGAGTATGAAAAAACATCAACTGTCTTTGTTGAGTGTATGTCTGATTGTCCTGTTTTTTCAGACTGCCATGGCACAGACGACCGGGAAAATAGCCGGTACGGTTTATGATCAGAACAGCAGAGAGCCGGCGATCGGGGCCAATGTTTTCCTGGAGAACACGGCCCTGGGTACCACCGTCAGTATAGACGGCAGTTTTTTCATTATTAATGTTCCGCCGGGGACGTACACTATGATCGTGCAAATGATCGGTTATGAAACCGTCCGGATCGAAGACCTGCGTGTTTCGGTAAACCGGACAGCGTCAGTGGAAACATTTTTAAAACCGGCAGTGGTCGAAGGTTCGGTAATCGTCGTGCGGGCGGAAAAAATTGCCACCAAAAAGGATCAGACCAGCTCTATGCGTACGGTCTCTTCCGAACAGATGGAAATCCTGCCCGTCGAAAGTGTCGGACAGGTGGTGGCCATGCAGGCCGGGGTGGTCAACGGACATTTCCGCGGCGGCCGCTACAATGAAGTTTCATACCTGGTTGACGGCATGCCGGTGGATGATAGTTTTAACCGCAGCGGAAAGATGGTCGAGCTGGAAACTAATGCCGTTCAGGATCTGGAAGTTATCACCGGAACTTTTAATGCCGAGTACGGCCGGGCCATGAGCGGTATAGTAAATGCGGTGACCCGCGAAGGCGGGAATAAAATTTCGGCCAGTGTTACGGCAGGCTTTGCCAATTACTTCACCTCCCATAAGGACATTTTTCTCGGTTTAAAAGATTCGCAGTTTGACCGGAATAAGGATTACAGCATCGATCTGAGCGGTCCAATCATCAGAGAAAAGTTGACCTTTTTCTCCAATATCCGTTATCAGGATAATAAAAATCATCTGAATGGAATTCAACGTTTCAATGTTGGCGACTTTAGTGATTTTTCGGAAGATAATCCGAATTTATGGATATCAGAACACAGCGGTGATAGTAAATATGTGCCGATGAATAATTCCCTGAATCTTTCTTTTATGGGTAAACTGGCTTATAAAATGACAAATAATATAAAACTTTCGCTGTTATACACGCTCAATGATGACGAATGGCACGGTTACGATCATGCTTTCAAATATAATCCGGACGGCCGGGCGGCAGCCTATCGTAAAACGGATATGTTGTCTCTGCAACTCAATCATATGTTAAGCACCCGTGCTTTTTATGAATTCAAACTGTCTTATGTTGAAAATTATAATGGCTGGTATCTGTACGAAGATCCCCTGAATGCTGGTTACATACATGATGGGTATTTAAGAAGTAATGACCTGACGGGTTTTTATACCGGCGGCCAGCAGAAAGGGCACGCCGAGCGGACTATGACGGATATAAACGCCAAATTTGATTTAACCTGGCAGATCAATAAGAGTCATAGTATAAAAACCGGCTGGCAATACATTAACCATGTAGTGGATAACCGCTGGGAAGATATCCGCAATCTTTATTATGGAACGGATGCTGAAGATGATCTGAGTTTATATGTCCCCATCGTTTATGCTGATTCGTCAGAATATTCAGATATTTACAAAGTGAAACCATATGAATTTGCCGCTTATCTGCAGGATAAAATGGAATATCAGGACCTGGTAATGAATCTGGGACTGCGTCTCGATTATTTCAATCCCAATACGGCCTATCCATCCGACCGCAGAAATCCGGCTAATCGGCTGTTGTATGCCGACAGTCTGAACCGTATGTCAACCTATCCGAAAGCGGACCCGCAGATTCAATTGAGCCCGCGTTTCGGCCTGGCCTACCAGTTAGGCCAAAAGGCCGTGCTGCATTTCAGTTACGGACACTTCTTTCAGATGCCGCCCATGGAAAACCTGTATCAGAATCATTCTTTTGATTTAGGTTCGGCCGATTATGCCACCACCATGGGAAATTCTCAGTTAAAGGCCCAGAAAACAGTTCAATATGAAATCGGTCTGTGGCAGGAAATAATCAAAGACATGGGCCTGGAAGTTTCCCTTTATTACCGCGATATCTACGACCTGTTGAGCACGAAATTCATCGCCACCTATAACCAGGTTGTTTACGGTCTGTATACCAATTTAGATTACGGGAATGTGAAAGGACTGGAATTAAAATATGATTTCAGGGTGGGACCGGTCCCGATAAATATCAATTATACTCTGCAATATACACGCGGTAATTCAGATACCCCCCTGCAGAATTTTAACCGTGCCGGTAATAACGCCGATCCGGTTAGTGTACTGATCCCGATGAGCTGGGATCAGCGCCATACACTGAATGCCACCGTGGGTTATTATCAGCGGAATTACGGTGCAACACTGACCGGTTATTATAATTCAGGTGCACCGTACACCTGGAGTTCCATTACCGAGAATATCCAGACCTATATCAATTTACTACCCAATAATGACTATCGGCCCAGCCGTATTTCGCTGGATCTCAACGCCTATTATGATTTTGATATTTATAAAAATTTCAGGGGGCGCCTGAGCCTGCTGGTTTATAATATACTGGATCGCCTGAATGAAGAATCGGTGAATGGTCAAACTGGGCGGGCTTATACGGCAATTGTACAGGAAGTAAATCTGGCCGGCCACCGCAGCGACTTCAACACCTATTACGACCGGATTCAAAATCCAGCGATGTATTCATCACCCAGGATGATCAAACTCCTGATGAGTGTGTCTTTTAATTAAACGAACAGGGTATGCCGAAGAGTAGATATAAAAATATCAAAGGAGTTTTTAAAATATGAATCATAAACTGTGGATCTTTGTGTGGCTGCTGGCCTTACTGTTTGTTCTGCCCGCTCAGGTATGGGCCCAGGGCAGTCCCTATACCGGACCTGATGATCCTGCCGGCGACGATGCCGCCATCCGGGAAGGATACATGGACGGCAACCGCATTTATCTTTATTATCAGAATACCACTGAACTGGCCTATTGGATCAGCGGAGTAACCGATCCACTGTGGTCCCGCTGGCCTAATAATTTTGAAGGGGAGCGCATGATAGAAGGGGTAGGTCTGTTAATTGGGGCCAAGGTCTACGTGGTGGAAAATGATACCATACCGGTAACCAATCCGGTTGATATTCAAAATGGATATGTTATGATAGATGGGCAGCCCAGAACATATTGTACCCTTATATTATCTGCAAACCAGTTACCGGGAAGAAATGGATACGGCACCCGGTGGTTTTCCAAACTGGAGTTTATACCCGGTCTTTGGTTATCTCAATGAAACCAGTGAATGCCCGGCCATCAGTGATGATGAAAATTCCTGGCCGGCAGTCGGCTGGCCATCGACCGGCGATGAATTGAAATGGCCCGGTGAATGGAACGGGCGCTTCGGACGCGGTATATTTAAAGCCGATCTGGAAACCTATTTTGTGGCCAACGATGCCCAGGATCAGGAGTATCTTGGCGCTGAAGACCTGACCAAATATTATCCCCGCCCGGGTATAAAAATCGGATATAAAAGAGCATCTACCATTCAGAATGGCCTGCCCTGGGGGGGTGTCGGTATACGGGTTTCTCAACGGGGTTTTCAATGGAATAATCCGCAGGCCCGCGATGCTATTTTCTGGGAATATTCCATTGCCAATATATCCGATTATGACCTGACCGAAGTTGCCTTTGGTTACTGGGTCGATAACGGAATCGGCGGAGATCTGGCTGATGATGAACTCGGCTATTTTGACCGTGATATCGATATGGCCTATTCCTGGGATTATAACGGTATCGGTCGCGGCGGAATTAAAACCGGTACGATGGGTTTTGCTTACCTGGAGAGTCCGGGACTGGGTTTCGATGGTGAGGACAATGATAATGACGGACTACTGGATGAAAGAAGAAATAATGACGCCGGAGTTTTAATCGGACCGACAGATGGGATAAACGATATTAATCGTTTTCTGGAAGTATACAAATTGAAATTGGAAGAGCTGCAGGACCACTTTCAGGGGGATGAAGATCAGGACTGGCAACATGGGACAGACGTGAATGGCAACGGTACTTATGCTATTAATATAGGCCAGGATTCGCCGCTGTGGGTTTTAGAGGCAGGTGAGAATGCCGGAGATGATGTCGGTTTGGACGGTGTTGGTCCGACCGATTTGAATTATAACGGACCGGATGAAGGGGAAGGAAATGGCAAACCGGATTTCAGAGTCGGTACCGGCTGCGAACCCAATTTTAATCTGACCGATGTAACCGAATCAGACATGGTAGGCTTGACTTCATTCCGGCTTTTTCCTGTACCCAGTCATTCTTCCAGTGACCGCTGGTTCCGTGGTGACCAGTCGATGTGGGAACTGATTGGTACGGATACCACCCTGGAATATCTGGGCAATATTTCCAATTTGATAGAAACATTTGCTTCAGGCCCGTTTCCGTTATACCAGGGTGAAGAGGAACATATATCCATGTCGGAATTACATTCCTTCGATCCGCTGGAAGGATTACAGAACGACTATTCTGCTCCGGCCTTGTTCAGGTTGAAGGAGATTGTGCAGATTATCTATGAAAACGATTATCAGTTTGCCCGGCCGCCGGAAATGCCTACTTTATCAGCAACTGCCGGAGACGGGCAAGTTATCCTGACCTGGGACAACCGGGCCGATAAACTTACCCGGGAACCTTTATTGAATAATAAAAATGATTTTGAAGGTTATAAACTCTTCCGGGCTTCTGATAAATTCATGTCCGATGCCACACAGATTACCGATGGTTACGGTGACGCCAAATATTTAAAACCTCTGTTTCAATGCGATCTGAAAGACGGCATATCTTTCTTCACCGATTTCGGTATGATCGATGGGGTCGGTTATAACCTGGGTAATGAAACAGGCATCGTGCATCATTTTGTCGACAACAATGTCCAGAATGGCCGGACCTATTATTATGGTCTGATTGCCTATGATTATGGGATGCCGGATATGGGACCGGGTGTATCCCCTTCCGAGAATAATATTGTGATCCGGCTCGATGAAAAAGATAATATAATCAAACTCGGGAAAAATGTTGCCGTGGTAACACCGCATCAGGTTGCCGCAGGATATGTTCCTCCCGAAATCGAACAGGGAACCACGCAAAATGTTCTGGGAACCGGGAAGTTGGCTGCCGAGATCATGGCTAAAACAGATTTAAAAACCGATCACACCTATAAAGTAAAATTTTCCATCGACACGATATCGGCGGTCACCGGTGTCGAAAATGCGGTACTGTATACGAACAACGGATTAACGGTGTATGATGTAACCTCGGGATCGGATGTTGCGGTATACCATGAAGATTCCCTGAGTTTTTCTTATAATAACCTGAAGAAAAAAACTGAATATTTTTCAGCACCAGGGGATTCGCTTTCTTTCTGGACTCTGAAAACTGAATCAGCATTAGCGACGGATGTATTTGATGGATTGCGTGTTACGCTGGATTCCCTGCTGGAACGTCCGGAGTATGATTTCAGTAAATCAGGCTGGAAAAAATGGCAGACTGCTCCGGCTGCGATCCGCGTTATTCCTTCGCTGCCCGATATCAGTTATTACCCCTGGGATTTTGACCTGATTTTCAGTGCTGATACGGCTGCCTACCGCGGTAAAGTATATTTTAAGAATTTATACGATGAGTCCTATCAGCCGGTAAGCCGCCGGGATATGTTATTCAGGCAGGCATTTAATTTCTATATCATCAACTCCGTATTCGGTGATACTCTGGATCTGGTGGTTCATGATCAGAATGATAACGATACTCTCGATATTTTTGAGGATCGTATTCTGGCCGGAACGCTGACTCCTGAAAGAAACTGGGGTGGAACTGTTTTTGCCATTGATTTCAAGTCGGTTCCGGACAGCAGCCAGTTGCCGCAACCCGGAGATGTATACTCCATGAGTTTTAAGCGGCCTTACTGGATTACCGATTCGATTTTATTTACGGTCAAACCGGAAGGTATTTTAAATACCGCAGAATTAAAAACCAGTATGGATGAGATTAAAGTTGTACCTAATCCGTATGTGGCCACGAACACGATGGAAGAAGCACTGCGCAGTTCAGTGATGAACCAGCAGCGGAAAATAATGTTCACCCACATCCCGGCCAGATGCACGATCAAGATCTTCACCACCAGCGGTCAGCTGGTAAATACCCTTGAAGTGAATAACCCTGCAGAGAATGGCATAATGCACTGGGATCTGCTGACCAAAGAGGGGCTGGAAATTGCCGCCGGTATCTACATTTTTTATGTCAAATCAACCCAGACCGGGGAAGAAAAATTCGGCAAATTTGCAGTGGTTAAATAAGTGGATTTTAAATATATGTTAAAATATCCTTTCAGGAAGGGTACTAAATATGAATTATAAAAAATTAATCATTTTCTTAATCATGGCTGTGACACTTCAAACTGCGTTGTATGGCCAAAAACCTCACCGCGTGGGTACAACTGCAGCCAACTTTTTGGAATACGGTTTCGGCGCTGCCGGTGCGGCCATGGGTGATGCCTGCGTAGCCACAACCAACGATATCACGGCGATGTACTGGAATCCGGCCGGGATGGCTTTTATGGAGCAGAGCGAGGCCCAGATGGTCTATCAGCCCTGGATCGTCGATATCAATACCTCATTCGCCGCGGCGGGCCTGGTAATTCCGTCTATCGGTACCATCGGCCTGGGCTTCATCAGCGTGGATTACGGGGAAATGGATGTCACCACTGTTACCATGCAGGAAGGCACCGGCGAAACATTCTCGTCAAACGATTATGCGATCTCCCTGTCCTATGCCCGGCTATTGACCGAGGGATTCGGGTTCGGAATTTCCGGCAAGTATATCGGATCCAAGATCTGGCACATGCAGGCAAACGCCCTGGCTGTGGATATGGGCGTGGTGGTCAGGACCTATTTCTTTTCCCGGAACAACGAACTGGAAAACGGTTTGCGCCTGGCCATGAGTATTTCCAATTACGGAACACGAATGAAGTACGATGGAATTGATCTGGTGCAATCAATCGATATCGCGCCTGGTGAGGATGGTAATTTTGAATTTGTCGAGGGACAATACCGGCTGTCCGAATGGGAATTACCCCTGATCTTCAGAATCGGCGCATCCATGGTTCCCTACCATACCGAAAACCAAAGGTTAGTTGTGGCCGTTGATGCCCTGCATCCTAACAACAATGCCGAATCTGTCAATTTAGGTATGCAGTACGAATTGGATGTACCATCGACCGGTAAGTTTTTTCTGCGGGGCGGATACAAGGCGCTTTTTCTGCCGGATTCGGAATATGGACTCAGCCTGGGCGCAGGTATGGTCAAATACCTGATGAATAATCTGGCGTTGAAAATTGATTATGCCTATCGCGACCTGGGTCTGCTGGGTAAGGTGCACAGTTATAGTGTCGGGTTTTTGTTCTGAGAAGCGGACGGGTGCAGAAGTTTTGAGGGTAAAAAGGTTAACAGGTTAAAAGGTTAAAAGGTTAACAGGTTAAAAGGTTAAAAGGAAAATAGGTAAATAGGAGATAGTTTCTATCAGGCGATATATAGAATTATCTATCCTGGCGGTTCTGATAATTTTTTATTCCGGTTGTAAAAAGGAACATGCTGCTGAGGATAAGAATGAAGTTATTTTAGCACGGGTTGGGGATAAAACCATATCGGTGGATGAGTTTGTACGCCGGGCCGAATATACCATTCGCCCGGATTACTGCCAGGGCCAGAATTATATTCATAAAAAGATTGTGCTGAATTCACTGATTGCCGAGAAAATGCTGGCTATGGAAGCAGGATCCGATAACGAACTAAGCCGCAATGAGGAATTTCAGAATTATTTACGCGGCCGGAAAGAACAGGCCATGCGGCAATGGTATTATTATCAGGAAGCGTACAATGAGGTGACTCCCGATACCGCAGAAATTAAAAAGGAATTCGCTGTGGCCGGAAGAACCTATAAGATTTCCTATTTCACCCTGCCACTTAACAACTCTCAGGAAAAAATGCGTGAACGGTTAAAACATGATGCCACGGCCTTTGAAACGGTATTCAAAGAAATCGCCGGAGCAGAGAACACCCTGCCGCAAAAAGAGATCGGCTATGATAAACCTGAAGATGAACAGATCTATGCACAATTGTTTTTTAATCCTGTACGGCAGGGACAGCTAATCGGTCCGCTGGAAACGGCTGATGGTACACAACTGGTTCTGCGTGTGGACGGCTGGAGCGATGATCTGGCACTGTCCGGTCAGCAAATTCAGGAGCGCTGGCGTACGGTTAAAGAAAATGTCACCAATCGTAGGCCTGGACATCTATGAGCGCAAAGTGCTGGATATTATGAAGGGCAAAAAAATAGAATTCAACCGGGATGTTTTTTTTAAGCTGGCCGAAATTGTGGCAGCGGATTATTACAAAACTGAAGAGGAGAAGAAACAGAGTTTCAATAAAAAATTCTGGAACGAAGACCGCGACGAGATGGTACTCGATGACCGGTCCAGTCAACTGGAATCGATCCGGGATCAGCAACTTTTTACTGTCGATGGACAGGCCTGGACCGTGGGGGCCTTTGAGCGGGAATTACAATCTCATCCACTGGTCTTCCGTCAAAGGCGCTTTCCGCGAAACCGGTTTGCCGAACAATTTAAACTGGCTATTGTGGACATGGTCAGGGATAAATACATCACGGCAGCGGCTTATCAAAAGGGTTACGATAAGGTTGGAGCGGTCGAGCGGAATTCCCGGATGTGGCAGGATAACCTGTTAGCCCTGTATCAAAAGCATACCTACGTGAATTCTCTGAAGACGCAGGCTAAAGACCAGCTGCAAATTATTACCGAAGAACTGAATCCTTATGTCCAGGGACTCTTTTTAAAAAATATAGCGATGATATAAAAATTGATGTAAAGAAATTTGAAGAAATCCAACTAACCGGTGTGGACATGTTTGTGATCCAGCGTAATGTGCCATTTCCGGTGGTAGTTCCGGGTTTCCCGCAGTTGACTACGCATGACCGGCTGGATTACGGACAAAAAATGTGATGACCCACTCCATTCCCCCTCCCTGGTCCCCGAGCGGAGTCGAGGGGATAAGGGAGGGGGGTCAAGAATAACCCACCCCATACCCCTCCCTTTCAGCCAAAAGGCTGAAAGGGAGGGGCTAGGGGAGGGTCAGTGAGAAAACATGAAATATTTCATTGGAGCATATCATGAACAAAATTCATTTCTTTTTATTTGCAATTTTAATTCTGTCATTCATTTCAGGCTGCAGTAATAAGCCCATGATGCAAAATTACTCGAAAGCCACGATCCTGCAGACCTCCCGGGCGGGGGATAATTTAAAGAACACAGGGACATTTGAGTTAAGTGCAGCAGGACAAAGCGATAATATCCTGGTCGAGATTTTACCCGATCAAAAATATCAGCAGCTGGTCGGTTTCGGAGGAGCGTTTACCGAATCATCAGCCCAGGTATTAAAGCAATTAGATCAGGTCAAACGGGATGAAGTGATCAGGGCATACTTCAGCCCGGCCGGGGCGGCCTATTCCCTGACCCGCACCCATATCAACAGTTGTGATTTTTCCCTGAATAATTATGCCTATGACAATACACCCGGGGATGTCGAGCTGAAGGATTTCAGCATCAAGGAGGATATGGATGATCTGATCCCTCTGATTAAAGACGCCCTGGCGGTTGAAAAGGCTGATTTTAAAATAATCGCTTCACCCTGGACCGCTCCGCCCTGGATGAAAGATAATAATAATTGGAATAACGGATCATTGAAACCAGAATACTATCCGGCCTGGGCTCTGTACTTTTCCAGGTACATTAAAGCCTATGAAAAAGAGGGCATTCCGATCTGGGCGGTCACTGTTGAGAATGAACCGGAGGGTAATGGCGGAAATTGGGAAAGTATGATCTACACCCCCCGGCAAATGGCCGACTTTATAAAAGATCATCTGGGTCCGCAATTTGTCAAAGACAGTATCAAATCTGAAATCCTGATTTTTGATCACAACAGAGACCATGTCAAGGAATGGGCCGAGCAGATACTCAGTGATGCTGCTGTGGCCAAGTATGTATGGGGCACAGCGGTGCACTGGTACAGCAGTACGAATAACTGGTACCCCGAAACGCTGAACGAAGTGCACCAGAAATTTCCGGATAAACATTTACTGCATACTGAATCCTGTATAGATACCGAAGTGCCGGTCTGGCAGGATGACGCCTGGTACTGGAAAAAAGAAGCCACTGATTGGGGCTATGACTGGGCACCGGAAGCAGATAAACCCCTTCATCCCAAATATGTACCGGTCTACCGTTATGCCTGCGATATCATCGGCGGCCTGAATAACTGGCTGACCGGCTGGGTGGATTGGAATATTGTGCTGGATGATAAAGGGGGTCCGAACCATGTCCGTAACTGGTGTATTGCACCGGTTATAGTTAAACCGGAAACAAAAGAGGTGTACTATACACCCCTTTATTATGTAATGTGTCATTTCAGTAAATATATGCGTCCTGGTGCCGTACGCCTCGGGATCAATAGCAGCAACGCAGATTTAATGATTACCGCCTGTCTGAATACGGATAACAGTATAGCCGCGGCTGTTTTAAATCGGACAGAAAATCCGGTTACTTATGATATAAAACTGTCCGGCAAGGTAACCACAGTCACTATTCCGGAAAATGCCCTGCAGACCATAGTCATTCAATAACCGGCTGCAGGATACTGCACAATGGGGAGGGAACTTTGAAAACGAATCACATCTTATCGGTTAAGGAAAAAATTGGATACGGACTTGGGGATACGGCTTCGAATTTTTATTTCCAGATGTATATCAATTTCCTGCTTTTCTTTTATACTGATGTTTTTGGAATTCCGGCGGCAGTGGCCGGTACCCTGTTTCTGATTTCAAGAATCTGGGATGGTATCAATGATCCCATCATGGGCATGATCGCGGACCGCACCAACACCCGCTGGGGAAAATTCCGGCCCTATCTGCTGTGGATGATGCTGCCGCTGGCAATAATCGGTGTGATCATGTTCACCACACCTGATCTGTCGGTTAAAGGGAAAATTATATATGCCTACATCACCTATAATTTAATGATGATGGCTTATACCGCTATTAATATTCCTTATTCGGCCATGCTGGGCGTCCTTTCACCGGATACACAGCAAAGAACCAGCGCTTCGACCTACCGGTTTGTGCTGGCCTTTGTCGGTGCTCTGGTAGTGCAAAGTGCCACGCTGCCATTAGTCTATTCCATCGGCCGTGTGGACCAGGGCATAACCCTGGCTGATCACACCTTGAGAATTCAGGAAGTTAATAACCGGACCGCCAGAATTATTGTGCAGGCTGATGACGGGATTAACCAGACCACGAATGAATTTTTAATCAACATTGACCGGAAGGGCGAACAAAGTCCAATCGTAAAAACGCCGCTAAACGACAGAGTCTTTGAACAGGGTTTTAAAATCAGTGAAACGAATATATCAGCAGTTTTTAACGATCCGGATGGAGATAAGTTGACCTATGAAGTCAGGAACAAGAACGACGATGTGGTAGAAGCCTATTTAACCGATAGTATCCTGACCCTGGCCGAAAAAGGGATTGGTGTTTCAGAAATAACTCTAACGGCTCGTGATGGTCATTATGGTCAGACCAACGATTTGTTCACGGTTTACGTTAATGCCGCCGGAAATCATGCCCCTGTACTGGCTAGTGCGATTGCCGATACACTATTTGACCTGGGAACCCCGGAGCGCACTATCAATTTATCCGGCAGATTCTCCGACCAGGACGGGGACCAACTTAAGTATGAAGTGCAAGCGGAGAATGGTACTGCTGTCTCGGCCAAAGTTTCAGACGCAATGCTGACTTTTCAGCTGAATAAGGTTGGTATATCAAAATTTATTTTAACTGCCAGTGATAATAAAGGCGGGGAAGCCCGGGATATATTTTTAGTAAAATGTTCATCAGGAAAAAATGATCCTCCGGCTGTCGCCATTCCTCTGCAGAATGTCAAACTGGCGGCAGGATTCAAAGAGTACTCGCTTGATATTGGCGGGACTTTCCAGGATCCGGACGGCGATCCGTTGACCTATTCTATCCGCAAGGTTGATGTGGCCAAAGGATTTCAATTCACTTTAATAATCTACGGTTTGCTGGCCTGTATTTTATTCTATTTTACATTTAGAATGACCAAAGAACGCGTACAACCGCCTGTGGATCAAAAAACATCAATGAAGAATGATCTGAAAGATCTGGTTCATAACAGGCCCTGGATGGTCCTGCTGGTTATGGGTATTTTCACCCTTGGGTATATTATTATTCGTTCCGGCACCATCATGTATTATTTTAAATATTATATTGAAAATGAGCTCCTGGCTTCTCTGTTCATGGTTAGCGGAACAGCGGCAGTCATCGCCGGCGTGGCCTGTACGGATTTTCTAGCGAGAATCCTGGGTAAGAAAAAATTATATTTGATCGTCATGGGCCTGTCCACTATTCTGACCATGCTTTTTTATTTTATTCCCAGGGAACAAATTGTACTGGTTTTTACAGTAAATATTATCCTGCAATTTATCATGGCTCCGCAGGCCCCCTTGCTCTGGGCTATGTATGCCGATACGGCTGATTATTCTGAATGGAAAAATGGTCGAAGAGCTACCGGTCTTATTTTTTCGGCAGCAACATTTGCGCAGAAATTTGGCATGGCGTTGGGCGGAGGACTGGCCGGCTGGCTGTTAGCCATGTTCGGGTTCCAGGCCAATGTTCAGCAAACTCCGGAAACTCTCAATGGTATTTGTCTGATGATGAGTTTTATACCGGCCGTCGGGACCATTATTGCCACCGTGTTTGCTTTTTTCTATGAGTTGGATGATAAGACCATGAAAAAAATTGAAAAAGATCTGGCTGAGCGAAAAAGTCAATACGAAATAAAAACAAGTTGATAAATAATAACAGTGAATTTAAATCCGGGAGTCGTATGAAAATTAAATTATATTTTATCTGCCTGGTTTTGCTGTGCACGGCAACTTATTGCGGCAAGGGGTGGAAACTGGCCTGGTCGGATGAATTTAATTATACCGGCCTGCCGGATTCCCTGAAGTGGGGATATGATGTCGGGGGGCATGGCTGGGGAAACCAGGAAAAACAGTATTACACTGAGAACCGCCTGGAAAATGCCCGGGTGGAGAATGGCTTGCTTACCATTGAAGCCCGTAGAGATTTCTGGAATGAGCATGAATATACTTCGGTGCGCCTGGTCAGCAGGGGCAAGGGTGACTGGACCTGCGGGCGTTTTGAGATACGGGCAAAACTCCCCTCAGGCCGGGGAACCTGGCCGGCAATCTGGATGCTGCCTACGACCGGGAATTATGGCAGCGGCGGCTGGCCGGATAACGGTGAAATTGATATCATGGAACATGTGGGTTATAATCCGGGAATGATCCATGGTTCTACTCATTGCCAGGCCTATTACTGGAAAAATCATAATCAAAAAACAGGTACTATCAAAGTCCCCGATGCCGAAACGGAATTTCACAATTATATCCTGGAATGGTATCCGCAGGAAATCAAGGTGTTTCTTGACGACAGTCTTTATTTTACCTCCAAAAACGAAGGTAGCGGTTGGCAGGTCTGGCCTTTTGATAAACCATTTCATTTGCTGCTAAATATTGCTGTCGGCGGCGCCTGGGGAGGGGTACAGGGAATAGACAGTACCATTTTTCCGCAAAGGATGGATGTGGATTACGTCCGGGTTTTCCAACAAGAATAATATGCTTTTATGCAGAAGCAGATCATTGCCGGCAAAGCCCCGCTTAAGAACAAATCCAAACCGGTCAAGGGCGGATATGTTGTTTTAGAAAATGAACTTTTCTACCGGATCGCCAATTATGACTGCATGAATCCCTTCTTCATGAGTATCGTCAGCAATTCCGATCATTGGATGTTCATCTCGTCAAATGGTGCTCTCAGCGCAGGACGGAAAAATCCCGATCACGCTTTATTCCCCTATTATACGGAAGACAAAATTCAGGACAGTGCCGGGATTACCGGCAGTAAGACCATTATTCGTCTTGAGGAAAAAGGGCGGGATTTTTTATGGGAGCCCTTTTCCACCAGGTATCAGGGACTATACAATATTGACCGCAATATTTATAAAAATATATACGGTAATAAAATAGTTTTTGAAGAAATAAATAATGACCTGAAACTCTGTTTTTCGTACACACTGGTTGAATAGCGAGCGGTTCGGCTTCATTAGAAAATCAAAAATCATAAATCTGGGCAGCAGAAATGTAGCAGTTAACCTGTTGGATGGAATTCAGAATCTGTTGCCTTATGGTATCAGCCAGCGTTTCCAGGCAGACTATAGTACGCTGGCCGATGCCTATAGAAAAAATGAGTTAGAGCCTGCTGCCGGCCTGGGTATTTATTCATTAAGTTCCATCCCGGTAGACAAGGCCGAGCCCAGCGAAGCCTTAAAAGCCACCACGGTCTGGTCAGCTGGTATCCAGGTCAAGAATATACTGATCTCCTCAACTCAATTGGATTCATTCCGTAACGGTCTGGTGATTAAACAGGAGACCGATAAGCGGGCGGTTCGCGGAGCGTATTTGCTGAATATTGCGACCCGTCTTACGGTACATCAGGGAAAAACATGGTACATTGTAGCTGATGTCGATCAGGATGCAGCAGATGTCGCGGCCTTAACTCAAATGCTGGTTAGCAAAAAAAATCTGATCCAACAGATTGAAACAGATGTGGATCAGGGCACCGGGAATCTGATCAGCATGGTGGCCAACTCCGACGGACTGCAGAAATCGGCGGATAGATTAAGTACTTCCCGTCATTTTTCAAATGTGCTGTATAATATATCACGCGGCGGAGTGTTCTGTGATAATTATCAGATAAATACCGTGGACCTCAGATCATTTATCCATGAGGCCAATAAAAAAGTATTTAAGAAATTTCAGCATTACTTAAAAGGCCTGCCTGCAGCGATTGATTTCGGCGAGTTAATTAAGCAGGTTGATCAAAAACACGATCCCGATCTGCAGAGATTATGTTATGAATATCTGCCTTTGATCTTCAGCCGGCGCCATGGCGATCCCAGCCGGCCCTGGAACTGGTTTTCCATCGATATCAAGGATGAACAAGGGGAAAAAAATTTAAATTATCAGGGCAACTGGCGCGACATTTTTCAAAACTGGGAAGCACTGGCCCTGTCATTCCCGGTCTATATCGAAAACATGATTTGTAAGTTTGTCAATGCCTCCACGCCCGATGGTTATAATCCATACCGGGTCACCCGGGCCGGATTTGACTGGGAAGTGCTGGATCCGGCGGATGCCTGGTCCTATATCGGCTACTGGGGAGATCATCAGGTTATCTATTTACTCAAGTTGCTGGAACTCTCGCGAAAATACCACCCCGGGAAATTAGAATATCTTTTAATCAGGGATATTTTTGTTTATGCCGATGTACCCTACCGTATCAAAACATACCAGGAAATATTAGCGAATCCGCATAAAACCGTCGATTTTGACCGGGAGCAGGAGGATTTGGTCCGGCAGCGTGTAGAGGAAACCGGCAGCGATGGGAAACTATTGTGCAGCGGCCAGGGTAATATTTATCATGTCAATCTCGCCGAGAAACTATTGGTGCCCATTTTGACCAAGGTATCCAATTTTATTCCGGAAGCAGGAATCTGGATGAATACCCAGCGTCCCGAATGGAACGATGCGAACAATGCCCTGGTTGGTCACGGAGTATCGATGGTGACTTTATACTATCTGCGCCGGCACATATTATTCTGCCGCGACCTGTTTAATGCTTTTCAAACTGAAACTGTTCTGTTGTCCAGCGAGGTCAAGATCTGGTTTACCAGCATCTTCAGGGAATTGGAGCGACAAAAGTATTTATTGCAGAGCGCTGTCTCTGATAAAAACCGCAGAACCGTACTTGATCGGCTGGGTGAAGCAGCCAGCACTTATCGCGCAAAAATTTATTCAAAGGGTTTCTCGGGGTACAGGTTAAAGGTCAAATCCGGACAACTGGTCAAATTTTGTGAATTAGTCCTGGCCTACATCGATCATTCAATCCGGGCCAATAAGCGTGCAGATCAGTTGTATCATGCCTATAATCTGATGAAGACCGGAAAACAGAAAACCATCACTATCCGGCATCTGTATGAAATGCTGGAAGGGCAGGTGGCTATCCTGAGTTCCGGATTTCTGACGGCCAGGCAGGCGATTCAACTTTTGCGGGCGCTGAGAAACAGCAAACTCTATCGTGAAGATCAAAACACTTATATTCTGTATCCTGACCGCCAGTTACCCCGCTTCAGCAAGAAGAACAATATACCTGCCGGGGCCATTAAAAATCCGGCGTTATTAAAAATCCTGCTGAACAGCAGGAATAAAATGATCATGAAACGGGATGCCAGGGGCGGACTTCATTTCAATGGCGCCTTCCGCAATGCTGCGGATCTGCGGCAGGCTCTGGACAGTATACGGCAAAATGATCCGCGGTCGCTCACTGCAGAGGATCTGGATCTTGTATTAAAAATATTTGAAGACATGTTTGATCATCAGTCTTTTACCGGAAGATCGGGAACGTTTTACAAGTACGAGGGTTTGGGCTGTATCTACTGGCATATGGTTTCCAAACTCCTGCTGGCCGTTCAGGAAAACTATTATCGTGCTTTGCAGGTTAAAGAGGAAAAGGCCATCCTGGCGGAGTTAAGAGCATATTATTATGCCATCAGGGCCGGACTCGGCCTGGCCAAATCCCCCGACCTGTACGGCGGTTTTCCGACAGACCCCTACTCTCATACCCCCGGTCACACGGGAGCCCAGCAACCCGGAATGACCGGACAGGTGAAAGAAGATATTATTTCCCGCTTTGCGGAACTGGGCATTATGATTCACGATGGGACGATCAGTTTTCATCCCGGATTGCTGCGCCGGGAAGAATTTCTGGTCGAATCCGGTTTGTTTTCATTTTTTGATGTTAACGGTAAGCGGCAAAGCATCCGGCTGGGATCAAAGTGTCTGGCTTTTACTCTGAACCAGGTGCCGATGGTGTATCATCTGTCCGAAACTGAAAAAATCGTCATGACCACCATCGCAAACAAAACGAAGACAATCCTGGGACTTACCCTTGACGGAAAATATTCTTTAGCCATTTTTAATCGTGAAGGGAAGATCAAAAAACTGGATGTGTATTTAAAGTTTTGATTTGGTAATCGAGAAATTCACGAGTACGACGAAGTTACACGAAGATCCACGGTAAAGAATTTAAATTTTCTCGTGCACTGTAATTCTCTGAAACCATGAATTTTAATCCGGACCTCTAGCTAGAACAAAATTTGGTACATCGAGTTTGGTCAATTGGAATTTAAAAAAAGTATCTTACGCCTATCGCACCGTTAACGCTGAAATCTGTTCCCGGTACCAGATCCAGGACCGGCGCAAGTTCCAGAAATATATCTACCGGCGCCCGGGCAAACATGTAATCGAGTCCTATCACGCCGCGTACGCCGAGGTGTGATTTGTCGGCAAATAAAACACGACCGCCTATACCATAGTACAGGGGCAGGTCGCCTTGATCAACCGGTATAAAATTAAATTTATGCCAGAGATAATCGCTATGAATATACAGGGCACCCCCTTCACCAAAACCCCAGGCAATGCCGCCGTCCCAGGCATTTGTTTTCGATAACCAGGATTTTAAACTGATCCCGGTAGGTTCGCCCAGCATAATACCTAGATCCAAAACCACCGGCCGGTCCCGAAATATTTGCGGCAAAAAGAATACAGGGGATACAACACAGCAAAATTATTTTTTTCATCTCATGCTCCAGGTTAATTTGGAATTTGGTGTTTGGAATGCCTCGACTCCGCTCGGCACAAGTTTGGAATTTCCTCCGGCGGATAGTCGCTTCTCTTTCTTTTCCAGCGTTTATGCGTCCATAACCAGTATTCCGGTTTTTCGATAATCTGTTTTTCCAGCAGGCGGGTATGCCCTTCGGTAATCGAGCCGTAGGCAGCTGCAGTTGGATTCTCTTCCAGAATCTCAAAAGCAACTTTAAAATAACCGCGTTGTACTCTGATTACCCGGGCAAAAATAACCGGATAATTATATTCCCGGGCATATTTTTCCGAGCCATACATAACAGCCGTATCCTGGTTAAGGAAGTTCGTCCAGTAGACTCTCTTGCTGGCCAGGGAAGGGGATTGATCGGTACCAAATACTACGGCTTTAACTTGATCCTGCTGGCTGGCAAAATATTCTTTCACGTTTGCTTTAGGCAGGAGTACCACCTGAAAGCGGTTTCGGGAGGCGGAAAACTTTTTTTCAAAATAGGGATTACTGAGCGGGGTATAAATACCCACGGCCTGATGTTTCATCAGCAGATCACAGCTATGGGCAAACATTTCCCAATTATCATAGTGTCCGGCCACGATAATAACACTGCGGCGCTGATCATAAAAACTGTCCAGCAATTCGGGATTGGCGACTTTGCACCTGGCCAGTAATTCATTCTTGGGCATGCTGAATAACCTTACGCTTTCGACAATCAGATCACAGAGATGATGGTAAAATTTCCTGGCGATGGTTTTGATTTCCTGTTTGCTCTTATCAGGAAATGAACGGGTCAGATTGACAAGTACAACTTTTCTGCGGTAGCCGATCAGGTAATAGATGATATAGTATGACAGATCGGAGCAAAGGTATAATACCCGCAGCGGTAAAAGCGAGAGCGGTTTAATTATCAAATAATAAATAATCCAGCTGGCAATAGTTATCATATGATTTGTTGTAATGTTTCCCCGGTAGCAGATTACATTATAATATACAAAATACCAAATTCCAAGCACCAAATTCCAAACGAATGATTAGATTCTGGTATTTGGAATTTTTCTTTTTGAATTTATTTTTATGTATAGTAAATGAAGGTCTTTATTTCTTTTGCAGAGTATCGACTTTATATGAATCCATTGCTAATGGACAGGCGACGTCGAGAGCATAACCATAATTGTTGAAATATTCCAATGCCAGCAGGAACTGCACGGTGGTCACCGTCTGCTGATTCTTTTCAAACCAATCCCATACCCGGATTCTCTGTTCGATGTTTTTGATAATTACATGCATATAGTTTCTTCTCTGCAATTATTCAATAATCTTATCATTATTCGGTCAATAGTCCGCGAGTCTTTAGATGACCTGAAGAAGATGATTAGAATCTAACCATATTTTATCACAGGTATATCTTAAATATAAATAATGTGTTATAGGCTGAAGTATTACTCAGGTTAGCATCGCAAATAAAGAATTTTCCGGATCGGATTTCCCGGTTATTCGCTTTTTGCCGGTTTTCTGCCGGCCGGGATGCGTGATTTTGGAAGAATAACTTCATGGGGTGCAATGACTGCTCCGGCGCCGATTTCCACATCAGCCATAATTGTAGCTTTCAAACCCATGGTAACCCCTTTACAGATTTTCACACGTTCGACGACCAGGTAGCCCTTCGAGGCGTAATGCGCTATGATATGCACCGATCCGCCGATGATCACCTTGTCTTCGAGTTCAATCAAAGCAGGATCGGATATATTGGTAGAATTAATATGTACGCCTTTGCCGATCTTCATACCCATCATCCGGAAATACAGTACATTTAACGGGCTGGGAGTAATGAATTCCAGGAAGGTATAACGAACTACGTAATGCAGAGCGTTATGAAAGTACCAGGGAATACTGGCCAGCGAGTAAAATCCGCCCCGGAATGGTTTAAGCCTGAATGGTAATAAAAAGTTGAGCAGCGGTACTACGAATATCAGGGTAAGGCCATAAATAAAATAACCGGTTACTATACCAAAAGCACAGGCAGCAAAATACAGAATCCGCGGAAAATCAGCAGCGCCAGCGGAAAGAAAATTATAAAATGCGACAGCCGGAGTGGCAGCAATACTCATGGCCAGTATACAAAGCAAATACAGCGGTATTAAGGCGATGATATAACTCACCAGGCGGAAGCGGCGCAAGGCGGATTCTAAAATACCGGCCAGACCACCTCGCTCTGAAGTCGAGGCATCCACGTCCTCTACTTTTTTTATATCAGAATCTTGCTTAGAAGTCATATTGTTATTCACTTTCTTAAATCGTTTATTTTTATAGACTTATATTATCAGGATTATTCTTACTCTTCGTATTAATTTGATTTTATTTATCTATCAACTTTCCAGATTAATGAATTTAGATCAACAGGAAATTATTGATTATTTGAATCCTTTACAATTAAGAAAAGTATTATTTATGGCGATCCGGTCTCAAATCAATAAAAGATTTCTGTGACAACCTCGATGGTAAAGATGTCTTAAAATAAAATGGTAAATACAATATCAATAATCAGGTGAAAATTCTGAACTTCTGTGACAACCTCATGGAAAGATGCTTAAAATAAATGGTAAAACAATATCAATAATCATGAAAATTCTGCCTGAAACTGACGTCTAAGTTCTATCATCACTAAAATAAGGAATGTTTTTAGGGTTAGTTTTTGTTATGTATATTAGAGATAAGGCGGAGATAGAGGACAATTGACCATGAGTATACTCTGTAAAATAATCGACGTATCTTTATATATTAAAAGATGTGTATTGGCCATACTACCCGCCCGGAAATTATGGCCCGGATTGTTATTTGTGACGGTCTTATTTTGCAGTAATTATTCATGGGCCCAGAATATCCGGCAATTGACCCTGCAACAGGCTGTACAATTAGCCCTGCGGGAAAATATCAATCTGCAGCAGGCACAAAACCAGTACCAGCGCAGTACCATTGATTGGCGGCAGGCACGCTCTAATCTGTTCCCTGATCTGTCGGCCAGTGCCTCATTGAGCCGCGACTATCCGGCCAAGGGCAGCAATAGCCAGAGTTTCAGTGCCGCTGTCAGCAGCAGTCTGAATCTTTTTAATGGTTTTGGCGATATGGCCGGCATTCATTCGGCCAGATACAATATGCTGGCTGACCAGTCCAGTCTGGCCAGGCAGAGCGAGGCTATATCTTTCGAGATCGCCAGCCGTTATCTGCAGACGGTTCTGGATAGTGCTTTCATTGCTATCGAACAGGAAAATCTCAGATCGCAGCAACTGCAATTACAGCGGATCCAGGAATTTCAAAAAGCCGGAAACCGTTCGATAGCCGATGTATACCAGCAAATGGCGGATATTAAACAGAGCGAATTACAGGTTTTGCAGGCATTGAATAATTATGACATAAGTTGTCTGCAGGTACTGCAAACCCTGGGCCAGCCAGCCGAAAACGAGATCAGCTTCATTGCTCCGCCGGTAAGCCGATTAGCCGCTGCCCTGCCGCAGCATCTTGATTCCATAACCATCCAACTGGCTGTGGCAAAGCGTAATGATGCGCAGGCGCAACGCCAGCAGATTTCAGCAGCTCTTGAACAGATTCGCAGCGCACAGGCTGATTACTGGCCTTCGTTACAACTATCAGCCAGCGGACGATCAAGTTACAGCGACCGCCTGGACACTCCGGGATTTAATGGCCAGTTTTTTGACGACAATCCCAGCGCCAGCGTCGGTTTAAACATGAGTGTTCCTTTATTCGACCGGTTGCTGACCAGTCATAGCGTTCAGCGTGCCAGGATCAATTATGCGGATCAGAATTTAAGCCTGAAGAACCTGGAATTACAAATCGGCTCGGAATTGCGCCAGGCCCTGTTAAATTATACCACGGCGGTTAAACAGCGTGAAGTGGCTCAGGCCCTGTTTCAGTACAGCAATGAAGCCTTAAAAGTTTCGGAAGAGCGCTACCGGGTCGGAGCGGTTACCTTTGTGGAGTTAAGCCAGGTACGGGCGACTTTTGTCGATGCCTCCTACCAGCAGGTCAGCGCGGATTATAATCTATTATTGCAATATATTACGGTTTTTTATTATGCCGGGAATATCAATCAGGCCCTGGCCGTGATTTATTAGTGCAGAGCAGGAAGGATAGTGTAATGAAAAAGAAAGTGATTGTCGCTGCCGTCATTTTACTGGGATTGGTACTACTGATTTACGGTATCTATAATTTCAGTGGTGGAAATAGTAATAATAAGTTTCAACTGGCTGATATCAGCCGCGGGGATCTGGTTACTACCATTTCCAGCAGCGGAACCCTGAGTCCGGTTACCACCGTGGATGTGGGTACCCAGGTCTCGGGAACCCTGGCCCGGATTTTTGTGGACTTCAACGATGTGGTCAAAAAAGGGCAGTTGCTGGCGGTGCTGGATACGGTGATGCTCAAGGCCTCGCTGGTAGATGCCGATGCGGGCGTGCAGCGTTCGGAAGCCTTGCTGGAACAAGCGCAACTGGATTATAACCGCAACAAGCCGCTCTATGAAAAAAACCTGATTTCAGAGGCCGAGTTTTTACCTTACCAGATAAATTTAAAAACACAGAGGGCAAATGTAAAATCAGCTCAGGCATCTTACCAGCGCGCCGAACGGAATCTGAAATATGCCGTAATCTGCTCACCTATTGCCGGAACAGTAATCCAGCGCAATGTTGAAGAAGGTCAGACGGTAGCGGCAAGTTTTTCCACGCCGACTCTGTTTAAAATCGCCGAAGATCTGTCCCAGATGGAAATCCTGGCTGATGTGGATGAAAGCGATATCGGCTTAATCAAGGAGGGCCAGCCGGTGCGTTTTGATGTACAGGCCTACCCTGACAAAAAGTTTGAAGGCACAGTCAACCAAAAGCGTCTGCAGCCGACGGTTGTTTCCAACGTGGTTACATATACCGTGGTGGTCAGTGCCATTAATAAAGATTATCTGCTGCTGCCGGGTATGACCGCAACCGTGGATTTTATAATCGATGAAAAGAAAGATGCACTGCTGGTACCCAATACCGCCTTACGCTTCCAGGCCCCGGAAGATATGTTGCAGAAAGCCAGGGCCGAAGCGGAAAAATTTTTTGCAGCACTGCCCGATTCGGTCAAAGCGAAACGAGCCGGCGGCGGAATGGGGGCAGGACCGGGAGCACAGGGCCAGGGCGGTACGGAACGGCCGCAAATGGCCGGAAATTTTAAAATGATCTGGTACATCGATGAGAATGGCAAACCGGTCGCAGACCGCGTGGTGCTGGGACAGACAGACGGTACCAATACCGAAATTGTGCGCAGCCGGAAATTACAGGCCGGGATGAAAGTCATCATAGCCCTGGCCGGTGAAGAACAAAACCGGAAAACCACAACCACCTCCGGGCCGATGGGACCAATGGGCAGGCCGCCTTTTTAAACCAGCTGCTATAATTTTATCTCTGAAAGTAGTTTGAGGAAAATCATAATGGATTATGTGATCGAAACCAGGAAACTTACCAAAACATTTACAATCGGGGAGGTCTCCGTACATGCCCTGCGCGGAATCGATCTGAAAATCGCCAAAGGTGAATTCGTGGCGATAATGGGAGCTTCCGGCTCCGGAAAGTCTACCCTGATGAATCTTCTGGGCTGCCTGGATACTCCCAGCAGCGGAGATTATTTTTTGGATGGGCGCCATATCAACGAGATGAGCCGCGACGAATATGCCGACATTCGCAATCAAAAGATCGGATTTGTTTTCCAGGGTTTTAATCTTTTGTCACGCACCAATGCCCTGGAAAATGTGGAATTGCCGTTATTATACGACCGTCAGTTGCGAATAAAAGATCCAAAACAGGCGGCGCTGGCCGCGCTGGAGCGGGTGAACCTGCTGGATCGCAAAAGTCATGAACCGAATCAACTCTCCGGCGGACAGCAGCAGCGGGTGGCCATTGCCCGGGCCCTGGTCAATCAGCCGGCCATTATCCTGGCTGATGAACCAACCGGCAATCTGGACTCGCACACTTCGGTCGATGTTATGGCAGTATTCCAGGAATTGAATGAACAGGGTATTACAATTATTCTGGTAACCCACGAACGGGACATTGCCCAGTATACCCGGCGCATTGTCGAAATGCGCGATGGACTGATCCTGCATGATCATCCCGTGGAAAATCGCCATGATGCCAGGACCGATTTACTGGCTTTGCAGGATGAATTGATTACTGATCCAGCCGCGGTTAAGTAACCATTTGGATTGAGGAGTTGTGCAGTTATGTTACGGTTATATTTCATCATTAAGGCAGCATATAAAAGTTTGTTGAAAAACCGCACCCGCAGTTTACTCACCTCGCTGGGTATTATCATCGGCGTCAGTGCGGTAATTGTAATGGTGGCGATCGGGGCAGGATCACAGGAAATGATTGCCCGCAGTATTGATTCACTGGGCAGCAACCTGATTATCGTTTATCCCGGTGTCAGCCGCAGCGGGGGTGTCAGCCGCGGATCCGGAAGTGTTAATCGTATTACACTGGAAAATGTGGAGAAACTAAAAAAAGAGGCAACACTGATAGACAAAATTTCCCCGATTGTGCGCAGCGGCGGCCAGATCATCGGCGGGCAGGGAAACTGGTTTACCTCGGTTTTTGGTGTTTCAACCGATTATTTCGATATACGCTCGATGCAGGTTGAATCAGGCGAATTTTTCAGCGAACGAGATATCCGGGCCCGTAAAAAAGTGGCAATTCTGGGTAAAACAGTTGCTGATAATCTCTTTCCCAACCAGGATCCCAGTGGTGCAAAAATCCGTATCCGTAACGTGCCTTTTACGGTGATCGGTGTGTTAAAAGCCAAAGGCCAGAGCGCCATGGGTTCGGATCAGGATGACCTGATCCTGGCGCCCTATACCACTGTCTTATACCGGCTGCGCGGGCATTGGGGCATGCATGTCGATATGATCAACATCAGCGCCGTAAATAAAGAGCAGATTAAACCAGCCGAACAGGAAATCCGCGGTATTATGCGTGCGGCACACCGCCTGGAAGTGGGCCAGGATGATGATTTTACTATTCGTGACCAGGAGGAAATAACCGAAACGGCATCGCAAACCTCGCGGGTGATGACCCTGCTGCTGGGCTCCATCGCAGCCGTGTCCCTGATTGTCGGCGGGATCGGGATCATGAACATCATGCTGGTATCGGTCACGGAACGGACGCGCGAGATAGGTATCCGTATGTCGGTGGGAGCACGCAGCGGCGATATCCTGTCCCAGTTTCTGACCGAAGCCACCGTGCTCAGCCTGGCCGGCGGCATTATCGGGATATTATTATCGTTCGGGATTTCATACATTTTGAATCATTTTACGGAAATTGATGCGTTGATCCAGTTGCCGGTGGTGATTATGGCTGTGCTGTTTTCCGGTATAGTGGGAATTTTCTTCGGCTTCTATCCGGCCAGAAAAGCCGCTGCGCTCAATCCGATCGATGCCCTGCGTTATGAATAAAGCAAAAAAGCAGGGCTACCCGTTGTTTAACTGATTTCCGGCAGCATGCCTACAGATTGAACAGGTAAGTAAATTTAATAAGTAAAGTCCGGTTTTCACTCCGGGTTTGTATGCCTGATAAATCCAATAACTCGTTATAAACAATAAACAGATCGCTGCCCGGTCTGTGAATAAAGTTAATCAGCAGATTGCTGCTGATCTCCCGGCTGTCGCTGTTCCACTGAATAAATGGTTTGACGAACAGGCGCGGATTGAAAGAATAAACCAGGCGCAGTCCGAGAATTGAGGTATTAAAATCACCAGACACAAGATGGGCGTTGTTATAGTCCAGCATCAAATTTGTTGTAAGATGAGCCCCGATCTTAAGATTTAATTTCAGCCCGTAACTGGTTAAGTTTCCATTATAAAATCCACCGCTGCGCCAGCTGAATAATGCAGAAAGAAAGCGGCTTTTATCTGTCTGGAATTCGGCATAAATATTTTCAAAGCGGTAAACATCCACGGGTATGATTACATCATCAAAAATCTCGAATTCTTCGGTTAATCTTTCGTAATTCAGCAAATATAAAAATAACAGATACGATCCATTGTTGAACAGGGCCCAAAAACCGGGATAATTCAGACGGGTTTGTAACTGGCCATTCTGACTGCTCAGATAATTGAAATCGTTAAAGAAATAGATCTGACGGATGCTCAGTATTCCGGGGCGTGGTGAATAGGAGGCATATAAATCGGTTCGGCGGATATCAGTACGCGGGAAAAATCCCATTTCGGCATTGAAATTTTCCTGGATACTGCTCTGGGCCGCGAGAAAAATCCAGCTGTCATCCAAATAGAAAAAGTCCAGATAACCGGCGTAATCCTGCCCGTACTGATTGGCAGTGAATGAGCGGGCCAGGTAACCGCTCAACTGAATATTTTGAGACAGCATTAAATTCAGATCCACTGCTATATTGCGGTTAAAGGACGAATCTTCGAGTGATTGTTTATTAAGGCCGATTACGCCAAGGGCCGAGTTGTTGAAAATGGTTTTTTTAACTCTGAACACGGAAAAATTGGTACGACCGATGGAAACCGCTTGCTCATCATCGTTTACATAATCGATTCCTTCAGCCAGTATATTCAAGAGGCCAATATCGAATCCTGCTGTTTTTCCGGTCAGTTTCAATCCACCGATCAGCGGCATTGGCTCATTATCTTCGGATAGACCCAGGCGGCGGCTGAAGAAGAGCATGCTGGGCATGAAGTAGGGATTAAACATTCTTTCACTGCAATTAAAGGTACTTGCTCCTTCCAGAAAAAATTCACGTTTTTCCGGAAAAAACAACTCGAAACGGGTCAGATTAACCTGTTCCTGATCGGCTTCCACCTGGGCAAAATCCGTATTCCAGGTTAACGCTGCCGTCAAGTTCGGGGTGATTAAATATCTGGCGTCAAGGCCCAAATTCAGTTTTTCTTCATAATGCTCGCTTTGGTTATAATCACGCTGTACACCGGTCAAAGTAAATGGTTTAATTTCCCAGCGGGTAGGACTTTGGACGTTTTGAATCCCGCTAAGATGGCCGAAGGTAGAGAGATGGTATTTTCCCCAGAAACCGTACTCTCTCAATATAGGCGACCAGAATGCTTCCTCGCGTTTACGGGGAATAATACGGGCGATGTTAAGTCCCCAGGTCATCTGTTCGGCGGTTTTAAAGCGCAGTGTTTTGAAAGGAATAGCAATTTCAGCATGCCAGCCGGTACTATCGATGCTGGAAGCATTTGTCCAGACACCATTCCAATCCCAGTTCTGGACTTCATCTATCAGATTGGCCAGGATGATTCCATCCCGTTGAGCGCCCAGGGCATTGGTGGAAAAATAGAAGGCCGATTGATGGTCGTGGTAAGTATCCAGGTAAATCTCCAGACAATCATTATCCAGCAGATTCTGATCCCGGCGCATTTCATTGGCGACTATTTCAGCCGGTTGCACATCGTGACAGTGAATGCCAAAGTACAGGTTATCTTCATCGTAATAAATTAATATCTCGGTTTTTTCAGAAACCGGCAATCCAGCATTGGGTTCACGCTGGATCAAGCGATCAAGCAAAGTGGCCTGTCGCCAATGAGCTTCATCCAGCCGGCCATCAATATGCAGGAGTCTGATTGAGTTTGATTATATGTATAGTTTGGGTGGTATCCGAACTGTGTGCCGCCGGATGTTGTCCCGATCCGGTTTTAAACCCAAGTAATAACCATAGCAACACAATAGAATATAAGTGCACTCCTCTGAAGAATAATATCGCTCTTACCATAAGGCAAGCATTATGATGAAAGTAAACTGATTTAAAGATATACTAATTTTACAGGCAATTTAGCGAATTATCGATGGATTTGGAATAGAAAATGCGTTGGTATTTGTAGTGCTTGCCGGCAATGGTGTGACACCAGGCATTCAGATTTTTATAAAAACTAGTTTTATCTAGTCCCTGAATACTATAAATTCTCACAAAATACAGAACTTTATACCGGTTAAATGATACGTATGGCGAATGAATAAATTTGATCTGTGCCTGGCCTGGAATTGGGAATATGATGCAGATTTTATAAAAGTGATGCTGGAAACCTGCCGGAGCCGCCAATTATCACTGCTGCAGGTGCTGCCCGAAAACCTTAATGATACACTAACAGCTCTGACTAATCAGCAAATTGTTTTCTCGTCTTTTTTAGACCGTGCTTCGGAAGCGGATGTCCGTTTCAGGCCGCTGGTCAGCTGGGCTTATGAGCATAATCGCTATTGTCTCAATCGTCATGAGCATGCTGCCCGCAGTTGTGACAAAGCCACCATGCATTATACGCTGATAAATGCCGGGATTTATACTCCCTATACGATCATCCTGCCATCTTATGAAGAACAGCCTGTCCTCACTTCGCTTGATCTGGATCCGCTGGGGAAAAAGTTCATTATTAAACCGGCCCATGGCGGCGGCGGCGAGGGGGTAATTACCGAGGCTATCTCACTGGCACAGGTTCTGGCAGCCCGGCGGGAGCATGCCCAGGACCGCTACCTGCTGCAGGCATTGATTGTACCCAAAGCAATCGATTCACGCCTGGCCTGGTTTCGGGTGCTGTATTGCGGGGGAGGAATCTATCCTTGCTGGTGGAATACCCGGACCAAAATATATATTCCGCTGATCCCGGCCGAAGAAGAGCAATATAACCTGGGTTCTTTAAAAGAGATTACAACTTCTATCGCGCAACTGAGCGGGCTGGACCTGTTCTCGACCGAAATTGCTTTAACAGCCGAAGGTCATTATGTGGTAGTGGATTATGTCAATGATCAGCCTGATTTACGATTGCAGTCCAGAGCAATTGATGGCGTTCCGGACCGAATCGTACAGGATATTGCGGCACGGATTACCGAATTAGTGTCCAGTCATTTCCCCCCGGCCGGACAGAACTAAAGTAAGGATGTTATGAAAGTACATGTTCAGGAAGTAATTAACAATTCCTCGCTGAAAAGATTTGTCGCTTTTCCTTTTTCACTTTATACCGGGCATAAATGCTGGGTACCCCCTTTACACCTGGATGAACTGAGGACCCTGCGCAAAGACAAAAATCCGGCTTTTGAGTTTTGCGAGGCCAAATACTGGCTGGCCTGGCAGGATAACCGCATTGTTGGCCGGATCGCCGGCATCATCAATCATAAATTTAATCAGAAGGTGGGTAAAAATTATCTGCGTTTCGGCTGGATAGATTTTGTCGATGATGCAGAAGTAACCCGGGAACTTTTTACCGCCCTGGAATCATGGGGCCGGGAAAGGAATATGCATTTTATTCATGGTCCCCTGGGTTTCACGGACATGGATTATGAGGGTATGCTGATTGAAGGATTTGAGGAACTTGGTACTCTGGCTACGATTTATAACTATCCATACTATCCGTCTCATCTGGAAAGACTGGGTTACCGCAAAGATATCGATTGGCTGGAATATGAATTAATACCACCCCAACAGATACCGGAAAAAATTTCCAGGGTTGCCGCAGGTATTGCTGAACGGTATGATCTTAGATTATTAAAAGTAAAAAAGGCCAGGGAAATATTACCGTATGCGCATCAAATATTTGAAGTATTGAATAGTGCTTATGATCAACTATACGGCTTCGTACCCCTGACCGGGAAGCAGATTGATTATTATATCAAACAGTATTTCAGTTTTATCATCCCCGAATATGTACCGGTGGTGCTGGACCGGAACGATAAAGTGGTAGCCTTTGGTATTACCATGCCTTCGATGTCCAGGGCGCTGCAGAAAAGCAAGGGTAAACTTTTTCCCTTTGGGATCATCCATCTGCTGAAGGCGATGAAAAATAATCATAATGTTGATCTATACCTGACTGCGGTGCGTCCGGATATGCAGAATAAAGGGGTTAACGCGATGCTGATCAATGAAATGAACAAGATTTATGTAAAGAATAAAATTAGTCACGTCGAATCCAATCCCGAATTAGAGGAAAACCAGAAGATCCAGGCTCAGTGGCGATTAATCAGTTACCGCCAGCACAAACGCCGCAGATGTTATATTAAAGAAATATTAAGATAAAAAGTTACACGGAGTGCCACGGCGAAACTACTAAATTAGGATTAAAATAATCAAATTCTACTCTGTGTTACTCTATGATCTCTCCGTGGAACTCCGTGTAATAAAAATACCATTAATAACCTTATTCCACAAACATATAACCCGCGCCGCGGATACTCTTTATATAAACCGGATTTTCGGGATCGGGTTCGAAATATTTTCTCAGCCGCACAATAAAGTTATCCACCGTTCGCGTTTCGATATCGGGAGCCTGCTTCCAGACTTTTTCCAGAATTTCCTGGCGGGAAATGATTTTTCCTTTATTCTCTATCAGATATTTTAATACCATCGCTTCACGCAGGGTCAGATGAATTTCCTGGTTGTCCCGTGTGGCGGTCAGATTCTCGAAATTTATTTCTGCCTGACCAACGCGATAGATCCCGGCAATGACCGACAGGTCTTTATACCACATCTTTCTTTTTAACATTCCCTGTAAGCGCAGGAGCAATTCCTGCAGGTGAAAGGGCTTGGCCAGGTAATCATCAGCCCCCAGTTCCAGTCCTTTCAGGCGGTCCTTTACCCCGGTACGGGCAGTTAAGATCAGGATAGGCAGTTGCGGCGACTTGCTCCTGATCAATGCGGCTAACTCAAAACCATCCAGGTAGGGCAGCATGATGTCCAGGATGACCAGATCGAATTCGGCCGTGGTCAATAATTTTGCCGCCTGCCGGCCGTCAGCCGCACGGGTGACCTGATAACCTTCGGAGGTTAAATTATATTCCAGGCCGATGGCCAGAGAATCTTCATCTTCGACCAGAAGAATCCGCGAACCTTTGAGTTGTTCTTTATTTATTTCCATGGCTTGCTGTCCTGTCCTGTCCCCGGGATTTTTTCAACAAACGACTTGTAAACCACTTTCTGGACCGGCGGTAAATGGGCAATTCTATCCGAAAGGTAGAACCGCATTTAGTCCCGGCGCTGAATGCCGCTACGCGTCCGCCGTGCGCTTTAATGATTTCCTTAACCCAGTATAAACCCAGACCGGTTCCTTTCACACTGGGAATATTCAAACTGTACGCCCGGGCGAACTTATTGAAAATCCGTTTTTGTTCTTTATCGGGTATACCGATACCGTTATCGGTAAAATCCGCCCTGAAATATTTTTTATCTGTTGATAATTTTATATCTATCCGAACCGGTTTCTCCGAATATTTAATGGCATTATCAAACAGGTTATTTACTACGATTTTCATGGCCCGCTGATCGAAGACACATTCACATCCGGTTTGACCCTTTACCGACACAGCAGCTGGTTCCAGATTGAATTGACTGATCGCTTCGGATATCAGTGCCTGCAGCACTTCATCACTCTTGCCGACCTGAAAATTATAGGCCAGTTTTTTTTGCTCCAGAGCGGCGATATCGAGTATAGAATTGATCAGGGCATGCAACCGGTCGGCATCTTTCAGCATGAGCCCGACAAATTGTTTCTGATGTGGTAGAGGTACCTGTTTATCGTTCAGAGTTTCCAGATGTAACTGGATCGACGACAGCGGTGATTTCAGTTCATGGGTAATATTGGCAATAAAAGTGTCATACATGCGGGTCAGATTCAATTGCCTGGTAAGGTAAATAAAGATCATAGACATGGCCACCGAGATCAATACCAGCAAAATCAAACCGCTGACCAGGGCCAGCACATTCATACCGCCGCTGATGATCCGCGTCGATAACCGGTTGCCGGCTTCAGACAGCAGGATGTAATTAGACACATACCAGTAGATCCATAAGCCCAGCAATGAAAACCAGGCCAGCTGGGCCAGACTGAAGAGTACAATATAGGTAACAAATGAGTTCTGTTTCTTCATGATCGATAGGGTCGCGGATTAATTACCAGGTAATAAAACGCATCGTTAGATCTAATTTACAGATCGCGATATCCATGTGCTAATTCCGCTTAAACTTTTACATTAATTTTACAATCTGCCGGGAAAATTTTCCTTATAATTATATTGTAAAATTTATCCTGTTCAAGACAGACTAATATAATCATTAGCGGGAGAATCATTTTGAAAATTTTACTGGTATATCCGCAAATACCCTCCACTTTCTGGAGTTTTCGCAACGCCTTGAAATTTATTTCCAAACGGTCATCTGAACCGCCGCTGGGTTTGCTGACGGTCGCCAGTCTATTGCCGGCGGAGTGGGAAAAAAGGCTGATCGATATGAATGTCAGTCCATTAAGCGACGACGATATTTTATGGGCCGATTATGTTTTCCTCACCGCCATGGCGATTCAGCGCACTTCGTTTAATGAGGTGGTCAGCAGATGTAATGACCTGAAGGTAAAGGTCGTTGCCGGTGGTCCGATGTGCAGCAGTGATAACCAGGAAGCAGCGGGGGTGGATTATCTTGTACTGAATGAAGCCGAGCTAACTTTACCCCGGTTTGTCAATGATTTGCTGACCGGAAATCCTCAAAAGGTATATCGCAGTGATGATTTCCCATCATTGGACTTAACTCCCGTACCGCAATGGCAATTGCTGGATATGAAAAAATATGCCACGATGACCATACAGTATTCCCGTGGTTGTCCGCATGATTGTGAATTTTGCAGCATTACTGTGATGAACGGCAGAGTACCGCGTACTAAAAGCAAAGAACAGTTCTTGAAGGAACTGGATGTCCTGTACGGATTAGGCTGGCGTGGTACAGTTTTTATCGTCGATGACAACTTTATCGGCAACAAGAAAAAATTAAAACAGGAGATCCTGCCGGCCATGATCCAGTGGTCGCGGGAGCATCATTATCCTTTCAGTTATATAACCGAAGCCCCTATCCAACTGGCCGATGACGATGAACTTATCCGGATGATGGTTACGGCTGGCTTCGACGGGGCCTTTATAGGCATTGAGACACCCCATGATGAAAGTTTACAGGAATGCGGCAAAAAACATAATCAACACCGCGATCTGATCAGTGCAGTAAAAAAATTACAACGTAATGGCCTGATGGTTTCAGGCGGTTTTATTGTGGGTTTCGATAATGATCCTGCCAACATCTTTGAACGGCAGATCCGTTTTATTCAAAGTAGCGGCATTGTTACGGCAATGGTTGGACTTTTAACCGCCCCGCCGGGAACCCGTTTGTTCAAACGTCTCCATGCTGAAGACCGTATCCGCCAGGATTTCAGCGGAGATAACATGGATGGTACGACGAATTTTATTCCTAAAATGAATATTCAAAAATTGAAGGAAGGTTACAAAAATATACTGGTGACGATTTATGCTCATAAAGAATACTATGAACGGGTCCTGACTTTTTTAAAAGAATATCAGCTTCATTCTTATCGTTCCTGGAAACTTAACCGCTATCAGATCCAGGCTTTTATAAAATCGCTGTTGATTCTGGGCATCTGGGAACGGGGACGCAGGCATTTCTGGAAATTTCTCCTGGCAACCCTGATCCGCTATCCGCATAAATTTGCCCTGGCTATAACTCTGGCCATCTACGGTTTTCATTTTCGCCGGGTGGTGGAGACAATTTAAATGTCGTTGCAGGGAAGATTTTTTTGCCCCGGGCATTAAAGAATTTTGATTATTTGATTTCGTCTTACTATTTGTCTATATTTGTACTAAATTATTAATAAGGTTTAATATCTTTTTACACCTAATTATCAGTTTATATTCACTTTAGGAAGAGATAAATCCTGGCCGAATGCTTTTATTAGTTGCTGCAGAGATTCAAAACAGGAATAAAACCGGTTAAGTATTTGTTATATCGTTAAAACAAAGACAAAAACGCAAATTAAAAAAGGGCAGAAGAATAGGGCAAAAGAGACTGGCTCAAATATTGTAACTGGCCGACAGGTTAGGGATTCATTGTCTTGCGTTTCCTTCCTAGAAAAAAATCTTGATCTGATCTCGAGAATTCGCTTATAATTCTTCCTCAATCAAAGTTGAAAAGATCTGTGCTATATTTTATTAAAAACCATGCCAGAGAACTTGAGTTCACAGTGGTATTATAGATGTTTTATTTTTAAAAATAATTAACCTTAAACATTCAATATTCTTAGGAGATTAAGCATGAATATTTACGTTGGTAATTTATCACGCGATGTGGTTGACGATGATCTGCTTCAGGCATTTAAAGAATTTGGTGAAGTAAAATCGGCTGCCGTATTAAAAGACCGCTACACCGGTGAAGCCAGGGGTTTTGGTTTCGTCGAAATGCCCAACAAGGAAGAAGCGCAAAAAGCAATTCAGGCCTTGAACAGCAAGGAAATGAAGGGACGTCACATGATCGTGAATGAAGCCCGTCCGCCCAAAGATAAAAAACATACTGGCGGCGGTGGTCCACGCAGGAGTCGTCCCGGTGGCGGCGGCGGCGGCGGTTACCGCTCATGGTAAAAATATAACACCTTAAAAATTGTTATAATAAGTTCAAAAGCCGGGAGAATAATTTTTCTCCCGGCTTTTTTATTACTAGGTGCAGTTAATTTACTACGGATAAACGCGGATGGTGTGTATGCTTAAGAGATTCTCGCCTGTACTAAAACCTGACAGGGTATTCGCTCGGCGGGAATGACACCTGACTCCACCTATCACAGGTCTTCGATCTATGTCACTTTCAGCCCAGCGGCTGATAAGGGACTCAGGTATTTTTCCAGGGGAGTTAGTCACTCAGGTACCTTCAGGTTACTAAGAGACCTCGAAGGTAGCCATACCTCTGTGCCTAATTTCGCCTTAATTTACTATGCCAGAAACCATAACTGAAATATAATACCAGTCCTACTGCCAGCCAGATACCGAAACGAAGCCAGGTTATGCTGGGCAAACCAAGCATCAGGTAAATGCACATGGCCATACCGAGCAGCGGGACCCAGGGTACCCAGGGGGTGCTGAAGGTACGCGGCCGGTCTGGATCGCTGCGGCGGAGAATAATAATACCGGCGGAAACAAGGACGAAGGCGAACAGCGTCCCGATATTACAAAGTTCGACGATTTCATTTATATTGGCCACGGCAGCGATGGCCGCGACCACAACACCGGTCCAGATCGTAGTGACATGCGGAGTACGGTATTTGGGATGTACCCGGGTAAAATACTTCGGTAATAGACCATCACGAGACATGGAGAAAAAAATACGCGGTTGCCCCAGCTGAAAGACCAGCAGTACTGCAGTCATGGATAAGACAGCCCCGAAGGATACGATGCCGGCTGCCCAGTTCAGACCAAGTTGCGAAAAAGCCGCGGCCAGGGGATCCGCGACACCCAGGTGATTCCAGGGAACAATGCCGGTCAGCACGGCAGCGGTGGCGACATAAATAACAGTAATGATGATCAGTGAACCGATGATCCCGATGGGCATATCACGGCCGGGATTACGGCATTCTTCAGCCGCAGTGGAAATGGCATCGAAACCGATGAAGGCAAAGAAGATCAAACTGGCTCCGGTCCAAACCCCGGCAAAACCGTTGGGCATGAAAGGGGACCAGTTGTCCGGTTTTACATAAAAGGCGCCCACGGCGATGAAGAACAGCAGTATGATTATTTTAAGCACCACCATGATATTATTGGCCCGGGCCGATTCTTTTATACCGATGACCAGGATCCAGGTGACCAGGGCGACGATCAGTACGGCCAGAAAATTAAAGATGACCGGTATGCCGGCAATAACCGGGTGGTTATTCCAGGCGGCCAGCGGCAATTCCAGGTTGGGGCTTATAGCGCCTCCGGCCGTGATCAGATCAGCGGCCTGATGAGCCGAGCGGTAATCCACCGATAACCAGGCCGGAAAGTGGATACCTAAGACCCGTTAATAATTGATGAAAATAGGCAGCCCAGCCGATAGCCACGGCCACATTTCCCACGGCGTATTCAATGATCAGGTCCCAGCCGATGATCCAGGCGATAAACTCACCCAGGGTGGCATAGGAATAGGTATAAGCACTTCCGGCGATGGGCACCAGTGCGGCAAATTCAGCATAACACAGAGCACAAAAAGTGCAGGCTACGGCCGTTAATAAAAATGAAAGCGATACAGCCGGTCCGGCGCCGAGATGACCCGGCCCGCCGGCAGCGGCTGTACCGATAATGGCGAATATCCCGGTACCGATGGTGGCACCAATACCCAGGAAGATCAGGTCAAGCGCTCCCAGAGATTTTTTAAGATGAACCTGGGTGGCTGAGTCCGCATCCTGGGTAATGCGATCGAGTGTTTTAAGACGTAGAAGTTGCCAGGCCATGGTAGACATTTTCCTTGAGTTAACGGGTTGGTTGAGCATCTAATTTTTTCAGCATAATTGCGGCATTCTGATTGGCGGGATTCAACTCCAGGGATTTCAGATAGTATTGCCTGGCCAGATCTTTCTGGCCGTCAATAAAATAGGCTTCGCCCAGACTGTCATAGACATTCGACGAGTGAGGATATTGCCGTGCGTTAAATTTTAATACAGCAATGGCCAGTCTTTTGTTCTTTTGCTGCAGAAAAAAATAACCCATGGCATTGATACTCCATTCTCCGAGCAAATCAGATTCCACACATTTCATTAATGCCGTCTCGATCAGTTTTTCTGCTGAATCTGCCTGGTTGATCACGAAAAGGGGATCCGCCTGGTCAAGTTTGGCACCTAATTCCATGTAGGATTGTACTGCCTGGTCGTCGGTTTTCTCGCGGTAAATCCGGGCGGCCTGGCGGGCTTTTTCCAGGGCAATACCAAGCGCTGCCGTTGATTCGATCTTGATATCGGGTGTAATTCCAACCCCCTCCCAGTTGGCAGCAGTAAGCGGATTAATGGCCCGGCCGACGGGAATAAAAATATTGAAGCGGGAATTGAGTTCATAGGTAAAACCGGGATTAGCGCCGCCGCCGGTAGTTTCTCCGATAGAGATGGCGCGTTGCCGTGTTTTTAAATTATAGGTGAATTCTTCTGCTGCTGAAAAGGTAAAATGACTGGTTAAAATAAATAATGGCAGCCGGGGCAGTTTCCTGATGGAAACCCGGTCCAGACTCCAGAATTCCTCTGTATAATCATCACGCCGCCAGTAGAAACTGTTCAACAGCAGCGGCTGATCGAAAAAATGACTGCAGATATACTGAACCGTGCCCGGCATACCGCCGTTATTTTCCCGCAGATCGATGATCAGGGCATCGACATGCTCCAGCAGTTTCATAGCGGCATCGATTTTTGGCTGGGAGATCTCCAGCGGCTCAAAGGAAGTAATATTTAAATAACCGATATTGCCGATCATTATTTTAACTTCCCCGATGCCACCGCTTGTTTTTTGGGTCTGGTACATGGGCAGCAGAAATGACAACAGCGGATTTTTCTGCTGCAGTCGTTCTTCTGCCGGCAGCACGGTCTGTACGCGTACATGTCTATCCTTAAGTACAGTATATATATCACTGGTCAGCTTTTCGGCAAATTGGCGGGGATGACTGAGACGATCGTATTTACCAGAGTCGAATCGTTCTTTCAGCAGGTCGGAGCACTTTTGTGCCGGGTCCTCAAAAATATAATTTTTTATCAGCAGGGCGCCGATATCATTAATTATTTGCCGGCGCTCATCTAAAGATAATTTAGTAGTAATATCCTGGCCGGATATGGGATGGCAGAACCATAAATTGAACAGCAGGCTGACGATTGGCAGAATAATCATCTGCTTAAAATCTACTCGCATAGTTGCACCTGATAATAAAACAGCTTATCACTCACATTTTAATTAATTGAAATCAATATGGCAATAGAACAATGGAAGGAATGGTTGAGGTGATTCAGGCATAGGGGCAATTCATGAATTGCCCCTATCGATTATGAATTACCCCTGCTGGTGGTAATTTCGTTGGGCAATTCGTCCACATCATCTTTTTGATGTGGAAAGTATTCATGCAATTTTTCAGCGGCTCTTTGTACACCAGCAATTATACCCGTGCTGAACTGGCCTTTCGTAAAATTTTCCTGCATCTCGGCCTTAACATCAGTCCAGAAATTTTCCGGGACCAGTTGGTTAATACCTTTGTCGCCGTAAATAGCGAACTGCTTATCCTGGACGGCCAGATAAATCAAGACGCCATTGTGCTGCCTGGTTCGGTGCATTTTCAATCTCTTGAACCATTTGACGGTTCGTTTTGAGACATTTCCCCTGCAGTTCAGTTCCAGGTGCACGCGTATCTCCCCGGAAGTCAGCCGTTCGGCAGATTTAATGGCCTGAGTGATTTGCTGTTTTTGTTCGGCGATTGAAGAAATCATTTATATTCATAATGTTTTTATACTAATTTATTTATTTCATCCGATCCCTGCAGGATCGTAATTATTATAAGAGGACCTCTATTTCTACATACATTTGATGCCTACGGTATCATGACCCCATGATTTCTTAATTCTTTAATCTTTCATCTTCAACTCAGTGTCCCCTATGCCTGAGTACTAGTTTTTCTTTGTGCCTTTGTACCTCTGTGCCTTTGTCCCTTCTGTTGTTCACCAACTCCCGCTGGCTCCCCCGCCTCCGGAACTCCCGCCGAATCCACCGCTGAAACCACCGCCGCTGAATCCTCCTCCGCCGAAACCGCCACCAAATCCACCGCCGGAACTCCCGCCGCCTCCCCACCAGAATGGTCCGTCATAATACGATTTTTTCCCTTTAGAATCATAACTGACCGAACGTCGTGTACTCAAAATCACAGAAAGAAAAATAAAAAGAAAGAAAATAAGCGATAATCGTACCCGGACCGAGAGTGAATCCTTCATTGGCCTCTCCGACTGACAGGAATTTTATATTTTCCTTCTACTGCCGGGATCAGGATATCCAGCGCTGCTTTTATCCCGGCATAATAATTCCCCTGCCTGAATTCAGGCGCCAGATAATTGCGGATCAGGGTTGCCGATTGGGCATCGGTTACAACATCTTCCAGGCCATACCCAATCTCGAACCGTACTTTACGATCGTTGCTGAATATAACCAGTAAAATACCATTATCCTGCTCAGCCAATCCCGGTTTCCATTTATCATAAAGTCTGACTGAAAAATCATCTAAATAATAATTTTCCGGCAGCTGCTTAAAAATTGCGATGAAAATCTGATTGGACGAACGCTGCTGCAAATCTGCCAGCATATTATCGAGTGTTGTCTTTTCAGCACCGGACAATACACCGGCATAGTCCATTACCCAGGAAGTTGGTTTATCAGGCAAGTCCGATGGTGACTGGGCCAGAGCAGGAGTGGCAGTGATCATTACCAGCAAGAAGAAAAATATTTTTATTTTAAAAAATGTTTTCATATACAACAATTCAGCTGGTCAGATTAATTTTACCAATTTTAAAACTAGAATTTTACCTGAGGAACTTTTTCGCTGCCGGGCTCCGATTTAAAATACATTTTTTCTTTAAAGCCAAAAATCGCTCCGACTATATTGGCCGGAAATACCCGCACAGCGACATTAAATTGTTGCACGGTTTCATTAAAACGGCCGCGTTCAACGCTGATACGATTCTCGGTGCCTTCCAACTGTGACTGCAGATCGGCGAAACGCTGATCGGCCTTAAGATTGGGATATGCTTCCACCACAGCCATTAAACGCTGCAAAGCCGATGAGAGGTCTCCCTGCACTTGTTGAAAACGGGCGAAGGCTTCGGGATTGTTCAGTACTTCGGGACCGATATTGATCTGTCCGCCGACCTTGGAGCGGGCATCGGTGACTGCTTCCAGGGTTTCCCGTTCATGCGCAGCATACCCTTTGACCACTTCCACCAGATTGGGAATTAAATCGGCCCGTCGCTGATATACATTTTCCACCTGGGCCCACTTCTGGTTGACCCCTTCTTCCAGGGCGACAAAATTATTATAGTTTCTTTTGAAGAACGAGTAACCGAAAATGAGCAGGATAACCAGAATGACTAAAAAGATAATCGTACCTTTTTTCATTTTTCCTCCGATAAAGTTATAATCCGTTCCATATTACTGAACATCCGGCCGGCGTTAAAATATTCCATCTTTAAAATGCCAGTATTGATCATCACTTTGATTTTAATCCCGGTTTCGATCAAAATATTTAATTATCCAGATTTTATATTTTTTTATTCAAAATTCAAAGTATATTTTCACAAATAATCTCTTTTCGCCGAAAGTATGTTTTTCAAGAGCCCGGTAGGTAAAAAAGAACAATTTATAGCCGATCGATTATTTCAAGCAGGAGTAACGATGGATCCGGTTCGCGAGCAGTTATTAAAGAACATGGGTTTTTCTGAGAAAGCCATTGCGATTTTAGATCAGAATCTGAATATGGGCAAACTGACGGATGCTTCGGTCAGTGCCCAACACCAGGGAGCCTGTGGTGATATTCTTTTTCTTTTTTTAAAAATTAGTCAGGATATCATCAGTGAAGCCAGGTTTGAATATATCGGTTGTGCCGGATTGCAGGTGTGCGCCTCGGCCCTGACCGAACTGATTAAAGGATTGACGCTGGATAAGGCGGGACAGGCTCGAAGCCCGGGATATAATTGATTATTTAGAAAGTATTCCGCAGCGCAAGTATGAATGCGCTGAGATTTCACGTGATACTTTGCGTAAAGTGATTTAATCAGCTGGCAGCAGCCGGATTTAAAAGTTATCTGACAGGAGATAAATATGCAGTGCAAAAAGTGCGGCAGGGAATATCCCTCTGCCTATTATTTTCAAACCAAGTACGTCTGCAAACAATGTTACACGACCATGAGTGAAAGTGAAAAAGTTGCGGCTAACAAGGAACAATTTCCAATCGATCCCGCTATGACCACCACAACTTTCAACCTGGAAGGGTACCGTGTGGTCAGACAGCTGGGAGTGGTACGGGGTATCATCGTTCGTTCCCGCTCGTTGTTCGGCACCATCGGCGGCGCTTTGCACACGCTGGTCGGTGGAAATATAACGCTGTTCACCGAGTTATGCGAGAAAACACGGGAAGATGCTTTTGAAGCCATGCTCAATCATGCTCTGGAAATCGGGGCCAATGCCGTGATTGGTGTGCGTTACGATGCGACTGAGACTGATGAGCAGCGTTACGGAAGTATTATGCTATGGAACGGCGGTAGTAGTAGAACCGGCAAAATAGCATTAACCTGAGCGCGGCCAGGCCGGTAACTCTGCAACTCTGTAGCAATCCGTCAAGGATTTAAAAGATACTATGCGGAACAATTAAATCCTTTCTGCGTATCGTTCGGATATCTTAGAACTTACAGGAATCATTATTTTTAAAAGGAGATTAATCAACAGATTTTAATAAGTACACAATCAAATAACATATTGATCCCATTATAATTAATAGATTCTGAGAATAAAATCAATTTTTACCTAGATAAGGAGGCTGTTTATGCGGAGAAAATTATTTCTGTTAATTATGTCGATCATTAGTGCTGTATTACTCTATGGTTGTGCCAGTTCAGGCGCTTTTATTGCGGCAAATGTAACCGGTGTCGAGTTGTCCGAACCAAACTTTAAAGTAGCAGCGACCAGTGTCAGTGGCGAATCCTCAGCGAGTTATTTACTGGGTTTCAGTTTTTCGACCGGCACAATAACTAATACCTTGGCTCTGGTCAGGACAGGGGGTACCGGTCAATTGTATAAAGAAGCACTGGAACAATTGTGGCAAAATTATGAGAAAGATCATGGCAGTGCGGTGGGCAAGAAACTGGCCCTGGTCAATATACGCTATGATGCCGATATTCTTAATCTGGTCGTATACACGCAGGTAAAATATTATATCCGTGCCGATGTGGTTGAATTCGGGGTAAAGGAATAAAAACCGGCTCATTTGCACTGGAGACTGGTATGTCCGTACTGAATGAATTTGAAAAACTGCTGAGCCGGCCCGAAAAAAAAGTTCTGGAGAAACTAAGTACGCCCGCCGGGATCCAGTCCTTCCTGGATTCCATGCCATACTCCTCCGAATCCGTTTACCGCTGCCCTTTGCGCGTATTGCGGGAACAGGTGGCGCATTGTTTCGACGGAGCGCTGTTCGCTGCTGCCGCGCTGCGGCGGCTCGGATATGCCCCGCTTATCCTGGACCTGATTCCCAGTCAGCGGGACGATGATCATGTGTTGGCCCTGTTCAAAATCGAGAAGCACTGGGGCGCTATTGCTAAATCCAATTTTGCGGGTCTGCGCTTCCGCGAACCGATTTTTCGCTCCTTGCGTGAACTGGCCCTGTCTTATTTTGAACAATACTATAATACAGCCAGAGAAAAAACATTACGCGGATATTCTCTGCCCCTGAATTTAAAAACCTTTGACCGGCTGGACTGGATGTATCAGGACCAGTCGCTGGAAATAATCGCAGCTGAAATTAGATACGCTGAAGCACTTTCCCTTACTGACCCGGAAAATGATTTCAGCTTTGCAGCCGGTCGACTTGCGCTCTCACCGGGCCGGCCTGCTTGGCGCAGACGAGCGGGGCTTATTCAAGCCGGATTAAATATGAAATATTGCAATCGTAACAGTGAACTTCTAAATTTACTTTCAGACATTAAAACAGTTATGAGAAGGGGTTCAGTATGCAAAAATTCTCCGATCCTATTTTGGTTACCGGTGGTGCCGGATATATCGGCAGTCATGTGGTCAGGCTGCTGTGCGATGAAGGATATAAGGTGATAATCCTGGACAACTTTTCTCAGGGCCGGCGTGAAAATGTCGATCCGCGCGCTGTTTTAATTGAAGGGGATGTGCTTAATGCCGCTGACCTGGATAAGGCTTTTGCCCATGGCATTAAAGTGGTGATTCACTTTGCGGCCTGGAAAGCAGCCGGCGAATCGATGACCGACCCCGGCAAATTTGCCTGGAATAATATCAGCGGAACCCTGTTCCTGCTGAATGCCCTGTTAAAACATGGAGTGAAACATTTTGTATTTTCTTCTTCGGCCGCAGTCTATGGGAATCCGCACTATCTGCCGATTGATGAAAAACATCCGTTAAATCCTACCAATTACTATGGCTATACCAAGATGGCTATCGAGCAAAATCTTTCCTGGTACAGCAAATTAAAGGGATTACGCTTTTGCGCCCTGCGCTATTTTAACGCGACCGGATATGATATCAACGGCCAGATCAGAGGAAAGGAACGGAATCCCTCCAATCTCTCACCGGTAGTGATGGAAGTACTGTCCGGAATGCGCCCTGTCCTGGAAATTTTCGGTGATGATTATTCCACCGCCGACGGGACCTGTATTCGTGATTATATTCATGTCAATGATCTGGCCTCTGCTCATCTGCTGGCCATGGATTATATCATTGAAAAAGACAAAGATCTGATTGTTAATCTGGGTACCGGACGCGGCCATTCAGTACTGGAAGTAATTAAAACTGCCGAAGAGGCGACCGGTAAAAAAGTGAATTATAAAATTGTCGGCCGCAGAGCGGGTGATACTGAAGAACTGGTAGCCAGTTGTGAACTTGCTAACAGATTATTGAAATGGCAGGCTAAATATTCCGATCTGGCGACTATCTTCAGAACCATGACCAAAGTTTATATGGAATAATATTTATAGCTACGGAATCAATCTTCTTCGCGTTCCACAATTTCATAAGCATAGCCACCGGGATTGGTAGAGTAAAACGCGCATTCCTTTAAATCGTCCTCGCTCAGATTGGTGGTCAGGTCTTTAAAACAAACGAAAACTATATTATCACTGTCCAGGGCACTTTTTTCATCCCATTCGGTATAAGTTTGTTCTTCATATTCGTCTTTACCGAAATCATCCTGATATTCATCAAAATCCGAGTTGTCCAATATCTCTTCGTTGGTTAAACTCTGGATTTTATCAAAATCAGCGATGGTTTCTCCGGGTTCTAATTCGATGACATAGTCGGCATACTGCAAAGTTTCATCGTTTATCACCAGTTCTTCATCATTTAAGTTCAATATCCTCATATGCCCCTCTTTTCGTTTATCGTTATTCTTAGACTCCCAATCTCCGCACGGGTTCCCCAAACAAGAATAAAGTCAATAATTAACGTCTTGGAGGGTGAAATATATAATAAAAAATAAAAAATGCAATTAAAAATTTAAAAAAATTAAAATAATGGCCAACGACTTAAAGACTTGATATTATGAGGGTTAGATATAATACAATTTTCCGGCGATATGAAGATTTCATTGATCTGCCGGGGATCATGGATAGAAAATCCTTTTTCTTGACTGAAGGCAAATATTCTTCTACATTTTTTATATTGGTATTGAGATGGAGTAGTTCCATGCGCCAGATAAAATCTGCCATTGTAATATCTGATCTTCATTTAGGACGGCCCAGCAGTTATTTATGTTCAGATCACTCCGCCTTTGCGGCAAACCGGAAGGCCATATTGAATTTACTGCAGCAGGCTGGTGCTCAGGATGAATTGATTTTAAATGGAGATATCATGGAGTTATCTCTGGCCGGCTGGAAGGAGGTAGGGCGGGAACTGGCTGAGTTTTTTAATCTGCTGGCTGAAGCCGGGCCCTATCAACGGATTGTATATATTCCGGGGAATCATGATCATCACTTCTGGCGGTTGCTGGTGGAAAAGATTCTGTTGTTGCATAACGTGGAAAATAAAAATGCTCTGCCGGATATAGATGAATATCCGTTCTGTTTCGTTGATCAAAAGTTTTCCAGCAGGGATTACGATGTCATTCTGAATCACTTCTGGCCGGCCGGCAGTACGATGCCCGAAATGGTGATAAAATATCCGCATCATCTGTTGCAGGTCAAAGGACGGCAGGCCGCTGAGCAAACTTATCTGATCACTCATGGTCATTTTCTCGAGGATCTGTTTGTCCCTATGAATATACTGATTGAGCCGGCCCGCCTGGATGAACTGGAGGCCTTTAATAATATCTGGTTGGAGGCCTTTCACTATCATCTCGGCCAGGCCGGCAGACTCTCCAACCGGGTCAGAGCCTTGCTGGACGGGTATGAAAAAGGGGGGAGTCAGGCCTATCGGGTGATTAAAAAAGTCCTGGATGAAATTTATGTGCGTATCAACAGGAGATACCGCATTGTCTGGCCCTTCAACTGGATGCTCAAACACGCCATTAAAAAAATAGTGAAAAAAGTATCTCTCAGCCGCCACAGTGAATTATTCGGTGTGGCCCTCAATAAGGATCTGAAGAAAAACATCAGGGCTTATGTTAATAAGTACTTGTTATCCCGCTATAAAAAAACATTAAGAAGCGATTTCCATTTTCCGGGTGGAACAGATATCCCCACGCCTTTTACATTTCTGTTCGGGCATACCCATCGACCGGTTGCCGGACCGGAAACAGCCGAAGCCTGGATCGAAATTGAAAAGCAGATTTTTCCCATCGCTAATAGTGGCGGCTGGCTGCGCAGCGACACTACGGGAAAAACCAAGGGCCAGAATGCCGGCATCATCCTGATTAACCAGGACGGCTGGAAATGGCATTCATTGACAGGACAACTGCGATAACCTATCTCCTTACTCCCCTTCCCCGGTCCCGGGCGACTTGTGCTGAGCGGAGCCGAAGCAAGTCGAGGAGATAAGGGAAGGAAGAAGGTGCAGAGGTCAGTCTATTTTCACTCCATCATCATGCGGGTAATAACGGCGATAAACGATATTGCTCAGCATGACCGCCCCCTGATCATTAACTTTAATTCTACGTTTGGTTAATTCGGTCTCGATCAGTTTTAAGGAATCCTGCCAGGAATGATGTGATTCCAGCTGCTGAATAAATTGCCTGAACTCGGCTTCTCTGCCGTTGAATACCTTATTATTGATTAATTTTGTAGTCCTGGGATTCAACAGAGAATCTATAGAAGCCAGATTCCGGACGGGTTTTGTTCCGCGATGTTTCGCCGGAGCTGGTGCAGTAATCTCGTCGTCACTGCGACTTATTAATTTATCTGTCATGTCATAATCTCCAAATATTTCCAGAGTTTTGATCAAGGTCAAAATCAAAAACTCGAATTAATAATTTTGTCAGTTCAAATATGCTACCGGTACTTTTATGATATTATGAAATTACTTTCGCACGATATTATTTGCGTTGGATGCCTCGTTTTTAATCTGCTGATCAACTTTTTTTGCTGAAAAAGTCAGATAGAGCAGATATAACAGTAAAGCCAGAAATACGGCGGCCACCGCAATGATGGCCAGCCAACCTATGATTGAGTTCATGAATGAATACTCCTCTGTATAAAAAGTACATGGCTTTGCAGTATAGAAATTCCAGGAAATCAAAAATTCTGAACTATACTGCTAATTTTATATGACTTGAAATAAAGGGGAGTAATTCAACCATCAGCCGTATGCTGGCTGACTGCGAATTTGAAGCAAATCAGCGGAATGTTAAAATGCAGATCATTGTGTTGAATATATGTTTTCAGGACAAAAAATTGTGATCTGACAAAAACATCTTCTTTCTTTACCTGGATGGGTTTTATTTTAAAGGTCGAGGCATTCTCTTCATTCACTAAAAAAAGTTGCCCGGTAGCAGGATCTAATGAATTGGTCCAATATACGCTGGCTGCAGATTGTCCGGCGGCATTACAGCTGGTCGAATAACCATTCAGCAGGGAGCTTAAAAAATAAGCATTGTATAGAATGATTAATAAGTATGTTCTGTATTTTAGAAAAATTTTCATATTCTTATAGGCGGATAACGGCCTCGGCATGTTCGGGTAAAGCCCGAAAAATCGCTTTGGCATCTGCTTGCGACAGTTTGATTTTTATCCTCAACTCCGGTTCCGGCCACTTCAGTTTTGTCAGAGTATATATAAATTCAAGTCCTTTTTCAAGGCGAAATTGTAAATTCCGGAAATGTTTTTCAAACCATCCGGTAAAAATGAATGCTTCGGTCTGATCGACCTGTATGATCAGGTTTTTATTGAATTGCAGGATGAAACGGACATCCTGTTTCTCCAGCGGGGGATTAGCATCGACCATTTCCTTAGCTTCATTAGTGTCAGCCGGAGCCTCTTTCACTTTAATGGGCGCTTTGGGCAAAGTAGCCCAGTAATCCTGCAGGAAAAAACTGTCGGCAAACCAGGAATTTAATACACCTTTCTCTTTGGCATAGCGCAAAACCGGCGAGATATCGTAATCCTGAATCTTGCAAGAGCGGACCGAAACTCCTTTAATATCGATACTGATCAGACTATCGGACAAATCAACCGCCATTTTGATGGAATCTTTTTTAGCCATTTTTAACCGGTTCTTCCAAAAATTCCTGGCTATAAACAGATCGCTAAATTCCGAATTTTCGCCGGCAGGAACCTGTTGCGGGTCAGTTATAGTTTTAGCGGTAATGTTTTCCGGTACACTGGCGGCAGGTCCAGACAATAACTGCATATAATGCAGGGAACTTATCAGGTTGATGACAATCAGGGTGACGGCCGGCAACAGAATTACCAGACAAACAATGAACAGCCGTTTGCCGCTTTTAAACAGATAGTTCCTGATTTCCATAGATGTGTTCAAGTCTTCAATAAATAAATATTCTTGAACCAAGGCTCAGTGCCTGGTATACTTTTCGCAAGTCTTCATCGCCCAGGCGAATACAGCCGTGAGTTACCGGCATGCCCAGGAACCTTTGATAGAGGGTTCCATGAACCAGATAACCGTTACCGAAGGCCAGGGCATATTCACCTAACACACCATATTCATAGCGCTCAGGTGAATCGGGCGGGGGCACAGGCAGGCCTTCTTCGATGAAAGCCCAATCCGGCATACGCCATACCGGCGCTTCAACTTTCACCTGTACCCGGTACATTCCACGGGGAGTCTGAAATATCCATTGACGCTGGTCGGATGCTTTGAGTAGTATGAAACTGCCGGTGGAACATACACCGTGATGTAAAACTTTTTTTCCATTTCTTATATAAAATTCATTATCGGCTGAACTTACTACCAGGTAGGGTTGTCTGGGCGTCAGTTGATCGAAAGCGCGGCGTAAAGCGGCCACTTCATACTCGAGTTTCTTCCAGGTCTTCGATTTTTTGGCCGCCGTGCTGTCAATTTGCCGGGCAGTGGTCATCCAGGCTGCACCTGTCGCCCATATCTCCCGGATTTCCGTGGTCAGCAGCATGATCACTAGCGCCAGCCCGAGACCGGCAGCGACTACGCTAATCCAGAATCTGCGCGGGTTGATATTCCCAGCGGACTGGATTTCCTCCCGGTCAGGGATTATTTCCTGCCCGTGCTTTTCAGTTTCCGGGCCGCTGTCACTTTTTTCAGTAGCTGAGTGGGACCGGGCGTTTGTTTCCTGCATAGATGGTTAATTTAAATGATTGTTAGAATGATTGAAATTGATTTGATAATTTTTTGTGGTGCCAACGATAGTAACCGGGGTACCCACCTGGACCATGGCAAAAATCTTATCAATTTCCTGGTTACGTAAAGCGATACAACCGTCGGTCCAGTTCAGACCCTGGCCGCCCTCGCCGTGAATCTCAATAAGGCCGCCTATGTTGGCATCGAGGGGAAGATCTCCGTTAACCAGGGCAGAATAAAAACGCAGCCAATCCGCTTCATTGGGATAATCAAGATTCAAAGCTTTATAAAATTGAGTTTCTTTTCCCTGGCGTTTTTTGGTGACATAATACCTGCCTTCAGGAGTGCGTCTATCACCTTTGTGCGTCTTGGTGCCGATCCAATTAGGGCCCATCTCAACGGCAAACTCGAATAAAAGAGTATCAGCCTGAAAGACACGACAGGTATGATCCAGTTTATCTACAATCAGTGCCGTGTGGCCGGAACTTTGCGCATAGTCCAGTGTCTCTTTTACCCATTGTTGCCATGTGGGAATTTTACTTAAGTATTTGTTAATTTCTTCCACCAGATTAGAATTGGCAAACGATATATGTTCCGCGGCTTTTTGCAGGATCAAATCTGCAGCAGAATAATCTTTGCGTTCCAACAAATACCCTCCCTGCCGGACCAGTAATTCACCATGGATGATATGTTGACGCAATTCGACAGCGATGGGTATGATGTCAAATTTTATGCGGTACTGCTCAGCCTGGTCCTGCAGATAAAACATTTTCAGTCTCAGCGCAAGTTTCAGGGAATCTTTGCATCACCTGAGTCCGCCGGATGGCTTGCCGGAGATCGGTATTGATTTTTAATATTAATTTTTCCGCAGTTTCATAGCGGCGAAGAGGGGGGAAACGTTTATTCTGAGTCTGGATCATCTGCCGGGACTTTTCCCAGTTGTCATGGGCCTGCTGCATCACCGGCGCAACATAATTTTCAGCATCAATTTTTCGTGCTTGACTGTTGAGTTCGAGATACAGGATCATGGCCGCCTGCGGCAAGCGCGGTTGCAGAACCAGCATCAGGATTATACCCATTATCAGGACTACAGGAATGGAAACTGCCAGTACGACCAGGCGGACTAATTTTCTATTATAAGGCAGATTAAACATACTGAATATATTCGTAATTTCTTTAAAATCGATTAATATTAATTTTACGATTGTCTTGTAATGTACACTTGTTTTTAAAGGTCAAAAAAAAACCTCGTCTTAAAAGATGAACACTCTTAAAACGAGGTTTCAAAAATACGCTGAATCGTTTATTACTTGCTCATGGAAGTGATCTTGGCTTTCATGGCTGCGGCATTGCCCAATTCGGCAATCATATTATTGACCTGATCCAGGACGGTTTTGGCTTTGTCCCGGGCAACCATGTACTGGCCTTGCTCCTGGCTCTGTGCGGCCACGGTCAGTTCTGAAGCGATCGTTTGCAGATCATTCTGGAACTGCATCATGACCATTTTGCCTTCTTTGCCTCTGGGTGCTTTGGCTAATTTTTTCTTAGCCAGATCTATAGCGGCAGCGGCCTGTTTGATCAAGGTATCGGCTTCGGCACGTACTTGTTCTTTATTTACGGCAGCCTGTTGACCAAGTCCCGCGGCTGCGTTGGTTACGCCTTCAAGCAGGGTCTTAACCCGGTCATAGTTTCTGAACAGACCGAACTTGGCATCCTGAGTTTGTATCTCAGCCTGAGCGGCTTCGAGAGAATCAGTTACGGCTTTAAAAGCATCGGCAACGTAAATATTAGCTTCGGCTTTAACCGCACCTTCCAGGGCAGCTTTGGCTGCTTCCAGTTCCTGAACAGGAGCTTTGGCGCACCCGCTGAACAGGACCAGAGTCAATACCATCACAACCAGAGTAAGCATAGTGTTCAACTTCATAAATTATCCTTTCTTGTTAGATATTTTTGGTTTAAATTTCTGTAAACTACTTAATTATAAGTATTTATCCATGCAAAATAATGTTACTGTTCTTTCTAAATCCCCCGGGGGCATATATTTTTTCGCACTTACAATGATCAGCTGTTCAATCAAATTCTTATTTAAGGCCCCTTATTGGATGGGAAAAATATCCTATAATTTAATTCAGTAAACCATGTTTGTCAATATCTTGATTAGTCTCTGTTATTATTTTTTTAGTATTGGTAATCAGGTAAAGTTGGACCCTTTCAGGCTTGATTGTATAGGGCTGATTTTCTTTTCTTTAAAATCTTGCAATTATCGTTTTCTTTTTTTAGAATCCAGCTCATCTATGTTAATCCTCATCAGATCATTTCAATGAAAGTAAAAATCAGAGAGTGCTTATGCGTACGGAAAAATGTTCTCAGCTGTTTTTGATCTTCTCAATTTTAATTATCGACGCAGTCCTGCTTAATTTTCTACCGTCCTGTCAACAAAATAAAGAGCTTCTTCAAAAAACCTATGCTGCCGATACCCTGGTGGGTGACTGGCAGGGTAAAATAGTAACGTCGACCGGAATCGAACAACCGCTCGCTGCCCAGATCGTCTCCTATGCCGGGGGGAAATACAGATTGAATCTGCTCGGCAATTTTGATACGCGCGATAGCGCGCTGGGCAATCTGGATGCCCGCGAAAAAGACAGCCTGCTTGATTTTTCAGGAATAAGTAATGGTAGCGAATGGCAGGGCACCATCGATGGTAATAGTTTTAAAGGGGTCATATCCGGAAAGTTAACCGGTCAATTTAATATGGCCAAAGTTGAGCGTTTATCGCCTACCCTTAATCAAAAACCACCGGAACAGGCTGTTGTTCTGTTTGCCGGGACGGGTCTGCAGCATTGGCAACAAGTGGGCGATCCGGTCTGGTATCTGAATTTAGCCCGGCAGTTGGGTGGAAATGATCGGGTAGCTTATCTGCGCAGTTCCCTGTGGTCCGATACTGATCAGCAGGTAATGCTGTTATTGGGCAGCGATGATGGAGTGAAAGTCTGGCTTAATGACAAGCTGGTCTGGTCCAACGCCAGGAATCGCGGGGCCGAACCAGACGATGATACAGTTAATGTAGCGTTGATCGAAGGCTGGAACACGATCATGTGCAAAATCGCCAATGGGGATGGTGGTTGGGGCGCATATGTGAAAATGGTAAATCCGGATGGTTCTGCTCTCAATAATATATATGAACAAATAGCTGCTGCAGCGGATGGCAAGAGCAGAGACAGGCTGGAAAAAAATGATAATTATTTGACGGTGTGGCAAATCAGCCGTCAGGCCTTTACGCAGAAAGGATTGACGGGTAATCAGTTACTGGAGCCTGTTTTCCCCCCGAGCAACAGGGGGGTGACTGGCAGGAATTGGGTTTGAGTGCGGTGAATTATTCAGCAAAGTGGAAAGTTAAAGATGGTGCTATGGAGGTATTGCCCGGCAGCGGTTCCCTGGTGAGTAAACAGAAGTTTACTGATTTCTTCCTGCATATTGAGTTTCGTACACCATTCATGCCTGATCAAACCGGACAAAAACGGGGTAACAGCGGTGTTTATCTGCAAGGCAGGTATGAAGTTCAGATACTGGATAGTTATGGACTGGAAGGTGCAGATAATGAATGCGGAGGCATCTATAAAGTCGCCCGGCCGCGGGTCAATATGTGCGCACCGCCCCTGCAGTGGCAGACTTATGATATCACCTTTACCGCGGCACGATTTGATTCCGGCGGCGTTAAAATAAACCCGGCTCAGATTACCGCAATTCATAATGGCGTACCTATACATGAAAATCTGATTCTTCCCGGACCGACCGGTGGTGCCCTGGACCGGAACGAGAATGAACCCGGTGGTATCATGCTGCAGGATCACGGGAATTTAGTGCAATTCAGGAATATTTGGGTGGTGGATAAAGGCACTGAGGCACTAAAGCACAAAAGGAAAGTGCGACCGCCCTGAGTCCCTGAGTTCCTAAGTGACCCTCCCCTCTTTCCCCTCCCTTTCAGCCGCTGGGCTGAAAGGGAGGGGACGAAAGGGGTGGGTCGTGTCATTCCGCCAGACGGATGATTTGCTTGATCGCATGTTGGCGGGAATCTTTGAGAATGAGATGAAAGTTAAGATCAGAGATTTAAGAAGGTATGCTGTACGGAAGCCGAAGGCGTTAAATTTTTGTAGAAAACCTGTTAAACAAAAAATTAATCAATCTTGAAAGGATAGATATGAGCAGCAAAAAAATCCAAAATAAAAAAGCAGATCCGATGACCCGGCGGGAATTCATCAGCCGTACGGCAGCTGGAACCGCAGGGATAATGATTGTGCCGCGATTTGTTTTGGGCGGTCCGGGCTTATGTGGCCCCCAGCGATAAACTGAATATCGCCTGTGTCGGAGTCGGCGGCCAGGGAGAACATGATGTGGAAGGGGTCAGTTCGGAAAATATCGTAGCGTTATGCGATGTTGATGACGAACGGGCAGCTGCAATGTATGACAAATTTCCCAAAGCAAAGAAGTATCCTGATTTCAGGATTATGCTGGAGAAGGAATATAAGCATATCGATGCCGTTACCGTCACCACTCCCGATCATACCCATGCGGTTATTGCCATGATGGCTATTAAAATGAAAAAGCATGTGTATGTGCAAAAGCCTTTGACTCATACTATCTATGAAGCACGTAAACTGGCGGAAGCGGCCCGGGAATATAAAGTAGTTACCCAGATGGGCAACCAGGGACATGCCAGCGAAGGGGCCCGCCTGATCAATGAATGGATCTGGGATGGCGCTATCGGTAATGTTTATGAAGCACATTGCTGGACTAATCGTCCGATCTGGCCGCAAAACATTCCACGGCCCGATACTCTTCCCTCCCTGCCGCCTACCCTGGACTGGGATCTGTGGATCGGTCCGTCACCGTGGAGGCCTTATCACCCTGCTTATGCTCCCTTCGCCTGGCGGGGTTGGTGGGATTTCGGTACGGGTGCCATTGGTGATATGGGCGCCCATATCATGGATCAGCCATTCTGGACTTTGAAACTGGATGCTCCCGATACCATTCAGGCCAGTTCAACCGAGTTCAATGATGAAACATATCCGATCGCTTCAGAAGTAACTTTCACTTTTCCGGCCCGCGGAAATATGGGTCCGGTCAAACTGGTATGGCATGATGGCGGACTGATGCCGTCCCGGCCGGAAGAATTGGAAGACGACCGAAAAATGGGCAGCCGTGAAGGCGGTTCCTTATTTATAGGCGAGCGGGGAAAACTTATCTGCAGTACTTATGCTGAAAATCCACGCCTGATACCTGAATCCAAAATGAGAGAATATAAACTACCGGAAAAAACCATACCCAGGTCACCCGGAATCCGTGAAGAGTGGATCGCGGCCTGTAAGGGTGGTCCGCCAACCACTTCCAATTTCGATTATGCCGGTAAACTCACCGAAACAATGTTGCTGGGTAATCTGGCCATCCGTCTGAAAGAAAGAAATACGATCCTGAAATGGGATCCGGCCAATCTGCGCATCACCAACCTGGAAGAAGCCAACGATTTCATCCAGATGAAATACCGCCAGGGTTGGGGATTATAAGGAATTAAGACATGCCTGAAACGATCCGGGTGGTGGTAATCGGTTTAGGGCAAATGGGTAGTTCGCATGCCCGGGCTTACCGGCAGATCCCGGGATTTGAGCTGGCCGGTCTGGTGGATACCAGTAAAGAGAGATGTGCACAGTTATCCGCCGAACTCGGCGGTATCGCACGGTTTTCATCCCTGGCTGATGCACTCAGCACTGCTAAACCGGATGCGGTGGCGGTCTGCACCTATCCCGATACTCATAAACAATATATCCTGCAAAGTTTACAGGCTGATGCTCATGTTTTTACAGAAAAACCACTGGCCCTGACGGTAAAAGATGCCCGGCAGATTTTAAAAATGGCCGGACAAAAAAATAAAAAAGTTGTGGTCGGTTATATACTGCGTCATAACCCGTCCTGGATCCGCTTTATTGAACTGGCCCGGACACTGGGCAAACCTCTGGTCATGCGCATGAATCTGAATCAGCAGAGTAATGGTTCAGCCTGGCAAATCCATAAGAATCTGATGAACTCCATGTCACCGATTGTCGATTGCGGTGTGCATTATGTCGATGTGATGTGTCAGATGACCCGCAGCGCTCCGGTTCAGGTCCAGGCCATTGGCGCCAGGTTAAGCGCAGAAGTTCAACCGGACATGTATAATTATGGAAATTTACAGGTGCGGTTTGCTGACGGTTCGATAGGATGGTATGAAGCTGGCTGGGGACCCATGATGAGTGAAACTGCTCATTTTGTTAAGGATGTAGTCGGTCCGCTGGGCAGTGTCAGCATTATGGACCCGGGAACGGTAAAAACCGGCGTCTCGGAGGATATCCAGTCTCATACCAGGACCAATTGCCTGCTGGTCCATTATTCCGGATTGGATGATCGGGGCAGGTTCCTCAAGAGTGATGAAATGATTGATACCAGTGCTGAACCGGATCATCAGGAACTGTGCAACCGCGAACAGCGCTATTTTCTTAAAGCGATTCAGGAAAATATTGACCTGAGTGAACACCTGCGGGATGCTGTTAATAGTCTGCGTATAGTTCTTGCTGCGGACCGGTCGGTACGAACCGGCAGAACAGTAAAGTTGTAAAGAAAAATGTAGCTATGATTATCGATAAACAGAGCAGGGAAGGAGAACAGGATGAAACCTAAGATTTATGCTCAACTCAGCGTGATGATGTTTCTGGAATTCTTTATCTGGGGAGCCTGGTTCGTTACATTGGGAACCTATCTGGGATCACTTAAATTCAGCGGTACTCAGATCAGGTATACTTATTTGATGAATAATATTGCTGCAATTGTTTCTCCTTTTTTCGTCGGCATGATTGCAGACCGGTTTTTTGCTTCGCAGAAAGTTATGGCCGTGTTACATCTCCTGGGGGGGATTGTGATATACTATGCTTCCAACCTGGTGACGGCAGGCGGCTTAATTCTGGGATTACTTTTATATAATTTATTGTACATGCCGACCATCGCGCTGGCCAATGCGGTCTCATTTCATCAAATGGAAAATCCGGACGCCCAGTTTCCCCGTGTGCGCGTCTGGGGAACGATCGGCTGGATCGTCGCGGGATTGAGTATTACCCTGATTCTGGGGAGATACTACGGGCACGTTGAAGCCACGGCCGTTCCGCTGAAGATGGCAGCCTTTGGTTCGATATTGCTTGGTCTGTATTCGTTTTTCCTGCCGGATACACCGCCCAAAAATGTAGGCAAAGATATTACCATGGGTGATATTCTTGGTGTCAAGGCACTCAAATTGCTGAAGGAAAAGAATTTTCTCATTTTTGTGATTTCATCACTGCTGATCTGCATCCCCCTGGCTTTTTATTATAATTTTACCAATCTGTTCCTGAATGAACTGGGCATGACCGGAACAGCTGCCAAACAATCGATGGGTCAAATGTCCGAAGTGCTGTTCATGATTCTGATGCCCTGGTTCTTCGTACGTTTAGGTGTCAAGAAAATGCTGCTGGTCGGCATGCTCTCCTGGGTGTTGCGTTACATCCTGTTTGCCTATGGCAATGCGGGCAGCCTGGTCTGGTTACTATATTTGGGTATCCTGCTGCACGGCCTGTGCTATGATTTCTTTTTTGTTACCGGGATGATTTATGTGGATAAGAAGGCGGGTACAGAGATACGCGCCCAGGCGCAGGGTTTTATCTCCCTGGTTACTTATGGAATAGGCATCGGACTCGGATCAGTACTCTCCGGACAGATTGTCGATTGGTTTACTGTGGACGGAGTTAAACAATGGCAGACTATCTGGTTGATCCCGTCGGTCTTTGCAGCAGGGGTATCACTCTTGTTCGTACTGTTATTTAAAGATGAGAAAAAAGCCTGATAACTTATGAATCGCCGCCACTTTTTAAAATCTGCTGCATTGACTACGGGTGTATTCACGATTGTACCGCGGCATGTGCTGGGGGGCGTCGGTTATACAGCTCCCAGTGATGTGCTGACCAGAGCTGTTATCGGTGTGGGCGAGATGGGCAGCAATCATGTACAGTATACCAATGGCCGGCTGCTGGCAGTATGCGACGTAGACCGGGAACACCTGCAGCAGGCGCTGGAAATTGCCGGTCCGGGTGTACAGGGTTATCAGGACTTCAGGGAGGTCTGCGACCGCACAGATATCGATCTGGTCCAAATTGCCACTCCGCCGCACTGGCATGCCCTGATCGCCATAGCAGCAGCCCGGGCCGGCAAAGACATCTGGTGCGAGAAACCGATGACCCGCACCATTGCCGAAGGCCAAAAACTGGTCGAGACAGTTCAGAAAACCGGGGTGATGTTCAGGATTAATACCTGGTTCCGTTTTCAGGATGTTTTTTATGAGTTGGGCAGTACTATCGCGCCGGTCAAAAAAATTGTACAAAATGGCCTGCTAGGCTGGCCGCTTAAAGTTACAGTCGGTGCCGTGACAGGATTTGACTGGAAATCATACTGGCAGGGACAAACCAATCTGCAGCCGGAATGGATACCCGAGAATTTAAATTACGATATGTGGTTGGGTCCGGCACCGTATAAACCTTATAACAAACACCGGGTTCATCTTAATTTCCGCGGTTACTGGGATTACGATGGCGGAGGATTGGGGGATATGGGCCAACATTACCTGGACCCGGTACAATATCTTCTCGATAAAGATAATACAAGTCCGGTGGAGGTCGAGGCCGAGGCGGTCCAGGCTCATCCCGATGCCGTGGGTAATTTTCGCCGGATCTGGATGCGCTATGCGGATGGGTGTGAACTTATTCTGGACAATGAGTCGCAGAATGAAAAAATACCTTTCCTGGAAGGGCCTCAGGGAAAATTATATAAGGGAATGGAGTCTACCATTCCTGATCTGAAAAATATACTACGGCAACTGCCTGATCCGGAACCGCAACTTACCGATTTCAATGAATCGATCCGTATGCGCCGCAGGTTTGCATTGAATGAACAAAATGCACATCGTTCAGCCACCCTGGTCAACCTGGCCAAAATTGCCGTGCAAACGGGCAGGAAATTATATTTCGATCCGCTGGCCCAGCGGTTTATCAACGATGAGAGTGCCAACCGGCTGGTGGAACAACCCATGCGCGCACCATGGCATCTGTAATTTAATCCGCTACACACAGAAAGGAAAAAAATGCGAGTAAAAATGTTGGTGTTCTTAATAGCCATGATGGTAATCATAACTCAGACCATAGCCCAGACTCCTGTGAAAAAATATGATATAAAATCGGGCATCGTAACCTATGATTTGATTATGAAAGTGGGAACTATGGAGTTAAAGAAAAAGTTCATAGTTTATTTTGACGATTACGGGATGAAAGAGTGCAAAGAGACTTATTCCGATAATAAATTAGTACAGAGTTATCTCAGCGACGGTAAAGATTTATATTCTTTAGAACATAATAAAAAGAAGGCATCTAAAAAAGGTCCGGCCTTTCGTGGAACCGAATTGCGGGTAGAATGGTCGGAATTCGGAACGGAAAAAGACCGCCAGTCCGGCAAAATTAAAAAAGTGCCTGCGATAACGGTCGCCGGGAAAAGTTGCGAAATGTTTGAGTCCAAAGATGAAAAGGGCAACATAACCCAATATGGTGGTTGGAATAAAATTTTATTATTGCTGGATACACAGATGCAGGGTACCCATAGCATCCAGCGTGCAGTAAAGGTTGAAGAGAATGTAAATGTTTCCCCGGATAAATTTAAAGTACCTGCAGGATATACTTTACAGTAATATATTCAGGTTAGACCTGCTGGATACTAATTAGACAGTTCATCACTTATGTAAATAGTATTATGCCGAATACATATTTTAGATCTTTTTTTAAAACGATATCATTACTTATCAGAATACTTTTAGTTAATTTGCTGATTCTGCTGATTGCCTGCTCCAGAGACAACGTAGAATCCCGGAATGACAATAATCTATCAATACCGGAATTGCTGCAACTCATACCGGCAAATACTGCAACTCAAACCTACTTGATCAATAAGGCGCTATTGGCACAGGGTCGCAGCGGTGTTTTAGATCTCGGCATGATGCTAAATGATAAAGATGAACAGATCAGGACCGCAGCGGAGTATGCACTATCATCTTTGGCTTTTCAGGTCACCCGTGGTAATAATGCTGAGGAACGGCAGGAATTCCTGCAGGGAATTTATCTGGCTCTGCAGGCGGATCAACTCCGTACTGTCCGGCCTCTGCTGATCAGTTTATTAAAAATCGCCGGGGATGAATCTTCAATAAAACCACTGGCTCATTTTCTTACAGATGAAAAGTTATGTGCACTAATTATACCCACCATGCTGAATATCGGTACGCCTTCGGCGGCAGCGGGCAAAGAGTTACTGTCAGCATTACCCCGGAGTTGGGGGAGTAATAAACCGGCGATCATCCAGGCCCTGGGCCAGTTGAGATATATACCGGCAGCTGCCGGGATATTTGAATATATCAGCGATCCGGATACTGTCATCAAGTTGGCAGCCATTTCTGCTCTGGCAAATATGGGATATGAACCACTGCGTCCGGTTTTGCTGGAAAGCATCACTGAAAGTGGTACGTCATACAGAGAGCAATTAATTATAGATTACCTTAAATTCATAGAACAGTTGAAGGATAAATCTATGGCGGCACAATACTGCCGGGAAATAATTACCGATTCTCCGGATTATTTTTCCGGGCATAATCGCCTGACCGCCGCAGGTATGTTAATTGCAATCCAGGGTGGCCCAGCTGCTTTGCCTGATGTTTTGAATTTCATGCAGAATTGTTCTGCCAAAGACCAACTGACTATCCTGATCTTCCTGGAAAATATGGATATCACAACCCTGATTGACGCAGTATCCGCAGTAAAATATAAACTGTCTCCAGCATGGCAGGCCGGATTTATTACCATGCTCGGTTCCAGAAAAGATCAAAAAGCGATACCATTTATCGAAGCCGCATTGCAGGATACCGCAGTCATTGTCCGGGCTGCAGCCATAAAATCTCTGCTGCAGATCCGACCGGCGCGGGCGAGTGAATTTTTGATACCGGTTATGTGCCGGGAAAGCGATTCGCTGATACGCGATGCTTTGTATACCAGTTTAAAAACCGTACCCACTCAGGAATTGTTCCCCGGCCTGGCAGAGCATTATCCCGAGATGAATCTGGCTGGCAGGCAACTGGTGCTGAATATAATGGGAGAACGCCAGATCAGAATGTATACTGATTTTGTCATCGGTCAAATGTCCGCCGGGCAGGCAGAAGTACGGATTGCGGCTATGCAGAATATTGCCGATCTGGCCGCTGCCGGTGATCTGCCGGTTCTGCTCAGCCAGTGGCAGAGAACATCTGCAGCCTGAACAGGAAATATTATTCAAATCAATCCTGGAACTGATCGACCGCTATCAGGATGAGCCGGCTATACATCAGGCCATCATGGGAATTTGCACAAAATAAAAATGATTCCAACCGCGAATTTTTATTACGGATGCTCAAACGGAGCGGTGCTGACCAGGCTCTGCAGATTTTACGGGCGGAAATAAAATCCGGCAAAGCGGAAATAAAAGACGCGGCCTGGCGGACACTATGCGAATGGCCGCGGCTAAATGCGCTGAATGATCTCTTAAACCTGGCGGCCAGCAAGGAAGATCTGACTTACCGGGTACTGGCTACCCGCGCCTGTTTGCAACTGCTGCAGGAAAATGATTCAGGCCAAGAAATTGAATTTCAGAATTATCAGAAGTTATTCGAATCCACACCGCGCTTAGCAGAAAAGCAGTTGGTTTTATTTGCTATGGCTGATCTGAAATCGGAAAGTGCCTTACATTACCTGACTGCATTGATCAATGATCCCGATCTTGGTTCCACAGCGACGATGACCATCATGAATATGGTTAAATCTGCCTCTGACAGCAGTGCGGAAATAAAAGGTACTGAAATCGCTGCAGCTGGTCTGCAAGGTCAACTAAAACCGGGATCAGCTGCTGAGAAGATGGTCCTTGAATCAGCTGATTCATCTCATAATCGACCTCCCGTGGGGTTTGTCGCCCTGTTCAACGGTCATGATCTGACCGGCTGGCAGATTATTGACGGTTTGCCTGACAGTTGGCAGGTGCAGGATAGCGTACTATACACCACCGGTAAAGGGGGCGGCTGGCTGTCCTCTGACCGGATTTTTAGCGATTTCAAAATGGCATTGGAATTTCGCTCACCGGCAGGGGGCAACAGCGGGATATTCATCCGGGCGCCGCATGAAGGGGATCCGGCCTACACCGGTATGGAAATTCAGTTACTGGATGATTTTGCCCGGAAAAATGCTGGCTTGAAACCATGGCAGTACTGCGGCAGTATTTACGGGATTCAAGCACCCGTGCAGCGCGTCAGCAAGCCTGATGGTACCTGGCAGAAAATGGTAATCGACTGCCGGGGACCGCAAATTAAAGTAACCCTTAATGATGTTATGATTATTGATGCAAATTTGGCCGAGTACATGGATCAGGAAACAGTCCATCCGGGGATTAAGCGTCGCAGCGGACATATTGGGCTGCAAAATCATTCGACCCCTGTGGAATTCAGAAAGATCAGGATCATCGAATATGAATAATTAACCGCGGACGATCCGCACGGATTCTTCGAGCGCAAAGAATAGTATATGAAGTGAATACAATTAGTATTAATTTTTCCATATAAAATAAAATGGGAGTTGTCATATGCGTTATTTTGTAAAAATAATGAGATGTATGATCATGCTGATCATTCTTCCTGTATTTAGTTTATTCGCCAAAAACGATATACTGCCGGTATCATCACATCCGGTAACCGATGTGTATCCCGGCTGGCAACTGGGGATACAGTTGTGGACATTTCACAAATACACTTTTTTTGAAGCAATTGATAAAGCGGCGTCAACAGGTGTGTCATGGGTTGAGGCGTATCCCGGACAAAAATTAGGGGTTGAATACCCGGATCAGAATTTTGATCATAATCTGCCGGCAGAATTACGGGAGAGGGTGAAACATAAACTTGCCGGGTATGGCTTGTATCTTTCTGCTTATGGGGTAGTGGACATGCCCAACGATGAGGTCAAGTGCCGCCAGGTTTTCGATTTTGCCAGAGATATGGGCATCGGCGTGATTGTTGCTGAACCGCCGGCTGAAGCCATGGCCATGGTCGACCGCTTGTGTAATGAATACAAGATCAGTGTAGCCATTCATAATCATCCCGAGCCTTCCAATTACTGGAATCCCGATAAAGTGGTTGAAGCGGTAAAGGGTTGCAGCAAATATATAGGATCCTGCGCCGATCTGGGACACTGGCCGCGATCAGGTGTCGGTCCGCTGGCAGCTCTGAAAAAACTGGAAGGCCGGATTGTCAGTCTGCATTTTAAAGATCTGAATGAATTCGGTAATAAAGAAGCGTATGATGTACCCTGGGGCAGCGGTATCCTGGACATGCCGGCAATACTGAAAGAATTACAGCGCCAGAAATTTACAGGTCCAATTTCGATTGAATATGAACACAACTGGGAATCTTCGCTGCCCGAGATCAGGCAATCTATAGCAGCCTATAATAATGCTACAGCCAAACTGCAGAAACCGGCCTGGAAAAATCTTTTCAGCAATGATCTCATCAATGCCATATCTAAAAAAGGTAATTGGGAATTAAAAGAAGGGGTTCTCGGAGCTCTGGGTGGTGATGATATCTGGACAAATGAAAAGTATGGTGATTTTATTCTTGATCTGGAATTTAAACTGGATAATGAAACCAATAGCGGTGTTTTTTTGCGCACCGGTGATATCGTTGAATGGTTGGAGACGTCAATTGAAGTGCAGATTCTGGATTCGTACGGGAAGACGGTTCCGGACCGGCAGGACTGCGGTGCTATCTTTGACTGCCTGGCACCATCCAAAAATATGGTTAAAAAACCGGGAGAATGGAATCGCTACACCATTACCTGTAAAGCCAATAAAATATATGTGGTCTTGAATGGCCAGCAGATAATTGACATGGATCTGAATTTGTGGAAAGAAGCAGGCAAAAATCCCGATGGCTCAGCCAACAAATTTGATACGGCTTATCAGAAAATGCCGCGCAAAGGAAATATCGGGTTGCAGTACCACGGCCACCCGGTCTGGTTCAGGAATATTAAAGTGCAGGAATTATGAAAAACAAAATAAGAAATATTAACCGGCGGAATTTTGTAAAAACCGGAATGGCGGCGGGAGCCGGACTGATCATTGCTCCGCTGATTATGAAACATGCCCGGGCCAATGATTCCAATGATCTGAATGTTGCTTTGCTGGGCGCCGGTGCGCAGGGACAGGTTCTGCTCAACGCCTGCCTGAAAATACCCAACCTGCGATTCAAGGCCGTATGCGATATCTGGACTGAGTACAGTTTAAAACGGGCTCACAATCTGCTGCAGAAGTATGGACATGAATTGAATGCCTACCAGGATTACCGCGAAATGCTGGCCAGGGAGAACAGCCTTGATGCCGTGTTGGTCGCCACACCTGACTTCTGGCATGCGGCGCATACCGAGGATTGCCTGGCCGCCGGGCTTAATGTCTACTGTGAAAAAGAGATGTCCAATACTCTGGAAGGTTGCCGGCGCATCGTCCGTGCAGCCCGTAGAAGCAGTAAACTGGTTCAGATCGGACATCAACGGCGCAGTAATCCGCGTTACCTGCATTGTTATGACGTCCTGCTGCAAAAAGCACGTCTGTTGGGCCGTATTACTACGATTAACGGACAATGGAACCGCTCCGTACAACCTGATCTGGGCTGGCCGGAAAAGTATACTATTCCACAACCGGTATTACGCACCTACGGTTTTCAATCCATGCAGCAATTCCGCAACTGGCGCTGGTACCGGGCTCTGGGCGGCGGACCGATTGTGGATCTGGGCTCTCACCAGATAGATATCTATAACTGGTTTCTGAACAGCCGGCCGGTTTCGGTCTTTGCCAGCGGCGGAACCGACTATTATAAAAAGATCGGCCATGAGTGGTACGATAATGTTCTGGCCATTTACGAATACCAGACCGGAGACGGAATGGTGCGCGCTTATTATCAGACTATTACCACCAACAGTAACCTGGGTTATTATGAAAGTTTTATGGGCGATGAAGGTACACTGCAAATATCCGAATCGTCCAGTCGTGGATCGCTCTACCGCGAACAAAATGCCCCACCCTGGGATAAATGGATCGAAATGGGTTATTTAGTCGCTCCTGAGGAAGCAATTGAAAAACCGGCTGCCGGTGCGGTAATTGATGTGCGGGAAACCATCGCACCACCCAAGCATGAACTGCCGGTAGTGTTTACCGATCCTTATCATAAACCGCACCTGGAAAATTTTTTCAATGCTATCCGCGGCCAGGAAAAATTGAATTGCCCGGTGGATGTGGGTTATGAAACGGCAGTGGTTGTGCTGAAAGTGAATGATGCCGTGGCTGCCGGGAAGAAGTTAAAATTTTCCGCTGAAGAATTTAAGGTTTGATTTCAAGATGGCTGCTGAGAAAAATGATAACAGGTCCGGCAGAACGCCTGGTCTCTCTCGATGTCTTCAGGGGCATAACCATTGCTGCCATGATCCTGGTTAACAATCCGGGCAGCTGGGATCATGTCTTCCCGCAATTACGCCATGCCTCCTGGCATGGCTGGACATTGACCGATCTTATCTTTCCTTTCTTTTTATTTATTGTAGGGGTGGCCATCGTCTTTGCCTTTTCGAAACGCATCGACCGTAAGGTCACCAAAACAGGCCTGTATATAAAAATTATCCGGCGGACCCTGATCATCTTTCTGCTGGGTCTGTTTTTGAATGCATTTCCCTATTTCGAACTTGCCACTCTGCGCATACCGGGAGTTTTACAGCGGATTGCGATTTGTTATCTCATTGCATCATTAATCTATTTAAATACGCGCAGCGCCTGGAAAGGACTGAGCATCTGGGCTGTGCTGTTCCTGCTGCTATACTGGTTAATGATGGAATGGATACCGGTTCCGGAAGTGGGGGCTGGAATTTATAAGGTGGGTAAAAATTTTTCAAATTACATTGATAGCATTCTATTGCAGGGTCATATGTGGTCTTATACCGGTACCTGGGACCCGGAGGGAATTATCAGTACACTCCCTGCTATATCCACGACCTTGTTTGGAGTTTTAACCGGAAATTGGCTGAAAAGCAATAGATCAGCTCATCAAAAAACTCTGGGTATGTTAATGGCGGGAAATGTGGGATTGTTACTGGGGATTATCTGGGATAATTACCTTCCCATTAATAAAAGTATCTGGACCAGTTCCTATGTTGTCTTAACAGCCGGACTGGCATTAATTTGTCTGGCTTTCTGTTATTATTACATAGACGTGCAGGGTAAACGGAAGTGGATCCAACCGGCACTGGTCTTCGGTAGTAATGCAATCGCTGCTTATGTCCTGTCCGGTATCCTGGCCGATATATTTATTTCTGTTATTAAATACTATGCTGCCGATGGCACAATCCGGAATTTTCAGTCCTGGTTGTATGAACATGTGTTTTCTTCATGGTTAGGTCCACTTTATGGTTCTCTCGCTTATGCCATATGTTTTGTTTTACTAATTTATCTGATTGTGTTAATTCTGTATAAAAAAAGAATTTTCATCAAGGTATAACTGATGAACATCCGATTTATCCTCTTTTATAAAATTAAGATTCATCCTCGCCCCGATAAATCGGGGCTTGTCAGAATGGCACTTATTAGCCGATCCCAGTATATATTATTTTTGTTCATGTTTATAGGTACTCATCTTTTCGCCCAGGTCGAGTCAAAACTTGGCGATCTATCCGATGGCAGCCGAACCACTCCGGTACACCTGATTCAGTTGATCGACGAAGACAGTTCGGTGATTCGTCTGGATGAACAACCTTTATTACCTTTTTCGCCTAAATTTACCTGCGGTGGAAAGTGCCATGATTATGAGAGAATAAAACATGGCTGGCATTTCAACTCAGTCGATTCCATCGCTCAATCCGGGCGGCCGGGAGCCCCCTGGATATATGTGGATCAGCAGACTCTTACCCAGATTCCAGTATCTTTCCGTAATTGGCCGGGTGTATATTCACCCCTGAAGGCTGGATTAAGTACCATGCAGTTTCTACAGATTTTTGGACGGCAGATGCCGGGAGGCGGTGCGGGCGAGCAAGAAAATATTCGTGAGCGCACCGACCTGTTTCGCTGGCAGGTATCCGGAAATCTGGAAATTAATTGCCTGGGTTGTCACAATGCCGACCCGGCTAATGATCCTGCCGAATATGCTGCCCAGACTGCCCGGCAAAATTTTCGCTGGGCGGCAACCGCGGCCAGCGGAATAGCATCTGTGCGGGGTTCGGCCAAAGCCATGCCGGATAATTATGATCTGTACTGGGGCTCTGCTCCCGATCAGCCGCAGGATCTGCCGCCGCAGGTTGTTTATGATAGCGGCAGGTTCAATCAGAAGCAGGAAGTTTTTTTCAATATTACCCGTGATATTCCCAACCGTAATTGTTATTTCTGTCACTCGCTGAAAGTCATCGATCCCAATCGTACCGAACGCTGGCAACTGGGTGAAGATGTACATCTGGCTGCCGGTATGCAATGCGTTGATTGTCATCAGAATGGTCTGGATCACCGTATCAGCCGCGGTTACGAAAAAGAAACAGTTGCTTCCGGCACGGCTAGAAATAATTCCTTGAGTTGTGCAGGTTGTCATATAAAAAATCCGCAAGAAGCCGACACAGATCCGGGCAATGTAAGCGCGCCTCGTCCGCAACATCGCGGGATCCCCTTGATTCATTTTGAACGGTTGACCTGTACCGCCTGTCATGCCGGAGAATGGCCTCTGCAGGAAACCCGGCGGATAAAAACCGCCATCACCCATGGATTGGGTGTCAAGGGAATAAATAAATCGGAACAAATTTTACCTCATATTATATCACCTGTACTGGCAGAACAAGCGGATGGCAGGATTGCTATGCATAATATGCTCTGGCCGTCTTTCTGGGCGAAGCAGCATGGCGATACGATAATCCCCCTGGCCCCGCAAATGATATCACCTCTGCTGCAAAAAATAATTGTAAATGATGATTCGACGCGAACAGGGGACTGGTTGAGGCTGAATGACTCTTTACTGCTACGGGTACTTGATACTTTAAAAACAATTATAGCGGGCAGCACTGAACCGGTTTTCATCAGCGGGGGAAAACTATATCGCCGGAGTTCTACCGGTAAAATAGTAATGCAGAAGCATCGCGCTGCAGAACCCTATCTCTGGCCGCTGGCACACGATATCAGACCGGCGTCACGTTCCCTGGGGATGAGGGGATGTAGCGATTGCCACACGCTTAATTCTCCGCTTTATTTCGGCAGGGTGGAAATCGATACCCCCCTGAAACTATCCGGTCAGGTTTATACCAGGATGATTGATTACCGGTCGCAGACCAGAATCCAGGCAGTGATCTTTTCATTCAGTTTTTTATTCAGACCCTGGTTAAAGATCTTGATCATTCTTGCCGTGGTGGTGATCACGGCTGTAGTTCTGCTATACGGCTTTAAGGGACTGGCCAGCCGTTCTGGCTAAGTTCGCAACTGGCGGGGAGTAGGACTATGTTCCGGATTATTTTAATCATCACAGTCATCGGCAGTCTGGTCTGGCTTTATAAAACAATCAGGCGCGGTAATATAACCGCCGATAATTTGTGGCGCAGGATCAAAACAGAATTTTCGGTGTTTAAAAAATACAGCGAAGTTGAACCGGGACAGGTTTTGCTAAAACTCAGGAAAAGCACTTATCTGCTGACTCTGACTTTCTTGCTGGTTCTGGCCGTATCTGCTTACCTGCAGGTCATGATCTGGGGCGGCCCTTTAACCGGCTGGTTGTTAATTATTCACGTTACTGCTGCACCGCTATTCGCGATCAGTCTGATGTTAAATATTTTAGTCTGGGCGCAGCAAAAACGCTTTGACCAGCAGGATTGGTACTATCTGCGACAGATTCTCAGACAGAAAAAAATTCTGCTGCTGCGCAGCAATGATGCGGAATTCTGGAATAAACTGATTTTCTGGATTTTTATGCTCAGCGCCATTCCGGCAATTTTTTCCATTGTCCTGCAACTTTATCCTGTTTTTGGTTCGGCAGGAATGGAGAACCTGCTGAGTATTCATCGTTACAGTACACTGATTCTGTTTATCGCGGTTGTAATTCACGGGCGTTTGTTGCTGCAGAACTTGAACAATTAAGATAATTTGGCGTGTAATACTTTTAGTCAATTAATTTATAAATTAGCTGGAGGAACAGGAATGAGATATTGCAGAAGCGGATCAGGTATTTTGGTTATCACCATAGTCCTGCTGGGCGCCTGCGGCCTCGCGACCGGTCAACAACCACCGGTCAGCGCTGCTCAGTCCAATCAGGCACCGCTTGAAATTAAACTTCCGAAACCGGTATTCATCGGCACCCCTCAGAATATGCAGGTACCTAATCTGGAAAAACCACTGGGCAAGCCCCGTCCGCCCTTTTTGGCACCTGCCGGGACAAAGAATGCCGCTTTGAAAAAGACGGTGCATAGCAGCGACGAGATGCCGATCATTGGTGAACTGGCGCTGATCACCGATGGGGATAAAGAAGCAAACGAGGGCAGTTTTGTAGAACTTGGTCCTTTCTCCCAGAATGTAACAATTGACCTGGGCAGCAAACATGACATCTATGCTATTGTGGTCTGGCATTATCATAACCAGCCGCGGGTATATTTTGATGTAGTGGTGCAGGTTGCGGATGACGCGGATTTTATCAAGGATGTAAAAACGATCTTCAATAATGATCATGACAATTCATCCAAACTGGGTGCCGGAAAGGATATGAATTATGTCGAGACGGCAGAGGGAAAACTGATCGATGCCAGGGGAGTACAGGGACGTTACGTAAGGTTGTACAGCAAGGGCAATACCAATAATGATTTGAACCATTACACCGAGGTTGAAGTGTACGGTAAGCCTGTTAAATGAACCGGCGAAAATTTTACTGCGGATCATGGGTACTTATTTTTTTGCTGGCAGCGGCTTTACGCATACCGTCGCTCTCTTTACGGCCCATGCATACCGATGAGGCAGTTCATGCTGTTAAATTCGCCGAGTTGCTGGAGACAGGACATTATCAATATAACCCGCAGGAATATCACGGACCAACACTCTACTATCTGACCTTACCCGTTGCCTGGTTAGGCGGATATCATTCCTTAGCCCAACTGAATGAGTTCATTTTACGCCTGGTATCAGTCGTCTGGGGCCTACTGGCCATATTTATATTCATCAGGTTAGGCAGGCAGGTTAACCAGGTTAACCAGGTTAACCAGCGCACGATACTGCTGGCAGGCTTGTTCTATGCCATATCATCAATAATTGTTTATTACAACCGGTATTATATTCATGAGACCCTGCTGGCCGTATTTGCCTGGTCGATGCTGGTTTATGGCTATCTGTTCATAAAAGAAAAGAGGGGTCTTTATGCCGTACTCTGTGGAATTAGTCTGGGGCTGCTGATTTCCACCAAAGAAACCTGGGTAATCTATGTGAGTGCTGCTGTTATTTCTGTAATCCTGTTGCCTGAATGGCGAAAAGCATTTGCCGCGAATATTATTGATACCGGTCTGTTGATTTTCACGCCGGCGTTGCTGATTGTAGGATTGTTCTACACTTCATTTTTTACCAATCCGCAGGGAATTCCGGATTTTATTCAGTCCCTCGGGAATTACTTTCACAGAGGTATCAGCAATTCAATTCATACGCACCCATGGTACTACTATATTAAAACTTTGGTTTACTTTAAAGGCAACCAGGGACCGGTCTGGAGCGAAGGCTTTCTTTTATTTGCCTCAATTTTTGGGGCGATGCTCGTTTTTGTTAAAAAATTCCCGGCAGGAACCGCCGGCACCGCAAGGTCTTTTACTCCGCTTCATCAGCGTCTACACTCTGTTAGTGATTGTAATTTTTTCCCTGATTCCCTATAAAATGCCCTGGAATATTTTGGGCTGGATGCCCGGTCTCATTTTGCTGGCCGGCTGGGCATTCGATTATTTGCTCTCTCATTCGAACCGGAAACTGGTTTTCATTCTTGTTTCTTTAATCTTGTTTCTTGGTTTTTTGCATGCAGCCTGGCAGTGCTGGCAGTTGAATTATCGATATGAATGTGATCCGGCAAATCCGTACGTTTATGCCCATACGGGGAAAGATATCGAGTTGGTGCAAAAGACCATGACCGAGCTGGCCGTGCTATCGGGCGACGCAGCCCTGCGCATCGATGTGATCTTCAGCGGACATGATTACTGGCCGTTGCCCTGGTATCTGCGTACTTTCAAATACGTGGGTTGGTGGAATGATCTTGATCTGGAGAATCCTCCTGCGCCGGTAATACTACTCAGCGCGGATCAGGAAGAAAATTTATTAAAATTGATCTATGAAGTAACTCCGTTCGAAAGGCGTCAACTTTATATGAATCTTTTCGGCCGTGATATTGAGTTACGGCCGGGTTTAGCAATGCACGGTTATATAAGTTATGATCTATGGCAAAAACTAAAACCTCCCCGGCAGATTATAGAGACTCATCCTTGAACTTTTCCGTTGATTCAGCGAAGATGATTTCTGCGGATTGGTCGAAGACTCACCGGCTGAGCCGCTTCGAACATCAGGCCATGGCCACCATTTTCGAAGTAATTTTATATCATCGTGATGCGCAGTATGCGGCTCAGGCAGTCCAGGCTGCTTTTATGGAATTGGACAGGCTGGAACAGGAATTAAGCCGGTTCATCGAAAACAGCGATATCTCCCGCATCAACCGTGCTGTACCGGGAGCACTTCTGAAAATAGGCCTGGATACGCTTACCTGTCTGCAGTTTTGTCAACAAATCTACAAACAAACTGATGGTGCTTTTGATATTACGGTCGGAGCGCTGGTCGATTTCTGGCGCCGTGCGGCTCCGGCAGTACTGCCAAAACAAAAGATAATCTGAATTTAATTAAACAAAAAACCGGCCTGAATCATCTGGTATTGGATTCTGATAATCATTCTGTGCAGGTATTAAAAGCAGGTTTGAGTATTGATCTGGGCGGATTTGCGAAAGGGTATGCGCTGGATCGCATGGCGGCAATCATCGCCGAATGGGGTATATCCTGCGCTATGTTGCACAGCGGTAACAGTACCGTCCTGGCCTCGGCAGCCCCGGCAAAAGAAAATGGCTGGCCCTTAGCGCTGAGGCACCCTCATTCCGGAAAGGTCATTAAATATATTTCATTGACCGGTTCTGCGATCAGCGGTTCAGGATTACAGAAGGGAGCCCATATTGTAAATCCACACAGCGGTAAGCCGGTCGATAATAAACTGGCCGCCTGGTCGACGGCCTCAACCGCAGCTTTAGCCGATGCGCTTTCAACAGCGTTTATGATTATGACCAGTACTCAGATTGAGAAATATATAAAGCATCATCCTGAAGTTGCTGCCTGTATTCTCTCTAAGCAAAAACCTCAAGTTCGATTTTTCGGAGAAATTTAACTTTGTTCACCTTGCGTACTTTGCGCTTACCTCAGCGACCTTGGCGTTTGAAAAGCTAAAACGCAAAGGGCGCAGAGGTCTTCGCCAAGAACGCAAAGATTAATTATTGGTATGAATTTTGCATTAATAATATTGATGTCAGAAAATGAATTGGCAACAATAATTATCGGATCAGCCATAGAGGTTCATACAGCATTTGGTCCAGGATTACTGGAGTCTGTTTATAAAGAATGTCTGTTTTATAAGATAAAACAAAGAGGATTAGCGGTAGAAAAAGAAAAGCCTATGCCTTTGTTGTTGGAGGAGGTAAGACTTGAATGTGGTTATCGGATTGATTTAGTTATTGAAAACAAGGTAATCGTTGAAGTAAAATCTGTTGAAAGTCTCGCTGATATTCATCTGGCACAAATCTTGACATATTTAAGACTCTCAACTTGTAAACTTGGATTGTTAATAAATTTCAATGTATTACATCTCAAGGATGGAATTAGAAGAGTAGTCAATCATTTATAATTCTTTGCGTCCTCTGCGTCGATGCCCTCTGCGACCTTGGCGTTTGAAAAGCTAAAACGCAAAGGGCGCAGAGGTCTTCGCCAAGGACGCAGAGATCAGTACATAAGCCTTATATTATTATCTGAGTAGAATCATTTTTTTACTTTGCACAAAAGAACCGGTTTTAATCTGATACAGGTATACACCTGAAGCCAGATCATTGGTTTCAACGCGAACCTGGTGCAGGCCAGCCGGTAGATATGCATCAAGCAAAGTCATAACTTTCTGTCCGATCAGATTATATACTTCTATAACTACCCGGTTGGCGATTGGAATACTGAATCTGAAATTTGTAGCAGCATTGAATGGATTCGGATAGTTCTGTTCCAGCCGGTAACCGAAGGAGTGCTGCAGGTTATAATTGGTCAGGGTGGCGATACTGGTTTCTGAAGCCCCCAGATCAGGTGCGTCATCAAGATATGCCAGCGCGGGGACGATCAAAGTATCTTTATTATCATTATATACGAGGTTAACCCCCTGGATTCCTGCTTCCCGGCAGGGAGAAAAATCCTGTAAACGGTAATCATCACTCAACGGTGCCAGGAACAGCGGATCAGAATTGAAATTACCTTCCAACCAGAAAACTTTACTGTTCAGGTCTGCATAAATACTGTCCAGGCCTCCGCCGATATCGGAATGGGTGATCGTGATACTGCCGGAATCTTGCAGGTCGGTATACACATAAATTTCCGGTTTAGAATCATTCCACAGTATGGAATTGACCAGGTCTGCCCGGCTATCCCAAACAAATAATCCTCCTCCGGCATAATTGTCGCCGATAATTTCGCTGACCTGATTATTGCTGATGGTGAGGTTCATTAACAGGGCATGAGCATGCGATGCAAGATAGATGCCGCCACCCTCGTAAGCACTATTGCCGGTAACGGTTACGCGTTCCAGATACGGATTCGACGACTGGCAATAGAAACCGCCGCCCTGGTCATCGGTCTCGTTATTGCGGATGGTGGAATTTTTAAGTTCAATATCTGAGGAATTTCCGCAGAAAATACCGGCGCCTGCCCAGCTGGTGTAATTTGCGCTGACCTGAATTTCTGAAAGTTGAGCGAAACAATTGTCATTAAAATATAGTCCGCCGCCATCCTCATTAGCCACATTATTATAGATCATAGATTGAGTAATCACAGGCGAACTGTATTGCTCACAGCAGATCCCGCCCCCTTTATAGATTGCCGCGTTATTATGGACCTTAACATTGACAATAGCAGGACTGGCATAACTGAAGCAATAAATCCCCCCGCCATTACTGGCTGTGTTTCCGGTTATGTTCAGATGTGCCAGCGTTGGCGATGAATTGAAGGCGCACTGTATACCCCCGCCCCCTGAGAAGTAACCACCGGTGATTGTAAATCCGGTCAAACGGCTGTTGCCATCCTCGCCATTGACAAAAAGTATCACGCAGCCCTGGTTGAGATAGTCATTATTACCATTAATGATCGTCTGATCTATATATGTAGTATCCCCAGCCAGCAAAAACAGGCTGCCCACCGTTAACTGCTTTCCCTGAAAGTTTACATTTTCCAGGTATTCTCCCGGTTGAACCAGAACTGTATCACCGGTTACTGCAGAATCGATACCAGATTGTATGGTGGGATATTCAAGCGATGGCACATTCAGAACTGCGGCTGTTCCGGCAGTTACCAGAACCAGCAGGGCCAAGATTATGTATTTATTCCTCATCATAAATCTCCTGTTGTTTTTACTTATAATATAAACGATTTTAAAGAAAATCATAACAGAATCTTCATATTTAAATATCACCACACCGGATATGGCGGCGATAATAACAATATCAGAGAATATGATAATCCTGGCGCATCATTATAAATTCTAACGCCCGGAAAAAAATTATATTCCGGCAGGCAGCTAAAATTAAAAATGATGCGCTGCTTGATCATCACGATGGGGAATTAATTATGGTAAGCTAAAACGAAGGACCTCAGCTGGCCAATCGTACAGATTGGGGGTCCTGAACTTCGATGACGTTTGAGGCAGGTCGGAGATCTTTTATGGTAAAAAAGACCTTTGATTTCAACTTAATCTTAATTTTCAATTTCATGACAAAACCTCCTTATTTGGGTTGTCGTTCAATATTTGCATCAATAACGAAATTTAGACTAAATTTGTTTCAACTTACTGAAATATTATGCCAGGCTTGTGTTTCAAATCACTGGATTCCATATAAAAATTATAACATAATAGAGATAAACAACTTGTAGGAAGCTGAAATCTAAGACTAATAATATTAAGGTGATACAGGTTCAAAATGACGATATGGAAAGGAAGATTTATGTCCGCGCAATTGATTCAGGCAGCCGGCGGAATTGTATATCGAGACCAGCAAAATAAAAGAAAAATATTTAGAATTCTTATCGTACACCGGCCAAAGTATGATGACTGGAGTTTACCGAAGGGAAAACTACTGGCCGGCGAATCATGGCAAGATGCAGCCAGGCGGGAAGTCAAAGAAGAGACCGGTTATTCGGTAAAGATTCATTCCTTTGCCGGACCGGTATTGTATACCGTGGGGGATATACCCAAACTGGTTTTATTCTGGAGAATGAAAATTCGTCGAGTTCAGAAATTTAAACCGACCAGCGAAGTGGATAAAATAAAGTGGGTGACCGTAAAACAAGCACTTAAGTTGTTATCATATGAACTGGAAAAAGATCTGCTTATTGAGACTATGATTGATAAATAATTTTATTCGATTTCCAATAATTGGATTTGATTGGAAAGATAAATAAATTAAAGCGTGAGGAGAGATATTCTCTGTACACATACTTTGCGTTCTCCGCGTTTTAGTTTTTCTAACGCAAAGGATGCCGAGGAAAGCGCAAAGGTCGCAGAGAAAAATTTGGAAATCTGAATGGAAGGGGAAAGGGAAGTGAAAAAGTCAAACATTGCTGAATTTATCCGCCATCATTACCGTCATTTTAATGCAGCTGCTGTGGTAGATGCCGCGGAAGGATATAAGAAATTACTGGATGATGGCGGTGGTATGATGATCGTTATGGCCGGTGCAATGAGCACTGCCGAGATCGGGCTCTCCCTGGCAGAGATGATCCGCCGTGATAAGGTTCAGGCGATCAGTTGCACCGGGGCCAATTTAGAAGAAGATATTTTTAACCTGGTGGCCCGCAATCATTATGTGCGCATTCCGGATTACCGCAACCTTAATCCTGCCGATGAGCAGGCTCTGCTGAACCGGCACCTGAACCGGGTTACCGATACCTGTATACCCGAGGAAGAAGCCATCCGGCGCATTGAAGATGTTATTTTGCAGGAATGGGAAAAGGCGGATAAAAACAACCAGCAATATTTCCCGCATGAATACTTCTATAAACTGATCCAGAATAAAAAACTGGAAAAACACTATCAGATCGATCCCAGGGACAGCTGGATGATCGCCGCCTGTGAAAAAAATCTGCCGATATTTGTTCCCGGCTGGGAAGATTCCACACTGGGAAATATATATGCTTCTCATTGTCTCCGTAAACATATCAGGAACGTCCATACGGTGCGTACAGGTATTGAATACATGATGAACCTGGCCGACTGGTATCTGAAAACAACCGAACAACAACCGATCGGTTTCTTCCAGATCGGAGGCGGGATTGCCGGCGATTTCCCGATCTGCGTGGTGCCCATGCTGCGCCAGGATATGGAATTGGAATCAACCCCGCTGTGGGCTTATTTCTGTCAGATCAGTGATTCCACCACCAGTTACGGATCGTATTCCGGGGCAATTCCCAATGAAAAAATCACCTGGGAAAAATTAGGTGCCGATACTCCCCGTTTCATGATTGAATCGGATGCGACGATCGTGGCACCGTTGATTTTTGCCTTTATCCTGGAAACTACCGCTTGAAAAAGCAGCATAAAATCCGGATTTATTTACACTTTTCTTCTATTTTGGCCTGGCGGCCATTATATTATAATGTAAGCAGCATATTTAACGTTTAATCTATCACTTATTCAGAAAAGGGGGATGCAGGATGAATAAACAAAACTGGAAACGCCGGGATTTTCTTAAAGCCGGACTGAGCGGACCGGCAGGATTATTACTTATTGATTCAGCCAGAGGACAGCAAATTAAAAAGGATGAAAAACCTGGCGGCGGCAATAAACTTGTCTATCGCACCATGGGCAAAACGGGTTTGCGAGTGCCGGTAGTCAGTATGGGAGTGATGAATGCCGATAATCCGGAGCTGGTGGATGCTGCCTTAAAGGCCGGGATCACTTTGCTGGATACAGCCCATGGGTACCAGCGGGGCCGTAATGAAGAAATGATCGGTGAAATTATAAAAAAATACAAGCGTGATTCTTATGTGCTGGAAACAAAAATTAAACCCGACCAGTCCGATCCCGCCAGGGAACAGCAAATCATCCAGGAGATGATGGGGAAATTGGATACCAGTTTAAAACGCCTGCAATTAAACTACGTCGATATTCTGTTATTACATGCGGTAAACAGCAAAGAAGATGTCATGTTCGAACCCTATATCCGGGCAATGGAAAAAGCTAAAAAGGAAGGTAAAACCAAATGGGTCGGAGTATCCACGCATAGCAATGAACCGGAAGTATTAAATGCCGTGGTCGATGGGAAATTTTATGATGTGGTTTTGACTTCCTATAATTTCAAGCAGGATCATCAGCAGGAAGTGAAAAAAGCGATCGCCCGGGCAGCGGCTGCCGGCATCGGCATCATAGCTATGAAAACCATGGCCGGTGGATTTTTGGATAAATTGCGGTTCAAGAAAGTCAATACCCAGGCTGCGCTTAAGTGGGTTTTACAGGATGAAAATGTTCATACCACCATCCCGGGAATGACCAGTTTTGATCAACTGGAATCCAATCTGGCGGTTATGGCGGATTTGAGTCTGAGTGAAACCGAGAAACATGACCTGGAACTGGGTAAATTAATGGACGGTTTATATTGCCAGGGCTGCCGGAAATGTGAAAAGCAATGTCCCCAGCAGTTACCTGTACCGGAACTGATGCGTGCCTATATGTATGCCTATGGTTACAGGAATTATACTCTGGCTCATGATCTGATATCTGCTTTGCATCTGCAACTGAGTACAAAGTCGTGCACAGATTGCCAGCAATGCAGCGTTCAGTGCGCCAAGGGATTCGCAGTGGCCGAGAAAATACAGGATATCATCCGTCTGCAATCGGTACCGGCTGAATTCTTATCATAAGTTTAAGGATTTTTTTATCATGCTGAAAAGCCCTAAAAAGGTTATAACCCTGGTTTGTGCAATTCTCGTCCTGCCTGGTCTAGCTGGCATTTCTGCCCGGGCTGCTGAATCCGCCAGTCTTTTTCCGGTGCTGACCGGCTGGGCACAACAGGGAGAAATTCAGATATACAGAGCAGATAATCTGTATGAATATATCAATGGTGCCGCAGATCTTTATTTGACTTATGATTTTCAGGAACTCCAGGTTGCCGAATATCAAAACGCTCAAAGTGCTGCGGTAGTGATCGAGATATACAGGTTTAATACAGCAGACCAGGCCTTTGGAATGTACAGCCAGGAAAGACCGGGACAGTGGGAATACCTTCACATTGGAGCACAGGGATACCAGGAAGGTCCTATGCTTAATTTTATCAGCACTAATTATTATATTAAAATCAGCGGCAGCGATATCCCGGATTCTGCCACTAATGTGATAAAACTGATAGCCATAAAGACGGCAGAGCAACTCGGCGGAAATCCAGGATTGCCATTGGAACTGAAATGTTTCCCGGCTGCAGATCTGCGGCCTTACTCCGAAAAATTCATTAACCGTAATTTCCTGGGTTATCAGTTTCTGCATGCCGGGTTTCTTGCTGACTACGGAATTGCGGATCGTGCCTATAAATTGTTTATCATTAAGGGACAGGATAAAAAAGATTGCGCCGGAATGGTGCAGGAACTGCGGAAAAAAAGTACCGGTCAAATAGTTCCAGTCGCTGAAGGGGATTACCTGTTTATGGATCCTTACCTGGGGACGCTGCTGTTAACCTGGCGGGAATCTTACATCTGGGGAGTCATTGGATTGCAGGATGTAATTACCCGTAATCTGCAGTTAGCAGCCCTGGGCAACAATATTCAACGGCTGCTGCAAACTTCTGCGCCGGTGCTGCGGCAGGGGGTGGAAATAGGTATTACTTTTCCTGCCGACCGGGATACGATTGAAACAGCGCAGATTCGTCTGGCAGCATGGGTTTCCGATACTTCTGCCAAAGTTACTCTCGATAATAAAGTATTAGCGGTCTATTCCAGCGGAGCAATTGTATCATTATTGGATCTCCGGCCAGGCTGGAATAAATTTCTGTTGACCGCCCGGCTGGATTCCATTACAGTTACTGACACACTACAATTATATCGGAGTCCGCCGATACCCGCTCTGGCGGAAATTCCGACCGCTTTTTCCCCGAATTTTTTTATGCCTGCCGATGACCCCGTTTTTTATGCTCCGGATCAAATCACCGTTCAATTTATGGGCAGTCCCGGGGGATCAGCCAGTTTTAAAATTAATGATCTGATTGACGATCCCCTGCCGATGGTTGAACTGGATCCTGATGAAAGTAACGGCATCAAAGGCCTGTATCGCGGGATCTATCTGATCCAACCGGGAAAACGCTGCGAGCAGGAACCGCTGACCTTTTATTTGCGGGGAAAAGATAATAAACGGAAGAAATGGAAAACCGAACGCCTGATAACGGTTTTTCAAACCGGCCAGCCTTACCAGGTGGAAACTGTGGATGAAAGCAACCTGGTATATTATCAGCCGGACAGTGAAATATTTATGGAGTTACCCCCGGAAATCCGGCTGGAACTGAGCGCCGCTTATGGGCGCTGGTCAAAAGTAAGAATCGGTTCAGCGCGTTACGGCTACATCCGTTCTTCCTCTTTAAAAAAAATAGGTTATGGAGCGGATCTGCTCCAGGCCCGTTGCCACGGATTCAGAGCACGAATTAACAATGACTGGTTGACCTGCACGTTTGCCATGTCCCGGAAAGTACCATTCCAACTCAGACAGAGTCTGTCGCCGCAATCCCTGGAATTGACTTTCTACAATACAAATATGCAGGATGAATGGAGTATAATGCCGGAGAATGATAATCTGAATAATCCGGACAGCAGTTTTCTTAAAAATTTTGAGTGGCAGCAAACGGCCGATGGCGCCCTGCAATTCAGGTTCTTTTTAAATACCCGGCAACAGTGGGGATTCCGGGGCGGGTATGACGGTGAATCCTTTAAACTTATGATCCGGCGGCCGCCGGTGATCAGTCCGGACAATCCCTTCAAAAATCTGATTATCGCCCTGGATGCCGGTCATGGCGGGGAACAATCGGGTGCAGTGGGTGCTACCGGATATACGGAGAAAGAAGCAAATCTGATCTACGCTGAATTTTTAGCGCAAATACTTTCACAGGCCGGTGCCAGGGTGATTCTGACCCGTTCGGCTGATACCACGCTTACTCTTAAAACCCGGGCTGACCTGGCCCGTCAGAATAATGCTCATCTGCTGATCTGGCTGCATAACAATTCAACCGGCGCCAGTCGCGATCCACTGGCCGCCCGGGGCACCAGTACATATTATACCCAGCAGCAGGGACAAACTATTGCCCAGTACGTATATCCGGAGTTGCTGAAACTGGGACTGGCCCCGCAAGGCCGGGTACATCGGTCATATTTTATGACCCGTCAAAGTGATATGATTGTTTTTTTAGTGGAGGGGGCATTTTTATCCCACCCTCAGGATGAAATCTTTTTGCTGCATAAGGATAATTTAAAGAATCTGGCCACAGCGGTGTTCCGGGGCCTGCAGAAATTTCTTAACACCCTTGTTGAATAATTTATTTTATTCACTTCTCAATTCTGATCCCTGTTTGCAACCCGGCGAACGCACCTGTATAATGGATTGATTTTATTATACTACTTTCCTTATATTGGTTCGAACTAAATCGGTAAATAGAAGTATGATAAAATATATTATTTTTAACAATTGAAAGGAGAAATGATGGTTAGAAGGATGTTGTTGATTTGCCCGTTTATTTTTGCGCTTATACTGGTTGGCGGTGGTGGAGCACCTGCCGCCGCTCAGGTACATAATCCGGCTGAAATAAGCAGTGATGTGCCGCAATTAACTGATTTTCATGAAGTGATTTATCAAATCTGGCATGAAGCCTGGCCGCAAAAAAATACAGAAATGTTAAAAGGTTTGATTCCGGAAATTGATAGCGGATACAGCAAGTTAAGCAAGGCCAAATTATCGCCCCTGCTGCATGAGAAGCAGAGTAAGTGGACCGAGGGGATTTCAGGTATGGCTGAGATCATTGCCCAGTATAAATCAGCAGCAGCCGCTGCTGACGCCGAAGGCCTGCTTAAAGCAGCAGAAAAACTGCATAGCCAGTACGAAGTTCTGGTACGCACCATCCGCCCGGTGCTGAAGGAGATGGACATTTTTCATCAGGAACTGTATTTGTTATATCATTATTATATTCTGGAATATAATAATGATACGATAGCGGCTTCTGCGGAAAAACTGGCAGTCAGGATGGCAGCCTTGAATCAGGCGGAACTACCGAAGAGACATAAAACAAAAGTCGAACAATTTAATAAATCGCGCCAGGAATTATCCACGGCAGTCGATAAACTCAATCAGGCCATCAAAGATAAAGCAGAAAAGGAAGCGGTTCTGGCCGCAGTGGAGGTTGTGCATACCGATTATCAGAAGTTAACCGCGGTGTTTGAATAAACACGGGACAAAGAGACGAAGAGTCACAGGGACAAAGGCAGAGAATCACCTTAAGGTATGCAGGATCCGAAGGATGGCTGTAAACATAACATAATTATGTAAGTCTCATGAAAAAATTATCAGGAAACTCATCAGTTATTATTTATGGATTAAGATATTTATACTTTTAACATCTTATGTCTTTATCTTGTCTGCCCAGACGGTCGTTTTTGATTCTTCCAGCATACCCATCGTGGTAATTGATACTCATGGTCAGACTATTGTCAGTGCCAGTAAGATTATTGCCGACATGGGTATTATTGATAATGGCGCAGGGGAGTGGAATCATCTGTCCGATCCCTGGAATGACTATAATGGTAAAATCGGCATCGAAATCCGCGGCTCCAGTTCCCAGCAGTTTCCTAAAAAGCAGTACGCCGTGGAAACACGCGATTCACTGGGCAATGACCTCAATGCCTCACTGCTGGACATGCCCCGGGAAAGCGACTGGATCTTGTATGCTGTTTATAACGATAAAACGTTGCTGCGTGATGTACTGGCTTTCAAACTGTCGAATGAGCTGGGCATGTACGGCAGCCGCAGCCGTTACTGTGAGTTGGTACTGAACGGCAATTACTGCGGAGTTTATATTTTATTGGAAAAAATTAAAAGAGATAGAAACCGGGTGGACATCGCTACCCTGGATCTGGATGATGTCAGCGGCGATTCGCTGACCGGCGGGTATATAATTAAAATAGATAAATGGGACGGTGAGGTGAATGCCGGCTGGCCGTCCGATTACCGTTCGGTTACCGGTTCAACAATTTATTATCAGTATCATTATCCCAAGCCTACCGATATTCAAACTGCCCAAAAAGATTATATTCAGCAATATATCGATACCGTGGAAACAGTACTGGCCGGAGCGCAATGGAACGATCCGCAGAACGGCTACCGGAGATATTTGAATGTCGAATCTTTTGTGGACTATTTTCTGCAAATTGAACTGGCCAAAAATGTGGATGGCTTCCGCTTAAGTGCTTTTCTGTATAAAGACCGCAACGATAACGATCCCCTGCTGACTATGGGACCAATCTGGGATTTTACCATAGCCTACGGCAATGCCGATTATTATGGCTGCCAGAACAGCGACGGCTGGTGGATTGATGATTTTGAACAAATCGGCAGCGGTGATTACAGCCAGATCCCGTTCTATTGGAAAAAACTGCGCGGTGATCCTTATTTTGCCAGCAGGGTCAAATGCCGCTGGCTGGAATTAAGAGATACCTATTTTAGCGTTGACCGCATTCATAATTATATCGACAGTTTAGCTGCTGTACTGGAAGAACCCCAGCAACGCAATTTCCAGAAATGGCCAATCCTGAGCAATTACCCTTATATCTGGCCTTGTCCGCAGGTGGCTGACCAGACTTATCCTGGGCATGTAGCCTATCTCAAGACCTGGATCCAGGACCGCATCGCCTGGCTGGATCAAAACATGATCGGGGATTGCAGTCTGGAAGTTGAAACTGGTGACACAAACAGTCCCGGGCAGTTTCAACTGTATCAGAACTATCCCAATCCATTTAATGCCACCACAACAATTAGCTTCAATTTAGCAACGGCTGGTGATGTCAGCATCGGTATTTATGATCTGGCCGGACGGGAGGTCTTGACTCTACTGGCCGGTGAAATGGCAGCGGGGGATCACACGGTACGCTATAGCGCAAATGGACTGTCATCAGGCGTATATCTGTATCAAATGAAAAGCGCAGGATTTAGTCAAGTTAAAAAGATGATATTAATTAAATAATAAGCTATTTTTATTTTACACTGTTTTATATCAAGAATTTCTATCAGATAATTTAGAAATTTATTATTCATTTGCAGATTACCATCATCAAATATTACGGTGAACTAATTATATCACCGGGTCTTAAATATTCAACTAAATAGTGTATATTTTATGAGAAGATATTTTTATCTAATAATTGTATTATTCTTCAATCATTGCACGACTCAAAATTTCATACCTCATAAACCATTACACCGGGGTGATAATGAAATTAGCGTAGGATTTAATTATTCCTTTAATAAGATGTCATTTAATTCCATACAGTTGTCCGTGTTTTACGGAATTGATGATAGGAATGTAATCGGCACATCATTCAATAATTTTATCTTGCCGAATAATATTTCGTACGGACATTACTGGTCCGGTAATAATTTATCTCATAGTCTGCAACTACATTTAAATGACATACTGGGTAGTAATTTCAATCCAGCTTATGAATTTGATTATGGTAGTTCTTATCATTATGCAGAATATAGTCACAGTATTAAACTAGGTATCGGTTGTTTTGATCTGTCCTTATGGTATAAGGCACACGGTCTTAAATTAGCAAAAAGCAAAATCATTCCAGTAATCGGGTACAGGTTTAGAAATAATTCATTTTATGGCGATTTTCAGTTATTGCACGGTATGAACGAATATTACATTCATTATTATAAGGATGACTATTTAATCCGCCCCAGAAATCAGGTCAGTGAATACATAATAAAAGAAATCGGAACTAGTTATAAACACTCGGATATTGATACAGTAATTGTCGAGGATGAGAAATATAAATTCGCATTTATTAATGGAAATACTTTGATCGTTGATATTCGTGATCCATATCCGGATTGTATTGGTTGTGGTGTAGTGCAAAATACGCATTCAGCATATCCTGCTTCAGGTGATCATAAGGTTTATTGGATTTATTGGAAAAATCAGCAAGAGCGAGGGAGTCGTTATAACAATAAGTATTCACCGCTAATGCTGGAATTAAATATGGGTCAAATCATTGATAATTTTAATAGGGGTGCAGATTTAATATTAAAAGAGGATGATGATCTAGCTGATAAGTCGTTTTTAAGGGCTAAATCATTATGGAACAATTTAATAATTTCAACAGGATATATTGAAAGAAACACCAAATAAATACTCTGTGGCAAATTAACTTATGCCTCTAGAATATTCCCGCAGTTGCTGCGGCGACATACCCATGCGTCGTTTGAAAAATTTTGAAAAATAAAATTGGGAATCAAAACCGGTCATAATGGCTATCTCCTTGACGGGCAGCGAGGTGCTCACCAATAGATCTTTAGCTTTATTAAGTTTCAACTGCAAAAAATACTGAGCCGGTGCCAGGCTGGTATATTGACGGAACATCCGGCGGAACCAGGAATAGCCGACACCGAGTTCGAAGGCCAATTCCTCGAACTTGATCTTTCGATCAATACGGTCGGCCATCAGAATTCTTGACTTGTAGATGAGCGTCTCCATTTCTTTACCGATAAATTTCTTCGATTTTTCCACGCTGTGAACCAGGGCCATAATTTGATAGGTCAAAGCTGCAATAATTTCCTTGTAGCCGATCTTTTCACTCTCGATACGCTCCATGATTTGCTGGTATAGATTGATGATTTCTACATTCAAGCCGATGTCCAGAACGGCCCTTTCGGGTGAGAAAAGCCCGTGATCCATGAATTTCTCGGGTTGCTGACCGTTAAAGGAGACCCAGTGTTCTTTCCAGCCGATTTTCCGTTCGGGCATGTACCGGTGCCAGATACCGGGAAAAAGCAGAATAATGTTGCCTTCCTCAACCTTTTTTTTGCCGCAGAGTTTGGACTCAAATATACCTTTTCCGCGGGTGATGTACAGGATCTGGAATTCGGGCAGAATACGGCCATGCTGCCAGTCGAACATGTAAGTATCCGGGTGTTTGGTCGGCGGATAGTTGGTGTTTGGCGGTAAGTCCGCAGTTCCGCACCCCGTGACATACAGCCCCCAGAGTTTGTCGACCTCGGCAATAGTCAGGTATTTGAATACAGAGTAATCCGTCCGTATCATTAACAACCTTTCAATTTTATGGTGTCAAATAGTACAAAACAAAAATCAAATTATCTATTTATTTTTCCTGAATTAATTTTTAAACTCATGAAAATTATGAAATAAGATAATCCCGGTTTTTATCGGAACAGTGCGCAAAAGAGGCAAAGGGAGCATTGAATTTCTCACCGGTTTATTACCAGGCATGGATAAAAGGACACACTGATATTAGCCAATAATGGTGATTCAGCGATATTTAAATAACAAGATCGACGACAGATATTGAGAAAGAAGGGAGGTATAAAATACTTTAATTACCAGCGAAGTATGCGTACCAACTAATCACTAATACATAAACTTGTTAACGGAGGTAAATAATGAAGAAAATTATACTCCTTACCGTAATGTGTATTTTCGCTTTTTCAACGGGAATTTTTGCGCAGGAATTTTCAATTACCATCGATGCTCAAAAAGATGCCTTTTATAGCACTTTGACAGGTCCGGCCGATGGTGCGATCTTTCTCCCGGCCAGGGCCTATCTGCGCGATCAGGGTACACCTCCGGCCGATAATGTAGATATATCTGCAATCGTCTGGACAGCCTGGGATGATGACTATCTGTATTTCTATGCAGAAGTTATTGATGATATTTTAAAAGTGACAAATGGATCTACTTTTAACAATGACTGCATTGAAGTCAAATTTGATCCTGATCCAACAGTCGGCGTCGGTCTCAACACATCAAATTGCCGGTTGACCGCTCAGGACTCGGCTGATGCTGGAAATATAGCCGGTGTTGATAATCTGAATAAATCCGGTCATCTCGAGGATCATTCGGGGGTTGATTATAAACCTTCACCAGCTGATTATGCCCGCAGGGTTACCGATGACGGTTACGCCCTTGAATTCCGCGTTCCGCTGGATTTTATCAATGAACTCAATACAACGGAAAACCGTTTTATGCTCCGGGGCGAAGGTCAAAAGTTCGGTATAGCTGATTAATATCTGCGACAATGATACCGATGTCCGCGATCACATGCTGCAATGGTCTGCCGGTCATCATAATGATGCCCACACTAACTCCGCACTGCTTGGATCGGCCACCTATCTGCCCGATCACAAACTCGGTTTGCTGGCAGTCAGTCCGCGCGCTGATTCTATTGTGAATGACAGCGCTGATGTTTGGTACGCTAATATTCCGGTCGGTATCAGCACCGATCCTCAGACGGTGGGATCCTATTATCTGCTGTCAAATTATCCCAATCCCTTTAATCCGAATACGGTCATAAAGTATCAACTCAAACAGGCAGAAAAAATATCATTAACGGTTTACAGTATCAACGGTGAAGTGATCCGGCATCTGGCCAGCGACCAAATGCATGTTGCAGGTTCCCACGAAATCACCTGGAATGGCAGAAATGACAATGGTGTACTGGTAAACAGCGGCATCTATTTCTGCAGACTCACTACACCTACACAGACTTTGTCCCTCAAGATGACATTAATAAAATAGACAGTGATTGAATCTACCGACTTGCATTTGTTGCCTCCTGTTACGACTGGAATCAAAACGCACTGGAGTGCCCGCTCCGGTGCGTTTTTTTTAGCATTCTTGGTGAGTTATTTTCAGGCCGCTGGTTAAAATAATTCTATGAAAATTATATTATTGCATTCGAAAAGGTTTATTTATATTAATAAGAAAATTAAAGGGCAGCATCATGAGAGCAGCATTACTTACTGGAATCAAGCATTTTGAAATCAAACAGATTCCCAAACCGGAAATAATCCATGAAACTGATGTACTTATCAGAATAAAAATGGTAGGGATTTGCGGTTCGGATATTCATTATTACACCCAAGGCAAAATCGGTGCTCAGGTAGTCCAATTTCCGTTCATCATGGGACACGAAGCGGCAGGTATTGTTGAGACTACAGGAAAAAAAGTTACCAGGGTAAAAGCAGGTCAAAGAATCGTCATTGATCCAGTGATATCCTGCGGTCACTGTGACCAATGCCAGGCCGGCCGGGAAAACACTTGCCGTAACCTTCGCTTCCTGGGAAATCCGGTGCTATTGCCGGGTATGTTATGTGAATATATCGTGTTGCCTGAAAATTGTTGTTTCAGGATAAGCGAGCGAATGACTTTCGAACAGGCAACCCTGTCCGAACCTCTGTCTATCGCCGTTTATTCCGTCGAGCGATCCAGATTACCAGACAAAGCCAAGGTGGCTATCCTTGGAGTTGGCCCTATCGGCATGTCCATTTTTCATGTATTGCGCACGAAGAATATTGGTGAAATTTACACTACCGACAAAATCCCGGCACGTCTGGAATTCTCACAAAAATTAAATCCCCGCTGGTGCGGTAATCCGGATCATACCGATATAGTAAGGGAAATTTCGAAGATGGAGCCGTTACTGCTGGATATTGTCTATGAATGCTGCGGGGACCAGGATGCGTTAAACCAGGCCATTCAACTGTTGAAACCAGGAGGGATTCTCGTCCTGGTTGGCATCCCGGAAATCGATCAAATTCAGCTTTTCTGTACACGAACTTAGACGAAAAGAAATCTCCATTATCAACATAAGCCGGCAAGCCCATTATACACAAAAGGCAATTGACCTGCAGGAGCACCGGCAGTTAGAGATGGAGGCTATGGCGACTCACCATTTTCCGCTGGAAGAAACCAGCCAGGCTTTCGAGCTGGTAGCCAATTACCGGGATGGTGTCATGAAAGCGATGATAGTTGTGGATTAACAGGTGCCTCATAATTGAAATTAAAGCAAAACGATAAAACAGAAAGTCTGGTCATCGGCCTGGATTCGAGCACAACAGGCACCAAAGCGATTGCAGTCAATAAAAATGGAATTATTGAAGCACAGGCCGGCGAACAAATCCCGCTTCATTCACCACGTCCGGGTTATTATGAACAACATCCGGCGGACTGGTGGATTTCCGCTCAGATAGCATTGCGAAAAATAACCGGTCAAATTAATCCAGATCGCATTGCCGCCCTGGCCATTGCCAATCAAAGAGAAACCTTTGTTCCATTGAATCGCCACGGTAATCCTCTGCGCCCCGCCATAATCTGGCTGGACGAACGGTGCAAAGATGAAGTAGAAACATTTTCGCAAAAAATCGGAGCCCGGAAAATACAGCGCATTACCGGCAAACCTGTAGATTATGCACCCGTTGTTTATCGTCTGGCCTGGATGAAAAGGCACGAACCGGATCTATTTAAAAAAATCTTTATGATATGTGATGTACATACCTGGCTGGTCTGGAAACTTACGAACTTATTCAAAACGAGCTGGGCGAGTGCGGATCCACTGGGACTGCTCGATCTAAAAAACAAACACTGGTCGGTGAAAATTTTAGATAGTCTGAAATTGAGCATGCATCAATTGCCGACAGTATTTTGCCCAGGTACGGTTCTGGGCCGGATCAGCACCGTGGCGGCAAAAATGACCGGCCTGAGTACCGCTACCCTGGTTATCGCCGGTGGCGGGGACGGACAGGCAGCCGGGCTGGGGGTGAATGCGCTCACCGCGCATCGTGCCTATCTTAACCTGGGGACAGCAGTGGTAGCGGGTGTATACGGCTCTCGTTATATTACCAGCCGGGCCTTTCGTACCATGAGTGCCTGTGCCGAAAAAGGGTACTATTACGAATGCAGTTTAAGGGCCGGCACCTTCGCGCTTGACTGGTTTATAAAAAACATTCTGAAAATCGATCCGGCTGAACACCCGTGGATTTATACCCGACTGGAAAAAGAAGCACAAAAGATTCCTGCCGGAAGCGAGGGATTGCTTTACCTGCCATATATATGCGGTGTAATGAATCCACACTGGGACATGAAGGCCCGTGGTGCTTTTATCGGCCTGTCGTCAGCACACCACCGCGGACATTTATACAGATCTATTCTGGAAGGTATTGCCTTCGAGCAATTCCTGGCTATAAACGCCGTAGAAAAAATCATTGGCACCAGAGTACATGAACTTATACGTCATTGGTGGAGGTGCCGGCAGTAGTTTGTGGTGTCAGATTTTAGCTGACATAACCGGGAAAAATATTTGTCTGCCCCATACCTCTGAAGCCTCTGCCCTGGGGGCAGGTATAGCAGCAGCTGTCGGTGCAGGCTGGTATCCGTCTTTTAAGGCAGCAGCTAAAGAACTGACCGGAATCAAAAAAATAATTAAACCGAACAGGCACACAAATAAAAAATATCAGCGTATGTTCAGGTTATACAAAAAAATATATCCGAATTTGAAAACAGTCGATTCATCGTAATATACTATCTGAAAACAAAATCAATATAGGGGGTACTATGAAAACGGATATTAAGATAAGTATAATGGTGATTTTACTGAGCATGGTATGTGCAGGTTATGCTCAGACTGTTGATCCGCCATATGAGGTGGGTACCTGGCAGGGATTCCGAAAAGTGGCTATTAGTTTTACCTTTGATGACGGCTCTCCTAATCAGTTTACAAAAGTAATCCCGATGTTCAATGAGTTTAATTTTAAATTGACCCTGTTTACTGTTACCAGTCACCAGCTGGAGCTGGCCGGCCAACTGGATCACCCTGCAGAATGTCGCAAATCAGGGACATGAAATCGCCAGTCACACTATAAGCCACCCATACCTGAATCAAACAGACTATGACCATCAGAAAACGGAGTTTAAAGATTCCCAGGATAATATTAATTCGCATATAACCGGACAGAGATGTGTCACCAGTCGCTTATCCATATTGTATCAATGGTACAGATACCCTTTGCGACAATTATTATATTGCCGCACGCACATGTTCCGGCTCCATTGAACCATCCACACCTGATAATTTTATGAGCATCAGTTCGATCATCTGTGGTACCGAAGGACCCATGAAAACAACTGGAAACTTTATCAATAATTTTAATTCTGCCGTCAACTCACAAGGATGGTGTGTATATCTCCTTCATGGCATTGATGGCGACGGCGGCTGGTCTTCGCTCTCCTCGGACACACTGAGAGCATGCCTGGTATATCTGAATGCCAACCAGGACAAATTCTGGGTATCCAGTTTTAGCAATGTTGCGCGTTATATCAAAGAACGCAATGCCGTATCGGTCACGGAATTATCCAATCAGGACAGCAGCATCACCTTGCAGGTAACCGATGCACTTCCCGACACAATATTCAATTATCCAATTACCTTGCGCCGGCCGCTTCCCGAAGGCTGGCCCTCCGCCGTGGTCACCCAGAGTGGTCATTCGCGATATACGCGGATCGTGGAAGTCAATTCCATACAGTATATCCAGTTTGATGTAGTCCCGGACAGCGGCGCTGTGCTGATATCAAAGAGCAACTTGTCTGACCTGCAGAATCATGGCGGCTTTATGGTTCCGGCAGCGGCATTATCACAAAACTATCCCAATCCATTCAATCCAACGACAACAATTAAATTTCAAATTCCAAATTCCAATTTCACGACTCTGAAAGTCTATAGCGTACTGGGCGAGGAAGTTGCTGTCTTACTGGAGGAAAATCTGCCGGCCGGTGAACATACAGCGCAATTCAGTGCTATCAATTTGGCCAGTGGAGTGTATTTTTATAGTCTGCGTGGACAGGGATTCCTGCTTCAGCGTAAGATGCTACTGTTGCGATAATACCAATAAGGCTTTATGGATACCCGATTCTGACCAGGGTGAGCATTTTGCTTGAGGCATAATAAAGGAAATATAGTAGAGTTACAATCATGGTTCAACTAGGCAGCAGCGATTTCCCGCGCAGTTATATGCGCCGGGTCAGAACCTGGATGAGATCAATCCTGATCAATCATGCCCGGCGCTATCCGCATTGGGCTGTCGAAGACCTGTATAAACTCATCTACCAGGCGGCCATGGGCAATGAACATGCGCGTGACTGATGAAAACCGGGTGCGTGATTTGCTCAGGCAGGAAATCGCCAATCTCACTGCCGGCCCAGCCGAGCCACTGGTTGATCCTATTTCCGCCGATCACCGCATTGTCAGGGTCCATCTCCGTCCCTTTGCCGATCTCGGTCTCGACCAGGAAGTACTCGCCATCGCCTTCATTATGACGGCAAAGCACTTGCCCGGATCTTTGAACAGTTTGTCTGAATATGCGCGTATTGCTCTGCAACTTGCCCAGGAAGGGGTGCTGCCCTTCGCACCCGAGCAATTCTCCGGATACATTGCCGACCAGCGGGCAAAAGATTTCCCCCCGGTCCACCACTCTCCGCTATATAAGGAGAAATACAATCCGGCCTACCGCATCGTGGCCCGGGAAACACTACCAAAGGAGTTCCTGAAATGAATTTTCCCCAATACGTATCTTTTACAGTCACTAATGCCTGCAATCTCAGATGCCGGATGTGCGGCCAGTGGAGCGAAGAAGGTTATATTTATAATCGGGTAAAAGCCACTACTCCCCAGATGAAATTGGCGGATTGGAAAGGACTGGTTGATGAAACAGCTCCCCACAAAATAAAATTTATCCTGGTGCGGGGCGGTGAGCCATTTCTTTTCCCCGGGATCATCGAACTGCTGGAATATATAAACAGCAAGGGTATCTTTATTTCTGTCGATACCAATGGCACGCTATTAAAGAAATACGCTGCAGATATTGTGCGGATCGGGAATATGCACATCACCTTTTCGGTAGACGGGCCGGAAGAAATTCACGATGCGGTACGGGGTAAAAAAGGGTGTTATCAGGAAATTAAAGAAAACATTGCCTTGTTGACCGATCTGGAAAAAAATAGTGACCATAAGATCAGTAAGAGTATTTGCTTCACGATCAGCAAATATTCATATAAAGGACTGGGACAAATGCCTGCGGTTGCCCGTGAGATGCTCATCCCGTCAATAAATATTGTTCCCTACTATTATATTCCTGCTGAAGTCGGGAAAAAATATGAAGATGAATTAGAGCAGAATTTTAAATGTGCGGCGTTTTCCTGGAAAGGATTTCACCATGACGATTCCGGGATCGATTTTGATATATTCAGGACAGAGTACAGAAAATATCTGGCTGATCTTGGCGAAATATACAATTTTCCCTATATGGATCTGCGGGAGGAGGATTACCGGGTGTGGTTTAAGGATCCCCTTACACCGGTTGGTTCAGTAAACTGTATGAATGTTGAAAAATTGATCGATATTCAACCCGATGGTGCGGCGAATTTCTGCGTTGATTTTCCGGATTATTCAATCGGTAATGTAAAAGATGCCTCGATCACCGATATCTGGAACAGTCCACGCGCCGCTCAATTTCGCGAGTACAGACGCCGCAGACCACTGGCTGTCTGTTACCGCTGCGGAGCCAAATACGTATCTGAAATTAAAGATTAATTATTTTCAGGATGATAGCAGACCTGTAATCGCCTCGATTTCCTTTTTTACCTTTTCGACACGGGACCATGTTTCCCTGACGAAAGAATCCTGGGCTGCCGGCGGATGAGCCTGTGCATAATCGATAATTGTTTCTGCACCGCGGTCATCATCCTTCTCCTTGGCCTTTTGCGTGGCCTGGGCAATCTGTTCCTCCATGGCCGCAAGTCGTACCAGGTTCTCCTTGATACTGCGCTGGTTGAATCCATTATTATTTAAAATATTACGCTGGTGTTCCCAGGCTGGATCAGCGCTGGCGGTATTATAAACCGACGCAGCGATGCCTTTCTCTCCTGTTTTTAGCAGAGACTCGATGTGCTGTTTTAATCCGCCCAGGCAGTAATACTCGATGTAAAAATCATAAGCGGCTATTCCTTTAACCCGGCTTCCTTCTAACATATAGTTCTTGCCCAGCCCGGGAATATCTTTGGCAGTATAATAGTCTTTGGTCCTGGAGATTTCTTTCAGCCGTTTACGTGCCTGCAGCATCAGGTCAACTATATCCTGTCTGAATACATCAAAGATAAAGGCGGTGCGGCGGGCCTTGTTGCGCTTTTTATATTTGCCTTCGTTTCTTTTTACCATGTAAATATTATCGGAGAGCACCCAACCCGGCATGATTTCGTTATAAGCAGGTGAGATTCCCTGGAGTGACTGCGCCGGACTGTTAATCAGCGAAAAAGGGAATTCCACACGTTGCGGCAGGGTATTGACTGCCGTAGCAATAATGGAATAGGGCGCCTTAGTGAAGTCGCAGGGGAATTTGATGTTCACACCCAGGCCGAAAAACGTTCCTTCACCGCACCAGATTTCCTGATCCGGTGCTTTGGAAGTATGATTGGAACCGATGTTGGCACCGTAGCCAACATTGCCTTTACCCTCCGGCCAGATGGCGGCGATGAGCAGAGCCTGGTGATGAAATCCCACAAAAGGACCTAACAGGCAGGCGGTTACTTCACCTTCGCCGACACCTGTGTTAGGGCCGATAATACTCTGCGTTACCTTGCCGTGCCGTTCCACATGTGAATGCTCGGTCAGAACCGAATCATCGACAATAGCCAGGGAGGTGACCTGACAGCCCCACTGCAGGCATGAATTTTTCACGTAGGCGCCATGACTGATCTCAACCGGTTCTTCTGCTGATCCAAGAATCGAGCAGTTCTGTAACAGGGTTGCACCATCGATTATAGTAGCTTGACCAATGTAACAATCTTCAATTTCCACTGTGTTCCGGATGATGACGTCTTTTTCAACTATACCCAGACCGATTTTACAGGCCGTAGTATATTTTTTAATAAAATCATCATATTCTTCAAGGAGTTTCCGGTTATTCCGGCTGGTACTGACCAGGTGTGCGATAGGGATGGTCAGTTCGGCAAAGGAAAAGACATTACGGCCCCCGGTTTCAATACCTACGGAGATCTCTCTGCCGTTGCCGAAGGCAGTGTCGGCGGAACATACTAAACTGCCCACATTGTGAACTACCGACTGTGCATTTATTATGTAATTGGAGATGCATCCGGCATTCCAGATGCAGCAATTATCGCCGATCTCTGAGTTGATGATGGTGCTGTTATAAATACCGGATGGTAATTCTACAGCAGATGCCGTTTTGATTTCTTTGCCGGTATAGAAACCAAGCACGCAGCGGCCTCTGAACCGGTTAGCCACGATATGATCCGGTTTAAATTTTTTTTGAACCAGAATTTTCTTCCAGTCTTCAGCATCATTTCCCCTGGTTTTAAGTTTTTTTATCTCCGCAGCGGTAAGTGCCCGGATATTATTACCGAACAACCGGCTTTTCATCTTCCTGTCAGCGAAGGTCTGCAGGGTTTTTAAAAATTCCGAGGATTTCAGAATTGTATTGATTAACGGGATTAGTTGATTTTCCATATTTATTCTCTTCTTTTATCGTCCGACCATCTTTTGAACCATATGCTTGTTGTCGCGGACCCAATTATAATAGTTTTTCCGTTTCAACTTTGAAGCGGCTGTCTCATCCAGTATAACCGTGGCCTGGGTGTGCAGTTGCAGTGCCGTGGCCGTGATCTGGCAGGTTACCGGTCCTTCCACGAACTCGGCAACTATCCTGGATTTTTTTGCACCATTGGCAATCAGCAGGATCTTTTTCGACTCCAGTATCGTACCGACACCCATGGTAATGGCGAAACGGGGTACATCAGTTTCCTGGTCAAAAAAACGGGCATTGTCTTCGATCGTTTGTTTCTCCAGGGCTTTGACCCTGGTGCGGCTGGCAAAAGAAGAACCTGGCTCATTAAATCCTATATGCCCGTCACCGCCGAGTCCCAGTATCTGCAGGTCAATACCGCCAACCCTTTTTATCTGGGCTTCGTACCAGGCGCTGAACTCTTCCGGATCTTCCGTGTTTCCCTGGGGTACATAAACATTAGCCTGGTTGACGTTTATATACTGGAACAGATTATCCTGCATAAAATAATTATAACTATTCTTGTGCAGCGGGGGCAGACCGACATATTCGTCAAGATTAAAAGTGGTGATTTTCGAAAAATCCAGGCCCTCTTCTTTATGCAGGCGGGCGAGTTCCTTATAGGTTCCCAGGGGAGTGTCCCCGGTGGCCAGACCGAGTATCAGATCATGTTTTCTTTTAATTTCCCGGGCAATAAATTGCGCGGAGATTTTGCTCATTTCCTCGTAAGTAGGGGCAACAATAATTTCCATAAGTAGTCTCCAGATTCGTTGATTTCAATGGTCAAATTACAAAACTCAGGTTTATTGAATTGAAAAATACAGGTAAATACTTTTACAAACATAAATCTACGCCAGCATAAAAACAGATTCAACATCATATATATGTGTCAAAAATTATACGATTGTGAAAAACTCGCAAATATTCAAAAAATCCAATATTAAAATATTTAGATCACCAGCGGATCATCTTTAGTGTTCTGGATCACAAAAACATTGCAGAAAGATTTAAAAATTAATATTTTAAAATACATTTCTATCCGGATAAGAACTGATGTAAATTTCATATTTGTTTGAAACCAACGGAGGGATAAAGATGAAGGTTTTGTGTATTCTAACTGTGTTAATTTTAGTACTTGTGATGATCCCAGGATGCACGCCGGGCCTGAACGAATTAACCGGCTCAGCCGATAACAGCGGACACGTTGCCGGATTTTTAACGGGGCTGTGGCATGGTTTTATATCCCTGTTCACCTTCATCCTGTCACTTTTATCGGACAACATCCGCATGTACGAAGTGCACAATAACGGCAACTGGTACAATTTCGGTTATCTGCTGGGGGTGATGTCTTTCTTCGGCGGCAGCGGCGGCGGAGCCGGCAGACGCTCGCGCCGTTGATAATATCGCCGGAATTAAATCCAATTGGCCATGAAAGTACTAGAATTATCAGATTTGGAAAAACGAACAGTCCTGAATTGGTACGAGCATACACTGGAAGACAGTTCACATTTTGGTCAGGCTCAGTACGTCTTTCCTGAAGAAGAACGGTTAATATCTAAAATAAAAAAATCTAAAAGCGATAAGGTCAAGTTGTGTGATTTCGAGATCAAGATCATTTTTAATTGGATGGAGAAATCCATGCTTTCAAAATTTGGTCCTGCTGTTTATTTACTGCCCGGAGAGGAATCCGTATTCGAAAAGATTAAATACTTAATTCAAAAGATCGAGGAAGAAGAGAAAAATGAATCAGAAGCACGTGAAGAACAGGAGAGAGAAGAAACATTAGCCGGATTAGAGATTGAAAAACTGACTTTACGATTAGAAGCGGCATTAAAAAAGGTGTCAGAGATTAAAAAAATTATAGCTGAGAAGAAAGACCGGTCAATTGATGACAAAATTTCAGCTGACGATTAAATTAAAATCCGAATTAGACGAAATGCGTGATAAACTTAAATTTAATAAATAACTTTTTAATAAAAATTTTTGCATCATGAATCAATCTATTAAGTGAATTTTGTTAATAGCAAAAAGAGGAGAGTTAAAATGGACCTGGAAAAACTAAAGTACCCAATCGGGCATTTTAAGTCCCCGGAGCATATTCATCCCGACATAGTAAAAAAGTGGATTAAGGAGATAGAAGGATTGCCTGTGCAATTGAATGCTGCAGTGAAAAATTTAAGCAAGCAGCAGTTGGATACCCCTTATCGTGACGGCGGGTGGACTGTAAGGCAGGTCGTCCATCATATTGCCGATAGCCATATCAACAGTTATATACGCCTGAAACTAGCTCTGACCGAAGAGCACCCTACAATAAAACCGTATGATCAGAAACTGTGGGCCGAATTAGCGGACTATTCCTTGTTTCCGGTCAAAGATTCATTGAAATTTATCGAACTGCTGCACAAACACTGGGTAATTCTTTTAAAATCGCTAAATGAAGACCAACTCAATCGTACATTTTTTCATCCGGAATCAGGCATTATTATGATAAAGAAAAACATCGGTCTGTATGCCTGGCACGGCCGGCATCACCTGGCCCAGATACAAGCTTTAAAGCAAAGGGAAAACTGGTAAAAATAATGCCGAACCATATTAAGAGTGTCACCCTGCAGCCGGAAAAATACCCGACTCGTGAGCACTATCCATTCACTTTGCCTGTGTTCCAGCAAACCCGGCAGCTGGTATTCGATACACCGGTGACGTTGTTCGTCGGCGAGAATGGCACGGGAAAATCCACTTTGCTGGAAGCCATGGCCCGGGCCTGCGGTATACATATCTGGTGCAGTCCGGCCAGCAGTCGTTATCAGGTCAATCATTTTGAAGATCAACTCCATCAATACCTTTCAGTCGAATGGACCAATGGCCACGTGCCCGGATCCTTTTTCGGTTCGGCGATATTCAAAGATTTCGCCAACTTCCTGGATAGCTGGGCAGCAACCGATCCCGGACTGTTGAAATACTTCGGGGGTGAATCCCTGGTCAGCAAGTCCCATGGCCAATCGCTGATGTCTTTTTTCCGCAGCCGCTATAAGATTGAAGGAATTATATCTGCTTGATGAACCGGAAACAGCCCTTTCTCCGCGGAGTCAACTTGAATTACTTGAGATTCTGGGGGAAAACAGCAAGGCCGGACATGCCCAGTTCATTATGGCCACGCATTCTCCTATTTTGCTGGCCTGCCCGGAAGCCAGAATTTATAGTTTTGATAATATACCGGTTCGAAAAATAACCTATGAAGAAACCGAACATTACCGGATTTATAAAGATTTTCTGCTCGACCGGGAAAAATATCTGGAAGGATAGTAAGCAATGACCCGCAGAGATGCAGTGCTTAATCTGATCAGTAGTAAAAAATCGTCCAACTATATTCCGGCGGCTTTTTTTATGCATTTTGAGTCCGCTTGTCATCAGGGTCAGGCCGCTATCGATAAACATCTGGAATTTTTCCGTTATACCGGCATGGATTTTGTCAAGATCCAGTACGAACAGACTCTGCCACCTGCAAATCAAATCCGTAAAGCAGAGGACTGGAAAGATGCACCGCTCTTTCCCATAGAATTTTTTGCTGCGCCTGTCGAAGTAGCCCAGGGACTGGTTAAAGCAGCCGGGAAAGAAGCCCTGGTGATCATGACCCTCTATTCACCCTTTATGTGGGCCAGGCACCTGGCCGGCGACAGAAATCTGGCCGATCATCTGCGGGAAAATCCTGGGATGGTCAGCAAGGGACTGGAGATCATGACCGAAAATGTACTCTCCCTGGTTCGTGGTTGTAAGCAGGCAGGAGTGGATGGTTTTTATGCTTCCTCCCAGGGGGGTGAAGCCTTTCGTTTTGCAGGTACAGATATCTTCAGCCAATATATCAAACCCACCGATCTGGCTGTGTGGGAGGAAATACATTCCTGTCCGTTCAACATCCTGCATATCTGCGATTATCATGGTACCTATGATGACCTCAAACCTTTCCTGGATTATCCCGGCCAGGTGGTCAACTGCAACCTGAAACTGAGTCAGCGAAGTTTATCAACCTCTGAGATTTCAAAATTATTTGATAGACCTTATATGGGCGGTCTGGACCGGAATGGGGTGATTTCCACCGGAAATGCTGTTGAAATCCGCAGGACTGTGGAGGATATACTTGAAAGCGCTCCTGAAAAATTCATCCTGGCGGCTGATTGTACAGTGCCCGCTGAAACACCCTGGGAAAACTTGAAAACCGCCATAGATACGGCTCACACTTATCGTAAAACTTAAATAATCAGAGGTTCGTATTATAAATTTAAAAGTATCTAAACGTGTAAATAAACACTTCGGACAGATCAGCAAGACATAGCATGAATGAAGAAAGGATATATAACATGAAATTCAGGTTGCAATTATTTTGGTTGATAATTCTGATATGGTGTATAAATATTTCCGCACTTCCTGGCGCTGATAAGGAGATCAAACCGGTTACGCCCAAGGCTTCGACCGGAAGCTAAGGCGCTGCTGAAATTTTTATATGACATTTCCGGAAAGTACACCTTAACCGGCCAGCATAATTATCCCAACACCCGGGACCGTAATTCGCAGTTCGCCGCTCAATATATCGGTGAAACGCCGGTGATCTGGAGTACCGATATGGGATTCGCCAAACCCGGCGATACCGATTCTTATCTGGCCCGGCCGGATATCGTTGCTGAAGCGATACGGCAGCATCAACTGGGTTCCCTGATTACCATCTGCTGGCATGCGGTACCGCCTACTGCTGATGAACCGATAACCTTTCGTCCCCAATCTGAAAAGGTTGCACCTGAATCTCTGGCCACGGTACAGGGTCAGTTACTTGACCAGCAATTCCAGGATGTGCTGACTCCGGGTACAGCCCTGTATAAACACTGGTGTGCTCAGGTAGATACTATTGCAGTGTACCTGAAGAAACTGCAGCAGGCCAAGGTACCCGTACTCTGGCGGCCTTATCATGAGATGAACGGCGGTTGGTTCTGGTGGGGGGGACGGCATGGCAAGCATGGTACCGCTGCACTCTACCGCCAGATATTTGACCGGCTGGTAAAGCATCATAAAATCAACAACCTGATCTGGGTCTGGAGCGTGGACCGGCCCAACAAAGCGGAGATGAATTTTTCATACTTTTATCCCGGAAACGAATATCTGGATGTCCTGGCCCTGGATGTGTATGGCCGGGATTTTAATCAGGCTTATTATGACAGCCTGGTGATCCTGTCAAAAGGAAAACCGCTGGTGCTGGGTGAAGTAGGCAATCCGCCGGCAGCGGAGATCCTGGCCAATCAACCGAAGTGGGGTTTCTATGTTGTCTGGGCCAGCATGGTTCGCAATACCCTGCATAAGGAATATGAAATACTGACCAACAGTCCGCGCGTTGTTTTCAAGGAGGATCCCGGATACTGGGAGAATATTGCTCCATATCGCATTGCCTGTAACTTGCCGCCGATGGAGAGCCTGAAACCTGAGGGACGTAAGGTTGATTTTTCGGGAAGCTGGGCTATAAATGAGGATAAAAGTGTTTTGGACAATTGGGGAACAGGCAATCTGCCCGGAGCCTTGAAAATTACTCAGCAGGACAATAAACTGATCATTCGAAAAACTTTTACAGTGGAATATGCTGAGGACAGAGTCGAAGATGAAGAATTAACTCTGGATGGGCAGGAGAATAAATCGGAGATGTGGAATGCCCCATTAATTAAAACGGCCAGATTGTCAGCACTGCAGGATACCTTATTCATTGCCTCGAAAGCCACGTTCAACCGGGGCGGACGGACGATGGAAATGACCAGCAACGAAAACTGGTACTTGCAGGAGCGGGGAAAAGTGCTGATGATCAAACAATCTTCGTCATCGTTCTGGGGCAAGCGAAATATTACGATAGTTTATGATAAACAAAGGTGTGATTAATAAATACGATGGATTGAATCAATAATCGGGAATTCTATGATAATCATTAAATGAGGTGTTTATGTACAGGAAAATTGCAGACTTTGTTGCCGATTGGAAAGTGGAAGAAGCGGCTACTTTGAAGGTATTTTCCAAAATAAGCGATGAAAAAATGTCTGTTAAAGTTGCGGACAAGATCAGGACTCTGGGCCAGATGGCCTGGCATATAACGCAAACCCTGACGGAGATGCCGTCTAAAGCCGGGATAGTCAAGGAAGATTCCCTGGAGCATGAATCCCTGCCGGCAACTTTTAACGATATCACCGGCAAATATAAAAAGTACAGCAAGAAATTAGTCGAATCACTGAAGAAGAACTGGAAGGACCCCGATTTACCCAAGGTAATTGAACTTTATGGTGAAAAATGGGAAAAGGGTAAGGTACTGTCGGTGTTGATCAATCACCAGATTCACCATCGAGCCCAGATGATTGCAGTAATGCGATGCAAAATATAGAAGGTGCCGGGAATCTACGGACCGGCCAGGGAAGACTGGGCCAAATTCGGCATGCCCGCACCGGAATAAAATAAGTATAGGATTTACCCGTCTTTTATATTATTTTTTATACAGTATTATTTTTTTCGTTCTGATCAAGACGTAATAAATTTTAGCGAAATCAATGCCTGAGATGCTCGGAAAAACAATTTCCCATTATCATATCCTCGAGAAACTTGGCGCAGGGGGCATGGGTATTGTCTATAAAGCAGAGGATACCCGGCTCAAGCGAGTGGTTGGTATTAAATTCCTGCCGTCAGAGTTAACCCGCGATGAAATAGCTAAAGAACGATTTATTCAGGAAGCACAGGCGGCATCCGCCATCGATCATACCAACATCTGCACCATCCATGAAATCAACGAAACCGAAGATGGTCAGACCTTTATTGTCATGGCCTGTTACAGCGGCAAAACGCTGAAGGAGAAAATTGAGCATGATCATATAACGCTGGATGAAGCAATAGATATTGCCATCCAGGTTGCCCAGGGTTTAGCCAGAGCGCATCAACAGGGTATCATTCATCGTGACATCAAACCGGCAAATATATTTGTGACTGATGATGGAGTGGTAAAAATATCTGGATTTTGGCCTGGCTAAACTTGCCGGTAAGACCAGGCTGACCAGGACGGGTAGTACGCCCGGAACAGTGGTTTATATGTCGCCGGAACAGGCCTCGGGTGAGCCCGTTGATCAGCGCAGCGATATCTGGTCCTTGGGAGTTGTCCTGTATGAAATGATCACCGGTACTCTCCCCTTCAGAGGTGAACATGAACAGGCAGTGATCTATTCCATTTTAAATAAGGACCCTGTTTTCCCCCAAGAAATTAAAAGTACTATTCCAATGGATTTAGAAAAAATCATTGATAAGGCATTACAAAAAGAAGTTCCAAAGCGATATCAACGCATCGACCAGCTGGGAAATGATCTAAAAAATGTAACACAAAACCAGGAAAATCATGTTTCCCAGAAGAAAGCATCTTTATTTCCCGTACGAAAAATAAAAAAACATTCCGTACTTATTAGCATCTTACTGCTGCTTCTTATTTCCTTCTTTATCTTTAAGCCATTAGTTTTAAAAAAGAAACAGATTGAAACACCGGTATCTGTTGCCGTCATTTCTTTTGAAAATCAAACCGGAAACAATGCCTACGACTACCTGCAGGACGCTATACCGAATCTGTTGATCACCGATCTGGAACAGTCACCTTCTCTGCAGGTAACGAGTTGGGAACGGCTTTATGATCTGCTGAAACAGGCCGGTAAAAAAGATAAAAATGTTATCGATAAGGATACCGGTTTTGAATTATGTTCTATTGATGGAATAAACGTTATCATAGTGGGAAGTTTTATCAAAGCCGGAGATACCTTTGTAACGGATGTCAAAGTTTTGGATGTAAAATCCAAAAATCTTCTAAAAAGCCTTCGTTCTCAGGGAACCGGTGTTGAGAGTATTCTGAAACATCAGATTGACGAGTTAAGCCACGAAATATCAGGCGGAGTTATACTTCCTGAAAAACAGGTTGAACAGGATTATGCGAAAATAACGGATGTGACTACCTCTTCTCTGGATGCCTATCATTATTTTATACGCGGCAGGGATGAATCTTTTCGAGCGACCGGTCAGGAAGAGAAATATTTTAAAAAAGCCATCGCGCTGGACAGCACATTTTCCATGGCTTATCTGTGGCTGGGACGGACCTATGCGGCCAATGCTGATGAGAAGAACAGATTGTTCATGAAGGCCAGGCAGTTCTCGCGTCGGGCCACTAAAAAAGAACAACTTTATATTGACGCTGAATTGGAAACGAATGATGAAAAAAGGGTGCAATTATACCGGCAGATCATAAACCAATACCCCAAGGAAAAGTATGCGCACTATTTATTAAGCGAGTATTATGCATTCCATGAGAATTTCAATGCTGCCATTGATGAAAGTTTGCGAGCCCTGGCGTTTGGACCCCTTTTTCCCGCCGGCCACTAAAACATTATGTTACCTTTATGCCGAAACCGGGGATCAGCAAAATGCGGATGAATATTTACAAGCGATTTTCAGCCATTTGTCCTGGTGACGTCTGGCCTATGACAACTGTGGCCAACATCTATTATATGGACGGTAAGTTGGATCAGGCGATTGATAAATATAAAGAAGCCCTTGAGATCAATCCGAATTATGGTTCGGAATATGATATCGCGTTTTGTTTCGCACTCAAGTTGGATTTTGACCAGTCCAAAGAATGGATAAACAAGTATATCGAACATGAATCTTCAGAATACATGAGACCCGGAGGACGCGCTTACCGCGGATATTTACATGTGTTTACCGGACAGTATCGGGACGCGCTTATTGATTACAGTTTTGCCCATGACAAGTTTAAAGAATATCACAATGCAATTTTTATGTCACTGATCGATGTGGGGATAGGTATTGTATTCGGTGAAAAAAAAGATTACATCAACAGCAGATACTATTTGAAAAATTATCAAAGGATTTTAGCAGCGGAAAATATCCCGTCATCGGCAACTTTTGCCAATTTTACCTGTGAGCCATTATTGGGATTGCTCGATATCAGAGCAGGGGCAGATCGATTCCGCCCTGGTGAGATTACGGAACAAAGATAAAATATTGGCCGATACGCATCTCACCATCAAAGAAGTAGTCAATCTGCAGTATCAGCTGTTGAATGCAGAAATATTGCTGGCACAGGATTCAACAGATGCCGCCATTATTATCGGTGAGAGCATAAAAGAGTTAGCGCCGCCCCGTTATTATTTCAATCCCGATAGGTTGACATTTTACAATCTGCCATTGGACAAAGATATTTTAGCCCGCGCTTATATAAAAAAAGGAAACATCAATAAAGCCATTGCCGAGTATGAACGGCTGATTCATTTTAATCCGGACAGCAAAGATCGCCGCTTACCGTATCCGAAGTATCATTACTATGTAGCCAGGCTGTATCAGCAACAGGGTCAGAAAAACCGGGCTATAGAACATTTAAAGAGATTTCTTGAAATCTGGAAAAATGCCGATGAAGATATACCGGAATTAATCGATGCACAGAAAAGATATACAGAATTGATTGACAATTAAATGTAAATAATTGGAGAATTCAGGAGTGCACCGTATATACTTGCCAGTATTTAAGGCAATACTGGGGAATTGAATCCCATGAGTGAAAATTTGGTTGACAAATTAAATTCTTTGATCGACTGGCTTCCGTCTTAGGACAGCAAAGCGATTTTCAGGAAGTTCTGCGGCTGGTAACCCGGAAAGCTAGTACTATCGTGAAATCCGACATCGCTTTAATCATGATGCTGAATCCGCAAACCCGCCAGACGGTCAAAACAATATGTGCCAGTGGTAATGAACCCAGTGAACGAAAATATCATTTGGTGCACACCAATATCAGCGGATGGGTACTGGAAAACAACAATTCTTTCCTTACTGCCGATCTTAAAAGCGATCAACGCTTCCGCAAAAATCTTTTCAAGGATCTGGCAATTAAATCTGCCCTGTGTATTCCTTTACGCATTGAAGGGACTATCATCGGAACATTATTGCTGTTAAACAAAACCCGGGATGATGCTTTTACGCAGGAAGATCTGTCTATTTTAGAAAAATTAGCTGCTGTATCATCCCCCTTTCTGCGTGATATACAGAAAATCCAGCAATTTTTTACTGCTGCTTTGCCAAAACAGGCATTGTTAAAAAAATATGAAGGATTTGGACTGCTGGGGACGAGTAAAAAGTTTATCGAATTGTTACAGGCTATTGAGTCGGCTGCGCGCAGCCAGGTCAGGATTTTGCTGGAAGGGGAAAGCGGTACGGGTAAAGAACTTATTGCCAGATCGATCCACCAGCTCAGTGCCCGCAGCCTGAATAAATTCCTGGCTATTGATTGCGGGGCTATTCCGGCGAATTTGATTGAAAGTGAATTATTCGGACATGTGCAGGGCGCTTTTACGGGCGCAAGCAAAGATCGTCAGGGATTATTTGCAGAGGCACATGGCGGTACATTGTTTATGGATGAGATCACTAATCTACCTTTGGAACTACAGTCTAAACTACTGCGCGTACTGCAGGAAGGTGAAATTCGTCCCCTGGGCAGTAACCAGCAGCGCAAGGTGGATGTACGCATTATTACAGCTTCCAGTATTGCTTTACGCCAACTGGTGGATCAGCAAAAATTCCGGGAAGACCTGTTTTACCGCTTGAATGTTTATCCGATTGCTGTGCCTTCGCTAGGCGAACGGCGGGAAGATATACCTTTATTGGCGAATCACTTCCTGAAAAGTTTTCTCAGGAGCAGAATAAACTGCTTGATTCCTTCCAGGGGGAATTTCTGGATTTTCTCAAACAGCGCAACTGGCCGGGAAACATCCGCGAGTTAGCCAATTTTATTGAGCGCCTGATTACACTGGCACCTGCTGATTTGAAAATTCTGGAGATGAATATTTTACCTGCAGAATTTCAAAAAGAACGGCAAAAACTGAAAAGAGTTCATGAAACTGAAGTAGTAAATCGATCATTAACTGAAAATCTGGCTGACTATGAAGAAAAATTAATACGACAGGCGCTGCTAGAGCATAATTGGAATCAATCAAAAGCGGCCCGGGTTCTGAATATTTCTGAACAAACCATCCGCTACAAGATGAAGAAATTAGGGATTATCACACCAGATCGAGTGAATTAGATGATTCTTTGTTGAAAGAGTAGGAGTCAATTTCTTCTCATCTTGCCTTAAAAATAATAAAAGGCGAATCTTATGAAAAATATAATATCCTTGATATTAGTGCTGGCCACTTCGATCATTGTACTGGCAAAAGAGAAACAGAAAATTATCTTCGATTGTGATTTCGCAGGAGATATTGACGATGCCTTTGCTGTTGCACTTATTTTAAGCAGCCCTGAGTTTGAAATTCTTGGATTAATCATGGACCATGGCAATACACCATTACGTGCCCGCACAGCCTGTAAATTTCTCTATGAAGTTGGCAGAGATGATATTCCTGTAATTGTCGGTAAACCGACTCCAGCCATAGTCGGTATTGATAAGGAAATTGCCGGTCATTCGTACCAATTTTATTGGTCAGAAGGTTTTAATAAATTGGAATCCAGCAAGGTTAATGCGGCAGATTTTATCATCGAAAATTTAAAAAAGTATCCAAATGAAGTCATTCTGTTTTCAGTCGGACCCGTATGTAATATCAAAGAAGTATTGCAAAAAGATAAAAGTGCACTCAAACTTGCCAGGAAAGTTGTATCCATGTTTGGTTCATTTTATATGGGTTATAATGCAGGTCCGGTTCCTGATGCCGAATGGAATGTCCGTGCTGATGTGGAGGCATCAAAAATGCTTGTGTCGGCAGGGGCAGATATTCTTTATGTCGGCCTGGATGTATCCACGTTTGTAAAATTAGATGAAATGAACCTCAACAGACTGCTGTTCCGTCAATCCCCCCTGACAAATTCAATGTGTGGACTTTATTCGCTTTGGAGATACGAAAGCTATTCCCAGCCCGAAGCGAATCTTTTTGACGTGGTTGCGGTCGGTGCGGTTCTCTGGCCTGAATTATTTTCCGGCAAGAAAACGAATGTCCGTGTGAATGAAAAGGGGTATACTCTTGTCGATGACCTAATTGAACCCAATGGAGAAATACTGCTTACTATCAACAAGGATGAATTTATTAAGAGAATAATGGAACGATACCTGACCCAAAATTTACATAAATCTCACTAAATAGCCTCTCATAATTAGCGAATATAATCCCAGCAATAATAAGTAGTTAACTACTCGCTAAAATTAACGAATATATTTGGCTCATTTTCATTTTTCTGCTATTATCTACACATATAGTTAATGTCTTATTTTTAATCGACTTAAAACTTTGGTAAATCCTCCAGAATTTGTGGCACGCAAATTGAGTAAATACTGTAATTATCAAAGGTATAATTTCTATAATAAAAGATATACTCAAAAATTTGACTAATGGGAGGTATTTACAATGAAAAAGTTGATTACTATGACCTGTTTTTATTTCTCCATTCATCTTTTCTTAATTCTATTAAACTTGGAAATCGTTCAGGCCCAAACTGAAATTCCGGCCGGAAATGTCAGCGGAGCCTGGATCCTGGCTAACTCTCCTTATAATATCAACGGCGAGATCACCATTCCCGATGGTGAAACGCTGACTATTGAGCCGGGCGTGGATGTCATATTTACCGGCCATCACAAATTAAATGTTCAGGGCAGGTTACTGGCCATTGGTACTATCAATGATTCAATCACCTTCACAGCTCAAAATCCCGATACCGGTTGGCATGGAATAAAATTGATAAATATTTCTACTTCGAATGACAGTACGATTTTTGAATATTGTACATTTCAATATGGCAAAGCAAATTCCGGCGAGGGAATGGAAAATAGAGCCGGAGGAGCAATCTATGCTATGGTAAATAAGCTTAGAATCTCACATTGTCTGTTCCAGAATAATCTGGCTTATCATCAGGATGAAAATCAGACAGGTGGCGGCGCAATTGCCCTGGGAGGAGCCTCTATAATTGAATATTGTGAATTTAAAGCGAATACAAGTGCATTTGCTGCAGCATTATGCATTTGGTATTCATCAACAGCTCAAATACGCAATAATCACTTCCATAATAATAACGGACACGGGACTATAAACATTGGAGACGGATCCGCTCCACTACTTCTGAATAATTTAATAGATAATAACTATTCTACTATACATGGGCATATACATTTTAGTAATAGTTGTGGAAGGGCGGCACTGCTTAATAATACGATTGTTAACAATAGCTGTGCCGCAGGGGGCGCCATATATGTAAATGATGCTTCTGCGCCCCTGTTTATCAATAACATCATTTATGGTAATGATCCTGCACAAGTCTATCTTGAAAATATTACAGGGCTTGACTTTATTAATTGCCTGATTGAAGGCGGCCGGGAAGGATTTACCGAAGCAATTGCCGGAAATTTCACCGGCACTTATCAGAATTGTATTGATGCAGATCCGATATTCGGAAGCTCAAATGATTTTCATTTACAGAATAGTTCTCCGTGTATTGGTACAGGGGCATCTTCATATTCCGTTTACAATGCCCCAAATTTTGATTTTGAAGGGAATCCACGACCTGCAACAGCCGATCCCCTGGTAGATATTGGCGCCTATGAATCTGACTTTGACGCTCCGGCTTTCCCCTTAGCCTTTACCCTGAACCCTAATTTTATATTCCTCGGTTCCGGAACTATTCATTTTACCTCTGAAATTTTTAATTATCATAATCAGGATATTCAGGTATTCAGCAAGATTTATAGCAGTAACGGCAGCAGCCAGGATTCGGTTGAACTATTTGACGATGGCCAGCATGGAGATGGTTCCAGCCTGGGATGGATTATATGCGGCAGGTTATCAGAGCGGTGTCGAAGACATTTTCGTTCCCAGTCTGATAGTTTATAATAATAGTATCAGATTTAACTACGGTAGCAATCAAAAATTCACTACGATTGGTCCTTTGGTTTATAAAGGTTACACCATAACGACTCCTGGGGACAAGACTATTGATCCGGGCGAAACCCATCGCATCAAATTAGAATTGCAAAATTTAAGTCAAAATGTAACGACCGCAAATATCACTGCCCGGATGACATGCCTTAGACACCTTTGCTACGTAATAAGCAATAATTTTGAATTTGGTAATATCACTGCCGGTCTGAGTAAACTTAGCACTTTATCCCGGCAGATAAAATTCTCACAGAATTTTCCGGGACCCATTGATACAGTCCGTTTTGCATTGAGATCAGCAGTGATGGTTATATCTTCTGGCGGGATTCAACATTCAAGTTGTTGTGGAGGTATAGAGTCTGAGCAATCGATTATTCCCCTAAACTTACTGGCTGGAGCCAAAATTATCCCAATCCCTTTAATCCGACCACGACGATCAGTTTTTGTATTCCTTTTCAGGAACAGGTACAACTACATGTTTTTGATTGCCTGGGCAGGAAGGTCAGTACTTTAGTCGATGCGGAATTACCAGCCGGGCAGCATCAGGTTATCTTCGATGCTGCCGGATTAGCCAGTGGAGTATATTTTTACAAATTACAGACAACTTATTTTGATCAATATAAGAAATGTTTAATTGTAAAATAAGGATGGAGGTTTAAATGAAAGTATTTCTGGCGCTGATGCTGTTTACTTTGAGTCTTATTGCAGGCTGTAGCCCAAGCAGTGGCGATACAGTTAATGGCACATGGAACGAACCGTCTGCCAGGGAGATGAGAATCGTAGTAACATATTCTGACAATCAAAATTTTATGCCCACGGGATGGGTATATTCTGCCAACTATTCAATAAAGGACAAGATACTGACGTTGGATTATACCAGCACTTCAGTGCCTTATGTGGAAAAGTATGAAAGGATTTGATGAATTACAAAATGTCTGCTGGTGAAATGAACGTATAAAAATAAATATAGATTTTACCTGCCTTTTGTATTACTTTTTTAGATTATTATATCCTTGGTCTTTACGCGACAGGTGTTTAACACGGGTACCATGTCAGCAGAAATAAATAATAGAAATAACCACCAACTTATTGATGCCTATTATGAACGGTATACCAAGGAATATTATGTGGTTTTGCTTCTGGACAGTGAAGTGCATTACGAAGCGCTGATTCATCATCTTAGCGGGTATCTGGAAAAAAAGCCGGATAATGCCATCGCTTTTCACAACCGCGGCCTTGCTTACCTTGAACTGGGAATGGAAGAGGGTCTGGCTGATATGGACCGCAGCATTGCCATTGATAATTCGAAACCACAACCTCACCGGGTTCTGGCGATGTTCTGGGAAACTAACAACGATTTAAAACTTGCCTTGCAGCACTACGCAAAGGCCTTAGCTTTGGATATTAAGGATTTCAGTCTGTATATATCGCGTTCGGGTATCTATGAAAAAATGGGCGAATATGATATGGCTATCGAAGATTTATCCCGGGCGATCCTGCTGAATCCATCATTTAAAAACTTCTTTTTACACCGGAGTGAATTATACCGGAAGATCGGAGAAGTTGCTAAAGCAATTAAGGATGAAGAGACAGCGGAAAGATTATAATATACAACACAGGACTAGATTTCAGGTAACAGGGAGTTAATAAATGAAAAAGGACATTTTTGGGAAGGGCGAGGCCGTTTTAATAGACCGCATCATGGAGAAATTACCCCTGGATAAAAACAAAGCGGTGCAGTCCAAAACAAAAAACATGGAGATCCTGGCCTTATCGAATAAAGAGTATTTTTATATTCTCCGTAAAATATTTCACACCTTCATGTTTGATATGAAAGAATTTGCCATAGATACATATGATCTGTCGGTTGAAGAATATATTAATGCCCTGACCTGGCTTACTTATGTACATTCCATAATCTATAAATTAGATTTAAACATAGAAAAACAGGCCAGCCATATTCTGCCTGAGGCCGACATCGATTTTGAATCCGTGCGCACTGAAATAAATCTCTTTCTGCAGGAGCATAATCTGCTGGATGCCGTGATAGAAAAATGTGTTGAGCGGGTGATCAGGTACCTGGCCTTTGAGCAGCAACAACTCCGTCAGAACAATCGTCTCAGCGCCGCGGAAATCTTCCGGATCCTGGAATTGAAATCGGCAGACCTGGAAGTACTGCGCAGAATCATATTGAAAGTGGGAAAAATTGATATACCGCAACAGGAAATGGAATTTTTCAATTTGCTGGATAAAATCCGCGAGATATTCGATGATATCAGGGATTATCAGGAAGATTTGACCCTGAAAAATTTCAATACTTTTATTTACCTGAATAAAGATTGTCAATCATCCGAACAGGCAATAGAGGTCCTGGAAAAATACATCGAACAGGAATCCGCCAGGTGCCTGTCGCTGATCGACCGCATCGAACATAATAAACAAAAAAAATTCCTGACCATTTGCGCGAGGTTGAAACAGGAAAAAAAGTACTATCTTGACCGGTTACATCAGATTCCATGATCAAAATCCGCCCACAGTTATCCGCTTTTCTGAAACAATTTAAAAGTGAACAAATACCCCGTCGGGCAATTGATACCAGTCTTTTATCTTCTTTTGAGATTTTACCGGGACTTCTGCGAGGCAGCGTGGTACAAAGGGTGGTGCTGGCCATACCCGGCCAGGGCTGCTCTTTATTCCGCCGGCCGCAGGGGGGCTGTCTGCACTGCGGCTTATTCAGTGATGGGATAATCAGCCCCGAAACTGATCAGGAGCAGGTGATCTCCGCCTTCGCTGATAATTTAAACCGCCATGATTTTTCCAAAACACCGGTTCTTTGTATCTACGTTCCCGGTTCTTTCCTGGATGATCAGGAGATCGATCCGGAGAGCCGCCGGGCAATTATCTCGCTGGTGGCTCAAAAGACAAAGATTAAGAAAGTCATTTTTGAATCATTGCCGCAATTTATTACTGCAGCCGGGATTGGCGAATTAAAATCCGTTCTGGCCGATAAAGAGATCGAGATTGCTATCGGCCTGGATTCCAGTGATGATCAGATCAGGGATTTATGCATCAATAAAAGTTTTTCTTTACGGACATTCGAGCATGCTTGTGCGCTGCTGCAACGGCTGCAAATACGGTTTAGCGCTTTCGCTTTGTTAAAACCGCCGTTCCTGACCGAACAGGAATCAATCAGCGATACCATACGCACGGTTCAATATGCATTCAATAAAGGTGCCGCGGCGGTGTCCATCGAACCGAACACGGTGCAGGAAAATACATTTGTCTGGAAATTATTCCGGAAGAATATGTACCGTCCACCATGGCTCTGGAGCATTCTCGAAGTGATCAGACAACTTCCGCCGGGAAAAGAGTTGCGGATTGGTGGAATAGTTGTTTATCCCCGGGCGGTTAAAAGCGCGCATAATTGCGAGCTGTGCACCGCCGGAATATGGCAGAAAATTCAGGAGTATAATTTAAAACAGGATAAAGATATATTTACCGGTCTGGATTGTAACTGCAAAAACCAATGGTATAAAGAATTACATATTGATAGTCTGCCTTTAGCTGAACGAATCGAGAATGTTTTACACGAATTGAGCAGATGATTAAATACATAGATTAACTTATCTTTTCAGCCTGACTGCTATCCTCTTGTTTTCTATAAGTTTCCCGGATATTCGCTTCAGAATCAGTATTATTTCTGATCAGAGTTCCTAATATTCTTAAAATTAACCACTTATATGTCGATAAAATTAATAAAGACTTTGATTGTCGGATATATCACAACCCGAATGGTTGGATTTAGTTTATTTTAAATGGAAAAAGTTTTTATATTTGTATGCTATGGCTAAAATTGAGTGATTTTTTTTTAGATACTTAATTTAAATCATATCTTGATATTGAAGGATTAAAAATATGATACGAAATTCAAGCAAGTCGCTATTGTTTATACTGTTATTCTTAGGCGTAAGCCAGGCTCAGAATGCAGTAATCAATGAACTCATGCCGGCCAATTTTCAGACCATTGCCGACGAGGATAGCGAATATACCGATTGGCTGGAGATATATAATCCTGCCGCCGAGACTGTTGATCTCAGCGGGTACGGACTTTCTGACGATCGGGATAGTTTAAATAAATGGATTTTCCCTCAAGTGATCCTGCCGCCGGACCAGTTTGTGGTAATCTATGCTTCGGATAAGGACAGAAGATTATGGATTAATCACTGGGAAACGGTCATTGATCAGGGCGATAGTTGTTATTACCGCGTAAATGATTCGGCCACTCCGGCAAATTGGCAGCAAGCGGGTTATGATGATAGCGGTTGGTCCAGAGGTCCCAGTGGTTTCGGTTATGGCGATGATGATGATGCCACAATCGTGCCGGCAGTTATGTCGGTATCAGTACGCCAGAAATTCAATATTCCCGATCTGAATAATATTGTGACAGCCATGCTGCATGTGGATTATGATGACGGTTTTGTAGCTTATTTAAATGGCGTTGAGATTGCCCGCCGAAATTTAGGTACCGCGGGAATAGTTCCTGCCTATGATTTGCCGGCAGATACCTGGATAGAGGCATTGATGTATCAGGGCGGCCGGCCGGAAATCTTCGATTCACCGGAAATATATAGCCTGCTGCAATCCGGAGAAAATATACTGGCTCTGGAAGTGCACAATTCGAGCAGTACTTCATCCGACCTGACCCTTATTCCTTTTTTCACGCTGGGAATGATGTCTTTACCGGAAGATCCCCGCGGAATTTCAGAGTCATTGCAGTTCTCCATGCCGCGGTTGCATGCCAATTTTAAATTAAGCGTTTCTGGCGAGTATATTTACCTCTCCGACACCGGCGGGATTATCGTGGATTCTGTTTTTACCGGATCCATTCCCCAGGATATCTCGCTGGGCCGGCAACCTGACGGCAGTAATAACTGGTATTTATTTCCAGCAGCCACGCCGGGACAACCAAATGTAACGCCGGGATATACTGAAATCACCGTTGATCCGGTCTTTTCTTTGCCCGCGGGATTTTATGCGGCTGCCCAATCATTGACTTTATCCGACAGTGTACCTGATACCACGGTGATCCGTTATACTACGGATGGATCGGTACCGGATAGCAATTCAACCGGCTTTAGCGTACCGCTGGCCCTGACCGCAACTACCGTCGTACGGGCGCGGGCTTTCGAAAGCGGTAAACTGCCCAGCACCGTTTTAACTAATACCTATTTTATCAACGAAAATATCAGTTTACCGGTCGTATCCCTTTCCACCAATCCGGAAAATTTCTGGGATGAGGACAGCGGTATCTATGTATTGGGCAAATATGCCGAGCCGGATAATCCATATTTCGGAGCAAATTTCTGGCAGGATTGGGAGAAACCGATTCACGTGGAATTCTTTGAAGCAGATGGCCAGTTTGGATTCAGTGTTGATGCCGGTGTTCAGATTAGCGGTGCCTGGAGCCGGGCTCATCCCCAGAAATCACTGGCAATTTTTGCCCGTAAAAAGTATGGTGCTGATTGTATTGCTTATCAACTTTTCCCGGATAAACCCATTGCCGAATTCGAGGCGTTTGTCTTGCGTAATTCGGGAAATGACTGGAATTATGCCTTCATGCGGGATGCCCTGATCACCACTTTAATCAGCGGCCGGGGCATCGATGTGCAGGCCTACCGGCCGGTTGTGGTTTTTCTTAACGGCGAATACTGGGGCATTCATGATCTACGCGAAAAAGTAAACGAACATTTTCTGGCTGCAAACCATGAGGTGGACTCCGATAATATAGATTTGTTGCAGAATAACAGCGATGTCGTACATGGCGATGCCGAGCATTATCAGAATATGATCTCATTTCTGGAAACAAATAATATCAATGATTCATTAAATTATATATCGCTGCAGCAGATGATGGACGTGGACAATTTCCTGAATTATGAGATCACCCAGATCTATTGTGATAATACCGATTGGCCGGGTAATAATATTAAATACTGGCGGGAAAGAAGCAGTGCCGGAAAGTGGCGCTGGATCATGTATGATACCGATTTCGGATTCGGGATTTACGACCGTAATCCGTCCAAGAATACCCTGGAATTTGCCACGGCGGCTGACGGTCCGGATTGGCCCAATCCGCCCTGGTCGACTTTTTTGTTGCGTAAACTGCTGGAGAATGAAATCTTTAAAACGGAATTTATAAACCGCACAGCCGACCTGCTTAATGCAGAACTCAGCCTGGCCGGCATAACCCGCTGCATTGATAGTCTGAAAGCGCCGCTGCTGCCGGAAATGGAGCGGCATGTAAACCGCTGGGGATTGTCCTATAGCAACTGGGAGTCTAATGTCGATTATCTGTACACTTTTGCTCAAGCCCGGGTCGCACCCATGCGTCAGCATGTGATCAGTAAATTTGGTCTGACCGGGACGGCCCAGATTCAGTTAAATGCATCGGCGGGCGGGAAGATAAGAATCAATTCGTTGACTATTGACGGATTTCCCAGGCAAACTGCCTGGGCGGGGACTTATTTCAGGGGAGTTCCGATAAAAATAGCCGCCGAACCGGAGCCGGGCTATGCCTTCGCCGGCTGGCAGGGTTCACAGATCAGCAGCGAGGCACAACTGGTTTATACACCGCAAAGCAATGCCAGTTTCCGTGCTTTTTTTGCGGAAGAGGGTATGCCGGTGGTCTTGAATGAGATAAATTATAACTCCTCAATCGATTTTGACGTTGAAGACTGGGTTGAGTTCTATAATCGCAGTTCGGCAACGGTCGATCTCAGTTCCTGGCAATTCAGAGATTCCGACGATATACATAATTTTATTTTTCCGGCAGGAACCCTTTTAAATCCGGATTCGTATCTGGTAGTATGTCATGATTCGGTTATGTTCAAACAGGGTTTTCCGGAAGTTTCTTTTTTCCCGGTAACTTTAACCTTTGGTTTGAGCGGCGGCGGGGAATCGCTCTATCTTATAGATGATCAGGGTATTGTGATTGATTCTCTGACCTACGATGACACTGTACCCTGGCCACCTGAAGCGGATGGCAGGGGGCCGACCCTGGCGCTCAAACATCCGGATCTGGATAATAGTTTACCGGAAAATTGGGCTGCCTCGGCTAATCATGGAACTCCAGGGCAGCAAAATGACGTCTATTCCGACATAAGATCAGTAAAGCCGGGTATCCCGGATCGATTCAGTCTGGAGCAGAATTATCCGAATCCGTTTAATCCGCGAACCACGATCAATTTTCAACTTCCACTCGGCGGGATGGTCCGGCTTGCAAATTTTTGACATCCAGGGCCGGTTGGTGGACAGGATAATTGACAGTCACTTGCCAGCCGGTGATCACCGGGTAGCCTGGCAGCCTGATTTTAAACTGGCTTCCGGCGTCTATTTTTACCACCTGGAAGTAAAAGACCGTTTTCAGGCTACCAAAAAAATGATTTTGTTAAGGTAATTAAGGAGTCACCGGATTTATAAGGGAAACGCGAGGTATAACCAGATTTATCATTTGATCGGTAATTATCTAGATGAGAATCAATAAGTTATTTAAATATATTCTGCCGGATTCTGCTCATCTAATTAAATAATTCACTCAAATCAGACGAGAATAGCTTAAGTTATACTAATGTAAATATTGAACATTTGAATTTGTTGTTTTGATCTTTTTGTGGATAGTAGGTAAATTAACTGATGCAAAAGAAAATTAATACCAGAACCATCTTAATCGGTGCTGGAATCATCCTGCTGCTGATTTTACTGCTGCCTGTTCACCTTCCTTACAGTCTGGTAGTGCAGGGTAAGGTATTACCGGGACAGGTCTGGCTTTTACAACGGCAAACAGATGGAAGCATGCTGGTAACCTTAAGGGATCATCGGCAAAATATAGTTTCCAGTTATACCGCTTATCAGGTGGAACGCGGAGATGTGTTAAGTTTTAATCTGTCACCCCGTCTGCAGTCGGACGGTCGGGTAACCAGGGGGGATACCATTGGCTATATCCATTCCAATGTGATCAATGGGGAAATGGCCAATCTGAGGGGCGCTCTGGATGTAGCCAGGTCCATGTTGTATGTTAATAACACCGGTGAAAAGCAGTCACTGGTTGAAGCAGCCCGGAATCAGTTATCACTCAGCCGGGAGCAGGCTTTGCTGCAAAACAGGATTCTGGAACGCCAGAAAGATCTGTACGACAGTAATCTGGTCTCGCGGGAAATGTACGAGATTACCCAGGGGACATCAAAAATATACGATTTACAGGCGCTGGTAGCCGAGGCGCAGTTGAAAGCACTGGAAACCGGTTCAAAACCGGAACAGGTACAGTTATCTCTTTCGGAAATCAATTCGCTGGAAAGTGAAATTAAAGTACTGGAACAGCGTTTAGATCAGTTTGTGTTGATTTCACCGCTGGCGGGAGAACTTTTTACGCCTTTCTCTGCAGAAAGTCTGATGTTTATAGCCGATACATCCCGCCTGGTCTATATGCCGGTCGGTCTTCGTGACCTGGCTGAAGTGAAAGTCGCCCAGATTTTTCAGGTTCGCACTCCTGTCGGCGCAGAAGTGATTAGAGGGAAGATTGTCAAAGTCGACCAGATGATTCAACGTTTGAATGATCAGCAGGTATTTTTTGTGATCGGCTTGCTGGAAAAAAGACATGCACTGTTGCCGCTGAATCAGATTGTTCCCTGTACTATTAAGGGTCAGAGCAAAACGCCGTGGAAATATCTGGGTAAAATAATTCAATCCATGTTCAACTGAGATTATGGCCCGACTCGAATATAAATATTTATTAGCACAAGAGCAGGTTGCGGCATTTCGCCGGGAGATTGCCCCTTTTGTCGAACTGGATTCATATTCTGCCAGGGCTGCAGAAAAAAAATATACCGTTCGTAGTATATATTTTGATACCCCTTTACTGGATTTCTATCGTGACAAAGTTATCGGTCTTAAGAAAAGAAAAAAGATCCGTATTCGCGGGTACAATCATCACAGTGAAAATGATATTACCTTTCTGGAATTAAAAGCTAAAAGTGGTTCAACTATCGTAAAATACCGCGCGCCGGTGTTGTACAAAAATCTGGCTGCCCTGCTGCATACGCAGGATATCGGTCAATATATCCTTTGTAATAATGGATTCATAAATGTACATGAACAAGCCCAGAGATTTTTATCTGAAGTTTTAAAACGAAACCTGACACCGATCATAAAAATCATGTATGAGCGGGAGGCCTATTTTTATAAATTCAATCACCAGGTACGTATTACCCTGGATACTAGTTTACGCAGTAGTGCTACAGTTGCTTTGGATAAATTATATGAAGAGGAAAATCCGGTTTATTCATTAATCGGCCAGGCCATTCTGGAAGTAAAAGTCTCTGGTGAAATTCCATCCTGGTTACGTCAGGTAATTGGACGCTTCGATTTACAATTGCAGGCGGTTTCCAAATATATAATCTGTCTGGAAGATCACAGTAATTATCATCAGCGCCTGGAAAAATCATTGCGGGGATTATCCAAGTATCATCAGTTTAGAAATTTTATGATCATAGAAAATATGGATTAGAAAAATGCTGGAAGGTTTTCAAAGCAATCTGATTAATGTTGTTGAATTCAACACTTTTTTTGTCAATTTAGTGATAGCATTAATCTGTGGTTTTATTATTTCGATTTTTTACCGGGTTAGTTACCGGGGACCGCATTATTCAACTTCTTTCGTGCAGGCCATGGTGATACTATCCATGGTTACCGCCCTGGTAATCATGGTTATCGGTAATAATCTGGCCCGGGCTTTTGGACTGGTAGGAGCCATGTCGATTATCCGCTTTCGTACGGCGATCAAGGATACGCAGGATATCGTGTTCATATTCTTTGCCCTGGCTGCGGGTATGGCTGCCGGTGTCGGTTTAAACATTATTGCTATTGCCGGATCACTGTTCATCGGGGTGATCCTGCTGGGCTTAAGCAAGTCTGAGTATGCCAAACCGCATAAACGGGATTTTTTACTGCAGTTTCAATGCAAATTAAATGATGCTAATAATCCCTACATCACAGTGCTGGAGCAAATTTTGCAAACGGAACAAACTTATCAATATGCAATCCCTCGGCGCTGAAGACCTGTATGAATTTTCCTTTTATGTGCAATTGAAAGATAAGGAACAGCGCACTGAACTGGTCCGGGAATTAAACCGGTTAGCCGAAATTACTCAGGTACGACTGTTTGTAGATGAGGAAATATAAAGCACATATATCCTGCCGGATTTAATACAAATCTTATTCTTGAAATATAGTCTTCAATTTCAAATAGGCGAATTATTTTCTTGTATTTTTGACAGAAAATCGCAATAATATAACCATTCTTTATTATTTTCATATCCTGCTTAATAAATATTAAGGGAGATGACACTATGTCAAAGTTTACTAGCATTGTTATCCTGCTGCTGGTTTTCAGTTTTCATTTGTGGGCAGGTGTTTCGGGTAAGGTTGCGGGGGTGGTGCTGGATTCCCGGACCAGAGAACCCTTACTCGGTGTCAATGTCATCATTGCAGGAACTATGATAGGCGCTTCGACGGATGTCGACGGTTTCTACAGTATATTGAACGTACCGCCGGGAACTTACAAACTCGAAGCCAGCTATATCGGTTACAGCAAGGTTGAAGTGCTCCAGGTGAAAGTCTTCGTTGATCTGACCACCACTATCAATCTTGAAATGGGTGAAACAACCCTGCAGTTGAATGAAACGATTACCGTTGTAGCGGAGCGGCCCTTAATAAGGGTGGATGAAGTTACCACACGGCAATATGTTTCGACCGAAGAAATTGAGATACGGCCGGTGGACAGTTTTCAGGAAATTGCCCAGCAACAGGCCGGGGTGGTGGGAGATAACTTCCGGGGAGGACGAAGTAATGAAGTGCTGGTAATGGTGGATGGCATTGTCCTGAAAGATCCAGCGTCAACTTATTCAGGTGATATGGGCGGATTCACCTCCGATGTGGTTGAACTGGGCATTCAGGAGATGGAAGTTACCATGGGCGGTTTCAGTGCGGAATACGGCAATGTACAATCGGGTATATTAAACCTGGCCTTGCAGGAAGGACGTTCAAATTATTCCGGCCGGTTGCGCTTTACCTCTAATAATTTCGGTAATCTGAATGCTAATATTTATACTACGCAGAATTCCTATCAAATGATGGATTCAACTGATAATATCCACTGGCAGAAAAAAAACCGTCTGATAAATTATATCTATGAATTCAACCTGAACGGTCCGGAACCATTGACTTCAGTCATACTGCCGCGGCTGGGACTGACCCTGCCCGGGGCCATGACTTTTTCACTCTCCAGCGAAATAACCGATACCCGTCACGGTTATTTCATCAATCAAAACTCGTTTGACCAGACCTATCAGGGCAAGTTAACTTATCGTATCTCGCCGGAATTCAAAATTTCCTATGGGACTATTTATAATAATAATGAATATGACTCCTACTATTACCCGGCTTCCAAGTATGGACCGGCGCCGGATTATCCGGTCAATGATCTGAAGTTCATTTTAGCCAATACGGACACGCTGGCGCATTATGTCTATGTACAGGATCCCAGCCCCTGGCATGGTCTGCCGGATATAACCACTCTGGCCCAGACCGATACGTTTCAGGGCTCCCCTTACAACGCCATCAAAACCTATTATATGGCCGGAATGCAGGAATATCTCTGGGATACTGAGCAAAAAAGCAACACTAACTATATAATCTGGACCCATACGTTGAGTCCCAAAATGTATTATGAAGTCAGACTGAATTATTTTTATACTAACTATCATTATGCCGGCCGCGATGTGGAAGACCGTAATTTCAACGGCGATACAGATGAGGAACTGGTTTGGAATCCGGCTCTGGCCGGTTCGCATCCAATATATCTTGAACAGGAAAATAATTACTGGTGGTACCGGGGGGATGACGAAGGTTTTCGCGATGAGAAATCGTGGACCTACAGCGCCAAAGGGGACCTGGTCAATCAGCTGACCTCCAAACACCTGTTAAAGGGCGGGTTCGAATTATATGCTCATCGAACCAAAGTGGAAAATGTCAGCTGGACGCTGGGTTATGGACAATTCCGCAAGGATATCTGGGATAAACGCAGTCTGGATTTTGGAGCCTACATTCAGGATAAGATGGAATTCACCGGACTCATCGGATTAATCGGATTGCGTTTTGATGTCTTCGACCCGGGGAGAGTGCCTTATCCCGCTAATTATGAAAATCCCTATTCCAGCAAGGACAGTCTGGGTATTCCCATTATCAATGATCCTAAATATACAAAAATACAGTATCAGTTCAGTCCGCGTATCGGTTTCTCTCATCCGATATCAGCTACCGATGTGCTCCATTTTGCTTATGGACATTACTTTCAGCGACCCGATGGATATTTCTTATACCGCAATTACCTGATGAACAGTCTGACCAAAGTCGGCAATTACATTGGTAATCCCGGTTTGAAGCCGGAGAAGACGGTATCTTACGAGCTGGGGGTTGAACATCTTTTTACTGATGATATCAAAGCTGACGGTTACCGGTTATTATAAGGATGTAAGTAATCTGATGAACTGGCGGAAATACGTTGGACGCAGTATACAGAATATCGAATTGAATGTTTACACCAATGCGGACTACGGCAATATTAAAGGTCTGGAGTTTACCGTGGTCAAACGACCGGGTAGATTCTGGGGTGCTTCAGCCAATTATACCTTCTCGGTAGCCAAAGGGCGCAGTTCCACTTACTCCAGCGGTTCCGGAGGATTCACGGATGTAAAACGCATGAATATCCTCGACTTCGATCAAACCCATACAATAAATGCCAATGTTACCCTGCAAACTCCGCAGGCCTTCGGTCCGGGTATCGGCTCGTTCAAACCCTTTGAAATGTGGGTGGCCAATATTCAATTCAGCTATGGCAGCGGCTTACCGTATTCATCCTACGGCAGCGGATTGATCAATGATAAACGAATGCCGTTTACCGCCATGACCGATCTTAAATTGATTCGCAGTTTTAATATTAAACCGGTTACCTTTGACTTGTTTATCGATATTTTTAATCTTTTCAATGACAACAATGTAAATTTTATCGGTAACACTGAATTATATGAAGAATATTACCGGCAAACGGGGAAGCGTGATCCGTCCATAGTTGATACGGACGGTATAACCGGCGATTATATACGTCATCCGCAAACCTACAGTGTCGACCGCCAGCTTCGCTTCGGTCTGATCGTTAAATTTTAATCCGGGCATTTTAAGGGAGAAGAACCATGCAGGTATATAGCAGTTTTAAAAAATTGATCTGCCTGTTATGTCTGATACTGATATCGGCCACAACAATCAGGGCGGCTGATCCAGCTGATAAAAAACCAGGACAGTTGTCCAGGGGCATACTAGCCGGACCGGTCGTTGCAGATGATTGGGCTTTTCATCAGATCGGTACTGTCTGGCAGCGCGTAACCAATTTCGGTTTTGCCGGTGATGATGCCTATGAAAACAGGACACCATCATGCGATTGGCCGGGAGGATCGGGCAACTCATATCTGTATCGTGGTACATTCTGGTTGACCGCACGCATCGATGGTGTGATACATTCTTCACAGGGCGATGACCATGAATTTGCTTCCATCGATTCGGTACATGTTTTAACCGGGAATAACGCGGTGCGTTCAGAACAGGATACTTACACGCATTATTACGATGTACAGGCTCCCCTGGCTGAAGGCCATACACCTTTAGGTCTTGAGGTTACGGAACGAACCTATGCCTGGAGTGAAAGTTTCAGGGATGATTTTATTATTTATGAATATACCATTAAGAATGTAGGCATCGATTCGGATGCTGATGGCTATCCGGATACAGCGCAAGATCTGCAGGAATTTTACTTCACTTACCGTCTGGATGCTGATGTTTCGAAACGGGCCGACTGGGCCGCAGAAATGAAGTTCTCCAATCAGGACGACCTGGGTGCCTGCAATGCTTTTTGGGGCTGGATCGAACAATATTTTCCTGCCTGGTGGGCCGAATCTAACGGTTTCTTTACAGCAGAAAAAGCAGACAGCAGTATGATGTTCATGTGGGATGCGAATAATCCCGACTATCCTGCCGACAATGGTCAGGAGGACGATACCGGTAATCCGGGTGCAGACGGAACATTGCAATCTCCGGGTTTTATCTGTTTTAAAGTCATGAAGACTGATCCTCCTGAATTCAGGGTGAGTTCGTTCCATCAGAACCATATTTATAATGATCCGGCCACCGATCAGGAAGCATATGACCGGATGATGGCACCGCGGGTATTCGAAGGTCCGGTGGTCCTCAGGGGTGTACCATATCCCTACGATTACCGGGCAATATTGACGCTGGGCCCTTTGGATCAACTGGCTTATGGCGATTCGGTGGTGATCACTGCAGCCATTGGCGTGGGAGCGGATGCGGACAGCGGCGGCGTTTACAGCCTGATCGAACTGGTTAAGATAATGGATGTGGCACAACTCATTGTGGATAACGATTATAATATCGGAGCCCTGGCTGCGCAGGCTCCCGGTCTGAATATCACTTATTCAATTCAAAATGGAAGTCTCAATGGTTTGAATATCATCTGGGACAATACTCCGGAAAGCAATTCCAGATTCCGGGGCTATAAGGTATGGAAAAGCAGTAAGAAAACAGAATTGGGTGCATTCGACTGGAAACCGCTGGGTGATGGATATTATGTTATTGGACAGAATAATCCCCCTGCCGGCGATGATGCCGGGACGTACAAAATTTTTGATACGGATATTATCCGGGGATTTGATTATGCTTATGCGGTGCAATCGGTCAGTTACGATTCAATATTTCAATTTATGGAATCAAATATTAACGCCAATTTGAAAGTTGTTACTCCAGCCAATCCGGCAACCAACAGCCTGGACCGGGTTAAAGTAGTACCCAACCCATATATCGGCAGCGCAATCTGGAATAATTCCTTACCCAGCGATTCCGAACCCTGGGAACACCGTCTGCAATTCATCAATCTCCCCGCTGATGCCAGCATAAAAATATTTACTCTGGATGGAGATCTGGTTGAAGAAATTCGTGCCGGTCAGGGTGTACGCAGAAGTACTTCGTTTATCGGTGAAACCGGCGCCGGTGTGGCCGAATGGGATCTGATTACCCGTAATAACCAGGAAGCGGCACCGGGTATTTATCTGTATGTAGTACAATCTCCCAGCTGTGGGGAAAAAGTCGGAAAATTTGTCATTGTGCGTTAACTATAGAATAAAGTTTGAGGTAACTGCGATGTATAAAAAAATATATATTTGGCTGATCATGGTTGCCCTGGCCTTCAGTAACCCGGTTTCAGCGCAGCAATTTGCCCCGGTAGGTACGGCGGTGGCACAATTCCTGGAAGTCGGGATCGGTGCCCGGGGTGTGGGCATGGGAGAAGCATTTACTGCCCTGACCAATGATGTAAATTCTGTTTTCTGGAATCCGGCCGGTCTGGCCAATATACAGGATAAGCAACTTGTTCTGAATTATAACCGCTGGCCTGCGGAGATCTCCATCGGAGGTATGGCTTTTGGTATGAACTTTGACCGGATCGGTGTCTTTACCCTGAGCGCGGTTTATCTGGCCACCGGAAAAATGGACGTGACTACAGTCTATGATCCGGAGGGCACCAGCGGTCAAACCTTTAATATCACCAACTATGCGCTGGGACTTTCCTATTCACGATATATGACCGAACGGTTGGCCGTGGGAATTACGCTGAAGTTGGTCAGTGAGAAGTATTGGACTTACGGTTATACTACCGCTGCAATCGATCTGGGTACTTGTTACCATACGGGATATCATGGCCTGAATATAGCCATGTCCATTTTACATTTTGGTCCCGAAGTGAAATTTTCCGGCAGGTACATTGATAACAGCGATCCTCTGTCGGTGAACCTGAATAAGACAAAGTCATTCGAGACCTATTCGCTGCCGATCAATTTCCGTTTTGGTCTCAGCATGGATATTCTGGAAGATAGCGAGAACCATCTGGTCGGTGCTGCCGACATGATCCATCCGAATAACAATCTGGAACAGTATAATCTGGGCCTGGAATATGGTTATTACCGGTTGTTTTTCCTGCGCGGCGGCTATAAGTTTACTGCCGATGATGGCGGATTGAATCTGGGTCTGGGATTCAGGTATGTACTGACCGAAAAAATTTCGTTGGATCTTGATTATGCCTATTCGGCCATGGGCGTTCTTACGGATATACACCGCCTGGGTCTGGGATTTGCCTTCTAACAGGGACGCAAAATTTTTGAAGTTCTTACTGATTTTATTAATCAGCATTAGTTTGTCTGCTCAACTTGATGCTCAGACATATTTAGATATTCCCGCTTTAAGTGATTCGGTCAATCTGGATCGTTTAAAGGGTACGATAGATTCGCTGACCTGGGCGGGGGGATATCAGAATCGTGTCGCCTACAGCGCAGGAAGTTATTATTCTGCCGGTTATCTGGCCCGTTCCTTTGCTGCTTTGCCCGGAATCTCCACTGTCCAGCTGGATACGTTTTACTATACACCTGCGCAGGATCCGTATAGCCATTACCCGCTGATAAATGTGGTTGCCACCATGGAGGGTAGCAGCACTGAAACGATCATTATTGGTGCTCATTATGATGCCTCGGGCAACCGCGAAAATGAACAGGACTGGCTGAATAACTGGAGTACTCTGAAAGTTCAGGGCGCCGATGATAATGCCAGTGGTGTCGCAGCTGTTATAGAAATTGCCAGGGTGCTAAGTGATCCGGCGCAGCAGTTTGATAATCAGTCGACTCTGCAGTTCATCGCTTTTGCCGCTGAAGAGACCCATCCCATGACAGATAGTCATCATTTGGGCAGTTTGTACGATGCCTACTGGCATTCACAACGGGGCACGAATATTAAAGCGGTGCTGGTGCTGGATATGATCGCATATAATTCTATTATGGATTATATGGAGATCATCTCTGATCCGGCATCGGTCTGGCTGGCGGATAGCATTCGGCAGCTGGCCATGATTTACCTGCCCGATCTTACCGTCAACAGTGCGCCCTATCCCAATGTAACTTACAGTGACCATCAATCATACTGGAACTATGGTTTTCCTGCTATCCTGCTGATGGAGAACGACAGCCCCTGGAATAATGATTTGCCCTATTATAGCAACAATCCGTATTATCACAAGGTTTCTGATCTCGCTGCCACACTGAATTTTTCCTTACTGCATAAAACTACTAAACTGGCCCTGACCGCCCTGGCAGCACTGGCCTATAACTCTACGCCCAGCGGCTGGCCTGTGGAAAAAACCGCGGAGCGCAGAAGTCAGGTTGTCCCGATATCCGTTTTGCCGAATCCGTTTAACAGCACTGCAAATATAAAATTTTCGCTGCGGCAGGGTACGCCTGTAAATTTTGACGTTTATGATATAAGCGGAGGCAAGGTCGAAACGGTTATTAAGAATTTGTATTTTACTTCCGGATCCCATACGATTCAGTGGCAGCCGGCAGGACTGGCCAGCGGAGTATATATCGGTATTCTTGATGCGGCCGGTTTTAGACAAAGTGTTAAATTAGTCTTGTTAAAATAAAAGAAAATTGAGATTTTACCACGCTAAGTAGAATTAAAGCAGAAATAGTCAACTTTTTTAATTTAATTCGTTTGACATTTAATAATCAATCAGAGGAGGTCCTATGAAGTCAAGTTTTATTACTATGTTATTTTGTTTAGTCATCGGGGTATTTTTAATTAATTCGCCGGTATTTGCTCAGGGTTTTACGCGTGGTACCGAAATTGCGGTTCCGGAAACCGAACTGAATACCGGTGGTACCGGCGCCATGGTGGCCGGCGTCGATCTGGATAATGACGGCCTGACCGAGATCTATCTGGTTAACGACAACTGGAATGACACGCCGTCCGAATTAATTCCGCGTATTTATAAACTGGAGAGAAACCAGGGCGGCGTTTGGGAAGTAGTCTGGAAAGCGGTCGCACCGGTAAAACTCCAGAATACCTGGCCGCCGCTGGTAGTAGGCGACCTGGATAAGGATGGTAAAAAGGAGTTAATCTGGGGTGTGGTAAATTTTATAACTGACTCCACTATGAATCCGTATCGTATTCTGGTTTACGAAGTAAAAGGGGATGGCAGTGATGTGCTGGGCATTTCATCCGGGGATAATTATTTGCCTAATGCTAAAACGACGATTGTAAGTGAGGATGATAAAAATATACGCCCATCCCAGTTTGTGCTGGCTGATGTAAATGAAGATACTAACGACGAGATTATCTTTTCCGATCGTGGCGGCGAGAGCGGAGATAGCGTATTCTTTGGCGTTATTTCCGTTTCCAATATCCCCGACAACGGCGATGGCAGCGAGACCTGGACTCTGTTGACCAGTGCTTTAGATTTTGAGACCGGCGAGATTTACAACAAATGGGATGCAGCGGTGCTGGGCAAGAATTGCTACTTTTTCTGTGAAGCGCAGATCAGCAAATTATACTGGGAAGCACAGGCCTGGCATTTTGAAGCCCTGACTCCGCTGGCGGGTGGAGCCGCCTGGCTTACTTCTCAAACTGTTGATCTGAACAAGGATCAAACCAAGGAAATATTGACCGTGGCCTACGATTACGCAGATGACACTCATAAGGCTGTAGTGTTGCTGCAGGAAGACGGTGATTCGCTTAAACAGACTGAATTATTCAATCTGGCCAGTTACTGGCCCACCGGAAGTCGTGGCGGAGTCGGCAGTGCGGTCGGTGATATCGATGGTGACAACTACCTGGATTACATTTTTGGTTCCCGCGGCGGTGCAACCAATGCTTTCATTTTCCGCCTGGCTTACCGCGGGGGTGACATTACCAATCCGGCCAGTTATGAATTGACCGTCATCGATCAGGAATATGCTGTGGGCGGTGTCTGGAATGTCATCAGTTTAGCCGATGTCGATGCTGAAGCGGGATTGGAAGTATTATATACCTCCAGTATTGACGCCGGTGAGTTCCCCGATCTGGGTACCAAACCCATCATCGTTTTGAAGTACAGTGCTTCGGCAATTGGCGAGCGGGATGTCAATGTTATCAGCGAATATAGTTTGACACAGAATTATCCCAATCCGTTCAATCCGTGGACTGAATTCGAATTTACATTGCCCCGGGCTGCTGAAGTGAAAATTTCTATATATGATATCAACGGCCGTCTGATTAATACACTGGTTAATGCTGGTTATCCGGCCGGACGTTATCTGGTTAAGTGGAATGGCACAGATGCCGCAGGACTAAAAGTTTCCAGCGGTACGTATTTTTATACCATGGAAGCCGATCAGGTAACTATAGCCAGGAAGATGATGCTGGTAAAATAGCATCACCTGATTCTGAAAATCACTCATCCCGCAGAAACTCTTGTTTTCTGCGGGATGAGTTTTTAGTATCTCCAGGCCAGACTGTCCGGTATAAGAATAATGTCCTATAACTAAATCGGTTATAAATTTTCATTAATTTTAAATAAGACCTTGGTGTATTTTCCGGATCGCGCAGCAGCTAATCCTTTTTTATAATCGGCAAGCGGCAGGATTATGACTCCCAGATCGGATAATGGTTTATTTAGCGAGGGAATAATCTGCAGAGCTCTGGCGAAGGTAAAAGGATTAATTACAGATCCATAAAGAGTCCATTCTTTTTGGAATATCTGAAACGGATTTACTGAGACGGTACTGTGTTGTGGACATACACCGAAGAACAAAAATTTGCCCAGGGGATTAAGCCGGTTCAGAGCCTGTTCAATGGCTGCGGGATTCCCGCTGCAATCGATAATGACATCGAAGCCGGTTTGATCGGCGGAGTTTTGTTTATAAATCTGATCGGGTTTAAGACAGTTCAGTTGTAAATTCTGAGCGGCTTTACAGCGGTTAGCCACGGGTTCACTGATTGTAAGGTTGGTTACTCCGGATCGCTGTAGAATAAAACTCCACAACAAACCGATTAATCCGGCTCCCAGAATCAGAATTCGCTGCTGGAGTAAAACCGGTTGAATCCGATCCCAGCCGTGCAGAATACAAGAGAGGGGTTCGGCCAGCGCGGCCCAGGCCAGATCGATGCCTGTCGGAACCGGGTGGACCAGTGCTGACGGTACGGCACAATATTCAGCCCAGCCGCCATTACGGAAAACACCTATTGGTTTATTATTGAGACAAAAATGTACTTCTCCCCGGCGGCAAAATTCACAGGCAGTGCAATAATTGTTAGGATCGACCGCCACCAGGTCCCCCTTTTTAAAATTATGTACGGCGGCACCACAGGCCGCTATCTTTCCTGAAAACTCATGGCCGGGAATTACCCGGTCAGCGGCAGGTGATTCTTCTTTTAAGATATGCAGATCTGTGCCACAGACTCCGCTGTAGGCTACCTGGACAATCACTTCATGCGGTTGGGGTGCGGGTGTGGGCAGATCGACCAGTAAAATTTTACCCGGACGATTATAGTACAAAGCTTGCATTGTATTCCTATCCATCTCTATTTTTATGAAATTAAATAAGAGGCAGTATTAATTGCAAGTGGTTAAATAGAGCGGGAAAAACGGTATGAAGTTCTTTTTATATAAATATACAGGCCTGGCAGTTGTATTGATATTATTGCCTTCCTGTACCAGCAGGCAGGGGCAGCAGGAAATTGTGGGTAAGGTAAATGATCGTCAAATTACCCTGCAGGAATTCCGTACTTTTTATGAATTGGATCCGAATTTTGCTGTTGATTCTACAGGACCCGGGGCATTGGTCGATGAGTTGAATAAGTACATCGATCAGATCCTGGCCTATGACCGTGCTGTGAAAATGGATTTAATAAATGATCCTGGCTTTATCAAAGGACGTGATTGGGAAATGCGCCAGGCCATGCTGCGGGAATTGTACCGCCAGCAGGTTCAAGGACAGATACAAGTGGATGATCAGGAACTGCGCGAAGAATTTTTAAAAGGGATGTCACAGGTGCATGTACGCCAGTTATTCAGCAGGGATATAAATCAGGCTGCACAATGGTATACTCAACTTGGCGAAGGGGTTTCATTCCAGGAACTGGCCAGGGAGGCCTTCCACGACTCGGTTCTGGCTGCCAATGGAGGCGATCTGGGTTGGGTATCGCTGAATTCTCTGGATGATGATTTCGGTAAGGCGATTCTTAATTTAAAACAGTATGAGATATCAAAACCGGTACAAACCCGCTGGGGTTATCATATTATTCAGTTGCTGGACCGGCGTGATCAGGTGATACTTGCGGAGACAGAATTTCAACGTCAGCGGCCATTGCTGGAAAAGAAAATCAGGCAAAGACAGAGTCGGCAATTGTCCAGTCAATTTATTGCGGACTATATTGGTAAATATAATCCACAACCTGATCCCGCCATGTTCAGGTTTCTATGGCAGCAGGTGGTTCCTTTATCGCAGCAGGAAAATAAAATTCTGCCAATGGCCGTTGAACTCAACGATGATTTGATCCGCCGTATCCAGCAAAATTACAGTGATTATCTGAACAAAAAGCTGATTAACTATAACGATGGCAGTTTCTCGCTTGCTGCATACTTTGCCGCTGTCCGGCAGATGCCCTACGGGAACCGGCCCCGCTTTACTTCGGCCGGGCAATTAGCAAATCAGACTGGGTAACTGGGTTCGTGATGAATTATTGCTAGGACGAAGCAAAAAAACGGAATCTTGACCGTAATCCACGGGTGCTGGCGGAAGTACGGTCGATCCTGGAGCAACAGTTTTACGATCTGTTTGTGGAGCAGGAGATCATGAGTATGCTGATCCCGGATTCCATACAGGCGTATTTTAAGTTCAGCAGCCGGGCTCGCAACGGAATGCAAAAAACCTTTTCCCGTTTTCATACTCTGCAGGAATGGTGCCGGGTGGCAGCGGAAAAAAACCTTCAAAATACCTTACGCACCCGGCAAACCCGGGTGTGGATCGATCGTGACAAAATATGGCAGGAAGCAGGCAACATTAACTGGGATCGTCATATCCGCATGTTTATGGTCCGGCGTTAGAAATGAATTAATAAATCGCTTGACATTCAGCGAATAAGATCATATATTTTTTCACATTCCAGTTAAACGTTTAACCTAAATCAGGCCTTCATGCCCTTAACTATCAAAGATGTTGCTAAAAAAGCCCGTGTATCGATTGCCACTGTCTCGCTGGTCCTGCAAAACAATCAACGGATCTCGCCAGCCACGCGACAACGGGTATTGCGGATAGTCGAAAAATTGAATTACCGGCCTTCGCGTATGGCCCGCAGCCTGGTGATGCAGCAGTCGCATAATATCGGTTTTGTACTAACCGATGATCATTTCCTGCGTACCGAGCCATTCTACACCCATATTTTCCTGGGATGTGAGTTTGAATCACGCGAGCATGAATATTATATATTATTGCACACCATCCCGCGTAAATATGAAAAAAGTAAGGATTTGCCCCGGTTCATCCAGGAACATAATGTTGATGGTGTAATCATCGCCGGGAAAGTACCCCAGGAGATAATTGACTATATCGGACTAAATAAATTGCCAATTGTTTTTGTCGACTATTGTCCGACCAAAGGAGAGTATTCTGCCGTTTTAATTGATAATATTGAAGGGGGTATGGAAGCCACGGCCTATCTGATTGAGCACGGTCACCAAAAAATTGCCTTTATCGGCGGGGATTTACAGCACCCCAGTATACAGGGCCGGTTTCAGGGGTATAAATTAGCCCTCGAACAAAATAAAGTCAGTTTTAATCAAAAATATGTTGTAACCAGTGAGGCTGATACCACGCGGGAAACGGGTTATAATGCCACCCGCTCGCTCCTGAGCCATAGCAGTCAGATATCTGCTATTTTTTCCTGTAATGATGCCATGGCCATCGGGGCAATGCAGTATATTGAGGATCAGGGATTACGCGTACCCGAAGATATCTCGATAATAGGTTTTGATAATGTCGATGCGGCAGTTTATACCGATCCGCCTCTGACCACCATACAGGTGCCAAAGGAGGAATTGGGAATTGAAGCCATGCGCTTAATGGTAGACATATTAAACAAGCGTATTAAATCCACCAAGAAAATTCTGGTGCCGGTGGAGATTATTAAACGCGAATCAGTTAAGATGCTCAGAAAGAATAGTAATATGTTTAAACGATTAACCCAAAATTAAATTAATACAGTTAAAAAAATTAACACTATCAAACAAATCAAGGAGGAAGTATGATGAAGAATTACGGGCATTTACTTTTATTAATTATTTTAACATTTACTTTGACTGCCCTGTTGCCGGCACAGACGAATTTATTAACCAACGGTGATTTTGAGACGCAGACGGTCAATTTTTGGAACAAGTTGAATGATGGCTTGGGCGGAGCGGCTTTGACCTGGACAACGGACGAGGCGGCGAACAGTCCGTGGGGAATTAATCAGAAGAGTTTACGTTCGCTGAAGGTTGAGAAGGGGAGCGCCACGGCAGATATGGTTGGCTGGCTGAGCGTGAACAATGCGGATTTGTACTGGAACAATGCCGGCGGTGGTGATTTATACAATCTAACCTTTGCGGCCAAGACACAGGGGGTTAATACCAGTCCGGCCACGGATGATGCCAAGATTGGAGTATGGTATAAATATTATGCGGGTGGTATCCTGATCAGTGAGCAGTTTGTGGAAGTGGATCAGACCACAGCGGATAAGGATTGGACGAATTACACGGGTGGAGTGACGGTAAGTACAGAGCCGGATAGTGTGCTAGTGATAGCGGTGATGGGCAAGGATGCGACGGGGACGGTATGGTTTGACAATCTTGATTGCAACACGAATTCGACCTGGACGATGGGCGTATTTGGTGGTGATGCGGAAGCGCCGGTAAGTTGGATGTTCTGGAAGGAATCGGGTCACTGGAATTACTGCGATCTGACCGCGGATACAGGTGCGTACAGCGGCAGTTATGATATTTTGTTATATGAGCCGGACAACAATAGTGATGAGATGGTATATTACAGTGAGCCGGTAGCGGCCAAACCGGACACCTGGTACAAGTTAGGGGTCTGGGTGCAGACGGACAGTGTGGATACCAACAGTCAGTGGATCGCGTCGAATGCTGTCCCGAATTATGTAGATGATCGTGCTGGTGTATGTTTCTTTTTCCACAAGGCCCCGATTTACGGGAACTGGGATTTGACCGGCGGGGATCAATTTTTCTATATCGATCAACGTGATGTACAGACGGGTTGGACGCATTATACGGTAGTGGCCTTGGCGCCGAGTGATGCGGCAGGATTGAGTGTCCGGGCCCGTTTCAATTCGTTTACAACCGGTTATGCCTGGTATGATGACTTCACCGTCGAAGAAATAGATCCCAATGATAATATTTTAGCCAACGGTGATTTTGAGACGCAGACGGTCAATTTTTGGAACAAGTTGAATGATGGCTTGGGCGGAGCGGCTTTGACCTGGACAACGGACGAGGCGGCGAACAGTCCGTGGGGAATTAATCAGAAGAGTTTACGTTCGCTGAAGGTTGAGAAGGGGAGCGCCACGGCAGATATGGTTGGCTGGCTGAGCGTGAACAATGCGGATTTGTACTGGAACAATGCCGGCGGTGGTGATTTATACAATCTGACCTTTGCAGCCAAGACACAGGGGGTTAATACCAGTCCGGCCACGGATGATGCCAAGATCGGAGTATGGTATAAATATTATGCGGGTGGTATCCTGATCAGTGAGCAGTTTGTGGAAGTGGATCAGACCACAGCGGATAAGGATTGGACGAATTACACGGGTGGAGTGACGGTAAGTACAGAGCCGGATAGTGTGCTAGTGATAGCGGTGATGGGCAAGGATGCGACGGGGACGGTATGGTTTGACAATCTTGATTGCAACACGAATTCGACTTGGACGATGGGCGTATTTGGTGGTGATGCGGAAGCGCCGGTAAGTTGGATGTTCTGGAAGGAATCGGGTCACTGGAATTACTGCGATCTGACCATGGATGAAACGGCCCATAGCGGCAGTTATGATATTTTGTTATATGAGCCGGACAACAATAGTGATGAGATGGTATATTACAGTGAGCCGGTAGCGGCCAAACCGGACACCTGGTACAAGTTAGGGGTCTGGGTGCAGACGGACAGTGTGGATACCAACAGTCAGTGGATCGCGTCGAATGCTGTCCCGAATTATGTAGATGATCGTGCTGGTGTATGTTTCTTTTTCCACAAGGCCCCGATTTACGGGAACTGGGATTTGACCGGCGGGGATCAATTTTTCTATATCGATCAACGTGATGTACAGACGGGTTGGACGCATTATACGGTAGTGGCCTTGGCGCCGAGTGATGCGGCAGGATTGAGTGTCCGGGCCCGTTTCAATTCGTTTACAACCGGTTATGCCTGGTATGATGACTTCACCGTCGAGGAAATTGAAATGGTCGTCACCAGTATCGAAGATCATCCTACACCAACGGCGATAATCAGCACCGATTTTCAATTAGCTGAATAATTATCCCAATCCCTTTAATCCACAAACGATAATTGAATTCAAGGTTCCACAAACCGGTTCAGTAATCCTGAACATCTACAATTCACTAGGCCAGAGGATTCGTACGCTGGTTAACGAGATTAAACCGGTCGGAACCTATCAGGTTCTCTGGGATGGACGTGATGATTTTGGCCAGGTGGTCGCTTCCGGTATTTATCTGTATCAACTACGCGGCGAAAATGCTTTAATCACGAAAAAAATGACTTTTCTTAAGTAAATACTGTTAATTTGTACTGTATGGGTAGAGAGAAAATCTCTACCCATATATTTAATTTATTTATACCATTTCGTATTACTTGTACCTGGTCACGCTCGATGGTAAATCACCATTGTCGGGTAAAGTAGTTAAAATTGAAAGACTGAAAAGATTTAAAGTACTATTTCTTGTAAAACTGCCGGAGGTCGCAGCATGGTTTCCTCAGTCAGTATTAAAATAATCAGTTTATTACTTCTCCTGTTCTTACCATTAGCCCTGAATGCAGGGACAACCGGAAAGATCGCCGGTAAAGTGGTGGATGCTAAAACCGCTGAATCCATACCCGGAGTCAACGTATTTATTGAAAATACAGTCATGGGAGCGGCCACCGACGTCGAGGGGAATTATTTTATCATCGGTATCCCGCCTGGTGAATATACTCTTGTTGCCGGTTATATCGGATACCGCGACCATAAAATCAACAAGGTCGGTGTTAATGTGGATAAAACCACCACAATAAATATTGAAATGCAATCCACGACACTGGAGTTAGGGGAATCGATCGAAATTACTGCTGAACGTCCTCTGGTACGAAAAGATCTGACCTCAACCGAATCGACGGTTGACCGCGAATTGCTGGAAATGTTACCGGTCGAATCACTGAGTGGCGTGGTCAATTTGCAGGCGGGGGTAGTGGAAGGGCATTTCCGGGGCGGTCGGTTTGATGAAGTACTGTATATGGTCAATGGAGTGTCAGTAAATGATGTCTACAACGGTACCAGTGCTATAGAAATTGAGAATAACTCGATCCAGGAAGTAAATGTAATCAGCGGTACTTTTAATGCCGAATATGGCCAGGCTATGTCGGGAGTGGTCAATGTGGTAACCCGGGATGGCGGTGAAAAATATGAAGGCAGCTTATCTGCCTATGCCGGTAATTATTTTACCGGCCATGATGAAATCTTCTGGAATCCTGCAGGTATCAATCCCGATATGAATGTTCAGGGTACGCTGAGCGGACCAGTACCATTTCTTGGTCCGAAGTTCGCCTTCTTTGCCAGCGGCCGAATGGTATTTGCTAACGGTTATATTTACGGTAAAGATGTTTTTGAACCAAGCGATCATACCACCGATTTTTTGCTGGTCGATAATCCGCAAGACAGACAGTTTATGAGCCATGGTCAGATGTACTCCTACAGTGATTCACTGGCTCAAAAGATGATTGACCAGGCCGATGCCGTTTCCATGAACAGTTCGGAACACTATACCGTCGATCTGAGAGTAACCTATAAACCTTTCCCCCGGGATAAAATTAATCTTGAAAGTATCTATCAAAATCAAAACTGGAATTCTTACGAGCATGAATTCCGGTTAAATCCGGCCGGTACCTACAATTATCACCAGTGGGGGACAACTGATATTCTAAGTTGGAATCATGTTTATTCAGCCAGCACCTTTAGTGATGTGAATCTATCCTATTTTTACACCGACTTTAAACAGTATGTTTATAAAGATCTGTATGATAGCCATTATGTACTCAAGACCCGTTTACAGGATACCGGGGCTAATGCCTTCAACAGCGGCGGACAGAACATGTGGCAATTCCGCAGGAACACTACTACTTATCTGGGTAAAGGAGACCTGACCAGTCAGATTACCCGTAATCATCAAATCAAGATAGGACTGGAGGGACGACAGCATCGGTTGCGAATGACCGAGTTTGAAGTCATTCCGGAGAGCGTGGAACGGATCGCCCCGTTGTCCAGTGTACAAAATAATACCTATGAACATCAACCGCTGGAGTTGTCAGGCTACATCCAGGATAAAATGGAGTTTGAAGATCTGGTTATCAATGCCGGAATACGTATGGACTATTTTAATCCGGATGGAGAAGTTCCAATTGATTTTTCACGACCCGGCCAATCGTTACGGCATAAGGCTAACAGCAGCAAACAACTGAGTCCTCGCCTGGGTCTGGCGTATCCGATATCGGCCACCGGGGTTGTACATGCTTCTTATGGTCATTTTTTTCAAACCCCTTCATTTTTCTATCTGTATGCAAATCCTGAATTTGATATCGATCCTTTACAGAGTTCCGTTTCACCGCCGCCGCAATCGGTGCGGAACACTATCGGCAATGCGGAACTCAAACCACAGCGAACCACTATCTACGAATTAGGATTACAGCAGCAGATAAGCATGCTGTATGGTTTATCACTTACGGTATTTTTTAAAGATATAAGAAATCTGCTGGGAACCGAGGTTCACCGAACCCTGGAAGGAATCCGCTACGGCCGTTATATCAACCGGGATTACGGCTATATCCGCGGGATCACCCTGGAATTTGAACGAAGATATTCCGGGGGTATCGCTGCTTCCATTGACTATACTTTTCAGGTAGCCAAGGGAAATGCTTCCGATCCTAATAATGCATTTCTGGATGCGGAAGGAGACCGCGAGACGGAAAAACAGGTGGTGCCGCTGGACTGGGACCGGCGCCATCAGATTAATGCTTCGTTCAATCTGGGGCGTCCGCAGAATTACCTGTGCAGCGTGGTGATGAGATACGGTACCGGTTTTCCCTATACTCCGTCTTCACGGGTGGTACAACCACTGCTGGAAAATGGTGGCCGTAAACCTGCTATCTTGACTATTGATCTCTATCTGACCAAAGATCTTCGCCTGTTCCAGCAATACGTTACGTTATTTGTACGAGCCTACAACATATTAGATCGGCTGAATGAGCGTGATGTCTTCTCCGATACAGGTCGCTCCGGCTATTCAACCGAACCATTGTACTTTGGCGGCGAACAACCCAGGGGTATCAACAGTGTCGAACAATTCTATCTGCGGCCTGATTTTTATTATGAACCGCGACTCATTCAACTTGGCTTTGAATTAAAATTTTAAGAATAGATGCACTATGAAAAAATCAGTCATTATCCAGTTAACGTTTTGTCTCCTTTGGACGGTTTTGACCCCGGCTTTCGCTCAACGACAGCCGGATCCGAATGTGGGCAATGAGAAATTACGCCGGCAAGGAACCATGGATGGAAACCTGGTGCGAACGGTGTTTATCAACTGGGGTGAGATTGCCCACTGGCCTGATTCACCATCCGGTGAATGGCCGAAGGGTACCGGCCACCAATACGTGGACGGCGTAGCCCTGGTGGTGCAGGCCCGGACCCGGGATACATCCGGGAATCCAATATATCCTCTGGAAACTCAGTACCGTGAATTTGTTGATCGCGGTCCACAGGATCAATTGTGGGGCTGGGCTCCCCTACCGGGTTATTTTAATCCGCAGGGTGATAAACCGGCAATTACCACTGATCCCACATCCTGGCCTGATCACTGGCCGGATAAAGCAGATGGTTGGATCAATCCCAATGAAATCCGCAATGATTTCGATGATGATGGCAACGGCCTGATCGATGATGTGGTATACTGGAACGGTTTTTTTGGCAAAGGTGTTTTCAATGCCGATGTGGAAACCTATTTCGTCTTTGATGATGATCCGGATGAAGAATGGGCCTTCTATCCCGATCCGTTTGACTCTACCCGCCGCGGTCTGGGTTTGGAAGTAGCCTCCCGTCTGTTTCAATGGTCTCAGGTTCTGGCTGAGGATGTCATCTTCTCCGTTTATTTCATCACCAATGAAGGTAAAACAGATTACGACAGCACTTATTATTGTTTCTATATTGATTGGGGAGTTGGAGGTACTGACGATTCTTCGGATGACACGGGAGATTACAACACACTGCTTGATATTGCCTGGGCCTGGGATTATGATGGATATGGTACCCCTGGTAACTGGAACCCGGTTGGTGTGGCCGGATTCGCCTTTTTGGAAAGCCCGGGTATCTATGATGATCTGGCTGATAATGATACTGATGGCCTGATTGATGAAACGAGAACCTCTGCAGGCCCCGGTGCATTTCTGGATACCGAACCATATGGTGTCGATGATAGAACGGATTTTGTCAATTATTATCATCGTGAACCTGCAGCCCATTGGGAATCTGATGAGGATGGTGACTGGCAGGGATATACCGATGTTGATCTGAATAATCAGTGGGATGAAGGTGAACCGTTGAATGATGATGTCGGTGAGGACGGTCTTAATCCTAACGATTTTGGATATCCGGGACCAGACCTGGGTGAAGGTGATGGGATGCCTACTGCCGGCGAACCTAATTATGATTTTCTGGATAAGGATGAAGCCGATCAGATCGGTTTAACCGGTTTCCGGATTTTCCCGGTACATACCTACGAATTATGGAATGAAGAGCAGAACTGGGGCGTTTTTCGCTCGGCTCCGCCGCCGCACAGCCAGCAGGTAACGGCTAATCTGGGTATGTTCTTTTCATCCGGACCATTTCCGTTAAAAGCAGGCGATACCCAGAATTACTCGATGGCTTTATTGTTCGGGGAAGATGAAAATGATCTGGTGCTGACGAAGAATACGATCCAGCAGATTTACAATGCCGATTACCGCTTTGCCAAGCCTCCGGATAAACCCCGTTTATTATCGGTGCTGCCCGGAGATGGGCAGGTAACCCTGGTCTGGGATGCCCGGGCTGAAAAATCCTGGGATCCGTTTTTACAGGAATACGATTTTGAGGGGTACCGCCTTTATCGCAGTACCGAACCGGAGTTTCTGGATACCCGTCTGATCACCGATGCCTATGGCCGGCTGGTTTTCCGCAAACCGTTGGTGGAATTTGATCTGAAGAACGGGATTCAGGGTCTTCATCCTGTCGATCTGCAGGGTGCTAATTTTGACATGGGCACCGATAACGGATTGCAACATCACTATGTGGATAAAAATGTCAAGAACGGACAGACCTATTACTATGCGATCGTGAGTTATGATCACGGTTTGGTCGATACCAGTGCCACCGGCGGTCTGAGCGGTATTCCACCCAGCGAATGTACGAGTAAGATTGAACAGGATCTGGCCGGCAATATACTGACTGATATTAATACTACCAGGGTAATCCCGGCAGCACCAGCTGCTGGATTCGTTGGTCCTGAATATAATGACTACAAACGGGAAACAATAGGAACGGGGGATGTCCAGATTGAATTTTTATTCCCCGATTCGGTGCTGAACGGTCATACTTATGCCATCGAATTTGGTGATACCACCTATTTACACCATACTGGGAATCCGTATTATCTCATTTATGATATCACGGGTGATCCGAAAATTGCCAGAACCGATACGATCTGGATTGCTGAGCTTTCACAATCACCGCTGGTCGATGGTTTTTTGGTCAAGATCGAAAATAACCAATCTGAATTTGTACTGGAAGAAAGTGGCTGGGTGATAGGGAACAGCACCTACCGCTGGCGGGTCAATCTGGATAAGGATTTTGCCGGTACGCTGAATCTTAATATCAACTATCCGGCTGATTTTGAATTTTATTTTGCAGAGACCATTGTCGATACAGCGGAAAATAAACTGGCTTACCCACCACGGGTTGCCACTAAATTCAGGGTTCAGAATATTACTGAAAATATTAATGCTCATTTTCAATTCAAGGAATTTTACACAGTCGATTCGACTCTGAGTCCTTATCTGCCCTGGCAGAATCCGGATTCTATCGAAGCAGCACTTATCTGGGTAGATGATCCGGATCCCCAAAATCCATTAAAGTTACGTACCACCTGGCGGCTCTATTTTGAAGCAGATGGCACCGCAGGTCAGATTCCGCCAGCCGCGGGCGATATTTTTCGTATTGCAACCCGCAAACCATTTCGTACGGGTGATCGGGTCACCTTCACTGTCAGTGGCAAAAGATTTGACCTGCAGAAGGCCAAGGTGGATCTGGATAAAATCGCCGTAGTGCCCAATCCCTATGTTGCAGCAGCAGCATGGGAACCAAGTTCACCCTTCCGAACGGGTCGCGGTGAACGACGAATCTATTTCACCAATTTACCACCGGCATGCACCATACGCATCTATACCATCAGCGGATATCTGGTCGATACAATTGAACATAAAGAGACGATCGAGAATGGATCTGAATCCTGGAATTTACTTTCCAGGGACGGACAGGATATTGCTTATGGGATATATCTTTATCATGTGCAGGCGCCGGGTATAGGTGAAAAGATTGGTAAATTCGCTTTGATCAAATAAGAAATAAGTTCAAACAGGCAGGATACAGGCCATGATGAAAAGCAGATATTTATTTATTTTTTTGATTGCGGCCGATTTGCTTTTGGCCCAATATAAGAGTAACGTGTCTAATGTGGCGACTACGGCAGCACCGTTCTTGCAGATCGGTGTGGGTTCACGGGCAATCGGTATGGGCGGAGCATTTGTGGCCACGGCAAACGATGCCAGTGCCATGTACTGGAATCCGGCCGGATTGGGTAAATTAAATTCAGCCGAATTGATTTTTGTACATACCAACTGGCTGGCTGACATTACTTTTGACTATGCCGGAGTTATTCTGCCGCTCGGTAAGATCGGAACACTCGGAGCTGGCATCACTCATACTGAACATGGGTGAAATGGAAGTCCGCACAGAAGATATGCAGGATGGTACAGGCGAATTTTTTAATGCCAGTGACCTGGCTTTGACCGTATCTTATGGATTCAGTTTAACCGACCGTTTTGCTTTGGGATTAAATGTGAAATACCTGCTGCAACGGATCTGGAAAGAGAGTGCTCAGGGATTTGCCATTGATATCGGTACTATTTACCAGACCGGCATCACCGGTTTACGTATCGGAGCAGCACTCACCAATTTTGGTACCGATATGCGAATGGAAGGTGATGACCTGTTGGTCTATCATGATATTGATCCCTATCAATCGGGTAATAACGATCGTATTTTTGCAGAGTTGCAAACCCAAAGTCTGGCCATTACCACTGAATTTTCAACTCGGTCTGGCCATGGACATCATTCAGAGTCCAGCACATCGTTTAACCCTGGCCAGCGATGCTATCCATCCGATTGATAATAAAGAAAGTATCCACCTGGGTGGCGAGTATGCGTTGCTGGAAAGATATTTTTTACGTCTGGGTTACCGGAGTCTGTTTCTAAATAACAGCGAGGAAGGCCTGACGGTCGGTGGCGGTATAAGCATGCCGCTGTTGGGTAATTTCAGGATTAATGTCGATTATGCCTATGCAGACTTTGGCCGTCTGCAGAATGCACAACGCTTTTCAATTAATTTAAGGTTTTAATTTTCCGTGTAGCATTGCTTAAAGGTTATGCTACATCACGGAAGGTGATAAAGATTGTGGTACCTCAATCACAGTATGCCGGTATATTATGGGCGAAGATATACTACCAGCAGCATCCGCACCTTTGAAAAACTCTTTCTAATCTTCATTTATTTTTGTGTCTCATGCGACCACAAAAATCCAGGGCAGAATGAAACACTGCTCTACTGGTCGGCCAATAATCCCTATGAGACTGAATTTGCTCAGGCAGTAGTGACTGAGTGGAATATGCTTTTTCCGGAGACACCGGTTCATTTTCAACCAGTTCCCGAAGGCCGCTCCAGTGAAGAAGTAATTCTGGCAGCGGTGGTAGGTAAAACGACACCCGATATTTATTCCAACATGTGGCAGGGGGATGTTGAATATTTTGCACAGGCAGGTGTACTGGTTCCTCTTGACACTCTGGCCGGTTTTATCGATTCGCTGTACCAGCGCTGTGACAGTTCGGTGGTTAGCGAGATCACTTCGCAGGATGGTCACATCTATCAGGTACCCTGGAAGATCAATCCGATCATGTTGCTCTACAATCAGAATCTGTTCAGGGAAATTGGTTTTAACCAACCACCGCAGACTTATTCGCAATTTTTTAAGGCGGCTGAAAAAATGAAAGCGGATCTGAATGGAGATGGATATGTAGATCGCTGGATTGGTTATTCTGAAGTATTGGTTACCTGGTGGCAACGGTTTTTCGATTTTTATCCGCTTTATCTGGCGGCCTCCAACGGCGGCATGCTGATCGAGAACAAGCAGGTGGTATTCGATAATGTTTATGCTGTTGAAGTCTTTGAATTTTTAAAAACCTTGTACGATCAGAATTATTTTTCCAGGGAATTTTTATCTGCCCGCCAGGATGTATTTTTATCCGGGATTATTGCCAGTCGCTTTGCTGGTCCATGGGAAATCATACATGCTGAAAAGTTCAAAGCGCAGGGATTTAATTATTCGTTCAGCCCTTTACCGGCTCCGGACGGACATGAAGGGGCTATTTATACTTACGGTGATCCCAAGAATATAATTATATTTAATACTTGTCAGCAACCACGACAAGCCATGCGTTTTATCTTATTTTTAATAAACAGAAAAAATGATTTACGATTATTACAGATAACCACGCAATTGCCCAGACGAAAAGAATTATTTGCCGATCAACAGTATGCCGAATATTTTCAGCAAAATCCCCAAATGATTCCATTCGCTCTTCAGGCCCAACACGTCCGCGGGACCGACAACTGTCCACAATTGAAAGAAATTTTCGATATCATTTCACAGGAATATGAAGCCTGTGTCATCTATGGAGTAAAATCACCAGCTCAGGCGGTTCATGATGCTGCCCGGGCAGCACAGGTGTTGTTAGAATAGAAGATTAAAGATATAAGATAATTACAAAAACATGATACAAGGCAATAAGACAAAAACTATTCCTTATCTGATGGTCTCGCCCTATTTGTTGCACTTGCTTGTCTTTGTGCTTTTTCCGGTAGTATTCTCTTTATACCTGATGTTTTTCCGGTGGAATATTATATCACCAATGGAATATATCGGTCTGCAGAATTTTTATAAATTATTCCAGGATAGGCTGTTTTTCAGGTCGTTGGGCAATACCCTGATTTTTCTGGTGATTCACATCCCGTTGCAGATCATAATCGCTTTATTGCTGGCCGAGTTGCTTAATCAAAAAATAAAATTCAGATCGTTTCTAAGGGCATCCTACTTTCTGCCGGTTATCATCTCCGGGGTGGTTGTAACTATCGTCTGGTGGCAACTTTATGGCTATGATACCGGTCTGCTCAACCGGATTTTAATAAAACTTAATCTACCGAAAATGGGCTGGTTGATCAGTCCCGCCATGGCGATGCCTTCCATTGCCCTGATGGCTACCTGGAAAAATGTGGGGCTTTATGTGGTATTGTTTCTGGTCGGTTTACAGAGTGTGCCTCACCACTATTATGAAGCAGCTGAAATTGATGGGGCTTCCCATTGGCAACAATTCAGATACATCACACTACCGGCAATCAATCCAACGATTTTTATGGTGGTGGTCCTCTCAACTATCGGCGGGTTTTCGTTATTTATCGAACCTTATATAATGACTGGTGGCGGCCCGCTCAACAGTACTATGTCGGCAGTTTTATATATTTATAAACAGGCTTTTACTTATTATCACATGGGATATGCTGCGGCACTTGGATTCTTCTTCGCGGCTCTAATCATGCTGGTGGTAATAATTCAAAGAAAACTGATCGAGAAAGATTGAGTTGGACGTGCTGAAAAAAATATTGCTCTACTCGGTGCTACTGGCCGGGGCTCTGATGTTCCTCTATCCCTTCATCTGGATGCTCAGCGCTTCTCTGGCCCCGGAGAATGAGTTGAGTGATCTGGTCCTTTTACCCAGCCACTTCACCCTGAGCAGTTATGTCCAGATGCTGGCCAAGATTCCTGTCGGACGGGCTCTGTTCAACAGTTTATTTGTTTCTATTTCAGTAACCGCCGGCGTGCTGATCTTTAGTTCAATGGTCGGTTATGCCCTGTCACGTCTTCAATTTCGCGGTCGCGAGGTGATCTTTTACATTATCATATTTACCATGACCTTACCTTTTCAAATCACCTTAATCCCGCAATATATACTGATCGTTAAATTTGGCTGGGTTGATACTTACTTGGCTTTGATCGTACCCTACTTCATGAATGCCCTGGGGATTCTCATTTTTCGGCAGCATTTCAAAACGATCCCACAGGATTTGATCGATGCCGCCCGTATTGATGGTTGCGGAGAATTCCATATTTTGTTTAAGATATTATGGCCTATCTCCATCCCAGCCCTGGTCACAGTCGCAATCTTAACCTTTTTAGGTACCTGGAATGAGGTATTGTGGCCCTTGATTGTCATCCGCACTGAAGAACTTATGACCATGCCGCAGATGGTGACTCTTTTTGCAGTGGGTGGACGGGCCGAAGCACAATTGGGCGTCAAACTGGCTGCCGCCACCATGCTGGCTCTACCCATCCTGATAGCTTATACATTTTTCCAGAGATATTTTATTCAGAGCATGGCTTCAACTGGATTAAAGGAATAATTATGACTTGGCAGAGTAATTTAATAAAAAAACAGCGACTGATTCTTAAACCAGACTCTCAAAGAGTGGTGGGACAATTTTTTGATCCGGGCAATGCTGAGCGGATGCATAAAATCGCCCGGCGGATAGCGGGATTGACCGACCAGCAAGTCCAGGAGTTACTCCACCTGGTCAACCGGGAATTTGGTAAGCGACATCGTGATTTTAAGAATATGATCACGGAGCATTTTTCCAAAATCGTCCGGATTTTTCCGGAATATGATTTGATTACGGCTGATCGAAAAATGCTGATCGGGGCCTACTTTAGCAAAGAGTATTCTTTTGAATCCAGCGCCCTGATGAATCCTTCCATGGTCTTCTTTAATCACGGTCATCAAGAGAGCCGAACCATGGTACCTTTTATCATGAGTTTAAGGGCGGTTGGTGAAGGGCATGTTTCTTCGGTGACCTTCCGCAGCGGTTATCTGCGAACCGATGGTAACATTGTAATGGATAAAAAGTCAAAATGGGCTACATTGCCCGATGTGATTATCCATCCCTTTGAACCGGAAGCACCCGTGCAGATACAGTTTGCCCAGAATATTCCACCCGCAGAAAGAGTTTTGTATCCTCTTACCGTTGATGAATGTAACGGGATCGAAGATGTACGGCTGGTACGTTTTATCAACGATGACGGATCGGTGATTTATTATGCAACCTATACAGTCTTATGATGGAAAAACCATCAGTATAAAATTGCTGGAAACGGCCGATTTTGAATCTTTCAAAATATATCGCCTGCAGGGAACGGCAGTTCAGAATAAAGGATTTGCTCTTTTTCCTCAAAAAATCTCCGGTAAGTTTGCCATGATCTCCAGGCAGGATGGAGAAAATATATATATTATGTACAGCGAACACCTGTTGCACTGGGACCAGGCCGATGTATTATTAGTACCGGAATTTCCCTGGGAATTTGTACAGAACGGTAACTGCGGATCACCGCTTAAAACAGATGAAGGTTGGTTGCTGCTTACGCATGGTGTAGGTCCATTCCGAAAATATGTGCTAAGTGCCCTGTTATTGGATCTGGAGAATCCGGCCCGTATCAAAGCACGTTTGCAGGAACCCTTACTCTGTGCCGATGAAAATGAAAGACATGGATATGTGCCTAATGTCGTGTATTCCTGCGGAGGACTAATCTGGCGTAAACGCCTGATTCTGCCATATGCCGTTTCGGATTATGCAACACGAATTGCTACCATTGAATTAAAAGCATTATATAATAGAATGAGTTAATATGGGTACGCTGAAAGTACATACTTTAAAGAAAGGGTATAATACTATGCCGGTGCAACGATTTGAGAAGAATCCGATTATAACAGCAGGGGATATTCCCTTTCAGGTTAACAGTATTTTCAATGCCGGTGCAGTCAAAATGAAAGACCGCTATATATTACTTTGCCGTGTGGAAATGCCGAATGGACGATCTGCTTTCGTGCGGGCGATCAGTACAGATGGCATTCATTTCCAAGTCGATTCTAAACCGTGTTTAACACCTGCTCAACATAGCGAATGGTCGACTTATGTCCAATGGGGAATTGAGGATGCCCGTATCACCGCGTTAGAAGGGAAATTCTATATACTATATACCGGTTATTCGTCTCATATGCCCCTGGTTATGCTGGCCCAGACTGATGATTTTCAGCAGTATAAAATATTAGGACCAATCACGGAACCATCAAATAAAGATGCAGTGCTGTTCCCTGAAAAAATAAATGGGTTCTATTGGAGATTAGATCGTCCCACAGCTGAAGACCGGCGGGAGATCTGGATTAGCCGAAGCCCGGATCTATTACACTGGGGCTGGTATCACTTTCTGCTGCAGGGAGAATCGGGGACCTGGGAGAATGATAAAATCGGAGCCTCATCACCACCTGTGCGTACCAGAGAAGGCTGGTTGTTGTTGTATCATGGTGTCCGCGGATTTGGGCTCAGTTCGATTTACCGCTTGGGTGTGGTTTTACTCGATCTTGAAAGTCCATGGAAAATCAAAGGAAAGAGCAGCGTACCCATACTCAGCCCGGAAATGGATTATGAACGGCTGGGAGATGTTCCCAATGTTATTTTCTCGACCGGCTGGATTGTGGAAGATAATCAGGAAGTGAAAATATATTACTCCGGTGCCGACACGAATGTATGTCTGGCTACGACCACCATTGATTATCTATTATCATTGTGCAGGTAAAGGTGCGGGTCACTAATAATGAAAAATTATTGGACACTGGTTTTACTCTCTCTGCTGCTGACATTTAATTGCTCCAGGAGAATGGATCTGTCGACCTCCACCCTGGTTAATACAGCACATCTAGATCATTTGTACGAAGATATCACCGTCGATAGTATACCTATGGCCATTATCCATATCTATAGTAACTTTCCCGATTACCAATGGATTGATGCTGAAGGCGAAGGGATTACCTGTGTAGATGATGTAGCCCGTGCGATAATTTTCTATCTTGAACAGTACAAAGTAAGTGGTGATATAGAGTACCGCAAGAAAGTAAAGAAACTGGTCAGTTTTCTTCAGTACATGCAGGCAGCGAATGGCTGGTTTTATAATTTTATGAAATCTGATTATAGCATAAATACCACTTATAAAACCAGCGTAGCCCTGCCGACCTGGTGGACCTGGCGTGCCCTCTGGGCTATATCGGAAACCGCCTTGCAACTGACCGGCCAGGACGGCCCGGATAAAAAGCAGCTGCAAGCATGTATGACTAAATCTGTACAACAATTACTTCTTCAGCAACCGGACACTTCCAGTTTTAAAAAAATAGCGGGGTTGGAACTTCCAACCTGGCTGCCTTATGAAACAGGTGCCGATCAGGCAGCAGTACTGATCTTGTTCCTGCTTAACTATTATAAATTAACGGGTACACCTGAAGTGCTGCCCTATATCAAAGAATTATGTTCGGGAATTATACTTATGCAACAGGGGGATAAAAGAAATTTTCCTCATTATGCCTTGCTGAGCTGGGAAAACAACTGGCATGGCTGGGGTAATTCCCAGTCTTATGCTTTATTACAGGCTTATGCAGTTATACCCGATCCGGCTTTACTCACCACAGCTTTGAACGAGATTGATAATTTTTATAATTACCTGTACCAGCAGAAATATTTAAACAGTTTTTCCATAAAAAAAGTGGCTGATCGCTTACAGGTTATTTCAAAACAACAATTTTCGCAAATAGCCTATGGGCTGCGACCAATGATCTGGGCCTGTTTACAGGCCGGGGTGATTACCGGAGATGCCCGCTATGATAAACAGGCAGGGCAATTAGTCCGGATGGTTTTTCGGCGATAATGCGGCAGAAAAACGAATGTATGATCCCCACACCGGCCGGTGTTTTGATGGTATAAATAGTACGGATAAGATAAATGAAAATTCGGGAGCAGAATCGACCATCGAAGCACTATTGACCCTGATCCGGATTGAGCAAAATCCTACAGCCAGACTGAATTTATTCGAGTATATGAACACCAGATCAGAATGAGAGATGGTTTAAATGATCGTTTATAATCGTATTAATCGTTTAAATTATTTGTTATCTGCAGGATCAGCAGAAATCCGTACAAAAAAGATAATAATGATAGCTACTTTTATATTCTGCAATCTGGTTATTTCTTCACCCGCACAGCAGATTGACATCACCCGTATCGAGCAGATGCCCAATTTACCCGAGCCTTATGAAATGCGTGACTGGAAACAGGTTGCACTTGGTTATGATTCGCTGGTTTTTGATTTCGATCTCAGTGGCCAGTACCTGCCCCTGGTCTGGATGGATAACGACGGTGTAAATTATCCCGGCCATAGTCGTTTTGGATTACATACGGTTGTTGGCACCCCCTATCCTGGTTCAGCAGAAGGGATTAATTTACTACCGGCAGTGATAAGTGCAACGCTGGCAGGGATCGACAAAAGCAATCAGCATGGCTTGAATTGGGTACTGATGTGTGAAGAGTTCTTTAACCGCCGTCCTCAGGAAAATGTATATTTAAATGCACCGGTTTACAACAGCGGACAGGATTGGTGGTATGATACCATGCCCAATATTTTTTTCTATCAGTTATACAATTTTTATCCGCATACCGGGGATTTTGATTTTCAGTTTTCCATGATTGCCGACCGCTGGTTGAAAGCGGTTCAAATCATGGGGGGCAGTGACACCCCCTGGCATGTACCTGCCATGAATTACCGGGGCTGGTATCTGGAAACGATGACCGGTAATATCGATAATTTTCCCTATTATGAACCAGAAGCGGCCGGTGCAATAGGCTGGTTATTATATCAGGCTTTTGTTTACACTGGCCAGCAAAAGTACCGAATCGGCGCAGAATGGTGTCTGGAATTTTTAAGCGGGCGATCGGCCTCGGCCAATCCTGCCTATGAATTGCAATTACCTTATGGTGCTTATGCAGGTGCCCGCATGAATGCTGAATTGGGCACCAGTTATGATATCAGTAAAATAGTTAACTGGTGTTTTACTACCGATGGGAATGTACGCGACTGGGGTGCCACCCTGGGTAACTGGGGCGGTTATGATTGTTATGGCTTGATTGGAGAGGCAAAATATACGGGCAGTGGATATGCTTTTGCCATGAATACATTTGAACAGACCGGTGCACTGGTGTCAATGGTCCGTTATGATGACCGCTTTGCCCGGGCTATTGGTAAGTGGGTGTTGAATGCAGCAAATGCATCCCGGTTATTCTACTCCAATTATCTGCCGGATTCCAATCAGGATAGTGAATTGTGGGCACAGCAGTACGATCCCAATTCCTGCATCGCCTACGAAGCCCTGCGTGAAACAGGCTGGGATGGCTTGACCAAGCCATTTGCTACCGGAGATGCCATTCGCGGCGGTTGGGGCGCAACTAATCTGACTCTGTATGGTTCATCCCATGTCGGGATCTTTGGTGCGATCATCGATACTACCAACATCAGCAGAATCCTGAAACTGGATGTGCTTAAAACCGATTATTATCGTTCCACCGCTTACCCTACTTACCTCTATTTTAATCCCTATGCTCAGGATACCATGGTCAGCATCGATGTTGGAAATACGAGTTGTGATTTGTATGACGCGGTGAATAATACATTTTTAGATCAAAATGTCATTGGTCTGACTTCGTTTCCCATCGCTGCAGATGCCGCGGTCTTAGTGGTACTTACTCCGGCAGGAGGTACAGAAACCTATAGATCTGGATAAAATGTTAATCAATGGCGTGGTGGTGGATTATCGGTCAGGCCAGCCGGTTACCAATTATCCGCCGCGGATCAAAAGTCTGGCCGCCGGCACAGATCTGGCTATGATCAATGAACCGGTAAAACTGTATTGTACCTGCAGCGATAAAGACGGGGATCTGCTTACTTATTATTGGCTGGCCGATTCAGGATCATTCTCGGGTAGTGGTAATAGTGTGGACTGGCTGACCCCCTCCACCCGCGGACAGTACCTGATTAAGTGCACCGTTATTGATAATCAGGGGGGAGAGGCTGCAGACAGTGTGGTAATCAATGTAACGGATAATCGTAATCCGAGTATTATTGAATTAAAGGCCAATCCTGCCGAGATCGATTCCCTGGAAATTACCGAACTGAGTTGTACAGCAGAGGATCCGGATGGTGACTCGTTGCAGTATCATTGGACTGTAATGGGTGGAGTGTTGAATGATTCACTGCAAAAGTATGTTATCTGGACAGCACCGCGACAATTTGGATTGTACTGGCTGGTGTGCAAAGTAACCGATAACCGGGGCGGTGAAGTTACCGATAGCCTGGGAGTCAGTGTGGGTCACCTGGTTGCTTATTATACTTTGGATAATAACACGGAAGATTTTAGTGGATTTGATCACAATGGTCTGGCTTCGGGAGTGACTGCGGTTGAAGACCGGCAGGGTATTCCAGATAAGGCATTATATTTTGATGGGCTAAATGATTATATCAGGATTGCCAATAGTCCGGCTCTCAATAATCAAAAAGCCATCACGATCAGTTTATGGATTAACATTTCTCCTTACGATTCAACTCAGGAAGCTTATCCTATTTCACATGGTAACTGGGAAAACCGCTGGAAAATATCGATCACCGCTAAGAAAATTCGCTGGACCATTAAAACGGATACCACAATTAATTCAGGAGTAAAAGATCTCGATTCGCAAAGCCAGTTGAAATGGGATACCTGGTATATGGTCAGCGCAACGTATGGAGATGGGAAAATAGAAATTTATATCAATGGTGTTTTAAATTCTGCTTCCACCTGGAATGGTTTATTACTGACCACGCCGATCGACCTGGTACTGGGTCAGCATTTACCGGGTAGTAACGGATATAATTTTAAGGGAGCGTTAGATGATGTGCGGATTTTTAATCAAATACTAAGTGCAGCGGATATACTGGAAATCTATAATCAAAGTACTGGTGGTTTTGAGAGTGTTACTGATGCGGGACCGGTTACTTTTCAATTGTATCAGAATTATCCTAATCCTTTTAATCCGGTTACCAGTATCATGTTCTCGCTGCCCACAGCAGGGCAGGTACAATTAATCATTTATGATCAATTGGGTAGAATTGTAAGTCGATTATTAAATGAAAAAAGAAATGCTGGCCTGCACCGGTTAATCTGGCACGGCGGGACCTGCGCTTCAGGAATTTACTATTTGCGACTGACTGCAGCCGGTCACTCTGAAACCAAAAAAATGGTATTATTACGTTAACCATTTCTTTATAATCTGGGTGGTAGTCAGACAAAATGAAATACCGTTCTTCTTTTCAATTATTCTGTTTTTGTGTTCTCTTGTTAAGTGGTTGTAAACCGGAGAAATTTTCAGAATCAAAATTAATTCAACATTTTAATGGCCGATATGGTCAACTCGAAATAGGCGGAAAATACGCCGGGCTTGAATTTCATCATAGCCGGCCGCTGCCTGCGCGGATCAGTTTTTACTATCCGGTAGCCAACAGTATCGATTTGAGTACAGACTACTGGCAGCGTGACCGCTCTTTACCATATACCCTGCTGATTCACTGTAAGGATAAAACCGACAGTATTGCCGCGCTATCCTGTGATTATTCCTATACTCCCTATCAGGCACAATTTGAAATTTTGGATGCTGATTACCGCTTGCGCATCACATATGATTTTTGTGATGATCTGCCCATTGTGGCGGTCCAGTTTAAGTTGCAGAATATAACCAACCAAAATACAAAATATTCATTAAGCCTCGATCTGAAAACTATTTTACGAACCTGCCATAGCTACGCTACACGCTTTCCTGCCGGTATCGAATATGGGGCAAATTGTCAATATGCCATAGCAAGTTTTGAAAGCAGTGATACCGATTCCTGCTTGTTGTTCGTGATAAATCAGTTCGGAATAAATGGCAATGCTAATGTCCTGGAAAAAATATCTGCGATTGATTCTATTCCAGCGGTTCGATTCCGTTATACACAGGAACTTGCTCCGAACCAGGAATTAACATTCAACCAATTAATCGGTTCCTGTAAGCGGACGGAAAAGGATTCTTTACTTCCGCTTATCCACAAACGTTACCAAAGCAGTATCAAACAGAACCATGACCAAATAGCATCATATATTTATGACCAGTCTAATCTCGACCTGCAGGATTCGACACTGTTGGAAACTTATTTGTGGTCAAAAGCAGTCATGGCCGTCAACCGCCATTATCTGAATGGTTCTGTGGTGCCCATGCCTTGCCCGGCAGAATACAATTTTTTCTTTACCCATGATGCTTTACTTACCGATCTGGCAGCTGTTAATTTTGATTTAGACCGTGTCCGGCGCGATCTGCTCTATCTGCTCAGTCTGAGCAAAGCCGATTCCATTTTACCCCATGCCTATTATTTCAAAGATGGTCTATATCAAACCGAGTATTGCAGCAGTGATAATTGGAATCATCTCTGGTTCCTGATCCTGGCCGGCAGCTGATTATCAGCACAGTGCCGACCTGACCACCATACGACAAATCTACCCGCTGCTTAAAAAAAGCGTGGAACTGATGCTGCAGAATAAAAGAACAGATCAATTGATGTATGCTTTTCGACCGGACTGGTGGGATATCGGACATATCTATGGCGCCCGCAGTTATCTGACTATTTTGATGATCCAGGCTTTACGCTCATATGTACAGGTGAGTCTGATCCTGGAGCAGAACCCTGACCGGTTATTGCATTATTTACAACTTGCTGATCAGATGAAAGAATCATTATCTGCCCGATTGTGGAATGAACCACGTGGATTTTTATTTAATATGCTGGATACCGTTGCTGTGGATACACATTATTATGCGGGATCATTGCTATCTGCCGTATTTAACATCCTTGATGATAGCAGCAATAGACGTTTATTGCAGACGGCCGGAGAAAAACTGCTTGACCCGAATATCGGAATTCGTATCGCCATGCCGGCGGATTTCCATCAATTGATCGATTTATACCGATTTAATGATCTGGAAATGGGTAAGCCCTATCTGTACTTAAACGGCGGTTGCTGGCCGCATGGAACGGCATGGTACATTCTGGGCCTGATTCAGACCGGACAGATTGAGGAAGCACACCAGGCCCTTAAAAAATATTTAACGCTGGATGGTATTACCCGCAGTCCAAGAGGTCAACCCTCCTTCTATGAATATCGTAATACTGATCGCGGATCGCAGCAGTATGGTGAGATTGATAAACCTACATTTTTATGGGCAGGGGGCTGGTATCTGTATACACTTTACAGGCTTTTAGGTTTGCGGGAAGATCCGGAAAATGTTTATTTTCATCCGGGCATACCCGTCGCAGTTGGTGAGCAAATAGAATATGATCTGAACGTTTTTGGTTCACGGGCTCGGGTCCACTGGCAGGGAAGTGGAAAATATTTTGAACGGATACTTTTTGACGATCAACAGGTTCCGACCAGTGTGCTTTTTAAACCGGTACGGGACATAAAACTGGTACGCGGTAAACCTCAGCGACCGTATTTATGTAAAGCGAATGTCATGATCGGTTTAATTTCCTTTGATCAGGATTCAAAAGTGTTAAAGATGACTTTAAATGGTGTCGCCGGACAAAGAGCGCAGTTAGAAATAGTTTCACCACAGGATCTGGATTCTGTGATGCTTAATCAACTACAGTTTAAGGATGGTATTTCTATCCGCAGTGATAATGATATCCAAATCTATAAAATCGTTTTTATTTTAGCAAAGCAGCAGACAGTATTAGAATGTATGTTTCGATAGAAACAGATCCACAGGAGAATAAAATCACACAATGCGCAAATCCTGTCCATTGCAGCAAAACTGGCAGTTCAGATATATAACAGCAAAAAATAAGACCGGTCAACCCCGGCTGAAAAAGAAAGGCTGGCAACCGGCAACTGTTCCGGGTACCGTTCATACCGATTTACTTACTGGCAAACAAATTCCTGATCCGTTTTATGCTGATAATGAAGTTACCCTGGACTGGATCTGTAAAAACAACTGGCAGTACCGGAATCAATTTAATCTGCCGCCGGACTTTGAGGTCAGTAAACCGCTGTATATAATATTTGACGGAATTGATACCTTTGCCGAAATATCTCTGAACGGCCATGTTCTCGGTAATACTGAAAATATGTTCCGCACCTACCGCTGGGAGATCTCCCGGTATGTCAGCAGGAAGAAAAATATATTGCTGGTTACATTTACCAATCCTTTTGAAATCTATCAAAATATACGACGGGATAAAGGGGCTGATTTCGATCCCTCCTGGGAACAACGGGTTTATTTACGTAAAGCACAATATTCTTTCGGCTGGGACTGGGGTCCGGCCTTGCCTACTATGGGTATCTGGCGTCAGGTCCGCCTGGAACAGGACGACAAAATTAGAATCAAAGCGCTGCGCTTTACCACTCAGGAGGTTAAAAATAACCGGGCCCGTATAAAAGTCATGGTAGACTGTGAGGGGCAAGGCGAGCGGATCTCTGTGGTAAGAGTCAGACTTGCCGGTCAAAGATCGCACTACGAGACATTCCTGGCGCCCTCATCCGCATCCAAAGGACAATTACACTATATCTTCGACTGGGAAATAGCGGATCCGCTATTATGGTGGCCTAATGGCATGGGTAAAGCCAACCTGTACGATCTGGAAGCAGCGGTTTTGGATCATCATGGGAAAGTTATTGATTCCTGGTTGAAGAAAGTAGGAATTCGCACCGTAGAATTGAGACAAAACGAAGCGGGGAAACCGGTTTTTCGCTTTCTGATTAACGGAGAACCTCTGTATATCAAGGGCGGCAACTGGATTCCCGCTGATTCTTTTTTACCACGGGTAACTTATCAACGATACCGGCAGTTGCTGAACGATGCCTGCCAGGCTCATCTGAATATGATCAGAGTATGGGGCGGAGGAGTTTATGAAGATGATATATTTTATCAATTATGCGATGAGTCAGGTTTACTGGTTTGGCAGGACTTTATGTTTGCCTGTTCGGCTTATCCGGAATATCCCGAATTCCTGCAAAATATACAGGAGGAGTTGAAACAGAACATTCTGCGTTTGCAGCATCATCCCGCTCTGGCTGTCTGGTGTGGCAACAACGAGAATGAATGGATCTGGCAACGCCGGGGAAACCCGCATCTTGAAACTATGCCCGGTTTCCAAATCTATCATCAACTCATCCCAGCAATACTTAAGGAATTAGATCCGGATCGACCTTACCGGCCCAGTTCGCCCTATGGTGCTGATCCCGATCCGAACAGCGTGACCAGCGGCAACCGCCACCAGTGGGATATCTGGAGTTTTTGGCAGGATTATACGCAGGTGAAAGATGATATAAGTCTGTTTGTGACCGAATTCGGATTTCAGGCTCCGGCAAACCGGCAAACCCTGGAGGCGGTGATTCCGCCGCCGATGCGATACATACAAAGCAGATTATTTGAATGGCATAATAAGCAGATTGAAGGCAACGAGCGCCTGATTCGTTTCCTGGCCGGACATTTGCCGGTCTGTCCGCAATGGCCGGATTATATCTACCTGACACAACTCAACCAGGGCTTTGCTTTAAAAACATGCCTGGAACATTGGCGCCGGCACTGGCCGGAAACCAGCGGCAGTATCATCTGGCAGATCAACGATTGCTGGCCGGTAAGCAGCTGGTCCTTAATTGATTCCGGCCTGCATCCTAAACTCAGTTATTTTTTTGTGGTCAAAGCCTTTTCGCCCTGTTTTATATCCCTGGAAAAAGAAGAAGATTATTTGCAGGTCAGTTTATGCTGTGATCAAAACCAGACTGGAATACTGAATCTTGTTGTTTACCGGCTTTCCTCAGGTAAAAAAATTACCGGCCAGCGAATTGAGGTTGATCTGCAAAAACACGAGTGCCGGAACTGGAATGTTCCTGTATCCAAACTGACGGTACAAGAAGATTGGATTGCCATCGCCACGGTTTACGATAAAGAAGGAGAAGTTCTTAATCGGAATTATTTTATCCCGGGCCGCTGGAAACATCAGCGGATCGCCGATGCAAAAATTAGAATTCAGAGAAAAAACAAAAATCTTAAAATTACCTGCAGAAAACCAGCTTATTTTGTCGATCTCTATCATCCCCGGTATCATTTTGAAGACAGGGCCTTTATTTTGTTACCAGGTGAGGAAAAGAAATTCTCAATCCCCGACGGAATATCTTTAAAAGATATCCGGATTTTTATATTGAATTCCTATCTTAAGCATTAATTAATATTCAGTTGCGGGAAATGATTGGCATACTTTTTTCTGCTTATTCTTCCGAACGGAATTAATTCTAAATTCAACCATAGAACATCATTCCGGATAAAATAAGTTAAAGTTAATATAAGCAATGAAAATTAACTTTTAACTCAGCGGATTTAATGGCATAGTTGTTATCTTCAGGGCCGGGCGGCTATGAAAATATTTCGGCAAACTACAACTGATACGCTGATAAAGGATTATTTAATCAAATTCATTTTCCCGGCCAGCAAGGCATCACCAAAATCAACGATATACAGATAAGTGCCTGAAGCAGCGCTGAGTCCGTTGGCATAGGTGCCATTCCAATGTACCTGATATACTCCCGGGCCATTGATGGTAACCATGAGGGTGCATACCAACCTTCCCAGGGTATCGTAAATCCTGACTACGACCATACCATACAGGTCGGTGTTAATCTGAAACGAAATAGTAGTGCCCGGATTAAACGGATTGGGATAATTACCCAGTAATGTATATTTTTCTGGATAATGTCCGCTGGTTTTAATGCTCTCATCGCTTTCTACAGAAATCGGATCGCCGCCGCTCAAACTGGTAAATGGACTCAACACGGCATAACTCAGGCTAATATCGATTATCAAATTCTTAATAGATTGCGCTTCGGCAGATTCAGGATTCAGCGAGTAATATTGTATCAGCAGGTTTTCTATTTTTGTTTTAGCCCATACTTTGGTTAAAAATTGATATTTGTCAATAATCGAATCCTGTAAAACCAGGTCGTAATGATATGTTACCGGTTGCCCGAAGGCCTCCCCGGAAAGAGTGATCGATACTGGCAGGGCTTCCTGATAGCGGCCGGCCACCAGCATCTGCTGACCTTTATATAAATTTGGCAACGGGGATGGATAGGTTTCAGAAATGGTTGGCGATGAAAAGGTCATCTGCGTATTCAGTAATACCGGATTCCTGATCTGCATATAAAATTCGGTAATGCGCACCTCCAGTTCCGCGCTGCCCAGAAATTCGGCCAGACCGTCATTCTGCACGGCCAGTAATGTCAATAACTGCTGATTGACGTCAGTGCCGACGCCAAAAGTAAAAATCATTACTTTAGTTTCGGTTTGCTGTATCCTGGTACTGACACCGTTTAGGATGCCACCGGTATCGGTAGTCCCGGTAGTAGCCTGACCGTCGGTGAAGAAAATAATAATATTTGCCGTGCTGTCGGTAGCAGCGCCGAACTGGCCGATGGCCAGATCAAAGGCTCCGGAAATATTAGTCAAACCATTCGCCTGTAAGGTGGAAATATAGGCTAAGGCATCCGTTTTATTTTGCTCGGTAAAATCGACATGCGCCGGTCGGAAACTGCTGATTGCAGTACTAAAATCAATGATATTGAATTTATCACCTGGATTTAAATTCTCAGTGATAAAAGTAGCTGCGTTTTTAGCTTGCGTCATTTTTGCACCGGTCGCCATACTGCCGGAACGGTCGATGATCAGAGTAAAAACCTTTTTTATTACATCGGCACCGGCACCCGGGTCCGGTTCAGCTATGAAAACAAAGAAACCGTTGCCATGCTCATCGGGCACAAGCGTATCAGCGATAGTTGTGCTCAGACTGAATAAGCCCAGTTCCGCAGAATTAAGCGTATACTGTAATCTGTAATTAGCATTGGCGGAGAATTCATATAGACCGGTACTTACATGAGCAGTATGCCCATCATTTGTAAAATCGGAAGCAGTATGGCTCAGCAGTTGAATGTTATCAATGGTCCTCTCGGAATACAGATTAAAATCAAGTTCCTGTAGATTCAAAGCAGTTGATTGTAACAGACTGTAATCATTGGGATATTCAAATTCCACTTTTCCGAAACTGTAAGGCAGAAGTTGCACATAACTCAATTGGACAATCAACAGGGAATCGACTTTCAACTTTTGTTCGATATTAAAGTAGAGAGGAGTGGCTCCCAGATAGGTCTCGAGATTCGGATGCATTTCTCCGCCCGGACCGGGTTGGGAGGTATCCTGGGGCGTAGGGGCAAAATTGGCCTGATACCAGATATTGTTTATATTCCAGAGTAATTCCGTCGCGCTGGCATTTTCGGGCAGGGGAAAACCATATTTGACTAATTGTTGTGCACCGGTTTGATTCATAAATGTCTGGGTGGTGGTTACCAGGGCAACCTGATTTTCAACGGTCACCTGCACCTGGCTGGAAAGCAGGGTTAAATAGACCCCGTTCTTGGCATCAATAATACACACACCATTAGCAAAACTGCCGGTACAAAGCAGGGATAATAATAGTACTAATACCAAGTACTTCATAATGTCTTTTCTCCTACAACTTGACAAAATGACTGAATAAATGTCTTTAAACCAGAGAATATTTAGTTCTAATTTATTGCCAGTATATCAGTACAGCCGGTATAAAGATTATTAGCTGTGTACGCAAAAACAAATAATGAATCATTGCAATTTGCCTAACGTCAATTCTAAAACTTTTGTTCATGAATGTAAATGAGAATCCGTCTGCAATAAATATATGAATAAATGTGGAAATACAAGGGGGGGTATATTGGTAAATGTTATTTAGGTAAGGACAAAGGATAAAGGGTAAAGGCTTAAGGGTAAAAATAGGCACTATGGTACTAAATCTTAAGCCTAGTGCGGTGCTCAGTACTTTCATGTACTACAGTATAAATATGTTATTCTCCCGGCATTGTTTGATGACATCCTCCGGCCAGACGCTGCTCTGGATTTCTCCGATATGGGCTTTACGCAGGTAAAACATGCACAAGCGCGATTGTCCGATTCCCCCGCCGATAGACAACGGAAACTCTCCCTGCAATAAGCGCCGGTGATATAGCAGATCTTTTTTTCTCATTTCATTCTTTAATTTCAGTTGTCGCAATAATGCTTCGGGATCGACGCGAATGCCCATTGAGGATAATTCATAAACACAATCCAGTACCGGGTAATGGACCAGGATATCCCCATTCAGTCCTTTATGCTTACTGCTGGTGGGGCTGGACCAATCGTCGTAATCAGCGGCCCGGTTATCATGAGGTTTACCGTTGCTCAGGGTAGAACCGATGCCGATGACAAACACCGCACCATATTCCCGGCAGATCATTATCTCCCGTTGCTGTGGGGTCAGGTCCGGGTATTCTTCTGCCAGATCTTCGCTATGTTTGAATACAATGTTCTCGGGCAGGATCGGCTTGATTTTGGGATAAAGATGAAAAATATACTTCTCGGTGCGTTTGATCACTTCATAGATGATGGTAACCACACTTTTTAAATAGTGCAGATTATGCTGATCAGCAGTGATCACTTTCTCCCAATCCCATTGGTCGACATAGATGGAGTGCAGGTTATCCAGACGCTCATCCGGACGGATAGCATTCATATCCGTATAGATTCCTTCACCGGTTTTAATCTTATAATCGGCCAGGGTTATTCGTTTCCATTTGGCCAGGGATTGCACAATTTCCACCCAGGTTTGACCCATATCCTTGACATTGAAAGCTACCGGTTTTTCGACCCCTGATAATTCATCATTGATGCCGGTGTTGGCCTTCACGAAAAGCGGGGCAGTGGTTCGTATCAAGTTCAGCTCGAAGGATAAATTTGTCTGAAAGAACTCCTTGATCAGGCGGATCGCTTTTTCGGTTTCCTTCACATCCAGCGGGGAATGGTATTTCTGGGGAATAAACAAACTTGATTTCAATATGGGTCTCCTTCTATTGAGGCACTTAGAGAAAAGTACCTTAGTACCTTAGTCCCTGAGTTCCTTAGTGCCTTAGTAATTGATAAATTACTAAGATATATAAATCATCATACTCAGGTACTCAGGTACATCAATGATTGATAATTTTTTAATTTAAAAAAGTATAATAATAAAAAAAATAGCTGATAAACAGATAATTTATATCTGAGAAAAAATTAGATGTTTAATAGCTGCCGGAAGCCTGTTTATCTATAAGGCGCTATCTCCGGATCAAAAGCGGTGTTATTATACTCCTGATACTACTACATCGGTAAATACCAGACTGGGCATGCGTCGTGAAGAATATATCCAGGGATCGTTGGCGACTTCTGTCAGTTTATGCCAGAACTTCAGGTGATTATCGGCGATGTTCATTTCGGAGACCGGTTGAACCAATTCGCCCTTTTCGAAAAGAGTGCCGCTGATGCCCATAGATGTATCACCGGTAGTAGAATTGGAATTGCCGCCGAGAAAACCGGTGATCAGAATACCACGACCGAGGTCTTTCATAATTTTTTCAACAGAACGTTTTCCAGGAGGAATAAACAGGTTAGATGGATTGCCGCTGGTCGGTTCCCAACCAAGTTTACGGCTATAATACCAATCGATGTAAAAATCTTTCAGCACGCCGTCCTCGACCATGATCCGCTTCTTAGCGGCAAATCCGTCATCGTCAAATAAACGGCTGCCTAAACCGGATTTAAACAGGGGATGGTCGATCAAAGTGAATTTATCGCTGCCGATTTTCTTTCCTTTTTGATCGGCCAGGAATGATCGTTTCTGCTGTATATTTCTGGCATACATACCGGCCAGGAAACCATTGAGCAGGCTGGATGCTACCCGGTTCTCCACGATGATGGGTAAGGTTTCAGTTTTGATTTTTTTCGCACCCAGCAGGGCCAGCGTGCGTTGAGCAGCAACTGTCCCGATTTTCTCTGCACTGGGGAAATCCTTTTTTGATATGGCTACAACATAATTATAACCGTTTGGCCGGCGGTTGCCTTTATCCTGAATCGTCATTTGGGCACCAGCCCAGTAACTGGTACTTTCGATCGCACCTTCAAATCCATTGCTGGTCAGTACAACTGACTCGGAATGACTGTCATTTTGCGTGGCGGTAACCGAGATTACTTTATCGCCGCCTTTGTCCAGAGCTGATTCTTCAATCGTTTTTACCAGAGCATGCCTGTCATGTGGAGTAGTCTTTATGTAATCGGAATCCAGAATATTGAGGTCCAGGGCAGAACGGCCCTGATAATATTTTGGATCGGGCAGGGTGCGATATGCATCTTCGGCCAGAAGTCTGGTGGTAGCCACAGCATTGTGAATAAAACTCTTCAAAGCCTCCTGGCGCAGATCGGAAGTACTTTGACCGGAGTAACGCTGGTTCACAAATACTTCAATGTAAAGTTCCCGCGTTGAAGCTTCTTTAATATTTTCCGGTTTACGATCGCGATAACTGATCTCGATGAAGCGTTCACTGTTTATACTTACACGGCACCCGGCGGCCCCTTCGGCTTTTGCAGTTTGCAGCGACCAGCTGGCTATATCTTTTAGTTCTTGATTCATGATTTGCTCCTTGTCTTATGCTTTTACGCCACCGACGGTCATTGATTTTACCAGTACCGTCGGCAATCCAAAACCAACCGGAACAGCCTGTCCGCCTTTGCCGCAGGCACCGCCTCCGCCCTGGTGCATTTGTAAATCGTTGGCAGACATCGTGATGTTTTGCAGCATCTTAGGACCATTACCCATGATATTGATATCCTTGATGGGGGCGGTGAGTTTACCGTTTTCAATCATCCTTCCTTGCGAGACATAAAAAGCAAAATCCCCTTCACCAATTTTTACCTGACCGTTACTGACATCCTGAACATAGATTCCTTTAGCGACACTACTGATTATATCTGTTGGGGAAGACTCTCCGCTCAACATATAGGTGTTGCGCATGCGCGGTTGTATATAATGCTGATAACTCTCACGGCGGCCATTACCGGTAGGGGTTACGTGATAATGGCGGGCTGAAATTTTATCATGCATGTAACTGGTCAAAATTCCCTTGTCAACCAAAATCGTTTTTTGTCCCGGTATACCCTCGTCATCCACATTGAGGGAACCGAGCAGATCGGGTATGGTGCCGTCATCAATGATGGTGATAAAGGGTTCGGCAACCTGCTTGCCGATCATGGTAGCGTAAGTGGATATTTTTTTACGGTTAAAATCCGCCTCCATACCATGCCCGATCGCTTCATGCAGCAGGATACCGGTAACTCCCGGGCCCAGTACCACAGGCATTTCACCTGCAGGCGGCTGCACTGCTTCGAATAATACCAAAACCCGGTCAATCGCGGTTTTAGCGATGATATCGACAACATCAGCGTTATAAAAGGAAAAATTCCGCCGCCCGCCCATATTCCAACCGGCTCTTTCGCGGCGCCCATCTTTTTCTGCTACCACATTTACCATAAGATAATTTCTGGGTTGTAAATCTTCGGCTTTAGTTCCGTCACTGGTGATAATCATGATCCGCTTCTGCTGATCATGAAATTGGGCATTTACTTTTACCACCAGCGGAGACATGGCAAAACACTTGTCATTGACAGTCTGTACCAAAGGCAGTTTGGATTCTAAGGGAACATCTGTTAGCAGGGTTGCCAGCGGGTAAAAATTTTGAATGTTTAATGCGACAAACTCACCGGCTGGTTGATTAGGATTAGCAGATGCAATTGTTGCCGCTGTCGCTGCTGCCGCCAGCATGGATTTTTCATTTAATTCCTGGGTAAAACCATAACCTACCTGTTCACCTTTCACGGTACGAATACCGACACCCAGGGAGATGGAACCATAAGCTTGATTGACCTGGCCGTCTTCGAGTATTAACCAGTTACTAATGGTATGCTCAAAATATAAATCAGCAAAATCACCGCCGCGGTATAGCGCCTGAGCTAATACTTTACGGCATAACTCGGCGGTTATACCAAACTCTTGTTCAAAGTAGCCTGTCATCTGAACATTGGAAAAGTTGAACCATCCTTTCCTCCAGGCAGGCAACATTGTCAAAGCGGCCGCGGCTGTTGAACCTGTCTTTAGAAAAGAACGCCTGGTTATAGGATTCATTTGCTCCTCCGATTTATCATAAAACTATATATGCACAGAGAATCGAATTTAAAATCACTTTCTCAATTTGGTTTTTATAAAATAGAATTGACTGGAAAAAATCATTTTTATTGATCGTCAAAGCTCGATTAATTTCCGAGAGTTATCATCTAATACGTATTGTCACGCGCGGAGGTTGCATAGGAATTTGAAATTGATCAACGTCACTGCTTAAAAATATTATTTATGGTATTATTAATTTATAAATGAAAGCCGAATATTGATGAATATAGGATTAAGTAGTAACTCTTTCAGGAACAATAACCTGAATGCTTTCCGTCAGTTAAAGAAAAAGGAGGTTATTATGTATAAACTTGCATTTTTGCTGGCATGTCTGTTCAGTATCTTTGTGCTGAGTAGTTGTGAGAAAGATACAAGTCCCCAGGAACAGACTCTGGAAGTAGATGCCGTGATGACCGAGCAATCTACTTTTGGCTGGGAACTGAATGATCTGGTTAAAAGCGGGGATGATATTTCCGGTTTGACCCAGAGTTCAGAATTTTTAGGGCAGGGGAATGATGATTTTCTCGGTATGGAGAAAATGAAACAGCAAGCGATACAGATGGGCCGGGAGGCCGGAGCCATTCTAAGCGCACGGTCATTTCTGGCCAAAACTCTGACCGATTCCCTGATCTATTTTGAGGAGGATACGCTGAAGGGTACCCGTGCGGCCATGTATTATGATGCCGAAACGGGTCTGGCTACATATTATTCCGTGAAATACATATTTATGGCCTTGCGTCCGCTGGTGTATGATTCTGCCGTTGCGGTTATCGATATGAATTTTACTTTTGAAAATAGTACAGATGATCTGATCAAAGAGTTATACCAGCAGCGCCTTTTTAAAGAAACCTTCTTCATCCAGAAAATTGTCGGGGAAGTGACAGTCACAGATTATAACGGTGCTGAAATCAGCGGACTGGAAGCCGCCCAAAATACCTACTATCGCCAGGACCGCTTCCTGCAACAGTTGACACAAACCGTGGATTTAAATCCCGATCAATCGGGAACCGTGCGTGAAGATTTTAAATTCCAGGATAATACAACTGTCTATCGAGAAATCACTTTCTATGCTAATCATACCGGTGAATTCAGTAAACAACTGCGTGACGGTACCATGGTCAGCGGAACTTTTAATTGCGTCGAAGATGATCTGCAGGGGTGGTATAATGAATTGATAGATTTTCCGGCAGGCCGCTACCTGGATAAGATCATGAAATCAGCCGAAGTCGCTATCGATACGCTGTACGACACGTTTAGCGCCCAATTTGTCGAACATATCTTTTTCAGTTCCGGTAAGATCGATACAATTGCCATAGCACTGGTGAGTTATCAGGACGGTGAGATGCGTCATACGGGTCTGGAGATTCAGAAGGCCAATGGCGCTCACGGATCATTTACTCTTGAGCAGAGCGGAGATGAAGGAGATCTGAGCGGGACCTGGACCACCTGGAACGATTATTTTATAATAATCGCAGCTGAATATTATGCCGACGGCAGTGCGCATCTCTATTACGAAGTATATGCTCCACCGTATTCTGAAGGGGACGATCCGATCCTGATCGCGGATTATGATATTAGTCCCGACGGCTCGGGTACGGGAACCATTACTTATAACGGTGAAGTGTATCAGGTCAGTTTTGACGGTATAACTCAGGCTGAGATAACCAAAGGCGGCAAGAAGGCGATTGTGAACCTGTTTAAATAAATGGGTAAAGGGTAAAGATAACCCACCCCAAATCCCCTCCCTTTCAGTCAGGAGACTGAAAGGGAGGGGCCGGGGGTGGGTCATAAAGGCATTAAGTTTTTCCTTTCCCCTTTACCCTTTTTCCTTATAACTATACCAGAAAAGTCGGCGTTGTCGCCAGAGATAGGCGATAGCCCATATGGCTATAAGAGTAAAAGGAAGAAAAAGAATTCCACCCGGCGAGAATTCTCCGTATATATCCCGGGTCCAGATTACGGTCATGGAGAAAATCCACAGGGCGTTGACCATCTGGGCCGCGGTCCAGCCCCAGGAACGCATACTCCATAAACCGATCGTCGCTATCATCAATAATGGTACAGAATAGAGTAAGTCGGCAATCAGGAAACCGCGGGTTGTAGCGGCGTTGACCCGCTCGGCAAATACGGTAAGATCACCGGGAGACGGTACCAGATTTGAAAACAGAATCGATAACCAGAATAATAACGTAATCATACACCCCAGGGCATTGATAATAACCAGGAAAGTAACACCGGCCGGGCGAGAGGGTAATTTATTTTTTGAATTATCAGGCATATATTCCTTCCATTTTCTCATTGTCCCTATTTATAATTTTAATATCCACGCTGCAATATCTATAATTACCTGCTCTGCCACATGGCCGGCTACTCCATATTCTGCCGGTGTGCTTTTACCTGCGCCTGTTATAAATAAATGATTGAGATCAGGATACAATTTAAATTGCACATTGGAATGCGCGGCCAGGGTTGATTTCCAGCCATCGAGATCTACGCGGGTGACCTGATAGTCGCGTCCACCCTGCAGGATTAACGTAGGCTGTTTTAGTTTCCTGGCAGTTTCAGCAGGTTTATAATCCCGCAGGTCAAACCAGTAATTGACCGGCATCCCCAGGGGAAGAGCAGAAGCAGGCGTACTGGGAGACAGATTTGGATCTTTAAGACGGGCTACCTGTACACTCAAAGTATCCAGAAATATTTTCTCCTGACTGGAAATTGTACTGTCCAGAGCGCTGATGTACCTGAACTGATCCAGGGCAAGATCTTCCAGCGGTCGGGTGGGACCAGCCATAATAATTAATCCGCTGATCTTTGGATCTGCTGCTGCCATCCTGGGTAAAAGCATTCCTCCTAAACTGTGTCCCAGCACAAATATTCCGGCAGGATCGATTCCCGGGGTTTGGCGCAACAGTGCCACAGCTGCCAGTGCATCATCGATGGTTTCTTCCTTAACGGTCAGTTTTGCTATAATCTCCGGAGTATACCTGGCGGCATGGTACTTGGTACGTTTCTCATAACGTAATACGGCAATACCCTTAGAAGCCAGTCCCCAGGCCAGATCACGGAAAGGTTTGTTGGGACCGATAGTCTCATCCCGGTCATTGGGACCAGATCCATGGATTAAAACCACTGCCGGGAATGGACCACTTCCCGCGGGAGTGGTCAACGTCCCGGGTAAGGCCCATTCATCAGAACCGATGGTTATTTCCCGCTCCTGATAGGAATTTGGTTTTACATAAGCAGGTGCCACATAAGCAACTCCTGATTGAGCCGGTACAAAAAACATTCCGGCAATCTGGCCGGATGGATTAATAATCAGTTTAAAATCAATGGTCATTGCTGCAAATTGCCAGGTGACGTAGATGACATCAAATTGCTGGTATTTTTCTGCCCGGATACCCAACTGTTTCTGAAAAGCACCCAGACGTTGATCCAGGGATTCCCTGGCTTGCTGAAGTTTATCCAGAGGAAGGGCTTCTTTCATGGTGGCATCAAATTTTTCCATAAAAGCAGTATAATCTTTTTGCAGAAATTTGTCGGCTAAAATTTGAGCTGCGGCAATCCGCTGCGGAGAAACAACAGTACTGTCCGGCTGGGCTGAGATAACTGATTTCAAACTCTCTGCAGAAACTGGATAATCAGACGGTGATGGATAACTGCCGGCGTTTATTATGCCTGCTGTGATTAGTAATGTGCTTATCCGGAGGATTATTTTCATGTTTTTTACCTTTCTTGATATCTAATATGATATACACAGCAGATTCTGAAATATTCAAACACTTCACATCATTTACGATTTCCACTCCTGCATAATTTCGCGCAAAACATTCCAGTCCGCTGGGTATAACGGCACCGTAGCCGTGACCGGGCCTGGTCCAGGCGCCGGCCAGGTATAGGTTTTTAATCGGCGTTTTATGCCCGAGCCGGCTCTGCCCGCTGTTATCCAGTGTCTGATCAAAGCCGTATACAGCACCGCGATAATTGCCGGTGTAACGCACGTTGGTCAGCGGTGTACCGATTTCAATTACTTCGATAGCAGCACGCAATCCGGGCAATAAAGTTTTTTCAGCCTGATCGATTAGTATATCGGCCATACGTTTTTTCTCGGCCCGGTAGGTATCCTTTTTCCCCTCAAGATAGTCGGCTTCATAAGGCAACCAGTGCTCATACCCCTGCAGGGTCAGCAGGTTGATAATATTTTTTCCGGCCGGAGAATATCCTTTATATAGATTATCATACAGGGTAACAGCATACCCGCCGTGCTCAACATTGGCCTGTACCATGGCCTGATAATCTGCTTCCAGATCGTAACCGGTGTTGTAAAAAATTTCGGTATCTTTAATACCCAGTTCACCGGCCAGGTCTTTTTTTAAGCCGAGAAAAATCTGGAAGGATGACAGGCTGACACTGTAAGAATCCAGTTTACTCAAATACTCGTTTAAATAATCGTTTTCATTCATCATTTTCTTAAAAGTAACCGGTGCGCTGGCATTGGAAATCACAACTTTGGCTTTGAACTCTTCACCATTTTCCGTTCGGACACCGTAAGCAGCATGATCCCTGGTCAGTATCTCTTTCACCCGGGTTGACAACTTCACCTGACCGCCACGTTCTTCAATAAAAGTTTTAAAAGCAGTGCTGATCTGTTGCGATTTGCCGATGGGATAATAACCGCCTTCCTGCAGATAACCAAGGGTGGGCATGGCATAATAAAAGGGTGAAAGTTTTGATGGAGGCAGGCCGTAATAGACCCACAATGAAGAGATGATTGCTTTCAGCTTGATATTATTAATACGCGAGTCGACCATTTGTCCCCAGCTTTTACCGAAGCTGTTTGCCAGAACCGGGAAATCCTGGGCAAAGCGGCTCATGTCAATCTGCCCCTGGGCCTGGTATAATTTTTGAATGTCATTCATCATTCCCTGCATATCTTCAAAAATACCCTCTATCCCAGTTTTTTCATCGGGGAAGTAAGCGATGAGTTTGTCGATATAACCGCGCAGGTTTTTCTGGGGAACGCGGATATCGTAGTCCGGATAGATTACCCGGTACAGGTCGGGATGGGGTACGAATTCGACCGAAGTGATTTCGGGAAATCCCGGTATCAGATTATGCAAACCGTTCCGTTCACCCACGCCAGTCGAGTGCAATGAAACATCGAAAATAAAATCTTTACGTTTAAAGGTAGTGGCATATCCTCCCGCTTTGCTGTGCTGTTCCAGCAGCAGCGGTTTGAAGCCCTGGCGGGCAAAAGCAGCGGCACAACTGAGTCCTCCCAGACCTGAACCGATGATGATGGCATCATATTCGTTGGTTTTATTCCCGGCCCTGGCAGCGGTGGAGAAAGCACTCCAGTCCAGCGCCGTGACTGAGAACCCGGCCAGTAATGATTTGATGAAATCCCTGCGCTTTAGTTCTGAGATTGCCATAATTCTCTTCTCCCTATCATTGATTTATGGATGTCCAAATTATATTAGCTCATCCAATCTGTATTATTACCGTACGTCTTTTCACCAGATTGACAATAGTTATTAGGGTAAGTCTATCCCGCGTACTTATTAAAAATAGCGATTATTAAAAGTAAATGATACATCCGATCAAAAAAGAACTGCTTGAAGACTGACTGAAGCCTAGATAAGCATATTCTGCCTGGAGTGTCATTATCGTATTTGCAGGATACAACAATCCTAATCCTAGATTATATCCACTGGCCTGCTCGGTAAATATACCACCGGCACTAAAACCGGTTGTAAGTGAACCTACACGCCCATCCGGATTGATTAATTCCCTATCTGTTGCTGGCAGATTATGAAGATTAAAATTTAATAATGCACTCTGGATTATGTGGGAACTTAGATTTGAATAATTGTAGCTTATTCCGATCGTAGTCGTATTACCTGAGATGAATCCAATTGATGCAGCGCAATTAAGGCCATTATTCAGCCTGTCAATATAGTCGATTCCCGCTATGGCACTAAATATTAAACTGCCTTTCAGACCATCAGGATTTATTAACTCGTTTAGATTTTCAATTGGTTCAGTAAAAATGTTCAATCCGATCATTGCCAGAAATCCATTCTCTGATCCACTTCCACCTGTATAACCACCCGATGTTAGTAAGGTAAAATAATTTGAGACTGGCAATGAAACAGACAGAAGACCTTGATCGACATTAAAATTATTGGCTGCAGTATGTCCATAATATAAACCAACACCCGGCTGGAGATACCTCCCATCGGGATTGTACCCGTTACTCCATCCTATGTTGACAATCAATAATAGAACTATTATGATTCCCTTCTGCATATTCATCTCCTTTATTATAGGATTGGCACTATTATTTTATTCCAGATTTTCTCTGATTATAGATTCTAAACCCAACAAGATATTGCATAAGGCTGTATTTGTGACTTCGGTACTGTCGTGATCCCGTATCATATATATAAAAGCCCAGGTTCCGACTATATCCAGCGTATCCCGTTTGAAATCGCCAGTTATCTTGTATTTGCCCTTTAATGCATCCGTCAGTGCATCCAATATCTCCCCGTTCGCAGTATCTCTGATCAGGCTCAGGTTGATCAAAGTATCCTTAAAATTCAGCTTGCTGACATTTGCTGAGAAGATATCAGAAACTGTTGTCGGGTATACGTTGAACTCCAGATTACCACCACCGTAACGTTCGAAATACATATAATCATACCGGTCACCCGGTTGTGTCGATTTTTCTTCGCAGGCCGCCAGCGTGAATAAAATCAGCCACATTATTTTGTACTGCATGTCATGCCTCCCTTACAAAATAACTCAGAATTGAAAAAATACAAGTGTCATGCCCATGAAATTATCCCTGATTGAACTTCAGCAGATATAAAGGAGCACTTAGACTAACGAACAAAAACCTACCAGTTTTCGCTCATTATTAAATCTCTTAATTTCTATAAAAGTTTAATATTTTGATCAGTGACAACGAAAGTCTATTAATTCGAAAGGCTAATACTGGATCCGGAATTGATAATGAAATTTAATGAATTATTCAGCAATCCGTATATATATTTTTTCCGGTCCTCTTTGACAGCTGCAGTTTGTACTTTCTTGTGGAAGTCGATATTTTGTCCAGCGCCACCAGGATCATTAAAAGGCAATAATTATACTTTATTTAAAATGTACAATTCACTCTCGCCACGAATATTCAACCGTTCAGTGGCAAACCAGATTATGAAACATCCTACCCCCACCATCAACCATAAAACACCGTAGAAGGCAATATTTTCCTGCCAGCCATTATACACCCCTTCGGGTACTTGCACAAAAAATAAAAAAGCATCATGCAAAAAGTGAAAGACAATCCCCGCCAGCAGCGCGCGTGTTTTGTATGCAGCATAAGTAAAGGCAATCGCAATGATCATAACTGAAACGACATCAACCAATACCAGCCAGTCAAAACCTTTGATATGGGCCAGGCCGAAAATAACAATCTGCCAGATAAAGGCCTTGATCAGGTTCCTGGTTAAAGGCAGCAGAAGCATAACGATGATACCGCGATAGAATATCTCCTCAAAAATTCCCGGATTCAGGCTGAAAATGATCTGTTTTAGATTTATAGTACTCCAGTTCAATTCATATCTGCCGCTGAGCAAGGATCCCAGCAACATTCCCGAAAGTGTGCAAAGCGCCAGAATAATTCCCAGCATGATATGACGCCAAACACGGGGCGGAACATATAAACCGATTCGCTGCAGATACTCCTTAATTGGGACCGCTCCGAATGGGGCACGATAGAGTACGGGGAAAAGGTAAAAGACTCCAAAACACCCTACTCCCAGATTGATAATTGATTTAACGATTTTGGATATTTCGATTTTAAATATCATCTGTACTACCAGACAAAGAAAAAAGCCCATCATCGGCCAGGCCAGCGCTACCAGAATTGCCGCAATCGGATGAATTTTCATCTTTGTCCCGGCTTTGGCACCGGTCAGATCATCCGGCTTTTTACCGGGTATTTTTTCCTGCGCAGGTGATGAATTCTGCCGTACCATTGACTTCCTCAAAGCTTAAGATTGTAATTCAGTTAACTAGCATTTTAAATTCCTGGTCATTACTAAGATTTTTAAAGTTATTATCTACTTTGGCTCTTTGTTTCAGGTTGGCATCAAGCGTTATCGCTTTGGCCAGGAATATTAATGCTTTTTCTTTGCCGGTTCTATAATAATAGAAGATAGCCAGGTTATAATACGCATCCGCAAATTTGGGATCAAGATTCAAGGCCAGGTTAAGATCATTCTCAGCCTGCTCATAATTCCCCAATCCGTTAAAAGCCCAACCTCTATGGATATATGCATATTTGTCATCAGGGTTTAATTTTATTGCGGCATTCAGATCTGTGAGTGCTTCCTGATAGTTCCCCAGCCCATTATAGGCCCAGCCGCGCATCACGTAATGTAACTGTTGACCCGGATCAATTTTCAGGGCCTTGTCCATATCTTTTTTCGCCTGTTCAAAGTTGCCCAGGGCATTACAGGCCCAGCTGCGATGATACAATGCCCACTGGTCATTCGGATTTAACTTTAAGGCCTTATCCAGATCAGTGATCGCTTTCTGGTATTCACCCAGTCCGTTATAAGACCAGCCGCGTTCGAGATAGGCATATTCGTTTTCCGGTTCAAATGTCAATACACGGTCCGATTCAACGATTGCTTCTTTAAATTGGCCTGCCCCATTATAGGCCCAGGCGAGGTGAATATGAGCAGCGATATTTTCCGGCTCTAATTCTATAACCTTCAGATAGGCCGGGATAGCTTCCTGGTAACTTCCTGTACTGACCAGAGCATACCCCTTATCGAACCATTGTCTGGCCGATAGGATGTCAACAGCCTTTTCATACTCCTGTTGTCTTTTTCCACTCACCTTTATCGTTTCGATTTCGTTTTTTAACCGCTCAATTTCTTGCAGCGACATTTCTGCTTTTTTACTGGTTTCTTCGAGCAACCTGCTGTTGGTCTGGTCGGCAAGAACTTTGGCAATTGCACTGCTCACTTCCGCCGGATCGGCAATTATTTGTGCTTTTATGTAATATGTCTGCCCATCCCACTTTTCAGCGATGATCGAAATTTTGATGATCCCCGCAGAAAAAGCAGTCAACTGATCGGAGGTTAGTTGAAAATTTTTTACCTCTGTTTCAATTCGGAGATAAGTCCCCAGTTCTTCTAAAACGAGTCTTTTAACCTGCTCCAGCGCGATAATCCGGCTGGAAATTTTACTGTCAAGATCACTTGCAGCATAAGTGTATTCTTTAATAAATGTTTTTTCCTGAGCGCAGGCAGTGTTTATTAACAAGGCCGAATGACATGATGATTAAGAAAATAATAAGATTATTGGTCATCTCTCTTATCATTTGTGGCATCTCCCAGAGGACATATATTTTTATCTTCGATTTGTTTTAAACATCTGAATAAATATAAAAAGTTTGATATATATAAGTAAGTAATTAGTTTAAAATTTGGCAGATAGAAATTCTAAATAAATAATTATTATTGCCGGGCTTCTCCTAATTTAATGAAATCAGGTCCTTTTTATATCTAAAAAGGTGCCATTAAGACCATTTTATAGCATTATTTAAGGTCTAACTTCAATAAAAACAATTATATTTTTAGGTCCGACCCGATTAAGAAGTGATTTTGATCATCAAAATTCCCGGCAGAATAATTATATTTGTTGTTGAAGCAAAAGAAAATTATATTTAGAACCTGCAAAATATACAAATTCATAACCAATTTGGAGCGACGATGAAGAAACTGTTCTTTTTCGTTTTATTGATATCCGTATCCTGTATTTATGCCAATCCACATTTTACCATCGGCAGCAATCCGTACTATACCGTTTTTGCCTATCCGCACGACTTGCTGAAATGGCCGAATAAAGACTTTTTCAGTTACATGTACCCGCAAACACTGCCCTGGCAGGGCCATGTGACCAATATTGCCGAACGCCCCAATGATACGTATATCAGCAATTATAATTATTTTGAATTTCCCACCCCTGATGATTATACCGGTGATCCGTATGCCATACGCTCCTTCATGCATGTATCTGCTTATGCTTATAATAAAAGATACAGTTTTGGCGGTATCTGGAATTTTGATAAATATGGTAAAGTATATCTGGAATTAGGCACCAACCGAGTTAATATGGAATTACGGGTCGACGGAATTGTAAGAAATAACACTACCCTGGAATTAATTCCGGTGAATGCCAGTACCGATGCCATCAGAAGATATTATGATTTCCAGTTTATGTATGCCAATTACCTGTTTGGCAATCCCATCGGCTTAAAAGTACAGTATCAGGCAAAAAATACCGAACACCCGGATTCAAAGATCCAATTCATCAGGAATGGGCAGGTAATAAATTCAAATCACCTGACCTGGGGCTGGACCACCACCCCCTGTGCGCATATTTTCCAGACATCCAGCCAGAATTTTGACGCCTGGTTCCTGAATGATTATACCCTGTACGAGGGGGGGCAGCTGGATCTTCAACTGAGTTATGAATACAAAAATCATAAATCCGGAATTCGCTACAGAAACAGGAGTGAACGGGGTCAGACTTACTACTGGCGCAGCAGCATAGCCGATTCTCTGCCTTTTGCAAATTTTTATGGCGACTATATTACCGACAGCAGGTATGAAGACGAGATAGCCGATGATCTGATCCGGGCCTATTCAAAGATCCGTTTCTGGAAATTCGGGGATCTTGATATGGGTTTATTATTCTTCCTGCAATATGCTGATAATGAAAATAATACGGTGAGTACCAACCGTGATCTTGAAAGCGAGCCGCTCAGCACTGATGCTTCAAATGAATTTACCCTTGAAGTAAATCCCTGGGCTAACTATAGATATGGTAAAAGTTATTTTGATTTTGGTCTGCTGTGCGAGTTTTCTTACACATCCATGGCCAACACTTCTCCCAGATGGAATGATGTAATGGGAGCAAGTCAAAAAGATGTGATCAGAGATTCCTATCCCTGGGAGAGCGGTTTCAGTCCATCCTGGGAAACCTATTCACAGGGTCATTACCTCTTTTTTGCATCCGGGTTTGAAGCCACGGCTTCCATTAATTTGCACGGCCGTTTTTCTGCGCTGGCCGGACTTTTAGTTTTGCGCAAATACAGTTTTATTACCAAGGAGTATGGCAGTTCAGAAATTCCTGCCGGCGATTTCGAATATGTGTTCCGTAAATCGCATACCCGGCATGACAATAAAACTGAAACCTGGATGACCGGTTCAATCGGCTTTTCTTATGGCTGGGGCCCTGTTCAAACCATTGCTACCATGCAACTTCCTCTGGCCTGGCTGCTGGTAAAGAATACTGAACTTTCAAACAATAATGCCACACTGGTTGACCTGACCCAGAGGAATGTCTGGGCTGTGCAGGAACCGATAAGTTTCAGATTACTCTTTGTGGTCGGTCTGGAAAGATAAAAAAATCGGCAATTCACTTTTTCGCAAAAGGATCCGTTCCATCCCATTTTCCACTATATGTATTTTTTCATGGATAAACCTCATGCGTGCAGTTTTCGAGTGCTGTTTATGATCAGATTATTAGTTTCTCCTGATCAGTTCAACGAATGCTTTTCCCGAATTGCATCAGCCAGGGCATCCAGTTCTTTAAAGGTCTCGCTTTGCGGGCGGCCTTTGCACAGCATGGTACCGAGAACTTCGAATTTCAGATTCGACAGCAAGCCGGAGATATGATCCACGGCTTTAGTGCCCCAGCCGTATGAACCGATGAATGCCGCATACTTCAACTTGGGACGCAAAGAGTTCACCAGATGGACGGCTGAAATAATACCGGGGTGCGGGCCGGTATTAACGGTAGGCGTGCCGATCACTATCGTCGCCGCATCAACCAAAGCCATGGCCAGTTTGCCAATATCGGTGGTTGTCAATTCGAATTTCTGAACCGTGATGCCTCTCTCCGCCAGTGCTGCGACCAGATAGTTCACCATCGTTTCCGTACTCCCGTGCATAGATATATACGGTATGACAACATTGTTCGATACACGGTCAGAAACCCAGTCTTCGTAAGCAGATAAAATGATTTCAGGATGATCGAAAACCGGTCCGTGACTTGGTGCAATAAAGTCAAACTTCAATTCACGCAATTTTTTTAAATTTTTCTGGATCATTGTGCGAAAGGGCATCATAATTTCAGCATAGTAACGCTTGGCCGCTTCAATGATCTGAGGATTCTCTCCGGCATACAGCTCAGACATGGCCATGTGCGAACCCAGGAAATCGCAGCTAAACACAATGCGGTCTTCCGGCAGGTAAGTGACCATGGTCTCCGGCCAGTGGACCCAGGGAGTATAAATGAAACGAAGCGTTTTGTTGCCCAGCGAAAGAGTTTCACCATCCTCAACGGTCTTGATTCGCTCAACAGGAATTCCCAGGTGGTCAACCAGCATATCTTTCGCCTTTGCACTGCACAGAACCATGGACTGCTTGTACAACTCCAGGATCAGCGGAATGGAACCCGAGTGGTCCTGCTCGGTGTGTTGTGATATTATATAGTCAATTTTTTTCACGTCAGCCAACTGGACCTTTCAACGCATCGGCCATAGCCGGTTCTACTGTATCGATCAGGACTGTCTTTTCCGATCCCTGCACCAGGTAAGCATTATAGCTGGTACCGTCCGGAAGCGGAATTAATGCATCAAATAACCGCCGGTTCCAGTCTACCACTCCCAGCCAATACACACCGTCACAGATTTTTCTTGGGTTCATTTTATATTTCCTTTGTACGACAATTTTTTACCGAATTTGCTGTTTGCAGTTTACCCATATAAACGAGTATCCTGTGCTTGACCAGACCATGATCCAACGGGATCAGGCCATCCTTCACGATCTGACCGTCAATCTCTATCCGGGAAACGCCACGTACGCAGTGCTCCGGATTATCGACCTGAATTTCGTAGATCGCTTCACCGTGGCGATAGATAATTTGGAAACCATCCCACCATCCCGGAATGACCGGGTCGAGCCGTAACGAGTGTCCATGCACCTTCAGGCCCAGGATCTCTTCAATCCAGGCACGGTACATCCACGCTGCTGAACCCGTATACCATGACCAGCCACCATGACCGACCCGTCCGGACACACTGCTCACATCGGCCGCAACCACATAAGGTTCAATACCATAACGCCAGACTGCTTCCGGATTACGGGCGTGTTCAATCGGGTTGAGCATGTGCAGCATTTTCGCCGCCCGGTCACCATCTCCACTGCGGGCCAGAGCCATTGCCAGCCATAGTGCAGCGTGGGTGTATTGGCCTCCATTCTCCCGCACCCCTGGCGGGTAACCCTTGATGTATCCCGGTGATGGCTCCATTTGGTCAAACGGAGGCTCGAAAAGCAGCACCAGTCCCTCATCCTCACGAACGAGATGATTCCAGGCCGATTCAAGTGCCTGTTTGGCACGATTTGGATCGGCATCACCGCTTAGCCAGGCCCAGGATTGAGGCAGGGAATCGATCCTCGCTTCTGTATTCGTCGTGGAACCAAGGGGTGTTCCATTGTCAAAGAAAGCCCGTATATACCATTCCCCATCCCATGAAAACTGTTCAATACACTGGATCAGCGCTTTTCGATTTTGCTGGTAGGTCTGGCTCAGCTCAGGTCGGCCCAGGCGATCTGACATCTCGATCATTCCCTTCAGCACATCCGCCATGAACCACGCTAACCAAACACTCTCACCCTTGCCCCCGGCCCCTACGTGATTCAGCCCATCGTTCCAGTCTCCGGTTCCCATCAGGGGCAATCCATGTGGTCCAAAGATTTGACTGCGTTTGATCGCACGCTGGCAGTGCTCGAAGAGCGGGGAGCGTTCTAATGAGATCTCCGGTGATTGAAAACTCTCCTGCTGATCGTCTTTCAGTACAGGGGAGTCGAGATAAGGGACCATCTCGTTCAGGATGTTCACATCATCGGTGGTCCTGATGTATTGAGCGACAACGTACGGTAGCCAGAGGTGATCATCGGAGATCCGCGAGCGGATTCCGGCGCCACCCGGCGGATGCCACCAGTGCTGGACATCACCTTCCCTGAATTGACGGCTGGCCGCCAGCAGGATGTGATCACGCGCCAGCCCGGGAAGTGTGTAAAGCAGTACCATCACGTCCTGCAGTTGATCACGGAAGCCAAAGGCACCACCGGACTGATAAAAGGCGGAACGACCCCATATTCGGCAGGCAAGGCTTTGATAGAGCAGCCAGCGGTTGATCAGGAAATCCGTGGCTAGTTCGGGGGTATGCACCTGGATTGTGCCTAGCCGATCATCCCACCATACCTGGGTTTGCTCGAGCGCAATCTTCAGCGCCCGACTGTCGCGGTTGGCCAGCACCATATCATGTACCTGCTGCAACGATGAGGCCTGCCCGAGCATGCAGGTGATTTCACTATGTTCACCGGGAGCCAGTTTCAGGGTGATCTGTAACGCGGCGCAAGGGTCCAGGCCCGCTCCGGTCCGGCGTGATAACCTGGTTCGCTCCATTGCCACCGGATTCTCCAGCGAGCGGTTGCGCCCAATGAAGGTGGTGCGATCGCCTGTGTAAATCTGCGTAGGCACGCTCATAGCCGTAAAGGCTACCCGATCTGCCAAATCCGGATGGTAGTAGTTGCGGGCAATCATAGCCTGGACTTCGTCATCCCAGTCGGTCACCACATGCATCTGAGAAAACTCACGAGACTCGCCCAGGGTCCACTCCACATAATATGTAAGCGACAGTTTGCGTGATCTGGCGGAGTCGTTCCTGAGTGAAAGTCTTTGCAACTTGATTGGTTTGCCCCCCTGATCATCCATGGGAACGAAAACCGTCAATTCCTGCTCGATACCATGGCTATTATGCTCGAAGACCGTATACCCCGCCCCGTGCCTGGTCCGGTAAGCGGTCTCTTCGCGGATCGGTGCTGCGGTCGGTGTCCAGTAGACACCGGTTTCCTCGTCCCGGATATATAATGCTTCAGAAGGCGGATCCATTACAGGATCATTCGACCATTGTGTCAGGCGATTGCGCTGGCTGTTGCCCTGCCAGGTGAAGCCGGCTCCAGTTTCACTGACGAGAGTGCCGAAGGTCGGGTTGGCGAGGACATTGATCCAGGGTGCGGGTGTGTTTATACCCGGACCAAGATAGATTACATATTCGCGGCCATCCGGAGTAAAACCACCCAGGCTATTGAAGAAGGGCAGTTCCATAAAGCGGAGTGCTGCCGAAGGATCACGGGGATCGCGTTTCCAGGTTATGGGTACAGTCAAATCGGGAGATTCCAATTGCACACCCATTTGTTGGGGCAAAGCACCGCGGGCTGCCACCAACACCACGCTTGCCGCGGCCCGCAGGAGTGTCAGATCTTCCGTTGGAATAAGATCCGCACTGCGTAAATAAATACCCCCGGGCTGCTCCACCCCGGTAGTAGCCGAATGGGATTGGATCATTTGTTCGAGTTGTTCACGCAGCGGTTGCGTATAACCACCGGTCTCTTCGTTCAGGATCACCAGGTCGGCCATCAGCCCGTGCATGCGCCAATAGGTATGCGCCTGGAGTATTTGACGGACCAGGTTCAGATCCGTCGTTTCGCCAATAGCGACCAGGACAATGGGCAAGTCACCCGAGATGGCATAAGCCCATAAGCCGGCCTGACCCTTACGGTTTTCAGCAATGCGTTTCGCGGTGGCACGCAAGAGTAGATTAGGGTACAGCAGGTGACTTGCCAGTTGCTGGAAACGTCGTGCATCGTCGGGCTGGATGCGCAGCAGACGCAACTCTAGTTGCGCTGATGCCCAGGCAAAGTCCATCGCCTGATCGATAGCATGTGGATCGCTATATTTGCTCATCAGACTAAGCACCTGTTCCCGTGTTTCGCCGGCGGCTAAAACCAGAGAGACCCGCACTCGCTGACCTGGATTCAGGTTCAGACTCTGGCGCAGGCTTAGAATCGGGTCCAGAACAAATCCCTGGCTATTGCCGGGTTCCTGAAAGACACCCATCGGCCTGGCGAGTGTCCGGCCACGACCGATAAAGCGGCGCCGGTCGGTCTCGAAGCGCAAGGCCTGACCTTCGGCCTGCTCCAGCGTAAAGCGGTGCGCAACAGCGACAGGTGGATCATCGCTACTGCGCGGCCGACGGTTGGCCAGGAGTACTTTCTGCTCAGGCAGCGCCTCGGTCCGGATGAATAGTTTATTGAACGCCGGATGCTGACGATCCACATTGTGCGGCGCCAGCGAGAGTTCAACGTAACTCGTCAGATCGAGTTGGCGATTGTGCGGGGAACGATTGATCAGCGTTATTCGCCTGATCTCAACGTCATCTTCCGGTGCAACGATAATTTCGGTTTCACTCTCAATACCATGATCAACGCGCCGGAACACGGCACGGTCGAGCGTGAAGGTGACGTTATATTTCTCAGCCTTTCCGCACGTTGGTTGATAGGTATTGCACCATAACTGATCCGAATCGGTATCGTGTATGTAACAAAAGGTTCCCCATGAATCCCGGGTCCGATCCGATCGCCAGCGTGTGATTTCAAAGTTACCCCAGCGACTGTAGCCGCCACCGGCGTTTGTCAGCATCAGGCCATAGCGACCATTACACAGCAGTTGGGTCTTGGGTGTGGCGGTATGCGGCGTTTCAGATTGGTTGACCGAAGGCGCGACCTCGCCAACACTCGCCACTGAAGATACCCGTACACGCGGGGAGATGTAGTGCAGTGACGGCAGGCTTGGGATACGTTCATGAAGCAATGGTTCAACGGTGCGTATACGCGGGTCATTATGGAAATGACGCTGCAGCGAATTATCATGAAGAAAATTGGTCAGGGCCAGGAAACTCATTCCCTGGTGATGGGCCATGTAGGTTTGCACGATCACCCCACGTTCACCCTCGCGGTTTGGTTGTTGGCTGTAATCCAGTGCTTCATAATAACCGTAATCACTCAGCATGCCCAGCTTGACCAACCGTTTCAAGTTATGCACGGTTGCCCGGGGCGCGACACTCACTGCCAGCAGGGTGGCATAAGGTGCGATTACAATCTTGTTCGCCAGGCCGCGTTTGAGCCCAAGTTCAGGCACACCAAAGGCTTGATATTGATAATTTTTTTGAATATCCAAATCCCCAAAGGCGCACTCCGAAATTCCCCACGGCACCCGGTGCTTACGGCTGTAATCGATCTGTATCGCCACGGCTTCCCGGACGGATTTATCCAACAGCGAACTCCCATAGGAGCGCTGGAAAAGCAGCGGCATGAGGTACTCGAACATCGTCCCGGTCCAACTGAGCAGCGCCCGGCGTCGGCCGATGGCGCCATACGGCCGGTTCATAGCAAACCAATGCTCGACCGGAATATCTCCGCGGGCGATGGCGATGAAACTTCCCAGGCGCGCTTCGCTCGCCAATAGATCGTAAAAGGCGCGGTCCAGGCGTCCTTCCGAGACATTATAACCGATCGAAAATAAACGGAATTCAGTGTTGTAAAGGAAGCGCATATTGATCGATGTGGATAGTTCACGTCCCGATTGAATGAGTCGCTCTGTGGAAGCCAGCATCTCACCAGCCAGCCATTTCGATGTTTCGAAGGCCTCCAAAACTCGATCAATCCAGCCGCGCAGGGCGAACTCATCCACCGGGGCTTTCTCCTTGATTGACCGGAGGGAGGCGATACAGGGGATGTGTCCACCGGCAAGGGACAGAAGCGAGGGTGCGCGGCGCAGCGCCCGGCGAAAATACGGCAGGGCATCCGGATCCATTTTGGCGATATCTTCTTCGGTCTTTTCAGCCAGGATTGTAATCCAGGCTGAGATATCGATCTGCAATGCTCAGCAAAGCCGCGAGTTGGTTCTGTATCTGGCTGGCCCAATAGACTATGCTCCCCTGAACGGCAGCAGATCCATGGGTTTTTGTGAACAAACTTCTGACCCGATCCTCCGCCTGTCGCAGCAGGCCAGGAGTATCCGTGATAATATCCGGAGGGGATTTCCATATGCCCAGCAATTCATCCAGGGATTGAACATCCAAAGCAGAGACCTGCTCTTCCCGGCTAACCTGTCGCAGAACTTCGCCGGTGTCGCGCAATCCCGCAAATCCTTTCACATCCAACAACGGAACCTGCATAAGCGTCTTAAGCCACTGGTCCAGAGCCCACAAGGCCCCCAGCAGATTACCGCTGTCCACGGTAGAAACGTATTGCGGTTTCAGAGGAGCCAGGGTTTGAATGTCGTACCAATTGAGCAGATGACCCTCATAGCGCTCCAGTTTATCAATCGTTTCCATCGTCTGTGTCAGTTTATATATGACCTCATCCACGGTTAAATATCCGAAATTATGGGCGCTGATTACGCTGACCATATAGAGACCAATATTGGTCGGGCTGGTCCGCAGGGCCAGTTTCTTCTGATGGCTGATCTGGTAGTTGTCGGGAGGAAGCCATGAGGTTTCTTTATTCACAAAATCTGAAAAATAACGCCAGGTTCGCCTGGCAATATTTCTCAGGAACTGCCGATCCTCTGCCGCAAGCAGAAATTGTGACTGCTTCAGCAATGGTCGCCGGTTAAGGAGCCAGCCGATCATCGGGGAAAGAAACCAGAGCATCAGCCAGGGACTGACCACCCAGATGTTTGTTGGTCTCCACCACTGCATCGCCCAGCCAATAATCACGCTGAACAGGCTCACCAGACCAATTGAAAACAGAAATACAGGCACTTTGGCCTGAGCACTGCTATACATCACCTGGGCCGAAGTCCACTCCAATAACCGTCGATGCGAAAAGTGTCGGCGATAGAAGACCCGTGCTATGGCATCCAGGGCCAGCCAGGCCTGGAACGGAAGCAGTGCTGCTTCAACCAGCAATCGCAGCAGATCATGTGCTGTTTTGGTAAGGGAGACGCTTTTGAGGCTCTGCCCGGTTGTAGCCCAGGTGAACGGCTGCACCAGGGAGTGAAAGAACAGTTGGGTGGTGACCACAATAGTAGCAACCCACCCGGCCTGAACGGAGATTAACCAGGAGATCATCAGTAAACTCAGATTGATTACGGGCAGCAGGCTGCGGCGCAGATTATCGATTACCTTCCAGCGATCGAACCAGGAGAGCGGATTTTTTCCTCGACGCCCGCCGCCGGGTTGGGGAACACGCGGTTTGATCCAATCCACAATCTGCCAATCGCCGCGAATCCAGCGGTGCTGCCGGTTGATGTAACTCAGGTAATCCTGCGGGAATTCATCATAGAGCTCGACATTGCTGGCCAGACCCACCCGGACGTGAGCACCTTCAATCAAATCATGGCTGAGGAGCAAGGCCTCAGGAAACCTGCCGGAAAGCAATTGGTTGAAAGTGTGCACATCATAGATGCCTTTGCCGTGATAGGAACCTTCTCCAGTCAGGTCCTGGTATACATCGGAAACTGCATTGGTATAGGGATCGATACCGACCGGGTACGAAAACAGCCGGCTGAAAGGTGAACCACTCATGCTCGGCAGGGATGGGCTGACGCGCGGTTGAATTATCGTGTAACCGGATTGGACCTGACCTGCGTCATCAAAGCGCGCCTGGTTCAGCGGATGCGCCAGGATCTCGATCATCCTGCGGGCGGTGTCATGCGGCAATTGCGTGTCGCTGTCCAGAGTAATGACGAATCTTACGTTGGATAATTGATCCTGGTCGCCGACGTAAACGAGGCGATCTGCCTCACGAGGCCGCGTGCCAGCAATCAGGCCATTGAGTTCTTCCAGTTTTCCGCGTTTGCGTTCCCAGCCTATGAATTTTTGCTCGGATACAGACCATTTTCGCTGCCGGTGGAACAGGAAGAAACGTTCGCCGCCATGGCGTTGATTGAGGGTGTTAATACACTGCGTTATGGCCTCAAGCAGGGACTCGTCATCTGCACAATGGGCCTGCAGCGCATCTTTGTAATCAGAATAAAGAGCAAAGAGCAGATTGGCCTCTTTATTAGCCAGATAGCGGATCTCAATCTTTTCCGCTTCGGCTTTAATGGTCTCCAGATCTACTAGTATCATAGGCACGATGACCAGCGTCCGGCAGGAATCGGGAATCCCTGAAATCCTGAAATCCATCTTTGGCAGAATGCGCGGAGGAAACAGCCGTATCACCAGGTAATTCAGCACTTCAAGTGAGATCTGGCTCATAGGGATGAACAAGAGGGCAGCGATAAGAATCTGAATCCAGGGGGATTGTGTACGCAAACCGGACCAGATAGCCAGGAAAATGAAGGCAGCACAGAAAAAAGCAAGCCCGAGAAAGTACACTATCGAGTGATGACGATAAGACCATTGCAGGGTGTGGAAACGTAATGTCTCTTGGCAGTCAACGAGCCGGGCCAGATCCTTTCTTTTTTCGCCAATTAAATAAGTTCCGATATGAATCGACCGTTCATCTTGAGATGAATCGCCAGCAGCCTGGGTTGCCATCTCTACGGTGCGTTGAGCAATCCCGTCTTCTGCCAGGCCGGACCCGCGGTGGAGCTGTTCTATCACCCGGCGATACTGATCCCGCGTGGCGAAATCCATCCGGGGATAGATGCCGGCCGGATCCTGCCGCAGTATCTGCTCCACTCTGCTGAGCTTTTCGAAGCATTCTTTCCAATCAAGCAGGGCCAGCTGGCGCAGGCTGTTAAAGGCGTTCCCAATGGATATTTGATCCTTGGCCTGGCGGTTTTTTTCATGCAGACTGAGTTCGTTCAGGGATTTGTGGAATATACTCTCAAGCCAGCTCTGCACCGGGGCCAGGGCGTTCCTGTCGTCATAGAGGTAATCTATCAGCTGAGCTGCGAAATAGGGGCTCGGATTGGGCTGGGTTTCGGTCAGTTCCGCCATGATCGAGAAAAGCTGGCTGGGATATCGCCGGTTGACTGTAATGAGCCGGTTTGCCCAGAAATTCGCTATCTCCCCTTCACGCAGTTCCGACAATGCTCGGGCAGCGAGATGATGGATACCCTCGATAAGCGCGGTACGCAGCATTTGGGGAACGGCCCAGAGTTCGCCGATCGAAAGTGGCTCCACCGATTGATAGGCCTCAATAAAAGCCAGAATATTCTCCTGATCAAGGCGCAGATCGGCATGAGCAGCAAGTTCACGCGCCAGACCGTAGATGCGCGGTAGTCCCCGGTCTGTCTCACTGGCCAGTGCCGGCAGCTGCCGGTAAAAATGCCGGGGTACATTCAGCCGAACATCGTGAGCGTTACTCTCCAGGATATATTCATTATCAAGGAGCCAATCGGTGGTAGGTGGTACATTCTGCTGCAGGCGACTTGCTTCGGAGAGGTCCAGGCATACCTCCTGGATCCACCTGCGGCCCTGTTCGAGCCGCTTGAGCAGTTTTGTATCCCGGAGCGGTTTAGAATCTATCTGGTGCTCCCTGGCCAGATGCCGGGCATGGTCCTGAAACTGCACCAGATTGAATGATATCTCAGCAGGGTTCCAGTTCTCTCCAACCAGGCTCATGCGCCGGGGGTGCAGGACGAATACTGCAGGCGGGGTCTCGCCGCTTTCCAGCAAAAGGGTGAAGGGGAGGCGCAATGTTTCGATCGGCCCCTGGAGAATGATGACGGTCTCACCGGATACGAGCCAGCGTGTATGATTTACAAGTAGATTTCGCTCGACGCCAAACCTCGATCGCCGTATCCAGGCCAGGCTGAACAGGATTCCGCTGAATCCACCCAGCAGAACGGGGATCAGGTTATAAGGAAATTGGCTGAGTATCGGATCCGATCTCTGCAGGCTCAGCCAGGATAGTGTGGCCAGTGCTCCGAACAGGATAAACGACAGGACTGCCCCCAGAACCAGGCGCCGGCGGAAGGGATCCCCTGTCCCGACTATTCCCTCCATGCTCTTGCTCACCCAGGCAATGCGGCGGTAACCCTTTCGCTTTAAGTTAGCGAAGGCTTCAAGGGCCTCATCATGTTTAGCGAAGTAGCCAATGAGGATGCCTGTTTTCATTTATACTCCTTGAAGCAGAATACCACACTGAGCAATTATTTACTTGAGATACAGGATGTATATGATATGCACGGGAACGCGGTATGATCAGACAATGATAAACCGATCAAGGTAATGTGACCCGGGATAATCCGGGATAAGGGAAAATAACCAGGAGCAGGCATAATGTCAACACGGCCATTCCAGGGGCAGGCCATTTATCACTCAAATGAGGTAAAGCAAATCGGAGGAAAACACCCTTCTGCTTTTAGTGCCTTTCTTTGTCACTTTTTTTATTGCTATAATACATCCGTATTTCCATATTGTGGTTGTTCCTGGTGGTGATTGTAGATGAAATTATGACTGTCAGAATTTATTCTGGACAATCCGGTCTTAACCAGGAAGTATAAAAGAGAAAAAACCATGGAAAAAATAGAAAATTGCATCATCGTCATCTTTGGTGCTACCGGGGATCTGACTAAACGAAAACTTATGCCAGCCCTGTTCAACCTGTTTCAAAACAAACTACTGCCGGATAATTTTGCCGTGCTGGGCATTGGTCAGACCGCCCACACTGACGAATCATTCCGTGATAAAATGACGGAAAGTATCAATCCCTTTCTCAAAAGCAATCAGGTGGAAAAAGGTGATCTTACTGATTTCTTAAAACATCTTTACTACCAGAGTATGGATAGCACAGCAATGGCTAGTTATCCACTATTAAAACAGCGTCTGGTACAAATCGATCAACAGGTACAGGCCAATGGCAATTATATTTACTACCTGGCTACCTTTCCAAATCACTTCGAAATCATCGCCCGCCATTTGGGTCAACAGGGCTTGCAAAAACAGGGTAAAGGTTTTGGCTGGAAACGCATTGTATTTGAAAAACCGTTTGGTTACGATCTGTCTTCTGCTCAAATCCTGAACCGGCAGATCCAGCGTATATTCCATGAAGAACATATTTACCGCATCGATCACTATTTAGGCAAAGAGACTGTACAGAATATACTGGCTTTTCGTTTCGCCAACGGGATTTTTGAGCCGTTGTGGAACCGGAATTATATCCACCATGTGGAATTGACCGCTGCCGAAGATATCGGCGTGGAAAATCGCGGTCGTTACTACGATAATGCCGGAGCACTTGCGTGATATGGTGCAAAACCACCTGCTGCAACTAATGGCCACTATTGCCATGGAACCGCCGGCTAAATTTGAGGCTACCACCATTCGCAATGAAAAGGTAAAGGTCTTCCAATCCCTTTGTCCGATCCATCCGGATGATGTGGCCAAACGTGTGATCCGTGGCCAGTATCTCGCCTCGACCATCCGCGGAGCAAAAGTAAATGGTTATCGCGATGAAAATAACGTCTCTGCTGAGTCCAAGACCGAAACCTTTGTGGCTATGAAGTTTGGTATCGACAACTGGCGCTGGGGTGGCGTGCCCTTTTATATTCGCACGGGCAAACGTCTGCCCACCCGGGTAACGGAGATTGTGATCCATTTCAAAAAAACTCCCCATTATCTGTTTACCCGTGAATTGATGGTGGATATTCCGGCCAACCAGTTGATTCTGCGCATCCAGCCCGATGAGGGTATTCTTTTAAAATTCGGAATGAAAATGCCGGGCGCCGGTTTTCAGATCAAAACGGTCAATATGGATTTTCATTATTCCGATCTGGGCAATAATACCCCCCTGCCCGATGCGTACCAGAGATTATTGCTGGATTGTATTCTTGGTGACCCGCTGCTCTATGCCCGCGGCGATGCGGTCGAAGCCTGCTGGTCGTTCTTAATGCCGGTATTGCAGGCCTGGCAGAATAATCCGGATATCAAACTTTACGGTTATCCGGCCGGCACCTGGGGACCAATTGAAGCCAATACATTATTTAGCGAACCGGGAGTAGAATGGCGGTATCCCTGTAAAAACCTGGCCCAGGATGGAGAATACTGCGAATTATGAAGCCCCAGATAAAAATTTTTCATAACGATATCGAAATGGCCGATAAATTAGCCAATGAACTTCAGGGGGCCATGGAGCAGATTAAAAAGCAAACAACAGTACTTTTATCTGGCGCTATCAGGAGGCAATACACCGATTACATTCTATAAACGGTTGGCCCAGGTCCCTTACCAGACAGCAGGTTGCCTGGAGTTGTCTGCATCTTTTCTGGGTGGATGAACGCTGCGTGCCGGCGGATCATCCGCAGAGCAATTATGGCCTGGCCCGCTATAACCTGCTGGCACATGTGAATGTACCCGAAAAAAATATTCACCGCTTGCGCGGCGAAGCAGATCCGGCAACGGAGGCAAGCAGATATGCCGGGGAAATAAAAAATACGCTCCCTGCAACCGGTCATGCGCTGGCCACGGTTCGATTGGATACTGCTGGGATTAGGCAGCGATGGCCATACCGCCTCACTTTTTCCGGGTTCACCTGTATTAAAGGAAAAAAATGCTCTTTGCGCGGTGGCAGTTCAGCCGGACAGCGATCAACAACGGATCACTTTTACCCTGCCGCTGATCAATCATGCCCGGCGCATTACATTTTTAGTGACCGGGGAAAGCAAAGCCGGCTATGGTGGCCGGTATCTTAAAGCGGACCACAGCATGCCGGCAATTACCGGCAGCTCAGGTGCAGCCTGAGCACGGGTTTGTAGAATGGTATCTGGATTCAATGGCCGCGGCGATGATTTGATCGATTTTCTGGGATATTCTACTACAACAATAAATTGTCACGCAGGGACAAATGAAAATAGCCCACCAATTTATTGGTGGGAAAGGTGAAATATAGAAATCATTCCGTCCTGTAGGGACGGTCGAAACATTTTATCCCCATATATACCTTTCATCATATTCAATGTTGTGTTTTTTTAAAAATGCAATGTATTCCTCCTTAAATGACATTGTTCTATGATGTTTATTCTGCGTATTTATGTAAGAAATTGTATTTGCCAGATGAGACACACTTATACTAAAAGCGCCATATCCTTCCTGCCAGTTAAAATCTTTAAAATTTGGATATGTCTCATGAACCCATTTTGAAGCGCCGCCTTTGATTAATTGAATGGCTTTCGCAACGGAAAGGGTTGTGGGCATTGATAGCAGAAGATGGACATGGTCTTCGACTCCACCGATGGCCAGTGCTTTCATATTGTTTTCGCGAGCGATTCCACCCATGTATGCCCATAATCGCTCCTGCAAATCAGATGAAATTATTTTTTTATGATATTTTGTACTGAAAATGTAATGGATTACAATATTGGTATATGTATTGGCCATATGTTTGCTCTATTATTATTACATTTTACATTCATGCGTCCCTATGGGACTGTAAATATAAGGCAATATTCGTGCCTAATTACCCACCAATAAATTGGTGGGCTATTATCAACAATCCCCTGCGGGATTGCGGGATTGAATGCATTATTTCGTTCCCACCAATGAATTGGCGGGCTATTATTCAACAATCCCTACGGGATTGGGGGGGGATGCATCATTTCGTTCCCACCAATAAATTGGTGGGCTATTTTCAGCAATCCCTGCGGGATTGGGGGGTGGTGAATGCATAATTTCGTTCCCACCAATAAATTGGTGGGCTATTTTCAACCATCCCTACGGGATTGCGGGGTTGAATGCATAATTTCGTTCCCACCAATAAATTGGTGGGCTATCTGTCGGCAATCCCTACGGGATTGGGGGGGTGAATGCATAATTTCATTCCCACCAATAAATTGGTGGGCTATTATCAACAATCCCTGCGGGATTGCGGGATTGAATGCATTATTTCGTTCCCACCAATAAATTGGTGGGCTATTTTCAACAATCCCTACGGGATTGGGGCGAATGCATTATTTCGTTCCCACCAATAAATTGGTGGGCTATTATCATTGAATCCCTATGGGATTCAATGATTGAAATCAAATCCGGAGTCAATTTTAAAAATAATTTTAAGTAATAATAGAACCGTTCTGCGGGGTAGATGAGAGTAGCCTATCAATTTATTGATCGGGAACAGGAAATTAAAAAATTGTTCCGCTGGGACGGATGAGAATGGCCAATCAATTTATTGGTGGGGAACAGGAAATGAAAAATTGTCCCGCAGGGACGGATGAAAATAGCCCGCCAATTTATTGGCGGGGAAATGTAGAATAACAAAACGATTCCGTCCCGTAGGGACGGTTGAGAGAAAATATAGGGTTATTTAATCACCACCATTTTCCGTGTCTGCGTCTCTTGCTCCTTTCGTACCATCACCTGCAGCAAACTGAATTCGATATATATAAATCCCGCTGGCCAGATCACCGGCATTGAATTCAACCTTGTAAGTCCCGGCCGGTTGAGTATTGCTGATTCACCAGTTCGCGCACCTGCTGACCCAATATATTGTAAACAACCAGATTTACTCTTCCTGCTCTGGGCAGGAGATATTCAATTCGCGTAACGGCATTAAAAGGATTGGGATAATTTTGCTTCAGCACAAAATGATCCGGTAAGGGAGGCTCCGGATTGGAAACCGTATCGGTGGTGCGATTGGCACGCCCCGGTGATCCGCCGTACAGTACCGAGTGGCCCCAATTTTTGGGATTGTTATGATTTTCAGTGGGATCGATCAGTTCCAGACTATAACCGTCTCCGTTAGTTTTATCCGGCCAGGGTGCTGTGCTGCTGTAGGCTACACTGTCTACCACATTCCCAACAGAAGTGAACAAGCGGACTTGATCCATATCCCCAAAACCAAAAGATATCTCGCCGGCATAATTGTTCACTCCGGGATAGACCTGGTGAAAACTGGCGCTGTCGGCACAAAGCACCAAAAATCCTCTGGCCGGGATGATCGTTCCTGCCTGGATTTGAAATACATGAGCATCATTGTTGTCTTTGAGCAGCCAATTAGAAATATCCTGTTCTATGGGTTGTGGATTGTATAATTCAATCCAGTCTTTGGAATCCAGATCGGCCGGCGCATTGTGCATGATCTCGTTGATCACCACCGCACCGGCATTAATCACGCTGGAGTCCGCCCGGCCCATGTTGGTGCCGCGCAGGCCCATTTGAATTCCCGGAGAACCGGGCGACAGATAATAATAATCATCAAACTGGGGCACCCCGGTGATGCAATTTGCGGAAGTATCGTAATCCGCATCATTGGTCATTGAGTACGAAATCTCCAGCGCTCCGGGTAATGGTGCCTGGGTAGTAAGCAGATAATTCCAGATGTTATCGTCGTTATTATAAAGTATGGTATTCGTGACATTCATATAGCAGCGGTAACTGTTGGTGTAACTGTCGCCGATACGCAGGCCGACATTATTCCCGACCGCAACACAGTGATCGATGAGTACGATCGGTCCCTGGCTGATTCCGGATTCGGTCCAGCCGGCCTCGAAGCCCTGATCGTTGTTCAGAGCCACTGTATTGAAAATTTTGACAGTATCCTGTCCGGAAGCGGCCACCCCTTCGTGAATGAAATCTTCCAGCCAGCAGTTGGAAATGCGCAGCCGCGAGCCGTGATGATCGATGGCATCATCCTTACCGGTAACAAAATAACAGCGGTCGATGACGGAATATTGCGGATATTGCGGACTGACATAATCGATATGAAAACCATCGGTATCGATATCCTCGGTAAAAATATGATCGTCGTTGGGCAAGTTGAGCAGGTGACTGTTCTGACAAAACAACAGCGAGCGATGGAATTCACCGCCGTGCCAGACAAACGCCGTCACCGAATTGGTCACGGTCACTTTACTATCCTGTGCACCAAATACTTTTCCGGGGGAATACATGAAGAAACAATTATCAAATGAGAATTCCGAATTCTCCTGGCCAAAAAAGATATGCTGGTGTCCGGTATGCCAGTCTTCGGAGGTGGGATGCCCCTGGGACATGTCTCCGCCGCCATTCAGCACGAAACAGTATTTAAAGTCAGCAATGCCGTTCTGAAATTCCATTCCGCCCCACGGCTCGGACCAGTTATCTGAAGTGATAACCACCGGTTCGTCTGCAGTACCTTCCACCGTAATCCGGCCCTGTACATAAAAATTAACATATTTTTGTACAATGACCCAGGTGCCGGGCTTGACGATCAGGTTACAACCGGCAGGAATGGTGAGATGCCCGGTAATCAACCGGTCAGCACTGTCATCCCAGATTATATCACCGCTTGAGAGTTCACCGGAGTAACTGATAACCGGTACGGCTGAGACAGCAATTTCCTTTTGGATGACCGGAACATTGGCATTTTGAGCGGAGAGGATAAAAGTGGAATTTGAACTGTTGATCTGTACTACTCCTGTTCCTGCGCCGCGTTTGATTTGAAGACTGCTATCGCTGCGCACCCCTCCGAAACCGATCTGCATGGGTGTTTGCTCGATAGGATTGATCTGCCAGTTCATATCGCGCACGCGAACCACCACCGGTAAATACTGTCCGGATTTAATACGGGCATGGTGCAATCAGTTCGGCATTGATTTCTCCCAGCTGGGTAAATACGGCTGATAAGGATCTGTCACTGTTTAAATCCAGAGTAATGGTTTCTTCGGCAGGTAATAGAGGATCCGACCAGCCGGTGAAACGGTAACCGGGATCGGGAATGGCTGTAATGGTAACCGGAATATTCTGAAAGTATGTGCCGGACCATGGATATTGATCAGCGACTATACTATTAATTTTAATTTTTCCGGTTCCTCCGGTAATATCAACGGTCAATCCGGCCTGGCCGGCAAGTTGGAAATAATTCTGAATTTGCTGACGGACAATAGCCGGCCGCTGTTGGGCAAAACTTCGCAGCAGCTCGACATTCTCTTCCCATTTGGTCACCGTGTTATTCCATTTATCGACTTCTGCCGGAATATCCGCTGCGATATTCATGAGCCAGTGAATCGATGATCGCCTCCATATTTTCGGAACTGAAGCGTGGTATTAAATAAATCGGCCAGGCGATTGATAAAGCGGATCTTGAATGATTGATTCTGCAGCATTTTTTTGGTGATCATGTTATCGAAAGAAATCCCCAGGGGATTGTATTGATTGGTGAATCCGTTCCAGTTTACATTGCTGTAAGAGCGGTCGGCATCCCAGATAGTCCATTCCCATACAGCCCCGGCAAGTTTATTCCTGAACATGAAGGTACCGTACGCCCAGCCCTGAAATTCGACGGCATGCATCAGGGCCTGTAAGGTTATAAAATTATCCAGATCCATATACTGCGCAGCTTCGTTGATTTTGGCATCACTGCTGAAGGTATTGTTCTGAAAGAAGCTGATTAACTCCTCCCATTCATCTTTCACTCCATAGACCAGTTGAGTCGAATCCCAGCGCGTGCGCACCAGGTCAATATCGCCGTAACCCAGGTGATCCATCACGAAGTTTTCATCGATACTCTGTTTGATATCGTAAATACCGTGAAAGCCGTCATTAAGGTACATAACAGCAAAACTGCTTTGTGCGGTGAGATAACCTGTCTGGCGCCACAACTCGGTTACCAGCGGATCGCGCAGCAGGGTGGCCTGGTCATTTTTTCCAGAAACGGTCGGTTCCATGCTGTCATCATAACCGGAACGCAAAACCAGGCGGTCGAAGACTTGTATGGAATCACGTGGAAAAAGATTATAATTCAAATGAGCCCGGCCGAAGCCTTCACGGAAATATGCCCGGAAAGATTTTTTATCATATTCGGTCGGACCGGTGTTGCCCTGGATGCGGATACCGCAGGGCATATAAAACTGCAGATCCTGATCTTTAAAGTATTCCAGTTCAGCGAAGCGTTCCCAGGCCCGGCCGTCGTAGTCATGGACATATATACCTGTTTCCGGATCGTATAAATTATCAGGATCGGTCATTAAAGCCAGCACCGGCAATTCATGAGCGGTATCGATAAAGAAGGCTTGACTGGCAATCTGGCTGGGCAGGGCCGCGGGATTAATCGTGCGTGCTTTGAGGATTACGGTTTGGCTGACCGGGATGGCCTGACTGTACAGGGCAGAATTTTCGTCGGGATCCTCGCCGTCAAGCGTGTACCTGATTTGATCTCCAACCTGGGCGGGTTGCATGGTGATATTTAAACCGGATGTATAAAAACCTGCATCCTGCTCTATGACCGGAGAGAAGGTGAAATTAGTGTAACCGTTGTTATTAGCCTCAGCGGGTGTAATTTCGGTTTGATAATACCAGGAACCGCTACCGTCGGGATAACGGGCATAAGAGATATCGCGGAATTGATCCTGGTAGGAAATACCGTCGATAATGGTAACGCCGTCAGCATTCAGCAAAAAAATCTGTTCGCTGTCTTTATCCAGTTTAAAACCGAGATGATCGGCGCCGAGTTCGGGTTTATTATCGGCGCAGAAAACCAGAAAACCGTTGGCCGGCACGGTTGTTTTAGCCGGTTGACCGGTTGGTATTTGCCAGTAAGTTGCGGCCTGCAGATCATCGGTCATATAATAACCGGCCAGGTCCACGGGAGAATCGCCGGAGTTATAAATTTCAATCCAGTCTTCATAATCACCATTCGCGTTTTCATGGGAAAGAACGTTGGAGACCATGAATTCGTTGATGAACAGGTTGGAAGTATCTTGGGAATTAGCAGTAGCAATTAAACCGGATAAAAATATCAATGATAATGAAAGAAGTGATTTAATCATATTTTCATGCCTATGAAATTCTGAATCAATTGCTCAATCTTAATGAATTAAATTAAGCGTACCTCGTCTGGTACTGAAATCGATTACTAAAGGTGTCTTAATTAAAAGATAATGTTAAAACAGGGGAAATACTACTGTTTTTATAAATTAATATTTGATTTTCTTATTATGTGAACTATTTATACAATAATGAATGTAAATCTGACTTATCGCAGCAGGTATGTGTAGGGACAATCCTAGGATTGTCCCTACTTCACATTTTTTTCAGTTATTGTTTATTCAGTAGGGACAGGTCGCGACCTGTCCCTACACACCAATTATTGTGTCTGGCTCCAGGGATGATAATATTTTATCGAAGACCCCCGTTACTGTAGAGTCAGCTGACCGTTAATCCAGCCGCCTTCTTTGGAACTACAAAAATCTGACCAGGTTGGCACAATCCTGCGGCATACCGACACGCCCGGACAGGGTTCTTTGCTTGACTGCGGCCATGAGTTCCCTCTGACATCCAGCCGGTGTCGGTTGCACCGGGATTGATGACATTCGCGGTAATGCCTTTTGTTCTGAACTCACGGGCCGCTGCCAGTACAATACGATCCATGGCGCCCTTGCTGGCGCCATAAGGCAGATTACCGGCGGTATGATCGCTGGTGATGGCGATGATCCGCCCGGTTCCGGGTTCACTGCTAAACCGCCGGCCAAACTCCTTAACCAGCAGCCAGGTAGCCCGGGCATTTACCGCAAAGTGCAAATCAAAACTTTCGACACTGGTACTTAGAATGTCGGAATCGACTGAGTGGCAATGTGACATGACCAGAGCGCTGATTGCACCTAGATCGTATTCTGCGGAATCAAATATTCTTGCAGGCGACTCGATCAGTGACAGGTCAGTTTCTATGGCAGTGGTTTTAGCACCAAAACTTTTTAATTTTGCCTGTAGTAAAGTAATTTCTTCCGCGTTGCTGCCCCAGGGCATGGCAGCATCGTAAGGACGCCAGTAAGTAAGACCAACATTCCAGCCGGATTCGGCCAGTGCTGCTGCAATAGAAGCACCGATTCCTATGGCGCGACTGGCACCGGTTACCAGAGCTACGGGACGTTGTGGCATAAACTATAACTCCATTTTTAGGGATAAATTACTTCGGGGATATCGTTTTGGAAAGCTTTAATTATTAAGGGGAAAGGGTAATGGGTAAGGGATAAAGGTTAAAGGCCAAAGGCAAAGATTTTCTTTATTCATTATCCTTTTGCCTTCGGCCTTAATAAAGATTCCCGCCTATGCTACAATCAAGCAAGGCATACGATCGGCGGGAATGACACTTTGTCTCTATGTCCTTAGTCTCTCTTTACTAAGTGCCTTTAGTGCCTCAGTGCCTTAATCTTTAATCTTACTCAGCCAGCGCCGCCCACAACTTCCAGGCTGCGTAGGCTTTGCGGTTGGCATTTAACGGCTGGCTATGTGCCGAACTGCAATTGTACCAGTCCACCCCTGCGGTATGCATAGTCTGCCAGGCGATGGCCCAGTTGGTGTCAAGTGAACCGTTGGCATCGCTGTCATAATCACAGTTGTCGTTGGCAGCAAGCAACATATAATTTGTGTTTCCATCCGGATCGTAAGACTCAATATCGGCAAAATCGTACAGTATTTTCCCGTTGTCCTGGCAATAGGCTCTGATCTGGTTGTTGCGCTGATTCAAATTCCCTTCTTCTCCGCTGCCGTCCAGGTGCCCGGTCATGTACACAAATTTGACATTGGAATAATCCTGCTCCAATCCGTTCATCAGGGCGAGATAGTTATTTATATCGGTTTCGCTGGCGGAACTGACCTGGCCACACCACGACCAGATGACCACGTTGATATCGGTATGACTATTCAGATAATTCCGGGTAGCGGCAGCCCAGGCGGTACGGTCGGGATTACCCAGATCAGCGGCGCCTGAAAAGGGACTGTCGCGCAAATCGAGCGCGCCGTTGGTACCGCCGTTATTGAAAGCGTAAAGATCTCCCTTCCACTCATATAATCCCGCCATACCGGTTGTAAGTTGACTGCCATGGGAAGTGTGTCCGTAGGCGATATGTAATTTACTTTTTGCCTGCTCAATGGCAGCTGACGTAAGCAGGGTCAGACTGGCGGATGAATGGCCGATGATTCCGGTTTGGACTGTAGGTACGGGTTCGGTACTGTTTTCACAGGAATTTAGCAGCAAGATCAAAATAATTATCAATGAAAAATTTTGCATTAAGGTAAGAGTTTTCATGATCGAAATCCTCCTCCTGGTTAATCTATTGTAATATTCGAGTAGAATGAGGAATTCTTTATTCTTTAATTAATAATGGTTTGCAGGTAATAAGTATAAAAGGGGTAAAATACTATTTATTTTGAGGAACTGAATAATTGTTCAACTAGGCAACCTAACTCTTTTTGTTTACTATAACGGCATAAATTTTAATATAAAATTCTGGTGCGGATGGTGCCCTCGATATTTTCCAGGGCAGCCCGCAGATCTTTCGATTGTTCGCGGGAGGAGAGCGGTTCGATATCGAATACCACGTAACCGATCTCTTTCCTGGTTTCCAGATACTGGCCGGAAACATTGATGCCCATATTGGCGATGATCGCGTTAATTGCTTTCAGCATACCCGGACGATTCTCATGAATATGCAGCAGCCTGGTCGCTTTCTCATTACGGCGTAAATTGACATTGGGAAAGTTGACCGAGCCTTCGGTATTGCCCAGATCGCTGAAATTGACCAGCCTGGTCGCCACCTCCGTGCCGATGTTCTTCTGCGCTTCCTGGGTGGAACCGCCGATATGTGGTGTCAGGATGACGTTTTCAATACCGATCAGCGGTGATTCAAATTTTTCCCGGGCCGAGCCGGGTTCAAAGGGAAAAACATCAACCGCAGCACCCCGCAATTTTCCCTGCTTCAGTAAAGCAGCCAGGGCCTCTACGTCAACCACCCGGCCGCGGCTGGCATTCAACAGACAGGCTTCATCTTTCATCAGGTCCAGACGTTCATGGTTCAGCATGTTGATAGTTGTCTCGTCTTCCGGAACGTGCATCGTAACGATATCGGCCATTCTTAACAGGTCGTCCAGGCTGTCAATCTGCCTGGCATTACCCAGCGGCAGACGCGTACGGATATCATAATAAATAACCTGCAGGCCGAAGGCCTCGGCCAGTATGGAAACCTGGGAACCAATATGACCGTAACCGATAATCCCGATTTTTTTTCCGCGCAGTTCGTTACTGCCCTTGGCCGATTTAATCCAGATATGGCTGTGCGCGGCAATACTCTTGGGAAAAATGCTGCGCATCAGCATGATCGATAAACCGATCACCAGTTCAGCCACCGAACGGGTGTTGGAGTGAGGGGCATTAAAAACCGGTATGCCCAGCCTGGTCGCCTGGGCCAGATCAACCTGATCGGTTCCGATGCAGAAACAGCCGATCGCGATTAATTTAGGAGCATGTTCTAAAATAGTCTGATTGAGTTTGGTGGCGGAGCGGATACCAATCATATGGGCGCTCTGTACTTTTTCAATCAACGAAGCTTCGGATAAGGCGGAATTATTAATTTCCACATAATCGTAGCCGTTTTCTCTGAAAACCTCAACTGCCTGCTGATGGACATTCTCCAGCAGGATTATTTTTATTTTAGCCTTGGATAATGAAAGTGAATTATTCATAAATAAAAATTTTGATATACTTAAATAATTGATCAGTATTGTTCAAATTCTACGAACCTTTACTGATCAGATCAATACTATTTAATGGTTTTCAATTAAAGGTAAGATTAAATAAAATAATAAGAATAAACTGATCATCCGTATCAAAATAATTTACAGATGATCAGCAATACTCAGTTTTACTTTGCTACCATTTTTTTAATCAAACCCACGATAATCATCAGAACACCGCCGCCGACACCGGATGAAGCAATATTCGCAAGAATACTGCCCAGATCCATTCCTGCCCCAGCCGCAGTACCTACACCCAGCGCGCCCAGTATCTGGCCGCCCAAGCCGCCGCCCAGGATGCCCACCACCGAATTCCAGATGGTTCCAAGATTATAATTTTTTAGCAGACCACCGGCAATATTACCACCAACGGCGCCACTCAAAAGACTGATAATAAGTTCCATCTCACCCTCCTGATTTTTGGTTATACAGATTGATTAAAAATAATCTAACATAAATCACCAATATCTGCAATTTATATAATATTCTAAAACTTTGACTATTCTCTATGCCTGCTGAAATTTATACCGCCTTCTGCAATAAAACTGAATAACTAAAACGCACTTCTGGCCAGTCAATGACGGATAATCCGGCAGCCCGGGCAGCATCCACCGAGATCATGAAATTATCCCTGGTCACATGCAGTCTGGGTTCCACCAGCAATAAAAATCCATTGGATTTAAGAATCGCTGAGATCTCGCCTAAAAATGAGTGTTGATCGGGTACCTCATGCAGCATCCAGAAGGCTAAACAAAAATCTATTGGTTCAGTAACTCCGATCTTTTCAGCAGTACATTGATGAAAGATAATCCTTTCGGCCAGGCGGGCTTTACGGGCACGATTAAATATGGCCGTCAACATTTCCTGCTGCAGGTCCACGGCAATAACTTTTCCCGAGTCTCCTACCATTCTTGCCAGCGGGATGGTAAAATAACCCATCCCGGCACCGATATCCATAACCGTCGCTCCCCTGGTGATAAAAGGGGCCAGCAGGCTTTCAGGATTATGAAATAGTTTTCTGAGAATATTGTCGAAGGTGAAACAGAACCACCAGGGACAGACAAAGGGTTTTTTTGATGGTGTAGGGTCAGTGACAAGTTTTGGTTTCATGGCTTTGGTTCCAAAAAATTTCCTGTTTTATTTTTTTATCACGGCAGGTGTAATTTTACTCTCGCTGGTCCAGGATAGCAGGTAGAACATACCGGCCAGGGCCAGGTAAGCGAGTGAGAATTGATAGGGTACCTGGCGGGCGGTGCCGGTTAAGTACCACGGCAGATACATGGCGCCATCCGGCAGGGCCGAATGAATAATACCAAAAAATGAAAATCCCGCCAGTATAAAAAGGTACAACGCTGAAATTTTCAAACGCCGGTCAATCAGTTCGGCCAGAAAGGCTGCCCACAGCATCGCGGTCACAATAAATCCGTTACCCAGGGCCACAATAACCTGTAATTCCGGTAAGGCCTTGCCGGGCAGAGTCATTAATTTATTGAATATTTCTGGCGGCACCGTTTGCGGATCGCTGAGTTTAATGGCCAGCAGGCGGGCCAGTGTGGGGAAAAAGGCCACGGCCACTGCCGCCGCATGCCTGCGCGGTGCGACCTGAAATGCCTGCACGATAATCTCCAGGGCCACAAAAACAAGGATCGGTGCCAGCACCGCCCGCGGGATCAGTTCAACAATAAACGATACATAGCCGAGAATGCCGCCCAGGCCGACGAAGATACCGGTCAAAAAAGTATAGCCGGCCCGCGCGCCCATATTTTTATAGGCCGGCTGGCCGATATAAGGGGTCGTTTGAGCCACGCCTCCGCATATTCCGGCAATAAGTGTGGCCAGTGCTTCGGTCAGCAGAATGTCGCGTGTGCGGTAATCGTCCCCGGCCACCCGCGCACTTTCGCTTACATTGATGCCGCCCACTACCGTGAGAATGGCAAAAGGAATGGCTAAGGGCAGGTATTTCAGAGCAGGAACAATACCCTGCATAAAATCAAGTGTCGGAGCAGGAAATCCGAAATGAAAGTCCAGAGGCGGTAAACCAGTATAGATTCCGCCGATGATTCCAGCCGGTCCAAGCAGATAATAGAGCACAGTACCGCTGACGATGGCTGCCAGCACTCCCGGAATTTTTCCCGGCAGCCGGATACCGGCAATGAGGGTATAAAAAATCAAACCCAGGGCGATCAGCCCAACCAGGGGCATACCGAAAATATCGAGCAGGGGAGCCATGCCGATAAGTCCGAGTCCGATACCGGCCAGTGAACCGAGCAGTCCGGCCTGGGGCATAATGCGTTGCACCCAGTTGCCGAAGAAGGAGAAAATAAGTTTAATGATGCCCATGAAGATCATGGTAGCCATACCGATATACCAGGTCATCATGGCTGCATCGTGCTCAGGATATCCCTCCGCTTTTAAACCCATAAAGGCCGGACCAAGCACGACCAGCACCAGTCCGATGGTCGAGGGGGTATCCAGGCCAAGCGGCATGGCTGTGACATTTTGATTGCCTGTTTTTCTGGCCAGCCGGCAGGCCATCCAGGTATAGATCAGGTCGCCCAGCAAAACACCCAGGGCTGTACCCGGAAACATACGGGTATAGATTATATCCGCCGGGAAATTGAATACCAGGATAAGTACACCGGCGAGAAAGGAGAGCACGGTCAGGTTATCAAACATTAAACCAAAGAAGCCGTTTAAATCCCCTACCACTAGCCAGTGATACTTATATTTGGTGTCCTGCATGATCCATATTCCTAAAGATTTGGCATTAAATTAATTTATTTTTAAGATTTATGCCTGCATAAAATAACATATATAAAATAATGAAAGAAGATAATATAAGAGATGGTTCTTTATCTATTTATTGAATTAAATCCTAGTTTTGACGTCCTGATCGATTCATTATGTTGAATTGATTTGTGTTAATATAAAAGTGATTAAAATGAAGATCGAATCTTTTGGCAAATATATAAATATCGTCAGTAAAAGTTTCATCTTATAAAATGAGCCTGTCCACTTTTAATGCTTATTCTTTTCTGACATTTTCCATTATTTTCTTTTGATTGAAATGTTGTGCAGATTTATTAATAGTATTAATGGGTGTTATACTCATATCTGGTATAATAAACTCAGCAACGGTCCATACTTGTCCCACGCTCATCGAGTCAGGTGCATTAAATTCGTAAGTTGAATCATTCAGGCTTACATAAACACTCGGTGCTACTAGAACAGCATCGTTGAAGACATTTGAAAAATAGACTACGTTAATTTGGTACGCACCGTCCGGCGTTTCATTCATGTATAAAATTTCCTGACAAGAGTTATCGCCATAAGGATTTGAATCCTCATATAATACAGGATTATCCCTTTGATTGTCTTGAGCACCCCAATCGGGATTAGGATTTTTATACCAGCAGCTATCATTGAGTTCTTTATTAATCAAATGTAAGTCAAAATCACCAGCGGGATTATCATGGCTATACCAATAAAGCTCAATGTCAGTCTGTTCTATTCTGGATATAATGAAAGTTGTTGTATAGCAGTTCTCATTTATCTGTGAAGAATGTCCAGGCCATACTTTAACTTCACAGAGTCCTTCCTGAACGGGAAGTTTTTGGTAAAAGAATCCTTTTGACGTTTCAGTATAGTATAGAGTTGAATTATAAAGTACGGTAAGTTGTGTATCCTGATAGACAGAATAACGTCGATTGTAATTTACAAGACAACCTGCCAGCAATAAGGAATCACTGCCGATATCATCAAAATCAATGATACTTGTATCATTATGTGAAAGATACCTTCCGTTACCATTTGAATATAGAATGTACAAGGCCCTCAGGAATGAAGGTTGATTAAAATTTTCTGATATTTCAAATATAATATCATTAATGTTAGTTGTTTGACCGGATTTAACAATAACATCATTCACTTTTTCGGTCCAATAATAATTGACTTCAAGATCATAATTGCCTTCCGGTATATTAAAAAGAATAAAATTTCCCAGCGAATCTGTACTGGCCCGTACTGAAGTCCCGGGTATCTCCACACCTGCATGCTCGAGTGGTGCATAAATGGTATCACTCTTACTCATTACCCGTCCCTTAATATGTCCCATTTCAGAAATGTTCACGATTTTTTCCTCAGTACAACCAGCCAAAATAAAAAATGTAAGGCAGATAAATTTGAAACTTATAGATCTCATTTGATATCTCCTCTTATATTGAATAGTATTATGTCTGATTCTGTATGTAAACGAAACAGACTTTATACCATCCCTCTGGCACTGAGTTTCTTATCTGATACTAGATTTATAAAATACGTTCAATGCATTTTCTGTTGCATTATCTCAAATACTCGTGCTGAAAGTTTTTTAAATATTGGTAATGCCTTTTCTTCTGTCAGTGGCAGAAAGCAGGTAATGATATAACGGACTTCACCGTCATCGACAATGGCCGCATCATTGGTCCAATAGGAATACCAGCCGGTTTTATGATACATCATCACGTTGGAGGGTAATCCGGTGGCTAATTTGGATTTATCCAGTTGCCGGCCCAGAAATGTTTTCAGTTGCATGCTTACCCACGGATTTACCAGTTGATTGGTATAAATCCTGTAAAGAAAATCAGCAGCGTGCAAGGCGCAGGTTTCGGTGCCGCGGATTTTTTCGTACCCCGGATCTTCGTATTTCCTTTTTAGAAATTTGCGGGTTACCTCGCTGCCGTACCAGCCGCAGGAATGCAGCAGGCTGTCGATGTTCTTTCGTCCATGTTTTTCGTCCGGCCAGATCGATCAGGCAGTTGGCGGCCGAATTATCGCTGCGGGTGATCATCAGGTCCAGCAGATAATTTACCGTGACCGAATCGCCCCTCTGCAAAAGCGGGCGCGGATCGGATTTGATTTCACGCCAGGTATCCACCACGTTGGGTGAATCGGCGATACAAATAGTGGTCAGCGCATAGCGGCTCCGGCTGATTTGTTGTAATACCCCGGCAGCCACGTACATTTTGTATACCGAGGCGGGATAGATGAAATTCTCGTAATGTACACCACCCAGTTTTGGCGGATTTGAATTCAAATCGATAACTGCCAGGGAGATCTGTTCGATGCCATCCTCACCGACATCGAAATCCTTATCGAGATCCAGGTTGTGGATTATATTTTTCAATACTGCTGATAGTTTTGTATCGAGTTGATAATAAACAGGAACATTCACATCTTGGGAATAAAGTAAAGTCACCAGAATGAAAAACAACAGAACTATTCGTTTATTCACAGATCTTCTTCCCCGGATAAGTTTCTCAGCGCATAAATTTTTATCTTTATATTGTATATCTGCGACCTTTGCGTCGAAGACCTTGGCGTCCTTAGCGTTTTGCTTTTATCTTTTTTTAACGCAAAGGGCACAGAGGTTATCGCAAAGGACGCTAAGATTATCTTTACCCTTTACCCCTTCCCCTTTTCCCTCAGTTATTTATTCCCAATAAACATCAGGCTGATCTCCGGAACGTATGTAATCAACAACAACACCAGTACCAGCAGCAGGAAAAAGGGCAAAACGGTGCGATACACCTCCGGCAGCGGCTTTTTAAATCGCAGACTGGACAGGAACAGATTCAAGCCCAGCGGCGGAGTCATATAACCTATTTCCAGATTCAATAAAAAGATAATACCCAGATGAACCGGATTGATGCCGTACTGCAAAGCCACCGGCACAATCAGCGGTACTACAATAATGATTGCGGAAAAAATTTCTATCATATTCATTATTAAAATAAAAATATTTAAAATTATGAGGAAGACTACTTTACTGCTGACATACTGACTGACCAGGGCAAACATTTTCATCGGAATCTGTTCGTCAATCAGGTAATTGGTAACTCCCAGAGAGGCGCCCAGCATCATCAGAATAGCACCGACCAATATCATACTTTCCCGTATCACCCGCGGCAGGTCGCTGAAAAATTTTACTTCGCGGTGAATGAATACCTCGACGAGCAGTACATAGGCTGCTGTTACTGCCGCTGCTTCCGTGGCAGTGAAAAATCCGCCATAAATACCGCCGATAACTACAACCGGCAGGGGCGCTTCCCAGGCGGCTTCTTTAAAGGCCAGGTATACTGCTTTCCAGGTGAAGGGAATCCGCGGAACATGAGCGATCAAACCGGTGCGGATACCGTACAGCGACAGAATGATGATCAGCAATATACCCGGAATTAATCCGGCCAGGAACAATTGATCGATGTTAACGGCAGCGATAATACTATACAAAATAATGGGCAGGGAAGGGGGGAAGAGCAATCCTAAACTGCCGGAGGTGGTCACCAGTCCCAGAGCAAATTTTTCGGGATACTTATGCTGGATCAGGGCCGGATAGATCAATCCGCCCAGGGCAATAATCGTAACTCCAGAAGCCCCACTGAAAGCGGTAAAAATGGCGGTGGATAATAGTGCCACTACGGCCAGTCCGCCCGGCATCCAGCCAAACAAGGACTGGGCCAGTTTAATCATCCGCCTGGGGGCCTGGCTTTCAGCCAGAATAAAACCGGCAAAGGTAAACAGGGGTACGGCAATCAGGGCGGGCATATCAACCAGGCGATAGAGTTCAATCATCATCGCCGAAGTATCCATCCCTGCCGAGATAAAGGCGATCAGGCCAATGGCTGCGATTATGGTGAATAAGGGTGCCCCGGCCAGCGCCAGCGCCACCAGTATCAGAATTATTAACCAGATTGTCATGATGCCGCCACCTCCGTCTCGGTTTTAGCTGTGGCCTTGTTGATGCTCTCGATCATCCGGATCAGGAACTGGATCATCATCAGGGTAAATCCCACCGGTACAATCATGGCAGCAGTTTTTTGAGAAAGGCCCAAAAAAAGTATGGAGTCTGCGTCCATCCCCAGCAGCACAAACGTCCAGCCGGCCCGGATTAAAAAGTAACAGATCACGGCAGCAAACAGGTCGCTGAAGGCATTGAACCACAGCCGGACTTTGGGTTTCAGAAAGCGGGTCAGGACATCAATGCGCAGGTGCCGGTCCTCCCGGGTAGCCAGGTAGGCGCCCAGAAAACCCACCCACATGACCAGATAACGTGCTGCTATATCCCCCCACAGAGTGCCGCTATGAAAAATAAGCCGCAGGATAACCTGTACCGCGGACATGGTCAGCATGGTTACCAGTGAAAGTACAAGTAAAGCAGAAACGATTTTGGTTAAAATACGATCGAACATCCGCAGGATTTTCATCTATGCCTCTTTCTTTATACCGCGTGATTTTGTTTAATCAACTCTATTCGACCCCTAAGCGGTCTCAATATTAATAATTAATTTTTGATTTTGTACAGATATTTGATGCCTATGGTATTTTAATTTAATTTTTGTTAATTCTTTGGGCGCATATAAAATGCGCCCCTACTGTGTGCCTCTGTGCCTTTTTTCTTTGTCTCTCTGTCCCTTTGTACCTTAAATATTTTCCACCGTAAACGGCATCACCCGCAGATGGGCAGTAGCATGATGTTTGGTAGTGAAATCTTTATACGCCCTTTTAACGGCATCTTCAGGCAGATTCAAAACTTTAGCGACTTCGGCAGTGGCTTCTTTATGCTCCCAACCGTACAGCAGAAAATCCAGTTTATCAAAAGGAATCCGGAAAAAGAATTCCTGGTCGGTTACCGGTAAACTGAAAGTGTCCGGACTGGGTTGGCGTTTTATAATTTCCGGGATTATTTTAAGGTAATCAGCCAGTTGATATACCTGGTTCTTGTACAAATGGGCAATCGGTTCTATATCGGTGCCGCCATCGCCATATTTACAAAAATCCCCCAGTAAAAATTCGGTGCGATTGGAAGTTCCAGCTACCAGCATACTGCGCCGGTCGGCCTCGGCATACAGGTGCAGCATCCGCGAACGTATTTTTATATTAGCGTAGGAGGTAACGGCGCGAAACTCTTCCAGAGTCAGTCGCTTCTTTTTCAACCCGCCGTCGGGCATCTGTACTTGCAGGTTATAAAATGAAAAGGAGTCCCGCTCCAGCAGATCGGTCGGCAGGGTAATGTTATATTTGTATCCGGGTTTATACTCAGGTACCAGTTTTTGGATATATTCGTCACGCCGGTTATAAGCAGCCACGCTCTCCACGGTGGGGGTTATATCGATCTGGCGATATTCAATACCCAGTTGTTTGGCATGCTTGATGGCAAATTCACTGCTGACCGGATTGGATTCTTTTTCGGGCAGTACCAGTCCGACTACCTTGTCTTTACCCATGGCCTGCACCGACAGGGCAGCAGTACAGGCGCTGTCGATACCGCCGCTCAGACCGACTACTATCCCTTTTCTGCGGTAATTAATAGTAACCTGCTCTACAGTAAACTTGACCAACCGTTCCAGTTCTTTAGCCGGATCGATATTTAAAACATTTAAATTGAATATCATCCTGTATCTCCTGTTCAATTTTCGGGTGAAGATATAATCTATTATTTTCTAAATTAAAAAGCGAAAATTATACTTCGAAGATTGCTCACCTCCCCGAGCGGGATTCGAAATGACATCTATTTTTTGTCATTTACCGTTTTTTACAATCTATGGTGACAAACGGTATGGTCAAATCGATCTCGCCATTTTTTTGGGCCTGCTGGTTTAGCTCGGTTTCGATCTGATCAAAGATGTGAACCAGATCCTTTGGATCAGGAATTTTTTTCCAGCTGTCCAGGAACCAGTTTTTAATAAAGTAGTGATTTAACATCGTTGTGCCGTCGGCAAACCGGAACCTGAATGAATCTTCAATTACATTCCTGATCTGAAAACCTGTTTCACGTAATATCAACTTTATCTCTGCCAGCGGCCTGCGCTTATCATAGATATGCTGTTTCACTTTCGGCAAGGCCTCGAAAATTTTATTTTGCTTCAGAATTTTCTGAAAAACCGAATAAAATTCTATCATGGTCTTTTCCAGATTCAGAGTAAAAACCAGTTGTGCACCTGACTTGCCGACCCGGAAACATTCCCGGATGGACTGTTTCATATCACGGACATTATTGATTCCGTTATTGGACACAATCAGATCGAAACATTCGTCAGGGAAGGGCATCTGCTCGGCATGACCGTTAATCACCAGAGTATTTTTTATGGCATATACCCTGAGTTTTAAGTTTACTCTTTGCAGAGCCTGCTGCCATGGATCTAGGCCATAAACTTTCGCTGTATTGCCCAGCCGGGAGGCAATCTCGATCAAAGGAAAACCGGGACCACAGCCCAGGTCCAGAACTTTAGAATTCTGTTTTAATTCGATTACTTCCAGCAGACGTAAGCCAAAAGGAGCCGACCATAACGGCAGTTCATCGATTGCCGAAACCAGATCCGGATCAGCGGTATTGACGGTATGGGTCAGATATTCTTTCATTTTTCTGTTCTCAAATTACAATGAATCGGCCGGGAGAATGCCCAGATCCCTGTAAATGGGACGGATCAATCGGCGGATGGTGGGCAGTTTTCTATAAAACAAAATTGCTCCGGCTATGCAGACAATACCTCCGCAGCATACCGTCCAGGGGGCGCCTATCCTGCTGGCCAGCAGGCCGGCCAGTAAACTGCCTACGGGCGTCAGGCCCATAAAAGACATGGTATAAAAACTCATGATGCGGCCGCGCTTGTCATCCTCGACAATTGTCTGCAGCACCGTATTACTGGCCGCCATCTGCATCATTTGTCCGGTGCCGATGAATAAAAGTACAATCAGTGAAAGTAAATATAGATGTGAAAAAGAGAAAATAATCAATCCCGATCCAAAAATCATGGCCGAGAACGGAATCAACCGGCCCAGTCCCAGCACGCTTCTTTTCGAGGCCAGGTATAAAGCACCCGCCAGGGCGCCGATACCGCTGCTGCCCATCAGGAAACCCAGGGCATCTGGCCCGCCCTGCAGGATGTCCCTGGCAAAAATAGGCATCAGCACGGTGTAAGGCATACCCATGATGCTGATTACCGCCAGCATCAGTAAAATGTACCGGATCGGAGCAAATCCCTTGGCGTAGCGGAATCCGGTCAGGAACTCTGACCAGATCCTGCTGCCGGGCGGTTTCGTGTTTTTAGGTATAATTTTCATTACTAGTAATGAAAGAATCACTGCCAGGTAACTCAGGGCGTTAAGCAGAAAGCAAATACCTTCACCGGCGATGACAATCAGTATACCCGCCGCTGAAGGTCCTAACAGCCGTGCGCTGTTGACCATGGATGAATTGAGAGCGATAGCGTTACCCAGGTCTTGTTTTTCGTCGACCATCTCCACCATAAAAGACTGGCGGATGGGCATATCAAAGGCATTGATGACTCCCAATAGCAGGCTCAGACCGATTATCTGCCAGATCCTGATCGTACCGCTCAGCACCAGCGCGGCCAAAACAAAAGCCTGTACCATAGCAAAAATCTGAGTGAAAATGATAGCGCGGTGGCGATTCCAACGATCAGCAAATACACCGGCGAAGGGGCCCAGTAAAAAGATGGGAATTTGACTGGTGAATCCCACCAGTCCCAGCAGAAAAGCAGAATTGGTCAGGCGGTAGACCAGCCAGCCCAGGGCGATGCGCTGCATCCAGGTGCCGATCAGTGAGATACTCTGGCCGGCAAAAAACAGGCGGAAGTTGCGGTGACGCAGCGCGCGGAGCCGAAAACGTCATGATTACCGGCCACTAAAGACATCCGCAGCGGATCGAGTAATTCATAACTTTTAAAAATGCTGCGGGCCAGCTCAAATTCTTTTACTCCTGCATCGGCGGTAATATCACCGCTGAGCAGAACGTGGTCGACATTGAGTCTGGACAGATATTCAAAAACCTCTTTGCTGTTCTTGATATTGGTACGGCCGTGTTTCGGACTGAGATGCAAATCCGATATATGGGCCAGGGTATACAAACTCATCAGGCTACTTCCCTTTCTTCATTGGTATAATTCGATCTCTCCGCCTCGCGAATAACAGCTGAATAATCGGCAAACAGATTGTGAAAAATATGTTCCCAACTCTGTTGCCGGGCATAATCTAATGTCCGTTGAGCCATCCTCGATCTCAATTCTGGTTGATTGAGCAGGTAATCGATCATTTCGGCCAGGTGCCGGGGATCACGAGGATTGGTCAACATGCCGGTGATTCCGGCCTGGATTATTCCTTAATTCCTTTGAATCGTGATTCGTCTTCTTGTTTATTAGTCTCAGGTATTACTTTATTTGACAACGCGAACGGTAACCCTCCGGTTTTTAGCACGGCCGGTGATGGTAGCATTATCAGCAACCGGATTGGTAGCACCCAGACCGCTGGCGCTGAGCAGGGCAGAACCCACGCCGAGTTTGGTCAGGGCGGTCACCACAGATTTTGCCCGGTTCTCGGACAGCAGTTGATTGGCTTTAGCACCACCGCTATTATCGGTATGGCCTTCGATGACCAGTTTCAGGCCTGGATTTGCTTTAGAAAATTCAGCGATCTGTGTCAGTACCGGCTCGCTTTCAGAACGCAGTTGTGCCGAAGCGAAATCGAAGTAAAGGCCGTAGACGTCCACAAAGCCTTTATCTTTTAATTCAGCAGCCAGATTTTTACTACGGCTGCCGTCATCGAATACACCCAGTTTACCTAATTCGGTATATTCGGGATTCCCGTAATTGCTGGTGATCACTATCTTGATCCAGCGTGCTTCCAACGGTTCGAGGCGCACCAGTTGATTGTTTTTATTGCGTTCCAGTTGAAAACTGGCGACTGTTTTGAAACCTGCCGTAGCACTGCTGGTGGAAGTTTCCACGCGCAGGTCTTTAGCCGAGATTCCCGGCCAACCCTCTTCATCGGGAATATAATTATTGAAGATTAAAGTGGTCAACCATTCCTTCTTAGGCAATTCGATCACCACCCAGTGCGGGAAGGCTGCTTCTGCCTCGGTACACCAGGTCGGCAGATTCTCCTGTAAACCTTCGGTTGGATCGATGAGACTGTTCACATCCCACATTCCGCCGTAATTACTGCTGAAAGAAACAATCTTAGCCCCCGGGCCGAACTGGTCAAATTGGTTTGTTCCCCGGCCAGCAGAGGGCTGCTGATAAGAATTATAAATAGCAAATATATAATGATGGTATTTCTGTGGGTTTTCATAATATTCCTCCGCTGGTTTATCAGTATTATAATAAAACTGTTGTTCTTATTATATAAAAAATTGTTCCTGCGCCGTTATGACCCTCCCCTGGCCCCTCCCTGTCGGTTAAGAGCCGTACAGGGAGGGGTAGGGGGTGGGTCATCGCCCTATTGCCTTTGTCCCTACGTTGTCCCTTTGTCTCCGAGCGCGATTCATCGCGCTCCTACTCCAATCCATATACCGCCTGATTCCTGGGAAACTCCACCTGGTATTTGAGTGCTATCACTTTTTTCTCCCCCGGTTTTAATTTCAACTGCCATTCCAGTTTCTGCTCGTTGCCCAGTTCTTCTTTTTCTTTCCGGGGTTCCAGCAATTCCACTTTGATATCCTCATTCATCGGGATTGGTAACTGATCATACAGCCAGATAACTTCCTCAGTCTGACGGTTATTGGTCAGGCGGAGTTCGTACTCATAAGTGATTTTTTTCCTGCCGCCGAACATACCTTTTGATTCGGTAAATTTATTGATCAGGATTTTCTCGGCGCGGATGCTCTCATCGATGCCCAGGGCGAGTTCGAGGGTATCGGTTGGAACGATGGTGTTCAGATAGGTGCGATTTACGAAATCGTTATCGACGAAGACGTTTATTTGTCCTTCCAGCAGGGGGTATGATTTATTATTAATCACTTTGCCCTTTAAATAGACCTTGGGTAAAATCTTGGGGATGGCATTGTATTCAAATTCTATGGGCAGATCGTCGATGGCGATGGTGACCTTGTGCGGATCATTATCACTGGGTATCGTATTCTTGGTAGGCAATTCGAATACCGTGGACAATTCTTTGGCCTGCACATTGGTATATTTAGGTTTCTCAGGTGCTTGTTGTCTGAAGGCGCTTCTACTTGCCCTGTATTCCGACATGGAGGATGTTAAATCCTTTTGTACCAGGGCTCTATCGGAGGTGACCACAATTGCTTCAGATTCAACTGCAGCTGTTGATAGAGGTACGACCACATTAGCAATATTCTTTTCGATTACTTCCATCTGAATATCCACAGTTTGATATCCGATACTTAAAACCTGGAGACCATAATAACCATGTGGGACATTTATTATGGTAAATTTTCCGTTCAAATCTGTCGCCGCGCCTAAAGTAGTACCTTTTAAAATTGCGTTTACACCAGGTAAGGGATCTCCAGTTTCCCGATCAGTTACATATCCTGAAATGCTACCTTTGCCTCGGGGTAATCCGTAATTCTGATCATAGGTGACCGGATAATCCGAACTGCCCGAGACTGCAAGTCTTCCTTCAGCAGGTGGCGGAGGCAATGGCTGGATATCCAGGTACCAGCTGCTGAGTTCGGGCAATGATTTTACTGTCAGCGGATCTGCGGTCGAAAAAATTAATTTCACATCATTCCAATCCTCGCCGGTGGATTGCTGCATCACCCCGGTGTAAGTAAGTTCCAATTGCTTTGACTTTGAGGAGACCCGGGCATCGTAGGCCGGATACCAGCCTGGCGCTGCCTACCAGGTAGGATGGTTGCAGTTTTATTTTACCGGCTTCGCTGTTATCGATCTTGACGATGATCTCTTTATAATCCTTGCTCTTATTGCTCTGGGCCTGGCCGAGGGTCTGCTGCAGGCTGCGGATCTCCTGCTCCAGATTTCATGTTTCTTTAAATTTTGCTCACGCAGTCCGTTGAATATCTCATTCAGGTTGGTATCCACAAATCGCAGCATCTCCCCCCAGTTTTTAGGCGAAGCTGCAGGCTGCAGCATATTCTCATTTGCACTCTTGATTGATTCGGCCTTGAGAGCTTCCACGAACTGTTTTTTACTTTCCAAAACTGTAATTTTATCGTTGGTGGCCTGTAATTGTGCTGCCAAGGTATTGATCTGTTTTTGCAGGTCACGAGTGCGCTCTTCCTGTATCCGGGTGGTAAAACGTCGTTCTACTTTTACATCCAGGATCTTGACCACTCCGGCTCCCGTGGCTTGCAGACGCACCGATTCGTCCTGCAGGTCGCTGGTCAGATTGGAGAAAATAATGGTATGTTCACCCTTGGCCAGGGTTTGTTCGGCTTCGCGGGTGATCATGGCCCGGTCTTTGAATACCGTGGCGGCGACTACTTTGGATTCGACTTTTTGTCCCTCCTGGGCGTAACTCGTGCCCAGTAAAGTCATAATTAATATTAAACATAACCATTTCATATAAATCCTTTCTTTATATGATAAAGTTCTTAATACTAATGATGATACAGTCTTATGATTTTGCGGAGATGTACTGAATAATATATTGAATAATGTAAAGATTAGTAAATAAAATATCCAAACTTTTATTTTTCTGTTTTTCCGGATCCCATTCCCGTCAGAGTCCTTTTGATTTTTTTTCCACTAGCGCAATCGGCGGTCAAAGTAATATCGCAGGCCAACTCCGAAATTCCAGGATTTTCCATCTTTGTAATAATCTGTATAATATAAATCTGAGTGGTCATATAAAAGCAGGTTATCAGAAAAGTCTATACCGTTGAGTCAAGCCTGCATTTGAGTAGATTGAAAGATTATTCTCGATAAAATAATCCAGGGTAACTTCGGCCAAGTATTGATCCATTCTTGCCCACCTCGGAAAAGTTGAATGTTCGTCAACATTACTATGACCAAACAAGGATTCAATACCCAGATTAAATTCTAATAAAGTTCTGTCCATGACATTGTAAAGATTTACAACATGCAATAAGACTCGCCCTACGTGATCGGTCATGGTATTTTTATTCACGGCCTTTCGGAAAGAACCGTTAAACAGAACCCCGATTTGATAATTCAAAGTTGGATTGTGATAATAAGTTCCATTTAAATATACGCCTAATAAAAATTGTTCCTGACCGGAAATGCCATGCTGAGGAATATTCTTATTATACTCCATCATTAAACCCAGGTTTGAATCAAAGCCCTGATAGCGTTCTCCGATTATTTCCTGACTGACATCGGTTAGATATAAGAATTGCCACGGACTTAAATTTTTAATGGTGTTCTTTATGGAATTAGGCAACATGGCATAGAAATATTTTTGTGATCGATCATAAGTCGAGATAAATCCATACTCTTTTGTGTAAAGTTCAGATAGTGTCATAATATCTGTTTCACTAAGATCATTTTTACCGGTCAATAACGACAAACGCTCATTAAAACGCATAGCTCTGATAATGGGAGTTATATTTCTCAATCGACCCAATCCAATTCCCAAATTCAGCTGGGTATTATAATTGCGCGAAATTGAAATATTTTTGAATACCACAGTAAGATTACCATTTGAATTGCTTCGTTTTGAAGAGTACTTGGAATCACTATATTGAAAGTAGTGGTCAGATGCAAAGTGCAAATACAGCAAGTCGTTGAAATATCTTTTGCTGGAATTCCCCAACATCAATCTGAAATCTGCTCTTTTATCTGTCGTTAACGAAATAACACTGGTGTTCTGTTTGTGTTGCTGATATGAGTATCCGTTATTAATCTTAATGTACTGGGAACAGATTTTTTTCTCACTTTCAGAATATCTGCTGTATGATGGTAAAAGTTGATATGAATAATTTTCAGAACTATTTGATAGGTCTTCAGCATTATAGTGGTAGCCATGCCCATCCGTTTCAAAATCAATCAGTGCTATTGCGTATCCCCACTCCGGCAGGCGGTAATCATATAGCATATGTTTGTATTGAGAATTAATACCGCTGCCGAATTTAAACAGAGTATCCACTGAAGCATCATCCTGAGCCAGGAGCATCAGAGGATATAACATAACCAAAATTGTAAAAGTAGCAGTTTTCATTTGATCCCTCCTATTTATTTAAGGTCAATCTGGAAAATTTGTCATGACCATACTCCAGATTAAAATACCCGTATTTAAAATGTGCTAAGGATTTGTATGTTTTAAAGATAACTTATAAGTGTATCTATTAAGCGCGATTAGACTGTCTGATTTTATTTTAAGATAGATAAGAATCTAGTCTATATTATATTCAGAAGCAAAAATCTTGCCAAGAGAATAAGAGCGAAATATAGGAGAAATATCGAGTTATTTTGCTATTAGAAAGGTTAACAATGTAAACAACGTTTACATATGTGTACGAGGGTTACATATATTTGTTTACAGGGATTTTTTATAACTAATTGATACGCCTCCACCTTTATTGTCCACAATCGTTTCCCAACCGGGTAATTTCTTAACATAGTTATAGAATTCCGCAGTACCGCTGAAGCCGAATTCACTTTTAGTTTTGCCGGAGACATTATGAGCTGTGTAACAACCACCAACCTGAATGTTCGGACTAACATCTGTAAAATAATTTTTATACCACTCTTTGTCTGCATCACAGAATACAAAATCAAAAGGACCTTTCAATTCTTTGACTGATTTATGGGCATCGGCTAGCCGGGCATCAATGAATTCACTCAAACCGGCTGCTTTAAAATTGGTTACTGCTTCATCATGCCGTTCCTGGTCTATTTCTATAGTAATCAGTTTTCCCCCGGTCTTACTAAGGGCCCAGGCGATCCAGATGGACGAATGCCCGGTGGAGGTTCCGATCTCCAGGGCGCTTTTATAATTATTCTTGATGATCAGGTCATATAATAATCTGCCATCCGTTTCCGGTACGTTCATGTCCCGCCAGGTACCGCGATGCGTATCCAGAAAAGACTGCACCTGCTGATCGAGATCGGATTTCTTGTCTTTTTTCTCTTTATCCTGTGAAAACATTACCGATCCGACAGAAAATAAAATAAAACTTAACAGAAAAATATGTCCGGAAGTTGAAAAACTCAATAGCATTATTACTCCATATCAACTGCCTAATTACCCTGTTTCATCATAATAAGAATTATAAAATTATTATCTAAGGCGATGCATACGTTGTGGTAACATTGTTGAAATTAGTGCACATATTTTATATACTCAATTTAATATTTTCGCCTCCGGCGACCTACTTTTTGTCTGGCCAAAAAGTAGGCAAAAAGCCCTTCGCGAATGGAAAATATGTTCTTGGTATCGAGATATGCAATTCTACCCATCAACATTGTTAATAAATTATAAGGTCTGCATTAAAAATAAAATTCTCGGATGATATTTAATTGGTTTTTTCTGTTAGTTTTGCCGTAAGTAAATTATAAATCCAGGCAAAAATGAAGCCGGTGATCAAACCGTCGAAAAATCCCCAAACCAATCCGATCAAACCACCACTGATGCTTAAATTGTAACCCCGGTAAATTTTACCAATTAAGGTTGTCTGACCGGTCGGTCCATCTAACAGAATAATCCACCAGGTGAGCATCAAAAGTCCAAAGCCCCACAGCAGTCCGCAGGTAAGGGCAAAAGCTTTTACGTTTAATTTCATGGCTGAGCTCCTTTGTGTTGATTTTACTGAGAGTCTATATATGGATAAGAAGACAAGTATTGTTCATAGCAAGCTTCAATAATATCGTATATATTTTCTGCCGAAAAAAGGAAAATAATTAGTTCCGTGATGACTTATCGACTGTTGATGAGTAAATTGACCACCTCCGAGGTTTGTAGAACCTCGGAGGTGGTTGGTGCCTCAGTGCCATTAGTCCAACTGTATATGCAAAATCATATTGATATACTAAAAAAATACTTCTCCTTCACCTCCTACCGCGGGCCGCAGCAGGAGATCATCGAGCGTACTTTGCAAGGCAAGCATTCCCTGGTGATCATGCCCACGGGATCCGGAAAATCCCTGATCTACCAGATCCCGGCGTTATTGCTTGAAGATCTGACCATTGTGATCTCACCCCTGATTGCCCTGATGAAAGATCAGGTGGATGTATTACGTCAGCGGGATATTGCGGCGGCTTTCGTCAATTCTTCACTTTCCAAGGAGCAGCGCTTGCGCCGTTACCGGGAGATACGGGAAGGCAAATATAAATTATTGTATGTAACTCCGGAGCGATTCCGGAAATCTGATTTTGTAGAGGTGTTGCAGCAGCGCAAAATTTCATTACTGGCGGTGGACGAAGCACATTGCATCAGTGAATGGGGACACGATTTTCGTCCCGACTATACCCGGCTGAGGGAATTCCGCCGGTTAATGCATGATCCTCCCACCCTGGCTCTCACGGCCACGGCAACTCCGGATGTGCAGCGGGATATCATCAAGCAACTCGGCCTGTCACCCCGGGAAGTAAAATTATTTCACGAGGGCATCGAACGCGCTAATCTTTTCCTGGAAGTATTCGATCTGTGGGGGGAGCAGGAAAAATTGAAACATATCCTGGATATCCTGGAACGGCATCCCGGAAATGGAATCATCTATTTTGTATTAATTAAAGATCTGCTGGTTATGAGTGAACATTTAAATCGTAGAAAAATTCGTCATTTGCGTTATCACGGTGATCTTCATGCCGAAGAACGGCGGCGCATCCAGGATAAATTCATGCAGCAGCAGGGGCAACTGGTGCTGGCCACCAATGCCTTCGGTCTGGGCATAGACAAGGAAAATATCCGTTATGTCATCCACAGCCAGGTACCGGCATCGCTGGAAGCATATTATCAGGAAATCGGACGGGCCGGACGGGATGGGCAACCTGCTGTCTGCAGTTTGTTGTATGATCAGCAGGATCTGAATATCCAACTCGAATTCATCAAGTGGAATAATCCTTCGGCCGGTTTTTATGACCGTCTGTACAAGTTGCTGCTGGCGGAGCGGGAGCGGGTTAACGGCGAGGGGATCGAATTTATGAGGGAACAACTCACTTTTAAAAATAAATTTGATTTCCGCTTGGAAACCGCACTGGGTATTCTGGACCGTTACGGAGTAACGGAAGGAGATATCGAAGCTAAAGATCTGCAGCTGATTGCTGAACTCCCTGAGGAATTAGCGGATCAGAGTCATCTGGACCTGAAACTGAAAAACGAACAGCAGAAATTATATCAACTGGTACAGTATGTAAAAGAGAAAAATTGCCGCAAGGCATTTATTCATAAATATTTTGGCCTGGAATATCGGGTTGAATGCTCCAGTTGCGATTGCCATCAGTCCCACCTCGGAGGTTCGGAAAACCTCCGAGGTGATAAGTAAAAATTTGCTGTAAATAAATCAAATACTTAAATTTTATATAGTTACAAATGATATCCCTTAAGCTCTTTTGTAGAAAATATGCCAAATAATACCTCCCCAAAAATTAATTTGTCCAATCCGCTTGAGACTTCTCCCGGACCATCACGTGATAAGGTCTGGCTGATGTTCGATCGTATCGCCGGGAAATATGATTTACTTAATCACCTGTTGTCCTTTGGTCTGGATCTGCACTGGCGGAAAAAAATGTCCTGCTTCCTGCCGGCCGGAAATGGATTATCTTTTCTGGATCTGGCCACCGGCACTGGAGACCAGTTGATCTCCATCATGAATAGAACTGACCGTATACTCCAGGCTGTCGGCGTAGACATGTCCGCACAAATGCTGGAGATCGCCGGGAAGAAAATAAAGAAGTATAACTGGCACACTAAGGTGCACCTTCAATCGGGAGAAGGGGGTAAAATTGATTTTCCAGATAACACCTTTGATGTTGTGACGATAAGCTTCGGCATCAGGAACTTTAGCGATCTGCAACTCTCCTTAAGCGAAATATGGCGGGTTTTAAAACCGGCCGGGCGTCTGCTGATCCTCGAATTTTCATTACCGCAGAATCCCGTCTTGCGCCGGCTGCATCTGTTCTATCTGCGCAGGATCTTGCCCTGCATTGGCCGGACAATTTCCGGCGATGATTACGCCTATCGCTATCTGAACGAAACTATTGAAACTTTTCCGTACGGCGATTCGTTTTGTTCCCTGCTGAGCAAAAGTGGTTTTGCACAGGTTGAGGCCAAGGCATTGACCGGCGGGATTGTGATGATTTATCAGGGGGAGAAGGGGTAAAAAGAAGGCACAGAGGCGCAAAGGCACAAAGTGAGGGTAAAGGGAAAAGGGTAAAGGGTCGTAGGAGGCGCTTCCTAGCGCCGATATAATTAAAAGGTTTACAACATACTCATGGTAACTAAAAAGTCAGTTCATTTTACAGATCAGGAAATCGATCGGCTTAAAATAAAAATTTTAAAAAAAATGGATAAAAAAGTTTTTTCTCCCCGCTACAAGGGTAAACCGGATATTTGTAGTATAAAATTTTCTGTTAAACCGGTAGACCCCCTCCACTGGCTGCAGGCTCAGTCTATTCATCCTAAAATTTACTGGTGTGACCGGAAACAGGATTTCGAATTGGCGGGTATCGGCCAGGCTGATCTGATCAGCAGTCGCGCAGTTACTGATCTGTCCAAAATGTTTAACTCCGTACGCAAATCCATAGCACTGGCCGGCAAATCGATCCGCTATTTTGGCGGCATGTCTTTTGATATTCACGGTAAAAATGAACGCTGCTGGAATTCGTTCGGTAATTTTTATTTTCTGCTGCCCCGTTTTGAACTAATCAAACAACGCGGGCAGACCTCGCTGGTGATAAATTTTCACTTTGCTGATCAGCAGGATTTTGAATTGCAGCGTCAAACCCTGCCGGAGGATCTGGAACGTATTGTTTCTCGGTTTAGCGGAAAAACTGAAAAAATTCCGCAGCTGCTTAACTGTGAATTTAATCCCGGCCGGACTCATTGGAATAATATGATCAGGATGGCCCTGAATGAGATTGAAGGGGGCTGCTTTGAAAAAATCGTGTTGGCCCGCCAGTCCAAATTTGAGTTTGCCGCCCCGCTGAATGCTTTTACCCTGCTGCAGCAACTGCAGCAACTCGATCCCGCTAATGTATATTTTTATCTGCAACCGCAGGCAGATACCTGTTTTATCTGCGGGACGCCGGAGTTACTCTATGCCAGGCAGGGTAGAAATATCAGCAGTGAAGCCGTGGCCGCTACCCGCCTGCGTGGCAAAAATGGACAGGAAGAGCAACGATTGGAACAGGAATTATTAACCAGCCCCAAAGATATAAAAGAACACTGGTACGTGCTGAAGAGTCTGAACGATCGTTTAAATCCGCTCTGCCAGCGTCTTGCACAACAGGGTAAAACAACGGTTTTAAAACAAGCCCGCATTCAACATTTATATGCTCAATTAAAAGGGGTATTAAAACAAAATATCTCTGATGATACGATTATTCTGAATTTACACCCGACACCGGCCGTAGGCGGTTATCCTACCCAACCGGCCCTGACCCGCCTGAAAACACTGGAACCCTTTGATCGAGGCTGGTATGCCGCGCCGGTGGGCTGGATCGGCAGCCAGTCGGCTAAATTTGTGGTCGCCATCCGTTCAGGCCTGATTTGTGCGAATCAGCTGGTCTTATTCAGTGGAGCCGGAATTGTCAGAGGATCGCAGGCGCAAGCGGAATGGAATGAAACCAATAATAAAATTGCCAGTTATTTAAAAGTTCTCAGAATCAAAGAAGATATTAATTCTTAATCACCGAGATATATACTATTCGCTGTTGTTTTTTTAGATCAGATCAAATAAATTTAGGTCGCATTCATATATTTTTGATTTGGAGTGGCGATTCATAAAACTAATCTAAACCTGCTCTGGGGTGATTTGATCATCGCAGAACTGACCCGCGCCGGAATCAGTTATTTCTGTATTTCACCCGGTTCCCGTTCCACTCCGCTAACGGTTGCTGCCGCCTCAAATAAAAAAGTTCAGACTGTTATCTGTTACGATGAACGGGCTGCGGGCTTTCAGGCCCTCGGTTATGCCCGGGCCGCGGGTAAACCGGCAGTGCTGATCTGCACTTCGGGTACCGCCGTGGCCAATTATTATCCGGCGGTAATTGAAGCTCACCAATCAGTTTTACCGCTGATCATACTCAGCGCCGACCGGCCTCCGGAACTGAGAGCCACCGCTGCTAATCAGACTATCGATCAGGTCAAAATGTTCGGGAATTACCTGAACTGGCAGTTTGATCTGCCCTGCCCGGATGAAAAAATTCCTGTCGCCAACCTGTTAGCGCTGGTGGACCAGGCGGTCTACAGAACTTCCCGTTCACCGGCCGGGCCCGTACAGATTAACTGCATGTTTCGCGAACCGTTCGAACCCGATCATCAGAAAATCTCGGCTGAATATATCGCCAGCGCCGAGAAGTACCAGCGCAACAAGCAGCCACTAACAGTATACCATCAGCCACAATCAGTACCCGCAGACGCGGATTTGACCGGACTGCAGACGAAACTGCAAAGTTCTGAACGGAATCTGCTGGTGCTGGGACGGTTAAGCGGACCCAAATCGAACGATCATATGCTTGAACTGATTCATAAACTCAACTGGCCGGTCATTGCGGACATTACCTCGGGATTACGGGCTTCCATCTCCGAGCGATTACGCCTGAATTACTATGATCAACTATTGTTAAGTAAATCTTTTCAACAGGAATTAAAACCCGAGCGTGTTTTGCATTTAGGCGGACCGCTGACCTCTAAACGTTATGCCGCCTTTATCAGCGAGCTGGCAGTAGCTGATTATATACAGGTGGGAAATAATCCCTACCGCCAGGATGCGCAGAATGTTGTAACTGAACGTTTTGAATGCGATCTGAATGAGTTCTGTTTCCGTTTGATTTCCCTGCTGCAGTCCGGCCAGGACCAGTCAAGGGTAAAACGTTTAAAACAGTATGATCAGAAAGCAGAGCAGCTGCTCGCTGGATTTATTAATTCTCCAAAAACCATTTCTGAGATCGGAGTAGCCTATCTGATCGCCCACCATATTCCCCCCGCTTACGGATTGTTTCTGGCCAACAGTATGCCGATTCGCGATATGGATATGTTTGCCTGTTTTAAATCGACCGGTGTATCGATTGCAGCCAACCGCGGGGCCAGCGGCATAGATGGCAACCTGGCCTCGGCCTGCGGCTACGCCGCAGGATTATGCTGGCCGGTGACCGTGCTCATCGGCGATCTGGCCCTGATCCATGATCTGAACTCCCTGGAACTGGTCAGAAAATTAAACGTACCGCTGATCATCATCGCCATCAATAATCATGGCGGCGGGATCTTCTCGTTTTTACCGGCAGTAAAATTTTCGCAGATCTTCGAATCGCACTTCGCCACCAGCCATGATCTTGGTTTCAAACCAGCTGCCGAAATGTTTGGTCTAAACTATTACCGGCCGGTCACCAATGCGCAGTTTATCGAAATCTATCAGCAATGTCTGCAGAACGGAAAAGCGGCATTCATCGAGATTATCACCGACAGGGCAAAAAATCTGGAAGAGCATCAGGAGATACAAAAACAATTCAGACTTATAACCGCGTAAATCAGTGCACAAGCAGAAATATCATTTCAATTATGTTCTGGTTGGCGATCCGCTCCGTCCGGTAATTGTTCTGCTGCATGGTTTTCTGGGCTCGATTGCCGACTGGCGGCAAATGCTGCTGGAATTCAGTTTGGACTATTATTGTCTGGCAATTGATCTTCCCGGCCATGGTCAAACCCGGGTTGAAGGTGACGAATCCCTATACACAATTCCCGGGTGTGCAGCAGGTATCATCGAGCTGCTTGACAAACTGGAGCTCAACCAGGCAATCTTGCTGGGATATTCAATGGGCGGGCGTCTGGCTTTGTATCTGGCGGTACACTATCCAGAACGCTGCTCCAGGCTGGTTATCGAATCCACCTCACCTGGTCTGCCCAACGCCGTGGAAAAAAAGGAACGCTGGCAGGAAGATCAGAAACGGATTGCTGAACTGGAACAGGGGGATATGCAGAAATTTGTTAAAACCTGGTATGAACAGCCGATCTTTACAGTCTTTGCAGCGTCATCCTCAATTTGCAGAGTTGCAGCGCAGGCGTGGTCAGAATGATCCGGTTAAAATCGCCCGCAGTTTGCGGGGCATGAGTGCCGGTAAACAGAAATCACTATGGAATAAATTAAACGAAATCCCTTTACCCATCATGATGCTGGTCGGTGAATATGATCCTAAATATAAAAAGATTGGTACGGAGATGAAACAACGGTGTCCGGCGCTGGAGTTGAGAGTGGTCGAAAATTGCGGCCACCTGATCCATTTTGAAAATCCTCAACTGTATGCGCATTATATCAGACAATTTTTAGAGGCACCGCAACATTCGTAAGGAGGACAGGACATGGCTGCCATCCAATGGCACGAAGCCGGTAAGTATACCGATATTAAATATCATAAGGCTGCAGGAATTGCCAAAATAACTATCAACCGTCCGCGGGTACGCAATGCCTTTCGCCCACTGACCGTCGCAGAAATGATGCAGGTATTAGAAGATGCCCGTAATGATAATAAGATCGGGGTTATCATTCTGACCGGAACAGGGCCCGCTGCTTTTTGTTCCGGCGGCGACCAGAAAATCCGCGGTGCTGCCGGGTACGTGGATGAACAGGGAGTACACCGCTTGAATGTACTGGATTTTCAGCGGCAGATCCGCACCTGCCCGAAACCCGTTATCGCCATGGTGGCCGGTTACGCTATCGGCGGGGGACAGGTACTGCAGGTGATGTGTGACCTGACCATAGCAGCGGAGAATGCGATATTCGGGCAAACCGGTCCGCGGGTAGGTTCCTTTGACGGCGGTTACGGAGCAAGTTACCTGGCCCGGGTTGTCGGACAGAAAAAAGCGCGGGAGATCTGGTTTTTGTGCCGCCAGTATAACGCCCAGCAGGCTCTGGAGATGGGATTGGTAAATGCTGTTGTTCCCCTGGAACGATTGGAACAGGAAACAATTCAGTGGTGCCGTGAAATCCTGGCCAATTCACCCATGGCTGTTCGCTGCCTGAAAGCGGCGCTGAATGCCGACTGCGACGGTCAGGCCGGCTTGCAGGAATTAGCCGGGAATGCCACAATGTTATTCTACATGTCCGAGGAAGGGCAGGAAGGGCGTAATGCCTTTGTGGAAAAAAGAAAACCGGATTTTTCGAAGTTTCCGAAGAGGCCATAATCAAAGGACAAAGGGACAAAGGGACAACCCACCCCACACCCCTCCCTTTCAGCCAACAGGTTGAAAGGGAGGGGCTGGGGGAGGGTAACCGAGAGCAAAAACAAAAATGTACACAAGTATAAATATCTGGTTATCCGCAGCCCGGCCAAAAACACTGTGGGCTTCAATTGCCCCGGTCATCATCGGCACTGCCATGGCCTGCAGTTATGGAATGGTTAACTGGCTGACCGCTGTTGTAACGCTGCTCTCGGCTATGTCGATCCAGATTGCCACGAATTTTGCCAATGACTATTATGATTATATGCATGGTGTTGATACCCGGGAACGATTGGGACCTGTGCGCGCCACGGGTAGTGGCCTGGTCCTGCCGCAGCAGATGAAATGGGCTTTTATCTTGACCTTTATCCTGGCTTTTATACTTGGCCTGTACCTGATTTACCAGGGTGGCTGGCCCATACTGATCATTGGCCTCTGCTCGATCCTGTTCGGAATATTGTATACCAGCGGACCATATCCGCTGAGTTACAACGGTTTGGGTGATATCTTTGTATTGATCTTCTTCGGACCCGTGGCCGTGGGCGGAACTTATTATTTACAGACATTACAAATTACCTGGCCGGTAATACTGGCCGGATTTTCGCCAGGTCTGATCTCGACTGCTTTGCTGACAGTAAACAATCTGCGCGATATCCATACCGACCGGAAAAGCGGGAAAAGAACTCTGGCAGTTCGTTTCGGAGAAAGATTTTCCCGCCTGGAATATGTTCTGGCCATATTTATGGCCTGTATTATTCCTGCAGTATTGATCTTCCTTGAACCCGGACATAAGTATGTTCTCGGAACAAGCCTGGTCTTCATCCTGGCTTTACCTTCGATTAAAGCGGTTTTATTCCGGGAGATTGATAACAGGTTGAATCTGGTCCTGGCTAAAACCGGCGTACTATTATTGTCATACAGCATTATTTTTTCCCTGGGCTGGATTATTTAAACATCACCCGGATAAAAATTAACACGGTCAGACAGGTTGGAAAATGTCACAATCGGCACTGGCAGTTTCAAGCATCTGTGAAAAATACGCAGCGGAAACAGCGCTCCGCTATAATAATCGCGACATCACTTACTGTGAGTATCATGAATGGATTTTAAAAGCAGCAGCCGGATTAAAACAGGCCGGAATCAAGAAAGGTGACCGGGTAGCGCTGCTGGCGGAGAATTCGTTTCATCTTGCTCTGTTGATTTTTGCCCTGTTCAGCCTGGGCGCCGTGGCGGTACCGGTGAATTTCAGATTTCCACTGCAGCAGATCAAGGCAATGCTTCGTTCCATCAATTGCCGCCGGGTATTTATATCAAAAAAGTTCGACCGCAAATTTGCCGGTATGGCCTTGCCGGTAATACAAATAGAAAAGTTTATCACAGAACTTAAGCAGATCGGTTCGCCCGCAGGAGTGATAAATCTGAAACTGGATCAGGCAGCGACGATCATGTTTACCTCCGGCAGCAGCGGGCACCCCAAGGCCGCCCTGCTTACCATCGGAAATCATTATTATAATGCACTGGGTTCCAATGAGCATATCCGTTTAAAACCGGGTGATCGCTGGCTGCTGGCTTTGCCGCTGTTTCATGTGGGCGGACTGGCGATCCTGTTCCGGACTTTTCTTTCCGGTGCGGCCAGTGTGCTGATGCCCGGAAATGCAAATCTGGCAAAAGTAATCCCCAGGCAGAATATCACTCACCTGTCTCTGGTTCCGGCACAGTTATACCGGCTTCTGGCTGAACAACATATGACTAAGTTTCTGCCGCACCTGAAAGCAATTCTGCTAGGCGGCGGACCGTCGGCAGAAACCCTGATCGAAGAAGCAGTCGGGAAACATTTACCCCTCTATCTAACCTACGGTCTGACCGAGACGGCCTCGCAGGTAGCCACTACCAAACAACTGTTGAGCAGTAACAGACCTGACCATAGCAATGCCGGACGAATTTTATTATATCGCAAGTTGAAAATAAATAAACAAGGGGAGATACTGGTCAAGGGATCAACCCTGTTTAAGGGTTATATAAGGAATCAGCGGATGTACTTACCGCTCGATAGAAACGGCTGGTTCCATACCGGCGATCTGGGTAAGATCGATTCACGGGGTAATCTGCTTGTGCTGGGACGCAAAGATAACATGTTCATCTCAGGGGGTGAAAATATATATCCCGAAGAAATTGAACGGATTTTGAGAGAGATAAAGGGGATAGCAGATACACTGGTAGTGCCGGTGCCGGACAAGGAGTTCGGCCAGCGGCCAGTGGCCTTTATAAAGTCAGACTAAAGGTGCAAAGATAGAAGCGCAACAGTTACGGACCTGTTTGCAGAAAAAAATTGCCCGATATAAAATTCCAATATTCTTCCTGCACTGGCCAAAGAATTATGCTGCCTGGAAACCACAGCGTAAAGATTTTATGATTATGGCCCGGACTACTTTAATCTTTGATAAAATTTCTGGAGTATATAGAATGCCTTCTTTTTCTCGCCGCGGCTGGAAATGAGTCCCTTGCGGTTCCAATAATCCTGGATATGGGGCAAAGGCCGGCGCGGCGAACGGAAATCGGTCAGGATCCAGGGGGTCGTTCCACGCAGGAAGGTTATTTTTTTAAGCATGGCCAGTTGATGTTTGTACAGATCTTCCTGATACTCCTCGCTCCACCTGGTTAATTCATCTCCGTGTAATTCATAAAGGGCATCGGCACCAAACTCGCTCATGATCAATGGTTTGTCATAAATTGTCCGCCATTCTATCTGATCGGCCCGTTCCGGCAAACCCTCATACCAGCCGATATATTCATTGCAGCCGAGCACATCAAGAAATTGTCCCAGGGGATCATCGATTATCCGCGTGGTCTTATCGCTGTAATGGCTCTCCAGGGCGGCAGTGATTAACCGGCCAGGATCGAGGCTTCTGGCCTCGCTAGTCAGTTCCTTAAGAAATTTAAGGCGGGCAGCACTGAGCGGTGTTTCATTGGCCATGGACCATAGAATAACAGCAGCCCGGTTACGGTCGCGGGAAATTATTTCATTCAATTGGCTTTTAGCCAGATTTAAGGTAGCATTGTTCTCCCAGGAAATGGTCCAGTAAACCGGTATTTCTTCCCAGACCATCATGCCCAGTCGATCGGCTAAACGGATAATATGTTCGTTATGCGGATAATGTGCCAGGCGGATAAAGTTGCAGTTTAATTCTTTGGCCCAGCCGAGTACTATCCCGGCATCATCAGCGCTCCAGGCCCGGCCTCCCCGCAGCGGAGCCTCTTCATGTAAACAGATTCCGCGTAGAAAAACAGACTGGCCATTCAATAAAATATCAGGACCTTTGGTTTCAATCCGGCGGAATCCGATCTGGTCATGCAGAGTATCGGTTTCGCTGAATATCAAAACGGTATAAAGTTTTGGATCGGCAGGCGACCACAATTTTAAATCTTTAACCTCCAAATCAATATTTCCAACGCCCTGCTCGTTGCTGGTACATACATGATCAATACCAGCTTCGGGAATTCTGATTTTAACCTTTTGAATTTTATTAGCGCCATCAATTTTAACCCAGCCGCTTATATTTTTTGTAGATCCTTTACTCAGCTGGATAAAATAATCCTGAATGAATATCTGCGGTACTTCAATTAGCATCACCTCACGGGTAATTCCTCCGTAGTTCCACCAATCGGTCATTACCGTAGGTATACCATCGGTCCGGCGTTTGTTATCAACCTTCACGATCAGGAAATTATCTTTGGGACGGAGTTTAGCGGTGATCTCGAAATTAAATGGTGTAAATCCCCCCTCATGCCTGCCGATTTTCTCACCGTTCAGATAAACCTCGGCTATATAATTCACTGCACCAAAATAGATAAATACCCTTTTAGCAGATTGTACGCTGTAATCAAATGATTTTTTATACCAGACAGTTCCTTCGTAGAAGAACAGCTCCGCTCGTTGGGAATTCCAGTCAGCCGGGACCTGCAGTTCTATGGATTTATCAAAATCGTATTCAATCAGGTCACTCTTATTTTCAGGTTTTTGATTTTTGAAATAGCCATCCCGGCGAATCTGATAGCGGTAATCGTAGTACCCTGCTTCATAAGGATCGATAATTACCTGCCAGTTGCCATTCAGACTGGTTATGTGGCGCCCTTCAATATTAGTTAACAGACCTCCGGCGGCGGAGGTGTCCTGTGCTTGAGAATGTACCGCAGTAATGAGAAATAGCAGAAAAACAAATCCAGGATTAAGAATCTTTGGTTGGTAAGAAGTAGAAAACATGAGTCACCTTTCAGAATTTATCACTGCCATTTGTAGATCATTATCAGAAATAGTATTTATTCCTCTTCATTCTTTTCAGGTGCTTCTTCTTCATAATCCGCTTCTTGCGTATCCCCGGTCTGCAGCAATTTGGCGGCTTCCCGTGCCGGTAATTCCTGTACATTTTGCAATTTGCGGGCGATGGCCCTGGATCTTACCCCGGCGTTTTCGACCACATTACTGGCTTCCTGCAGTTTCTTTTTGGTCCTTTCCAGAATATCGCCGAATTTTCCAAATTCCGTTTTTATGGCTGCCAGTAATTCCCATACCTCGCTGGATCGTTTCTCGATGGCCAGGGTGCGGAATCCCATTTGCAAACTGTTCAGCAGGGCCGAGAGGGTAGTAGGGCCGGTTACCACCACCCGGTATTCGCGCTGCAAGGTTTCAAAAAGTCCTACATCGCGCAGTACTTCGGCATACAGACCTTCGATGGGTAAAAACATAATAGCGAAATCAGTGGTAGCAGGCGGGTCGATGTATTTATCGCGTATATTACGGGCAGAAAATTTGATTTTTTTGGCCAACTCTTTCTGAGCTGACTCCACACCATTGACATCAGCCTGATCATAGGCTTGCAACAGGAGTTGGTAATCCTCAATGGGAAATTTGGCATCAAGCGGCAGCAGCACTCCTTTATCATCATCTTTTCTACCGGGCATTTTTATGGCAAATTCGACAAATTCATTACTGCCGGATTTGGTCTTTACATTTTTCAGATATTGATCGGGAGTCAATAACTGCTCAAGAATATTTTCCAGCTGATATTCTCCCATCACGCCCCGTGTTTTGACATTGGTCAGCACCTTCTTCAAATCGCCCACTCCGCTGGCCAGGGCATGCATTTCCCCCAGTCCCTCCCGAACTTTTTCCAATCGTTCGCTGACCAGATTAAAGGATTCGGATAATCTGTGTTCAAGGGTCCGGTGTAATTTTTCATCAACGGTTTCGCGCATCTTTTCCAATTTCTGGCTGTTATCCTCCTGCAGTTTCTGCAGGCGAACCTCCACCGTTTCACGGATCTTTTCCAGCCGTTGTTCGGTGTTCTTGGTCAATTCATTCTGCCGGGCGACCAGATCATCAAATTTCTGTCGCTGCAGATCGTTGAATTCCCGCACGTTGGTTGAAAAATTCTCAGAAAACGATTGCAGGGAGTGGGACATTTCTTCCCTGTTTTCTCTGGCGATGGTATTAGTTTCAGCGCGAATTCTTTGAAAGTCAGTCTGAATGGATTGCCCGATCTGGTTGAGATTATTATCGAATATACCGATGGTTTTTTTCAGATCTTCGACAAATCCGGTACTGTTAATTTTAGCATTCCGGAAAGATATCCACAGATTAATGGCCAAAAGAATAATAAGTAAGATACTCAGCCCCAGTAAAACTTCGAGCATGCGCCTGGATCCCTGATTTAAGTGATGATGAAAAACAATATAAATTCGCCTTATATTACTTTTATCATTTTAGAAATACAAGGAATATGTCGGAGAAAAAATAGTAAAAATCAGGCCAGGTGCTCTGACTAATATCACTGTTTTTTATGATTAAAATATGTATAATTAATGAAAGGCCAATCTTACTAAGGCAATTGACGACCTGCTATTGGTCGAATCAGGTAAAACTGGCATTGTAATTCTGGAAATACCATATATGATTCGTTTGAATAGTTCCGGTATCTGTATATTTCTGGCAGTACTAATGGCCGTAGGGCCGAATATATCCGTTTTCAGCTGCTGATAAAACTAAGAGCCCTGTAACTGTCAGGCAGAACCAGTCCGGCTGGGTCGAAAACGTAATCGTAATTAAATTTAGAGAATCCCCGCCGTCAGGTCACTCAATGTCCAAGACCGGTCAAGCGCAGTTCGATAAACTTATATCCAGATATCAGATCTATAATCTGCAACCGGTATTACCCTCGATAGTGCAAAGTATGTTTAAACTGTCAACCGCTCATCTGGATCGGGTATTTTATGCTTATTTCAGCGGCGATCAGGATCCCTGGCAAGTGGCGCAAAATATATCTAAAGATGCTGCTGTTGAATATGCGGAACCAAAATATTTGCATTATCTCGACGCAATACCCAATGATCCGGATTATAGTACGTATCAGTCAGCATACTATAACCGTATCCAGGCCCCTGCCGCCTGGGATTATATACAAGGTGGCTGGGGATCGGTAATCGTGGCAGTGGTAGATGGAGGAACCGATATCGACCACCCCGATCTGGCAGCGAACATCTGGATTAACATAGATGAAATAAGCGATAATGGTCTGGATGATGATGGGAATGGATTTACCGATGATATCCATGGTTGGAATTTTGCTGCCAATAGTCCCGATCCCAGCGGTTTGACATCAACACCTCAGAGTGCGATCCATGGTTCGCATGTTGCGGGAATTATATCCGCGGTGAGCAATAATGGCACAGGCGTAGCCGGGGTCAGTTGGAACATTACTTTGCTGCCGGTCAATACGGCAAATCCTGAGGCGGATAACAGCATCCTTTATGGTTATGATGGAATTCTGTACGCTGCTTACAATGGTGCCAGGATTATTAATTGCAGCTGGGGCAGGTTGGGAGGTGCTTCGGTTTATGAGCAGGAGGTTATCGCTGCAGTTACCCAACTGGGAGTGCAGGTTGTGGCTGCTGCCGGTAATAATAGCAGTTCAGAAAACCATTTTCCCTCTTCCTACACTCATGTTTTTTCTGTAGCAGCTACCGATTCAGACGACAACAAGGCATCCTTTTCCAATTACGGACCGACAGTGGATATATCGGCACCGGGGGTGAATATTTATAGTACCTATCACAATGGGACTTACGGTTATCTTTCCGGCACTTCACAGGCTTCCCCCCTGGCAGCGGGTGTAATCGGACTGGTCCAGACTCAGCACCCGGCCTGGTCTTCCCGCCAGGCTGCTGAACAACTCCGGATCACTTCCGATGTGATAGCCGCACATTATGGACAACTGGGACACGGACGGATCAATGCCTACCGGGCCGTAACCGAAAGCTGGCCCTCCATTCGCATCAGTAAAGTTGATTTTACCGATTCAGATCAGGATAAGATCATTGAATCCACAGAAACGATAAACGTATATCTCAGTTTAATCAACTATCTGGTTGCCGCCAGCGATGTTACTCTGATTTTATCTACCACGGATCCCTGGGTGGCAGCAGGGACATCCAATCTCTTTCGGCCTGCTATCGGGAGTATGGAAGAAATTACCATGACTGTACCCTTTACCTTTCAAGTTGCCAGTAATCCACCGCGAGGGCATGCGGTTGAATTTACCCTCACCATTACCAGTGGTAATTACCAGGATAGCGATAATTTTTCGTTGACCATTTTACCGACATTCGGGACTATCGATATTGGCAATGTGGAGTTGACCGTGACCAATGTCGGACGGATTGGTTTTCCGAATTCAGGTGACTTGACCCAGGGCCTGGGATTCAAATATAAAAGTGGTCCGAATTTGCTTTTCGAAGGTGCTGTCATTACCGGTAGCGGTTCCTCTGCAATATCTAATGCAGCCCGGGGTGCTGCGGGGACGGATTATGATCAGGATTTTTCAGTGAGCAACAACGGCGATCTGAAGATTATAACACCGGGAGACCATAGTGATCAAGAGAGTAGTGGTGCATTTGAAGATAATTTAGCAGCCAGTCCGCTGAACATACGTATTGATCAGACAACCTATGCTTACAGTCAATCCGGTTATGAGGATTTTGTGATTTTTAAATACCGGATTATCAACGTGAATCAGACTATCCTGGATAATTTTCATTTCGGTTTGTTTTTCGACTGGGATTTGGATGGTGATACTTATGACACGAATATTGCCGGGTATGATGCCCTGCGGCAGCTGGGGTATGTATATGACAGCGGCGGAACGGGTCCTGAAACGTATGTGGGAGTGGCGGCTTTAAATTCCGGTAGTATATCCTGTCGCGCCATATATAATGATGAAAATCATATTTCTAACCCATCCTGGGGTATATATGATGGATTCAGTGATGCGGAGAAATGGGAATCGATCAGCGGGGGATTGACGTATACCACTGCCGGACCGGCGGATATATCGCAGGTCATCGCTCAAGGACCATATTCGATTTCAGCCGGAGGTACGCTCACACTCGGTTTTGCCATGATTGGCGGAAATATGTTAAATCAATTACAGGTACATGCCGATTCCGCCAGATCTGTCTGGGAGAAACTGCTATTACTGGACATCCCTGATCAGCCCATGGTTACGGCAGAAAATTTTTATCTGTCGCACAATTATCCCAATCCATTCAATCCTGCCACCACGCTGGAAATTGATATTAAGTATGTCACTAAGGTAAAATTAGAGATCTTCGACAGCCGGGGACAATTGATCCGTTCGCTGCTGGATGAACAGAAAGGAAGTGGCCGCTACAAAATTCAGTGGGATGGACGCGATCAGAAAGGAATGGACGTCGCTTCCGGGTTATATCTCTGTCGTTTAAAAACACCGGAGTTCGGGCAGACCAGGAAAATGTTATTGCTGCGCTGAATTTAGCAGCAACAATTTGCGGCCTCGCCCGTAATATTCAATAAATTCAATTATTATGTATCTCGAAGATCTTTTATACTATTAAAAGGAGTTAATATGAAGAAAGCATTTATTTTCATTCTGATGTTTTTACTGCTGGCGGGTACGATTCTGGCTCAGGGTAAAGCTGAAGCAGAAAGTAAAAGGATGCGGCCGGCGCTGGTGGTTATTGATATTCAGAATCAATTTCTGCCAATGGTTCCGGAACGGGAGAAAGAAGTTAGCCTGTATATGATTAATGTATTCATCGATATGTTCAGGAAAAATGGCTTTCCGGTCATTCAGGTTCATCATACAGATCCGGCTAGTGGCATACCCGCACCCGCTTCGGAAGCATTTCAATTTCCAGCTACCGTTCAGATCAAATCCGATGATCCGCTGGTAATTAAAAATTACGGCAATTCGTTTAATAAGACTGAGTTGAATAAAATCCTGCAGGATAAGAAATGCAATACGGTTTTCCTGTGCGGTTTAAGTTCGGTCGGCTGTGTGCTGGCCACGTATTTTGGCGCCCATGATCTGGACTATAAGGCCTTCATGTTGAAAGATGCCATTATGAGTCATAATTCTGCCTATACCGATAATATTGAAGATATTTTCGGAGCAGTGAATTATGAGACTGTCGAGGTCATGCTGGAGAATGCGGAAAAATAAATGTAATCTGGCAGTAAAATATTGTCTATATAATTTTTATATGAAGTTGCGAAAAGAAACCAAATTACATCCCTATTAATAAAGGGGATTAGGGGGTTGTTTTTATTGCGTCAGATCCAACAACCCCCTTACCCCCTTTTCTAAGGGGGAACCTCTTCCTGGACAATAGTGCAGGGTATTCTTCAACACCATCGATTTAATATTTCTATGTCATAAATATCAGACAAATCCGTAAATAATTCATATATATGCCAAATATACATATTAGTATGCCAATATGACACTGGTATTTTTTAATAACAATTATAGTGCTTTTATTATTAACCTATTTACAAACAATAGGTTAAGCAAAGAATATGTAATTTGGCATGGTCTTTGTTTATAGATAATTCAGTTTAGTTAACTGAAAGTAAGAACAAAACAAAAAAGGAGATAAATCATGACACTCGTAAAATGGAATCCAAATCGCAGTCTGTTTAATCTGACCGGAGGTCTGTTCGAAGATTTCTTCGGCGCCGATCGCATGCTGTCCCGTACGGATGGTATCTGGTACCCCGAGGTTGATATCAAAGAAGATAAAGATGCCTATCATGTGGTGCTGGAACTTCCGGGTTTAAGCAAGGACGATGTGCAGATTTCGCTGGAAGACGGTGTACTGACGGTAAAAGGTGAAAAGAAAACCGAGCAGGAAGAGAAGGAAGGGGATTACCACTACTATGAACGCCGCTTCGGAAAGTTTGAACGCATGTTCCGGATCAATTCGGAGATTAAGCAGGATCAGATTGACGCCTCCTTCAAGGACGGTGTCCTGGCCATCGAATTGCCCAAGGCCGAAACGGCCAAGCCGAAACAGATTGCCATTAACGTGAAGTAAATACTAATCGTCAGATGCACTCTGTGTGTAAGGGCGGATATCAATCCGCCCTTTTTATTTTTTAACCGCAGATATACACAGATAATATATTTCACGGAGATCCACTGAGGAGACACAGAGTTACACGGAGATGATTTCTCTGTGTAACTCTGTGCCTGCTCTGTGTCCCTCCGTGAAATATTGTTCTTATTTCAGAATTTTAGATATAGATCTGAATTTCTCCGTACCGGCCTGCCGGCAGAGTTCGAAAAGAATAGACTCATAAGTTGAAATAATTGCCCCTGCCTGAAACATGCGCTGAACCGCAATGACTTTATCATTCAACCTGCGCGAGGAAATACAATCTTCGATTATCACCGGTTGATATTTGCGCTCGATTAAATCGACCACGGTTTGCAATACACAAACATGCGCTTCAATACCGGCAATGATTACATAATTCCGTTTTAATTCAGCCAGTGCCGAATTGAACGGCTCGCTGGCACAGCAGCTGAAGGATATCTTCTCCAACGGTTTGCATTCCGGGAGTAAAGTCCTTACAGGTTCGACCGTGGCACCCAGACCTTTGGGATACTGCTCGGTTATGACGAAGGGAACATCGAGGGCTGTCAATCCTTTAATCAGTTTTTGACAATTTTCTATCAGCAGTTGCGGTTCCTGCATATGCGGAAGCAGTTTTTCCTGAATGTCGATAATTATTGCCACGCTCTGATCTAACTCGATAAGCATATTAGTCAGTTCCTAGTTCCTTAGTTCCTTAGTTCCTTAGTTCCTTAGTTCCTTAGTATATTAATAAATATTCAAGTTACTAAAATATTTAAATACCTAAAATTACATTTTCATTGAATTACTCAGGTACTCAGGTACTCAGGAACTATTCTTCTAATGTCGTCAGATCTCCGGCATCCTGGCCCAGGGCCCGGGCTTTCAGTACCCGTCTCATTATTTTCCCGCTGCGGGTTTTAGGCAAACTGTCCACAAATGTTACCGTCTCGGGTTTGGCGATCGGACCTATCTCTTTGCTGACATGTTCTTTCAATTCCTCGGCCAGGGTTTTCCCGGCAGTAACTCCGCTGCGTAAAATTACATAAGTATGAATAGCATTTCCTTTTAATTCGTGCGGCAGGGCAATAGCTGCCGCTTCGGAAACAGCCGGATGACTGACCAGAGCGCTTTCAATTTCCGCAGTACCCAACCGGTAACCGCTTACCTTGATCACATCATCTATTCGCCCGATGATCCAGAAATATCCGTCTTCATCCACCCGGGCAGAATCCCCGGCTTTATACCAACCCTGTTTGGAATAATCTTTCCAGTAAATTTCCTTAAAACGGTCAGGATCACCCAGAATAGTACGGGCCATACCCGGCCATGGTGTTTTGATCACTAATATTCCTTCCTCACCGGTTTTGACTTCATGGCCATGGTCATCAACCACGGCAATTTCGTTACCAAAAAATGGTTTAGTGGCTGAGCCGGGTTTCAATGGTGTGATTGGCAGAGGAGTGATCATAAATCCGCCTGTCTCTGTTTGCCACCAGGTGTCCATGATCGGGCATTTTTCTTTCCCGATGACCCGGTGATACCAGCGCCAGGCTTCAGGATTGATCGGCTCGCCTACCGAGCCCAGCAGGCGCAGACTGCTAAGGTCATGCCGGTTGGGCCAGGCTTCGCCAAAGCGCATCAAACCGCGTATGGCTGTGGGAGAAGTGTACAGAATGGTGACACCATATTTTTCTATCATCTGCCACCAGCGGTTGGGATAGGGGTGATTGGGTGCTCCTTCGTACATGATTATCGTAGAGCCATTGATCAGCGGACCATAGACCATATAACTATGCCCGGTGATCCAGCCCGGATCTGCTGCACACCACCAGCGGTCTTCTTCCTTGATATCAAAAACCATACGGTGAGTTGTGGCTGTATAAACTGCGTACCCGCCGTGAGTATGCACCAGACCTTTGGGTGGGCCGGTCGTACCCGAGGTATAAAGAATGAACAGCATGTCTTCAGCATCCATCACTTCAGTTTCGCAGGTAGGACTGGCGATGGGCATGGACATCAAATCATTATACCAGAAATCACGGTCGTTCTCCATGAACACTTCCTGGCCGGTGCGTTTAACAGTGATGCAAACCTCAATAGTGGGTGAACGGCGCATGGCCTGATTGGCAATTGATTTCAGATCGGTAATATTACCGCGGCGAAAACCTCCATCTGCGGTGATCAGTATACGGCTGTGGGCATCGGCGATTCTTTCAGCCAGCGCTTCCACGCTGAAACCGCCGTAAACAACACTGTGAGCTGCACCAATTTTTGCGCAGGCCAGCATGGCGATAGGCAGTTCGGGAATTTGGGGCATGTAGATGGTCACCACATCTCCCCGGCGCACACCCATACTTTTTAACACATTGGCAAATTTCGAGACTTCCCGGTTCAGAGCATGATAGGAATAGGTACGCAGATCACCCGGTTCCCCCTCCCAGATCAAAGCCAATTTATTCCTGCGCCAGGTTTTTAAATGCCGGTCGACGGCATTGTGCAGGATATTTATTTTCCCACCGCTGAACCATTTATAAAATGGCTGATCGCTGCTATCAAGTACCCTGTCCCATTTTTTATACCAGCCTAAATGCTCCGCCTGATCGGCCCAGAATTGTTCCCGGTTGCGGATAGAATATTTGTATAAATCTTCATATTCTTTGACCGTGGCCATTTCCCGAACCGAATCAACCGGATGGTAAAATTCACTTTTCTGGTTCAGATTATTTTTTAAATCTGACATTTTAAACCTCCTTGCTTGTTATTATAATATTTGCTAAAGTAAAAGTCATACACCCAGAGTTTACCTGCTCATCTACATGAATTGAAACAAGACCCTGGCAGGCGGACGAACAGGAAAAATACCAGCATGCTGACGGATGTAGGGATATAATTAGGATTTAATGTCTGCGGGAACATTTTATTCCTGGCTTGATCAATTAAATGGAGGATTATCTGCAGCCGGAATTAAATGATGTGAACTAATATTAACAGACCGAGGAACCCAGTATGGCCATCTTATTTAAAGCAACCAGGCAATTAGAATCCCAGATTGATGAATATCTGGATGCGGTAAGTCAGGGGGGCTTGATTTTTATTGAAGCCGTAAAAAATTTTCTGGATAAAAAAGCGGATGATTTTAAAGACAGGCATAAACTGATTACCGACTATGAACACAAAGCGGATCAATTACGCCGCAGCATTGAAAACCAGTTATATACCCAGACACTGATACCAGAACACCGCGGGGATGTATGGGGACTATTAGAGCATACCGACGATGTGCTGGATACCATGAAAGAAACCATCGATCAACTTGATATCGAAAATCCGCAAATCCCTGCCGGGTTAAATCAACAATTTATCGAATTGACTGTACAGTCAGTACAGGCTGCTGAAGAACTGGTTAAATCTGCCCGTGCTTTCTTCAAGGACGTTAACGCAGTAAAAGACCACCTGCATAAAGTGTATTTTTATGAAAAGGAAGCGGACCGTATCGGTAGTAATCTTAAACGCCAGGCCTTTCAGATGGATCTGGATCTGAGCCGGAAATTTCACTTGCGCTACTTTGTGCAAAATATACAGAACGTATCTGATCAGGCTGAGGGGGTAGCCGATCGCCTGATGATTTACACCATTAAACGCACCATCTGATCAATATTCTATGATCATGACTTTTCCGTGACTGTAAAATAATTTAAGCGATGCCCGGGAGATAGAATTATGTTGCTGATCTTTTTGTCCAGCGGATTATTCATGGGCTGGTCACTGGGAGCCAATGATGCGGCTAATATTTTCGGTACGGCCGTCGGCACCAGGATGATCCGTTTCCGGACTGCGGCTTTAATTTGCGGATTATTCGTAATCATCGGTGCAGTATTCAGCGGTGCCGGTGCGGCTCATACTCTGGGGGAACTGGGTTCGGTGAATGCCATCGCCGGCTCATTTATGGTGACCCTGTCTGCGGCAGTCACGGTTTTCTGGATGACCAAATTGGGTCTGCCGGTTTCTACTTCACAGGCCGTGGTGGGAGCAATTATCGGCTGGAATTTATTCAGCGGTTCAGCCACAGATTACAGTTCCCTGACTAAAATTATTTCGACCTGGATTCTATGTCCGCTGCTGGCGGCGGGTTTTGCCATCATCCTGTATTTGATCCTGCGTGGCGGATTGAAAAAATTAAAGATTCATTTATTACGTCTGGATGTATACACCAGGGTGGGTTTGATCATAGTGGGCGCTTTTGGTGCTTATAGTTTAGGCGCCAATAATATTGCCAATGTTATGGGGGTGTTTGTACCGGTTGCTCCTTTTAACGATCTGGAGTTGTTCGGAATTATAAAATTTTCCAGTACTGAACAATTATTCTTTCTGGGTGCGGTAGCCATCGCGGTAGGTGCCTATACTTATTCCCGCAAAGTTATGGAAACGGTTGGCGGTAGTTTATTGAAACTGTCACCGGAAACGGCTCTGGTAGTGGTGCTGGCCGAGTCGCTGGTTCTGTTCCTGTTCTCCTCGGAAGGACTGGAAAGTTTCCTGATCAATCAGGGATTGCCGTCGATTCCACTGGTACCGGTATCCAGCTCACAGGCAGTAGTGGGTGCGGTGATCGGTATCGGTATCAGCAAGGGTGTAAAGGGAATCAAGTACCGTGTAATGGGCGAAATTGTTGCCGGTTGGATCGCCACTCCGATCATTGCGGCTCTATTATCATTTATCTGTCTTTATTTTTTGCAGAATGTATTCGATCAGGAGGTCAGCCGTAAAAATGTTTTTCAAATTAACGATCGGGTGATCGAACAACTGCAAAAGCAGAATATCTCCGACCCGGGGTTGCTTGAATTGAAGGACAAAGAATTTACCAACTCCACACATTTTCAGACTCAGTTAAGACAGAAGACAAAATTGGATTCTGACCAACGGCGCAAAATATTTGCAGTTTCTAAACATGAATATTACGATATCTCTGTGGCCATCATTAACGAAAAAATTGATCGCACCTGGTTTTCCCGGGCGCAACTGCTTTCACTGGATTCGCTCAGCGGGAAAAATTTTGATTACAGCTGGCAGTTATGGAATGAACTGGAGAAACTTTCCAGCGAGTGGAAATTTAAACCGGATCTGGCCGAAAACAGGTTATATAATAAAAATCTCCGGGTCAAACGGGAATTTGTGTCCAGAATTTTCCGGATCGAAAATCCTGTTCTGGAAGAGTAGTCGTTCTAAAAAAGATCGTAACGAAAATTCCTCCGTTACGGGAAATAGATCAGGACATTCGTCCCATTTCAGCCGGGGAGGATGGATATCCTTTTTTATTACTCGTGCGGCATAAATATACCGCACGATCGAGGTGTCAATTTAATGTTATTTTTTTAATACGTAAACTGTTGGTAACTACGGTCACGCTGCTGAAAGCCATGGCCAGGGCGGCCAGGATGGGATGCAATGTGCGTAGAAAAGAAGGCAAAAAAGACAGGGAATAAAATACACCGGCGGCTACGGGGATCAGGATCAGATTATAGAAAAAAGCCCAGAACAGATTTTGCCTGATTATGCGCATGGTTGCTTTACTCAACTCCAGAGCCTGCCGGACGCCTGTTAGACTGCTATTCATCAAAGTTATCTCTGCCGTCTCCATGGCAATATCGGTACCCCGGCCCATGGCCATACCGACATCAGCACGGGCCAGTGCCGGGGCATCATTGATCCCGTCACCGACCATAGCCACCAGACCCTTGCTCTGGTTTCTTATCTGGTCAACCAGATCGGCTTTTTCAGCAGGTAATACTCCGGCATATATGTTACTAATCCCCGTTTTATGAGCAATCGATTCGGCGGTAATCCGGTTATCGCCGGTCACCAGGCTGAGTTGATAATTTTCCTTGACGAGTTGCGAGATAGCCGGGATCGCATCTTCCTGCAATGGATCAGTTAAGGCAATTAGACCGCCCAGTTGACGGTCCACAGCTATCCAGACCACCGTTTTCGCTTCATGCTCCATTTGTACCGCTGCAGCAATCAAATTTTCGGTGGCAATACCCTGCTGGAGTAAAAATGATTCTTTACCGATTACAATTCTATGATTTTCGATCTCAGCAGTAATTCCAAATCCCGAATAAGATTCAAAAGAATCGGGATTGCTCAATTTGATATTCTGCAACTCTGTGACCCGAACAATCGCTTCGGCCAGTGGATGCTGTGAACCTTTTTCCGCCGAGGCTGCCCAGTACAATAACTGCTTTTCATCGAACCCGGTTTTATCCGCGACCAGTACCTCAGTGACGACTGGTTTACCCATGGTGATTGTACCGGTTTTATCCAAAACAATGTGCGATACTTTTTCGGCCAGATCCAGTGCTTCACTATTCTTAAATAATATACCCAGCTGGGCACCACGGCCGCTAGCTACCACAATTGCAGTCGGTGTTGCCAGACCAAGGGCACAGGGACAGGCGATAACCAGAACAGCTACCAGACGTAGAATTGCCGTGGTGAAATCTCCGCTGAGTATCCACCAGAACAGAAAAACCATGACAGCGATCAGGATAACGATCGGAACAAAGATGGCCGATACCTTATCGGCTAATTTCTGGATCGGCGCCTTACTGGCCTGGGACTGTTCCACCAGTTTTATGATCTGGGCCAGTATGGTCTCGCTGCCGAGTTTAGTGGTCCTCATTTTAAGCAGACCATTTTTATTGATCGTGGCGCCAAAGACCTGGTCACCGCTTTTTTTCTCCACCGGCATGCTTTCACCGGTCAGCATGCTTTCATCAACAGCTGCCGAACCTTCAACTATGATACCGTCAACCGGAATTTTTTCACCGGGACGGATAATAACCATATCGCCGGCCGTCAATTCCCGCAGCGGAACATCGACCTCCTGTCCGGCACGTAATACCCGGGCAGTTTTAGGCTGTAAATGCATCAGTTTTTTGATCGCCTGGCTGGTTTTACCCTTAGCCTGTGCTTCAAGCAATTTACCCAATTTTATCAGGGTGATGATTAGCGCCGCTGTTTCGAAATAAACATGATGTCCAAAATCATGAACCTGTAAGGAAATGGCCATTGTTACAATCAAACTGTAGATATAGGCCACCGAGGATCCCATGGCTACCAGCACATCCATGTTGGCGGAACGATTTCTCAATGATTTATATGCACCGCGGTAATAATCGCTGCCCACATAGAATTGCACCGGAGTGGCCAGCAGGAACATGAACCATAAAGACCAGGTCTGATCTGCCCAGGCACCCAGAATTTGAAAGTCTCTCAACATGCTGAAAATAAAAAGCGGCAGGGCAAAAAATACACCGGTCCGGAATTTTCTGGTTTGAATATGCAGTTCCCGGTCTCTGGCTTGTTGTTCTATATCCGCGGACTCATCTTCCGCGCCGCGTGTATCGATAACGTCATACCCGGCCTGACGGATAGCGGTAACTATTTGCGGGTAGTCAACCTGGTCGGGAATATAAGTAATAGTTGCTTTTTCCGTGGCCAGATTTACTGCAGCCCGGACAATGCCTGCAGTCTTTTTAGTTAAAACCCGTTCAATAGTGCTGGCACAATTAGCACAGGTCATTCCACTGATGGGCAGGGTAATCTCTTTTTCAGCCATAGGAGCAGGATAATTATTCCCGGGGTGGATAATTGATTCCTTTCAGCAGGGCAACAATGTTCGGCCAGTTTTTTTCATTGTCCCACTCGATTTCGACTTCCTTGCTGCTAAGGTTGGCGCGTACTGAGGCAATATACGGTAATCTTGAAAGTTCGGATTCAATGGTATGAACACAATGTACACAATTTATATTAGGAACTTTGACAGTCCTTTTTTCCATAACATCCTCATGGTTATATTCTTTCTGCTAAAAAGAACCAAATTACTCTTCAATTTGTTCCCTGATATATTGCAGAATAGTGGGTAACGCAGGAACAGCAAACCAGCGGCGTTGGGTGATCTCATTGCAGGTGGACTGATACAGATGGCCGATCAATTCGAACAGCCGTTTGGGTAATTTGGGTGGCTGAGACGCGACATGTGTTTTCCAGTTGACGCGGTCTTTGGTTTTTGCCGCTTCCAGATCTTTGAACCATGGAGTTTTCCGGTAATAAATACGGGCAACTTCTTTGCTTACCGGAATACCGTCCGAAGTAAAACGGCATTCGTCGGGAGTGCCCAGCACATCGACCAGCATCAGGTTGCGATTCGTATCGAAAGCAAATTCAACCTTGCCGTCTTCATTAAATAATCCCACTGCTTTGGTTTGTTTGCTGATCAGGTCATTGATCAGACGTGTGGTGGTCTGAAGTTTTTCAAGTTCTGCTTCACTCATACCTGAAATTTGCGCGGCTTCAGCCCAGGAAAGATAACGATCGGTGGCCTCCAGTTTGGTTGAACAATCAAGCACGGGAGAAGATAGGACGGTATTGGGTTCAGGCATCTGCTGCAAACCAAGATCGGCCAGCGACAGGCTGCCGTTTTGCAGTCGTTTGAATACACTTGATCCGGCCGGCAGAGAGTTGCGGTAGATTACTTCCAGTGGAATCAAACAATTAGCCGGTTTAGAACGGTATAGCGAATAATCGTAGGTGGTTTTATCCGTTTTTGGTTTTAAGATCCGGACCAGTGAAACTTGCATCACACCGGAAGGTTGCTTCAATTGGGCCAGATGTTTGACCGTTCCGTCTTCGACCAATCCCTGATAGTGAGTGGTGATACCCATTTTCTCAAGTTTCTCAAAAAAGAAGGCTCCTAAAATGCATAAGGACTTTCCTTTGTCTTTGATCAGGTCGGGCATTTCACCCCAATCAAAAACCGAATAACGGTCTGAGAAATAAAATTGACCGATACCGCTCTCTTTTTCATCGACCGGCTTTATGATTTTTAAATCTTTTACACTACCCATACGTTTGCCCTCTTAAAATTATTTTATACGCCGTTTATAATCCTTATTACTAAAATTTAGTGAATTCTGTGGTAATCAGGAAGATAAAAATTACTAGAGAATATTTAGGAGAATACGGAATTTCTGGTACACGGATAATGTTATTATTATTTTCTGAAACTTGTGCTCATATTTCACGTATGGAAAAGTTAAAGACAGGAGAACAGGATGAAGACACTGATTATTGGTTTACTGATAGCGGTTTATGTGATACCGTTTGTTTACATGTTTGTTGCTGACCTGGCTGATATTTACAAGCGACTGGTCGAAGTATTTTCACTTAAATTAAAACCGGCCATGGTAGTATTAGTACGTTCATTTATCGATTAAACAATCATTACATATCCTCCATACAATCCTCGTAAGCCCTTTAAATATTTTTTAAAGGGCTTTTTAATTTAATCCCCGGTTTATTCAGGTTTAAAATGCAGAAACCAAGCCCAGGGAAAAGACCGGTTTTTCAGTAGTCAGGTTATAAGTGAACTCGCCGAGCAAGCGGACATTCCGGGCAGTCATATGACTTATACTCAGGGTTGCTGTTTCGTAATCTATATTATCATCATCGCTTTCGATCCGGTTATATAACAGAGTGTAAAGAAAACGCGATCGGTCGGCCTGGGGCATAAAAGTGAATTCGGCAAAACCACCCTGGGTTTTCACCTTGGAGCCTTTCGCTGCCAGAAAAGCGGGATTATCATCCTCACGGTATAAGTACTGCGTATTTAATTCCCAGGTGTCGGTGCCGATAGTGAAATCGGGACCATAAATAAGAACCTGATTCCTGGTCACCAGGCTATCACCGTCTGTTTCTTTGGCGGTTTCGGCAAATACACCGGCCCGGATTAAACCCAGGTCCTGGCTGGCACGAACCACCAGGTTTTTATTATTATCAAAATCAAATATTTTATTTTCATCGGCAGGTTTTATGCCGTTACCGTTGACAATTTCGGCGAAAAGGTCCAGTCCGAAATCAAAACCATAGGCTAACATTACACCGCGGTCATAGGTTAATTTGGTTTCGGATAAACCCGGGGTGGCTTTGTAGATATGATAGTCCTCCAGGGTCAGGCGCAGTTCGCGTTTAAACAACGGATCACAAACCTGAAACTGGCCAACCATGACATCCAAGTCCGATCCGGCGATATCATTGAAATGCAAATACGCATCCTCCAGTCCGGCAATCTCGCCCTGCTCGTACAGATAAAAATAAAAATAATAGGATATACTTTTGGTAATTGGCCCACCGCTTAAGAGTTTAATTCCGAACGGTGATTCGAAATCCACCTTGCCATTTTCCCGGTCGGCCACCTGGGCATAGGCATCGAAACGGACCGCCAGCGGCAGATCCCGCGGCAGTTGTAAGGTCTCATCGCCGGTCTCCAGGTAGTACCGTTGCGGTTCCTGACCTTCCGGAATTTTAAAACCATTCATGGCGAACTGGTCGCCATATTCTTTCAGTTTGGGTACGGCCACGTGACAGGTACTGCAGGAAAATTTGTATTTGCGGGCAAAAGCGGGAATAGCGATGGCCTGCCGGACCGGCAATGCTAACAGTACTATGCTGATCAGAATTGTATAAGAAATATTTTTACGCCACATATCTGATTACCTCCCCATTATCTCTGATTTAGTCGACTATGGTGAAATAGGTTTCGCTTTTATTGATCAATTGGCTTTCCATTTCTTCTGCCGGGACACCCAGAAATTCACCAACCGATTTGACCAGTTTACGATAATTAATTTCGGCCACACAACGTACTTTTCCCAGAGCAATATCATCCGGAACCTGCCAGGTAAAAGTTTCAATTTTGGTTTCCCGCGGACCTACCCGGTAATCGACCCCCTGTGATTTGGTATTCCACTGGGCGATGGTCAGGCGTCCCTGCGGATCAAAATAGGGCAAGCGGAAAACCCGGTCGCCTTCATAGGGCAGAGCATCGCGGGCTACACCGTTGAAATCAGGCAAATCCATCATCATGCCCATATCCTGGTAAGCCGGTTCATTGCTGGAAATTGTATATTCTTCCCCGGCGAATCCTTTTTTATCAACCGGCAAATGGTAACTTTTTCCCTGAGCATCGTAAGCCGTAACGGTTAACCATAATTGTCTCTCTTCTGCCGAACCGGATGGTACCTTGTGTCCGGCTTTATGATTAAATACCTGGGCAGTCAGAATTATCTTTTCGCCGGGTTCAATTTCACGCGTATCGGGCTGGATTAATACCTCAATAGTTCCCCGTAATTTTGCTTCCGAGTGAGCACCATGAAATAGGTGCTGAGTGACATCGGGATAGGTCCTGGACAATTTTGAATTCTTGGCTTCGGCTTTGGGCATATGGCAATCATGACAGCGCACCCCTTCTTTGGCATAAGGTCCGGCTTTCCATTCCAGCTGGGTTGACTTAACCCATATCCCGTAGGGGCTTTTCTCATTATGGCAATTGCCGCAGAATTCAGTGGTGCTGATAAAATCGCTTTTATTAGTAACGTGGTGCGGCGATTCCACCCCTTCGCGATTGCCGTTTTTGGTTCTGCCCGGCTGGATAGTGAAACTAAAATTATAAGGGGTATCCCCTTTCAGGCCGGTGATAGTATGGCACACATCGCAGGAGACACTTTCATTTGCCCGGGATTGCTGCTCCGGTAAAGGCGGGGGAACATCTCCGGCGATGAAAGCAATGGGAGTATGGCAGCCATTGCAGCCCGCCTTTACTCCAGCCACCAGCGGATCTTTCCCGGCATGCGGGACAGCCAATTTGAAATATTCGATTTCGTCCCAGTGGTGGGTGTACGATTGCGACATCATCGCCTGCTGCCACTGCATGTAGAAATCGACGTGGCAGGAACCGCATACCTGCGGTTTTTCAAACTGGTCATACGAACCGGTTCCAAGCAGCTCATCACCTGCCGGCTGCGCCTGGCCGAATCCGATCATCAGCAGGAAGATTAAACAAAGCAGGGTGAAGGAAATTAGTAATTTTACGTTTGATCATAAAACCCCCCTGGTTGATAAGTTAATAGCCTACAATCATTCAAAAACAGTTTATGACAAAAAAATACCGACTGTTTTACAGATGTAGTGTATGTGACAAATTTAACTATTTTATAGAATACAGGAAATTATTATTCTAAGGCAGGTTTTGCGGGTATTCTATAATTTAAATTTTCATTCCTTTATGTTTCTAATCCCGGTCTCAGCTGATTAAAAATACCAGTTTAATAAAACAGCCATATTGCCTGATTTGTAATTATACCAGTAACTATTCGAATTATTATATAACCATTGATATAGCAATTCAATGTTCAATATCATTTCTCCAACCATAAAATTTTTCTGTAAACTGATACTTAGATATTTATTATTGTCAACCCTGAATACACTGTCACTATAAGCCAACTCAGAAGTATAAATACCCTGGGTGGTATAATTTTTGTCCCCGAAATCGTAACCAATTTTCAGCATAGACTGGAAGGGCAGAAGTTGGGTGAACTCCGAATGCACGGATTGCAATTCATAACCGAGGGGATCGTCAAAAATTGCAGATTCATCGTTGTAATCATATATAACGCCGGTAATGGAACGGTTATATCCGCTGAGTGAAATCCAGCGCAGATATTGAACGGCTACCCCGGTTTTAGAAAACACCGATTGGGCCAGGCGAATCCAGAGTTGCGTTTGGGCCGAATAGGGTGTTTCTTCGCTGGTATAAATTTGATATGATCCACTTGATCCGCCGGTCCCACCGCCGAATCCGCCGCCATATCCTCCGTCCTTAATGGATAAAACAGGATAGAGTGATAATTGCGGAGTTTCGGTAGTGACCGAATAAGGATAATATTTATAAGAAATTCCCACTCCGCTGATTATGGTAGTACGAGTTGGTAAACTTTTGCGTATCTGAAAATCTGCGTGGGCAAAGTAGTTATTTATATCCTTTAATTGCGGATAGTAATTGTAGATAAAACTACCCGACCCGGATAATGTAAATAATCTGAATTTGAATTGATAATCAACTGAAACGCCTGCTGCTGTCTGGTTATATAAGTCATAATCTGTCCCGTTGAAACTTTCATCCAGGGAAAGACTCCAGTTTACCTTTTCACTTGTCCCAAAAACGGAAAACTGATGCCAGTAAAAATTACGTTCCATCAATCTGTCAAATCTGGTAAAACTACCTTCATAACTCAGTGATACTTTGCTGAAATCGTACTGCAAACCCAGATCGAATGTAGAAATCCAGTTGGCTTCCGGTTCAATCAGCCGGAAGGGATTAGCATCATAAGCATGGCTGATTCCGCTCTGGACCTGAATCTGGGCTATAATAGAATAATGAGGTAGATTGACAATCGTGAAGAATAAAATCATCTTAAGCACTAAATGGTTTTTCATCTTAATACCTGTTCGCCATAATTATTGGTTGAAAGTTTTACCGGCCTTTACCCTTGCGTTGCTGTTTGCCTGTCCCGTCCTGTGGCTGGAGTCCTGATTTTTGACCCTTCTTTTGTCTTTTCTGCAATTTCTTTTCTTTTCCCTGCTGCACCAGGCGGTCATCGATACCGTCTCCATCAGCATCGACAAATTCCTCCTCCTGACCCTGTTGTTGCAGAGCTTTATAATCAGGATCCAGTCCATTGGGTATGCCATCACCATCATGGTCAGGGGCATTGTCGTTGTAACCGTCACCATCTTTGTCCACAAAATTATGCTGCTCGCGATTGCGTTCCTGATTTTGCTGTTGTACCTGTTTCTCCGTAGTAATATCTTTTTTAGTCGAATCCTGGGCTGAAACTGAATCGGTAATTAACCAGCACCCGGCTATCATGCTGATATATCCTAAAATTTTCGCGACCTTCACTTTTCAACTCCTCTTAAATAATTCCGAATAAATTTAATACAATCTTCATGCCAGAAATAAGCTTTATTTTTAATTGATTGATATTATTGGTTTTAGTCGAATGATAGTTTTAGATAGTTCTTTTAAATACGACCTGATAGACGAGGAGTTAGTCATTTTAGTCGAAAAAAAAAGACCTCTCCGTGGAGAGGTCTTTCCGGTTGGTAAAGGGTAAGAGTTGTTAGTTCTTACCACTCCGCTTGGTTGTCCCCTTAGGTCCTGTTCCATCACAATTTTTTTGTTTTGAGCCTGTGCCGCTTCCCTGTTGCGGACCGATGGCTTTTTTACCAGTGTTGGTCTGCTTCTGCGTACCTTTACCAAATTGATTCTTTTCTCCGGTACCATCCTGCGGGCGGGTAAAGTCAGGATCCTGGCCATTAGGAATACCGTCGCCATCCCAGTCTTGGGCATTATCATTAATTCCATCGCCATTTTCATCGATGAATCCGCCTTTGCCATTACCGGCGCGATTTTTGGCTCCGGTATAATCGGGATCCTGTCCATTGGGAATGCCATCACCATCAGCATCGGCGGCGTTATCATTATAACCGTCGCCGTTCTTATCTTCAAACTGCTTCTGATGCTGGACTTCTTTCTGGTTAGTTTCTCCTTAAGTTGTCCCTGTTGGATTGTTCCTGGCTTTGGGCACGTACCTGTTCTTTCACAGCGGTCCGACTTGTTCCCCACCTGATTTCTGTTCTGAACTTCGTTCTGATTGGTTTCTCCTTTAAGTTGGCCCTGTTCAATTGTTCCTGTTTTTCAGCACGCACCTTGGTGGTGTCCTGGCTGAAAAGACTGGTAGTGAAGAACATGAACAGTAGCCCTGCCAGTGTGATGATACTTAGATTTGAGTGCTTCATTGTGATTCCTCCTTTTTGTTCGCTTTATATTTTGAGATCATTGGGTCAATTACTATGCCAAAAAATATATTATGTTGATAACTTATTGAAAATTAAGAAATAAGCGATTTTGAGAAATCTGCAGATTCAATTCAGTCTCGACCTGGCGGTCGAAGTTGAAGACAAATCCGGCGATAGATATTCTGGTGGAGGGATTTACTTACGCTCAGACAGTAGATTTTTTTAGACCGAGAATATCCAACCTGGAGCGCAGGTGCCGTTCACTGATACCCAGAATTCTGGCTGCGGCACTCTGGTTTCCGTTACTGCGCTGCAATGCTTCCTGCACCATTTCTTTCTCGAATGCCTGCATCTTTTCATCATACCCCTCTTCCAGGTGCAAGGGATCGATAATCGATTTTTCAGAGTATTGCACCAGTGAGGCCGGCAAATCCTGAACGGTTAAATGTGTACTCCGGCATAAGACTACGGCATGCTCGATCATATTCTCCAATTCACGGATGTTACCTGGAAAGTTATATTTCAGTAATCGATCGAGCGCTTCGCGGCTGATACCATCGATCTGTTTATTATTTTCCAGGGCATACTTTTTAATAAAGTGATCAACCAGTAATGGGATATCAGTTTTGCGCTGGTGCAGCGGAGGTATTTGAATGGTTATCACGTTGATCCGGTAATAAAGATCCTCGCGGAATTTTCCATCCTTAATCAGTTGTTCCAGATTACGGTGTGTAGCAGTCAGGATACGTACATCTATTGCAACTGGTGCATTACTTCCCAGACGTTCAATCTGGCCAAATTGCAGGGCACGCAGTAGTTTGACCTGGACGTTTGCCGGCATATCACCTATCTCATCAATAAATAGGGTCCCGGTATCAGCCTGCTCGAAACGACCTATCCTTTGCTGGGTGGCGCCGGTAAAGGCTCCTTTTTCATGTCCGAACAGTTCACTCTCGATCAGGGTTTCAGTAAGAGCGGATACATTGACCACGATAAATGGTGCATTATTTCGGGGACCGGCAAAATGAATTGCGCGGGCGACCAGTTCTTTTCCGGTTCCGCTTTCCCCGCGTATTAACACCGTCGCTTTACTGCCAGCCACACGGGCCGCAGTATTGAGCACTGCTTCCATCTCGCCGCTCTGTGATATGACCGCATCAAATTTAAACTTTGCCCGCAACTGTTCCTTCAGCAGTTGATTTTCAGCAATCAGTAATCTTTTTTCCTGGATCCGTTTCAGTAAATTTTCCAGTTCATTCAGATCCACCGGTTTAATCAGGTAATCATAGGCCCCGGCTTTCATACTCTCCACGGCGTCTTCGATGCTGGCATAGGCTGTCATAATGACCACATCGATTTCCGGATTGAGTTCTTTTATTTTTTTCAGCACAGTGAATCCGGTCCACTCCGGCATACGAAAATCGGAAAGGATCAAGTCAATGGTATTGTTTTTAACAATCTCGTATCCGGCAGGTCCGGAAGCAGCAGTAAACACCATATAGCCGCGCCGCTCTAAAAAACTTCTGAATGACTGAATCTGGCTTTCCTCGTCATCTATGACCAGAATACTCAAAGTTTGCATAAAACTCCTGAATTTTAGATATCCGCTTGATCTTGCTGATGATTAGTTTTATTTATATACGTTAACCGGCATTCGAATGATGAAGGAGGTTCCCTGTCCTGGTTGACTTTCAACAGAGATAATCCCGTCATGTTCCAGAATTATGCGCTGAACAATGCTCAAACCTATGCCGGTACCCTTGGCCTTGGTAGTAAAATAAAGGTTGAAAATTTTAGATTTGATCGAATCGGGAATTTCCTGTCCATCGTTATGGACTGATATTTCAACTTTCTCGTGTTGAGTGGAATTCACAATAACCTGAATGACCCCCTTAGTCTCGATAGCCTCCAGAGCATTCTGAATCAGGTTCATGAATACCTGTTTCATCTGTTGGTGATCCCAGCGCACCATTCCGTCCCAGCGCAGATCTAACCGAAATTGTACATTCTGGGAATCCAGCAGCGCTTGATACTGCAGTTTAAGTTGCTCCAGAAGATCGCTCAACAGGAATGGTGCAGGATTGATCGGTTCCGGCCGGCTGAATCTCAGGAATTTTTCGATACTATCATTGATACGCCTGACCTCCTTATATACTAATCCAGCCAGCTGATGATATTCCTGTCCCTGTTTTAATGGTTCAAAGTCTTTATCCAGTTGCTGTACTATTGTACCAATTGTATTAAGCGGATTGCGGATCTCATGAGCCACCCCGGAGGCCAGTTGCCCCATAGCACTTAATCGTTCTTTACGCTGAACCTGATCTTCCAGCCGTTTCTGTTCCGTCAGATCTCTCAGTACTAATATAGTCATCTCGCTGGCCTGTCGATCGGATAACCGGGTTTTCGATACCAGTAGATACCTGGATTGCTGGTTGATGATTCCGTTGATCTGCTGCATGGTCGACGGATCGTTTAATATTTGTTTAGCCAAGATGTCCGGTATCAAAGCGTGGAGTGATAAACTCAGCACTTCGCGTTCAGTACAACCGCACAGAATTTCAGCTGCGCGATTGATGACTTTTATTCTATTTTCCCCGTCATAGACAATAATGGCATCACTGACTTTCTGGATGATGTTGCTGGAATAGGTTTCTATCTCCTCATATTGTTTATGCAGCAGATCATATCGCTGACGTATTAGAATAAAAGTAAAGATGATGAATCCAATAATAACGAGTACAATGGTAATGATTATCAGGCGCCGATAAATGCGATCATTAATCACCTGTACCGGTTGCAGGGAGAGGCCAAGGCGAAACAGACCGACGGTTTGATTCTGGTAGGTGAAGGGCAGTACGGTTTCGAATACTTGTAAGGAATCCAGAGTAACGGTCCGGGTTAAAAACAACGAATCGCCATAGGCTTTGTTCAGGAATGAGTCGTGCCGGATCGCTTCCAGATTTGTTACTGCTCCCGATGCGGCCAGAATGGAAGCGGTGTCCTGTAGTGCAATAAAAATAATACCCGGATTGTTTGCGATTTTACGTAAAAGTATTCCAAAACCGGTTGTTTTACGCAGGTCTATTAATTCCTGAGCGTCGACATTGAGGACGATAGCACTGCGATCCGCGGCGGCCAGGGCCACTATATACCGGTATCCGCCCTGAGATCTGGCGTGCCTCATGCCGATAATCAGAGTATCCTGATCACCATCAAAGATAGGGTAGAGCAAATCCTCGGGATCGATGTTTTCAGGCAAATCTGACGGTTGACCGGGATGACTGCTATAAATATTTTCTCCGTCCGGATTGAAAATATTGATCCGGAATATTTTGTTTTGTTCCGCAATTTCATTAAGACGGATTTCGGTAATTTTTTTTTCCTGGTAAAGTTTTTTAATCACAGACTGCATTGTTTAGCGATCGTTCACGGTAAGATTTTTCCATTTGGTCGTTAATCGCCAGTGCATTTTGAGAAGCGATAATCAGGGATTCCAGGAAGGAATGAGCCTGATCGCTCATCAGGGAAAGTAATTCAATTTTACTTTGTTGTAGTTCGATCAGGGCGCTGCTAATCATCAACGCTGCCAGAACGAGGAAGATCAATAGTAAAAATCTGGGTCGTACCAAGATCGGCTTTGGGGATGATGTCTTGTTAATATTTGAATTCATATGATCCAGATCCTGTGATCTTAGCTTAGGATGAATGATCCGGATGATTTCTTAAGGTATCGTTCGGATTAAATTTACTGTTTGACAGCAGACATATCAAAATATAAATATATCTATATTTAAAGGTGCAGGTGATAATTTGTTGGTTTGGGAGATGATATCAGTTAATTTATCAGTGCGCAGGGAGAATCCCCTTGATAGGAATAGATGATCGTAATAAATAGTTTTTATTGTAAGAATATTTTAGGCGGGTATGATTTAAAACGGGAAAGGCACTATGTCCGATAAACAGGATATTTTATTTGGGCCAAACGTCTGGTTGATCGATGAAATGTACCGCCAGTACCTGGATAATCCCGAGTCGGTGTCGGAGAGTTGGCGGGATTTCTTTGGGGATTATAAACCTTCTCCGTTCAATGCGGAAGCAGCCCATGTTACAGAAAAAAAAGACCTGCGGCGGCAGCAGCAGCAGCCGGTCAGGGAAACTGCCGGTCAGGCGGATCTGGAGATGCACCTGGAGCCGTTGCGTGGTTTTGCCGCCCGCATTGTGGAAAATATGGAGAGCAGTCTATCCGTTCCTACCGCCACTTCCACCCGGATCATTCCGGTAAAACTCCTGGAAGAAAACCGTACCATACTGAATCGTCATTTTGCCGAGAGCAAAGGGGGTAAAGTTAGTTTTACCCATATGATCGCCTGGGCTATTTTAAAGGCTCTGCGGCATCTGCCGGTGATGACCACTTCCTTCATGGAAGTTGACGGAGTTCCGCATAAAGTTATTCAGCGGCATATTAATTTCGGCCTGGCTGTGGATGTGGAGCGTAAAGATAAATCCCGCTCGCTGCTGGTGCCTAATATTAAAATAGCCGACACGCTTGACTTTAACATGTTCTTCTCCGCGTATAACGAATTACTGCGTAAAGTGAAGACCAATACCATTGAACCGGATGATTTCCTGGGTACGACGGTTTCACTGACCAATCCGGGTATGATCGGCACGGTTCATTCCATACCCCGTCTGATGGCCGGACAAAGTTGTATTATAGCCACAGGGGCTATCGCTTATCCCGCCGAGTATCAATCTGCCGATCCGCAACTGATTGCCCGGCTGGGTATCAGCAAGGTCATGACCATGACCTGTACTTATGATCACCGCATTATACAGGGTGCCGAGAGTGGTATGTTTTTGGGTCACATTCAGCAATTGCTGGCCGGCACGGATAATTTTTATCAGGAAATATTTTCCAGTTTGAAAGTACCCTATCAACCCGTACAACTGCGCCAGGATGTCAATCCGTCTTTCGAAACGGATGGCGACCGTCCGGTTATGTTCGAAAAACAGGTGCGAGTTTTACAAATGATCAACATGTTCCGGGTACGGGGACATCTGGTTGCAGATTTGAATCCGCTGGCTGACGAAGTAAAAACCCATCCTGAACTGGAACCGGACCGGTATGGCCTGAGCATCTGGGATTATGACCGCGAATTCAATTCACTGGGATTGGCCGGCAGGAACCTGCTGACTCTGCGCGAGATAATCAATATACTGCGTGACTCCTATTGCCGGACGATCGGGATTGAATACATGCACATCCAGGAGCCCGATCAAAAAAACTGGATCCAGATTAGAATCGAAGGCATTAATCGCAGCAAATGGCTGAACAATGCCGATAAGCAGCAGATTCTGTTCATGCTTAACGCAGCCGAGGCTTTCGAAAATTTTCTGCAGACCAAATATGTCGGGCATAAACGGTTCAGCCTGGAAGGGGCAGAAACACTTATTCCCATGTTACATCATCTGCTGGATCGCTCCGGTGAACAGAACCTGCAGGAGGTTGTTATCGGCATGTCGCATCGCGGCCGGCTTAATGTCCTGGCCAATATTTTGCAGAAAAGTTATAAGAAAATATTCCGTGAATTTGAAGGGGATCTGGATCCCGATTCGCAGCAAGGTTCCGGCGATGTGAAATACCATTTGGGGGCCAGCGGGGTTCATGAACTGTCCAATGGGCGAAAAGTTAAATTAACTCTGGCTTCCAATCCCAGTCACCTGGAGGCAGTCAATCCGGTTGTGGAGGGAATGACCCGCGGTTTGCAGGACCGGCTTGGTGATAAAAGCCATGACCGGGTATTATCGTTATTGATTCACGGTGATGCTGCTTTTGCCGGGCAGGGGGTAGTGGCCGAGACTCTGAATTTGAGTGCCCTGCACGGTTATCGCACCGGTGGTACTATTCATATTGTGATCAACAATGGTATCGGTTTTACCACATCTCCCCGGCAAGCCCGCTCCAGTGTTTATGCCACCGATGTGGCAAAAATGGTCCAGGCCCCTATTTTTCATGTTAATGGTGAAGATCCGGAGGCATGTGTGCATGTGATCAATCTGGCCATGGATTTTCGTCAGGAATTCAAAAAGGATGTGGTGATCGATTTGGTATGTTACCGTCGGCACGGCCATAATGAGGGGGATGAACCCAGTTATACTCAGCCGCAGATGTACGCCCGTATAAAGGGAAAAAGATCAATCCGGAAATTGTACACCGAGATGCTGGTTAACCGCGGCGATTTAAGTTTAAAGGAAGCAGAATCGGCTCTCGATGATTACCGCCGGATGATGGACCAGGCTTTTGAGGAAACCCGTGACAGTGCTCCTCCCGAAGTTGCCATAGCGGAACAGGTCACCCTGGTAAAACCGGATCCGCCAATGACGACCGGGGTGCCAGCTGGCGTGCTTGATGAGATTGTGCAATCATTGATAACATTTCCAGGGGATTTTAAAGTACATCCCAAACTGGAGAAACAGATTTTGCAGCGTAAAAGTATGGTAGCCAATGATGAAATTGACTGGGGGCTGGCCGAAGCACTGGCCTTTGGATCATTACTGCTGGAGCGAATTCCCATACGCTTATCCGGTCAGGATTCACGTCGTGGAACATTCAGCCAGCGTCATGCCGTGTTAATTGATTACGATACCGGTCAAGAATACTCCCCTCTGAATCATATCCGCCAGGAACAAGCACAGTTCTCTATTTACGATTCGACTTTAAGCGAGTTCGCCGTGATGGGATTTGAATACGGTTATTCGGTTACCCGTAATGATGTACTGGTCTTATGGGAGGCGCAGTTTGGTGATTTTGTGAATGGCGGGCAGGTTATCATCGATCAGTTTCTATCTTCGGCTCAGGATAAATGGGATCAACGCAGCCGCCTGGTGCTGCTTTTGCCGCATGGTTATGAAGGTCAGGGTCCTGAACATTCCAGTGCGCGTCTGGAGAGGTTTTTAGCGCTTTGTGCCGAGAATAACCTGCGGGTAACCTATCCTTCCACAGCAGCACAGTATTTTCATTTGCTGCGCAATCAGGCCCGCCAGGATAAGATACGTCCTTTAATAGTATTGACTCCCAAAAGTTTGTTGCGTGCCGAGGTAGCCAAGTGTAAAAAAGCAGATTTAATGCAGGGTGGATTTCAGGTTTTAATCGATGAATCGCAACCGCTTAAAAATCCTGATAAACTGATACTATGTGCCGGCAAGGTAGCTTTTGATTTGCAGAACTACCGCCAGGAGCATAAGATTAAAAATACGCTGATCGTGCGCCTGGAACAATTTTATCCCTTTCCGTTTGATCAACTCACCGAGATACTCAAACGTTACCCCGGATTAACCAGCATTCGCTGGGTACAGGAGGAGCCTCGCAATATGGGCGGCTGGAATTTTGTATTGGCCCGGTTGCAGGAAATCCTCTCCAAATCACATCAACTTAAATTTGTCGGCAGGCTGCCCAGTGCTAGTCCGGCAACCGGGATTTACCGTCTGCATTTAGCCGAGCAATCTATATTATTAAAGCAGGCTTTTGCTTACTGCCACCCTTACCCACCTCCGAGGTTCTGACAACCTCGGAGGTGGGAAATTAATTCCTCTCTCGATTTGAACTGCGTTAATATCTCGTTTTGATCGACAACTTTCCCTCTTCGCAATCCAAAATAGTCTTTGGCACATGAAAATTCCCAATCCGTTGGTATTGTAGCAAGACCTGCTTTAACTGGATTCATGATAATATAAAAAAATATATCAAAGTAATACTTTCCATCAGTAATCGGTTTGTTTTTTGTTTTGCCCTGGAATAATACACCTGTGCGATTGTACCTTTTATTATAAGCTTTTGTATATGAATTTAGCAGATCGGAAGTAAATTTACTGATTTTATGATGATCGGTTAATTGCTTTAAAAAAAGATGAAAATGCGTTGGCATTAAACAATAACACAGAATAGAAATCATGTATTTTTCTTTATATTTCTGCATTTTTCTTATAAAAAATTGATAATCAGTTTTATTACGAAAGATGGGATCTGATAAAACTCCACGATTATAAATATGATGGTATGAATCCTTTAAGTAAAATCTGGGTTTATTCATTTTACAGGTTGAACTTGTTTCAGGAAGGAGGAGCAAATTATATACCACCTCCGAGGTTATCAGAACCTCGGAGGTGGTATATACACCAAATGTAAGGACATGGCAAGTAAAATCAGGTTTTCAAGCATCTTAAACCAATCCACCGGCGTATCAGAACCGAAACAACCACAATTGATGTCCAGGCCTCGGATTAATGCCGAAAAAATGGCGAGGATAAATACCAGATTCATAAGCGAAAGCAATATCGCACTGGCCCGGACAAATATACCGGCCAACAACAGCATACCGCAATAGATCTCTAACCAGGGCAAAAATATCGCCACCAGGTTAGTCAGTGCCGCAGGCAAGATCATGTAATTCTGAATAGACTGACTGAATTCAGCAGGTACAAATATTTTCTGTACCCCGGCATAAATAAAAACCGCACCGAGAATAAAACGGAATATCATTGACAATACTGGATGCCGGGTAATTTGCTTTACATCGATTTTCATAAATCACGAATCTCTATTTACTGATCGTATTATCTGTTTTCTCCACCGGAAACTGCCTGGCTACCCACATCTCAAAACCGTCTGCTAATACCCGGACATTGCCGAATCCCTGCTGAGCAAGAAAGCCGGCCAAGCGTTGAGCGGAACCGCAATCTTTATTGCAATAAACCAACAAAGGCCGCTCTGTGGCAATGGACGCAAAAAAATTCATGATCTGATCCATCGACCACCTCGCTGGCACATTCACCGCTTGCCGGATATGACCCCGGGCAAATTCTTCCGGATAACGCGTATCGATAAACAGAACCTGACCTTGCTGATAAAGTAAATACGCCTGTTCAACGGAAATAAGATTTGTATCGGACGAAGACGCCGCTTTGTAAATCAGCGGAATACCATTACTCGAAAAATAATTAAAAAACAGACCGGTTGCTGTTACCAGCAAAATAATGATGATGATCTGTAAAAGAACATTATGCTGCACTGATTTTAAATTGAATACCACTAAGATCTCTCTTCGCTATTACTATTATCTGATCAGAGTCATTTTCCGGGTAAAACTCGCCTGATCGTTATGTATCCGGTAAATATATAAACCCGAGGGCAACAATTTCCCCAGATTATTTGTCCCATTCCAGAAAAAAGTCTGATAACCGGCATTAAAATTTTTCTGGTCATTATAGACCCGCTGACCTAAAACATTATATATATCAATAAACACCCGCCCCTGCTGGGGCAGGGCAATGGTTATCTGTGTACCGGGATTAAAAGGGTTGGGATAGTTTTGCGAAACGGAAAACCTCCCGGGTAATTCCTGTGTAAAATAGCCCAGATAGGCTATAGAGATATTTTTCAATACCCAGTTTCCCGGATCTACTATTAATGTATCCGGACGGGCAGGCAGAGTGAATTTGAACTCCTGGTTATTCAGATTATTCATCACATATATAGAAGTATCAATTCCTGTGCCGTTTAATTGTAAAGTCAAAGGCATCTGATAAAACTCAGCAGCGGGTTGATCAATCTTTATCTTGACCGTATAAGGAATGTCTCCATATGTATACCAGGTGACCGAGTACTGCGGCCTTCCTTCACGATAAACCCATTCGCTAAAAAACCAATCCAAATCCTGACCGCTCTCCTGTTCGCAGATGAACTGGAAATCCTCGGTCAGTGCATTACCGTATTTCCAATCCGGATGATTGGCATAAGTTTTAAGGCTGCTAAAAAACAAGGAATCTCCCAGAACCCCCCGCAACATATGCAGTACCCAGGACCCTTTGTCATAAACCGTACTGCTGAATAAAGCGCTGATATCCGTGGTATCGGCCACATACAAACTACCCGGATAATAATCCCGTTGCTGGGTTTTCATATATGTATGATAAGCCCTGTCTCCGCCCAGGTATTCCTGCCAGAGGGCCTCTGCATACGAAGCAAATCCCTCGTTTAACCAGATATGCGACCAGTCTGCGCATGGTGATACAATCTCCAAACCATTGATGAGCCAGTTCATGGGCGTTGATAAAATCGAAAAAATGATTTCCGGTGATTAGTCCGGCGCCATACGAAGTAATGGTCTGGTGCTCCATGGCACCACCCCAGGGGAAAATTGCCAGGCCATATTTTTCTTTAAGGAAAGGATACTCGCCAAAAACAGCCGCAAAGCAGGAAATCATTTCGGCGGTTATCGCCAGGTCCTCTGCTGCCTTGGCTAAATGTTCAGGCCAGACATAAAAATCAACCGGCATGGAATCATTGCCGCTGGTTACATACCAGTCGTGCAGGGTCTGGTAATTGCTGATCGCCAGCGAAACCAGATAGGTACTGATAGGATAAACAGTTCGCCAGGTATAGGTAGTATGGGCAGCGTCCCGCCAGATTACCGATACCAATTTGCCATTGGATACGGCAGTCAGTCCATCCGGCACTGTTATGGAAATATATACCGAATCTGCTTTATCGGCTGGTATATCCTTGCAGGGCCACCAGGAAGGTGCTCCATAAGGTTCGCTCAAAGTCCAGATCATCGGTGCTGCCGGAGTACCATGATAATCCCAGCCAAAGGATCCGTAATTACTATATTCGGGATTTCCGTGATAACTTATCGTTATGCTGAACACTTCGCCAACATTCAATGATTGGATTAGAGTTATACTGATCAAATCCTGTACCCGGGAATAGTTAAGTGCATTCAGATCCTGGTAGATGGAATCAATCTCTAAATCTGACAATAGGTCGATATCTAACTGACTTAATCCGTTGCGCAGACTGCGGCCCTCAATAGTCACCTCACCGCTGAGCATGTTATTCTGCGGATCAAGGTCTATATTTATATTGTAAAAAGTGATATCAAACTGACTCTGATTGGTTTGCAGTTGCCGGCTGTAATTATAATACTTGCTGATGAAGCGGTTTTTTTCGTTTTCGATCAGACTCTGACGCGCCAGCGCCTTTTGCAGTGGGGAATAATCCTGGGCCCGCAGGCATAGAAAAAATGAGAATAGTATAAAGATAAGTTGAAATATCAGGGTATGATTCTTTTTCATGTAAGATTTACAATATTCGTTTTAGCTGAAATCTCATTGCCGGTTACTGGTTTCAATCATTCCTCTACATGTATATGCAGATAAGATATATTTAGTTTCATTATAGTTATTGAATATAACCAGAAATCAATTCAGCCCCGGGTTCATGATCGTTTAGCCCGGGTGAATTTGTTAAAATATATCTCCATAATCATTATTGCAAAAGTAATAATATTTAAATAATTTACAAACTTCATAATTATATTATGTGCATCTAACGACTAGTGGAGGTTGAAAATGTCGCTTTCGCATAAACGGATGGCTATTCTGGTTGGCGGAGGACCTGCACCCGGTATTAACAGTGTTATCGGTGCTGCCACAATCCGGGCTGTATTATCGGGCGCCGAAGTGATCGGGATTAAAGACGGCTTTAAATGGATAATGAGCGGGAATATTGAAAATGTTATGCCCTTGACCATAGAGCGAGTCAGCCGTATTCATTTCCGGGGAGGTTCCCTTCTCGGTATTGCACGTGATAATCCGACTAAAGATAAAAAAAATCTGGAAAATACCGTGACGTCTTTATTACGTCTGAATGTTGATAAACTGGTCACGATCGGCGGTGATGATACAGCCTATTCGGCATACAAAGTACAGGAAATCGGTGAAAACCGCATCAGTGTGGTGCACGTCCCCAAAACCATCGATAATGATCTGGATCTGCCGCATGGTATCTGCACCTTCGGTTTTCAAACCGCCCGGCATCTGGGTGTGGACATTATCAAAAATATTATGGTCGATGCTAAAACGACCACCCGCTGGTATTTTGTAATCACTATGGGCCGCAAAGCCGGTCATCTGGCCCTGGGTATCGGCAAAGCAGCAGGTGCAACTTTGACCCTGATCCCGGAAGAGTTTACTGAAAAGAAGATCCGTCTGAATAAAATAGTCGATATCCTGGTCGGCTCCATTATCAAACGTATCAGTTATGGCCGGCCGGATGGAGTTGCTATCATCGCCGAAGGTCTGGTGGAACATCTGGACGAACAGGATCTGCAGCAACTTGTGGACGTGGAACGTGACGAGCATAATAATATCCGTATCGCCGAGATCAATTTTGGTGAGATTTTAAAATATAAAGTTCAACAACGCCTGAAGGAATTTGGTCTGAAAATGACGGTGGTGGCCAAAAATATTGGTTACGAATTGCGTTGCGCGGATCCGATTCCTTTCGATATGGAATATACCCGCGATCTGGGTTTTCTGGCTGCTAAGTTTCTGTTCGATGGCGGCAGCGGCGCTCTGGTATCGATCCAGGGCGGACGCTTTGTCCCTATGTATTTCAAAGACATCATTGATCCCAAGACGAAAAAAATGAAAGTCCGCATGGTCGATCCGGAATCCGAATCTTATCTCATTGCTAATCGCTATATGATCCGCCTGCGTCGCGATGACTTCGATGATCCCCATGAGCTGGCACGCTTCGCAGCAACAGCTGAATCTCTCCCTGCAGGAATTCCATAATCAGTTCTTCTATGTTGTGGCCGAGGGGAAAGAAGAAATAGCAAAAGGAAATGGCCACGCCCTGCAACGAGCCATGCAAGATGTGGAAGAGAAAGAAGAAAAAAAAGAAAAATAGCCTTAATCATACGTTGAACTCCTGGCTAAGGAAAATTCTGAGCTGGGTCAAATCTGCTGATGAGTGCGGTCTGGATTTTTATGATTCATTTGTAAACTGATCGTAAACCGTGTAGTCGCAGATTCATTTCTGTGGCTGCCAGTGCTGTTTTCATGATTGCAAGCGTAATCCTCAGTGCCGGTGCTTCCGTACGCATGGGCACAGCCAAAGCGAATCTAAAGATCGGTAATACTACCTTCATCAATTCTATTCTGACCAAACTCCATTCCTGCGGAACTGCCGATATTTATATTGTCACCGGATACCATCACCGGCAGATTTCACAAGCGCTGGATAGTACTAATCTCTGTAAAATACTTCATAATACCAATGCAGAACAGGGCCAGTTATCTTCCCTGCAACTGGCTATCCGCAATTTTGATCAGCAGATCACAGGCATGCTGGTGGCTTTAGTTGATCATCCCCTGGTGCGGGAAGATACCTACCGGGCATTATTAAAATCAGCCCGGATGAATCCCCAGGCAATCATCATCCCGGTCCATCAGCAACAGCGCGGGCACCCGGTCTATTTCGGCAGAAAATTTTTCCAGGCTTTGCTGGAAACTCCGCTGACCCTGGGAGCACGCGAGGTAATTAAAAAAAATATTCAATCCGTTTATTCTCTGCCGGTATCCGATCCGGGCATCGTACAGGATATCGATACCCCGGACGATCTGATTAAATACCGTGGGGATTTAGCTGTATCATAAAGGTACAGGATGTGTGGATAAATGCGGGAATGCACAAATGAATGAGATATATGTAAAGTTATTGGAATTGATCGAACAGCGTAAACCGGCAGCACTGGTAACGGTGATCGCTACCACGGGATCCACCCCGCGGGAAACCGGGACAAAAATGCTGGTCAGGCCGGATGGCAGCAGTTATGGAACCGTTGGCGGTTCATCCGTCGAAGCGAAGATCATAGCCGCAGCCATAATATCTCTGCGCGAAGGTAAGTGCCTGAAGATTTCACACAATCTGGATGATGCGGTTCAGCATGATACGGGAATGATCTGCGGGGGGACCATGGAATTCTTCATCGAACCGGTCAATACAGCTCCTCTGCTGTACATCTTTGGTGCCGGACATGTCGCTCTGCCACTGGCCCGGCTGGCCAGCCAGGTAGGATTTGATTATATAATTATAGAAGACCGGCCTGAGTTTGCCACCCGTGAGCGGTTTCCCGAGGCCCGGGAACTACTCATAGCTAAACCGGATGAACTGGCCGGGCAGATTAATTTTTCGAGCAACGATTATATTGCAATTGTCAGCCGCAGTCACGAGATTGATTTTCAGGTATTGCGCCGGGTCATTAACAAGCCATTTCATTACCTGGGCCTGATCGGCAGCAAAAAGAAACGGCAACAGATATTTGACCGCCTGCGGGATGACGGTGTCTCTGCAGAGCAGATCAATACTATCCACACCCCCATTGGCCTGGAAATCGGCGCAGAATCACCGCAGGAGATCGCTGTCAGTATTGTGGCTGAGCTGATTAAAATAAAGAATACTTAAAAACAGGCAAGGAAGGTACTCTTATGCTAAGACCGGAGATAGGCGAATATTCTCCTAATTATTTACAGTATATTAGACTGCTGCCTGACGGTGATATTTTAGAAATTCTTGAACAGCAGGGCAGAACGACCTTTGAACTTTTCAATAATTTAAGCGAGAAGAATGCGCTGTACCGCTATGATCCGGATAAATGGTGTATCAAGGAGATCATGCAACATTTAATCGATAGCGAAAGGGTCTTTACTTACCGAGCTCTGCGCATATCCCGGGCTGATACAGCACCCCTGCCCTCGTTCGACCAGGATGAATTTATCAGGAATTCAAATGTGCTGCAGCGCCTGCTCACTGATCTGGCCAATGAATACCAGTCGGTACGCCATGCCTCGCTGACCTTCTTCCGTGCGCTGGACGAAGAAATGACCCTGCGCGTGGGTACAGCCAGCGGTAATCTGCTGACTGTAAGATCTATTCCCTGTATCATTGCCGGTCATGAACTTCATCATAACAATGTAGTCAGGGAAAAATATTTTAAAATACTACCAGCGCAGCAAACGTAAAACCCAGGGTGTAATTTTACCTGAACCTGTACAATTATAAAACCGGAGTGTTCTATGCGTAATAAGCTGAAAGGGAAAAAGGGAAAAACCGGATCGGCCGTAATGAATCGGCGTAATTTTTTAAAAAGTATAGGTGTATCTTCAGTAAGTCTGGCTGCCCTGGAAGGCGAGGGATTGGTCGGCAAATTAAAAGCCAGCGGCTTAGTTCCGCAGGAACGTATTCTGGGGCCGGATCGGATCCAGGCCAGATTTCTGATCAACGGCGGGGAAAAAATAGTGGAAATCGAGCCGCAGACTGATGCTGGTCGATGTGATCCGCGATCATTTGCAGCTGACCGGAACTAAAATCGGCTGTAACCGTGGAGCCTGCGGGGCCTGTACGGTCATTCTAAACGGCCGGACGGTTAATTCCTGCCTGGTTTTTGCGGTTGACGCCATAGATGTACCGATTCAGACTATTGAGGAAATATCAGCTGACCATCCGGATAAATTATTAGACCGCTTGCAAGCTGCCTTCATCGAACATGATGCCATGCAATGTGGATTTTGTACCAGCGGTATGTTGATGAGTTGCCGGGATTTGCTGATTCATAATCCGGCACCCACTGAACAGGAGATAAAGCTGGCGGTCAGCGGAAATCTATGCCGCTGTGCCACCTACCCGAATGTCATTAAAGCTGTTAAATCAGTTGAACAATATATCTGAGGAGAAAAACATGTCCAAAAAGGTCAAATTAAAAGTCGGGCTGGAGACAAATCCTCAGCAAATAGAAATTGAAATACCTGAAGCGGATCCGCGTCCCTGGGATTTAACCGATAAATTGAAATGGATTGGTTCACGTGTACCCCGTATCGACGGACACTTAAAAACCAGCGGCCGGGCTAAATATACTTATGATATTCAATTACCCGGGATGTTATTTGCCAGAATTCTGCGTTCGCCATACCCTGCTGCCGTGGTAAAAAGTATTGATGTCTCGGCCGCAGAAAAATATCCGGGCGTCCGGGCCGTAGCCCGAGTACAGGATGATCTTCCGCTGGTGCTGCGTTTTGCCGGCCAGGAAATTCTGGCGGTGGCCGCCGATACAGCGCAGCAGGCTCAACAGGCACTAAAATTAGTGGAGATCGAATTTGAGATAAAACCGTTCGTTGTCGACCTGGATAAAGCCAGGCAAAGCGATGCACCCCTGGTTCACGAAAAAGAAGATGACAGGCAACTGACCAGCAATATCCGGCCGGCTGATATTAATCCCCGTGATGTTGTCCTAGAAGATGTGGACCGGATCATCGATGCTTCTGCTGCCGTCGTAGAAGCCACTTACCGTACCCAGGTGCAAACCCATTGCTGCCTGGAAACGCATGGATTAGTTGCTAAATGGGATGAAGATAATATGATCACTGTCTGGATGTCCAGCCAGGCGACTTTTGCCTGCCGGGATAATATTGCCGAGTATTTCCATATCCCCAAAGCAAATATACGCGTGATTACCGAATTTATGGGGGGAGGATTTGGCTCCAAATTGTGGGCCTGGCCGGAAACTTATTTAGCCCTGAAACTGGCCAGAATAACTCACCGGCCGGTTCGCCTCATGCTGGAACGGAAAGAGGAACATCTTGCTACCGGTAACCGCCCCAATTCGGTCCAGACCCTGAAGGCAAGTGCAGGCCAGGATGGCAAAATTAGCGGCATCAAACTGATATCATACGGCAGTGCCGGTGTGGGTACCGATGCCGGCACCAGCGGACCTGCCAGATTTATCTATGATTGTGATAATATTTATACTTCGGACTCGGATGTGTATATCAATGCCGGACCTGGCGCACCCATGCGTGCCCCGGGTCATCCCACCGGTGTTTTTGCTCTCGAACAGATCATCGATGAACTGGCTTACCGTTTGAAAATGGATCCGTTGGAATTCCGCCGGATCAATACACTTTCCGATGAAGTCCGGCAAATGGAATACAATATTGGTGCTGAAAAAATAGGCTGGTCCGGGCGTAATCCCATTCCGGGCGCCGGGAAAGGACCAATTAAACATGGGCTGGGAGTGGCTAATTCGCTGTGGTATTACAATACTGAGACTGGTTTTGATGTGGCTTTGCAGATTTATAGTGATGGATCCGTGCTGCTGAAAAATGGAGTTCAGGATATCGGCGGTGGAACCTACACGGTCCTGGCCGCAGTTGTGGCTGAAGAATTGTCACTGCAACCTGCTGACATCATGGTCAGGATCGGTGATACCAATCTGGGTCTGGGGCCTGCCTCCGGCGGCAGTCAGACCGTGGCCAGCATCAGTCCGGCAGCCCGCAATGCTGCTTATACAGCCAAAATGCGTTTATTGAATATCGCTGCCGGCGCTCTGGAAGTGAAACCGGAAGAGTTGGTAATGGCCAGGGGGATTATTTCCGTGCCGGACAGACCGGATAAGAAATTATCCTGGGCGGAACTGACCGCAAAAATTCCGGGCGGGCAGTTTACCGTTTATAGTGAACGCGCGCCAGATTACATTCCCATGAAACGCTGGAAAATAGCCGGTGTCCAATTCGCCGAAGTGGAAGTGGATGCGGAAACCGGGGTGGTACAGGTCAAACGGGTAGTAGCCGTTCATGATTGCGGCAAACCTATCGATCGTCTGACCATAGAGAATCAGATCCAGGGTGGGATCATACAGGGAATCAGTTATGCACTTTTTGAGAACCGCATTCTGGATCGAAATACCGGAATAATGGTCAATCCGAATTTGGAACAGTATAAAATAGCCGGATCGCTTGATACACCTCAGATCGAAACATATCTTGTGGAATATCCAGCAGGCCAGAGCAGTACCGGTGCAGTGGGCATCGGTGAACCTGCCACAATTCCCACGGCAGGTGCTGTGGCCAACGCGGTGTATCATGCCCTGGGTGTCCGGATCCGGGAATTGCCCATGACGCCGGCAAGAATACTCGCTGCCCTTGAATCAGTAAAAGGAGGGCCTGATGAATAATTTTGAATATGCTCTGCCCACCAGCATCGCTGAAGTTTTCCAGTATTTGAATTCGGCTTCAGCTATAATCAAGGCCGGCGGAGTAGATATAATTGATCTGATGAAGGAAGAACTCATTGCGCCCAAACGCCTGGTTAATATTCGTACGCTCCCCGAATTGCTTATTGTCAAAGAAGATGCCAAGCGCGGGCTGCTGCTGGGACCCAATGTCATTCTGGCCGATCTGGCTGCACATCCGCTGATCCGTAATTCCTACCACGCTCTGGCTCAGGCTGCGGCGGATGTGGCCACCCCGCAAATACGCAATATAGCCACACTGGGTGGAAATTTATGCCAGCGCCCCCGCTGCTGGTACTTCCGCAATATGCAATTTCCCTGTGCCCGCAAAGGGGGAAATACCTGCTATTCCCTGGACGGTGAAAATCAGTATCATGCCATCTTCGCTAACGCCGACGGTTGCGCGATTGTTCACCCCTCCGGCACTGCAGTGGCACTTATGGCCCTGGACGCCCGCCTGCAAATCGAAAACGGTCGTGACCCGCAGTAGGGTAGTATCTATCGAGAACTTTTTTATTACACCGGCTCAGGATATAACCCGGGAAAATATTTTAAAACAGGGCGAGCTGATCACGGAAATCAATATTCCGCTTGTTATTAAGAAATATAAAAGTTACTATTTCAAACTGAAGGAAAAACAGTCCTTCGATTGGGCCATCGCCGAAGTGGCTGTGGCGCTGCAACTCAATGGTAAACGCTGTCGTGATGCACGCATTGTTTTGGGGTCGGCCGCTCCGGTACCCTGGCGGGTTAAACCGGCTGAAGACATATTAAAGGAGACAACCATTAATAAGACTTCGGCCCGCCAGGCTGCCGAAACCGCCGTGCAGGGCGCCGAACCTCTGGAATTGAACAGATATAAAATCCGGGTTTTCAAAGCGGTCATATACCGTACGATCTGCCGGACAGCCGGGATAGAGCCATAGTAAACTTAAACTTAAATTTTGGATGGGTATGAAAAATAAAAAAAAGCAATGTCAGTTTTTCCGATTTGAAGAAACCCCCCAGCAGGGTAAAATAACCCGCGAATTCTGGCAGAAACGGGTCCTCACTACTAAAAATAGTTGGTGTGCGACTACGATGAAAGTGTTCGGTCCGGATAATTATCCGGTTCTGGCCAACAGATGTATTCCGGGTCGCAGTTGCTTTAAAGCCCCGGAGTGATGAGTTTAGATTTCTTGGTGCAGCGCTATTGTGCCCGTGATGGCCACAATATTAATTTTTTACCGTTCTGCTCAAAGCCCAGTTTGATAAATTCACCAGCCAAATAATAGCCGGCAGCGGAATCGGAATTTATATTTTCGATCTCGATCCGTTTGCGCGGTCTTAATCCGGCCGGCAGTAATAGCCAGTTCTTTAAATGCTGCACCAGTGCGGGCAATATCTCGGCATAAAAACCATCCAGCATAACCAGGCGGGCGGCATAGTTTTCCAGATAAACCAGCGGCCGGCCTGAACTGAAAAGTAGATGATTGCCGGCAATTCGCGTTACAGCAACTTTTTCTTTCTTTTGATCGTAAATATTCCACTCAATATTCCGGCCGAATGGCAAAGCCGGATCCATGGTACTCAATAAGACAGCAGGTATGGATTGCAGATCCTTATTAACAATTTTTTCCAGCAGGGCAACGGCCCGGGGCAGGGCATATTGTATTCCGGATAAACCTTCGATAAAATATCCACGCAGTATTTCGCCCCGCCATTCCAGTTTTTTTAACATCTGGAAAATCTTGTACCATGATTCAAATCCGTTCTCCAGACGGAACCACTCTTTTACCAGAATACCATGACGATTCAAAAGCAGGCGGGTCTGCTGCTCAACCCTTTCTTCCTCGCTCATGGTTTTCCCGGAAACAGCAAATGTTCCGGACAGAAACCAGCGACCGCTTTTCAGCTGCATTTTAGTTTTGATCCGTTGCTTTAACTCACCGCGGCCAGGTGCTCTTGATTTTAAATTATAGGACCTTTCGGCGGCGGCCGTCTCTCCCGGCGAGGAGAATCGTGAGGCAGAATTTATGACTTCCAGATATGTATCGTAATCGTCGCAGGTAATCTCTCCTGCGGCAGTCAGGTCCTGTAAAGCAGTTTGAACTTGTAGCGGAGACAGGCTACTGCCACTTTCCAGATCGGCCAGGTAACTGGCCCCGTTTTCTTTAAGAAAATTAAGGATCGGGCGGGCTTGCTCAATGGCAGCAACAGTTGGATAATTTGAAAACATGTTACCACCGCCATGCGGAGTAAAAATCAATTGAACCCGGTTAGTCCCGGAATTTTGTGCGCGGATGTATACCTGGCCTGCCGCCAGAATTTGTCTCAGCCGGATCAGCGAGTCGGAATAAGATTCGGCCGGTTCTGTTAATTTGCGTGTGGCCAGGATTTCCCGCTCAAAGAAATAAAGCGGGAATGGAATACCCTGATAGTGTTCAATCAGGGCGGTTAAGGAGTAAGCTGCTGTGGAAATGCCATGCCAGTGTAATATGAATTCGTGATGATGCTGACGATTTGCTGCAGCATTGGCCAGGCGGCGCGAAGTAACCGCCTGGCGATATAAATAAGCGAAATTATTACGATCGCACCAGAGTGTGTCAGTCGCGGACGCGTCTTTGACCAGTTGACCGCTGACAACATCCCGGTTCTGCTGCAGGAAACGAAGCGCTTCATCCACCTGAGTTTGTTCAAACTTCAGCCGGGCACTTAGTTCCCGGCTGGTCAGCGGCCCCTGGCTGGACATGTATTTCTGCAGACGGATGCGGATCTTTTCGGCATTCCAGGGTGGAGTATATAAATCCTGATCAGCTCTGCTGATCCATCCGCTGAGCGGGGACTGTACATAAGTAATTCTGTTTTGATCCTGCAATGTTTGTAACCAGTTACCGATCTGTGCATTAGCCCGTTGTTGCAGTCCACCGGTATCAAGGGGTCCCAGTTTTTCTATGATCAGAAATAGATCTTCAGGTCCGCGGGCCCGGGTAGAATCGCTTAAATGCTGCCAGCGGTCATATGCCATTATAACACTTGCGGTGGTCAGCAGCGGTGGAATACTCTCCGAGTTCAATATCTCCGCCAGTAAATCACTGCTGACCATCGAAACTTCTGCACTCAACTGTACGCGGTCCCGTTCATACATCTGATTGGATAGGAAATTGAACAGCAGGCTGGAAGCCATGGCTGAAGGGAAAGGAGTATGTACTATATGAATCTGAATTTCCTGTGCCAGTATGTTTTTTATTAATTTAAAAAGTGCAGGCAGGTCAAAGATGTCCTCCAGACAGGAGCGATAGGTTTCCAATATAATTGGAAAATCCTGAAGATCCCTGACCGTCTCCAGTAAATCGGCGGCGCGCAAACGCTGCAACCACAGCGGAATTCTTTTTCCCGGATGCGAACGCTCCAGCAATAAAGCCCGGGCGGCATTATAACGGAATTGAATGGCGAAGAGGGGAGAAACGGTCAGGGCCTTTTTTAGCAGATGCTCAATTTCGTGCACCGGTATCCGAAAGAGCGGTTCCAGGGCCGGCGGCTCTACCATGGCCAGCAGCCGGATCAGAATTCCATCATCATTGTAGGACCAGCGGATCTCCGTTTGATATTGTTTTTCCAGGCTCGTTATCAGGACCAGAGCCCAGCAGGCATTGACCCTTCCTCCAAAAGGGGCATGTATCACAATGTTCAGGTCGCCCATTTCGTCCTGAAACCATTCTACGACTATCTGCCGGTGCGTGGGTAAAAATCCGAGCTGGGCCTTCTGCCGCCGGGTATAATTAATAAGATTTGTGCTTGATTTTGGATCGAGATGATATTTAGTCTGAAGTTGATGCTCTAGTTGGGGTTGATCCAGGTTTTCTGTCAGCCAGTGCCTGAAAGCGCCCACTCTCAGGCAGGTTTCATGATCGCGGGATGGTATTTCTCCCTTCCAGAACGGCGGACGAGGCCGGACGCTTTTAACCGGTGTAACGATAATCCTATCACGCTGGATGTTATCGATGCGCCATTCATGATTGCCCAGATAAAACACATCACCCACCCTGGATTCGAAAACGAATTCCTCTTCCATCTCACCCAACCGGATATTGCTGTCAGTCATCACCACGGCATAATATCCGCGATCGGGAATAGTACCGCCATTCATAATCGCCGTCAGCCTGGCCCCGGGCCGGGCAATCAGCAGATCATTAATTCTGTCCCAGGTCAGCCGGGGCTGCAGGGCCGGTAGTTTTTTATGGGCATAGTTGCCGGATAACATCTCCAGGGTCCGGTCCCATACCGGTAAAGTCAGATGGCGATAACAATAACTCTGCCGGAACAGGTTGAACAAATCCAGACGTTTCTGAATATGGCTGGCGACCTCAGCTAAAATTTGCTGAGCCAGGATATCCAGGCAATTTTCAGGAATAACAGTTTCCTCGATCGTGCCCTGTTCCAGGCAGGAAGACAACGCAGCGGCATCATCCAGATCGGAGGGGTACAAGGGAATAATAATACCCTTACTGGTCTGCTCCAGCATGTGTCCGCTGCGGCCGATACGCTGTAAGGAACCGGAAATACTTTTCGGCGCTTCCAGTTGAACCACCAGGTCAATACTGCCGATATCAATACCCAATTCCAGGGAAGCCGTAGCTACCACCGCGGGCAGGGTTCCATTTTTCAAGCGGCTCTCGATTTCGAAACGCATTTCCCTGGACATACTGCCGTGATGCGGAAAAACCAGTTCAGTTTGCGGATCTCCTGTCTGCTGGTGGTGCAATTCATTCAACTGCCGGGCAATTTTTTCGGTCTGGGCCCGCATATTAGCAAAGATCAGAGTTGTTTTGTGCTGCCGGATCAGGTTGTACAGCGTTTGAATAACGGACGGCCAGACAGTGGGCTGGGGCAGGTCAGAGAAATCATCCACCGGCGAGAGCACCTGCAGCAGCAATTTTTTATGACGCGGACATTCCACAATTGTCACCGGTCGCGGGTGGAAAGTGTCATCTCCGGCCCTGTATTTTTGTCCACCCAGGAAATCAGCAATACGCTGCAAGGGGCGTTGGGTAGCAGAGAGTCCGATCCGCACCGGTTCAGTTTCACTAAGCGACATCAGACGTTCCAGTGATAAACTGAGATGAACCCCGCGCTTATTATTACTCAAGGCATGGATTTCATCTATGATCAGGTAGCGAACATTATGAAAAATTTCCCGGCCCCGCGCTGAAGTCAATAAAAGATATAATGATTCCGGTGTGGTGATCAGAATATGGGGAGGTTTCTGTACTATGGTGCGTCGAACTGCCGCAGGAGTATCACCGGTGCGCACCAATACATTAATATCAGGACAGGTCAGGCCTGTTGCAACTGCCTGGCGACTGATTCCATTCAGGGGTGTCTGTAAATTACGCTGAATGTCATTATTCAATGCTTTTAATGGCGATACATACAGAGTGTGCACCCCGGTTAAATTTTTCTGAAAAGATTTTACCCGGTTGGCTTAAACCCTTGCAGAATAAATCATTGATACACCATAAAAAAGCAGCCAGGGTTTTGCCGGACCCGGTGGGGGACAGTATTAGCGTATGGTTGCCTGAAGCGATAGCCGGCCACCCTTTAATCTGTGGAGGACTGGCCTGGTTGTACTGCTGGCGGAACCAGGCGGAAATGACCGGATGAAAAAGATCAAGAACATTTTTTAATGACATACTACAAATTACTCTAATCAGGCAAAGAAATAAAAAAAAATATTTTTAAAATAGAAATATTATATTAATATATGTAAAAAATGACCATGCCACCGGAAAGGGGCTATAGCCAACTGATATTTCGGACGGTACGATAAGATTAACTATCAGGAAAAATAATCAAGAAATAAAATAAAAGGTATATTTAATATGCACATGCAAAACCATAAAACCTGTCCAAAATGCGATAAGAGCATGATCAAAGGCCGGCTTTATATCGTAGCTCCGGAAAAAAGCGGTGCGGATCGTATATTTAATTATGTGAATTGGGAAGCCACCGACGAAAGAAAATTTGACGGTCTATTTGCTTATAAATGCGAAAACTGCGGTTTTATCGAATACTACGTCAAAAAGAAAACCTGAGTTTTTCTCGAATTTCCTCATATTATAATCAGGATCAGCCTTAATTCTTATCACCCATCATGGATTGCTCTCCATGATCATCGTTCATCAGGTTCCATCAGCAAAGAGGTTACCATGGATCTTGGTTTAAAAAATAAAGTTGCGCTGATCAGCGGCGGCAGCCGGGGTATCGGTAAAGGTATCGCTTCAGCATTGTTGCAGGAAGGATGCCGGGTTGTGATTTGCGCCCGGAATAATGAACAGTTGCAAAACGCGGTCAAAGAATTGAAGCAGACCACCGCCGCCGAAGGTATCCTGCCGGTGCAGGCGGATATCACCCGTAGCGGGGATGTGGAGAAAATTGTTAAAACAGTCATTGCCGGGTTCGGTCGAATTGACATCCTGATTAATAATGCCGGTGGTAACCGGCGTAAACCTTTTGAACAAACCACCGATAGCGACTGGCAGGAAATGCTGGATTTGAATCTCAATGCTCATATTCAGCTAAGTCGCAGCGTAATTCCCTTTATGAAGGAACAGATGCAGGGAGCGATTGTTTTCATCTCTTCGATATTCGGCCGGGAATCGGGAGGAACGACCCTGAGTATTTATAATACAACCAAGTCAGCATTGATCAGCCTGGCCAAAATAATGGCGGTGGAGTTGGCGCCGTTTGGTATCAGGGTTAACAGCGTTGCACCCGGCTCCATTCGGTTTGCCGGTGGTAGTTGGGACGAACGGGCTAAAAAAGATCCCCAGGGTATTGCCGAGTTCATTAAACGGGAAATGCCGCTGGGACGATTTGGTACGGTCGAGGAAGTAGCCAATGTAGTGACGTTTTTAGTTTCGGAGAAAGCCGGTCTGGTTACGGGAGCATGCATTAATATCGATGGGGGACAATCCAGATCGTTAATCTGATTTCCTGCTCTGCTGCCTTCAATTATTTAAAACGCGTAATAGTCAAATATAAGTAGCGGGTTTGCTGCGGATCGGGTTTCCATTGCACCAGGATTGGACTTTGATATTTACCGCGCAGAATTTCGGCGAAATTTCCGTTCTGAGTATTGGAAACCAGGAAACTGACGCTTCGTTTTACACGCAAAAACCGTTCAGCAGGAAAAGCGATGAATTTAGAAAGAATTTTTTCTAGAGCAGATTGGCTGATATGAAGGGCATCCATTAATTCGTTGAAAATAAGAACCAGGTCGTACTTGGCATACTCTTTGGTCCGTTGAGCTAATATCTCCGGATGATGAATAATATATTTCCCCTTTTCACTCATAAATTCCAGCGGATTCTTCAGAACCTCCAGCAGATCATGGGTCATTAATAAAGTTTCGTATTCGTTAACAGTTAAACCGGCATGCTTTTCGGCAGGATCCAGGGCAATATCAACACGCCCCTGCTCAATCTCATATTCACTCAGTAAACTGGTTATTTTCTCGAGATAGCCCAGTTTAGGATCGCGTAAATTGATCGAATCGACCAGGTGTCTGGAAACCGGAACGCCGACGCGGTGTCTGTAGACGACTTCTTCCTGGTTGTAAAACATAACCTTGCTGTGCCGGCTGCGCTGACCGTGTTCATGAACACCATCCAGATCGATAAAATAAACGGGCGTCTCGGGTTTGTTCGTGTAGGTTACGCAATTTTTTAACCCGGAACCGATGAAGGTAAGATGCGAATCAGCATTTTTGGGTTCACTTTTGCGTTCCAGATCAGTTAACTCGCTGCGCAGTTCCAGTTGATCGTGACGGTAATCGGCATGTAGCGGAAAGAGTTGTTTGAAGGCATTGATGTAAGAAGCAATGCGCTCTTTCTCGTAGTGCAGTCTGGCCACCAGGCTCTGCTCCAGGTACCCGGCCGTCGTGTGAAATGAAGTGTAAGTCGCCCTCTGATAGAGCGCGCGATCAACGGTCAATTTCTCCAATACCAGTTTACTCATCTCGATAATGTCAAATCGTGAACTGGGCATAACATCCAGGGAAATTTCCTGGGGTACTGCGTGCATTTCAATCTCCGTAACTGTTATTCATACGGTTTGTATTACCCACTCCCGCTAAGCGGCCAGCAATGCAAGTTATCGTTCCAACCCAAAGTCCAAAAATATACAGATTCCCCCTCAGATTAACAATACAATTGACGCTGTCAATTGTAATATTATTCCAAAAATTCTGAATATAATATTTATAGTCTATAACCACTAGTGATTTGGATCATATCAGGAGCTGAAAACTAACAAAAGATACTTTGCGGCATAAATTCAGGGGTACAAAATTTTGTACCCCTGACAGTCGCTAAGCAAATACTATTCTTCTTCAGCCAGCTTGGCTATCGCTCTATCGATCATGTACACGGTGCGTTTATCCGTACCGATCAGTTTAATTTTATCCAGGATCCTGCTGAACGAAGTTTCTTCTTCATGCTGTTCGCTGACGAACCATTGTATGAAATTATGTGTAGACAGGTCTTTGTCTTTCCAGGCGGTCTCCGCTATATCATGGATGCGCTTGGTAACCTGTTTCTCGTGCTCCAGAGATTTTTTAAAAATTTCTTCAATTGAATCATAATCGGTAGGCGGTGCATCCAATTTCCCCACTACCGCCATTTCACCGGATTCCAGTACATATTCGAATATCTTATGCATGTGAACTAATTCTTCCTTGGCCTGCTTTTTCATAAATTTAGCACACCCTTCCAGTCCCTGTGTATCAGCCCAGGAAGCCATTTGCAGATAGACATTCGAAGAATAAAATTCAAAATTGATCTGTTTGTTCAACTTATCAAGCATCACTTTGGTCAACATATCGACTCCTTCTCATGTTTAATGAACGCTAACTCTATTACTTCAATTGATTTAGTGTCAGCAACCAGGTCATATCGATCATTACCTGCGGATCAACGTCATCTAACTCCTTATTCCGGTAGACCTTAATGACCTGATGACCGTAACCGTTTATCGATTCAACTATAATTTATAATGATAAAATTAAGCAAATTATTCCTTTTTAGCCAAGGCTTTTACTAAATCAGGTCGATTTGGTCAGATAAGTTTCCATTACTGTACGTAGTTGTCCCTCCATCGGCAGAACCTGGTTGGTCTGAGTATCTATGGCTACAAAGGTGATATCCGCATCGGCGATACGCTGATCACTTTCGGCCCGGTATATTTCCTGGTGGATTTTTGCACTTTTGCCGCCCAGTTTCACCATCTCAGTCCGGATTTCCAGGATATAATCCAGCAGGGCCGGTTGGCGATAATTTATATTTATATTCACCACGACAAAAGCGAATCCCTTTTTTTCAAACTCGGAAATCGGCATAACCTGCTCGATAAAAGACCAGCGGGCTTCTTCTAAGAATTCAAGATAGCGGGCATGATTCACATGACCGTACATATCCAGATGGTATCCCCGGATTTTAATGGTAATCAGATGCATCTTTATTCCTTTCTACTGCGACTTTTTTCAGGCCACCCTGGCAGGCAATTGGTTAAACTTAATAAAAATTTCTTATTTTTTCATTTACCTTGAGTTATTTATCCGGATTTACTGTTGAAGAGTATAAAAAGAATGAGTATGAAAATTAAACAGAATTTAAACAATCAGCACTATCAAAGAGGAGGAATTATGAATCCAGCATCAAACTTTTTAAAAGCGGTCCTACCTGCTGCGCTGTTTTTTTTACAGATCCCGGCCTGGGGGCAGGAACCGGAAACAGGCGAGGATAAAACGTTATCCCCCTATTTTTTTGTTAAAAGCGACGATTCCAGTACCGATCAATTACCGTTGAAAAGTACCTCCGCCGATGTGACTATCAGCGGGGTTATCGCCGATGTTAAAGTCACGCAGGTTTACAAAAATGAAGGCAAGAACACCCTGGAAGCAATTTACATTTTTCCCGCTTCTACCCGGGCGGCAGTGTACAATATGATCATGACCATCGGTGAAAGAACGATCACTGCAAAAATCAAGGAACGCGAACAGGCCCGCCAGGACTATGAACAGGCCAGAGCGGAAGGTAAAAGCGCCTCTTTGCTGGAACAGCAACGGCCCAATGTATTTCAGATGAATGTGGCCAACATTCTGCCGGGAGATGAAATAAAAGTCGAACTATTTTATACCGAGTTGCTGGTACCCACTGAAAAAATATATGAATTTGTATATCCTACGGTGGTGGGACCACGCTATTCCAATAAACCGGAAGCAACGGCCAGGCCTAATGATAAATGGGTCAAGAATCCTTATCTCCACGAAGGAGAGGCAGCCCCTTATATGTTTGATATAAAGGTGTCACTGGCAGCCGGGATGCCCATCAAGGAAATCACCTGTCCTTCGCACCCTGTGTCTGTAAATTACGAAGGCAAATCCCTGGCTCAGATCAGTCTGCCGGCAGGGTTCAAAGACGGCGGCAACCGCGATTTTATTCTGCACTATCGTCTGGCCGGAGATCAGATTGAATCGGGATTATTGCTATACGAAGGTGAAAAAGAGAAATTCTTTTTACTGCTGATGCAGCCGCCGGTACGGGTCAGACCCAAGGATCTGCCGCCGCGCGAATATATATTTATTCTTGATGTTTCCGGATCCATGAATGGTTTCCCCCTGGACATCTCCAAAAAATTATTTAAAGACCTGATCAATAATTTAACAACCGGCGATAAATTCAATTTAATCCTGTTTGCCGGAGGTTCCCGGGTTTTCTCCGAACATTCTGTCGCCGCTAACCAGCAGAATGTTAAAAAAGCGATTCAGGTAATTGATAATGAGCAGGGCGGCGGCGGAACCGAATTACTACCTGCCTTGCAGCAGGCCCTGGCGCTGCCCGGTGAAGAGAACATGGCCCGCACCGTATTGATTCTGACCGACGGTTATGTTGATGTGGAAAAAGAAGCCTTTGAACTTATCCGTAAAAATTTAGGCCGGGCTAACTTTTTTGCCTTCGGGATTGGCTCTTCGGTTAACCGTTTCCTGATCGAGGGTATAGCCAGAGTGGGCCAGGCCGAGTCGTTCGTGGTGACCCAGCAGGATCAGGCCGAAGCCACCGGGGAAAAATTCAGAAAATATGTATTATCACCAGTATTGAGTAAGATTAAAGTCGATTACAACGGTTTTGCAGTATACGATGTTGAACCTTTGAGTATCCCCGATATTCTGGCCGAACGCCCGGTAATTATTTTTGGTAAGTACAAAGGCATCTGCCACCGGAACAATAGCATTAAAAGGAATTTCCGGCGGAGGTCATACTTATTCTACAATTTTACAGGTTAACAATTCAAAGCCTGGTGTGAATTATAAAGCGTTGAAATACCTGTGGGCCCGGCAGCGGCTTTCGATACTGGCGGATTTTAACCAGATAGCCGGAAACGATGAATTGAAGAACGAAATTACCCGGTTGGGTCTGGCCTACAATTTACTGACCGATTTTACTTCTTTCGTGGCCATCGATGAACAGGTACGCAATGTAAACGGCAAAATCGTCCGCGTCGAACAACCTTTACCTCTGCCCCAGGGGGTGTCGGACTATGCCGTGGGTGACATGTCTGCAGCCGGCAGTGTCGGAATGGGTTATGCACCATCTGTCCAAATGCGTGGTGTGCAAAAATCTCTGAGTAGAGAAGCGTTGCCGGTGACTATTCCTGATGTGGAGAATGCAGTAGATGGTATCGATCTTAAACAGGATGAAATTACCATACAGGTGAAGGTGACGAAAGTCAAAACAAGTATATCCTCAGCGAAAAACGCCGTAACAACTTTTATAAATACTCACCTCGCTGACCTTGAACAATGCTATGAGCAGAATATCACCGCTGACAATACTAATGTCATTACAGGTGAAGTAATAATTCAATTCACATTGAAACAAGACGGACAGATTGAAAATATCGTTTTTACTAAAAATGAAATAGTTGCACAAAATTTTGAATCATGTCTGCTGCAATTAATCAAGTCCTGGAACATAAAGACCGGTGGCAATTACAATCAGATTTCCGTTGAATGTACCCTGCAATTCGATAACCGGTAATCAGGAGATGGAAGCCATGAAAATAGCAAATAACAAAACACAAGTCGCCGCCGCTGTGGCGGCGACTCATGCCGTGGGATATCAAATTACCGTCTTCCCCCACGAGTTTGAGCGTCATATTTTGCAGGAATTGGACAGGCGGTTTTACATTATATTAGGTTGTGCTCTGGTATTTGTATACGGTATCGTATTCAGTCTGGCCTCAGTTAAATATGATACGGCGAAGATGGATGAGCAGGCTCGTCAGCGTTACCTGGAGAAGTTTTATCAGGCGGCCCTGGTGACGGATGAGATGATCGCGGAAGAGGAGAAGACTGATGAGTTAGGGATGGGTGAACAGGAAGAGGAGCAGAAGGTGGATGAGCGTGCGTCGCGGTACCAGGGCCGGGCTGGTGAAGCCGGCGGAGGTGCCTCGGCCCGCGAGGTAGCGGAAGAGCGCCGGGCAGCAGCGGCAGCCCGCGGGGCGGCACGCCGGGCGATGGAATCGCAGATAGCCGGGACGGGGGTACTGGGTGTACTTTCGGCCGGCGGCGGCAGCGGCAGCGGTGATGCGGTGGCGGATGTATTGGGCGATGCCGGCGGCAGCGGATTGGGTGCTGGGTAACCTGGAAGATGTATTATCGGGCGTTGGTGGCTTGGCCACGGCGACCTCCAGCGGCCAGCGTACGCGTGTGGGCAGTGTCGGCGGCGGCCGGGCGACCGGGTCGGCGGATGTAGGTGAACTGCTGTCGGGGATCGGCTCGGCGGGCTCGGCGAGCGTCGGGCGCAAGGGCACGATCCAGATGACGCTGGATGCGGCGCGGGTGACGGGAACGGGTACCAAGGCAGCCAACCGCAGCGGCGAGGAGATATCGCGGACGATCAATACGCATAACGATGCTGTTGAGTACTGCTACAAGCGGGAAGCGAAGTTGAATCCGAATCTGAAGGGCGATATCCTGATTGAATTTATTATCGGGTATGACGGCCGGGTAGGCACGGCGCGGGTGACCCAGTCATCGTTGCAGAACAAGACGGTGGAAAGTTGCATTATCAGCCGTGTACGCGGCTGGCGTTTCAAGCCGATCGGCCAGGCCGAGGGTGATGTGACGGTACGGCAGAAATATATATTTCGGGTAATGACCCCCCTGTAGGTAGAGGGCGCGGTAACCGCGCCCTTACTTTATATCCGTGGTTTTTTCCGTGAATTTTAATCCGGTTCCGGCCAGTTGATCCAGCACCGGATTGTAGATAGCCGGCTGTACCGGTATATGTACCCCCGGCATATTTATTTTTCCCTGCAGGATCATCACAGCTGCGATTGCGGCAGGTAAACTTACCGTACGGGACATGGCCGAATCACCATCAGGAATCCCCTGATCCACCAGCAGGGAAGTGATCAGTTGTTTATTATTTTTAAATTGAGCGATAAAGCGATGATAAAGTACGATCAGGTCTAATTCGTCTTCTTTTAAAACCAGTTTCTGCTGCAGCAGGTTACAGAACATATCCATTACATTTTTTTCATCGGGCAAGGGAGTGCTGTCAAACAAACCCAACCAGACAAATCTCTGGATGACGGAGTCATACTTTTCCAGGCCAAGGAATTTAGCCGTATCAGCCGGCAGGTCTGCACTGGTTTGAGCGGAGATCAATTTCATGGTCATATCCCGGTAGGTCAGCTTTTTCAGATCTTCACGGGGTGTATCATCAAATAAACCCAATTCGGAAGCCTTTTTCATGGTGGCACACCAGCCGATATTACGCAGGGTGCCTCTGAACACCGTCTGCGCATCTTTCAATCCATACAATTCCCGATAGGGTAGTGCATTGCGATTGGTATAAGCTTCGAAAGCACCCACTCCATCGATATCGATTATCTCATAGTTTTTAAACAGATCTTTGCTGGGAATGAAAATGACCTTTCCATTGTACAAATATTGGCCGGAATTCCGTCCAGCCATTACTACTCCCCGCGGGCTCCAGGAAAATTTATAACCGAAAGGGTTGTTATTATGCTGCCTGGCCGGCAGGCCGCCGCAATATGATTGAAAACTGACAATTTTCCCCCCCTGCTGCTGTACCTGGTGAATAATGCGCATGGCCGACATGTGATCAATACCGGGATCCAGACCGATTTCATTCAGAAAACACAATCCGGCTGATTTGGCAGCCTGATCCAGGTCCTGCATCGCTTTACTGACATAGGAAGTGGTGATCAGATGCTTTTTATGTTTCAAACAAAGATTGGCAATTTGGACATGATGAATATAGGGTACCAGACTGATGGCTAAATCGCAACCGGCCAGCAGGCGGTCCAGATTTTTTTCGTCATCGACATTCAAAGTTTCCGCGGAAGAATTTGAAAATCCCCGGATCAGAGCTTCTGCTTTGCTGACGGTACGTGAAGCTACTTTTACCTGAAAACCACTTTTCAATAAATGGACAACCAGCGGTTTGGAAACCAGGCCGGCGCCAAGCACTAAAATATTTTTCATAAAAAAATCTCCCCGGTTTAATAACTCAGGTTAAACCATTTATAAAAAATACGAGTATTTGAAATTAGAATCAAACAATACAAACTATCCGGCTTACTCATATAGCAGGCCGTGATAAATTGTGCAGATAATTGATATTCTGGTCATTTTTTTTTAAGTTAATTAATAAAAATATTCAGGAATGGAAATGCGTATGAAAAAGAGAATAATCATAATACTGATCGGATTAGGCCTGCTGGCGATTTTCTGTAATAAGGATGTGTACAGATTGAAAAAAGGAACACCCGCCTATCAACTTGCCCAGAATCTTTCCCAGGTTATTCCGGCCCTTGATCCGACCAAAGATCAATTGGTGATTACCACCAGGTATTTCAATGTTTATGCTGCCGAGGTAGTCAATGCCCTGCAGGATAATTTTGGTAAACGTACGGAACAATTATCGAAATTGCCGGCTGCCGAATTGAAAAAAGTTATCCTGGATAATGGCCGCGGCGTCGCCGAAAATAAGTTGCTGGTACGGGCAGCTGAACAGGCCGGTATCACCGTAGGTCAAACTGAGCAGGATAGCGTATTTAAACTTCAATGTGATCGGGTCGGGGGAGAAGAACGCTATAAACAACTGCTGCAGCAAAACAACCTTGATCTGGAATTTGTAAAACAGGATTTGCACAAGAGTTTGCTCATCCAGCATTATTTTAATGAGAAAATTTTAAAAACTGTTCAGGTCACCGAGCAGGATGTACTGCAGGCCTACGAGAATGACTCGCTGCAGGATAAATACGCTACCGTACGGCATATTCTATTGCTGACCCAGGGGAAGAGTGATCCGGAAAAGGCGGCCCAGCGCAAGAGACTTGAAGACATTCGCCAGCGGGCATTGCAGGGAGAAGATTTTGCCCAGTTAGCTCAAAAGTATACCGAAGATCCCGGTTCACAAAAAAGTGGCGGATTATATAAGAATTTTGAGCGCGGTGACATGGTCAAGGAATTTGATGAAGCATCCTTTAACCTGCCCATCGGTGAAATCAGTGATATTATAGAAACCCAGTATGGCTACCATATATTGAAAGTGATTGAGCGTAAAAAGGCAGCCGGACTTTTAAATGAAATGCGCCCGGAAATTCTTAAACGTTTACAGCAGCAAAAGCAGGAAATGGCCTTGCAAACAGAGATTGACAAATTAAAAACGGAAGCTGAATATAAGCAAGTTGAGTTTTGAGAATAATGACCTCCGAGGTTTGCAGAACCTCGGAGGTCGACAATTTAATTCTTTTTGAATACAAATTTTGTCTGGTCGTTATGTGCGACCTTTTTAATAAAATCCACATATTCACAATATAATTCCGCCGGAATAGTTTTTACTTTCAATTCATATCTGCGTGTATAGTTAAAAATACTCTGCTGAAAAGAATAACTGGTAGCGTAGGCAGCAAAGGCTGTCTGTAAATCACACGGTTTGGGCCCGGCTTCCAGTTCATATCCGAAAGGCAGCTGCATGGCCACACTATCCAGATTTACATAGGGATAGTCAAATTCAAGTGGAAATTTCCTCGATTTATTCTCGGGCAGAAATACTCCGGTACGTTGATTAAGAATATTGGGATTGATAAGAATCCTGGAAGCGGTAAATACGCCGGCATTATGGAAGTCAGCTGTGAACATCAGGCGCAGCTGGGGTTGTTCTGCGGACTTCCATTGATGTACCTGCAAATTACTGATGTCCGGATTTACGGTGAATCTGCCGATAAGTTTATTGAACCATTCTTTAAATTCGGATGGCTTGGTATTCATATACTGAGCCATCATGTCATGCTTTTCATTACCGGTCAGATCAATCTCAGCCGTGCAGTTGAGAATACCGTTGTAGGGCAGCCTGCCTTCGATTTTGCTGGTCCATTTATTATCGCTGGATTTACTCTGGAAAGTTGTAACCAGGTCGTTCTGATCGTCTTTTACCAGCAGCACATCGCACCCCTCGATTTCCCAGGTTGTCTCCCCGGCCCCAAGGTGGTCGGCAGTTGTTTCCAGCCAGATTGTATCGGTTTCAGCAGGAATACAGGTGATGGCATGATTGAATCGTTTATCAGGAAAATCTCTGATTACCCGCCCATTCATCCCGGGTCAGGATTATAGCCGGGTATGCGTTGATTCCCGCCTGCCGTAGCATGGCAACCATCAGGGTACTCAGATCTTTACAATCACCAAAACAATTATTATAGACCGAAGCAGCCGGATGCGGTTGCCATCCGCCAATACCGAGACTTATTGCCACATAGCGGGTTTTGTTCTGCAGGCAAGCATACAGATTTTCAATGATTTCGTTTCGATTGGTACAGGTGGCAATGATACTGTCTACAGTATTGATTGCTGCCGGAGGGAGATCATACTTACCCGCCCACAGGTCATTACACCAGCGGGCTATGGTACTCCAGGATGCTGTTGATCCTGAATAGTCATCGATTTTAAAGTTGAGTGCATTAAACAGCAGAGCTGTCTGAGTGTTATTCTCAACCGGCATTAAATCTTCTTCTATCCGGGCTTTAAGGGTATCCAGTTGCCAGATATACACCTGATTACCGTCCACGGTCTTCTGTTCAGGCTTCAGGTCAAGGCCGATGGGGTAACATTTATATTCGATCGGGTTTCTGCAGTACCAGTTTATAAATGGATTTTAAGACAGGAACATCCTCCTGCGGGTCCCAATTGGGCCAGAAAAAAAGACTGCTGTACTCTATTTTCATAATCATATTCCAGCAGGTACGGATAGGTCGAATAATCAAGTTCAAAGTATGTATATTTTGTATCCTCGTATAAAATGTATCCCGGGGTTAAGGTGGATTCTTTGATTTCTTTTTTGTTCAGCTTTTTTAAAACTTTGCCGTTAAGGTCTTTGATAAAAGCATGAATCGAATTGATCTCAACAAATTTATTTTCATAAAGAGTTATCCGGCCGAATCTCTCCCCTTCGGCACTGTTGACCTGAATGATGCAATGTTTTTTAAAAGTAGCCTGTTGCGCAGATTCAATGATCATTTCATTCTCGTCCAGTATAATCATAGCCGAGCTGTCACTTTTTAACTCCCCGGCCTGCAGCAGCGTAACCAGCAGGCAGGAATAAATTAACAGAGTGCAAATGGTGAATGATGAGATTGTGGATCGAATTTTCATTGTGGTCATGCTGATTGTCCGTTTTAAGTTGCCGGCAGAGAACTTACTTTATATTAAAAATGATTTGTTTCTGATCAGCGTTTACCATTTCGTTATACACCTGTCGTAGATTTTTATATTCCAGTGCCGGATAGGTCTCTTTAGCCAACTTGAATATTCTTTGAATCTCGATTTCATTGTCTATACTCAGGGAAAATAAATTAAAGGAAATACCCTGGAAGGCCATTTTGGCTTTAGGGGGTGCTTCGTTCAGGGAATATCCAACCGGTATTTTTAATTTAATTTTCTCGACGTTATTCATGGTATACGGATAATCAACCGGGAAATCGCTTTTTTCCGATTTAAAGGGATTACTTTTCTGTTTGCCGAGATAGGGTGGGGAAAAATAAATCAATTTATCCACCGTTTGGAAAGTAATCGGGAATGGAAATTTGTCGTATGAAAGGTAAATGGCTGGTACGGATCGTCTAAATTTGAAATGGCCACTGAATCCAGTTGTGCGCCGATAAACAGATCATCCAATTTATTCTGCAGATAATCTTTAGCGTCGGGACCGGTAAAATTTGACCGTTCGGCGATGGCTGCATAACCGTTATAGTTCCAATTTGATTTCAGAATCATTTTTCCGTTTTTTTCCAGAATCACCTCGGAGGCAATTTCGGATCCGCTGGGCAACCGCAGGCTTCGGAATGTTAATCAGTTTTCCTTTTTCCCGGTCAAACAGGAATCCGTAGGGTACTACAGAATCATCGGGGAGCAGGCCATAGGGACAATATTTTTCCCGGGTGTCCAGTACAATATATTCCTCCCCTTTACTGACCGCCGCCAGCAGATAATTAAATTGCGTCGTGGTAATAAACTCAGGCCTGAATTTTCCGTTGCTGCGGGTGCTGATCAATATCGGGACAGCCTGTAATCCGGCATTTTTAAGCAGGTTAATCAGCAGCAAGTTCTTTTCGACAGGATTTCCTTTTTTTGTTTCAAAAACCTGGATCGGCTTTTTAAAATCAGGACGGTATTTACCGCGATAATCTTCGGTTTCGATTCCCGCGCGGACAAAATCATATAAACTCTTAATTTTGGAAATATCCGTACTATCCGCACGCGTTAATTCCACGGTCAAATCCTTTAATCCATCATCCGGATTGAGAAGTTCTTTGTACCATTCTGACATCACTTTGGCCATATCATCCCAGGTTTTGATAAAGGTAAAACTGAAAGACTCATCCTGATATGCTACCAGTTGAAAATGGATATAAGCCCTATAATCGTCTGGACTAGACATAAAAGGCTCCGGTTTTTCAGCCGGAACCTTGCCCCAGTCCTGACCGGAAACACTCGTACAGAGTAATAAGCAGGATAGAATAAAAAATAAGATCTTCATTTGTTTCCCTTAATTAATTATATGCTATTTTTTTAAATGATATCTAAAGCGATCGAAGAATTAGTTACAGACTTAATATAGATGTTGAGGGTTATATCTCAAATAAAAATTTTTATTTTATACACCTCCGAGGTTTTGAGAACCTCGGAGGTGTATAGATCATTGCTTACTTTGGGAATATAAATTATATTTAAATACATCATTGAATTGTATTGTAGCAGGATTTAAAAATTCTATAATAATATTTTGAAAGAAGAGAAGTTTAAGATGAATTCTGTACAAAATATTCGGATTGAAAAGTTTCAGATCCGGGCCTATGAAATCGATACGGCCGGCAAACTGTCGGTACCGGCTTTATGCGATTACATGCAGGAGGTTGCCGGCAATCATGCCCGGGCCCTGGGTGTGGGTTTTGAAGCCCTGCTCAAACAAAACATGATCTGGGTACTATCACGTCTGTTCCTGCAGATCGACACCTTGCCGCGCTGGTCTGAAAACATCAGCATCGAGACCTGGCCGGCGGTAGCCGATGGAAAATTTGCCCTGCGCGATTTTTTATTTCACACTGCTCAGGATCAGGTTTTTGGCAGGGCCACGACTTCGTGGATGGTGCTGGATATCCAGCAGCGTAAAGCTATCGCTCTGCCGCAGTCGGTCCACCAGATCCAGAGACCGGCACGGGAACGGGCCTTAGTCGATCCGTTTGCAAAATTACCGGCCCTGGCAAGGATCGATTGGCAGAAAAACTATCAGGTGTGCCTGAGTGACCTGGATCTGAATTTTCATGTCAATAATGTCAGTTATATCCGCTGGGCGCTGGACGCGATTCCATTACCCATCTGGCAAGCGCGGCAACTATACTCGCTGGAGATCAGTTTCCGCGCTGAAAGTCATATCGATGAGATGGTCACCGTTCAGATCGGGCAGTCCGACGATAAAGGAGAACTTACTTTACAGCAGCGTCTGTTCCGTGAAACGGATCAGCAGGATCTGGCCGTTGTACGTACCCGCTGGAGAACGGTTCGGCCTGCCTGAAAGAAGTTACCTTGTGAAATGAATCTTACCATCCCCTGGCTTACCGGTAATCCTTCGGCTGACGGATCATTTTGCATTGAGAATTATCTGCTTTTGATCGCTGGCGACCATCTCATCATAAAGTTGCCGTAGGTTTTTATATTCCGCGGGCATGAACGATTCGTTATAAATCTTAAAGACTCTTTGCAGTTCCAGTTCATTTTCTGTGCTGAAGGAAAATAAACTGAACGAAATATTCTGGAAAGCCAGCTTGGATTTAGGGGCTGCTTCGGATAGAGTATATCCGGCAGGTATATTAATTTTGATTTTTTCATTGTATGTGACAGGGTAGGGATAATCAACCGGAAAGTATCTCTTCTGGCTTTTAAAGGGATTACTTTTAATTTTGCTTAAATAGGGCGGGGAAAAATATATCAGTTTGTCGCTGTGCTGAAAATAATCAGGAATTGTAATCTGTATCCAGATTGTCAGAGGTTTGTATATATTATCCAGATCGGTAATTAAGAATGAATCAATTTTAGCCCCCACAAAAAGTTCGTCTACTTTTTTCTGTAAATGGTCCTTGTTGCCCGATTCTTTCAAGTTATGCCTCTCTTCAATTGCTGAATATCCGCTATAGCCCAAATTTGCAGTTAAAATGATTTTACCTTCTGTTTCCAGTTTTACGGCAGAGGTAATTTCGATCTGGTTTTGTCTTTTGGTATGAGTAATAGTAATGATGGACCCTTTATCTTTATCAACCAGGAATCCCTGGCGGACCAGTGATTGTTCGGGGAGCATTCCGTAAGGACAATACTTATCCTGGGCATCTAAAAATATAAGCTTTTCATCCTGTTTAACGGCGGCCAGCAGATGATCAAACTGATTGAGCGTGGCGAAATCAGGTTTTAATTTACCATTGTTTCTGCAGCTGATCATTACCGGATGCGTCTGGAATCCGGCATTCTGCAGCAGATTGAGCAGCAGCAAATTCTTTTCTACCGGATTTCCTTTTTTTGTCTCGTGAACTTTGGATCGGTTTTTTAAAATCTTCACCGAACAATCTGTCTTCATCCTCGGTTTCAATCTGACTGCAGACATAATCATAGATACTTTTAATCTTTGTATTGATGCTGCTATCTGCTTTAATTAAAGCAGTGGCCACTTCCTCTAAATCAGCATCGGCAGCAAGGAAATCCTTGTATCGCTCGGTTATCCTTTTAGCCATATCATCCCAGGTCTTGATATAGGTGTAATTGACATATTGATTTTTGAAGGAAACTAACTGAAAATGAATTTTTGCCAGATAATCTTCACGGTTAAACATAAATGGTTCTGATTTCAGGGCGGGTACATCGGTCAATTTCCAGGTAAATGTCGACACTTTTTTCTCCCGCTTATTGACATCCATCTCCTGTCCTTCGGTATATACAGGATTGTAAAGATTCAGGTTTTCCTGGAAGGTCCTGAAATTCAGGCCATCGGTCAGCACTACCTTGACTTCACTCAAATAGGTATACTCAACATTCTGAAAGTACCATGGTTCGAGGTCATGGATATATTCACTGTGAATTTCGTAACTGTATTCAATGACGGATCCTACTTCAACACCCGGTATGGCAAATACTTTTACCTTCCAGTCTTCATGCTGCTGGTCATATATTGCCTTTTTATCTAATTTTGTTTTTTGCCCGCTGGTTGAAAAAGATTGAACCCGCAAATCCCAGAAGTTATCTTCGTGCCAGTAATAGATTTTTACATCGGCATACTTTTTTCCGTTCTCGGTCAATATTTTCATGCGGTGGTATCGTTTATAAATCATGGTCAAGTCGGACGTGGTTATGATCTCGCCTTTATCGAACAGGACAACTGCATCTGCTTCGGGATCTTCTTCAATTGCGGTCATGGTAAGTTCATCTTTGGAAATTTTACCCCATTCCTGGGTGTAGACATGAGTATCTGCTTCCTGGCCGATAACCGCAGTTACCAGCATCAGACCTGACAAAATAAAAAATGAATTTTTCATTTTATCTTCTCCGGACTATAAAAATTTTTTCTCAGAATGATACGCAGCGTATAAAAGAATTGCTAACGTATTAAATATAGGAGTCGGTTGCTTGCGCTCAAAGAATTATTTGATTCTTTTACTTTTTTGGCGGTTCAGCTGAGTCTGAATCTTGCAGGTGAATTTTATATATTGCAGAATATTCATTAAATTAGTCTGTAAATAATCCTACAACCTATGTTATATAGAATACTCAGAAAAATCCTGTTTTTGTTCGACCCGGAATCGATTCATAATCTGGTTTGTTTTATGTTGCGGATAAAACCGGTCAGTAAATTCATGAAACTGTTATATCATTATGAAAATCCTGCTCTGTCGCGGGAAGTTTTCGGTTTAAAGTTCAAAAATCCGCTCGGTATGGCAGCAGGATTTGATAAAGATGCCGAGTTGATCGGGCCACTGGCCGACCTGGGATTTGGCTTTGTGGAAATCGGTACGGCGACACCCCGTCCGCAAGCGGGCAATAATAGACCACGGCTCTTCCGCCTGGTTCAGGATGAGGCGCTGATCAACCGCATGGGTTTTAATAACCAGGGTGTGCAGAAGATCAGCAAAAATCTGGCCGGGGTCGGCAGGACGATTATCGTTGGCGGAAATATCGGGAAAAATAAAGATACTCCTAACGAACGGGCGGTCGATGATTATTTGCAGTGTTTCGATGCGCTGTATGATCTGGTCGATTACTTCGCAATCAATATCAGTTCCCCTAATACTCCCGGTTTAAGAGAACTGCAGGATAAAGAACCGCTGCGAAATTTGCTGAAAAGTGTTCAGGCCCAGAATAGAAAAAAACCGGTACCTAAACCTGTCCTGTTGAAGATAGCGCCGGATCTGAGTTGGGAACAACTGGATGATATAATAGAAATTGTACAGCAAACGGGTATCGCCGGCATTATCGCCACCAATACCACAATTGAACGTCCGGGTTTAGCCACCTCGCCGGAGCGGATAAAAAATATTGGTGCTGGAGGATTGAGCGGAAAACCGCTGGCCGACAGATCGACCGAGATCATCCGTTATATTACCACTAAATCCGCCGGCAAAATTGCCGTGATTGGTGTAGGGGGTATTCATGCCCCGCAGGACGCCCTGGAAAAGTTGCAGGCCGGGGCGGTACTGGTTCAACTCTATACCGGGTTTATTTATGAAGGACCAGGATTGATAAAACGCATCAAGAAATATTTAGTCTCAGACTATAATACCCATCCATAATTGATAAATTCCCAACAGTGCCAGCGCTGCTGCAGAGGCCAACGGTAGAATCTGTTTTACTTTTGGACCCAGTTGGCGGACGAAGGCAAAGACTAAAATTATTGCTATCGAACTTATGATCAGTGTGGGGTAGAATCCTATCAACAAGGCCACTCCATGGGCGGGTGCTTCCCGCCACCCCTTTAAAAGTTGTGGACCCATGACCAGGCTCCAACCCAGATAGGGAGAGGGATTGAGCAAGTTTACCAGAGTGGCTTGTAACAGGTTAATCGATCCGGTTTGTTGAACAGGCAGTTCTTCAGTTTTAGCTGACAGGTATTTTTTCATGATACTGCAGGCCAGATAAAGTAGAAAAATACCACCGGCTAGACGAATGCTCCTCTCCAGCCAAATTGGCATTTGGCTTAATATTACCAGCATGAGAAAAATGATAGGTATGTCACTGATCAACGGCGCAAAAGTGAGTGGCACAGTCCTGCGCCAGCCATTGTTCAGAGTTTGTGAAATAAGATAAGTTTGAAAAACTCCGGGTTGGGCAGCGGCGGCAAAACCGAAGGTTATTCCCTGCAGCAGGTAGATCCACATTAAATTATCTCTGTTTTAATAACGGTTCGAAAAGATAAAAGATTTCTCACCCGATCCGGCGATAGCCGGACGGGATTCGAAATGACATGATTACCAGTTTAACCAGTAATTCAGTTTCACCATGAAAATATTATCAGGATTGACCTGGCGCAAATCTTCCAGCGATTGTTCAAACCTGAAACGACCGCTTTCCGTTTCGATACTGCGGCTCTGGGTCCAGACCAGGTAGAAAGTCGAGCCGGGCAAATATTCCCAGCGCAGGACGGCATTGGCCCTTAATGAATTATAATTGAAATCCGGGTCGGAAAATTCCAAGGTTCCGGCAGGACCGCTTCCGTCGGGATCTACCGTATAAGTACCATCATTCAGGTCGATGGTTGATCCGTTTTGACCGTAATGATTAAAGTCATAACTTTTTTTTCTGGCCAGTTCTTTAAAATCGTGAAAATCACCAGCCGAAATCAGTGGTTGCATATAAAGTTGAAAACTCAGTTGCGGAGTAAAGGTCCAGTTCAGACGCAAACCCGCGGCAAATTCAGTCTGATGCATAGTAGCAAAGACATAGCGCTGGTCATAGGTAGAGGAATAGGGATCGCTGAATCTATCAATCCATTGGGTATACATCTTATTCCACATCATACTCGGTTCGAAGGATAGTAATACATTACTTAGCGGTTTCCATTCAAACTCCAGTTCAATCTCTCTTTGATTATCTTCTGCCCAGCGGGTATACATAAAAGAATGGATTTCAAAAACCAGAGGTTTGCGGTCATCGCTGCGCATAAAAAAGTCTAATTCCCAGGCCGCAGGATTTAAAGTCAGGGGTCCGCCGCGGGTCCGGCGGTTATTGATGGTCACGGGATTATAAGCAAGATCCATTTCCATATAGTAATAATTACTGAAAGTAATGGAAGCGACCGAGAACGCTCCGGTCCAGGTGATGTTGTAATCGAAATCGGTACTCCCGAACAGGGCGCCGATGATCTGGACCTCCCGGTAAAACCAGGCCGGTTTGGTCCATTTATAACCGTAACCGATATGAGCGTTGATCACATCGCTGCGTCCCTGATAGCCCAGATCATTGACATCGAATTTTGGATCGATGAATCCCACGGCCGAGTTGAATATTGCATTTCCTTTTTGCTTGTTGACGGTTAAGCGCCCGGCATAACCGGTCAGCGAAGTCAGGGAACTGTCGACTTTGAGATTGCGCGCATCAGGACGCTGAAGATAATGCACAGAATTCTCCTGCAGGTCGATCATGCGCTGTTCATTCCCGCGCAAATGGCTCAGACCCAGCCAGCCGGTGACTACCCAGGTTCTGGCTGTATCTAAAAAGGTCCAGCCGTCGGTTCCGAAAGTAAGAGCGGACTTATTAATTTCATCAGCAAGCACATCTTCTTTAAAAAAACGATTACTCAGCGAAGAAATAAAACCGATTCCTCTGAGGCCCTTCTGGATCTCTTTTTGCGCCCGCAGGATACCGTAATAAGTAAGCGGTTCGATCTCGGAGTCAAATTTTTTCCCGCTTAATTTGATACCAGCGTATTCACGGCTGGTCAAGGCCTGCACGGTGCCCACGTTCCAATTGTTCCCTACCTTCCCGCTTAATTTCGCTGCAGCGATGATCCGTGTACCTTCCGGCAGGTCCACATAATCACTGTCGTCATCCATATCCGGAAGACTGCCCTGCGGGGTGCGGCCGATTCGCCGGGAATAAAAGAAATCGGGATTACTCCAATTGAAACTCCAGTAATTGGTTGCCCCGCCCTGACCGAAATTGAAAATAGAAGCACCTTCCAGAAAGAATGGCCGCTTCTCCTCGAATGTAGTTTCCACATCACTCAGGTTGACTACTGCCGGGTCCACCTCCACCTGTCCAAAATCAGGATTGATCGTACAATCCAGAGTCAGATTACTGCTTAAACCTATTTTTAAATCAGTGCCCAGTGCCGGAATATAACGTGAACCATCATTAAACGGATTAGCGGCATCGACGTTAAGATATTCAGCTTTGGCCCGTACATAGGGGAGTATTTCAACATTTGCCGGTGGATTGACATTGCTGATACCCACCAGGATTGGAAAACGCGAAGCAAAACCGCTGCCATTTTTAGGTGTAAAGACTAAATAATCGTCTTCATTTTTACGTTTGGTTCGGCGGCCAAAATTAATTCCCCAGGTATATGAATCTTTTTTTTGAAAGCGAAGCTGCGAATATGGTATCCGAAACTCGGTCGTCCACCCTTCCTGATCGATTTTCGCCCTTCCTGCCCACACGCCGTCCCAGGAGTAATCTTCCCAGCCATCATTGAGCATGACACCATCCATCAGCGAACTGGCCGGCGAAATCATGAAGATATAACCGCTGCGTCTGTCTAAATATGGATCGATCCATACGGCAAATAAATCTGACTCATCTTCGTCATCTCTGCGTCCCAGCCGGGCCACAATCGAATCAGGCCGGCTGTCGTACATCCGCGCACCTATATACAATGCCTGTTCGTCATATAAAACATAAACCACCGTTTTTTGCGAAGGCGCCGCATTCTCCTGCGGCTCTCTTTGTGTAAAATTTGAAATACTCTCGGTTAGCTGCCACGATGTCTCCGTGAGTGCCCCATCTATAATAATCTTTTCATTAGTCCGGGTAGCTTTAATTGAATCCTGATTGGTATAAAAAGTATTGGTAAAGGCCTGTGATATCAGTGTCAGTATAAAGATAGTTGCTGGAACAATTCGCTGCATAAGTTACCTCATCAGATGCAAAACGTGTAAGAAACGGAAATATATCAATAAGATAATGACGAAAAAAATAGAAATTTGTTTTATTTTCAGGTGAATTTCTAATATTCTTTCAGAGTTATCGGCATGGTTCAACCCCGATCCCGGTCTTTATTATTGCTTGACAGACCATATATTTAATTTTTGGGAGCTGTGAATTATTGACATCATCAACTGTAAAAAATCAGCACTATTTTAATCTAAATTTATATTGACTAAATTAGGTCAACAAACCACAGGCAACGATTCAAGAATTAAGGAATATAAGCGTACTCATATTACCTGAAAATTAATTAAATTATTCATCCGTCCGGTTAAAATTATACGAAAGTTGTACCAATGTCAGAATTGACCATTGAAAATCAGATCTTAAAAATTAATGAAATATTTTACAGTATACAGGGAGAGTCGACACAGGCCGGCCGCCCATGTGTTTTTGTGCGCCTGAGTCATTGTAATCTGCGCTGCAGTTATTGCGATACAACTTATGCCTTTTTTGATGGCCGGGATATGACCATTGCTGCTATCCTGCAGCAGGTAAAATCGTTTGATTGCCCTCTGGTAGAGATTACCGGCGGCGAACCGCTGCTGCAAAAAGGTGTGCATCATTTGCTCAAATTGCTTTGTGATCAGCATTATGAAGTACTACTGGAAACGGCGGGGCATATGGATATTCAGCAGGTAGATCAGCGGGTTAGAATCATCATGGATTTAAAGTGCCCCGGCAGCGGTGAATCTGAGAAGATACTATGGCCGAATCTAAATTATTTAAAACCGCAGGATGAAATAAAGTTTGTGATCTGTGACCACAGTGATTTTGATTGGGCTATTCATACGATCCGGGACAAGGATTTAGCCACAAGGTGCAGTTTATTAATTTCACCGGTTTTCGGGCGGGTGGATTTAACGCAATTATCCGGCTGGATACTGCAAGCGAAACTTCCGTTGCGCCTGCAATTGCAGTTGCATAAATTCATCTGGGGTGCGGATAAAACAGGAGTGTAAAATGGCAGCAATAGAAGTTTTCGAAAATAAATATCCCGGCCGGGATTACTGGATAACCCATACCAATCATGAATACACCTCTATCTGTCCCAAAACAGGATTACCCGATTTCGGCAAGATAACTATCAAATATATTCCTGATAAACTGTGTCTGGAACTGAAAGCGTTGAAATATTATTTTCTGGAATTCCGCAATCAGGGTATTTTTTATGAAACTGTGATCAATCAGATACTGGATGATCTGGTCAAAGCCTGCCAGCCGCGGTATATGGAAGTGAGCGGTGATTTCAGTATCCGTGGCGGTCTGGGCTCCAGGGTCCAGGCGGTTTATGATCCCTCCGGCCGGGGGGTGGCCAGGTGAAAAAAAATCTGGCGGTGGTACTGGTATCGGGGGGGATGGACAGTTGTGTCACGGCTGCCCTGGCTGCTCAAAAATATAATCTGGCATTTCTGCACCTGAATTACGGGCAGCGTACCGAACGACGGGAATTGCGTTCCTTTCGCGAGATCGCCGCTTTTTATCAGGTTCATAAACAACTGGTGGTCGATGTCTCCCATTTTGCCCTGATCGGCGGATCGAGTTTGACCGATCGGCAGATCCCGGTGCAGCAGGCCGATTTGCAGAACACTGCAATACCCAGCAGTTATGTACCCTTCCGTAATGCCAACCTGCTGGCAGTTGCCGTCAGTTGGGCTGAAGTTATCGGGGCTGGCAGAATATTTTTCGGCGCGGTTGAAGAAGATTCTTCCGGTTATCCGGACTGCCGTGAACAGTTTTTCAAAGCATTCAACCGGGTCATCAGGGTGGGCACCAACACCAGGTCCGCTATCAAAATAATTACTCCCTTACTTCATTATTCCAAGAAACAAATCGTCGAAACAGCCGGCAAGTTAAAAGCTCCGCTGCAACTTACCTGGTCGTGCTATCAGGATGAGGATGATGCCTGTGGGGTCTGTGACAGTTGCGCTTTGCGCCTGCGCGGATTTCAGCAGGCCGGGGTGGAGGATCCATTGCCGTATAAGCAGAGGCCGGTGTATATTTAAGGCACTTAGGCACTTAGGCACTAAGGCACTAGATAGGCACATAATAGTACAACATATAATGTACTGAAATTTTAGGTTTATAAAAATATTGGTATGATTGTTGTATTATCAGTTCCATGGATAAGATTAATAAAGGATTATATTCGATTTCTCAATATTGCCATGGGATCGATATATAAATTACAAACCCAACTTGAAATATGATTGAATTTAAGTTTTATTTCTAAATCGAACTATGAGTCTAATTATAAAAAAATCCGGGAAATTGAAATCATATTAAGATCATTAATAACCAAAATTCACCAATCAAACTCAATTACTTAACTTAGTGTTTCAGAGTTCTGTCTCTAGTGCCTAAGTGCCATAGTGCCTCAGTGCCTTTGTACTTTGTTAACTCACCAACTCCTGCAACTTGTCAATCCGGTAACCGGCTTCCTGAACTTTGTCCAGCAGAAAATGAACTGTTTCGTACCAGTCGGTTATTTTCTGATCCAGGGTCAGCAGATCGGTTTCGCCCCGGGAAACCAGATTGGCAATAGCGCAGGTATAAAAAGCAGCGACTAATTCCTCAAAGCATTCCTTGTTAAAATATAAAATATCCTGGTAGCGGTTTATGTGCAGGAAATCACGTATCTCCTGATACTGGAACAGAGTCTCCACAGCTACCGGTAAATTTTGTTCTGTTTTCTCCAGCCAGAAGGGAATAGCGATCAAGGTCTTGATTAACCGCAGCCTGTGTTCTACCTCCTGTTCGTCAAGACTGACTTCGCTCAATGATTGTATGATCGGTTTGTACAGCAGAAATTCCTCCAGCCAGGAGAGGCTGATGATCTCGCGATAATTCTCATCATGCAGGCGGCCCAGATCATAAACACTCAGCCAGATTATCAATGTCGAGAGTTGCGGGGATTTATCCTGTAAGAATTTCAAGGCAGCATTTTCGGTGATGCCTAAAAACTCGTCGATCTTCTGAATATGCAGCAGATACTGAAATTTCCCGGTCAAGTCATCTTTTAAAACCTGTTCATCACCTGAGGAACCGCTGTAATTCTTGATCTCCTTTAAAAATAAGCCCAGGTTGGTTTCAAATTTTTTTGTTAATTGCTGCCAGCCCGGTTCTTCGATTTCGACTTCGCATTCCTTCAGAAAATCTGAGGCGATCAACTCACGAAAAACATTATGTACCGGCGAGAGGAACGTTTCTTTCAGGGCCAGTTCAATATTTGGAACACCGCGTCCGTTAAGATAGCCATTAAGCTGGCCATAATGATTATAAATGTTATCTTCAATCTGCCGGAAATCTAAAAATACATGGTATTTGAATCCATCCAGTTCGGCATACAATCCCTGCTCGCCCAATTGGCGGTTGTTGCGGATGTACTCGAGCCCGTTGATCTGATCACGGAAAATTGTATAGAAACGGTCGTGATTAATCAGATCGAGTCCTTCCAGCAGATTAACCTGAACAAAATTACCATTGACTTTTCTGGAAGTGGCACAGGAGTATTTAATCCAGCCGCAGACGCGGTCATATTTATTATTATAGAGCACCAGAGCCCGTTGTTCTCCGGCCCGGTTGGAAAGGGCATAGACATTCTCGTTTACACTGCCGTCGTTACTGTAAAAGTCGTACAACACAAAGTTCTGTACTTCACTGAATAAATAACGCTTCTTCAGAACCGGGAAGATCTCACGCTCATGGCGTTCGGTCAGATAATAATCTTCCTGTTCATTCCAGTAAGCGCGTTTATATTCCATGCCGTATTTTTCAGCGAATCCTTCCACCTGGCCGTGCCCGAACATGGGCAGACCGGGCAAAGTGATCATCAGGATACAGGTACCAAAATATTTATCCCCTTTGCCAAACTGGGTCACCGCTGTTTCTTCATCGGGATTGTTCATGAAATTGACATAACGTTTCATAATTTCCGGATTGAAGTCCATCACGTTTTTAATGGACTGGCGGTATTTCTGATTCTCTTCATTCTTCAGCATATTCATAAAGGCGCTGTTGTAAACGCGGTGCATGCCCAGAGTGCGGACAAAATATCCTTCCATCATCCAGAACGCCTCAGCCAGTAACAGTGTATCGGGTACTTCTGCCGCTACCCGGTCCACCACCTGGCGCCAGAATTCATCCGGCATTAATTCGTTGAACAGTTCCCGGGTCATGGAAAATTCAGCGCGCGAAGGAATATCCCCGCCGCTGCCGGGTTGGGGAAACCACAGGCGCTGGAAATGTCGCTTGGTCAGGGTCATGGCCGCATCGAGCCGGATGATCGGGAATTGACGCGCCACATGCAGGATGGTTTGAATTACCGCTTCGCGAACTTCGGCTTTCAGATAATTTAACTGGGCGGTGTCATTCCAGGGCATGCTGGTACCGTCATTGCCATGATAGATGTAGCGGGTTTCTCCGCTCTGCTGATCGACGCGTTTAAATAGCACAGCTGCGTCAGTGCGGTTCCAATAACCATCCTCGATATAGAGCCCGACACGGTCGTCCTGAGAAAGATTAGGACCGTTAAAAGAATATTTGGGATAGATGGGATAATTGGTCTGGACATACCAGTCGGGGTGCTCGACAACCCATTTGGAATAAATACCGGTATGATTGGGCACCATATCACTGGCCATGCGGATACCGCGCTGCCAGGCACGGTGTCTTAAGTCACGCAAGGCGCCGTCTCCGCCAAGGTCGTTGGCAACGATATAATCATAAAGGGAATAAGCCGAGCTTACAGCTTCCGGGTTGCCGCAGATTTGTTTGATTTTCTGGGATGCAGGGCTTCTTTCCCAGATGCCGATCAGCCATAATGAGTTAAAGCCCCGGCGGGCCAGCAGGTCCAGCTCCTGATCGGGGATTTCATTCAATTTAGTGATGGAGCGCTGGTATTTTTTTGAAAGCTGATCCAGCCAGACATACACACTTTTAGCGAGCGTCACCACTTTAGGCATCCAGTCCAGATCAGCGCTGAAGCGTTCATATTCATCTTCCAGGGAGAGTAATTTCCAGTAATCGGCCAGCAGGGTCGGACCTGCCCCGGCCGACACGGCTTTTTCCTCCTCTTTGATCATATCCAGGCTGCCGAACAGTTTGAGAATGAATTTGGATAAAATAGCACCCCAGTGCCTGAGTATAAATTCCAATTGGGCTGTGAGCGAATGAGGAAACCGGACTGCCGGGGTGCGCAGCATTTCAAACAGCGATTGGTTCTCCGGTCCAAAGAAATCCTGCTCTTTAAAAAAATCATCCAGTGCTTTTATAAGCAGGTGGTAGGGTGTTTCCTTGTTAAGGGTGGTATCATTGAATAATTCTCTGAACGGACCGAAGGCCGGATTGGCATTGGAGAGGTACAGCAACAGCAACTCCTCCAGTACGGCTTCCCGGTTGGAAATGCCGCTGGTTCTGTCCTGCAGGTAATCCGCAGCCGTTATCTGATTTTTATAAACGGCCACCGGCGGGAAGTCGGTAACAAATTGTAACAGGGTTCGATCCAGTTCCTGCCGGCCGATCTTGTCCTGCAGCCAGTCCAGCGCTGTACTGAATATGTCAGCCTGTCGTTGTTCTTTATAAAGCCCGGCAACATAGTGCAGAATTTCATCAATCAGACCCATGGCGTTCAATTGTCCTGCTTTGACAGCCTGTTCCGGAAATGAAATCAGATCGCGTTTGCGGTTCATCTTGTCGGCAAAAACCCGCACCATGAAGAAATTCATAAAGATGACATTACCGCTCCGGGCAAAAAGAACATCATCAAACTGGTAAAAATCCCTGACCTGTTTGGCAATGTGAAATTCGAAGACGAAATTATTCCTGGAGCGATTGAATTCGGCTAAACCGGATTTTGTTTTCATGGGTATTGTTGGTTTAATATTAATGATTATTCATCCAGCAGTTCTTTCATACGTTTATTGTCTTCCACTCCGCGCTCATCGACTTTCTGATAGGTGCTGCCATAACCGCGATCCTGGCGCAGTTGATTTAATTTATTCTTTTGCAAATACAGTTCGGCCAGTTTATCCGCGGTCAGGCCGGCGATCTGGCATTTGCTGACCCAGAAATGCAATTCATCGATCAATTCAATAGCGATATTCTGCCAGTCGACAGCGGCGGGATCTTTCCACCATTTCCACGGAACGGAATCTTCCAATTCGATTGATTCGTGGATCTGGGCGCGGTTATAATTCAACAGCCATTCAACACGCTTTTTTTCCAGCTGGGCATCGGAACGACTGTGGTCGCAGAGTTGATCATAGTCCTGTTGATGCCGCTCTTTAAGAATGCGCCGGTTTAATTCGTATTGTTTTTCAAAAATGGTTTTTAAAATATCCATTCTTCCTCCGCTTATTTTCCGCTCGGACCGGTTTTGATAAACACGTACTGAGTAATCTGCTCCCGCTGTATGAAAACCTGAATATAATCCGGCTGCTGCTGTTTTAATTTTTGTACGATCTCCCGGAAATCAGCGAGACTTTTTATTTTGAGATCATCGATACTCAGGATCAGATCATCGACTTCCAGACCGGCCAGACTCGCTGCTCCTGCTTCTTCCACCCGGGAGACCCACACTCCTTCGGTATCAAAATCAAGATTGTTATTTATAAACAGATCCTGGGTCAATTCTTTTACCCTTAAACCAAGATTTTCATCAAAAAATTCGTCGGCTAAATAGCGGCTCTTGGGGGTACTTTCCAGTTGCACTTTTACGCTCATCGGCTGGTGATCACGAATTATCTGCAGGTTCACTTCACCCTCCGGTAAACTGCGGATATAATGCCGGCCAGCCTCAATTACTTTTTTGTCATCACTTTTAATCTGAAAATCGCCGATAGCAGTGATGATATCACCCAGGCGCAATTTCGCTTTTTCTGCCGGGGAAAGGGGAACAATTGAACTTACGATTACACCGTGGATATCGGGCAGGTTCCAGTAATCAGCCATATCCTTGGTCAAGACCTGCATCTGGATACCCAGCCAGCTTTTTCCGCCGCCTTCCTTCTGAGTGACCAGTTGCGGAGGATTTTCGATCAATGGGATAAAATAACGTGCAGGTAATATTTCGGCTATTTCATTTTCAACCAGCAAATCGGCACTTTCAAAATTTTCGTCAATTCTGGTGGAAAAACTGCTGCGGGAGATGATTCCGATTGCCCGGCCTTTTTTGTCAATGACCAATCCGCCCGGAGACAGAGGATTCACAGTTATTCCGCTTAACAATTTTTGCTGGGAATGGTCAAGAATGCCGTTAATGAAGCCGGGTGAAATAAAGATTTCATTATCATACCGGCCGTCGAGATGCTGGATGAGGTACAGCGGATCGCCTGGTCCATATGGTTGCCCGGCCGTAAAAGTGATCGGTGCCGGTAATGCTGTTAATTCGTCAACCTGGATAAAGGCCAGACGCAATTCTTCATCCTTGCCGACGAAGTGTGCTTTTATTTTTTTCTCCCGGCTGAATGATACGGTGATATCTTCAGGCGGTTTTTGCAGATTGCTAAAGGTATTGTTACCAGCGACAATATCCAGATTCACCGGGTAAATCATATCGGAAGTTATAACCAGGCCGCTGCTGCCGACCAGGATACCGGTGATTTTGTGCTTGAGCCGTGCTTCGTCCTTGATATCCCTGTACTCTGACTGTGCTTGAAAATATTCAACCAGGCAGATGCTTTGCTTGAGTTTATTTATATTATCTGGCCACTGGGCCTGCAGGACCGGGTTAGCCAGAAGCAGGGAGCAATAAATTAAGGTGCGGTGGAAAAGTGACATTCCTGTTATTTCTCCTTGAGCAGGGCGTACCGCGTAGTATTCCGGTAATATAGTTTCAGCATGATGCCTTTTGCCGGTATACTCTTTTTCTGTGCGTCATAGATCTTTTTAAGATCATCCAGATTCAATATGCTATCCTGGTCTATCTGTGTTATTATCTGGCCACGATATGCTTCTGCCTCATCGGCCAGGCTGCCGTTGAGTACACCGCTGATCAGGACACCTGTTTCATCGGGAAGATTAAGATTGCGGGCAATGCGCGGGGTGATCTCCTTGACCGAAAGACCCCACCGTTCGCAAATAAATTCATTGCCATCGAATTTACCACGCTGGGAAGTGTTGAGGATAATCTCCTTCGTGCTGCTGCCGCGCTGCAATGAAAAACCTACGGCAGATCCAACCGGAATTTCCGCAATGAACTTACGCACCCTGGGCAGTTCTTCTTTATAGACAGCACTGACGGGTGTATGATTGATCTGATATACCAGATCACCTGCCTGCAGTCCGGCTTTTTCGGCAGGTGAACCTTTTTCCACATATGATAATAACACACCTTCGAGTTTAGGCTGATTTTTATAGTTCCTGTACTCTTTGATTTCCTGCCACTCGGTTCCGATCCATGATCTTTCCACCATTTTATCTTTTAAAATCCGCTCGATTACCAGTTTGGCAGTATTGATTGGAATGGCAAAACCAAGATTTTCTCCAAAGAAGATAGCCCGGGCATTGATACCGATTACTTCGCCGCGGAGATTCACCAGGGGGCCTCCGCTGTTGCCCGGATTAATGGCCGCATCGGTCTGGATCCACAGGTTAAACGGCGAAAGCATCTGTTCGGTATCTTCGAAGTAACGGTCGATCGAGGAAATAACACCCATGGAAAGAGAACGGCTTAAACCCAGCGGGGAACCAAGCGCCAGAACAATCTCACCCACAGCCAGACTGTCGCTATCCCCGAAGCGGGCATAGGGTATGGATTTTGATGATAATTTTGACAGATCAAGTTGTAATACCGCCAGATCGGTCAGAGCATCCAGGCCGATCACTTCGGCCGGCACTTCTTCGCGGTTGGCCAGGGTACATTTGACCTGGTTGGCTTTCTCGGCCACATGATTGTTGGTCAGCACATGGCCCTGCGCATCGATGATAATCCCGGAACCGGTGACCTGAACTTTAACCTTTTTACCGGCGTCATAGAATTCTTTTACCGGCTCGATATGGACCAGCGCCGGCAGTACTTTATTTTTTGCTTTGAGGATCTGGTTTTGCAGATTATCAGCAGCCAAGACCGGAAGCAGATCGAGAGCTACTATAATAATTACGAAATTTTTGAAAGATATATTCATAATAATGAGTAGATCTCTTGCCCCAAACAATAGTTAAATAAAGAATAATTAAGATTTCTCATCCCGATCCGGCGGGTACCGGACGGGATTCGAAATGACATCCTTTTTCTGTCATTCCGAGCGAACCCGCGAAGCAGGTGAGTGAGGAATCTATTAATCATCGAATATCTCTCACTGACCGTGTACAATTTATACTAATTTGAATTTCAATCAAAGTATTTTAAAAGAGTTATGGACAAGGTATATCTTTAATCAATAAATTCCGGCAGTGATTAAAAATTATTCTGGTTGACAGACCGGAGGAAAGAATTATGAAGTATATATACACTGTTATTACCTGCCTGATCCTGTTATCTGTGGCACTGGCCGGTCCGCTGCAGCGGCCGGAGGATAAAAGCCAGATCGTAGCAGCGCGTCTGCTGCTGCCGCAGGATAAATTCCGGCGCCAGCAGAGTTTTACCATACTGATTGAAGTTGACCATCCAGGAAGGCTGGCATATTAATTCGCACCAGCCGCTGGAAAAAAATCTGATTCCTACCGAAGCAGGTTTCCGGGAAATGCCGGGGATGACTTTCGGAAAAGTACATTACATGGAACCGGAGTTAAAAACATTTTCATTTTCCGAAACACAACTGTCGGTCTATGAGGGACAGATTTATTTTAAGGCGACTGTCACTGTCTCTCCGCAGGCGACCGATTCTGTTTTACTGATCCGCGGTTATATTTATTACCAGGCCTGCAATGACGTTTCATGCCTGGCACCACAGACAGTTGAATTTTCACAAAATGTACCTCTGGCTGCCGATGCTGAAGCGGTACAGGCCAGGAATGAGCAATTATTTCGTATGACCTTGGCCTATTTTAAAGAAGAAGCAGTACGGGAAGGTGAACTTGAATTAGCCCGATTGGTCAGGGAAAGCGGTTGGGTATATACCCTGCTTTTTATTTTTATCGGCGGATTGGCCCTGAACCTGACACCGTGTGTCTATCCGCTGATTCCCATCACCATAAGTTATTTTGCCGGTCAGAGTACAGAACAGACGCCGCGGTCTGGTCGGACGTGCCGTGGTCTATGTTCTGGGCATGGCTATCACTTATTCTGTACTGGGTCTGCTGGCCGCACTTACCGGGGAATTACTGGGCAGTGCACTGCAGAATCCGTGGGTCCTGATTTTTATTGCTGTGGTCCTGGTTGGCTCTGGCCCTGAGCATGTTTGGTTTGTATGAGATCCGCGTTCCGCAATCGCTGGCCTTACTGGGTGGAACAAATCGCAGCGGATATGTTGGTACACTGTTGATGGGTCTGACCGTGGGATTGATCGCAGCGCCCTGCATCGGTCCATTTGTGCTGGGACTGCTCACCTATGTGGGTAATTTAGGAGATCCCTACATGGGTTTTCTGATGTTCTTTGTACTGGCGCTGGGACTGGGTACGCCCTTCCTGGTACTGGGTATTTTTTCCGGTGCAATCACCCGTTTGCCGCGCTCAGGGGCCTGGATGGTCTGGGTGAGAAATTTATTCGGATTTGTCCTGATCGGCATGGCCATATATTTTTTACAACCGTTATTCCCGGGTGCAAAACTTTATCTGTACGTTCTGGCTTTACTGGTCAGCACTGGCGCGATCTATCTGGGCTGGCTGGATAGAAACAGAGGGGGTAAGATTTTTACTGTTCTGCGGAATGTTGTAGGGGTAATTGGAATTTTGCTGGCCATCTGGTTGTTGCTGCCGGGAACAGGGGCTGCACAGACAAAAATTTCCTGGCAGGTTTATACGCCCGGGGTCATAGCGCAGGCTAAACAATCTAACCAGCCGGTAATCATTGATTTTTATGCCGATTGGTGTCTGCCCTGCAAAGAACTTGATAAGTTCACATTTTCAGATTCGCGGATTAATCAGGCTGCTGAGAATTTTGTCATGATCAAAGCTGATCTCACCAGTTTCGATTCGGCATCCGCCAATGAATTACGCACGATGTTTAATATCAAGGGGGTGCCAACTATTATTTTTCTGGCGAAGACCGGGAAAGAGATTAGCGAACTGCGTCTGGCCGGTTTTGAAGAGTCGGACAAATTTCTGCTGCGAATGAATAAAGCGGCTGTAACACAGTGACCGAAGAGATTTAAAAGTTTGCGGGCTCTTAGAACTTAAACTAATTTATTTGGCAAAACTGATTTTAAACTGCAGGTATTTTCCTTTTTCATGTATCTTTTCCAGTGTGGCTTTATAGGCTTTTAAGGCCTCGGTCAATTGATCACTTAAAGGCGGCAACTCAAGTTGATCGGTATACACCAGCAGACTTAACAGGAAATCGGCCATACGCAGGTCCAGTGAAATTTCCAGCGGTCGCTTGGCCACCTGGTTCAGATAATTTATAATATAATTGATGACTTTCACCAGAGGTTTGGGATCGGCGGTATCAAAAACACATCCATCATCCAGAATAAGATTGGCGTTAAGGTTCTTAGTATCCTTGATCATATAGATTAATCTTTTTAAATCGACTGTATTTTCAGTCATAGTACACTCCGTGATCAATAAATGTATTGATTTTTTTCCGGTTCGCCGGCCAAAAATTGCCTAAAATACGATTGATCTTATTCAATGTGATCTAAAATAATTATGAAAGCAAAATTTAGCAAATTATAATTTGATCTTGTAACTTGAAATCGCGCTTTCTATATTTTAAACACGTATTCGTTTTTAGCCATCGTTTGAGCAAAGCTGGAACTCCAACAATGATTTTCAGATCGTTAATTGTTACTATATTGATCAGTTTCTTCCTGGCCGGCTGCGACCACGGACTGGAACCACCTAAAGAAAACCAACGGACAGCCATCAGCGGTACAATTACTTACCAAAACTGGCCGACGGCTGACAGTTTGAAAGACCTGCGGCTGGTCGCCTTTAAAGAATATCCGCCGCTGGACATTTTTTTCGAGATCACCAGCGGGCAGGCTGTGGTCTATCCGCCGATTGCGGCTGCTGCCGGCCTGCCGATGAATAATATTGAATATTATAGTTATATAATGGATCTTCCGGCCGGGAACTATGCCTACCTGGTTGTCGCCCAGTTGTACGGCAACAATATTACTGCGGACTGGCGTGCGGTAGGCCAGTATGACACCACCGGCAGCGGTCTGGATTCTATTCCTACAGCAATCATATTGACAGAAAATCAGGTTCTGGATAGTATTGATATTCATGTCGATTTTCATAATCTGCCGTATCAGCCGTTTGGGCAATAATCAAGAGACAGAGGGACAGAGAGACAAAGAGACAAAGGGACAAAGAGACAAAGAGACAAAGAGACAAAGAGACAAAAAAAAGATTATATTAAGAATATTTAATAATCAAGATTGTTTTTGTAGGGGCGCGGTAGCCGCGCCCCTAATGCAGTGAGTATCGAATATTTTCAGATTCTGAATAAAATATAATTAAATGACAACCAAAATCCGTATTCTATTTTTTCTAATCATTTTTGTTCCGGCAATCGCCCATGCCCAACCCGCCACCATCAGCGGGCGGCTTGCCGACCAGGATTCCAATCCTGTAGCCGGGGCTAATATAGTTCTGAAGGGAACGGTTCTCGGCGCCGCCAGTAATGAAGAAGGTGTCTTCCGGATTATCAATGTTCCTCCAGGCGAATTTCAATTGATCATAACTGTAATCGGTTATAAACAGGAATCCATCTCCGTACAGACTATAGCCGGTCAACATACGGAGATCGGCACCATAACACTTGCCGAAGTTGCGCTCAGTGCAGAACCCACCTTAATCACCGCCGGGCGGTATGAACAGAAACTACAGGATATTCCGGCCAGCGTAGGTACCGTTTCCCGCCAGGAGATACAGAGCCGCAATACCATCACGATCGATAAGGCCTTACAGTATGTACCGGGCCTTAATCTCAACCAGTCGCAATTGAACATACGCGGTTCGACAGGTTACAGCCGCGGGGTGGGCAGCCGGGTGATCATGCTGGTGGATGGTATGCCTTACCTGACCGGCGATACCCAGGAAATGATCTTCAGTGCTTTGCAGATGAATCAGATCGAGCGGATCGAGATTGTTAAAGGGGCAGGCTCGGCCTTATATGGTTCCAGTGCCATGGGTGGGGTAGTGAACGTAATTACCAAGGATATTGCCGCTGAACCTCAGGGCAACCTGAGATTTTATGGCGGATTTTATTCTGAGCCTTATTATCCGCAATGGAAATGGACCGATCAGCGGAAGTACATGAAAGGTTTAAGTGTTAATTATTCGGCAAAAACGGGAATGCTGGGCTATATGCTGGCAGCAAATACCGATCAGGATGATAGTTATAAACAGAATGACTGGTTTAAACGTTACCAGGCCGGAGGTAAACTGCAATTCACCCTGTCACCGTATCAGCGTCTGGTAATCGCCGGAAATTATATGACTCAAAAACGGGGGAATTTTTTGTACTGGCAGGACCTGGCCCATGCTTTGATCCCGCCTGATGATCAGGTGGATGACCGGGTGAAGTCGACGCGTTACCACCTGAATGCCGCTTATCAGCATGTGCTGGATGAGCAGAGATTTTATACAGCCCGGGTGATCTGGTTTGACAATCATTTCGAGGATACCATCGAGGGTGCGGACGATCACCAGGGCAACAAGTCCACTTCTGATTTTCTGAACGGGGAATTCCAGTATAATCTGCAATATAAGAATCAGCAGTGGATAGGCGGAATAGCGCTGACCTATAACCAGGTTCAGGCTAATTTATTCGGTGATCAGAGCGGTCGGGGTGCCGCCTGTTTTGTTCAGGATGAAATAAAATGGAATCCGGCATTTTCCACTACCATCGGCTTGCGCTTTGATTATTTCGATGTGGATTCTCTCCGCGTGGAGTACAGATTCAATCCGAAATTTGGATTGGTTTATAAACCCTGGCCGGGAACAGCGTTGCGTTCTTCGCTGGGCAGCAGTTTTCGTGCTCCCTCGATTGCCGAAGCCTTTACTTCCACTTCGGCCGGAGGATTAAGAGTCATACCCAATTTAAATCTGGATCCGGAAGAGAGTTGGTCCGCTGAACTGGGTCTGAATCAATTCCTGGGTCAACAGTTGTTTTTTGATCTGGCTCTGTTTTATTCACGGATCTGGGATTTAATCGAAGGAAAATTTGTTGAATCGGGTGATGTGCAATTCACCAATATCACCGATGCCCGCATTGTCGGCGGGGAAATCGCATTCAACTGGGAAGTGATTAAAGATTGGCTTAACTGGCGCAGCGGTTATACCTACTGCGATCCCTGGGATTTAAGCCAGCAGAAATATCTGACCTACCGGCCCCGGCATATTTTTTATAACAACGTCACCGTACAATACCATCGTATTCAATTGAATATCGATTACCGCTTCCTCAGCCGCTATGACCAGATTGATGCTACTTTTGCCCTGATCATTCCTGATGCCGGGAAACGGGTACCCGTACATATCGTCGATTTACGCCTGTTAGTGCCCTTTAGCCTGGCCGGAATGAACCTGGAATCATCCCTGCAGATCAATAATATTTTTCAATATAATTATGTCGATCTGATCGGCTCCATCGCACCCTCCCGCAATTTTATTCTGACAATGAATATTTCCTTCTAGAACAGAATTATAAGATAATTTTGGATCAATTTATTCTGAACCTGCTGCAAAAACAAAAACGTAGAATAATAGGATTACGTTCGGGCAATTCGGGTAACGGATTTGAATTAGTCGTTTTAGAAATAAGCGGCAGCGGGCTCAATACAAAATTCAAGATCTTGTATACCGGTCACCAGGTTTATCCACCCCGGCAAAAACAGTTTTTAGTACAGCTCCGGGATCCCCGGCAGCATAAGCCTCAATTAATCAAGCGGATTAATTCAGATCTGACCCGTAGCTGGGCTGAAACGATAAATGAAATGCTTACCAGGACTGCCGGTCCCAGCGCAACGATTGATGTAATCGGTCTGCTGGGCACGACTGTAAAATCCGCAGCAGCCGGACTGAATTCAGCCGCTGCAGTTGGGCGATCCGGATTTGCTGGCTCAGTTGACCGGTATAACTACCATCGCTGATTTTTATCAGGCAGGCCTGGCGGCAGCCGGCGGGCAGGGCAGGCCGCTGCTGCCATATATCGACTGGCTCCTTTTCTCACATTTGAAAAAAAATATACTGCTGGTGAATATCGGCGACCTGACCAGTTGTACTTATATCCCGGCCGATGGAGATAAATTAAAAATCCGGGCATTCGATACCGGTCCGGGCAACGGTTTACTGGATCAGTTAATGCAGCGATTATATGAATTGCCGTTTGACCGGGACGGGGCGAAAGCCGGGTTGGGTCATTTTTCAGAGAAACTGTCCGGTTATTTACAGCAACTGGATAATTTTCCTGAACAATCTCCTGCCGAGTCATCCGTCCGGGATCAATATGGAACCGGTTTTGTCCTGTCTCTATTGCGGCAGGCCCTGCGCTGGCGAATCCCCGAACCTGATGTAATGCATACGGCGAGCCGTTATATCAGTTTCAGAGTCTGGAAAACATGTCACGATTTTGTGCCCCGGAATCTGCAGGAAGTGGTGTTGTGCGGCAGCGGCAGTCATAATACTTTTATCCGGCAATTGTTCCGTGAATATTTTCAGCCGGTGCCGGTCAGACGGAGCAGTGATTATGATCTGCCGGAAGATTTCAGAGAGGCGATTGGTGCTGCAATACTGGCTAATGAATCAATTCAGGGTATTCCGGCCAATTTAGCAGGGCTGACCGGTGCAAGCAAAGAGGTAATATCAGGGAGGATCTGCCCGGTCAATGAAAACCGGATTTAACATTAACTGTAATAAAAATAATTACCAAAGCACAATTTATCTTGACTTTATTCTAATTGTATTTTATGTTTTACCGCACATTCGCGTTAATTTACCGACCCATTTTAATCTTTAGCATTGTAACTAAACAAATAGCAGGTAAGGTTATTTAATTTAGCAGGAGGATTTATGCACAAAAAGTTGATGGTAGGGATTTTTATACTTCTGGTTAGTGTGTCCCTGGTCTTTGGTGATGGTTTTTCTATTTATGAACATGGAGCGAAGAGCATGGCGTTATGCGGGGCTTTCACTGCCCAGGCAGATGATGCTACGGCTGTATTTTTTAATCCCGCCGGTATCACTCAATTAAGCGGGTGGAATTTTGCTTTCACCGGGACCTATATTATTCCCAAGGCATCTTTCACCGGACCGCTTTCGGTGGATCCAAATCTGTATCAGGAAGCCAAAGCCTGGAATTTCTTTGTTCCAAGTCTTTATGCTACCTACGCCTACACCGAAGATCTTAGTTTTGGTCTTGGTTTTTTTGTCCCTTTTGGGCTCGGTACTGACTGGGGTGAAAATTGGGTGGGCAAAAGTCTGGCCACAAAATCTGAAGTTCAGACATATTTTTTCAATTTGAATGTTGCTTATCGTATCCTTCCGGGTCTATCGCTGGCTGCCGGCGTCGATTACGTTATGTCCAATATCACATTAAACCGGCAGGCTTTATTTACACCACGTGACATGTGGGGTTCAGTGGAATTGACAGGCGATGCTGCCAGCAGCTGGGGATATAATGCGGCACTCCATTATCAGATAAATGAAATGCTATCCTTAGGCGCAAGTTTTCGCAGTGAAGTAAAACTGGATATCGACGGTACGGCCAAATTTGATTTTCCCTCGGTCAATCCAGTGGTCGATGCTGAAATTGCTGCTCTGTTTCCGGAAAGTAAAGGCAAAGCCGAGATCACTCTTCCTACTTTTCTGATTGTGGGAGCGGCTTTGAAACCGTTCGAAGCATTGACCGTGGAAGCGGACTGGTTCCTGATCGGCTGGAAGTCTTATGATGAACTGGCGGTCGACTTTGATACTGAAACTGCTGCAGTCAAGGATGAATCTTCGCCTAAAAAATGGCACAATGGTTATAGCGTGCGTTTGGGCGCAGAATATCGCTGGAATGAAAAATTAGCTATACGCATGGGCGTCGATCGTGATCTTGATCCGGCTCCGGACAAGTATGTGGATCCATCACTACCCGGAGCAGATCGCTGGTTGTTCAGCATCGGTGCCGGATATAAACTTAATGAGAAAATGACAGTCGATGCCGGTTATATGTTCCTGAGCCAGGACGACCGCACGATTACGGATTCAGATATCGATTTCAACGGGACCTACAAGAGTATTGCACATCTGATGACGCTCACTCTGAGTTATTCGCTTAAATAGAGAAAAAGGAGAGCTGCCATGAATAAAATAAAAATAGTATTAATTTCTTTTATCGCCCTGGCCTTATTTCTGGCCGGATGTTCGCTGGATGCGCCGACCGAAAAACAGACCGTGCTGAAAACCGGCACAGCGAACCTGGCCAGTTATGTAGCCCTGGGAAACAGTATAACCGCCGGATTCCAATCTGGTGCTTTAACTGAAAAGCATCAAATTTATAGTTACCCCAACCTTCTGGCTGAACAGATGGGTGTAGGTAATTTTGTACAGCCGCTGCTGGCCTATCCGGGTCTGGGTTCATTTACGGCAGATTCAGCTGGAATTCTGCAATTGGTTATGCTGGCCAGTCCTACCACCGGTAATCCGGTTATTACCCCAGTTCCTTATACGGATTATGCTGCTTATATGGCCATGCCTTATGTAAGTGTCGATGTGGCCACATATGCGGCACCTTATAATAATTTAGGTGTACCCGGTGCGGTTACGTACGATATTATGAATGCTGTGGATGCGGGTACCAGTGCCTCTCGAACTAACTCCATGTTCAACGTAGTATTGCGTAATCCTGGTTTGGGCAATACAACTGCTGCCCAGCAGGCTGCGTTATTAAAACCGACTTTTGTTACCTGCTGGATCGGCAATAACGATGTTCTGGGGTATGCCGCCAGCGGTGGTACTTATCCGCCGACCCCTACGCCGGTTGGAGATTTTACCGCGCTTTATACTGCCCTGCTGAACGCCCTGGTAGCAATTGAGGTTGATACGGTTACTACTTCCCAGGTAGTGGTTGCTAATATCCCGGATGTAACTGCGATTCCTTATTTTACTACGATCCCGTATATGGTTGATGTACCCGAAGTAGGCCCGGTTGCTCTGGTCATCCAGACCGGTGCCGGCGCAATACGCCAGGCCACGGCTGCCGACCTGATTTTATTACCTGCTTCATCAGTCATTGGTGATGTCTCCGGTGCATATGGACAAGCCGGATACCCGGTTGGTCTGGCCGCACAAGCACCGCTGCCGAATTCACTGGTACTGGATGCTGACGAGGTAGTCATAGCCCAGGCAGCAACAGCTGCTTTCAATGGGGTAATTGCTGCCCAGGCAGCAGCCCATGAACTTTATGTGGTGGATTTTTATGGTATTTTCAATGGGATCAAAGCGAATGGTTATCAGACCGGCGGAATGGATTTCTCCACTGATTTCATTACCGGCGGCATTTTCAGTCTGGATGGCGTACATCCGTCTGATATTGGTCATGCGATTATCACCAATGAGTTTATAAAGGTGATCAATGCCCAGTTCAAGTCTACCATTCCGCCCGTCAATATTGTCGAATTTTCAAATAATGTTTCGCTCAAGATGAGTGCAAAGAACGTGCAAATTCCGGGTCCCGATGCCTTTAAATCCGTGATCGCGGCCTGCGGCGGAATTGTCAGATAGTTTCTGTTGATATGCAATGTTTAAAAAACCAGCGTTTGATTAACGCTGGTTTTTTTTTGACCGGATGGAATTATTTATTTATAATATGGCAATTATGTTCGATTGTCAGGATATGAGTCCCCTCGACGATGCTCGGGGACCGGTTAAAAAGGGAGTTGAAAATTTGAAAATTGTAATTTTAATCCTGATTCTGAGCCTGGCTTTTACTGTTGCGGGACAAACAGTTCAGACGGCCGCAGGCCTGGCGCCCAGACAGGCCGCAGGCCTGGCGGTCAGACAGACCGAAAATTCCAAACCGAATAGTCCGGCAATCGGTAAAGAGGCCCCCACATTTTCATTGCCCGATTTACAGCAGAAGTACGTGGCCTTGCGTGATTTTTGCGGCCCCAAGTTGAATAAACCATGGATCAATAAAACCAAGCAGGTGGTGGTATTGAGTTTTTTTGCCACATATTGTATACCGTGTCTTAAGGAAATTCCGCATCTGGAAAAAATCGAGAGTAATTTTGACGGGCAGCCGGTAAAATTTCTGTTGGTCAATGTCGGCGAAGAAGAAGCGAAGATAAAAGAATTTCTGAGCGGGAATTCTGTTAAACTGGATATCCTGCTTGACCGGTACAGTAAAATCGCTGAGAAATATGATGCCCTGTCTTTACCCAGATTATATGTGATCGATAAAGAGGGAATTGTGCGTAAAGAGCAAAAAGGATTCAGCGATCCGGAACAGTTTGAGATAGAATTGACCCGCATGCTCACTGATTTATTAAAATAGATTTTTGATATCTGTGACTGATTGTCAGGCAGACAATTTAAAAGCCTAAATAAATCCCAAAAATTTCTTGCTTTAGTAATAAAATATAATAAATTACAGGCACAATCATTTTACTGGTTTATTATGCGTCGTATTTCCATTATAATAGTGGTATTATTACCTATATATCTGTTAGCTCTGACAGGTTATATAATTTTTTCAGAGTGCAGTGCCACACCGGCCAATAACAAAGTCACTATTACGTGGGTCACTAAGACTGAGTCAGGGGTGAGTAAATTCATTATCCTGCGCAGTTTGGACGATAAGGTTTTCAATGAAGCAGGTAATACCCTGGCCAGAGGGACGGCGGGAAATTATTCTTTCACCGATGCCAATGTAATTTTCAAAGATACTCAGACTTTTTTCTATAAAATACGGGCGGTCCGGAGCAATAATACCATAATTGAAGACAGTGAATCTCTGATGGTTAATCCTAATATATCCGGCATCTTCCGTACCTGGGGCGCGATTAAAGCTATATTCCGTTAATCGAAACAGTTAAATAAATCTTAGGCAACCCTTTTCCTGTGAGAAGGGTTTTTTTTTATCCGGAGGAGCATATGCGGTTGCTGGGTGCCTTAATGATTATGGGGGTCATGATGTTTTCCTGTCACAACAGAATACAGCCGGCCGATCGTGTTTTTCGCAACGGCCGGTTCTGGACAGTTGATGCAAATCAACCGCGGGCAGCGGTGGTGGGAATCAAAAACGGCAGGTTCAATTACGTAGGCCCGGAAATCCCCGCTGGCCTGATCGGACCGGAAACGGAAGTGATCGACCTGCAGAATGGTTTTGTTCTTCCGGGAATGAATGATGCCCATCTGCATTTACTGACCGGCGGTTTCTCCTTAAGCCAGATCGATTTACGCCACTGCCGGAGCAAAACAGAATTCATCGGGAAAATTTCCGACTATGCAAAAAAGATGCCGCCCGGGGAATGGATACTCGGTGGAAACTGGGATCATACCCTGTGGCCTGATGCCGAAGGATTACCGGCACGATCATGGATTGACAGAGTAACCCCGGCAAATCCGGTTTTTGTTAACCGACTGGACGGGCATATGGCTCTGGCCAATTCTCTGGCCCTGAAACTGGCCGGTATCGATGAGAATGTGGCTACACCCCCCGGCGGTGTGATCGTTCGGGACCACCAAGGGAAATTGACCGGTATCCTTAAAGATGCGGCTATGAATTTAGTCAGCCGGGTCATACCCGAACCCGGTCCGGAATTTAAATTGATGGCTGCAGAGAATGCGGGGAGATACCTGTTGGAAAATGGCGTCACTTCGGCCAATGATATGGGTAACTTATCCGACCTGGCAGTATATAAACAATTGATCGCACAGAATAAATTGAAGGTGCGTCTGACCTGTTATATCCCCATCGCCAACTGGCAGGAGTTGAAATCTGTGACTGATGGGACGGTGGATCATAACCTGCTGAAAGTTAATGGAGTGAAGAGTTTCATGGATGGTTCCCTCGGTTCAGGAACGGCCAGATTTTTTGAACCCTATCTGAATGATCCGCAAAATCGCGGGGTATGGGACGAGCAGGCCATACCACCGGAAAAAATCTATGACCGGCTCAAAGCGGTGGATAGTTTAGGGAAACAGGTAGCCGTGCATGCTATCGGGGATGAAGCCAATGCCCGCTTGCTGGAGTTTTATGCGTGAAATTAAGGCAGGCAGCAAAGGTCGTGATCAGCGCTTCCGTATTGAACATGCCCAGCATTTACGCTGGGAGGATATACCCAGGTTTTCTCAGCTGGGGGTGATTGCCAGTATGCAGCCGTTTCATTGCATCGACGACGGCCGCTGGGCGGAAGAACGGATAGGTCTGGAAAGATGCCGTTCCACCTATGCTTTTCGTACCCTGTTAGACAGCGGGGCAGTGCTGGCCTTTGGCAGCGACTGGTACGTGGCGCCGGCAAGTCCATTGTGGGGCATTTATGCGGCAGTAACCCGTCGGACACTGGATGAAAAAAATCCTGATGGTTGGATACCTGAGCAAAAAATTACTGTTGAAGAAGCAATCCGCTGCTATACCATCAATGGTGCTTATGCTGATTTTTCAGAGCGGGAAAAGGGGAGCCTGGAGACCGGCAAACTCGCCGATTTTGTGGTACTTTCGGAAGATCTTACTAAAATCGATCCGGTGGAAATAAAAGAATGTTCAGGTACTGAGAACGGTTGTCGGGGGAGAAACTGTATTTGAAAAAAAAACTATAGATAATAAATATTTCCCGGCGGACAATCCCTTTATTCAATATACCGGCCGCATTGATTTCGCTGATCCCCAAAAACCTAAATTGGCCGGAGCAGGATGCTATCTGCAGGGAATCTTCACGGGCAGTTCCATTGAAATGCTGCTGCAGGACCAGCATTTGAATGGAAACCGGAACTACATGTCGGTAGTGCTGGACGGAGAATATCTGGGAAGGATACGAATGACAGCCGGCCAAAACCGTTATGTGCTGGCGGAAGGATTGGAAGACAGAGAGCATACTATTTTAGTTTGCAAAGCAACCGAAGCCGCTATCGGGTATGTGGAATTTGCCGGATTCAACTGCCATGAATTATTGCCAGCCCCTGAAAAGCCTGAACGGAAAATTGAGTTTATCGGGAATTCCATTACCTGTGGGACGGGACTGGATCTTTCCGGAATTCCCTGTGATTCGGCAGAATGGTATGACCAGCACAATGCTTATCTGGCTTTCGGTCCGCTGTTAGCCCGCCGGTTAAACGCTCAATGGTTATTAAGTTCTGTTTCAGGTAGCGGTATTGAACGCAACTGGAATGGGCTGGGACCGACTCTACCGCAGGTTTACCATAATACCTATTTAAGACCTGATTCAGCAAATTTATGGGATTTTTCCGGTTATGTACCGGATCTGGTTGTGATCAGTCTGGGCACCAACGATTTCTCAGACGGAGACGGGAAAATTCCCCGGGCTTTGCCGGATTCCACAAAGTTTGTCAATGCTTATCTTCAGTTTCTAAAAACAGTCCGTAAAAATTATCCTCAGGCGGTTATCTGCTGCTTATCCAGTCCGGTCATGCAAGGAGAAAAATCAAGGATTTTACAGCAGTATCTGGAGACGATAGTTGAATATATGCATAATAAAGAAAACGATAAAAAAGTCACCAAATTTTTCTTTGCCAAGGTATATGATCATGGTTGTAACGGTCATCCTGACCGGCAGGAGCATGCGCAGATGGCCAATGAACTGGAACCGTTCCTGAAGCAAGTAATGCAATGGTAATTATAGTGTTAAGGTAGATAAAGTTCTAAAATTGGTCGGGAATACAAATCAAGTCTATTGACTTGAAATTACCGTTTTCAAAACTATAACCTTAAAAAATGTCAACTTGATTCAAAACTCTGTCATTGATGTTTTATTAGACTGGATTTATGGCAATGATCAGGATTTATTAAATTATACAGGTTATTTTTTACTGCTACATAGCGAATCTCAGATGAAATGAAGGTGTATTGATCATGCTGGAAAAGATTTTTCACCTGTCCCTTAAATAAAACTTCCCTGAAAAACGAATTCATCGGCGGTAGCACAACCTTTATGACCATGGCTTATATTATCTTTGTGCAACCGGTGGTTCTTTCTGCCGCCGGAATGGATTTTGGTGCCGTGATTACCGCTACCTGTATCTCCAGTGCTCTGGCTATCTTTTTAATGGGATTTTATGCAAATTATCCTGTTGCTCTGGCTCCGGGGATGGGACAAAATTTCTTCTTTGCTTATACGGTAGTCCTGACCCTGGGCGTTTCCTGGCAGGTAGCACTGGGTATGGTCTTTGTCGCCGGGGTACTGTTTGTACTTTTGACCCTGGTCGGTTTACGATCTAAGATGATCGATGCCATTCCCGAATCGCAAAAACATGCCATTGCCATCGGCATCGGTCTGATGATCACTCTGATCGGCCTGGAATGGGCGGGGCTGGTGGTGGATCATCCTTCCCTGCTGGTTACGCTGGGTGATTTTGGAAATCCGGCCACACTGTTAGCCCTGGCCGGTTTATTGATCACCTCTATTTTACTGATTCGCCGTGTGCCCGGAGCCATGCTGATCGGAATTCTGTCAACCACGCTGATCGGCTGGGCGGCAGGATTGATATCATACGGCGGTCTATTCAGTACACCACCCTCGATTCAACCGACCCTGTTCAAACTTGATATTCTGGGGACTTTGCAGCCGGAATTATTACCGGTGGTTTTGACCTTTCTGATCCTGGCTATGTTCGATACAATCGGTACACTGGTTGGGGTAGCAAATCAGGCCGGATTTCTGGTCGATGGAAAATTACCGCGGGCGGAAAAAGCGCTGTTTTCTGATGCGGTCGGCACAATAATCGGGGCTCTGGGCGGGACGTCCACTATTACCGCTTACATCGAAAGTGCATCCGGTGTAGCCAGCGGTGCCCGCACTGGTCTGGCCAATATCTTCACCGGCATCCTGTTCATCCTGGCACTATTCTTCTATCCGTTAATCCAGATGATTGCCGGTGAGGTAAAGACGGAAAGCGGATTGATATTGCATCCCTGCATCGCACCGGTCCTGATTCTGGTCGGGATTTATATGATGAAGAGTGTCCGCCACATTCCCTGGGAGGATTTCTCGGAAAGCATCCCAGCTTTTCTCACCATGATTTTTATCCCATTCTCCTTCCGCATCACCGAAGGGATCGCCATCGGATTTATAAGTTATGTGATTTTAAAGACCGTCAAAGGTGAAATGAAAAAGATACCGGTCTGATGTGGATTTTTGCGGGGATATTCTTATTGCGTTATATATTTTAATAACCCACCCCTAACCCCTCCCTTTCAGTCTGTTGACTGAAAGGGAGGGGAGGGGGTGGGTCATAACAATATGCGATCAGGGTTCGACTCCCATTTGCCCCCGCAATATTTAAGATAAAAGATTAAAGAAAAAAGACAAAAGAACAGGAGTTTATTTAGTCTTCATTCTAAATTCAAGTACCAAATTCCAGCGAAGGGGATTTTTTGATTTAGGATTATACATTATTGGGATTTATTATTTGGTACTTGGAATTTGAGATTTATTATTATAATTTAATGTATTAGTTATATCAGATTTATAAGAAGACGTTTTATAAATCAGAAAAGATTAATAAAATGGAATGAATATGTGTACGGCATTTCACTGAAACTCATTTCTTATAGTATGATTATCTTTGATTTTCTTTCTCAATTCCAAAATTCAGGCCCAGGTGGATACACTCTGGACAAAAACGTATGGGGGAAACTATATGTCCGGGGGTAGTAGATTCCAGCAAACAAAAGATGAAGGATATATTATAACTGGTTTCACATTTTCATACTTATTTGATGAAGATGTTTTGCTGATTAAAACGAATGCTTCCGGTGATACACTCTGGACAAAGACATTTGGGGGGAATAAGAATGAATATGGTAATTCAGTCCAGCAGACTGAGGATGGAGGATATATTATTGCTGGAGGAACAGATTCATTCGGTACTGTTGGCGATGATATTTGGTTGATTAAAACCAATGATTCTGGTGATACACTGTGGACAAAAACGTTTGGGGGAAGTGCTCATTCAGTCCTGCAGACTTCAGACGGAGGGTATATAATAACAGGTCATAGTCTAATTAAAACTAATTCTAATGGTGATATATTATGGACAAAGGCATTAATGGGTAATTCGGTCCAACAGACAAAGGATGAAGGCTATATCATAACTGGATCTAAATATACATTTGATAGAGGTGAGGATGTTTGGTTAATTAAAACAGATTTCGATGGAGATACGCTTTGGACAAAAACATATGGGAAGATTGGTTATGACGAGGCTTATTCAGTACAGCAGACTATGGATGAAGGATACATTATAATTGGAGGGATACAATCATCCCCTTATTCTTTTAATTATAAAAATGTTTGGCTAATTAAAACGAATGCCTCAGGTGATACTCTCTGGACAAAAATATTCGGGGAAAATGGAGAAGAACAGGGTTTTTCAGTCCAGCAGACTAAAGATGGAGGATATATAGTAGTAGGATGCATAGAATCGTATAGTAATTACCTCGATGTCTGGTTGATGAAAACTGATGCTTCTGGTGATGCGCTTTGGACTAAGACCTTCGGAGGAATTGGTGATGACCATGGTTTCTCAGTCCAGCAGACCGGAGATGCAGGTTATATTATTTATGGATATACGTTTTCAGTTGGTTATGGAGAAATATGGCTGATTAAAACCACTCCTGATACAATTACTACTGGTTTATGCAAAAATGAGAGATTAATGCAGCTTGCAGAATTTGTTCTGAAACAGAACTACCCGAATCCATTCAATCCGAAAACCAGCGTTAAGTTTTCTATTCCAAGATCAGATCAGGTTACGATGTCTATCTTTACTGTTACTGGCCAGCTAATAGAATCAAAAACTATGTATTTGATTCCTGGTTCATATAGTTATGAATTTGATGGAACCAATTATTCGTCAGGCATCTATTTTTATAAAATATCAACTTCATCAGGATTTACTGCTGGACGTAAGATGGTGTTGTTAAAGTAGCATGTAATTAATAATGAGTATCATTCTTATAAGTTTTAACAGGAAAAATGTCTAAAAATATTATAAATATTCAGATTTATATTGAGACTAATAGTTCGAAAATTGTACAATCCACCCCCGCTTTTTTAAATTCCTAATCTCAAATACCAAATTCCAAACAAGTATCAGTAAATGCTTTAAGAACTCGAAAAATTTGTAATTTGCAATTGGTAATTGGAATTTGGTGCTTGGAATTTGGAATTTCGTGCTCTAAATTGATAAAGAAATCATATCGTATTTAAAAGAAGACGTCTAATAATTTAAAAAATACTTACGAAATGGAGTGAATATGTGTAAGCAATTCACAGGAACACATATCTGTGAGCATAATTATTATCGATTTTCATTTCAACATCCACAATTCAGGGTCAGGTGGATACGCTATGGACGAAATACGTATGGAGGTAATCAGTGATGAAGATGGTGGGTCAATCGAGCAGACAAACGACGGAGGATATATTACTTACTGGAGCGACACAATTCATTCGGTGGTCATGGAAGCGTCGATGTTTGGCTTAATCAAAACAGATGCTTCATGGTGATACACTTTGGACAAAAACGTTTGGAGGAAGTGGTGATGATTGTGGGCAATTCAGTGCAGCAGACCATACGATGAAGGATATATTGTAACTGGAGAGACGAATTCATTTGGTGCATGGCGATCCAATGATGTTTGGTTGATTAAAACCGAATGCCGATGGTGATACACTTTGGACAAAAACGTTTGGGAGGAATGCATTATGACGCGGAGTATATCAGTCCAGCAGACAGTGGATGGCGGATATATCATCATCAGCGATATACAGATTCGTATCGGTGCTGGTCGACATGGATATTTGGATGATAAAAACAGATGACGGACGGTGATACACTCTGGACAAAGACATTTGGTGGAAGTGGAGATGAAGTAAGTATATTCAGTCCAGCAAACTGAAAGATGGAGGATATGTTATAACTGGAGACATACATGGTCTTCGAACGCGAGCAATCGCCATGATGCTTGGCTGATTAGAACAAATGCTGATGGTGACACGATCTGGACAAAAACGTTTAGGGGAAGTGGTTATGAAGAGGGTTATGCAGACCAACGGACTAAGGATGAAGGGTATATTATAACGGGACAAACAGATTTATCTGGTACTGGTAACACAGAAATGCCTGGCTTATTAAAACAAATGCCGCTGGTGACACGCTCTGGACAAAAACATTTGGGGGAAGTAATGATGATTATGGTTATTCAGTCCAGCAGACTAAGGATGAAGGATATATTATAATTGGACAAACAGGTTCACTCGGTGCTGGTAGATTTGATGTTCGGCTGACGAAAACAAATGCCGACGGCGATACGGTTTGGACAAAAACGTTCGGGGGAAGTGGTGATGAAGGGGCTTCTACAGTCCAGCAGACCAAAGATGAAGGGTATATTATAACTGGATACACAAATTCATTCGGTGCTGGTGATGTCATGATGTTTGGCTGATTAAAACAACTCCTGATGCTTAACACAATCGAAAAAACTAATATTAATACTCTTTTAGATTATACGTTATCTCAAAATTTTCCAAATCCCTATAATCCGAAAACAACTTTTAAGTTTCTCTATTCCCAAATCAGATCAGGTAACGATCTCCATTTATGCAATCTCCGGTCAGATGATTGAATCAAAAACTATGAATTTAACTCCTGGTTCATATACATATGAATTTGATGGATCTAAATATTCTACAGGTATCTATTTATATAAAATTTCGACTTCATCTGGGTTTAGTGCAGAGCGGAAAATGGTATTGTTAAAATAATTTGCAATTGGTAATTGGTAATTTTTTATTGTGTTTAAATTGGAAATTTGATTTCAATTTGCGAAACAATAGTTCGAAAATTGTTCATCCCCTCCGCTTTGTAATTCATTCAAGGTCAATTTGGAATTTGTATTCTATATTATTTTTATAAATTTGTATAATCATATCGTAATTCATTAATTTATGAAGACGTCTAATAACTTAAAACTACTTATAGAATGGAGTGAATATGTGTAAGCATTTCACTAAATACATTGCTCTTGAGTGCATTATTTCAATTTTCTTTTCTATTTCAATAATTCAGGCTCAGGTAGACACGCTTATGGACAAAAACGTTTGGGGGAAATATTGAGGAAACTGGTTATTCAGTTCAGCAGATTTCAGATGGAGGATATATCATAATTGGATATACAGTCCTCATTTGGTGGGGGTGGATGGGATGTCTGGTTGATTAAAACAAATGAAGATGGTGATACCCTCTGGACAAAAACGTTTGGGGGGAGTGATTATGATAAGGGTTTGTCAGTAAATCAGACTAAAGATGAAGGATATATTATTACTGGATTTACGAGTTCATTCGGTACTGGTAATTCTGATGTTTGGTTAATTAAAACAAATGCCCATGGTGATACCCTCTGGACAAAAACATTCGGGGGGAGTGGTTACGAACATGGTTATTCAGTTCAGCAGGATTCGGATGGAGGATACATTATAACTGGATATACATCCTCATTCGGTGCTGGTGACGATGATGTTTGGCTAATTAAAACAAATACCTCTGGTGATACACTTTGGACAAAAACATTTGGGGGAAATAGTGATGATTATAGTTATTCGGTCAGACAGACCAAAGATGATGGATATATCATAACCGGATATACACATTCATTTGGCGCCGGCGCCGATGATATTTGGCTGATCAAAACAAATACCTATGGTGATACCCTTTGGACCAAAACATTTGGGGGGAGTGATTATGATGTTGCATTATCAGTCCAGCAAACCAGTGATGAAGGATACATTATAACTGGACGTAAAGATTTAGTTGCCGATGGCAATGGTGATGTTTGGTTAATTAAAACAAATTCATATGGCGATACTCTATGGACTAAGACCTACGGGGGACGAGGGATTATGATATGGCATATTCAGTTCAACAAACTTTTGACAAAGGATACATAGTGGCAGGAACAACCTGTTCATTTGGTGCGAATATCCAAGATATATGGTTGATTAAAACAAATACTGATGGCGATACCATTTGGACAAAAACTTTTGTAGGAAGTGGTGCGAATGTTGCATTTTCAGTCCAACAGACTACAGACGAAGGATATATTATTACTGGATGGACAACTTCGTTTGATAATGGTAACGGTGATATTTGGTTAATTAAAACTACAGCGGATGCTACAATAGTTAAAAAAAATAGTAACAATATTCTTTCAGATTACAAATTGTTCCAAAATTTCCCAAATCCATTTAATCCGAAGACAACCTTTAAATATTCTATTTCAAAATCAGATGAAGTGACGATTTCTAGTATATTCTATTTCTGGTCAGATTATTGAATCAAAAACTATGAATTTAAATCCAGGTGACTATAGTTATGAATTTAATGGGACCAAATATTCTAGTGGTATATACTTTTATAAGATTTCGACTTTGTCGGGTTTTACTGCAGAACGAAAAATGGTGTTGTTGAAGTAATTTGTAACTGGTAACTGGTAATTAGTAATTTTTTTTATTGGTATTATTTAGAACGTTAGTAAAAATACTATTGAAGTTTCATATTTATTCTAAAACTAATAGTTCGAAAATTATTCAATCCACCCCCAGTTCTTAAAATTCCAAATCCCAAGTACCAAATCCCAAATCCAACTTGCAACACGAATTTGAGAGGCTCAGGCAGCAAGTCATTGAATTATGGATTCATCCCGCAAGGATGAATATTTGTAGTAAAAGCAATGCCCATATTTGAAGTTCGATGCCGAAGGTATTGCACACCTTCTGTTTTAGAAAGAGATAAATATTGTTCGAACCCTACGGGGTCGCAAAAATTATATACGGGAATATTTTGATATAAACATTTGATGCCTACGGCATCAGATCCGCAACATAAATGTCGCGGGTACCCATCAGTTGGTTCATTCTTGACTCTCCCCAAGCCCCTCCCTGTTCGCCTCCTGGCGAACAGGGAGGGGTGGGGGTGGGTTACTAAGGTACTCAGGTACTCAGGAACTAAGGTACTATAACCCATACTCACTTAATAAATACACCAGCGTCGCCATCGCCGCCGTGCCCAGTTCAAGTTCACGCGGATGCACTTCGGCCAGGACGTCATTGGCCGAATGGTGAAAATCAAAATAACGCTGGCTGTCGGGAACATACCCGATACGCGCCTTGGCCTGTTTGATTTTACCTACATCGGCGCCGCTGCCGCCTTTACGCACCCAATCAATACCGCACAGATCAAAAACATCCTGCCAACCCTGGATCTTGAGCAAAGTCAGGGAATCGGCATCGACACTGAAACCCCGCGGAGTCAGCACACCGCGGTCGGATTCTATAACGGCCAGATGATTAAGTTTCAGGGAATCGCTCCGGGCCGCATAAGTTTTCGCCCCGGTCTGATGCTGTTCTTCATCTATAAACAATACACAGCGAATGGTGCGTTTGGGCTTGATCTGAAGTTTCTTGAAAAGGTACAGAACTTCCATGGCCTGGACACAACCGCCGCCGTCATCATGGGCACCACAACTCAGATCCCAGGAATCAATATGCGCACCGACCAGGATGATCTCATGCGGAAATGTACTGCCAGTTATCTCCCCGATCACATTGTATGAAGTAGTGTCGGGTTCCGGTCTGCAAGACAAATTCATGGTCAATTCAAGTTTGGGATCTTTATGCAGTGCCGAACTCAAAAAATCGGCATCGATTTGACCGATGGCCGCTGCCGGTATACGGATACCGCCATCCTCATAATAAGTCACACCGGTGTGCGGATTATTATCATATTTTGAAGTCACCGAACGGACCAGAACTGCAACTGCACCGAGTTTCCCCGCCCGGGCTGCTCCGCGGCCGCGCTGATCAACCGCCTGGCCATACGATTCATGGGGATTCAGCCTGCCCGGGTCGAACGGGCGATTGTAAAATACAATTTTCCCCTGAACCTGAAGGCCGAGGCTATCTACTTCAGCCAGACTTTTAACTTCAACTACAGGAGCAGTAACACCGGCAGAGCCGGTACCTATGCTGCCGCCCAGAGCGGCAATGGCCAGGTTTTTCTGTTTACAACAGGAAGACCGGCTGATCAGAAGTCGCTCGGCGTTCCCCTTTTCCAATTAGGCGCAAGAACCGGCTGCAAACTGACAGAATCGGCGCCAAAATCCTGCATCATCTTTTTTGCCCAGGAGATAGCCTGCAGAGATTTTGTTGATCCGCACAATCGCGGACCGATAGCACATAATTCTTTCAGCCAGACGATATCCCTGCCGGTCCGTCAAAGCAGTCCTGACAAATGCTCTGGCTATATTTTTTTGCTGTTCTATATCCGGCTGAGCGACAGCGGCAGAATAAAGTACCAGCCAGCAGAGAAAAATGATCTTCCAAGGCATAAACCATCCGCCAATTAAATTATACTTTTAAATTAATTATTTTAAAAATAAATACGGAACTTAATATAGAAAATTCGATATTCAAAATACCAGATTATTTACTTTTAAACTCATATTTTTGTCCTTACAGGCAGGAGCGATCAACAACTCAATGTACAGTCAAGGAAAAACCTTACTTCGCAAATCGTATAAAAAAACATTTATTTTTAGGGATTTTTATTCTAATTTTGCAAAACCTCTGAACACCTTTGAATAATTTTAATTCAAATACCCAGACGAGGTTTAATCTGGCTGTGATTCTGATCAGGCAGTTTACAATAATAAATAATCATAATAATGAATGACAGGTGAAATGAGTAACGTATCAGCACGAATCAAACTTGAAGACGGGACTGAATTACATGGTTTCTCTTTTGGGGCCGAACAAAGTGTAAGCGGTGAAGTCGTATTCAATACCGGCATGGTTGGTTATCCCGAGGCCCTGACCGATCCTTCTTACCGGGGACAAATATTGATCCTGACTTATCCGCTTATCGGTAATTATGGTATACCCAATGAAGACCGTGAAAATGGTCTTTTGAAAAATTTTGAGTCTGACCGGATTCAGGTGTCCGGGTTGATAGTATGTGATTATACCGACGAAGTGTATCATTACAGTGCGGTAAAAACTTTATCAACCTGGTTCAAAGAGCAGGGCAAACCGGCTTTGTCTGGGATCGATACACGCTTGCTCACCAAAAAGTTGCGTTCCGAGGGCACGATGCTGGGTAAGATCGTGTTCGGGACGGAAGACAAACTTGTGTTTGAAGATCCCAATAAGCGCAATCTGGTTGCTGAAGTCAGTGTCAAAGAACCGGTCGAATACCACAAGGGCAAGAAAAAGGTGATTTTGGTCGATTGCGGAGTCAAAAATAATATTATTCAATCTTTCCTGCGGCGCAATATCAGCGTAATCCGGGTACCCTGGAATTATGATTTTGGTAAAGTGAAAGCGGATGGAGTGGTTATATCAAATGGTCCGGGCGATCCGCAGACCTGCCGGCAGACCATTGAAAATTTAAAACAGACTATGACCCAGAACCGGCCTATACTCGGAATCTGTCTGGGTTCGCAGATCCTGGGTCTGGCCTGCGGGGCCAGGACTTATAAACTCAAATATGGACATCGCAGTCATAATCAACCCTGCAATGAAATGGGTACTAAACGCTGTTATATTACCAGCCAGAATCATGGCTATGCTATCGACAGTAAAACTTTGCCGCAGGACTGGCGTGAATGGTTTTATAATGATAATGACGGTACCAATGAAGGTCTGCTGCATATTGCAAAACCATTCTTCGGCGCCCAATTTCATCCGGAAGCCTCACCCGGACCGGATGATACCGAGTTCATGTTTGATATGTTCGTGAGAACATTGTAGCACACACCACCTCCGAGGTTATTAGAACCTCGGAGGTGGTGTACCAGAACAGCGTAAAGGACACATAATGATCAAACGCATTAATCCAGACAAGGTCCTAATTTTAGGTTCAGGGGCATTACAGATCGGACAGGCCGGAGAATTTGATTATTCCGGCAGCCAGGCCATTAAGGCTTTAAAAGAAGATAAAATCACCACTGTTTTGATTAATCCAAATATTGCCACGATTCAAACCTCAGAAAATTTTGCCGATGAGGTCTATTTTTTACCGCTCACTCCATATTTCGTCGAAAAAGTCATTGAAGCCGAAAAGCCCGATGGGATTCTGCTTGGTTTCGGCGGCCAGACCGCGCTTAATGTAGGAGTCGAATTACATCGCAGCAAAGTGTTGGAGCGGCACGGTGTCAAAGTGTTAGGCACTCCGGTTGAAACGATCCAGAATACCGAGGACCGTGACCTTTTTGTCAGGCGGACCACCGAAATCGGATTAAAAGTGCCGGTCAGTAAGAGTGTGGCCACGGTCGAAGAAGCGATCGCCGCTGCCGATCAGATTGGTTATCCGGTGATGCTGCGGATCGCCTATGCACTGGGTGGATTAGGTTCGGGTATCGTACAGAACCGGGAAGAGTTGATTGAAAAAACCCGGCGGGCGTTTTCTTTCACCAAGCAAATCCTGGTGGAAGAATCCCTTTATGGCTGGAAAGAAATTGAATATGAAATTGTACGGGATTGCCATGATAACTGTATCTCCATCTGTTCTATGGAAAATGTGGATCCCATGGGCATCCATACCGGTGACAGCATTGTGGTGGCTCCGGTACAAACCCTGACGGCCCGGGAAAATTTCAATCTGCGTTCCATAGGTATCAAACTGATCCGGCATCTCGGTATCGTCGGCGAATGTAATATACAGTTTGCCCTGCACCCGGATTCCGAAGATTACCGCATCATTGAAGTAAATGCCCGGCTCAGCCGCAGTTCGGCCCTGGCCTCCAAAGCCAGCGGTTATCCGCTGGCCTTCCTGGCGACGAAACTGGCTCTGGGTTATGCCTTGAATGAAGTTCAGAACATCATCACCCAGGTCACCTCGGCCTGTTTCGAACCGGCCCTGGATTACATCGTGGTAAAATACCCGCGCTGGGATCTGCAGAAATTCAACCAGGTCAGTACCGAACTGGGTTCGGAAATGAAATCGGTCGGCGAAGTGATGTCTATCGGCAGAAGTTTTGAAGAGGCATTTCAAAAAGCAATCCGCATGCTGGATATCGGTGCCGAAGGTTTCAGCGGGCATAAACTGGAATTCAGTGATCTGGACAAATCTGTCGCTGTAGCCAGCGATAAAAGAATTTTCGCCATCGCTAATGCTCTGAAAAATGGGTATTCCGTAAAACGGATTCAGGAGCTCTCAAAAATCGACGGCTGGTTTCTGTCTAAAATGAAAAAAATTATAGATGTTGAAAATCTACTGAGCCGGCAGCAACTCGATACGGTTTCAGCGGATCTGCTGCGCCAGGCAAAACAAGCCGGCTTTTCCGACAAGCAGATGGCTGCTTTGTTCATGGCCGATGAACGGGATGTCCGGCTGCGGCGAAAGAATCTTGGGGTAATCCCGTATGTCAAGCAGATTGACACGCTGGCGGCCGAATATCCGGCCAGGACCAACTATTTATATCTTACCTATCACGCTAGCGAAGATGATCTGCAGTTTAATCAGCAGCAACAGATTGTGGTGCTGGGCGGGGGGCCCTATCGTATCGGTTCCTCGGTTGAATTTGACTGGTGTTGTGTGAACTCCGTTCTGACCTTGAATAAACTGGATTATAAAACGATCATGGTTAATTGCAATCCGGAAACGGTCAGTACCGATTATGATATTTGCGATAAACTGTACTTTGAAGAAATCAGCCTGGAAAGGGTGCTGGATATATATGATAAGGAGCAGCCGCTGGGTTTAATTATCTCCATGGGCGGGCAGATACCCAATAATCTGGCTCTGAAACTTCACCGCTATCAGATCCCCATTCTGGGGACATCTCCGCTACAGATTGACAATGCTGAAGATCGGAATAAATTTTCCAGTATTCTGGATAGATTGGAAATTGACCAGCCGGAATGGCGTGAATTCACCGATCTCAGCGAAGCAGAAAAATTTGCCAATCGTGTCGGTTATCCCGTACTGATCCGTCCCAGTTACGTGCTGAGCGGTGCGGCCATGAATGTGGTGATTTCATCGGAACAGTTGCATGCCTTCTTACAGCAGGCTGCCGAAATCAACCAGGAACATCCGGTGGTGATCAGTAAATTCATCACCGAGGCCAGGGAAATAGAGATCGACGCGGTGGCCAGCCAGGGTGAGATGGTCTGTTATGCCATCAGTGAACATGTGGAAAATGCCGGTGTACATTCCGGCGATGCGACCATGGTGTACCCGCCCCAGCGGACCTATCTGGAGACCATGCGCCGGGTTAAGATGATCGCCAAACAAATTGCCCGGATCCTGGAAATTTCCGGTCCGTTCAATATGCAATTTATCGCCAAAGATAATGACGTGAAGGTCATCGAATGCAATTTACGGGCCTCGCGCAGTTTCCCCTTTGTTTCTAAAGTGACAAAAAATAATTTTATAGATTTCGCCACGCGGGCCATCATGGATAAACAGATTCCGAAAACCGAAATCGCTCCGTTTGACCTGGAACATGTGGGTGTAAAATCCCCGCAGTTTTCATTTACACGTCTGAAGGGATCGGATCCGGTACTGGGTGTGGAAATGGCCTCTACCGGTGAAGTCGCCTGTCTGGGTGATGATTTCGAAGAAGCCTTTTTGAAGAGTCTGATGGCAATCGGTTTTGCCATACCCAAAAAATCGATTCTGTTATCTACAGGTTCTCTGCGTAATAAGGCGGCTTTCCTGGAAGAAACGCGAATTCTGGCCGGTATGGGATTTGTCTTCTATGCCACCGAAGGTACGGCAAAATTTATGGAAAAGAACGACCTGCTGGTTACGACTCTGAACTGGCCCCTGGAGAAAAAAGAACCGAATGCTCTGACCTATATAGCCGATGGCAAAATCGATCTGGTCATCAATATTCCCAAAAGCGCGGAGCGCAGTGAGTTGACCAACGGTTATCTGATCCGGCGTCAAGCAATCGATCATAACATCCCGCTGATCACCAATTTGCAATTAGCCAGGCGCCTGGTCAAAGCCATGCAATCGAAGAAATTGGTGGATTTGAAAATAAAAAGCTGGGAACAATATGATTGAGTGATACGGGAGTCATGCACAGGTACAAAAATCTAAGTTTCCCGATCAAAATAATTATCACGGTTATGCTGACTTTATTCACGTCAGCCGCGCTCTATACACTCTCGCTCTTTCCGCAAAATGGATATCTGTCTTTAGTTGCTTTTGTCATAATATTTTTAAACCTGGCAGCGATCTTCAATCTTCAGGATTTTAAAATCTATACTAAAATTTTTCTTGGTCTGGGCCTGGGTGTGTTGGCGGGATTGCTGGTTGGGCAGCATATCGAACTTTTTTATCCGGTCGGACGAATTTTTATTACCCTGATCAAAATGATCGTGGTTCCGCTGGTGTTCGCATCCCTGCTGGTAGGTACGGCCAGTATCAGCGATATTAAAAAACTGGGCCGCATCGGTTTGCGTACGCTGATTTTCTATCTGCTCTCCACGATACTGGCGGTTACAATCGGTCTATTGTTTGCAAATATATTCAGGCCCGGCAGCAATATAACACCTGAAGTTCAAAGTCAATTATTGCAGAACTACCGGCAGGAAGCAGCCGGTGAAATTTCCATATCTGCTGTAAAACCTCCGCTGCTGGAAACCATCTTGAATACCATTCCTGAGAATCCGGTTCGTGCCCTGGCTGACGGCAACATGCTGCAAATAATTTTTTTCGCATTGATCAGCGGTATTGCTGTGACCAGTCTGGCTGAAGATAAAAAACAGATCCTGGTAAAATTTTTCGAGGGTATCAACGATATTGCCATCAATCTGGTCCAGCTGATCATGAACTTTGCTCCTTATGGAGTTTTCGCACTGATTTCATTTGTAATCGGCAAGTATGGTTCGGCAATGATAGTGACCTTATTGAGCTACTTTTTAATAACCCTCCTGGCCTTGACCTTTCATCAGGTTCTTTTTAACAGTGCGGTAATCCGCTTTTTGACTCCCATGAAAGTGCAGGAATTCTGGCGTGGCATTTATCCCGCTTTGCTGGTATCCTTCTCCACCAGTTCCAGTAATGCCGCCCTGCCGGTGAGCATCGAGTGTGCCGAAAAAAGTCTGCGGGTCACACCCGAAATCGCCAGTTTTGTATTGCCCCTGGGGGCGACGGTCAATCAGCATGGTACCGCTATATACCAGGGTATCACTGCCGTGTTCATCGCTGCGGTTTATGGCATAAATTTAACGATGGTTGACCAGGTGACTATTATAATTACCGCCACGCTGGCTTCACTGGGTACCGCTGGAGCACCCCAGGCCGGGGTGATTATGCTGACCATGGTTTTACAGAGTGTAGGCATTCCCCTGGAAGGCATTGCTTTAATTCTGGGAGTAGAACGATTCCTGGATATGGCCAGGACAGTGGTTAATACTACCGGAGACATTTCCTGCGCCTGTTATATCGATTATAAAGAACGTGTTAAGGGGATTAATCATCATGAAAATCAAATTATCGTTTAATGAAGCATTAAATGCACTGATTTCCCAGAAGTCAACTTATCTGTGCATCGGCCTGGATCCGGACATAGATCATATTCCGGCGCACCTGAAGTATGAAAAAAATCCGCTTGACCTGTTTGTGCGTGAAATAGTGGAGGCAACCCAGGATCTGGTGGTGGCCTACAAAGCCAATCTGGCCTTTTATGAATGCGAAGAGTTTAACGGTTGGGAAGCTCTCAAAAATTTGTGTTTTATGCGGCCGGATAACGTATTATTGATTCTGGATGGTAAACGCGGTGATATTGCCAATACCGCGCGAAAATATGCTGCCACTTATTTTGATTTACTCGGCGCCGATGCTGTCACCCTGCATCCATATATGGGCTATGATTCGCTTGAGCCATTTATAAAAAAACCGGACAAGGGCGCTTTTGTCCTGGCCTTAACGAGCAATGAGGGAGCCGCAGATTTTCAACATCTGCAAATTGGGACGGCCTCCCTGCATCAACATATTGCCCGTAAAGTGGAAAGCTGGAATGTACATAATAATTGCGGACTGGTAGTCGGAGCGACTGACATCGAGGGTTTAAAAATTTTGCGGCGCATGATTCCCCAGTTGCCTTTTCTGGTGCCCGGGGTTGGCGCGCAGGGTGCCAATCTCAAAGAGGCAATAAAATATGGCCGCAATCAAAACGGGACCGGTTTGCTGATCAATGTCGGCCGGGATATCATCTATGCCGGTCAGGAAAAGGATTTTGCCAGGAAAGTAAGAGAGCAGGCGCTGAAGTACAGTCGTGAAATGGCGGAGTTGATGCGTACCAGTTGGGATTATATTTGATAAATAAACTTGTTTTAATGGCTGTAGTTTATTATTAATTAATAAAGTCGGGCGCGGCGGAAGAGCTTTCCTGGAGTTGATAGTATTTTAACGAATGCTGAGGGCATGATGCCGGAAATAATGGAAATTTTTGGGAAAAGCGGGGCTTTATTAAACGGTCATTTTCGCCTGACCTCCGGTTTGCACAGCCCGGTCTATTTCCAGTGCGCCCTGGTGCTGCAATATCCCGACTATTGCCGGCAGATTGCAGAGAAAATCAGGCAATACTTTTCAACAAAAAAGATTGATGTGGTTATTGCTCCTGCGGTTGGCGGAATCGTCATCGGCCAGGAAGTGGGCCGGTTGCTGGGTGTACGCACCATGTTTTCAGAGCGCCAGGATGGTGTGATGGCCCTGCGCCGTGGTTTTACTATTGCCGCGGGTGAAAAAGTACTGGTCTGCGAAGACGTGGTGACCACGGGAGGATCGGTGTTTGAAGTCATTGAGATTGTCAAAAAGGTAAAAGCGCAAATAGCCGGAGTAGGATTTATCGTAGATCGCAGCGGTGGCAAAGTAAACTTTGGGTATGACCAGTACGCCGTGATTCAATTGTCTGCTCAAACCTATGATCCGGCAGATTGTCCCCTGTGTAAAACCAATGTACCGCTGGTCAAGCCCGGCAGCCGTTGATCGTTGGAAATTGACCGGTAGAAATAATGATGAATAAGCAGTGTTTAAAATCCAGAGTTATAAATATGCTTTGTTTAACTGTTCAGACATTCATTGCAGCAGAGGAGAGGCCATGCAGCGTTTATTCATATTACTTTTGGGGATCGTTATGATGAGTTTTAGTTGTTCACCTAATCCGCAGGTGGTCATCCAGACCCGGCTGGGGGATATTGAAATTGAATTGTTTGCCGGGTCCGCACCCGGTCATGTGGCTAATTTTTTAAAACTGGTAGATCAGGAATTTTATGTGGGTACGACATTTCACCGGGTTATCCCCGGATTTGTAATCCAGGGCGGCGATCCGCTAAGCAAGGATCAGGATCGCAGCAATGACGGTACGGGCGGACCGGGTTATACCGTTGCTGCTGAAATAAAATTGCCGCATGTATACGGAAGTGTCGCTGCGGCCAGAATGGGCGATCAGGTCAATCCGGAAAGACGTTCCAGCGGCAGTCAGTTTTTTATTTGCCTGAACGATTTGCCCTCACTGGATCAAGGGGGTTATACCGTTTTCGGTCAGGTGGTGCAGGGTATGGAAATTGCTGAAAAAATAGCAGCGTTATCAAAAGACGCCAGGGATAATCCGGTCCAGGTTGTAATAATGGAAAAGGTCTATCGTAAATAGTACCGTACATGCGTATTGCTTTAACTATACTCATATTTTTTATTTCAAATGCTGCCTTACTTGCAAATTCAGGCCAGCGTTTCTGGGTATATTTCAAGGATAAGGGCGGTGTTGAACTCCATAAAACAGGCAGCATTAATAATCTGCCGCTAAGTGATCGATCTATCCAGCGGCGCATGAATCAGGGGAAGTCTCCGCTCTTTGATTATTCGGATCTACCGCTGGAAGCATCATATCTGCAGAAAATACGCGGCATGGGATTTATAATACACCAGCAGTCAAAATGGTTTAATGCGGTGAGTGTAATGGCCACTGTCGCGGAGATTGAAAAATTATACCGGTTACCTTTTGTGCAAAAGATAGAAAAAGTACGCAGCCATCATTTTAAAAACCAGGACAGGCTGGCTGACTCCGGTCAAATTTCTTTACCAAAAGTGCTGACAGATGAATATGGCCCGTCTGAAAATCAGAACAGGATGATCGGTATCCCGCAGGCACATCAAATAGGTTTTCATGGTGAAGGTGTAAGGATTGCCTTGTTCGATACCGGTTTTCTGTTACAGCATGACGCCTTACAACAGGTGCAGGTTATCGCCAGTTGGGATTTCATACAGGGTGACAGTATAGTTTCCAATCAAGGAACTGATGTCTCCAGCCAGCATAATCATGGTACGGAGATACTGTCTATCATCGCCGGATATAAACCAGGTTCGCTGATCGGGCCGGCCTATGCTGCAGAATTTCTGCTGGCTAAAACGGAGTTGGTAGGTTCTGAAACCCATCTGGAAGAGGATAACTGGGTAGCAGCGGCTGAGTGGGCCGATAGTATGGGTGCCGACATTATCTCGACATCGCTGGGTTACAGTACTTTTGATTCGGGGCAGGTGGATTATACTTATGCCGATATGAACGGCAATACAACCATCATCACCCGTGCCGCGGATCTGGCTGCCGGCAAAGGTATCGCAGTCTTTGCCTCGGCAGGAAACGAAGGCTCCAACTCCTGGTATTACATTACAGCACCGGCCGATGGTGACAGTGTTATTGCCGTGGGGGGAGTTCGTGCTGATGGTTCACACTGGCCAAGCAGTTCGTACGGCCCTAGCGCTGACGGCAGGATTAAACCGGACCTGCTGGCACAGGGGCAGTCGGTCTATTCGGTCAGTCCCACTTTAACGGACCGGTATATTTATATCTCGGGAACATCGGCTGCCTGCCCGCTGGCTGCAGGGGCAGCAGCCATATTGCTATCGGTTGATTCGACTATGACCGTGACACAATTATATGAATTGATGAAATCAACGGCGTCCCAGGCGCAGAGTCCGGATAATACTATGGGTTACGGTTTAATCAATCTGGAAAGAAGTATTGCCCTGAAATTGGACGGAAAGGTTGTACATTTATCCAATTTTACCTCTTATGCAGATCAGGGCCGCAATGTCTTAAACTGGACTGTGGACTCGATGCTGGGGATCAGGCAGTGGATTATTGAACGGCAAACAATCCCGGCAGAATTCCGTGAGATAGGCAGGTTGGAAATGCCGGTCGATCAGGTATATACGGCGAATTTAAGTTTTGTGGATGTGGAAATTTCCGGCGGAGAATTCTGCCGGTATCGTCTGCAGGTTGAATTAATTGCCGGTAATGTTTTTGTTCTGGATACCCTGGTTGTGCAAAGTTCGCTACCCGGTCAAACCGATCTTTATCAAAATTTCCCGAATCCCTTTAATTCCACAACGCAGATTATATTCAGTCTGGACCGGCCGCAGCAGGTAATATTATCGATCTATGACGGGAACGGCAGAGTACTCCGGACCCTGGTTGATAATTCCAGGTTAGCAGCTGCATTTCATCATTATTACTGGGATGGAACCAGGGCTAACGGGTCCCTGGCTGCCAGCGGAGTTTATTATATCGTACTTTCCACAGGTTCGGTTCACAAAGTAATTAAAAGTGTTTTTTTAAAATGAAACATTTCAGTTATTTAAGCTTATATTGTGATAGAAAAAAAGAAGTAATACCTTGGCAGGTAATACCTTAGCAGGTATTAGTAATAATCATAAAAAGGAGTATTAATGATGGAAGGTAAAACACTTTGGGAGAATCTGAAAAAAGGTTTGGAACAGGGGATCAAAACCATCACCGAAAAGACCGAGGAATTAACAGAGATGGGGCGGTTAAAATTGGAGATTATGTCGTTAAAGCGGGAAATTGAAAAGGATTTTGTCGAACTGGGTGGCAGAATATATCAGATGATTAAAGAAAATAAAGGCGGGAACTTAACTCAGAATTCCGAAATTCAAACCTTGGTAGAAAAAGTTAAAACCGAGGAAAAAAAGTTGGATGAGTACAATCAAAAATGGGAAAAGATGACAAAAGATAAACCTAAAGGGCAGGAAAATACAGAAAATCCTTAATAAAAAGTCAAAATTTGTTAAACTTTTGTGCTAAATTTCTATTAAATTGGTGAAATATTATATTGTTAAGTTGCGTTTACTATGTCGTTTATCAGAATCAAGCAGCAATACTGGAAATTAACCGGTAGACCATGACCTGGTTGTCTGGCCTTAGACGCAATTTATCATGGTGCTTTATCGAAGATACTATCCTGGAGCTTTCCGCAGAAGCCAGGTTACCGTCGACGGATGAATGTACCAATCAGAAATAGAATTTAAACTTAACCAAGGTGAATTAAGTGAGCGATTTTTTTATCAGTAAAAATCAATCCCTGGAAAACTATTTGCGCGAGATTGGTGAGGTACAGTTATTAACGCCGGCTGAAGAGATAGAATTAGCCAAGAAGATCAAGAAGAATGATCAGCGTTCACTGAAACGTCTGGTCAGTGCCAATCTGCGATTTGTGGTCAGTGTTGCCAAATCTTATCAGAATTACGGATTGTCGCTGGAAGATTTGATCAATGAAGGTAATCTGGGACTGATGAAAGCGGCTTATCGTTTTGATGAAACCCGCGGATTTAAGTTTATCTCCTATGCGGTGTGGTGGATCAAACAATCGATTCTGCAGGCAATTGCCGAACAATCCCGTTTAGTCAGGTTACCATTGAACCGGGTGGGAACCCTGACCAAAATAGGCAAAGTATACAGCATGCTGGAACAGGAATTCGAACGCGAACCGACACCGGAAGAGATCGCCAATGTTCTGGAAGTTGAAAGCGGTGATATCTCAGATACCATCAAGATGGCGACCCGGTCTGTTTCGATGGATTCGCCCTTGCAGCGCAACAGTGACAGCCGCTTAATCGATATCATCCAGAATCAACAGGATCCCGAACCGGATTCGGAAGTCATGGGTGAATCATTAAAGGAAGAAGTCAATCATATTCTGAATACTCTGACTGCCCGCGAAGCAAAAATACTGAAATTATATTTTGGACTGGATGGTGAAAAACCGCATACTCTGGAAGAAATAGGTGTAAAATTCAAATTAACCCGTGAACGGGTGCGCCAGATCAAAGAGAAAGCATTGCGGCGCCTTCGCCACAGTTCGCGCAGCAAGGTGTTACGCTATTATTTAGGTTAAAATTGCAGTAACTTATAATCGCTTGAAACCCCTCTGAACGAGGGGTTTTAATTTAATTCAAAACACATCCAAATTTTTTATATACTCTCCGTTTTTTACTGTTATTATTAAATTCAGGAGGATTCCTGTGATAGGTGGGAGACCGGGGTACTGGTACAGCATCCTGATTTCTGTTTTTTGTCTCGAGTTTCTCAGCGCACAGGATTTCAATCAGTTATCCAATGGTGCGATTAAGACGGTGGAAGTGAAAATCGGGACTTTTCTTGGCGATGCACAACGCAATTATTATGGCAACGAGGCGCCAGCAGCATTACGGGTACACTGGAAAAAGTACCTGGGAAAAGGTAAAACCGTTGTGTCAAAAAAAGCGGGAGAAAAGTTATGGGCCGGCAGCGGCTGGACCGGTCAACCTTTGCTGGTATATGAAGACGGGCATCCGTTTCTGATTCAGGGTGCTTTTGATCATAAGTTAAAAAAAATTGATGCTCAGCAGGGTGATATTTGCTGGCAGTATAGTTTTGATGATGTGATCAAGGGCACCGGCACCATCTGGTTGAATAATAAGGCCGCCACACTGGAAGAAAGCATTGTGATCCTGCAGGGTAGTCGTTATGGCTACGGCAATGAATTTTATGCCAGGAATATACCCAGTTACCGGGCGGTATCCTATTTTTCCGGCAAAGAAATCTGGCGCATGAATGTCAGGCAAACGGCGAGTTATAGCCGTGATGTCGATGGCTCTGCCGTAGTTTTGAATGATACGGCTTACATCGGTCTGGAGAATGGTATTTTTGTGATTTTTAATCCGGCACCGTCCGGCGTAACGAAGATCAACCGGTTACTGCAACCCCAGGTATACAAGGAGGTGCAACTATTCGAGCGCCAGGACATCATCAGGCACGGAGGGAATCTGGTTATTGAGTCTTCGCCCTGTGTGTTCAACCAGCATGTATATATCACTTCGGGATCCGGGCATGTCTACGGTTATAATCTGCAGAGCGGAACAGTTGACTGGGATTATTATATCGGTGCCGACCTGGACGGATCTCCGGTCGTTACTGCGGACAGTTGCCTGCTGGTTACCGTTGAGAAGCAATACATTGCCGGTTATGGCGGCGTATTAAAACTTGATCCCAGGCAGGAGCCACGGCAGTCGGTGGTGTGGTTTTTCCCGACCGGTAATGATACACTGGAGAGTTGGGCGGGGGGTGTAATCGGTTCTGCCGGAATCAACGACCGGACTAAAATTTCCAGCGATCAGAATCTTTGTGCATTTACCGGCATTGACGGCTATCTCTATGTGGTGAACCATCGGGAACTTGATCAGCAGCAGGGTAAAATTCCCGGACCGGACGGCAAAGGATCATATTCACAGCCACGCCTGGTTTTTAAAAAAGAAATCTATCCGTCGATTTCCACGCCGATCATGGTAGGACGCAAACTCATTGCCGCCGGTTATGGCGGGTTATATCTTTTTGAGTATGATGCAGAATTAAATTTCAAATTACTGGCCAGATGGATTAAAAGTGCCTTCGAATCCACTCCAATTGTTTTCGACAGGAAAATATATCTTGGCGCACGGGATGGTTATCTGTACTGTTTTGGTGATTGATCGAACCAGGTCATGTAAAAAAAATAAAAAAAATGCTAATAATTTGGATTTAATGTCGAAAATATAGTAAAAATGTAAACGAACGTAAAACTGACGGCTGAACAGAAACTGAAATGGGTGATAGTGTAAAGCATTACTTTAAATTTTTATCGACGGGAAGCGAAATAATGCTTGACAAAATCTTTGTTTTTAAATACTTTTTAACGTTTTATGTAACCCACCTGCAATCACATGGTTTTCTGGAGTGTATTAGAAAAGGGGCTTGAAGTTGCTAAAGAATGAGACGACGTTAATTCTGGTTACAAAAGACGAAACCAAGTTCAGGCAATTTAGTATTACCGGCAAAAAAATATTAATTTTTGTCGGCGGTTTCATTCTTCTTTTCCTGCTGGTCGGTAATTATACCATCGATTTTTTGCTTAATTTCCGTTACGATTCCAAAGTTGAAATGCTGGAACGCAATAACCGTTTCCTGAAGAGGCAGTTGGATGAGATGTCTGTCAAGGTTGATAAACTGAACGGACAACTATCTACCGTCGAGAGCAGGGATGATGAGATCCGGATGATCATGGGTCTCAAGGAGATGGACAATGATGTCCGTAATGTGGGAATCGGAGGATCTGAATTTAATTACGATGTTTCTGAAAACATGATCGAGGCGGGGGTAGCTGAAAAAGCGAATGAGCAGATGGTGTTACTGGATAAACTGGAGCGTGAAGTAAAACTCGAATTGCAGAGTTATAATGACCTGATAGCAACTTACAATGCCAAAGAGGATAGTCTGCGGCATATGCCGGCCCTGCATCCGGTGCTGGCCGGGCGGGTGACCTCGGATTTTGGTATGCGTCTTCACCCGATTCTCAAGCGTTACCGTCATCATCCGGGAGTTGATTTTTCCGCGAAAGTAGGAACTCCCATCTATGCCGCTGCCGACGGAATAGTAAAATATGCCGGTTACAACGGCGGATATGGACGTTGTGTTTTTCTGGATCATCTATACGGATTTGAAACCAAGTACGGCCATATGCAGCAGATCCTGGTGCGTTCCGGGCAGCGTGTTAAACGCGGCGACCGGATCGGGCTGGTGGGCAAGACCGGTTTAGCTACCGCTCCGCACCTGCATTTTGAAGTACACTTCAGGGGTCAGGAAGTCAATCCTGAACTCTACTTTTTTGATGATCTGACGCTGAACCGTACGGTAATCAATCCCACGCCGGCAGAAACAAATTAATATTTTTTTGATATATTATTGAGACTGAGTCGCAATATCGATTGTATGGCACTGACGGCAACTGAAATATTTTACGAATACCTGAAAAAACGGGAACTGAGAAATACCGCGGAACGCTTTACCATCCTGGAAGAAATTATCCGTATACAGAAGCATTTCGAAGCAGATACTCTGCTGCTCAGGCTTAAAACCAGGCATAAAAAAATTTCACGCGCCACCATCTACCGTACCCTGGAGTTGCTGATTGACTGCGGCCTGGTCAGGAGGATTAATTTTAATGCACCGGCCCCGCAGACCTTTTATGAACCGATAATCCCCGCCGCCGGTCTCAGCGGACACGACCATTTCATCTGCCAGGAATGCGGTAAAATAATTGAGTTTTATGATGAGCGGCTAAAAAAAATTCAGGTTAATCTGCAGGCGACTTACCATATGGAAGTGCTGCAGTATAGTTACCACCTTTATGGCCGCTGTGCGGCCTGCAAGAATAAACGAAGCCTGCGGCAATGAAATGGCCTAAACTAAAAGCAAAATCCACGGAACGGATTCTTGCTGCAAATGCCAAACCCGTAATTACCCTGGTCGGCAATCCCAACGTCGGTAAAAGCGTGATCTTTTCCATCCTGACCGGAAAATATGTGACGGTGTCCAATTATCCGGGCACCACTATTGAAATCAACCGTGCCGAAGGCAAAATAGAAAAACAGCGGGTGATTTTTATCGATACCCCGGGGATCAATAACTTGATACCATCATCAGAGGAAGAACGGGTTACCCGGGATATCCTGCTACAGGAACCGATAGCAGCCGTCCTGCAAATCGGAGACAGTAAAAATCTCAAACGGGCCCTGTTTCTATCCCTGCAACTGGCTGAATTGGGACTGCCCTTCGTCCTGAATCTGAATATGCTAGACGAACTGTCCGACACAGGATTAAAAATTGATCTGGCGAAATTATCCGCCATCCTGGGTGTGGGAGTCAACGGGACTACCGCTATCAGAAAAATCGGCACGGATAAGATTTCCAGACTTTTGCATAATCCCCGCCGGAGTACACTAAATCCGGTTTACCCGGTATTTATCGAACAGGCGATCGAGCAGATCGTTCCGTTGCTCCCGGATCTTTCGATCTCCAAACGCGCCCTGGCTATCATGCTGCTGATCCAGGATGAGAGTTTGACTGACTGGGTCCAGGAAAATCTTAACCGGCAGCAAATCGACAGTTTACGCGAGATCATCAGGGTCGTGAGTAAAAAAATCTCTACACCCCTTAATTTTATCATAACGCAAAGCCGCTATCAGCAGGTAGATACAATTTACGCCGAAGTTACGCAGGCCGGCAGAAAGCGCGGTTATACTTTTATGAACCGTCTGGATCATTATCTGATCCATCCCTGCTGGGGACTGCCCAGCCTGTTGCTGGCTCTGTACCTGGCCTACCAGTTTGTCGGCGTGCTGGGAGCAGGTATCCTGGTCGATTTTATGCAGAATACTGTTTTTAATAAATATATCAATCCACTGGCCAGCTCACTCCTGGCCCAAATAACCTCCCAGCCTTTACTGACGGATTTCCTGGTGGGCGATTACGGTATGATTACAATGGCGCTGACCTATGGGTTTGCCATAGTTCTGCCTATTGTCACTACCTTCTTTATTTTATTCGGGATCATGGAAGACTCGGGCTATCTGCCGCGCCTGGCCATGCTGGTGAATAATGTATTTAAAATATTCGGTTTGAATGGTAAAGCGGTTTTACCGATGGTACTGGGTCTGGGTTGTGATACAATGGCAACCATGTCGGCCAGAATCCTGGAAACCCGCCGGGAACGGATCATTGTCACACTGTTGCTGGCCCTGGGCGTACCCTGTTCTGCACAATTGGGAATTGTTCTGGGCATGACAGTTTTATTACCGTGGTATGCTGCTCTAATCTGGATAGCGGTCATTCTAATGTCGATGATACTGGTAGGGTACCTGTCCTCAAGAATAATTCCCGGAAAAAATTCTGATTTTATTATTGAGTTGCCACCCCTGCGTCTGCCGCAATTCAGCAATATACTGGTCAAAACAATAGCGCGGCTGGAGTGGTATGGCAAAGAAGTTATTCCCCTGTTTATGCTGGGCACCCTGATCCTGTTTATATTTTCTAAAATTAATGTGCTGGTTTACCTGGAGCAGGCAGCTGCTCCGCTGGTTCAGCAATTTCTTGGATTGCCGGCCAAGGCCACCGAGGCTTTCATTATCGGTTTCCTGCGCCGGGACTATGGAGCTGCGGGTTTATATGCCATGGCCAGTAACGGCGGGTTGAATCCGCAGCAGATCCTGGTCAGCATGATCACCATAACTTTATTTATGCCCTGCCTGGCTAACTTTCTGATGATCATCAAAGAATTGGGTTGGAAAATTGCCACAGGTATGGCTGCATTCATTATACCATTCGCTTTTTTAATAGGCGGATGTGTCAATTATTTGATCGCGATTTTAGGAATACCCTTATGACCTGTCCGCTCTGTGGCTATAAGTTCACCGATTATAAAATTGTCTGTGCGTCGTGTCCGCTGCACTCAAACTGTAAAATAATCTGCTGTCCGAATTGTGGTTATCAATTTCCTCTGGATTCGCAGTTGGTCACCCGATTAAAATCATTTTTTTTACGGAGAAAAAAAGATGTCCCAGCAGATGAATGAAGAAATCCTGGAATTAATCTGGACCATGGGCGAAGAAGGAATCACTGCCGTGAATCAGATCATACAGCACAGCGGGGAGAAAGATACCGAAAAAATACTGTCGACCCTGAAGCGCCAGCATCTGATCACACTGCCGGAAGAACAGGTCCTGTTGACCACGGCCGGTGAAAAATATGCGGAAAAAATTGTCCGGCGCCATCGTTTGGCCGAACGCCTGTTCAAAGATGTTTTCAAGATCGCCGAAGGCTTGATGGAAAAGGAAGCCTGTACCTGGGAACATGTACTGAGTGAAGAAGTTACCGATAGTGTCTGTTCATTTCTGGGCCACCCCAAAGTCTGCCCGCATAATAAACCTATTCCCCCGGGGAATTGTTGTTTTACCTACACATCTGAAAAATCAATAGCACCGCTGGTACAACCCCTGTCAATCGCCAAGGTCGGCAGTAAAGTAAAAGTCGCCTATATTCTGCCGGGACTGTTGCGCAGGTTGGATCGATTGACAACCATGGGTATCTTCCCCGGAGCTATTATCGGCATCAAACAGAAGCAACCGGCGCTGGTGGTAACCTGCCAGGAAACGACTATTGCCCTGGATAAGGCAGTCGGGATGGAGATCTTTGTGATTGGGGTGAATGAGGAGGGATAATACAATTTTTAATTCCTCCTTGAACCATATGATTTAGACTATTATTTTTGTACGATGAAATTCATATGTGTCATACCCGCCCGATATGGATCCACCCGTTTTCCCGGAAAACCACTGGCGCGCATCGCCGGTTCACCCATGATCGAATGGGTTTACAAGCGCGCTGCACAGGTGAAATTATTCGAAAAAGTTATTGTGGCCACCGATGATCCCCGTATCCTGCAAACGGTACATGATTTTGGCGGTCAGGCCGAATTGACTCCGGCAGAGTTACCCTCCGGTACCGATCGTGTTGCTTATCTGGCCCGCAAAACTGATGCAGATGTGTATGTAAATTTACAGGGTGATGAACCGCTGATTGCCCCGCAATTATTGACTGATGTCTGTACGCCTTATTCCGATCAGGCCGTGCTGATGACAACTGCTGTCAGTAAAATAAATTCTGTTAAAGAACTGACCGATCCCAATCTGGTACGGGTTGTGCTTGATAAACAGGGTAATGCTCTATATTTTTCCCGCGCGGTTCTGCCCTATTTACGGGATCAAACCGATATTAAAAAATGGTTCAAACAGCATGTATTTTACAAGCATATCGGCATCTATGCATATCGCAGAGATTTTCTGCTGCAACTTTCGGATTTGCCCCAGGGCAGTCTTGAACAGGCGGAGCGACTGGAGCAATTGCGCGTCCTGGAAAATGGCTTTAAAATAAAAACCGTTTTAACCGCCTATAATTCGCTCTGTGTCGATACACCCGAGGATTTACATCAGATTGAGAATTTCATTAAATTAAATAAACTACAGATTGAGTCCAATTAATGTAAAGCGGATGAAGTAATTATGAAACGCTGCAGATATGTATTTATTACCGGAGGTGTGGTCTCCGGCCTGGGTAAAGGAATTTCCTGCGCTTCGCTTGGTTTCCTCTTAAAGGCCCGCGGTCTGAAGGTAACCATGTTAAAACTCGATCCTTACCTGAATGTCGATCCCGGGACCATGAGTCCTTACCAGCATGGTGAGGTTTATGTCACCGATGACGGTGCGGAAACCGATCTGGATTTAGGCCATTATGAGCGGTTCCTGGATCAAAACATGGGTAAGGTCAATAATGCCACCACCGGTCAAATCTATTATGAGGTGATCGAGAGAGAGAGACGCGGAGATTTTTTGGGCTCGACGGTGCAGGTCATACCTCATATCACCGATGAAATCAAACGCCGCATCCGTATGGTCAACCAGGATAATGACTTTGATGTGGTAATTGTGGAAATCGGCGGAACAGTAGGTGATATTGAAAGTTTACCCTTCCTCGAAGCTATCCGCCAGTTTGGTCTGGAAGAGGGCCGAGAGAATACCGTATATGTGCATCTGACCCTGGTGCCCTTTATTTCCAATGTAGATGAACTGAAAACCAAACCAACTCAGCACTCCGTGATGCGCTTAAGGGAAATTGGTATTCAACCTGATATCCTGTTGTGCCGCAGCGACCGGTCCCTGCCAAAATCGGTAAAAGAAAAAATCGCGCTGTTCTGCAATGTGCGCCGGGAAGCGGTTATTGAAGCTGTCGATGTACCGACTATTTATGAAGTACCGTTGATCTTTGCCCGACAGGGTTTCGATCAATTGATTGCCGATCATTTCAATATCGACGGAGCTGCTCCCGATTTAAAACACTGGCAGGAAATCATTGAACAATTTAAAACTCAGCAAAAAGAACTTATCATTGCCATTTGCGGCAAGTACGTCACCCTGCCCGATGCCTACAAAAGCATAATCGAGTCTTTTATTCACGCCGGTTTTGAAATTAATGTGCGGGTAAAATTAAAATGGGTTAATACGGAAAAAATTAATTCGGATAATGCCGCAGAATATCTTTCCGATGTAGCCGGCATACTGGTTCCGGGCGGTTTTGGTGACCGGGGCATTGAAGGGAAATTAAATACAGTCCGTCATGCCCGCGAGAATCGTATTCCTTTTTTCGGCATTTGTCTGGGATTACAGTGCGCGGTCATTGAATTTGCCCGCAATGTAGTCGGCTGGCCGGACGCTAACAGTACCGAATTTAATCCTGACAGTCACCATCCCGTCATCGATATCATGGAAAATCAAAAATCGCTGAGTCGCAAAGGCGGAACGATGCGGCTGGGTGCCTATGACTGCAAGATTAAACCGGATACCAGGGCTTATGCAGCTTATAAATGCGCGCAGATCAGTGAACGGCATCGTCATCGTTTTGAAGTAAATAATCAATATCGCGATACACTGGAGAAACATGGCCTGGTCATCTGCGGTACAGCTCCGGATAATTCCCTGGTGGAGATGATCGAGCTTCCTGATCACCCCTGGTTTGTCACCTGCCAGTTTCATCCCGAACTAAAATCCAGGGCCATGAAAGCTCATCCGCTGTTCCGTGAATTTGTACGCGCGGCGATGGAATATAAATATAAATAAAGAAGAGGTTTGGCCTGAACGAGCGCAGGAAATTCTTTTTATTGTTTTATGGCCCTAAGTCTGCAACAGCTGATCTGAATATTGAATATCTGACGGCCCAGGGTATTCGGCTGCTGTTTGCCGAGGATATGAAAACCGCCCTGGCTATCATGAAAAAAAATGTAGTGTCTACAGTATTGACTGTACATCAACAGGCACACGAATATGACGGTTCCTTTTTCCGTTATATAATGGGACAATACCCGAGTACTCAGCGGATCCTGTTATCACCTGTTGTAGACAAAGAGTTGATGGAGAAGGCAATCAATAAAACGCATATCAACTATTTTCTACACCTGCCGGTACCGTTTGAGGATTTAGGCACGATCATAAAAAAATCATTCAAGCGTTACGATACTCTTGCTTCTCCTTACAAGAAAATTAATGAACTTAAGGAATATGTCCTAAAATTCAGGCACGAGGCGCAAACTGATACATTGACTCACTTGCTCAACCGCCGCGCTTTCATGAGTATTATCAATCAGGCCTTGAAATTATTCCAGAGTAATCGCGATCCCTTTTCACTGGTTATGCTGGACCTGGATCATTTCAAACAATTGAACGATCAGTACGGGCACCAGGCCGGGGACAAGGTATTGAGTATCTTCGGTGAACTGATTCACCGCAATACCCGGTCCGAAGACTCAGCTTTCAGATATGGCGGGGAAGAATTTGCGATAATCACCCAGATGGCCTCGGTGGAAAATGTAAAAAGTTTTGTGGAAAGAATATTAAATGAAACCAGAGAAACAATAATTCATTACGAAAAGCAGCAAATCCGCTTCACCTTCAGCGCCGGGATAGCCGGTATGGAAAAGTACGTAACCCGCCGGGAACTAATTCAGAGGGCCGATGCGGCACTTTATGCCGCCAAGCGACAGGGCCGCAACCGGATCCTGATTTTTGACCAGGCAATGCCGGATGAGTTTAAACATCAAGCGAAATAAATCAACTTTAACTAATACTAATTTCTCTATTAAATAAATATATTTTCCTTTACAGAAGTTTCCCGCCATTACCTATTGTTTTTATTTGTCTTATACACTTTAATCCAATCTGCCGTGTAAAATATTAAAATATTATTAAAATCATTCGATAATAGTAATAAGCCGGTGAAAGAAAAAAAATCTTGTTAAATTATATATATTACAATAATTTAACCGTATGAATGGCAATACCCAGCAGCAATTTTCGATCTGGTCGACTTTCGACAATATTTTAAAGGAAGCCGAGCGCCAATTTTATGAGTATAATTTTGACCAGGCGCTTAAACACTGGCAGGAATATGCGGAAATTACGGGCGAGAACAGATGGCGGCACGCCTTTAGTGATCTGAAACAATTGCTGGTCGAATACAGTTCGGCAAAATTAACCGATCCCCAGCAGTATTTTGAACAATGGCTGCGAATCCGGCGGCGTCTGCATGATAACCAGATCAGTCTCTATGCTTTTGAACGCATGCAACGTTTGTATGCCAAAGTATTTCTGTCGACCAAGACGACCGTTTCATTTGACCTGGCCACAGGCATATTCTGTTATATCGAGGACAGAACAGACAAAGCCATCGAAAATCTGAACGTGGTGATCAACCAGCAGCCCGATAATTTACTGGCCCGCATTTTTCTTAATAAATGTTATTATAAAATGAATGATGCTGAGAATGGTAATGCCTATTTAACCCAGGCCTTATTCCTGGGCGGCGATGAAATCGTAGCCGACGACATCGGTTCTGACGAGATAAAAAATCTGCATGGACGGTTGAAATCATTACATGGTAAGGGCGAAGCGGGTTTGTGGCTGGTGCCTTTTGAGGCGTGGTTCAGAAACTGGCTGGCCTGGAAGGAAGATATATCGTTCTTCCAGGTCATGCAGCAGAAGGAACGTAATGAACGAATCCTGCAGGTCAAATATTATGCCTCGGAAAAATACCGGCATTTTGTACGCTGCCTGTATATTGCCGAATATGTGCGGCAATTCATTGCCAAAGAAAAAGGTATCATCTGGGAACAGGAAGCCTATATGGAGAAACTGGATACCGGCCTGTTCCAGAGATATCGCAAGAAAAGAAAACCACTGGCCTGATAATACCTCTTTGTAACGAATATTCCGGTTTTGATAAAATGAAACTTGCAGTAAAAGGCGTTCTGTTTGATCTGGATGGTGTGGTTCTGAAAAGTATGGAACAACATCTGCAGGCCTGGCAATTTGCTTTTGATCAGATCGGACTGCACCTGGCCAGGGAAGAATTCTATAAACTGGAAGGTCGCGGTGTTCGTTCGGTAGTTGATGAATTGGCCAAAAAACACGGGTTGAGTGCTGATATAAAACCCGGGATCATTGAAACAAAAATGGCTTATTATAACCGGATCTATAAACCCGAATTCTACAGCGGACTCTTCGAACTTCTGGAATTGCTGAAAAAGAAGCTGATCAAAACCGCTATTATTACCGGGGCAAACCGGGCGCGCCTGGATGAACTGCTGGCCGGTCATTTAAAAGGATTTTTTGAGACCGCGGTGACCTGCGATGATGTCACCAATACCAAACCGTTTCCCGAGCCTTATCTGAAAGGTGCAAACTTACTGCAATTAAATCCGGTCGAATGCCTGGTAATCGAAAATGCACCGCTGGGCATTCGTTCGGCAAAAGAAGCCGGCATGACCGTAATCGCGGTACGCACCACCCTGCCGGATAAATACCTGCGGCAGGCGGATTATATTGTGGATGATTTGATTGCAGGTGTTGGAGTCAGTGAAGGGGATTTTGATAAAAGAGGGATACATAGGTACATAGGCACATAGTAAAATAAATAATTAATAATATTACGAATGAGAGGAATAAAATATTATTTTTATTAAGAGTCTGACTGTTTTTTCTTTGTCCCTTTGTCTCTATGTCGATCTGTCCCTTCGTTAATTATCCCCCCAACTTTCTTCGGATACTCATACAGGATTTTCTGCCCGCATTTCTTGCCCAATTCGGACCATGCTTTGATTTTTAATCTCAGCCCATAAATACTGCAGGTGGGAAGATTGGAGACCTGCTCATCGGCCAGCTCATTTACCAGGGCGGTCATACCGGGATTGTGGCCGACGATCATGACCTGGTCATGTTCATTTTTCAGTGCACTTAGTATATCATAGAGCATAGCAATGGAAGCCAGATATATTTTTGGATCAAATAGAATATTTGACGCTGAATATTTTATTTGCTCGCTGATTAAGCGGGCGGTCATCGCAGCGCGGGTGGCCGGACTCGATAACAGCAGATCAGGAATTATTTTCTGCTCCTTTAATAATTTACCCAGCATGATCGCATTGCGGTGACCGCGATCAGTGAGCGGCCTTTCGAAATCATCCAGGGCCACCTGATCCCAACTCGATTTGGCATGCCTGACGATGTATAAATATTTCACATTGTGTTCCTATTTTTGGCTTCCGCTTTATAACATTTTACCTGTCATCAAGCCATTTTTATTTTTTGTGAATTACACTAAGTCTATTATAAATCTAAAATCAGATAAATTATTGTAAATAAAATCTTTTTGATAGATTTTAATAGTCTATAGTTAAATGAATGATACTATTTCAACATAATTATTTTTTTAATTTCATAATTATTTTGTGTTTTAAATCTTGGTATTGATGTTGTCATTTTTACAAAATAAATACCGCTCGAAACTAATTGCGCTTCATCATTACTGCCATTCCAAATTAATTCATGTTCACCTTGTGATTGCTCGGCATTGATCAGTGTTCTTATTTTTTGGCCATTTGAATTGTATATTTCAATGAATACCAGGCATTTTGAAGGCACGGAATACCTAATCTTTGTTTCCAAATTAAATGGATTGGGATAATTTTGATAAAGCCGGAATCCATTCTGCGGATATAAATCTTTATATTTATCTATTTCATTAAGTTTATTTAAGGAATAGATAGTAATTTTGCCTAATGGATTTTCGTAGTTCGGAAATCCGCGTTCTGCAATAGCGAATTCCTCATAGCCATCATTGTTTATATCACCGATTATTGACATATTTTTTGAGAATTCACCCCAGTGTGTACCTCCGGTTAAAGTTAAGTCAGGGAATGTGTCTAGAATTTTCCCCCCAAGGAACACATGGGCAATGCCGACCATTTCATTTAATTCATTTGTATAATTTGGATTTCCTAAAATCAAATCGTTATGACCGTCATTATTTATATCGCCTCCCGTCCCTACCCGTGGATTACCTGAATTTTCTTTATAACCCCATTTTCTTATATTTATAGCAATACAAGTATCAAGCCCAGAATATATATATGCATATCCGTCAGAAGTAATAATAAACTCACTCATGTCATCTTGATTTATATCTCCTGCATTATGAAGTTCACTCCCAAAACAAAAATCATTTTCTCGAAATATCCTGTCCGGGATACTATCCATCTGATTACTTCCAAAATTAAGCATCACCCTTCCAGAATCGTCAGAAGGGAAATCATAAGAAGGTGCGCCAATAATTATATCACTAAATTGGTCATTATTAATATCCCCGATACCACATACTGCCCCACCAAAAAAATTTCCGACTGTATCACCTAGGAATCTTACAAAAGGGATATTGTTAATATTCTCACTCCCCAGAAAAAGATATGCCCTGCCCATCCCATCAGACCAATTGTATGCAGATCCAATTAAAAAATCATTATAATTATCACCATTGACATCGCCGACTCCGGCCATAGATGAGCCCAGCTCGTCCTGTATCCATGGTTCAGTAAATTCGAAATCCGGAATCGTATCCATAGGTGATTCCCCTAAATAAAGCAAGATCCTTCCTTTTGGGAAAATTGTACCCTCGACATATGTTTTAACCAGAATATCATCAAAACCGTCATTATTAACATCGCCGGCGCCGGCAATATTGCTGGCGCTGAACCTTAAATCGGCAGTAGTATCAAAAGGAGAACCACCCAAATATAATTTTGCATAATGTCCATAAATTGAGCATACAAAAACATCGTCAAATCCATCACCATTGACATCACCTGCTTTTGATACTAATTCTAACTGATCACCGGTTTTTTCACCTAAGAGTGTCGCCAGAACATAAACACTATCCTGTGAGCAAACACGATTAACTGACGACAAAACAAATAGGAAAGTAAGTATGAGAATTACTAAATTTTTCATTATGTTTATTTATAATAATTTTGGTGTCTAACTTTAATAATCACTTTATTCTTAATCAAAACTTTCTTATTACTGGATTTTCTTTTAACTAGATATAAAAGTAAACATGCACCTAAAACTAAAACACTTTAATTATCTTATACTAACCGACTAAAAGACAAAACTATGATTAAAAGTAGCAGTATGATTCACCTGGCAATATTTGAAATAACAGCTTAATATTTATAGTATAATTCAATTAATTATTAAAGCAATAAAAATTTTGAAATAATAAATCTTTGTTCTTTTTCTTTTATCATTTTTATTTTGGCTTTTTTCTTTTATCTTTTTAGCGAATATTTATCCATTCTTGTTTAGCAATGGGAGGTCAAGATGCTCAAAAATATCCTGATAAGTCTGCTCAGCATATTTATTTTATCGGCCAATTTACAGGCAGAGAATTATCTGCTGAACGGCGGACAAAAATCCACGATCAAATATTCCCTGATACAAAAAATTGATCCCACTCCCCAGACTGTTACAGTTGACCTGACCTTTGTCATACCACAGACTTTTAAATCAGCCACTTTCAGATCAGGAAATTTCCGGGTTGAAATTCAATTTCAGTACAGAACCGGCTAAAAAGAGCGAGAGTGAAGATCAGTACGGTAATAAAATCATCAAATATTCCTGGTTGAACCCCAGGACATCGTTTCAGGCCGGTGTGGAATTCATGGCTGACAATTCGGTAAGTTTAAAACAACTTGAAACTACAACTCCTTTCCCCCTGGGAAATCTTAATGCCGATTTAAAAAGATATTTAACCAGCAGTGAACAGGTGCCGCTGGATAATACCGAGATAAAAGCCAGGGCAGCTGAACTGGTAAAAAATTGTAAAACCGAATTTATGGCGGTCCAGAATATACTGACTGGGTTATCGATCACATGCAGTATGTATTAACACCCCCCGAATATGGTGCCCTGTATTCGCTGCAAAGCGGTAGAGGTAATTGTCAGAATTATTCACACTTGGCCGCCGCCTTATTGCGCTGCAGCGGTATCCCGGTGCGGATCGTGAACGGTATTACACTTAAAGAACCTTACGATATAAAAGTAGGCACTCAGATCCTGACCCTGAACATGGCCCAGGGCAGGCATTCCTGGATTGAAGTATATTTTCCCGACCTGGGTTGGATGCCATTTGATCCGCAGCAGAGCGAATTGTTCGTCAGCAACCGTTTCATACGCGTGGAAATCGGTCTGGATAATCAGACAACCGTCAATGACGGACTGGTGCGCTGGACCAGGGAAAAAGGCTCCCAGGCCTCCCTGGCTTTTGCAGAAAATATCGAAGCGGACTTTTTAGCCGATCAGATTACCATTGATGGCCGCCGCGAAGAATTCGGTCCGCGAAAATTATTGCTGGGTCCGGCGGTAACAGCCAATTTTGTTCCTGTAGAGCAGCCGGCAACGCCTAAGGTCGAGAGACCTGCACAAATGGATCAGACCCAACTGCCGCAATTGACCTATTCCAAAGCGTTCATATATGGTAATATCGAATTTCCCGAAGGGGTAAATTTTGCTTTTAACCGCGTGGAAAAAGAAAGTGGCGAAGAGGATACCCAGGAGTTACAGAAAAATTTTCTGGTCGAAACGGCTGAATATGTGACCAGTAAATTGCAGTATTGCCAGATTTTTGTGCTGGATAAACCCCTGCGGCTGGAGAAAATCGGATTGGCCTTACAGAAGTTTGGCGGGCAGGGCCAGTTGTGGCTGGAACTGCGCGAGGATCAGCAGGGACAGCCGGGTCCGGTAGCGGCCCGTTCCGCCAGTATCGATCTGAATAAACTTTCCTCGAAACCCGGGTATTTCTGGGCGGATTTTGATTTCTCCGGCCAGCAACTGTTATTGACACCGGACCGCTATTGGATCTCCCTCTCCTATTCCGGTACTCCGATTGTGAATTGGTTTTACAGTTATGGTAAACCGGTCGGGCCTATTGATGGTACCCGTTACAAAGAACCTATGGAAACCGGCTGGGGTAAGAGTCTGAGCTATGAATTCAATTACAGGGTGGTGGGATTAACACCTCCGTAAGCTAAGCACTTAGGCACTTAGGCACTTAGGCACTTAGGCACTTAGGCACTTAGGCACTTAGGCACTTAGGCACTATAATAATTAAAACATATAATTTATATAAATTTTAGGTTTATAAAAATATTGGTACGATTGTTGTATTATCAGTTCCATGGATAAGATTGAAAATGGAAAGTCAACCAGGATAAATACGTTTAGAGATTTAATTGTATGGCGTAAGGCCATCGATTTTGTCACTTCTATTTATAAATTGACCACTTCTTTTCCCGCAAATGAGTTATATGGATTGTCATTACAAATACGCAGATGTGCGGTTTCAATACCGAGTAATATCGCTGAAGGGTATGGACGAAGATCGACAAAGGATTATATTCGATTTCTCAATATTGCCATGGGATCGATATATGAATTACAAACTCAACTTGAAATAGGCTTGAATTTAAATTTTATTTCTAAATCGAACTATGAGTCTAATTATAAAAAAATCCGGGAAATTGAAATTATATTAAGATCATTAATAACCAAAATTCACCAATCAAACTTAATTACTTAATTTAGTATCTGGATGTTTTTCTTCCTAAGTGCCAAGTGCCTAAGTGCCTTATTCGTCTCTCTGTCTCTTTGTCACTTCATTATTTTCCCCCGACCTCTTCCACTCCCGATAATATGCTAGCAAGGATGAAAGTGAATCCTGGGGAGCCGAAGTAACTTTTATATATAAATCCCGTTGTTCTTTGGGCCAGGTCAGGATTGTATTTTTTTCCAGTTTTATTACCTTTCCGTTGCATTCAATTTTTTCTTTATCATCGTTGCTCATAGTCATGATCCGTTCATCGTTTTGAATGGTCGATTGTTCATCATCCAGTGCAAGCTTGCGAAATATTCCTTGCTCATAAGCGACTAATTGTCCATTTTCTTCCGCAATTTTGCGATTCTGGATATAAATTCCTGACTCCAGACCATCCAGCAGAAATTCATCACCGGTTACCATGTTCAACAAATCTTCGAAATCAGCGCGAATTTTGGCGGTATCCTGTTCGCTGCTTTGAATATTACTGTAGCGGACAGTGATGCTCCCGGAGTTAAGGTTTTCGTTGAAGTGAATAGTATATTCAACCACTTCATACCACAAACAACCGGAAAGCAGGGTAAATAAAAGAATGAGACTCAGCGATGTGATTTTTTTCATATTAAGCTCCTTGTTTTTCCAAATTATTAAGGAAAGAAATTAATTCTGATATTGTAAGATATGTTTTATATTTTTTTATGGATTGAATTTTTTCCAGACAATTGTCGACAGGTACGGATGTATCATAAATTGGGCTGATCAGTCCGCTGGCAGACAGGTCAGTGGGTAATCCGGACTGTTCCAGTTTGAAATTCCCGATCCCTTTTTTTTGCAGGAACAGTAACTGCTTTTCAATGAAGGCCAGTGGTATTTTATTGTCGGCTAACATGGCCTCGATCCGGGAACCGCTACGGGAAAGCATCGACCCGGACGGATTCAATGGAGTCCGGCCTGAACTGCCGGTTCAGTATGGGAACTTTGCTAAAATAACTGATCAGCGCGATGCCCAGGATCAGAATTGCTGCGGCGACATAGAAAATCCTGCTTCTGAATATACCAGGAATTCCACCCTTGATCATCTGCTGATTCACCGGGGTCAAGACATTGACCGGCAGGATTAAGGGGGGCGCTGATGCTATTTCAAGATCGATACTGTAAAAAACCTGCAGATACTGTTTATATTCCGCCCGGCAATCCTGACAATGCTGCAAATGATCGAGCACAGGTATACGCTCGAAGCCGCTCAGTTCCCGCCGGACCAGGCCGGGAATGTTTTCTCTGATTTGATCACAGCTCATACCAATACTCCATGGTGATATTATATTGTTTTTCCAGTGTTGCTTTAATTTTCTTTCTGGCCAGATGCAGATTACTGCGCAGATTGGCCGGACGTGTATTCATCAGCACGGCAATTTCATCGAATTCAAAACCTTCCAGATCTTTCAGGATAAATACCGCCTGCTGTTTGGGTTTCAAGTGCCGTGAGCAGACCAGGATAGCCTCGAATAATTCACGCGAATCTTTGGGTGTTCCGCTGCTGAGTTGGGCCAGCTCAGTTGCCGATTCCAACAGCTGATATTTTTTGTGCCGTAGCCAGTCAATGGCCAGATTTATGGAGATGCGATATAAATAGGTACAGGCAGCCCGCTGGTTTTCCATTTGCTGATGATGTTTCCACAGTTGCACGAAGGCGTCCTGCATTAAATCCCGGGTGTCCTCCTGAGAATGAACCAGGCGGTAGATAATTCTGGCCATAGAATCACGGTACTTGGCCACCAGGGTCTGGAATTCAGTCTCATTCATATAGCAGGACCTGTTTTCTTATATAAACGTTTGAACAAAAGAAATATCAAGTATATTTTATCTTACTGCCTGACTTTGTTTAAGAATCAACTTGCAAATTTCCGTGAAAAGTGTAATCTTTTAGTCTGGGTTTATCAAAACCAGGTAAAAAAAGTAACTTAATCCAATATCAACTGCAAAGGGAAATTATCAGGGATGGGTCCGCGATTCTATTTTGAACTGCCGGCTGACTGGAAGTATAACGATCTATATCATAGTCTGCAGCAGAAATTTTCGTTACAGTCACTGGCCAGCCAGCGCGGAATGATCAGGTATTATGACAGTTTTGACTGGCGGTTGCATTTAAACCGGTTGATATTGGCCTGGGACGGGAAGTATTTGTTTTTAATGCCGGTTGATCCCGGCTATACTGAAATCAGTTGCCGCTATGAACAGGAACCCAAACTTGTGCAGGATTTGCCGGCAGGTCCGCTTCGCCACAAAATAATTTCCATCATCGAGTTTCGTGCCCTACTCCCGGTGATCGCCATTAAGCAGGATGCCCGGACCTTGAAATTTTTGAATCAGGAAGACAAGACAGTATGTTATGGATTTTATGAAAGAAATAGTGTCAGCGCTGCCGGAGCCGGGAAACGGCTTAAACCGGTATTCTGTCTGGTTCCTTTAAAAGGGTATAGCAAATGGATTGATTATTTAGTTGAATGGTTACAGAACAGCGGCTGTCAGCAGATTAAACAGGATATTTATTATCAAGCCTTGCAGAAGGTACGAATCAGCCCGGGCAGTTACACGGCAAAAGTGACAGGTCCGTTATCCGGTGAAATTAGTATGCCGCGGGCAGTCCAGCTGCTACTGCAACGAGCTGCTGACTATTTCGGGAATTAATGAAACGGGAATACAAAAAGATATCGATACTGAATTTTTGCATGATTTCAGGGTGGCGATACGACGGATCCGCAGTTTACTGGGGAATTTACAGGAATTTATGACCGAAGGGGTTTACCGTCGCGCCAGGAAAGATTTCACATTATTGATAAAACTGACTAATTCCCGCCGTGATCTGGATATTTTTTTGCATAAGCAACCGGTCTATCTGCAAACACTTCCACCCCGCTACAGCTGCGTCATCATACCATTTTTTGATGATCTTAAAACCCGGCGGGAAAAGGAACAGAAAAAAATACTACAGTATTTAACTTCCCCGGCATATCAAAAAAATAAAAAATACTGGAATGATTCAGTGCAAAAAACCTCCGTTCTACTACGCAGAACAGGTTATAAATCCCTAAAAATTCAGGAAGTAGCGGAGCAGATAATATTCAATCGATATAAAAAAGTAGTGCGCTTCAACCGTAACCTGCCGGCTGTGCTGGCCGATGAATATTTACACCGGGTGAGAATCGAATGTAAAAAATTACGCTATGTTCTCGAATTTTTTCAGTCGCTATTCGATATAAAACCGGTAAAGAGTCTGGTCAGAAAACTGCGGGAGTTGCAGGATACTCTGGGTGAATATAATGACCTGCGTCTCCAGCAAAGCCGCCTGAAAACCTATTTAAACATTCAAACCCGGCGGGGAAAGACCGCGTCCAATTTGAACAAAGCGATAAATTTCCTGGTTACCAGGATTCAACTGCGGAAAAATGAATTACAACTGATTTTCAGAGAACAGTTTGCTGATTTCTGTAAACCGCTGCGGCAACAGCAACTGGGAGAGATCTTTCACGGAACAAAAAAGTCATGACCGTTATTGCCGTTTACAATGTTAAAGGCGGAGTGGGTAAGACCGCCACGGCCGTTAATTTGTCTTATCTGGCCGCGCGTGAAGAAAAACGAGTCCTGCTGTGTGATCTGGATCCCCAGGGCTCGGCTTCATTTTATTTTCGCATCAAACCTAAAGTCAAATCGGGTTTCAAGGTTCTGGTCAAGGGGGGTAAAAAACTGCTGGCCGGTATCAAGGCCACGGACTATCCGAATCTGGATTTGCTGCCGGCAGATTTTTCATTCCGCAATCTGGATCTGGTACTGGAACAGGTCAAACGCTCAAAAAAACGATTGCGGGAGAGTCTGGACAGCCTGGCCGATAATTATGATTTAATTTTTCTGGATTGTCCGCCCAATATCACACTGGTTTCAGAGAATATTTTTAATGCTGCAGATTTTTTGATCGTACCGGTAATACCGACCATCCTGGCCCAGCGGACGTTTGATAAACTTCTGGTTTTCCTGGATAAAAAAGATTTTCCGGCCGGCAGGGTACTCGCGTTTTTTTCAATGGTGGAATATAGAAAAAAGATGCATCAGAATTTACTGGAAACGATGAGCGAAAGATATAATTGCCTGTTAAAAAATCAAATCCCCTTTTTATCGCTGATTGAAAAAATGGGAAATTACCGCGAACCGGTGCCGGCGCGTTTCCCGGGATCAGGGGCCGGACGGGCCTATTTAATTTTATGGAAAGAAATCAGAAAACAATTAGTGAAGAATAAAATGTGGTGAACCCGCAGATATTCTCGTGCAGTGGTGAGCAGAGGAATTATCTCAGGTTATTTTACATTTTATATTTGTAAATATAGAGGAGATAGATGATGTCTGGCAAAGTGGTTTTACGCTTATTTCTGGCTCTCTTACTGACGCTGGCGGCGGCTTATTATCAACGAAAAACCGGTCCCACTTATCCGCTCAAAGGCCTGCGGTCCTGGCAGGAGGTTCAGATCAGGTACAGTTTCGACCGGAGTCATGGTGGAGCAGGAGATCAACCTGTTGAAATAACAGTATCGGATACAACGGTCAAGGCCATGTTGATTTACCGCAGGCTTAGAAGTGAAGATGCCTGGACCGGTATGGTGATGAAAAAGGGAGAGCAGGGACAATATTCGGCGAGTTTACCCCATCAACCGCCTGCCGGGAAAATTGAGTATTTTATTCTGCTGCATAAAGCGGATCAGTCTACGGTTCTTCCTGAAAACAATAGTGTGGTGACCCGTTTTAAAGGAGCAGTACCTGTCTCGGTATTGCTTCCGCATATTTTGTTGATGTTTTTGGCCATGTTATTAAGCAACGCGGCCGGACTGGAAGCTTTGGTCAACGGCCAGCTGCTGAATAAATATGCCTTATGGACCACAATCTGTCTGTTTTTAGGCGGTATGATACTGGGCCCGGTCGTGCAGAAATATGCTTTTGGTACATTCTGGAGCGGTATACCCTTTGGCTATGATTTGACCGATAACAAAACATTATTGACCATGCTGGTTTGGTTGATTGCCTTGTGGAAAGGATGGAGCAACCGGGCCCGCCGCACCTGGATAATTGTTGCCGCTGTAATCCTGTTGCTGGTCTTTTCGATTCCGCACAGCATGATGGGTTCTGAATTGAATTATCAGACTGCAAAAATTGAGACCGGGAAATAATGTCGGGCAAAAGAAAGAGCATGATTGAAATTTATACCTAAAATGCCTAATTTCTGATGACTACAATTTAATAGAAATATTGAGGTTGGCATGAAAGTATTAGTCATCGGCGGCGGCGGACGGGAACATACCCTGGTCTGGAAAATTGCCCAGAGCCCTCTGGTAAAAAAAATATATTGTGCCCCGGGTAATCCTGGAATTGCCCGGCTGGCAGAAAATGTACCGATTGCTGCCAACCATATTGACGCCCTGCTGAAATTTGCCCTGGATAATGGAATTGATCTTACGGTAGTCGGACCGGAAGATCCGCTGGTCGGAGGTATAGTAGATCGGTTCAGGGAAAAGGGCCTCAGGATATTTGGGCCGACCAGAGCCGCTGCCCGGATTGAGGGCAGTAAAGTTTTTGCCAAAAATTTAATGCAAAGATACAATATTCCAACAGCCGGTTATGCCGTGTTCACCGATCCGGAAACAGCCGGAGAGTATCTGGCCGGGCAGCAACATTATCCGCTGGTCATAAAAGCCAGCGGGCTTGCTGCCGGCAAAGGAGTAATCATCTGTCAGGATCAGACTGAGGCAATCCGGACCATTACCGAAATAATCTCAGGCAGGATCTTTGGTAATGCCGGCGACCAGGTAGTGATCGAAGATTTCTTAAGCGGTGAGGAAGTATCGATTTTTGTCCTGACCGACGGTGTGTCCTACCAGTTATTATCATCGGCCCAGGATCATAAAAAAGTTTATGACGAGGATCAGGGTAAAAATACCGGCGGTATGGGTGCCTATGCTCCTGCACCTTTGGCTGATGCAGGTTTGCTGCAGCAGGTGGAAAAAACCATCATCCAACCAACCCTGCAGGCCATGCAAAAAGAAGGGTGCACCTATACAGGTATGCTTTATGTCGGATTGATCATCACGGCGGACGGACCGCAGGTATTGGAATACAACTGCCGCTTTGGTGATCCGGAAACGGAAGTAGTTTTGCCTTTGCTTAAATCGGATCTCGTTCCGTTATTGCTGGCGACAACGAATAATACCATGAACCAGCAAAAAGTTGAACTGCATTCCGGTTATGCCCTGGATGTTGTGCTGGCCTCAGGGGGATATCCGGATATTTATGAAAAGGGGAAGCTGATCAAAGGATTAGAAGCTGTAGATCCTGATATATTTGTCTTTCATGCCGGAACAACCTTCCGGGATAATCATTTTTTCACCAGCGGCGGACGGGTTTTGAATGTAGTAGCCAGCGGAGTCGATTTTATGATCACGCGGGATCGCGTTTATGATAATGTTCAGCGTATCTGGTTTGAAAATATGCATTATCGCAGAGATATTGGTTACCGGGCGATCAAGTATTTGGCACAGGAATGAACTCGACAACGGATACTTATCAACTTTAATGAAGGCAGTTTCTTATGAAAGAATTCTTGAAACGGGCAACTGTGGCAGTATTGGGCATTCCATTGATTGTATATCTCACTTACCGGGGAGGCTGGTTCTGGTTCGCATTTATCCTGATCGTATCGACAGTCGGTCACTGGGAATTTTACCGGTTCCAGCAGAATAAAAATATTCATCCGCAAACTTTCAGCGGCATACTGACCGGAATTCTGCTGCTGGTCGGCATACAAACCGGCAGATGGCTGTTTGCCGGTCTGGTCCTGGCCTTTGGCTTGATGCTGATCCTGGCGGCGGAGATGTGGCGGAAAGATCCCAAGGCCAGCACTAACAGCGGGGTCACCATACTGGGTATTATATATATACCTGTCTTTTTAGGTTGTTTATTGTATCTGAGAACCTATGCCGATATCATCGGGCGCTCATTGCCGGCGGCAGGTTTTAAATTTACTATGGTGGTGCTGGTATCGATCTGGATGGCCGATACGTTCGCGTATATCTTTGGGACATGGTTAGGGCGGCATAAACTATTTGTCAAGGTTTCCCCCAATAAAAGTATAGAAGGCGCCGTATTCGGATTTATCGGCAGCGTACTGATTTTTGTGCTGGCCTATCGTACTGGCATTCTGCCGATAGGTTTGACCAATAGCCTGGTTTTTGGAGTGAGTCTGGGAATCATTGCCCAGCTGGGGGATCTGGTGGAATCATGGTTCAAAAGGGATGGCGCTGTGAAGGACTCGTCAGGAATTTTCCCGGGCCAGGGCGGGATGCTGGATATTTTTGATGGATTAATCTATTCGTCGCCGTTGATACTGATATTAACCTATTTATTACTAGGTTAATTAGGACCTTAGTCCCTGAGTCCCAGTCCTGAGTACCTGAGTACCTGAGAATACAAAGATTAATAGTGGAAAGATTTAAGAATCAAGAAGTTACGGAGTACTGATGCCGGAGGCATCAAATGTTTGTAGAAAACCAGGCTAACCTACCCCTATGTCCCCTCCCTTATATATAAGGGAGGGGATTCAGGGGTGGGTCATCCTCAGAGTGAACTAGGGGACTCAGGGGACTTACATGGTACTTTGTATTTCACAAGAGACTGAATCTAAAGAGTATTCTTATCTTACTCGATAATTGAATATAGATGTAACAGGAGTTAATAAATGACCGATGAGAGAAAACGTGTTCTGGTAGTGGATGATGAAGATGATCTGACCTGGTCCATTTCCAAACATCTGGCTAAAGATAAAGACAGATATGAATTAATCTGTGTACATAGCGGGAAGAAAGCATTGGAAGTGCTTTCCCAGTTGCCGGTACAACTGGTGATCAGCGATATCCGCATGCCCGAGATCTCCGGTCTGGATCTGCTGGTCAAGATCAAAGACTTTTACCCGACGACCAAAGTGATTATCATGACGGCCTACGGTTCTTCGGAAGTTCATGATGAAGCAAATGCCCGCGGTTGCTTTAAGTATATTGAAAAACCCTTCGAAATAAATGAATTGCGCAAACTTATTCTGGAAGGTATTGAGGAAAAGAAAGGATTCCGCGGTACCGTTACCGATTTTCATCTCAGTGATCTGATTCAAATGAATTGCCTGGGCAGGATAACCGCTGCCCTGTATGTAACCCGTGACGATAATAAAGGGTGTATTTATTTCCATGAGGGGAATGTGGTGCATGCCGAATGTGAGGATCTGGACGGGGAGAATGCACTGTACGAGATGTTAGCCTGGGAAGGGGGCAGTTTCTCCAGTGAACGGGGTAAAGCGGCCCCGAAAGAGACAATTGTGAAAGGCTGGCAGAGTCTCTTACTGGAAGGCATGCGCAGGATCGATGAACTGCAACCTGCCCATAAAACAGAGATGGCCCAGAAACGCGATCTGACCATGAGTAAAATCTATACCATCCTGGATCATTTGGTAACGATCAACGGAGTTATACTGGTTTCTGTTTTTGATCCGGAAGGTTTCCCCCTGGCTTCGAAGTTCAGCGAAAAAGCAGGGAACAGTTACAACATGAATGAGATAACGCCGATACTGTCCAATCTGGTCAAACAACTGGATTCAGTCGGTGAAGACTTAAAACTGGACCTAACCAAAGATATCACCCTGGAGTTTGCCAAAGGTATTGTGATAATGACGCGCATCCATGAACGCAAAGAGTTCCTGATTATCATTGCCGAGAATGCTAAATATCTGAGCGTACTGCATGTAGAGACCAAAAAATATCACCGTGACCTGGCAAAAATATTGTAGCCATTATCCGCACACCCTGATCCTGCCGGGATATTTAACGAATGCCGGGAGCAATGTCTAAAATATTTGAAAAATTCATAAAAAGAACAATTATCTTTTTTTTAAGGTTATTTTTCCCGCAAAATTCCCAAACCCGGATTCCGCGCAGACTATATTTCATTCAATCGCGTTCTGATTTTCAGACTGGATAACCGGCTGGGCAATTCCATTCTGATCCTGTCACTGGTGCAGGCCATCAAACGCCGGGCGCCGCAAGTTCAAATCGATGTCATGATGACATCCCGGTTTATGGAAATTTATCAGCAGCACCCCGCTATTCATGAATTAATTCCGTATGATCAGAACTATTTATTCTCCAGACCCTGGCGTTATTTGTACTTGTTGAAAAATTTACGGCGCCGGAAGTACGACATTGTTTTTTCATCCAGCAATCCTAATGCTTTTTCCCTTTCACAGGCACTGCTGAGCCGCTTAATGGCCGCAAAGCATGCGGTCGGTTTCGATTGGCAGCAGAGCAGCCGGATTTATACCGATGTGGTCAAAGGTAATACTCAAATTCATTATGCGGCGGCTCAGGTCGATCTGTGGCGATATTTCGATCCGCAGGCTGAATCTGAAAGGCCCCGTCTCTATCTCAGCCTGGAGGATAAACCGCCGGCAAATAAATTATTATTCTGGTTAGGAGCGACCGGAAATAAAAAATTACCGGCAGAGCTGATAATAAAATTGATAAATTTATTTTCCGGATCGGGTATTAATTTTGATCTGGCGGCGGGTCCAGCCGATCGTGGAATCATTGAAATCCTGTCGTCGGAGTTTCAGCAGCAGGTCTTGATCCTGACCGGATCAGTGAGAGAGACAGCCGCTTTTTTTAAAAATTATAAAGTAATCTGTATACCCGATACGGGTCCACTGCATCTGGCTGCCGCCCTGAACATCCCGCTGATCCAGGTGTTTACCGGTTCAAATAGTACCTGGTATGCCTACCAGGGCGAAGACTTTTTGCTGATCGATAAAGTTCTGGAGGCCAGGACCGTACAATCATTTCTCCTTAAATATTTTCCTGCAAATATTTGATCCCGTTCCTGTTTTGTGGAATGTGAATTGCATACTAAAAATAGTCCAAATAGGATTCTTTGAGCAGAGGTATGTTCAGGCACATAATAACCATCTACAGCTCAGTTATGAACGCACAAACAATCCGAAAACGCACAGGATTTTAATTAAATTTGCGGGATAGTATGACCAGGAAAATATGTGAACCACGGCCCCGATCGGTATCAATCAAGAACTGGCCAGCGGGTGAACGGCCCAGGGAAAAGATGATAACTCTGGGTATTGAAAATTTAACCTCGGCCGAGTTGCTGGCCGTGCTGGTCTCCAGCGGTACCGGTCGTTTAAATGCCCTGGATATCGGTAAAGAACTGCTCCGGCATTTTGAAACACTGCAGCAACTGGCGGTTGCCTCACGGTCTGAATTAATGAAGGTGGAAGGTATCGGCCAGGCCAAGGCCCTGATTTTGCAGGCGGCCTTTCAACTTTCACGAAATATGCAGCGGGATATGGCTCAGCAGAAGTTTCATTTTTTTAAGCAGCCCGGAGATGTGGCCCGGTTCTTTATTCCGCAGATTGGCCATCTCAAGCAGGAAGTTTTTATCAGTGCCCTGTTGGACAGCGCCGGGAGATACCTTCACAGTGAAACCATCTTCAAGGGCACTTTGAATGCCTCATTAGTTCATCCCCGTGAAGTTTTTAAATCGGCAATACGCTTTTCGGCAGCCAGTATCATTTTGATTCATAATCATCCATCCGGTCAACTGCTGGCCAGTCCGGAGGATCTGCGGGTGACCCGGCAGTTGATCGCCACCGGCAAGGTACTGGAAATTCCGGTTCAGGATCATTTGATCATTGCCGATGATAAATATATCAGTTTAAGAGAGGAGGGGGGTGTATTTGGTGAGTAACCGGACCCACCTCCGAGGTTTAGAGAACCTCGGAGGTGGATGGTAGTCAAACAAATAAAATTTGTATTAGAATGGTACAATCATTACTTTTGCCAATATTTTGGTACAACCATTTAAAAATCAATTCAAACAGAACACAGCTACCAGTTAAGGTGAAACAAAACCGGCTGCGGTTCGTAGCAGGTGTAAGGAATAAATACGCCATATATTAAGGTTCACATATCAGGATACACCGGTTTGAGTTATCAGATTATTTTTATCAATAAATGCGGGATATGACTCAGGATTTAACTTATACTGAACAGGAAAGACGATTTCCACGACCGACGGATCTGATAACTATCGGCTATCAGTTGATCGTGCTGTTTATAATTTTGCTGAATTTCCGGGCGATTCATAACGTATTTTATTTTGTTTTATTTCATATCATGGTCGTCATTTTTTTATACTGGTTAGCCTTCACTGATGATTCCCCGTTTTTTAAATGGCTTAAAAACTGGAATATTATTCTGATCGTTCCGATGAATTATAGCGAATTACATTATCTGGTGCATAATGTTCATCCCAGGGATTTTGATAACCTGCTGATGCAGATTGACTACCGGTTTTTCGGTTTGCATCCTACAGTCTGGATGGAGTCATGGATCAATCCCTGGTTAACTGAATATTTACAGATTGTCTATGCCAGTTTTTATTTTTTACCGATTGTGCTGGCGGTATATTTACTAAGGAAAAACCGACAGTCTGATTTTAACTACTTTGTCTATGTTATCGTTCTGGGATATTACGCCTCCTACCTGGGTTATTTTACGGTACCGGCCTTAGGTCCGCGTTTTACCCTGGATCATTTACAAAATGTTCCTCTCAGTGGCATATGGATGGCGGAAATTCTGCGGGATACTCTGAATAAACTCGAATCCATTCAGCGTGATGCTTTTCCCAGTGGTCATACGGTGATTACCTTACTCACCATGTGGTATGCCAGGAAATATTCTAAAACATATTTTTGGATTTTGATGGTTATCGGGACCAGTCTGGTTTTTTCCACGGTATATCTGCGCTATCATTATGTTGTTGATGTACTGGCAGGATTTGTACTGACGGGACTGGTTCTGGCTGTTGCCCCGTTATTGTACAGAAAATTGCAGGAGTTGCCCCTCATCTTCGCAAAAACAATGATTTATTTCAGGACTTCCACGGAAGATGAACAAGCATAATTAATCCAATTGTATTTTATCTCTACCTATTTCAATTAATTTCCCTATAATTCCGAATTATTAAAAAAAAATAAACAATTTTCTTAAAACTAAGAAGGTTGTATCCGGCGCACATTTGAGCAAGTTAAGTAATATTAACAGGTTAAAGATGGTGATCAAACATTAAAAAACCAATTTATAATGGCATTTTAATTGCAGGATGAGAGAATACTTAACCATATTATGATTAACTGGGACAATCTGAAGTGGAAGAGAAAAAATACAAATTAATGACCCTCAAGGAGGCTGCTGAGTATCTGCGCATGCATAAGGGCAGTCTGTACCGTCTTTTAGAAAGCGGTAAAACCGATATCCCGGCCATGAAATTAGGGGGTAAATGGTTGTTTAACCTGGAAAGTTTAAACAAATATTTACTGGAAAAAGAAGCGCACCATTAAAAATTCTGCTAATGGCAGGCCGATACTAATCAGAACAATAAGTTTATCTTGTTAATCTTTCCGAATATCGATAATTTTACATTCATCGCAGACTTATAAGGTTAAAGTACTCTTGCAGATTTTTGCCCAAAGTATCGGTAAATATTTCGGTGAAAAAAGAATCTTTCAGTATATCAGTTTTGAACTGAATGACGGCGAATCACTGGCGGTCATTGGACCGAATGGCTCCGGTAAAACCACGTTCATCCGTATTCTGTGCGGATTAATCCGGCCCAGCGAAGGGATACTGTACTACAGCAATAATGATAAAAAAATCGGCTGGCCGGACCTGTATCACCAGATTGGGCTGGTCGGACCATATCTGGAGTTGTACGAAGAGTTGACCGCCCGGGAAAATCTTACCTTTTTTGCCAAAATCAGGAATCTGCAGAAATGTGACAAATGGATCGATGAACTGATGTCCCGTTTCTTATTGCAGGGCAGGGAAGACGATCTGGTCAAGGAATATTCCTCGGGAATGTTACAACGCCTCAAATATGTATTTGCCCTGATGGGCAAACCAAAAATATTGTTCCTGGACGAACCCACTTCCAACCTGGACCAGCAGGGGAGTCGACATAGTTTACGAAATCATGCTGCAGCAGAAACGGGATGGGCTGCTGGTCATCGCCACCAACGATCCGATGGATTTGAAATATGGGGACTCTCTGATTGAGATTAATGCTTAGATCGTGGTACGTCTTCGAGAAAGATCTGCGGCAGGAGTTCAAATCCCGCTATTCGCTTAATGCCATATTATTATTTTCCATCGTGACTCTGGTGGCCGTATCATTTTCAATCGGCACTTTTTCCGCTTCCGCTGAAATAAAATCCGCTCTGTTGTGGATCATCCTGTTTTTTTCGGCCATGTCGGGTCTGGCCCATGTTTTTGTGCGCGAGGAGGAGAAGCATACAGCCGATACCCTCAGGCTGGTTACCGATCCGACCAGTATATTTTTGGGGAAATTTTTCTTTAACCTTTTTCTGCTTCTATTCCTGGAATTGATAGTGGTGCCGCTTTTTTTTATGTGGATGGATTTTAAAGTCAGTCATACCGGAATTTTTCTGAGTGTGCTGTTGCTGGGCAGTACAGGTTTAGCGGCCGGGGCCACTATTATTGCGGCCATCGTGGCCAAAGCCAGCGCCAAAGGGGCTTTATTCACCGTGCTCTCATTTCCGATTTTGCTGCCGGTACTTGATTTCCGGAATAAGCGGAACCAAAATCGCCGTTACAAGTGATACATTCCAGGCGGCCGGCAGCGAAGTACAGATGCTGTTTGCCTTTTCGGTCGTAATTATCACCGCGGCACTGTTGCTGTTTGATTTTATCTGGAATGAATGACAAATAACCTGATTTAATGACTATAAAATTCAACGGCTAAAGAAATGATACTATTTTTTCAAATTACACTGTATATCTGGATGACCCTGGTTATCATAGCGGCGTTTTTATGGGCGCCATTAGCCAGCGGCTTAGGTGAATACACCCGAATCTTTTATTTCCACGTGCCGGTAGCCTGGCTGGCAGTATTGTCATTCCTGATCAGCGCAGTACACAGTTTACGCTATATACGTTCACGGCAGATTAAAGCGGATCTGGTCGCCGAAGCGGCAAACCGCCTGGGATTAATCTTTGCCTTTCTGGCTACGGTCAGCGGCTCAATCTGGGCCAAGGTCAGCTGGGGAGCTTTCTGGAACTGGGATCCGCGGGAAACCTCGATCTTCATATTGTTATTGATTTATGCTGCCTATTTTGCTTTGCGTTCTGCTATCGATCAACCTGAGCGAAAAGCCATGCTTTCTTCCGTATACTCCATACTGGCTTTTGTCACCGTTCCGTTTTTTGTGTTTATCATTCCGCGTATTTATTCATCGTTGCATCCGGATCCGCTGATAAATCCGCAGGGTAAGATTCATCTGGAAGTCCGGATGCTGATTACCTTTATAGCTTCGCTGGCAGGATTTACTGCGTTATATTTCTGGATCCTGGTCAGAAATATAAATTTAATTGAATTGAAACTGAATTTAAGGAAAACGGAGAAATAGATGGCGCCGCTTTATATTGTTTTAGTCGTTATTGTATTTATCTGGAGTGGCATATTCGGATATATGCTGCATCTGGATAAGCAGATCCGTGGTTTGCGCGAAAATCAAAAAAAAATAGCACAGGCAGGAGTAAAATTAAAATAAATCTTGTTTTACCTGCCGGTGATAATATTTGCAGGACTTACTTATGAAAGCAAAATATATAATCGGAATACTGGTAATCGTAGTCTTTATTATCTGGACCAGTATCTCTTTTCAGAAAACTTTGACCCCCTATGTTTCCATCGCCCAGGCCAAAAAAGTGGAAAACGTGGTCCAGGTAAAAGGAAAACGTCTTGACAGCGGTACGTTTAATATCGAACAGAATCAATTCATCTTCAACCTGGTTGATGATGCCGGAGAAAAAATTGAAGTTGTCTATAACGGTGCCAAACCGGGTAATTTTGACCAGGCTACAGATGTGGTTTGTGTCGGTCAGTACCTCAACGGCCGGTTCCAGGCCAAAGAATTACTGGTCAAATGTCCTTCCAAGTATATAGAGCAGGAAAATAAAACCTGATTTTTATTTCGGTTTTTGTTGGGCTTCAGTGGCAGGTTGAGTCATTCTTGTCGTTCTTAATTTATCAATCCGATCCCGGGTTTTAGCCAGCAGGTCAATCCACTTTTCCGGTTGGGAGTTATAATACTCGATAGTTTGATCGATAGCGGTTTTGGTCACCTTAAATTGCTGCAGTAATTCCTGGCGCAGTTTTTCCTTGTGTTCAGGGGTTAATTCCATTTCATCGATTATCAGCAATCGCGCGAATATTTCAATAAATTGTTTTTGGCCGATTATCCGCGGGTGCTCCGATTTGCAGGATTGGGCAGACCAGCTGAAAAAAAATAAAAACAGTAATAAAACGGGGAACGATTTTGCTTTTAATTTCATAAAATATATTAAATAGATTTACTGAAAAAAACGTTATTATATATGTAACTTGGTACTAAAAATTGCTGTAAGTTAATTATTGATCAGGAAAATAGAAAGATAAAATTATTCATTACCGGATTGAACAACGGGTAAATCAAATTTTTATCGAGGAATGACATGAAAGTAAATATATTTTGTTCAGCTGTGCTGTCAACCGTGTTGATGGTTTCCATAGCCGCTGCTCAATATTTTGGCCAGAACAAAGTACAATACACCGAATTTGATTGGCGCTATCTGCAGTCAGAACATTTTGATGTCTATTTTTATGAAGGGGGTTATGATCTGGCCCGCTTTACCGCCGAGGAGGCTGAATCAGCCTATGTCAAAATTAAGAATGATTTGAAATATGATATTATGGATCGTATTGCCCTCGTTGTTTACAAGTCGCATAATCATTTTCAGCAGACTAATGTCGTTTATGAGTACATGGAAGAGGGCATCGGCGGGGTCACCGAATTATATAAAAACCGGGCTGTAATTCCTTATGAAGGATCATATAGCCAGTTCCGTCATGTGATCCATCATGAACTGGTTCATGCCGTGATGAACGATATGCTTTACGGCGGATCGGTACAATCGCTGGTAACCGGCCAGGTTACGCAGGTGCCGTTATGGTTCTCCGAGGGCTTAGCCGAATATGCTGCGCTGCATTGGGACACCCGCCTGGATATGGTGGTGCGGGATGCTACATTGACCGGTTACTTGCCACCGATCGATTTTTTGGATTATATGCCTTATCAGGGCGGCGCCAGTGTTTTCAGGTACATCGCCCAGAAGTATGGTCATGAAAAAATCGCTGAAATTATCAATAAAGTCAAGGGCAGTTTCCGTTTCCAAAATGCTTTTCAGTCGGCCCTGGGCATTGATTTTAAAGACCTGACCGAGCAGTGGCAATTGGAGATGAAACGGGAATACTGGCCGGATATTGCCGATCGTAAAGAGCCGGGAGAAATAGCCCGGGCTTTGACCGATCATCGCAAGGAAAAGAGTTATCTGAATAACAGTCCGGCAATCTCGCCGCAGGGTGATCGCATGGTTTTTCTCTCCAACCGCAATGGTAAAATGTCTATCTACCTGATGGATGTGCTGGAAGGAAAAGTCAGCAGAAAATTAATCCAGGGTGAAACCGATGTAGATTTTGAAGAATTGCATTTTTTAGAACCGGGATTCAGCTGGTCTCCGGATGGCCGCAAAATAACCCTGGCAGCCAAAGCAGGTGATGCCGATGCGCTGTATATATATCATCTGGACAGTAAAAAATATGAACAATATAAATTCGGCCTGGATGGGATTTTTTCGACATCCTGGTCTCCCCGCGGCGACGAAATCGCCTTCATCGGGGTTAAGGATGGGGCCAGTGATGTGTATTTGTTTTCCCTGGTTACCAAAAAAATAACCAATGTGACCGATGATGTTTTTTCTGACGGGGATCCCTCCTGGTCGCCTGATGGCCAGCAGATTGTTTTTACTTCGGATCGCGGTGAGTATCCACTGGGAAAATTTTCACCGGCAGCGTTTGACATTCATCGACATGATTATGAAAATAATGATATATACATCATGAATCGCGATGGCTCCGGTTTGAAGCGTATTACCAGTGCCGTCACGATGGATGGCGGGGCAATTTTTGCTCCAGATGGCAAGCGCTTAGCTTACGTATCCGAGCAGAATGGAATTTCCAATATTTATCTGTATAATCTGGAAACCGGTGAAAGTTATCCGGTCACCAATCTGATCAGCGGAGCTTTTCAATTGTCCTGGGACCGGCAGGCCCAAAAGTTGGTTTTCACTTCTTTCTATAAAGGGGGCTGGGATATTTTCCTGATTAAAAATCCGCTGGAATTGACATCAGTTAATGTCTCGCCGACCATATTTTTTAAACGGCAAAGTCAGCCAGGCGGGAGTGACACCTTGCTGGTCAGCGAGAGCCGCAGGGATACTTCCGAAGTAATTAACAAGGCGGATGAAGCGCCCGCGGTGCTGGATTACAGCAGGTATGTTTTTGCCGATATGGACCGCAGGGCGCCGGTTGAGCATAACAGGGTTACTTTGCAGGAGGATGAATATAAATCGCAGGATGGTGAATACAAGGTTAACAAATATAAAATCAAATTTACCCCGGACATTATTTATGGAGCCGCGGGGTACAGCACCTTTTTCGGATTCGAGGGTTATACTCAAATTGCTTTAAGTGATATGCTGGGCAATCATAAAATATATATTGGAACCAATCTGGTTTTTGATCTGCGTAATTCCAGTCTGAGTTTAACCTATTTATATTTACCGCACCGTATTGATTATGGCATCGGGATCTTTCATATCTCCAATCTGTTCAGTTCATATTATTATGGTTTAATGCGTTTCCGGAATTATGGTTTTGATTTTCTGGTCTCACGGCCGTTCAATAAATTTACCCGCATCGATTTTGATCTGGCCTGGTTTAATGTAATCAGGGAATATTATCAATTGCCTGTACCGATGGAGGAGGTGCATACCATTTTACCTTCGCTGTCGCTGGTGACCGATAAGGTTGAATGGGGTATGACCGGGCCGGAAAACGGGGTACGCTATTCATTAACCGGGCGTATCAGCCCTAAATATCTTAAGAAAGGGATGGATTTCCGCACAGTCACTGCCGATTACCGGCGTTATTTCAGGCTAGCCAGGAATTACAGTCTGGCCTTCCGTCTGAACGGCGGGGTCAGTGCCGGCAGCAATCCCCAGCAATTTTTCCTGGGGGGAGTTTCCAACTGGATAAATTATACTTACCGGGGTGGAATCCGTGTGGATAATATCGGGGATATTTATTTTTCGGAATTTGTTGTACCGTTGCGCGGGGCGGCTTATTACGAGCAGGTTGGCAATAAATTCGGTCTGTTTAATTTTGAATTCCGTTTTCCGCTGATACCGTTTATTCAACTCGGTTTTCCGCCTATAGCGCTGGGGGACATACAGGGGGTATTTTTTACAGATATAGGCAGTGCCTGGTTTGATACGGGTCGTTGGCAGGGAGTCCGGGTCACGGATGGCGGGGCGGCCCGTTTACACGATTTGACCGCGGGCATCGGGTACGGCACCCGGATATTCTTTCTTGGTTTCTTATTGAGATTAGATATAGCCTGGCAGTACGACGGTGTGCACACCAGTACGCCGTTATATTACTGGTCGCTGGGAGCAGATTTTTAGTCAATTATTTGCCATAATTGTCGATCAATATATTGACACGATTATGATTTGTTTCTAAATTATCGGGCTATTTTTAGATAACTCTGCAGTTTGCAATTTCAGACAGATTTTACAAAAAAATAGATTTGTTCTTTGACAGCAGGGGCCCTTGAGCGAGGTCGATTAGTAAGTATTGAGATAATACGATGGAGAGTTTGATCCTGGCTCAGGACGAACGCTGGCGGCGTGCTTAACACATGCAAGTCAAGGGGAAATACCGGCTTCGGTTGGTAGAGTATACTGGCGGACGGGTGAGTAACGCGTAGGCAACCTGCCCTTATGAGAGGGATAATCCGACGAAAGGCGGCCTAATACCTCATAAATCGTCGAGATCACATGGTCATGACGGCAAAGGTTTGTTTGCAAGAGCAGACGCATAAGGATGGGCCTGCGTTCCATTAGTTAGTTGGTGGGGTAACGGCTCACCAAGGCAGCGATGGATAGCTGATTTGAGAGAGTGATCAGCCACACTGGGACTGAGATACGGCCCAGACTCCTACGGGAGGCAGCAGTGAGGAATATTGCGCAATGGAGGAAACTCTGACGCAGCAACGCCGCGTGGGGGATGAAGCTCTATGGAGTGTAAACCCCTGTAAGCAGGGACGAAAGGTATCTATTCGCAAGGGTAGGTAATTGACGGTACCTGCAGAGTAAGCTCCGGCTAACTCCGTGCCAGCAGCCGCGGTAATACGGGGGGAGCGAGCGTTGTCCGGAATTACTGGGCGTAAAGGGCGTGTAGGCGGTTTGATAAGTCAGATGTGAAAGGCCTCGGCTTAACCGGGGAAGGTCATTTGAAACTGTCAGGCTTGAGTGCGAGAGAGGGTAGCGGAATTCCCAGTGTAGCGGTGAAATGCGTAGATATTGGGAAGAACACCAGTAGCGCAGGCGGCTACCTGGCTCGTAACTGACGCTGAGGCGCGAAAGCGTGGGGAGCAAACAGGATTAGATACCCTGGTAGTCCACGCTGTAAACGATGAGCACTAGGTGTTGGTCCCGACTTGTCGGGATCAGTGCCGCAGTTAACACATTAAGTGCTCCGCCTGGGGAGTACGATCGCAAGGTTGAAACTCAAAGGAATTGACGGGGGCCCGCACAAGCGGTGGAGCATGTGGTTTAATTCGATGCAACGCGCAGAACCTTACCGGGGTTTGACATCCCGTTGCTAGCTTCAGAGATGGAGTGTGGTAGCAATACCCGACGGGACAGGTGCTGCATGGCTGTCGTCAGCTCGTGTCGTGAGATGTTGGGTTAAGTCCCGCAACGAGCGCAACCCTTGCCCCTAGTTGCCAGCGGAATTATGCCGGGTACTCTAGGGGGACAGTCGGCGATAAGCCGGAGGAAGGTGGGGATGACGTCAAGTCCTCATGGCCCTTACATCCCGGGCTACACACGTGCTACAATGGCCGGTACAGTGAGTCGCAATACCGCGAGGTGGAGCCAATCTCTGAAAACCGGTCTCAGTTCGGATTGCAGTCTGCAACTCGACTGCATGAAGTTGGAATCGCTAGTAATCGCGGATCATCACGCCGCGGTGAATACGTTCCCGGGCCTTGTACACACCGCCCGTCACGCCATGGGAGTTGGCAGTACCCGAAGCCGGTGCCCTAACCCGCAAGGGAAGGAGCTGTCGAAGGTAAGGCCGATGACTGGGGCGAAGTCGTAACAAGGTAGCCGTACCGGAAGGTGCGGCTGGATCACCTCCTTTCTAAGGACTACATTCATACCTTGTTCAGTACCCCTGCTGTTTTTTATTCTGTACCTTTTTCCTTTAACCTTTGGCCTTTAATTACATAGGCCAAAGGCTAAAGGATAAAGGGTAAGAGGTAAAGGGGGCCTGTAGCTCAGATGGTTAGAGCGCACGCCTGATAAGCGTGAGGTCAGTGGTTCAATTCCACTCAGGCCCACCCGGAGTTTTGTCACGGGGCTATAGCTCAACTGGGAGAGCGCCTGCCTTGCACGCAGGAGGTTTGCGGTTCGAGCCCGCATAACTCCACAATTACACCTCTTTTAATCTAAGTGTGGCCATACCGGCCAACCATCATGGTCATTCCGAATCCCGTTCGATAGACCTGCCGCCAGGCAGGCGGCGGCACCTACCGGACGAGGTGAGGAATCTTTCCTCTGATTAAAATATAACCTGCTCTATTTTACGTACCGGCTAAATATCCGGCCCGATCAGTGGATGAGATAATTGCGATTGCGGATCAGTGACCCTCCCCAGTCCCCTCCCTTTTGGTCTGTTGACCAAAAGGGAGGGGCAGGGGTGGGTTATTCCATCTTAAACCAATCAAACTCCGCATACCCTGGCTAATAGTCATATTCGGATTAATGCAGAACAAACCCACCTTGGCCCCGATCCACATACCCTTTTGGGCTTTAAAATAATTTCCGAGTTGTTTAAATGATCTACCATCAATACTGTAATGGAAACCGACAGACCGCAGCATTATCCACTTTCACCTGCAGATAACAGAATGTTGCTGAGAAGGAAATCGCTTCGATCTCCTGCGTTTTATCATACTCCCGGTCATAGGTACCTGTGTACATGCCCAGTTTAAGACCATCATCCGTTTTAGTCATAGCAATGAAAGCCCATTCCTGCCCCATGACCACCAACCCGCTCCTCTCACCAACTTGCTGCAGATGAAATGAGATTTTTGTGGTCGCAGTAAAAGACGGCGCAGGAAACTTTTGCAGCAACAGATTGGGTACAAACCATAAGTTGCCACTCTGCGTGAGATTTTGCACTGCATACAATCTCAACTGGCCTGGATGTTCCGTCACTGAATACCATTCCCCTCGTGAGTTTGCGTGCCATTGCCACTGCAGTCCCGGTTGACTGGAATTGAAATCATCCGAGGTCTGCGGAATACAGACCGGATAAATTTTTCCGACATCAGGTTTTTGCCATTCCGCCACAGGCTCGCCAACACTGTCGGCAGAACTAATCCTACCCATATATGGCCAGCCGTTCTGCCAGGTTACCGGCTGCAAATGAACAACACGTCCGTAAGCGTCACGGTCCTGGAAATGCATAAACCACCACTCGCCGGATTTCAATGATACAAGTCCACCCTGATGCGGGACCGTTGACGTTGGTGCTGCCCTGATGCAGCACTATTTTCGCTTCATAAGGTCCATAAATATTTTTCGAACGCAGAACGGTCTGCCAGCCGCCGCTGACACCCCCGGCCGGGGCTAGGATGTAGTAGTATCCGTCCTTCTTCATAAATTTTGGACCTTCGATGGTCGGCTGGGCCAAGGTGTCCTGGAAAATAATTGTTCCATTTTCCAGCAATTTTTTACCGTCTGGACTCATGCGGTGCAGATACAGAATGTCGGCCCGCAATTTACCCCGTACCAGATAGGCCTGACCATCGTCATCCCAGAACGGGCAGGGATCCTCCCATAATTCGACCTCGACAATATGATGCAATTCCCACGGACCGGTGGGATCCTTAGCCTGAGCCAAGAACAGACCATCGTGCGGGGTACAAAAATAGACGTAAAATATTCCATGATGATAGCGAATCGACGGAGCCCAGGATCCCTGACCATGCGCTGGTTTATCATATTTTTCCAGGGGCAGTTGCGGATAAACATGCCCGATGATCCGCCAGTTGACCAGATCCTTCGAATGCAAAACGGGAATCCCGGGCATACAGTTAAAACTCGACGCAACCATATAGAAATCGTCGTCCACCCGTATCACATCGGGATCGGAATAGTCGGCAAAAAGGACAGGATTCTTATATCGACCGTTGCCGAGGTCCGGCTGCCAGATCTGGGCAGCTGTGAGAGAAAAGCAAGCGAGTATAATAAACAGTACAGGAATTTTTCGTTTCTTCATGATGTGCCCTGCATTTTTTTAGTATCTGATTTCCAAATTCAGCGGTGTATTTTTTGCAACCTTGATTATGACGATTTTATTTTTTTTGTCATAGCCAAATGATTGCGATCCGCCGTTCATGTTGATCTCAGCGGGCCTGGCCTCGCTTCTGATAGCAAGGGCGACCATGCCGGCCAGGGCAGGAGCAGTAAAGGTAATTTTACCGGAGGCGCAGGACAAAAGCATGAATTTTTGCTGATCGCCGTCCAGGTGGTCGATGTAATCAAATGTTGCCCGATCCCCGTCACGGCCGGGAAAAATATGAACGGTTACTGCGCCCAGGTTTCTGTTCACCCTCCGCCACAATTTGGCATTGCCCTGATAGATGTCGCCGCTGACATATATGGAATTTTCTTTCACGAAAACCGGTATATTTTCCGGATTTGTCTTGACCTCAATAAACAGCGGACCGTTATATTCGGCGTTTAAATTATTAAAGTCATACCAGGTGCTTTGGGGCAGGTAAACTTGCCGGTTGTTGTCCGCGTTGAACAGAGGTGCAACCAGAAACGCATCACCGTAAATATATTCATCCCAGATGTTATAAGTATTACTGTCTCCGGGAAAAACATAAGCCAGCGGCTTCATCAGCACGCCGTTTTTATACGAGGTATTGGCCAGGGAATAGATATAGGGCAGCAGATCCATTCTTAAGTTGCAGGCATCTCTGAATACTTTCTGCAATTGTGTGGAATACTTCCAGGGCGGACGGTCTTCGCCGCTGCCGCCCGAGCCGTCGATTTTAACCTCGAACATGCCGTTCCAGGCACCCCACTGCAGCCAGCGGGCATAAAGTGTCTCGTCGATGCAGCCGGGTCCCAGGTAACCGCCGGTATCCTGGCCCCAGACCGGAAAGCCCATGAAAGCGCAGCGCATGGCATTGGACTGGCTGCCGGCCATACCTGTCCAGTTGGAACGGCTGTCCCCTCCCCAGACCGCGCTTAAATAGGGCTGGCAGCGGTGGTACGCTGCCCGGGCGAAATTGAAATGATCCAGGCCGTGCGCACGGAACAGGAAGTCGTGAATAACTCTTGAATAAAGGTAGACATATTTATTCCTGGCGGCGGTTTCGGCTACCGGTACGTGCCAGGGGGAGGTCAGCGGAAAGTTCTCATCGGCCCGGTCCATCTTATGTCCCTTAACCCCGACAGAGTATTGATTGGTTTGCAGCCGTTTTTCAAATTCCTGCAAAGCGTCCGGATTGGTTAGATCCATATATCCCCTGCTGTCGGCGCTCAACAAACCCGCAAAATCCTTATCCGAAAAAGTCATAGGACCCACCCAGGTCATGAACTGCATGTTGTAATCATTGTTGATCTTTTTGATCCATTGATCCGCTGCGGAAAATTTTTCATTGAAATCCATTTTCGACCATTCGTTGGCGCCGTTACTGTAGGGACGGTCCACCCAGCAGGCGGTCAGCGGAATTTTCAAATCAGTGAAGCGGCGGATATCGTCGAGCAGTTCATCCTTGCCGCCGTTATTAAAATCCCGCCAGAATATAGGACCGCAGGCCCAAATGGGTACCGCTTTTGGTTTACCGATAACCTTAAAATAGGCCCGGTGAATTTCAGTCCCATTTTGTCCATAGAACAGGTACCAGTCCAACGTAGTGGTCTGATGATAGATTTCGGTTATAGCGTTGACGGCAAATTGATAACGACCCTTGGCGAAGGTGTCGAAGAAACTACCGTACCCGGCACTGCTCATGAAGAAAGCCGAGTAGGCCGAAGCGTAATTTTCGGCATAATCGAGATTGCCCAGGCCGTAGACATCCAGATCGACCGTTGTACCGCGCAGGTCGGGATTCTTTGCATTGTGCGGATATAATTTTTCAATCAGTCCAAAGTAATGTTCGTTTTGATCCTTTAGTTGTATAGTAATATGGTTAAAGGTTTTATGTCCGGCGGAGAAGTGTACTGTATTTTCAGCGGCGGTTATTTTTAATAGAACGGCGGTTGGAAAATCGTCATGAAAACCGTCGCCTGTAGAAAACATTAATTTCAGGATCAGGGTATCCGTTTTAACCTGTTCAACAAGGATGGTATCGGCAGAAATGAAGTTAAAAGTGATATTGAGTATTTCTGTAATTTTTTCATCGTTCTGAAATAGTTCCAGCCGGTTATCGTGCAGAGATATTTTCAGCGGACTTTTTTCCCATACAGGTTGCCCTGCCATTGATATCGCGGGCTGGATGGCAAGTGCTGATAAAAAAATTAATAATTTTAATTTTGACAGCATTAACATCCTCCGTTTTATTTACTTAAAAAAGACCGAAAGTTTGCGTCGCCGAACTACTTATAACATGATTGGTAATTCATGCCAGTCGGTCCGCCCGGCGTTTATCAAAAATAAGTTAGATCCCGCTTGAATAAGAATGCTTTGCATATGCACCTGTTTTTGCCTGCGGCATTTACCTGGGGATTGTCTTAAAAGTAATGAATTATCATTCCGAATCCCGACTGGTCGGGATGAGGAATCTTCTTTCTCTATAAAACATAGATTCCTCCTCGCCCCGATCTGTCTTGCCTGTCTGGTGTCAGGCCATCGGTCGGGGCTCGTCGGAATGACATTTTCAGTAAGCCAGCATTCAAACATTTCAATAAATTATATCTTTCCCCCATTAGAATCCAAGTCTGAGGATTATAAGTAAGATAATATCTTATGGCAGAGGCCGAAGCCCTTCATATTTTACTATCCATTTCCCGTTCCTGGGGAAACCGGGTGCTTTAATCGTTGGCGCACCATTCCAGCCTGCAGCCATCATGGCCACCGCGGTTAATAATCCTCCGTTGCCCGGTAAATATGCCGGTAGTGTTACCTGCTGGTAATTATGACCGTTATTAAGATACTTGTTTTTCGGGACATCCATTAGAAGAGCATCGACGGCCAGTTCCGGTTCGCCGCAACGGGCGGCGGTCATGGCCAGCAGCGGGTAATCCCAGCCCCACGTGCTTGACCAGTCCCATGACAGCATGACCTTTTTCAGAGTATTGCGCATAATAGTGGTATCGATTTTTTCATTAAGCAGCATGCCGAAGGCACCCAGCACCGTGGGATGGTCGCGGCGCTGGCTGCTGTCCGCAAATGCTTGTTGTAAGTTTTCAACGTTTTGATACAGCCCGTCCCGTTGCGGCAGAGTAGACAGGTTCTCGATGATCCGGCCCCAGCGGTCAATCGGCGGCAATTTCAGCCGCTCGCGCCATTTTTGAGCGGTTTTCAGACCGAAGGCCCAATAGGCCAGTTCAAAAGCTGGATTTATTGTTGAATCCGGATGGTAAATTTCCTGGGCTGGAATTAACGGAGGGCCCAGCACATATCTATGATTCAGCGAATCCCATTTGGTAAAGGAAGCCATAAACTCGGCAGTAGCGAATACGAGATTCTGATATTTTTCGAGAATAGCGCGATCTGCATTCTGTTGATACAGAAGTTCGGCGTAATAAATCGGGTGCGGTTGCTGCCAGATCAGGTATACACCGATTGCCGAAGGGCTTTCCTGCCCGTCACAGCCAACCATTTTCGGCCAGCGCACGCCGGCATAGCCCTGTCGTTGTGCTGTTTCTCCGGCCAGGGTTAAAATGGATTCGTACCAGCCGAAGGTTTTTTCCAAAAATTCCGGTTTTCCCCACAGGGCAAAATGAACTGCATGCCACCAGTGCATTTCCAGGTGAAATTTGCCGTACCAGCTGTTGCAGGTCAGTCCGGTTTCCTGGGGTGGCACTGAACCGGCGCACTGGATGGCGGTAAGATAACGGGACAGGATAATGCGTCTTTCCAATTCATGGGCTCGGGGATCTTTGCTCTGTGACAGATCGATGGCACCGCCGGTTTCCCAGAAATTTAGCCAGGCGGCTCTGGAGTTGATTATGGTACTTCCAGCATCAGAATGTAATACATGTTTTTCAGGACTGAATCCAACACTGAATTCGAGTTGAGTTCCGCTATCAGCGGAAAGTATGAAGTAATGTTTTTTTAACCGATTAAAATTTGCCCGGCCCGACCAATAAACTTCGACATAATATTTCGTGGAATCCAGAGTACGTTCGATCAGGACAGAGTGTTCGTCCCGGCTGACGATAGCCGAGGTATGCCTGTTCGGGTTATTCCAGTCGGCGCCGTCCCCGCCCCAGGCTAATGAACCGTAGGGAAAATCGAAGCAAATGGCGAGACGTTTTTTTTGTATAAGTTTGGACAACACTCGCACGCCGATTTGATTGCACTTCGGATCGCAGGCGGTTACCACAAGAACTGAATCATTATCGATTCCGAAAGAGCTCTTGATAATTCCGCTCCATATATCCAGTTTTTGATGGATATTTTGCAGATCAGTGGGTTGTGCCGGTTCTCCGGATAATTTTTCGATTTTAAAACCGATGCGGCCGAGGTTCAGGCGGTGTGGGTTGGCGCGCAGCCACTGTCCGGCAGGTGAGTCTTGCTGTGATGCATATGGAACCGTTTTTCCGTAGGCCTTATGATACTCATAGGTTTGGTTCAAAGTATAATTGTGTGGATTTGGGAAAGAGTGCCAGCACCATTGGGCCATGGTACTCAGGGGAATGCCGGCTTTGTATTTTTCCGGGAAAGTTTGCAGTCCGGTTATATCTGCCGTAAAGGCAAATTCTCCATTGCCGACTGAGAAGGGGGAGAGGGAATCGATGCTCGTGTTCACCGGGATATGACGGGTGACCAGGGTCCGGCGGTCGATGCGGACAGGATTATCGGCAGGCCGGCAGGAGATACAAAGAAGGATAATTGTCGAAACCAGGATGTTGATTAAGGGATTTGAAGTCTGATTCATGATGTTTGTATTATAATAAAATCATTATAAGGAATTCTGGACAAAGGGTAAAGGGAAAAGGGGAAAGTCGGAGGCATGGCGCAAGCCAGGCCGTAGATCTGCCGCAAGGCAGAGGAAATGGGAAAAATCGAAGCAGGCGGAATTTATGCCAGGAATGGAAAAAGCATTTCACGGAGTTACACGGAGCAGACACGGAGATCCACGGAGAAAATAAATTTAGAATTAGAAATAAATACTTTGATTCCTGGTGCCCGATATTTAAAATCTATTTTCGCTAATAGTGATTAAAGTTGTAAATGAAATTCGAATAATAAGCCCCGTCAGGGACGATTCTCTGTTTTACTTATTAAAACAAACCATTCTCGTTGGGGGAATCTTTCAACTCCTCCTGAGAGGCCTCCCACGATTCAATTATTTTATCTTCATGAAAACGGAAAATGTGTATGACTCCATACACCTTCGGTTTCAGCACCACTTTTCCGTGAACGGCAACCAGGTCACCGTCCTCGAGCGCATGCAGCACTTCGTAGGTTTTATCCGGGAACTGTCTGGAGTTTTCTTCCATGGCCTGCAACAGCGATTCCCGGTCCCCTTTGAAGTACACCAGGTGATGCTTGAAATCCGGGTGAATATATTCGTCATAGGCCTGGCGCGCCCGGCCGGATGATGCGGATTTCAGGAATGAAATGGCAATTACCTTTTTATTCATAATTCTTCTTCTCCTGTCTTAATTTAAGATTCATACTCGATTTCGCAAATATAATGAACACCTGCTTTGGAAATTGCTTTTTTCCCGGAGCGTATGTATACTCAGCTACAACAACGCCAACACCATGATATATATTGCAGGAATCAGCATAGCAGTATTTTTTGAATTCTTACTTATCACCAAGAAGAACAAATCCGAGGCGGATAAGATTCTGGTTTTGTGGATGTTTCTGATTACCGTTCACCTTTTCCTGTTTTATCTATCCTTCAGCAAAGAGATCTATAATTACCCGTTCCTGCTCGGGGTGAATTTGCCACTGCCCCTGCTGCATGGCGTTTTCTTGTACCTTTATGTCGGTTCGGTCACCAGTCAGTTGCCCGCAGGAAGGAATCTTCTGTTCATACATTTTATACCCGCCGTCGTCACTTATCTGTACCTGATCGCCTTCTTTGTCCTGCCGGCCGATCAGAAAATCCTGGTATTCAAAAACCGCGGGGCGGGTTATGAGGTTTTCAATACGATCAGAGTCATTGCCGTTTGTATCTCGGGAATCGTTTATATTGCATGGTCAGGTTGGCTGCTCCGGAAACACAGGCGCCGTATACTGGATAAATTCTCTTATCAGGAAAAAATTGATCTGCACTGGCTTCGGATCCTGACCTGGGGCCTGGGGGGTATCTGGCTTCTTGTTCTCTATGGAAATGACGGCCTGGTATTCGGAGGGGTCGCGGTATTAGTGTTCCTGATCGGCTTTTTCGGAATCCGGCAGGTCAGGATTTTCACCCCGGATAAGGTCACCCCGGCTGGGGTAACCCTGTCCGGGCAGGAACAGAAGGGAAAATATGCCAGATCGGGATTGACCAGGGAACTGTCGGAAAAACTTTATCAGGAATTGCTTCGCCTGATGAATGAAGAGTTCATCTACAGAAAGAGCGATCTCTCCGCAGACGATCTGGCCTCACGACTCAAGACGCACCCCAACTATCTCTCGCAGATCATCAATGAGAAAGAAGGGAAGAATTTTTACGATTTTGTCAACCACTATCGCCTTGAAGAGTTCAAACAACTGCTCTCCAATCCCAAAAACCGGAATCTCACCCTGCTTTCACTGGCCTTCGACTGCGGATTCAATTCCAAATCCTCGTTTAACCGCTATTTTAAAAAAGCGACCGGCCAAACACCCTCGGAGTATTTCACAGACCTGAACAAGCCGTAACCGGGTATCATAATCACCGGCACGGGCCGTTCCGCTTCAATTTTTTTCCCCGCTGAACCGTCTATCGACGGTCGTGTCCGGAGTGTCATCCTGCAAGGGGGGACCACAACTGTAGTTTCATCTTCCACGCTGCGACGAAAAGCGTTTTTACACATCGTATCTTATCCCGGAATTAATTTTAGAAGGCAGTATTAAACAAATGGTAATTAACGAAAGAAATCTTATGAATAAAGTAAGGAGAATCAATTATGCAGGTTATAAAAATTTATCAATGGGTGCAACAGAAACAAGTCCTAAATAAAATCAATCAATTAACCAAACAGGAGGAGTACATTATGAAGAAAACAACCGGATTTTTCGTAACAGCAACCCGTTGGAGTCTGCAGGTATTATACCTGACTTTAGCAGCGCTCTTTTCCATTGTGAGTTCCTGTGATATCATGGAACCTGCCGAGCCCGGTTTGCTGGTGCCCCGGACGGTGGATGAAGATCCTGATCTTCCTTCCATTACAGTAAACGGAGCGCAGTTGCATTCGGAAGATTTTGGACCACCTGACAGTGCCATCATAGTGGTGTTGCATGGTGGTCCCGGTAGTGATTACCGCTATTTGCTCAATTGCAAAGAATTCGCCAATCAGGGATATAGGGTGGTCTTCTACGATCAGAGAGGTTCCGGACTGTCGCAACGATTCCCGAAATCATCCTATAATTCCGTGCAAATAATGACGGATGAAGTGGAGGGTGTTATTGCTCACTACAGAACATCCCCGGCCCAAAAAGTATTTCTGTTGGGACATTCTTGGGGCGCCATGCTGGCTACCGCGTATGTCAATGAACACTCCAACAGCAATAGACTGGATTAATTCTGTGTGAACCGGGTGGTTTTATCTGGCAGGATGTGCTGGATTATGTCGGTCGTACCAGAGAGTTCGAAATTACCAGCGAGGCCTTGAATGATGTTACATATATGGATCAGTTTCTGACCGGCAGCGAGGATGAACATATTATCCTGGATTACAAATTTGCATTAATGGTCGGTTCTGATGTCAACGTTGGAAATGAAGGAATTCTACCAAATTGGAGGATGGGGGCGGTAATTAACAGTGCTTTGTTTGAATTGGGGAATAATGAAAAACCCGATTGGACGACCAATCTTGATCAGTACACGATCAAAGTTTTATTCGTGTACAGTGAGCGCAATACAGCGTATGGTTACAACCACGCGCTCAAAGTGTCCTCTGCTTATCCCAATGTGCAATTATTTAAAGCCAACGGTGCAGGTCACGATATGCTTTCCTTTGAGACCGGTTGGAACAATACTTACCCGGTGATGCTGTCCTATTTAAACAATTTAAAATAAGGTGAAAATATGAAAACTATAAAAATAATACTGGTCGCAGCCGCATTCATTTGCACTGCAAATTTCTCACTGGCGCAAAATATAAACTGGAGAGGTCTGAGCGCCGGGCAAATCCATTTGATCAACCTGAATATCGGCTGGGATTATGGTTCAACGATCGGAATCGGTTATGGTTACAAATTGAAAACGGATCATCCCGGTCGTACTGAATGTCGATTTTTCGCTTGCCTTTCGGGAGCAAGCTGCTGGATGATTTCAAGGTAAAATTAGGAGGTCAGGCGGAATTATTAAGGCGGGGCAATTTTTCAGCGACGGTAAAAGCGTATGGAATATTCAGGCGCTACCAGAATGTTCTGGCCCGGCTGCTGAATTTCGGAAGCGAATTTTCAGGTGTTTGCGGGTATTACCGGCCGACCTGGTATGCAGCAGCGGAATTCGGTTTTGACAAGGCCATCACGACACACATTAAGAACAGCGCCAGGATGAGGGAAAACTATCCGCAGGTAAAGGACGGCTGGTACATTCCGACCGCAGGGAATTTCTTTTATGGAATCCAGGCCGGTTACTCGTTTGAGCGCTATGATGTTTATTTAAAGTTGGGCAAAACGGTAACACAGGATTTGAAAACGACGGCGCTGATTCCTTTTTATCTTCAACTGGGCTTGAACAGTAAATTGTAGGGATAAGATGAAATCAAATATGGCGAAGATCATAGAAAAAATCATAGCGTGGCTGATTCTGGTATTAAGCCTGACTCTGCTGGTCTTCGCCATTTATCTTTATTATTCAGACCCTTAACCAGCCGCGGAAGCCTCTGACAGCATAATAAGACTCCGCGCCGTTGTGATATACAAAGACAGTATCATAGCGGCGATCGCAAAAGAGGGCCCCGCCGAGTTTTCTGATGTCGGCGGGTGTTATAATCCAGCTCGAAGTTTTCGTATCAAACTCGCCAAGTTTTTGCATCTCCCGGTATTGTTCTTCGGTCAGAATCTCAATACCCATGGCAGCAGCCATATCGACAGCATTGTCTGCGGGTTTATGTTCCTTCCTTGACCTCAGCGCCTCACCGTCGAAGCAAACACTTCGGCGGCCTTTGGGACTTTCCGCCGAGCAGTCATAAAAAATGTATTGGCCGGTCTTTTTATCAAAATCAACCACATCCGGTTCACCGCCGGTTATTTCCATTTCACTGAGCGACCACAGTTTTTCAGGATTTACTTCCAGTCTGGCTTTTACTTCAGCCCAGCGAAGACCTTTATGGCGGTTCATGCTTTGTTCAAAGCGGGTCTTCAATATTTTAAACAGTTCTTCGCGTTGTACCGGCGACAAGTCCCCTTTATCTCTGATATTATTTCTCTTTGTCATATTAAGCCCCCTTTATTGCATTAACTCCTGAGAGCCCTTATTTATTTTTACTTTACGAAAAATATCTTTTGATTTGTGTATAAAAGTGCCATAATGCCTAACCCGGCATTTGCCGAATGGGCCGAGTAACGCATTTATTCATTGATATATCATGTAAATGATACTATATTGATACATGCAAAAGGAATCCCTATGACCATTATTAAACCCATATCAGACTTACGTAACAAAGCCAATGAAATCTCTGACATCGTACACCGTGAGAAAAAGCCGGTATTCATCACAAAAAACGGTGAAGGAGATATGGTTGTGATGTCTATTGATACTTTTGATTTACTTCAAAAAAAGCTTGAACTATTCAGCAAGCTCTCGGTTTCACAATCTCAACGAGCCTCCGGTGAGCGAGGGCGAACACTGCCGCAGGTAATGAAGGAGGTCCGTAAGAGGATGCGCAGTGCCCGCTGAGTATGAAGTTCGTCTATTACGCGTTGCTGAAGAAGATTTTATTGAAATCATTTCGTTTATCTCACAGGAGAGTCCTGCCGGGGCTGAAAAATTAGCCACACTAATTGAAACAAGCCTCATACGTTTATCCAATCATCCTCATTTAGGACGTGTTCCCAATGAACCCGAGCTGCCGGCGCCGGATTCCGAATTTTGATCGTGGAAAATTATTTAATCTTTTACACCATTGAAGAAATTACGATTTACGTTCATCGGATCATTCACGGTGCACGGGATTATAAAAGAGTCCTTTAAAAAGAATTATTATCTATACTTCGTTTGCAGGTAATCAATTGTCGTCTTCATGAGTTTCTTCAGAGCGTCCAGATTGATGTCGGATAATTTCTTGACGTAGATGCAGGCTTTTCCCATTTTAAATTTCCCCAACCCCTGCAATAGATATTCATGTTCTTTGGCGCCTGTATATACATAGAGTGAAATGGCAGCCTTGCGCGGTGAAAATCCTATCAACGGCCAATCCCCCTCCTGGCGGCTTCTCTCCGATTTGTAGTGATAACTGCCGAACCCGATGATGGACGGTCCCCACATTTTTGGCTTGTGACCGGTAAAATCCTGCATCAGTTTTAACAACTCAAAACTATCCTGGCGTTTTTGTTCGCTATCGGCGAACGCTTTGATAAACTCGCTGACACTGGCTTTGGTTTGTTTTGTCTTCAGTTCTGCCATGGTTGTAATATCCTTATAATATTGCGTTTTAATTGCTGAATTAATTCAACGGCTGTTAAAATTCATGCTACATATTTAACGACGGTTACTGTTTATCAATTCCCGGCGCGGCAGCGGGAGATTTCCCCCGCTGCTGAAAAGTTATTCTTTTCTTTGGGCTGTTATGAAAGAAGATCCGGGGGATCGTTTTAAATGGGTCAAGCTGACGGAAGTAAATCCATTATTTTCCAGTCAGTTTTTTACGATGTCGAAATAATAGGATCGTCCGCATTGAATTATATTCCTTGATTTCGGGATCGGATCAACCCATTTTTCCAATGAATCCAGGGTTGAGTTGACATCTGTTTTCCGCCGGCTTTTAGCCGCAGGCCTGCCGGCGAAGTTTCATATTAATCGCGGTTTGCGGCACAAGTTGGGTAAAACGGGCTCTTGCATCGCCGTAGCCTCTTGAGGCAAAGCGAGTCATCGCCGGAGAATCTTGTCCATAGCCTTTCCTTTTGCGAGCTCATCAATCAGCTTGTCTAAGTAACGTACCTGTTGCATAAGTGGATCTTCGATTTCTTCTACGCGAATACCGCAGACCACGCCCTTGATAAGCGAACTATTCGGATGAATGGCCGGGGCTTGAGCAAAAAAAGTCTCAAAGTCGTTCTCGTGTTCGATCTGCTGCTTTAATCCTGCTGCGTCATAGCCCGTCAACCAGCAAATGATCTGGTCAACTTCTGCTTTCGTGCGATTTTTTCGTTCCGCTTTTTGCACGTACAGCGGATATACCTTAGCAAATGATATCGTGAAAATGTTATGCTTAGCCATCGTAACTCCTCCTGCTGGATTGTGCCCAGTTGTGCATAACGTTTAGCCTGACACTGCAGTGCTGTTGCGAACTCAAGAATGAGGCGCCAACGTTTTGCACGTTATGCATCCGGGTCCCGCCGCCGATGTCACGTATGTTTTCTATAATGAAGTGCAACGACTCCGGATTGAAGAGTTTTCGAGTCAATAAAGTCCAGCCGAAGCGTGTTTTGGAGCATCACGGTTTCGAATAACCGCGGCCCTCTTCCAGCGACAACCGGGTGAATCACGAACCGATACTCGTCAATCAAACCGAGCCCGGAAAGCTGGGATGCAATGCTCAAGCTTCCTACACAGATGTCCTTTCCAGGCTGCTGCTTCAGGGTGAGCACCTCTTGCGCAAGGTTCGCGCGCACGATTCTCGTGTTGTTATCCTCAACGTGGTTCAATGTCGTGGAGAATACGACCTTATTGAGCGAGTCGAACACGCGGGCGAATTCATTGCATGCCGCCGTCTCCGATTGCGTTTTGGCAATTTCCGGCCAATACGGGACCATCAGTTGGTATGTTATCCGGCCGTAGAGGAGGAGGCTCGCATTGCGCAGCACTTCTGTGAAATACTCGTGCAACTCTTCATCGGCAATCCCGTCGGTGTGGCTGCAGTATCCGTCAGCGGTAATATTGATCCCAAAAACAACCTTTCTCATAGATCTCCTTATGTGATGTTACGTAACAAATTCAAAGACCGCATCTCGCATAACGTTTTAGTGTATAAGCAGTGGCGGTATTCGGAGCGCCTACCTATCAGTATAATCTTTTACAAATGCTTTTATTTCCATAATTGCTTTTTGTGATTGGTCTGTATGAATATTTTCCAAAGGCCAGACATGAGACTGCCGGTTATAGATACTAAGTTTAGTCCTGGCCCGGCTCTCCACAATTTTATTATAAAGTGATTTACTGTCATCCAATAAAATTTCATCAGAACCTACTAATATCAGTGTTGCTGGAAATTTCTCAGGCAGATTCTCTGCTGGATTTAACTTTGATAAATCCTGTTCACCAATGTATAAAGCAGCCAGCTCTAACAATCGTTCTTTTTTCAAAACAGGATCTTTGCCGGCATTCTCTGTTATTGAGCTGTTTGTGCAAGCCAAATCTATCCAGGGAGAAATCATTATCATAAATTCAGGTGGTTGCAGATCGTGTTCAATTATTTTTGATAACAAAGATACTGACAATCCGGCACCGGCACTATCGCCCATCAAAATAATTTCATTTTCCGGATACTGGCTGAGTATTGATCGATATACCTTCAATACGTCATTTACAGCAGTCGGAAAAGGTTTCTCCGGAGCCAGACTATATTCAATGAATAAAAATGATAAAGCCATTTCATTGGCCAGATGACTTACCAGTGCCTGATGTGAACGAATTGATCCCAGCACAAAGCATCCCCCGTGCAAATAAATCGCAATTTTATTTGAATTTATTTTTTCTTTTTTCCTGAACCAATAGCAATCAATATTTTCAATTACAACTTTATCAATTTTCACATCCTTCAGCTGGAGGATAAATATCGCCCAACTTCTCAAAGTCGATACGAGATTGAATTATATTATTATACATATTATGCAATACTATTATACGTAATAACTACCTTCTGTAATTCATATTCACCACTTGGAATAAGTGGGTTGATACACTTGAAATCTGTTGAGATTCTTGCCAATTCGGGAGCAAGCGAGTTCGTTCGCGACTTTCCCGAAATGCACCCGGGCATCGTGGAAGCGAACCACAAATACTCTGTTATACGCCTCACCTCGCTGTCATCTTAATAGATTGTTGAATAGTTTTCTCAAGGTCATCTGGAACATCAGTGCCAATTCTATACTTTTTGCCTGTCTTCATTTTAATTTCGACGGCATGAAAACCAGAAACATTATAGAGCCAGCCGTGGGGGGTCAGACGAATTCCCCAGCCATAGTACCAGTGATTTTTCACAATTTGACATGATTCAATATCTTTCAACATGAATTTCTTTTGAATGATTCCCGGCCCAAATCGAACTTTGAGAACCTCTTGCTCAATAACAACAGTGAGTGTAGCGAATAGCACCAGACAGAATCCAACGATAATCATAACTGTCAAAGCAACCCAATTGAAACCATAAAGAGCCATGAGAGACGCAATGAAAACCAGCGCAATGGCTAGTGCAATCATAATCAGGTAACCAATTTGTAGATGTTGATACTGTTTAATCATATATTTTCCTCCTACAGGTGATGGTATCTGACGTGTGCTATTGTCGTTAAACGTTCGTTTGCGGCATCATAGAAGTTTCACGATATAATTGAGTTCAGCATATCTAACAAACGCATAACTACGAATTGTGTTTGCCCAATAAATTTCTTTGCCAATGGGAACCGAGATAGATGCGAAGGAATAGAGGACTACGGTGCGGGGAGGAGCGAAGCCCAAAGATTCTACATATTGTTGCCCGGTTATAGTATCGGGATTAGATTCTCCGTAGTTATAGTCAACGAAGATGTATTTTTGATTCGTATCAGCGGGACTAACGGTGCCTAGCTGCCCCACTTTCAAAAATCTTTGATCGGAAGAAAGCAAGGAGACGTAATATGATATAGAATCTGAGGAAACCTGGATCCAGAAAGTAACCCGGGCTGAATCATACTGGAGAATCTGTAATCCAAGGTTGTCTATGAAAGATCTAAAATAACGATTGGTTATCTCCAATGTCGTACTCACCAAGACTTCACCAGGAACGAATTCAGGCTCGGGTTCCGTCTCGGTTCCTTTCTGCTTACATCCCGAGCCAACGAGAAGCAGAACAAGAAGACAGGAGAACGCTAATTGTCTCATTTCATCAACAACTCCTTTCTTAAGCATGCTGCAAATGGCATATGACGAGTACAGATCCACGCATACCGGCCGAGTGTTCCACTCTGTCGTGGAAGCAAATACCCTCTCCACATAAGTTCTTCTCCAACAATGTTGAAAAAGAAGAAAGGTAGCCACGCTAAGAACAGCCAGTACTCGCTTGGCTGAAGCTTCTCCATTCGTAGGAACGAAGCGTACGAATCTTGAGAGAGTAAGTTCAGGGAGACCACTTGTCGAATACTGTTACTATAATTCCCGTGAGCACGACCACGCCGAGTAATCCTCCCAATGCCCAAAGCGTGTCGGTCTTAGTCATCGTCCGAATATTGAGGGCGAGTAGAACATCACGGAGAGATTTCGCTTGAGTTCTGTGGCGAGCTGCAAGAATAGCCCCGACGAAAAGTGCAAAAACTATGATGCCGCTGGCCAACCACCAACCGATGAGTGGCGCAACACCATAAGTTTGGTGAAGTGATGGAATACCATATTGTACCACGATGAAAAGCGCAATCGCACCTCCCAAGAAATACCAGAGTGATTCAATAATAACGGATGTTCGATTCATCGTGTGTCCTTCTTGTATCAATCTCAGGTGGCTGCCCATGACGCATAACGTCCGCGTGTATGAGCCGTTGTGTCGTCAAAGCGCTTTGTTTCTAGTTACCACAAGGTTACCAAGAGTGACAACCTGTGCAAACCCTCTGCCAGCAATGGCTTATACACGCTGTTATAGCCCGTTAGTTTTTGTTTTTCAATCTTTTGTCATGTTTTAAAAACCAATCATATAGTTCCTGATTCGGATAAACTAACCAATTAATCCAGTGTCCAACCTCAGGTTCAATTGTGAATATTAAGTCCTTGTTTTTCCCTTCCAGTTTTTTTATTATCCTTTCTGTTTCTTCAAAAGGAACGACATTGTCTATTTTTCCATGAAAAGCCCAAATCGGAATATTTGTTAGTTTATCAATATTATTGTCTATAAAATCCATGTGACTTGTAAATCCGCTCATTGGGGCAATAGCAGCAAATATATCCGGATATTTGGCCGCAAGATACCATGTACCGGAACCGCCTAAACTCATGCCCGTGAGATAAACTCTATTTGTGTCAATTCTGTATTTTGCTTTTATCTCAGTATAAAAATTTTCAAACCAATTATCAGTTGACCACCTGATATGTTCAGGACATTGCGGAGAAATAACTATAAACGAGAATTCCCTGCCTCTGTATATTTGATCTGGAATTCCCTGGCTATATAGTTTTTTTAAATCGTTTCCCCTGTCAGAGCCTCCATGTAAATAAATTATGAGCGGCCAAGTTTTTAAGGTGTCTGTATTATAATCCTTTGGGGTATATGATAAATATTGATAATCTACGTTTTTAGGATTTTGATTTAGTCCATGAATAAATGTTAAATCAAATTGCAAAGTTCCATCTGCTGACCAATATTCTACATTACCTTGTAATTGTCCATCTACCCAGTTTCCTTCTGCTTCTTTTTGTCCATTGTCATACCAACTAGTGCATAAGCCGCTACGTAGTCCATTTTTATAATTCCCAGAATATTCAACCTGCCCATTTTTATGCCATTCCATATATTGACCTGTTTTTGTATTGGAATGATAATTACATTGATATTCTTCTTTTATATGTTTGTCGAAAGAACTGTAGTAAGCATCCATTTGAATTTGTCCATTTTCAAAATAATCCTTAACATGAAATAAGTTATTGCTTTTATCAAATTGGATTATACGCTGATAAATAATTGTATCACCTTTTGATACAGCATAATGTAAAAAGAAAGTATCAATCTCCTGGGCTTTTAGAAGTCCAAAGCTAAAAATCAGTAATATGATAATTGCGATACGTTTCATTTTAATGGGCTATAACGTCAGCGTGTATGAGCCGTTGCGTGGCCAATGCACTTTGTTATCAAGTTACCACAATGTAACCAAAAGTGTTGAGTGTTTGCCAGCATTGCGTACAACTCCCTCGAAAACGCATAAATGTGCGTTTTCGCTATTGATGTAATTTGTCAAATGAATATTATAGCGTTTTTGCATCAGGTAGACGTAACATAAATGTTGCGGCTACCGTGTAGTTGCTTTGTCCTAATCGATGCGCGGCCTCAAGGCCGCGGCTACTCTGTTCTTTCATCGTGCTTATGTTCCTTTGTCCTTATTTTTCACTCGTACTTGATCTGATATAATCCAGGAACTCGAAGACAAAAAGTAAATTCATTCAGATCTCTAATAAATGCCTGGTAAAGGAATAACGCAAAATACGAGCCTTTACTTTTTTCCTCATACCTGCCATCTAAACTGTAGGTTGAAAAACTATCTTTACAATTCTTTCAGAAATATGAAAACGTCCTGGACCACCGGAAAAAAGATATTCTAAAGGTTTATATAATTTATATGACTCTTTTAATCTATGCAAAATTAATTTGGATAATAACGTATAAAGACCCTTGCCAATCCTTTTGATTCTGAAGTTGGCGAATTTATGTTTGAGTCCGGCGGTAGCCGGGCGAGTTTAAATTCGCTTTGATTTTTTGCCTACTTTTGCATCAAGGCAATAGTAGGTCGAAGAACTGCCATCAGGCAGGCCACCGGAGGCGGAATTAAAGAAGATTTACAAAATGGTCTCATACTAATGTCCAGGAGATACTTTCATCTGAAAGAAAACAAAAATTATACACAATTTTTTTATAATTATGAGAACATTTTAATCATGCTGCCGAACTATTTATTAAACCTGAATGATTCATGAAAAATGTAAAGCAAAATAGTATTTTGTTTTACAAAACATAAATAATGGAAGGCCTACTTTACGTAACTTGAGACCTTTTATACCATAAAAATTACCGCATCGAAGATAGCTTTGTAGTTTTAAGGGATCAAGTTAAAAGACAGTACCAACCCATCCTCCCGGCAAGAATTTATAGGAAGAATCTAAAATATTTTTAAAAAAATGAGCTGTTTGGAGTTGCTTTAGGAAATTCTATTCTTTATATTATTCGACGCATAAAGCGAAATGTTCTTTGACAGCAGGGGCCCTTGAGCGAGGTCGATTACTATAAGTATTGAGATAATACGATGGAGAGTTTGATCCTGGCTCAGGACGAACGCTGGCGGCGTGCTTAACACATGCAAGTCAAGGGGAAATACCGGCTTCGGTTGGGTAGAGTATACTGGCGGACGGGTGAGTAACGCGTAGGCAACCTGCCCTTATGAGAGGGATAATCCGACGAAAGGCGGCCTAATACCTCATAAATCGTCGAGATCACATGGTCATGACGGCAAAGGTTTGTTTGCAAGAGCAAACGCATAAGGATGGGCCTGCGTTCCATTAGTTAGTTGGTGGGGTAACGGCTCACCAAGGCAGCGATGGATAGCTGGTTTGAGAGAGTGATCAGCCACACTGGGACTGAGATACGGCCCAGACTCCTACGGGAGGCAGCAGTGAGGAATATTGCGCAATGGAGGAAACTCTGACGCAGCAACGCCGCGTGGGGGATGAAGCTCTATGGAGTGTAAACCCCTGTAAGCAGGGACGAAAGGTATCGTATTCGAAAGGGTAGGTAATTGACGGTACCTGCAGAGTAAGCTCCGGCTAACTCCGTGCCAGCAGCCGCGGTAATACGGGGGGAGCGAGCGTTGTCCGGAATTACTGGGCGTAAAGGGCGTGTAGGCGGTTTGATAAGTCAGATGTTAAAGGCCCCGGCTTAACCGGGGAAGGTCATTTGAAACTGTCAGGCTTGAGTGCGAGAGAGGGTAGCGGAATTCCCAGTGTAGCGGTGAAATGCGTAGATATTGGGAAGAACACCAGTAGCGAAGGCGGCTACCTGGCTCGTAACTGACGCTGAGGCGCGAAAGCGTGGGGAGCAAACAGGATTAGATACCCTGGTAGTCCACGCTGTAAACGATGAGCACTAGGTGTTGGTCTCGACTTGTAGGCTGATCAGTGCCGCAGTTAACACATTAAGTGCTCCGCCTGGGGAGTACGATCGCAAGGTTGAAACTCAAAGGAATTGACGGGGGCCCGCACAAGCGGTGGAGCATGTGGTTTAATTCGATGCAACGCGCAGAACCTTACCGGGGTTTGACATCCCGTTGCTAGCTTCAGAGATGGAGTGTGGTAGCAATACCCGACGGGACAGGTGCTGCATGGCTGTCGTCAGCTCGTGTCGTGAGATGTTGGGTTAAGTCCCGCAACGAGCGCAACCCTTGCCCTAGTTGCCAGCGGAATTATGCCGGGTACTCTAGGGGGACAGTCGGCGATAAGCCGGAGGAAGGTGGGGATGACGTCAAGTCCTCATGGCCCTTACATCCCGGGCTACACACGTGCTACAATGGCCGGTACAGCGAGTCGCAATACCGCGAGGTGGAGCCAATCTCTGAAAACCGGTCTCAGTTCGGATTGCAGTCTGCAACTCGACTGCATGAAGTTGGAATCGCTAGTAATCGCGGAACATCACGCCGCGGTGAATACGTTCCCGGGCCTTGTACACACCGCCCGTCACGCCATGGGAGTTGGCAGTACCCGAAGCCGGTGCCCTAACCCGCAAGGGAAGGAGCTGTCGAAGGTAAGGCCGATGACTGGGGCGAAGTCGTAACAAGGTAGCCGTACCGGAAGGTGCGGCTGGATCACCTCCTTTCTAAGGACTACATTCATACCTTGTTCAGTACCCCTGCTGTTTTATATTTATCTATTGACAATAAAATGTAAAGGTAAATAACATAATTGTTCTTTGACATAGGGTGAGATGTGAGAAAGTTGTTGGATTGTAGAAGTGTTGGTTAAGTAATTAAGGGCATATAGTGGATGCCTAGGTACAGGTGACGAAGAAGGACGTGATAAGCTGCGAAAAGCCACGGGGAGGTGCAAATAACCTTAGATCCGTGGGTATCCGAATGGGGCAACCCGGCCCTGGTAATGCGGGGTCACCTGCCATCAGGCAGGGGGCTAACCGAGGGAAGTGAAACATCTAAGTACCTTGAGGAAGAAGAAAGCGAAGCGATTCTCTCAGTAGCGGCGAGCGAAGAGGGAGGAGCCTAAACCTGGCAGCATGTAGAAGCCTGCAAGCGTTGTGCGCCGGGGGTAGCGGGATGTATCTGAGTCTGATTGCAGTTGGGCTGTGGAGTAAGAAATTCATGATTTAGTCGAAAGTACTGGAAAGTACTTCCGGAGAGGGTGACAGGCCCGTAGGCAAAAGATCATGGACTCCATTGGATATTCACCCAAGTACTGCGGGACACGAGAAATCCTGTAGGAATCTGCCCCGACCACGGGGTAAGGCTAAATACAAACCTGTAACCGATAGTGAAGCAGTACCGTGAGGGAAAGGTGAAAAGCACCCCGGGAGGGGAGTGAAATAGCACCTGAAACTATATGCTTACGATCAGTTGGAGTCTTTATTTTGACGCAAGTTGGAATAAGGATGACAGCGTGCCTTTTGTATAATGAGCCAGCGAGTTACACGTAGGTAGCCAGGCTAAGCCTTTAAGGGGCGTACCCGTAGCGAAAGCGAGTCTGAATAGGGCGAATGAGTTACCTGCGGTAGACGTGAAGCCAAGTGATCTACCCATGTCCAGGATGAAGTTTCGGTAAAACGGGATGGAGGTCCGAACCGTAGTGTGTTGAAAAGCGCTCGGATGAGATGTGGGTAGGGGTGAAAGGCCAATCAAACTTGGAGATAGCTCGTTCTCCCCGAAATAGCTTTAGGGCTAGCCTCGATTAATAAGTGTCACGGAGGTAGAGCACTAATAGGGTTAGGGGGCCCACCGGCCTACCGCCCCCTGTTAAACTCCGAATGCCGTAGACATGATGATCGGGAGTCAGCGTGCGGGGGATAAGCTTCGTGCGCGAGAGGAGAAGAACCCAGACCGTCGGCTAAGGTCCCAAAGTTACGATTTAGTGAGAAAGGATGTTAAGCGGCTTAGACAACCAGGATGTTGGCTTAGAAGCAGCCATCATTTAAAGAGTGCGTAATTGCTCACTGGTCAAGCAGTTTGGCGCCGATAATACACGGGACTAAGTAGTACACCGAAGCCACGGATTCCCGACTTGTCGGGAGTGGTAGGGGAGCATTCCCTTAACCTGCGAAGGTAGATTGCGAGGTCTACTGGAGGAGAGGGAAAAGAGGATGCTGGCATTAGTAGCGATAATCCCGGTGGAAAACCGGGACGCCGAAAATCTAAGGTTTCCTGAGTAAAGTTAATCTGCTCAGGGTTAGTCGGTTCCTAAGCCGAGGCCGAAAGGCGTAGGTGATGGAAAACGGGTTAAATATTCCCGTACCACCTTTACTTTGTTTGAGCGAAGGGGTGACGCAGCGGTGAAAGGTCAGCCACCTGACGGATGGTGGTTTAAGCAAGTAGGAGGGGTTGGCAGGTAAATCCGCCAGCCCGTTAACTCCCAGATGCGAATAGGAGGGCCTAGCCCATAAACTGACCCTAAACGGACTGCCAAGAAAAACCTCGTAGTTAGAAGTAAGGGTGACCGTACCGTAAACCGACACAGGTAGATGAGGAGAGAATCCTAAGGCGCTCGAGTGAGTCCTCGTTAAGGAACTCGGCAAATTAACTCCGTAACTTCGGGAGAAGGAGTGCCCCTAGTAGATGAAGCCCTTTACGGGTTTAGTCCAGGGGGGTTGCAATAACCAGGCCCAAGCGACTGTTTACTAAAAACACATGTCTCTGCTAAGTCGTAAGACGCGGTATAGGGACTGACACCTGCCCGGTGCCGGAAGGTTAAGGGAAGAGGTCATTTCTGAGCAATCGGAAAGAAGCTTTAAACCGAAGCCCCGGTAAACGGCGGCCGTAACTATAACGGTCCTAAGGTAGCGAAATTCCTTGTCGGGTAAGTTCCGACCTGCACGAATGGTGTAACGATTTGGGCACTGTCTCAACGAGGAGCTCGGCGAAGTTGTGATGCCGGTGAAGACGCCGGCTACCCGCAACGGGACGGAAAGACCCCGTGCACCTTTACTACAGCTTGATATTGTATTTTAGCTAGTCGTGTGTAGGATAGGTGGAAGACTTTGAAGTGGATACGCCAGTATTCATGGAGTCAACCTTGAAATACCACCCTCGGTTGGTTGAGATACTAACTTGCCCGTCTGAAGCGGCGGGAGGGAAAGTGTCAGGTGGGTAGTTTGACTGGGGCGGTCGCCTCCCAAAGAGTAACGGAGGCTTCCCAAGGTTCCCTCAGCACGGTCGGTAATCGTGCGTAGAGTGCAAAGGCATAAGGGAGCTTAACTGCGAGACATACAAGTCGAGCAGGTGCGAAAGCAGGGCTTAGTGATCCGGCGGTAGTGTGTGGAAACGCCGTCGCTCAAAGGATAAAAGGTACGCCGGGGATAACAGGCTTATCACCCCCAAGAGTTCATATCGACGGGGTGGTTTGGCACCTCGATGTCGGCTCATCGCATCCTGGGGCTGGAGAAGGTCCCAAGGGTTTGGCTGTTCGCCAATTAAAGCGGTACGTGAGCTGGGTTTAGAACGTCGTGAGACAGTTCGGTCCCTATCTGTTGCGGGCGTTGGATACTTGCGGGGGTCTGCTCTCAGTACGAGAGGACCGGAGTGGACGAACCTCTAGTGTACCAGTTGTTTCGCCAGAAGCACAGCTGGGTAGCTATGTTCGGTGAGGATAAGCGCTGAAAGCATCTAAGTGCGAAGCCCAACCCAAGATGAAGTATCCCGTCCGATTTATCGGACCTGAAGGCCCCTTCGAGACTAGAAGGTTGATAGGCTGCAGGTGTAAGTGCCGCAAGGCATTCAGCCAAGCAGTACTAATCGGCCGTGAGGCTTAACCATATTTTTCCAAACCAACAACTTTTCACATCTTCACCCTATTGTTTTTTTTTAACCCAGATCTTCTGGTGACTATGGCGGTGGGGTCACACCTCTTCCCTTTCCGAACAGAGCAGTTAAGCCCACCAGCGCTGATGGTACTGTTCCTATGACTGGAACGGGAGAGTAGGTCGTCACCAGATTTTTTTTTATATGACCCACCCCTACCAAATGTCCTCTCCCTTCATTACCCGCAATCTTCAGATTGCGGCTACCGAACATCAAACATACCATTCCGAATCCCCGCCGCCTGCCTTGTGGCAGGTCTGTCGAGCGGGGTGGGAATCTTACCCTCATCTAAAAGAAAAGATTCTTCCTCATCCCGACCTGCCTGCTGTCAGGCCTATCGGTCGGGATTCGTCAGAATGACACTTCGGAAAAAACTGGTAAGAAGGAGGGTAGTCCTGTACAAATATCTGCTGCCTATGGCGTCTTTTCTAAGATGTAATTGCGTTTTTACTCAAAGAAAAGATGTAAAATAAAATTGGTTCAAATAGACTTGCTATAAATTCTAATCGTCTCTTCTGCGGCGGTTAAAATGTTTAACCTGGTGCGGGCATCATCGAGGTTATGCTGCTTGATATTTCTGCGGAATTCCTGATCATTTATTATTTCACTAATAGCAGCGGCCATACCGACCGGATCCTCGGCAGGAACAATTAATCCGTTGCGGCGATCAATGATTATCTCCGGCAAGACATTCACTTCAGTGGCCACCAGCGGAATACCCATGGACATGTACTCCATGGCAATCCGGCAAATTGCCTCCGAACCTTTTGAAGCTACAATCCCGATATCCAGAATACTGATCAACGCCTCCACAGGACTATAATGATCCAGAAAAGTAATATACCGTTCGACATTGTATGAAGCTGCCAGTTCTTTTAACCGGCTTACCTTTACCTTGCCTTCCTGACCACTGATTATTAAATGCACATCCTGCCGTTCTTCCACTACCAGGGCCAGGGCTTTAATAGTCGTTGGAAAATCCTTCACTACCGACAGACGGCCGATCTGCCCCAACAACACTTTGTGCTCATCCAGATCAAATTTTTTTAGTACTTCGGCATTCTTCTCGCGGGGATAAAATATTTCATGGTTCACGCCTCCGTGAATGACTACACTCTTCTTGTCAATCTCAGGCCAGTATGATTGATAGCGGATTAAATTAGCTGCTGCTGAGAAAATCATAAAACGGGTAAAATGATCATGAAGGTAACGGTTTAAAATATTTGTTCTGGGGGCCCGGACATCACCCACCGTCCGCACCAGGGGAATACCTGCTTTCCGGGCAACCAATGCCGCCAATAAATGGTCTTCCGGCCGGTGAGCATTAATAATCTCTATTTTATTACGCTGAATAAAACGATGCAACTGTCTCATCCCGCCCAGATAGCGGAAGGGATTCCGGGTTGAAAATGGTACTTCTACTACTGTTAATCCAGCCTGCCGGGCATATTGAGTAGCGAGAAAACCTGGATCACCTGCGATCCATACATCATGCCCCAGTTTCTTCTGGGCCAGAGCAATACTGATGGCGTAATAAGCACAGGCATTCCACCAGCGCACAGAAATAGTATGCAGAATGCGGATAATTGCTCCTTACATTCTATTAATAGATCCCGGGTCCTGTCGCCAGGTCTTCGACATGTCCGGGATGACAATTACACCACAGTTTTGTTCCGCTTCATTCAACCGGGATCAAGTTCAAAATGATAATTACATGACCGTTTTGTACCGCTTTTTTGTCATCCCGGCCGAAGAGCCGGGATCTCAATATGATCAAAGACTTCTATGTATTGTTCCGTAATTCCCATAACTTGAGATATTTCAGGAAAACATAGTAACTGCCCAGCAGGGCAATAATCAATCCTACAAACCCGTCGCGAAAGCCTGCCTGAATAAAATAAGACTTGCAGAATTTTATAATTGGATTGATCAATATATTCCAGTATAAATCTTTTTCGCCTTTTTGCAGCATTTCGGCCGCTGCCTGGGAGGTGAGAATATTTATTTTATTTATATGATCGGTTATATTTTCATACGAATAATGCAGTAAATCACCTTTCAATTTTTCACAGCGGCTCTTGACCTGCCAGTACTCATGAATATCCAGCCCGGCCCAATGACCCTGTTGACGGTTGAATAACCTCACTTTATAATCAGGATACCAGCTGCCGTGAGTAATCCATTTACCGAGATAAAACATTTTCCGGGGCATCTGGTAGGCCTGCGCGGCCAGACCGGCTTGCCTGCTCCGCATTATTTCATATTTTAGTTGATCGGATACTTCTTCATCAGCATCGATGGAAAAGATCCAATCATATCTGGCCAGGCCGGTGGCATAGATCTTCTGCTTGACAAAACCTTCCCAGTTATGCTGGATAACACGGCTGGTATACTTTTTACTCAGGACTATGGTTTGATCCGTGCTGAAAGAATCAACGACAACAATTTCGTCTGCCCAGTCCAGACTCTGCAGGCAGCGTTCAATATTTTTTTCTTCGTTAAAGGCAATAACAATAGCTGATATTTTTTCCATAAAATCCTGTTTATTTTTCAGTTTGTACCGTTGAATTGTGCACGGAATATTTTATCCAGTTGATCATAAATCGCCATGGCTGAAAAGTTATACTCGACAAATTTTCTGCCCGCCTGTCCCATCTGGCGTCTTAACTCCGGTTTATCAAAAAGTAATTGCAGTTTTTTACTCATGTACAGGCTGTCATGCGGCGGGGCTAAAAATCCGGTGTGATTATGCTGCACTACCTCCGGTAAACTGCTGGTGTTGAAGGCGATCACCGGACGTTCCAGTAATTGAGCTTCAATCGCTGTAAAACAGAATCCTTCAAACAGGGAAGGAATCAGTACTACATCTACGGCCTGGTAGTAGGGTTGGATCTGATCGACGTGACCGACCAGGCGGCAATGATTGCTTAAATTTAATCTGTTTATTTTATTCTTGAGTGAATTTTCTTCTTCCCCCTCGCCTACAATTAATAAATAAACATCCGGATAAATATTTATTAATTGCTGCAAGACTTCCAGCGCATAACCATGACCTTTCTGCCTGGCCAGACGGCCGATAATTCCAAGTACTTTAGCGGTAGCGGGTATATGCAGTTGCTGGCGGATATCCTGGGGCCGGAATTTTGCAAACGCCTGGCTATCGATGGGATTGTAAACCAAATGTATGCTTTTCTGCGGAAACCAGGGAAAACTGTGGCGGATCGTATTACCGGTGGCCGTGGAGTTTACAATGATTTGATCCACCTTTTTATATTTCAGGCGATTGAAATAATTATTGGTAATTGCTTTATCCAGGCCACGCCTGAAAATAATGCCTGTGCGTCCATTGTATTTTTTAATATAATTTGCCAGGGTAAGATCACGGCCGGAATTTGCAATAATCAGTAATGAATCCCTGGTATCAATAAAGGTATTGAGAATTTGTTTGTCTGCCGTCAAAGTAAAACGGCCGGGTTTCAGAGAATGGCAACTGAGATTATCATCATGGCAGCGGCGTGCTAATTTACTGTCGGTCAGGGTGAGTACTTCGACACGGTAATTCCGGTTCCTGAATTCCATAGCACTCTGCCAGGTCCAGCGCTCGCCGCCGCCCCAGATCGGTGACAGGTTTATAAAAAGTAAAGTCACAGGATTTCCAATTTCATATATGATTTTATAATGTAAAGTATAAAAAAAATGGATAATAAAAAATAACTTAATGAAATTTAGTTGTAATAATGAGTATAGAACTGAACTTTAAATTTTATTTTGAATTAAACTTGATTAAATTTAAAGAGATATGAAATAGTACTAAAGACCACATGATTGAAAAAAAGGATACATATTTAGAACGGATTTTAATTGTTATAATAATACTTTGGAGTATCATCTTATCCTGGTCGCTGGCCGGGATGCAGGTAATGCTGGGATTGGTCATTGTCAGTTATCTGATCGTTTGCCTGCTGCAACACAAGCATCCAATTCAATTTCATGCATTTTATATCGTCAGCGGAATTTATATAATATTCAATCTGATTATCCTGATATCCTCCGCTGATCCGGTGAAATCAATCATCAGTTTTATAAATAACGACTGGGTCATTTTTACCATTCCTTTTATTGTTTCGTTAAACCTGTCGGGCAGATGGAGAAAAATAGTTTTTCAGGCAGTTTTAGTATCAGCGCTGCTGGCAGCCCTTTACGGTATTTTCCAGTTTTTCAGCGGACTGGATTTAATCCGTAATACAAAATTGGGGCTGCTGGGAACACATTACCGTGCTGTCGGTGCCTATGGTTCCTTTCTTTCCTATGCCGGTAATCAATTGATGGTGTTTGCCTGTGCTTATGCCTTCTTTTTATTAAGCACAAAAAGCAAAATCGAGAAAACGATCTACCTGCTGGCTGCCGGTATCATGTTGCTCAGTATCGTTGCTTCGCAGAGCCGCAGCACCTGGCTGGCCATTCCGGTTATCCTGGTGATCGGATTATTAGCAGTCCCCAAAAAACAGATATTTTATGCGGCTATACTTTTAGTGGTTATAGCCGCCGGGGTTATCACCTTTGTACCGGAAATATCCTCGCGCTTTATGAATATTTTTAATCCGGCTCAGAACGAAACCCGCTTAAATTTATGGAGGACTTCGCTGGCGATCATTGCGGATCACCCGCTGACGGGTATAGGTTCGGGTACCTTCAATGACTATTTCGAAATTTACCGCGTACCCGGTTTCTATGATGCCCGCGGTCATGCTCATAACGATTATATAAATAAAGCTGTAATCAGCGGATTAATCGGATTGATTACCTGGCTGGCTATGTGGGTAACCTGGTTCATTTATATGGTGCGGGTGTATATAAGATTGCCGGAAAATGACGATGACAAGAAAATTGTTCTGGGGACTATACTGGCCCTCAGTGGAATATTAATTGCTGCCCTGTTTCAATGTTACTACACGGATCTGGAAAATAATATTGTGTGGTGGTTTATGGCCGCCTGGGGATTGCAGATTTCGCTGCAAAAAAGAGCAGCAAAGCCGGCGCTTTGATTCTTGCCTCCCCGCGCGGTTAATAAGCATTTTCCCCTTTCAGGATAGCCATAAATGTAAGAATAATTATTTTAAGATCGAACCACAACGACCAGTTCTCGATATAATAAATATCATATTTAGTCCGCTCTTCGACAGGTGATTGTCCGCGTAAACCGTTAACCTGGGCCCAGCCGGTTATACCGCTGCGGACCCGGTGGCGTTCGGAATATTTTGGAATAAGATAGCGGAACTGCTGGACAAAATGCGGGCGTTCCGGACGTGGCCCCACCAGACTCATATCTCCCCTGAGTATATTAAATAGTTGCGGTAATTCATCCAGGCTGGTCCGGCGTAAAAAACGTCCGACCGCAAATACCCGGGGATCTCCGGCGGTGGCCCAGACCGGACCGGTTTTCTGCTCGGCATCAGTCCTCATGGTACGGAACTTCCAGATAAAAAACCTGCGGCCATCCAATCCGATCCTTTCCTGTTTATAAAAAACAGGTCCCGGCGAAGTGACCTTGATCAGCAAAGCGATTATTAACCAGAATGGCAGCGAAAGTAATAAAGCTACTACCGAAATGATAGTATCAAAAATATACTTGATAAATCCCTGCCAACCGGAGAGGGAGATAGATTTCAATTTGAGCAGCAGCAAACCCTGTAAATCGACAGCTGTATAGTGCGAAGTCATCAATTCAAGAATATCGGGCATATAGTATAATTCGATATTCTTGCCCTCGATACTTTTAATTATATCGAGAATACGATACGATTCATGCTCCGGGAAGCCGACGATCACCGCATCAGGTTTATTTTTGGTCAAAAAAGTATCCAGTTCGTTTATACCGGCCAATAAGGGCTGTGCTAATGCTGGAATCTCCCTGTCACTGAGATACCCGAGGATATTAAAATCATGTTTCCGGGTTTGCTGCAAATGGCCGGCTAATTTTTCGAGCAATTCCGCCGAGCCGATCAGCAGAGTATTAACTATAGTGAATCCCTGCCTGGTTAATTTATTCTTGAGGCGGTGAAATATAAATCTGCTGAATAACAAAAACAGTTGACTGTTCAAATAGATCAGTAAAAAAACGGTACGTGAATATGAAAAACCTCTGTATAAAAAAGCCGCACTCATGCCCAGTAAAATCCCCAGCAGCGCTACCTTCAGGATAGAAGGAATCTCTTCGGAAAAACTGGAATAAATCCTGGAGTCATAAGCACGGGAACTGATAAACAGAATAAAATAGACCAGGGTCAAAACCAGACCAAAATAAAAGTAACTCAGGTAAGGTGGAATAATGCCCCTGGGGGTCGGGACATAAATGATCAGCGGCGAATAAAAACGCAGCCAATATGAGAATGAGATAGCCAGAGTTATGGCCGTAATATCCGCTACCATTTTTAAAAATGGTATGTACAGATTTTTTTTGTATATATCGAACTTCATCGGGTAATGGATTTTAATTATTTCTTAATTTGAAAATTAGGCCGAGCATAATTGGAATGCCAGTAATATTTTTGCCCGCTGGCCCAGCGGATTAATTTTCCCGGCAGACCATGACCATAAAATCCACAGCGGTAACCAAGCCATTTAGCCAGCAGTAAAGCCATGATTCTGGGTAATAGCCAGGGCTGCCGCGGCAAGGTATGTCCAAGCAAAGCGATGGTGAAATTAAGACCGCGGGATTCATCTGTACCGACCAATTCCCTGATCCAGCGGTTTTCGGCGCGAACATAGCCAATATCGAAATAGCGTTGAAACTCCTGCCGCAGGGAATAGGTATGGGAGTGATAGACCTGTGCCTCGGCTACATAGGCGATACGCTGACCCCGGGATAATAATCTGGCCACGGTGACGTAATCCTCATTGCTCAGGATGGCCGGAAATCCACCCACCTGGTCCAGTGCAGCATTGGACCAGGCAGCGCAACTATTGGAGCAAAAAAAGGTGTACACATCATAAGTTTTGCTATCCGCTAAACCGCGAATCTGGCTGACAGCGGGATAATTGAATTCACGCTGAAAGGCTTCCAGCAGACCTGCTCCCTGATGCGGGAGCTGCCGGGCATAACTGACAGCCGCTACCCCCGCCAGCAGCGGTTGAACCAGGAAGCCCAGCATGCCGGCATCGACAGGATATGCATCCTGGGTCAGCATGATTACTATCTCGGTACCGAGTAATTTTCGTCCCCGCTCGCGGGTAGCCCCATGATTGAATTCAAGCGGTTTGATAATTTCAATTTGTGCTCCCAGGCGCTGTGCTATTTCTCTGGTCTGGTCGGTCGACGAGGTGTCGATGACCAGCACTTTTGGCTTAAGCGGTGAATCAAAAATAGGTCCCAGGCAACGCCGTAAATGCTTTTCAGCATTACGAGTCAGCAGTAAAACACCGAATTTATTATTTTCCGTATTCATGCGATATCTACTACTTAAAAATAATTTACATTATTTGCGTCTATCATCTGCTAAAATGGCATTAATCGTTTCCACGGTATATTTTAAATTGCCGGAGGGATGCCGGTAAAATATGCGATCGATTTGCTCGCTGCAATTTGGAATCCGCTCTGCTGAAATATCCCGCAGTATTTCGCCGGGTTTAAGATACGGTGACAGGCCCAGGCGCTTATAAATTTCACCGCCTTCCTTAAGTAACTTTTCAGTACTTAAAAAAACACAATTTCCCCCCAGGTATATCCATTCAAAAGCGAGAGTGGACAATCCAGAAATCAGAATTTTATACCTTGATATTCCCTGCAGGAATTCTGCAGCCGGAGAAGTATCGATTCGCACCGGCAAGGAATAATTTCGAAGGAATTCTTCATATATCCGCACATCATCACGGGGGTGTACCCTGAGACAGATATCAAACCGCCCGGCCTGACTTTCCGCAATACTTTGCAGCAAGCCGTGAATGGAATCCAGTTGTTCATTATGGCCGGAGGCATCCAGGTGCCAGAGATAAGCCTGGGTGATATAAATGAGTTCCTTTTTTCGCAGCGGAACTTCAGGTTTGTCCTGCACGGCCGGGTAACGATCCAGCAGCAATGGCCCGCTCAGATAAATGTTAGATTCAGGGATCTTTCTCTCGCGCAGGGTATTTTTATTGAGAGATCCGATGGTAAACAGGTAATCGGCGTAGTAATTATTAAAGAAGCGTATGGACAAGCTGGATCTTATTTTTTCCGTTAAGAAAAAAAACCGGTCGGATAGCGATATCGCTTTCCGGCCGAACAATAATAAACCGCGTACATAGGCCAGGTGCAGTACGGACGGATACAGTAATATTAATATCCGGTGAAAAATCAACGGGACACCGGAAAGAATATGGGTGATTTTATTCTGCCGGAATATCCGGATCAGCATCAGGGCATTGATCAGGATAATGATTATTTTTTTAAACACAGACAATTGTTTGAAATTATGTTCAAATGGATTTTTTGCGGTAAATGTTTTTACAAATAATGAATCAGTTTCCCCGCTATAATCTGCCAGATGATAGATAGGATGAGTCTTAAAGAGGATGAACTCCCGTTGATCCTGTTTTGCAGCGAGAAGTTCCCGCACCAGAACTACCAGTTCGTTGAATTCTTCCCTGTTTTCGACCGCAAATAAAATTTTTACCGGGTGATCCATGAATCAGCGGCTTTTTTAAATTGTACATAATAATATTTCAGACCTAAAATAACCAGATAACTCAGTAAGATCGACATAGCGGCTCCAATCATCCCGAAAGGCGGGATTAAAAGAAAATTACCGGCTATATTTACAATGGCTCCGGCCAACGTACAGCCCATAATCACTTTATCCGCATTATGCACATATAACATGTAATGCGGCAGATAAGAGATATTTAAAATCACAAAAGCCAGGATTAGTATATAGTACGTATCAAGATGCGGTACAAATTCACTTTTACCGAGCAAGCCAAGCAACGGTTTGATTAAAAGTAATAATAATAAGGCCAATGACAGGGAAAACCACAGCACCATTTTCTTAAATTGGCTCATTGTCGCTGTAAATTCTGAGTGCTGTTCTTTTTTAAATGATTCTACCAGTCGCGGGAATAAGATCATAATGATTCCGGTGAAAATAATGACATTAAGCATATTGGCAATATTCCAGAAAAAAGTATAGATGCCAACCAGTGATTTGCTGGTCCAGACATCGAGGAAAAATCTGCCTGATTGTTCTATAAGTCTTAAAGACAGGGCTACAATTAAAAAAGGGATACTGATCTTGAATCCCCGTTTCAACCAGGACCAGTCGATTGGACTACGGGTAAACATCCTGATCTTTAAGTGATACAGATAGAGGACTGACAACAGACAGGCTAGTAAAGATCCGCTGAACCAGGCCAGCCAGATAGTTTGCAGGTTTTTCGCTGAGTCGATTCCACCGAGCCACAGGGCAATTAATGCCAGGGACCAGGAGCCGGTTTTGATGAAAAAAATAAAATTGGCAAATACCGGTCGGGAAAGAACAGTAAAAAGTCTGTAAAATTCTATGGAAATGTGTTCGGTGATTAAAATGACATAGAACCAGAATAAATACTGCAGCGGCAGGAATTGACTGTAAAGAACAGGTATGAGTACAGGTAGAATAACCAGGTAGGTAAATCCAAAGGCGATGAACTGGTTGCGAATCAGGACAGCTATGCTAGCCTCAGGGACAGCCAAAATCTCCCTGGTACTGAAATTATAAAATTCAAAACCTAGCAGATACATGGCCATGATAACAGCAGAATTAAAAAGCCCGAAGATTCCCAGATCGGTAGTCGAAAAGTACTTGGCAATATAGATAATGATTAGAAATTTGCTCAGCATCGATATTGAGCGGAGCAGAAGTCCGGCAAAAGAGGTTTTAATGAAAGACAGCATAGGATTATTCAATCAGATCAAAACTTAAGGGAGTACCCATTTCGATATCCTGGCGGGCATGCTTCCCCAGGATGTCTTGCAGGTATTTGGGCGGCAGACCGTGACCGGGCCGGATTGAACGGATATTCTGCCGGGTGAACAGTTCACCCTTTTTTATGTTTGCGGTAGCGAAAAGTGAACGGGTAAAAATCCGGTTCTTTTTAATACTCCCGGAAAGTTCATAATTAATAGCGCCCAGGGCGGTTTCCACCTCGCGTATACTTAGTACCATCTTTTTAAATTCGGCCGGCTCAATCGAAAACTCAGCATCAGGACCGCCCAGTTTACGATCAAGGATAAAATGCTTTTCGATTATTTTTGCTCCCAGCGCGACGGCGGCAATAGGCACAGAAATACCGAGGGTATGATCCGAGATGCCGACCAGGCAATCAAAAGTTTCCTGCAGGTGCGGAATGGTTCTGAGATTGATTTCATCCAGCGGGGCCGGATAGGCCGAAGTGCATTTCAGGATGATGATCTGCCGGTTATTCATACGCCGGCAGGCCTGAACGGCTTCGGCGATCTCGGCCAGGGTAGCAATACCGGTCGAAATGATTACAGGTCGTCCTTTGGCGGCGATATATTCGATCAAAGGAATATCGGTTATCTCAAAACTTGCTACTTTATATGCCGGAACTTCCATCTTTTCCAGGAAATCGACTGCGCTTTGATCGAAAGGGGATGAAAAACATTCCAATCCCAGCTGGTTGGCTGTTTTTTTCAGCTCCGGTTGCCATTCCCAGGGGGTAAATGCTTCCTGGTAAAGTTGATACAAAGTCTTGCCGTCCCAGAGCGTACCCTGTTTGATTTGAAAGTAGGATTTATGACTGTCGATAGTCAGCGTGTCCGCCGTATAGGTCTGCAGTTTTATGGCATCGGCGCCGCTTTCTTTTGCCGCTTTGACCGTATCCAGGGCAATCTCGAATTTCTGATTGTGATTAGCGGAGAGTTCAGCTACAATGAATGTCTTCGATTCGGGCGAAAGATCAAAAGCACCAATCTTTATATTCATACTTTCCTCTTTAATATAAATATCTCGAATGGCATGTCATTTATAATTGCCCGTTGGAGATGTGCACTGCGTGCGTATCCGGCTTTTAAAAATGACCGGGAAATTGCATCATTGTCAGGTTTGATATACGCAATTATTTCTTTTAATTCAGGTTTCAGTTTAAACACCCTGGCAGCTGTTGCCTTCAGCAGGGGCACGGCCAGGCCTTTTCCGCGGAAATCCCGGTTGATACTAATGCTGATCACGGCCGAATTATTTTTTACCTCGTAACGGACCTGTCCGAGAAATTGTTTTTGCTGGTCATAAACCACCAGGAAAATATAATCCGGGTCTTTTATCTTGCGGGTGAACCACTGCACATGTTGTTCCAGAGTTATAGTTTGCGGGTGAATGGATTGTTGTCGAACCGCAGTATCATTGGAAAGTAAGAACACTCTTTCCATATCCGCCAGACGGGCTTTACGAATTGTGTACTTGATTTTTTCTGACATAATCCAATACTTTCTCCATGATCCGGTGGCTTCCCTGACCATCAATTAACCTCTGGCCGATGCGGCTCTTTTTTTGCCGGAGAGCGTGATCGGTTATTAATATATCAACTGATTTTTTTAAAGAATTCAGCAGTTTCTGATCATTCTGCCAGCCGGCAAACTCAATAAAATTTGTAGTCAACCAGCCTTCGATATTATACTTTTGATTTTCGGCCACTCCGATTACGACGGGTGGTACACCTACGGCTGCAAGTTCATACGTGGTTTGGCCGGCAGTACTGACGGCAATATCGCTGCTTTGCATGGCAGCAATTAACTGGTCGGCCGGCGGAGCTACTAGAAGTTGTATTTTGTTATTGGTTATTCGTTTTGTCTGTTCCTGATTTTCAAAACTGGTTCCGATGAGCGCAATAATTTTTATTCCCGGATACTGACTGGTTAGAAATTCTGCCAATGCAGGGGTAAGTTGATGGGGATCGCTGCCGCCGCAGGTCAGGAATATGCTTTCTACAGTGGGATGTTCAGGTTTGGACCGGAGGTGCCAGAATTGCCGGCGTAATGGTTGAAAGGTTGGCCCCAGCAGATAGGTTATCCGGTCGGTTGCCGGATATGCAATATTTCCGGCCAGCAGGTGCAAAGCACCGTTGATTACAAGACCGGCGGGATAGGACAAGCGGTTATAATCGTCAAAGTATACCCCCGCCGCAACCTGCTGCTGAATCTGCCGGTAAACATCGATCCCGGCGAAATACGAATCGATTACAGCAATGTCCGCACCGCTGAGGTGATCTTTGCAGGGCGGGGTACCTTCGGTCCAATTGAAATATTGTGTTTGGAATTCTGTCAGCAGATCTTTGACGGATGTATCGGCCCAGACTACAAATGTGCAGGTGATACTCTGGTCAGCGAAAGCCTGAGCCAGGGCCAGGCATCTGGTCAAATGACCAAGACCGAGTCTTCTTTCCGCCTTCTGTGAAGAAAACTGCTTGCATAATTATTTCTGAATGACCTGTGGCTTATTCCATTTTGCATTGATTTTCAGCAACTGTTCATCCTGTTCCAGAAGTCTCAAAATGTCGGTCCAGCCGAAACTGGGATTCTGCGGGTAGAGTTTTTCATAAATTGCTTTAATCAAAAGATAATCTTCCCAGTAATCGAGGGTAAGCCTGATCTGTGACCAGTCGTTTTCAGCTGTGAATTCAGACAGGACAAAATCTCTGGCGTGACTGTGGTAGATATAGGGTGTTACGTGTTCCCGCTCATATTTATCAACAGCCTGCTGCCAGGCGATTTGCAGAGCCCGGAAGGAAAAGATTTCCAATTCCAGGCCATGCGGCCAGGTTCGTTTATGAATGCGTGAAGAAAGATAGTCGACCGGAGTCCTTTCAAATGCGGCGATATGCCGGTCAATCAGCAGCGGATCGATCAGGGGGCAATCGGAGGTAATGCGAATGATGTCCCAAACTTCTGCTTTTTTTTCGCAGAACTGCCTGGCTGCCTGATAATAGCGGTCCAGCACATCTTCTTCGGAACCGCGAAACAGGGAAACACGCGCATGATAGGATTGAACCAGGTCCGCGATGGCCTGGTCGGCCGGTTGATCGGTAGTGGCGACGATGATGTGATCGACTCTCCCGGCCGCCAGCACGCGATCAAGCAAGTGCAACAGAATTTCTTTTTCCAGTATTTTTAACAGAATTTTATTGGGTAATCGTGTGGAAGCAGTGCGCGCCTGGGTAATCACTAATTTATTTCGCATGCCCTAACTCAAGAATAGATTCGATCACATATTGAACCTGTTCATCCGTTAACTTCGGGTACAGCGGAATGCTCAGAGCCTGCTGATAATAATTCTCGGCATTTGGAAACTCGCCCCAGTGATAATGATAGCGTCGCTGATAATAAGGTTGTGTATGAATCGGGATATAATGAACCTGGGTACCGATATTTTTCTTTTTTAAAATCTCCATTACTTGCAGACGGCTGCGGTTAATTTTATTGAAATCGATCCGGAGTACATATAAATGGAAGGCTGAAAATACTTCTTTATGTTCGTAAGGTATGGTCAACCAGGGAACAGATTTGAAAGCAGTATTATAGCGTTGCACAATTTCTCGGCGCCGCCGGATAAAGCTGTCCAGTTTCTTTAACTGTGACAGACCGAGTGCTGCCTGCAAGTCGGTCAGGCGGTAATTGAAACCCAGCATGTGCATTTCGTAGTACCAGGGACCGGGATGGTTGGTCAGTCGTAGAGGTTCGCGGGTTATACCATGATTACGCAGCAAAAGGAGTTTTTCGTAAAGACCGGGATCGTTGGTGGTGATAGCTCCGCCCTCGCCGGTAGTAATGGTTTTTACCGGATGAAATGAAAAAATGGTCAGCTCCGAGTAGCGGCAATTACCGACCAGCGAGCCGTCGTGGTAACGGGACCCGATGGCATGTGCGGCATCCTCGATCACAGCGCATTTATATTTTTCTGCCAGAATTTTCAGGCTTTTCATTTCAGCCGGTTGACCGGCGAAATGCACCGGCAGAATAAGTTTGGTTCTGGACGTGATTCTTTTTTCGAGATCGCAGTGATCAAGCAGATAGGTTCGCTGATCGATATCGGCGAAGACAGGTTTGATATTGTTATAGATCATGGCATTGGACGAAGCGACAAAGGAAATAGTGGAAGTAATCCCTTCGCTGTCCGGTGCTAATTCAAGTGCGGCGACTGCCAGATGCAGAGCGGCGGTGCCGTTCGCTACGGCAACACAATAGCGGGCACCGGTATATTTGCTTAAAACCTGTTCAAATTCGGCAAGCTGCGGTCCCTGTGTTAAAAAATCGCTGGTGAGAGCGGTCCGGACATTCCGGATGTCATCATCATCAATCCATTGTTTACCATAGGATAAAAATTCGGTCATGATTTACCCTCAATAGACTATTTCAATATCAGCCAGTCTTTGTGCAATGGCGTCAACATCGAGAAAATCTTTGTTACTATTGGAGGCATAAGTAAAAAATTCATCCACTTTTTTACCTCCGGCGGTAAAGTGGCGTTTCAGATCCCACCATTCGAAATTGGGATAGATTATATAGTGATCCGGATATTCATAAGTAGTTAATGAATCATATTCGGTAATCATCAATTCATGCAGTTTCTCCCCTTCGCGGATACCGACCTGATTCAATTTTGCACCGGGCAACATGGCCAGGGCCAGATCGGTTACTTTAAACGAGGGAATTCTCGATACGAATATTTCGCCCCCTTTGCTGATATTTAAGGCTTTAAAAACCAGTTCCACGGCTTCATCCAGGGTGATCCAGAAACGGGTCATGCGCAAATCGGTAATCGGCAATTCTTTGTGGCCCTGATCGATCAGCATTTTAAAAAACGGTACTACCGATCCCCGGCTCCCGGCAACGTTACCGTAACGCACCACGCTAAAAATTGTATTAGCACGAACCCCATAAGCGTTGGCTGAAATGAAGATTTTATCGGATGCCAGTTTGGTGGCGCCGTACAGGTTGATCGGATTAACCGCTTTATCGGTGGAAAGTGCGATCACTTTGGGAATCTTGCGGTCAATGGCCGCATCGATAATATTCTGGGCTCCGTTGATATTGGTACGCACGGCCTCAAATGGATTATATTCGCAGATCGGGACCTGTTTCAAAGCTGCGGCATGGATAACATAATCAACTCCGTCCAGAGCCCGGTAGAGACGTTCCTTATCGCGAACATCCCCGATAAAGTAGCGCATGATACTGTCATAGTTCTTAAAAGCCTGGCGCATCTGGAATTGTTTATACTCATCACGGGAATAGATGATGATCTTCCCGGGCTTATATTTTTTGCACACTGTGGATGTAAATTTTTTTCCAAAAGAACCGGTACCACCAGTAATGAGAATGGTCTTGCCGTTTAACATGTGATAATTACTCCTTTACTAAAAAGAATCAGGGAAGTTACAGTAAAACAGTTGCAGTAATTTTAACACCAGGATCGTTTGTTTATTTTTTTCTGCCGGGCTGTGTTTTACCGTACAATTCGGTTTCCACCATTTCAATAAGAATGTGCCCCAGCATAATCTGGGTTTCCTGTACACGTTGAACATTGGAGGATGGAACGACAATCGCAATATCCACCAGATCCAGGCATTTTCCGCCTTCGCAGCCAAGCAGGCCGATCCGCCTGATCTTTTTATCCCGGGCCGTTTGCAGTGCCTGCACGAGGTTGGCTGAATTTCCGCTGGTACTGATCACCAGTAACACATCTTCCGGGTGTCCCAGTGCTTCAACCTGCCGTGCGAAGACCCGGGCAAAGCCCAGATCATTAGCGCCGGCCGTGAGGGTCGCGGAATCTGTATTAAGTGCCACGGCCGGCAGCCCGGGACGTTCAATTTTTTTGGAAAGCCGGATTACAAATTCAGCAGCCAGATGCTGGGCATCGGCTGCACTGCCGCCGTTACCGCAGATCAGCAGTTTTCCGCGGTTGCGGAAACTGGTTACCATGATATCAACAGCCTGGAACAGAGGTCTTTTACAGGGCGAAGCAGTTTTTTGCAAAACGGCGCGCAATTCCTGGATCTGATTTTTATAGAAACGATCATGGACTTTAAAGAGGTCTGGCAATGATGACGGCAATTTTGAAGATTTTATTTTAGCAGTCATATACTATTGATATGTTAAATTTTAGTGTGAATTGCTTTTGAAAACTCATTTAGCAGATCCAGATCAGCTGTGTCTTCAATGATATTACCGGTGACCACGAAAGACGCCCCGGCCTTAACTTTGGCGCTGGCTTCCTGCGGAGTTCGAATTCCTCCGCCAACGATGACCGGAATATTACAGGTTTGGCTCACCGCGGTGATTAATTCAACGGGGACAGATAATTCCGCGCCGCTGCCTGCTTCCAGATAAATGAATTTGAAACCCAGATACTGTGCCGCCAGGGCGTGGGCTACTGCCAGATCCGGTTTACTGCGCGGGAGTGGCAGTGAATTACTCATAAACTGGGCCGCTGTTGTTTTGCCCGATTCAATCAAAAGGTAAGCGGTGGAGATGGTTTCCAGTTTGCTGCGGAATACCAGAGGAGCGGCCAGCACGTGATTGCCGATCAGGTTATGCGCATCGCGCCCGCTGACCACAGACAGGAAGAGCAGGGCATCGGCCTGTGCTGTAATCTGTTGTAAGCTTCCCGGAAAAATGATAACCGGAATTTGAGTTACTTTTTTCTTTAACTCGATGACAAAATGCTCGAAGTCGGAACTGAGGATAAGGCTCCCCCCGACCAGCAGGGCATCTACTCCGGATTTTTCGGCTGCCGCGGCAAAGGCCGCAATGGCAGATACCGGCATTTTATCGGGATCGAGCAATACCCAATAACCGGCGCCCTTTTTTTGATACGCTGTCATCAATCGATCATATGCTGTCATCTTTGAAATATACATAACTTTTCCAGAATTTCAAGTAAAACAACGGCTGCGCTACTAAACTATCAACTGTAAAATATTTTACCTTTATTGATCACCGCGATGCTTTTTCCGGTCAGGTTATAATTATTAAAAGGTGTGTTCAGCGACCGTGAAAATGATTTCGCTTCAGCGGGTTTCCATTTATGATTGCTGTTGACGATGGTCAGATTTGCTTTTTCCCCTTCCTTGATCCTGGGAATATCCAGATTTAGTATCCTGCGCGGATTGAAGACACAGCGATAATAGACATCACTCAGAGAGATTATTCCCGGTTTCAGTAAGACCGTACTGATCAAGGCCCAGGCAGTTTCCAGACCGATAATACCGAAGGGGGCAGCAGTATATTCGGTTTCTTTTTCCTCGATCGAATGGGGCGCATGATCGGTGGCGATGGCATCAATCGTTCCATCCTCAATCCCCTCGATTATTGCTGCGCGGTCGTCTGCACTGCGTAAGGGCGGATTCATTTTGGTATTGGTATCAAAACTTTCCACGGCCTGATCGGTAAGGGTGAAATGATGCGGAGTGACTTCACAGGTGACGGCCAGACCTCTGGTCTTGGCCCGGCGCACCAGATCAATGCTGCCACGGGTGCTGATGTGGCAGATGTGCAGTTTTCCACCGGTGAACTCCGTCAGCATGATATCCCTGGCGATCATGATCTCTTCGGCTACCGCAGGCATCCCGGCCAAACCGAGTTTGGTGGAATAGAAACCTTCATGCATATGCCGGCCTTTGCTCAATTCGGAATCTTCCTCATGGCCCAGTACCACAATTCCGAACATCTTGCTGTATTCCAAGGCCCGGCGCATCATTTCCGCATTCATCAGGCAGGTACCATCATCAGAAATGGCGACTGCCCCGGCGTCCACTAATTCCGCAATCGGAGCAAGTTCTTTGCCCTGCCGGGCTTTGGTGATAGCGGCAACGGGATAAACATCGACCAGCGCTGCGGCTGATTTCTCTTTAATATACTTGACAACTTCCTGTGAATCGATGGGTGGATCGGTATTGGGCATACAGGCAAGTCCCGTAAAGCCGCCATTGGCAGCAGCCAGTGTTCCAGATTCAATTGTTTCTTCATCTTCCCGGCCCGGTTCCCTTAAATGAGTATGCATATCCATAAAACCGGGAAAGACCAGGGTGTCTTTACCTTCAAAGATTTCGCCGTTAAAATGCGCGGGCGGATTTTTCAGCACTGAAGCAATTTTACCTTTTTCGATCACCACGCTTCTTTTGTCGTCCATTTTTTCAGCCATGTCGATGATTCTGGCATTCTTCAGCAGAAACTTATCGGGTAATTTTTGAAAGGTGGTGCTGGTTGGTGATTTTTTAGTTGGTGACATGTTCTCCTCCGGCAAGTAAATATAACACCGCCATGCGTACGGCGACACCATTAGTGACCTGATCCAGGATGACAGAGTGTTCGCTATCCGCGACATCCGAGGCGATTTCCACTCCGCGATTAATGGGTCCGGGATGCATGATCGTGATCGGTTTGGATGCTTTCTCCAATCGCTGCCGGGTAATCCCAAAGTAGTTGTGATATTCCCGCAAACTGGGGAACAATCCGGATTCCTGGCGCTCCAACTGGATGCGCAGCACATTCAATACATCCACCTGGGCAATCACCTCATCAAGATTATAACTGATCTGAACTCCTAATTTTTCGATTTCCCTGGGAATCAGTGTAGCCGGCCCGCACAGCGTGATTTTGGCGCCCATTTTCAACAAGCCATGTATGTTGGACATAGCCACGCGGCTGTGTGAAATATCTCCGATGATCCCGACTTTTAAATTTTTAAAGGTGGGATGTTTATCCATCATGGTGACCATGTCCAGCAGTCCCTGGGTTGGATGTTCATGGCCGCCGTCACCGGCATTGATGATGCGTGACTCCAGCCGTTGTGACAGAAAAACCGGAGCACCGGGGGATTGGTGCCGGATCACCACGAAATCGATTTTCATGGCTTCAATATTGCGGGCGGTGTCCAGCAGGGTTTCACCCTTTTTCACACTGCTGCCTTCTTTGGAAAAATTAATCGAATCGGCCGATAGTCTTTTTTCGGCCAACTCGAAAGATATCCGCGTACGGGTTGATGGTTCGAAAAAGAGATTGACAACGGTTTTACCCTGCAGGGTAGGAACCTTTTTTATGGGTCGCTCCAATATTTCGCGGAAGGATTTTGTAGTTTTAAGAATGAGTTCAATATCCTCGCGGTCGATATATTCGAGGCCAAGCAGATGTCGTGCTTTCATGGTTATTCTTTTCCTCCTGAAACTTGCTCGACAAGATTTACACAATCCTCATCATCAACTTCCTTTAATTTAACCCGGACCTCTTCACCTACCGAGGTAGGAATATTTTTCCCGACGAAATCGGCTTTGAGCGGCATTTCACGGTGTCCCCGGTCTACCAGGACGGCCAGATCGATGCGGTTAGGTCGTCCAAAATCCATCAGGGCATCAAGGGCGGCCCGGATGGTCCGGCCGGTATACAGGACATCGTCTACCAGCACGATATTTTTTTCATCGATCTGAAAGGAAATATTGGTCACCTGTACTTTTGGCTGCTTCAGACGGGTACGAAAATCATCGCGGTATAGTGTGGAGTCGAGATAGCCGGTCGGAATTTTATGATTCTCAATTTCTTCGATCTTTTTGGAGATGCGTGTGGCCAGATAAGCTCCCCGGGTATAGATCCCGATTATAACTAAATCTTTGACTCCCCGGTTTTTCTCGAGTATTTCATGGGCCAGCCGGATGATGATGCGCCGCATATCATCGCTGGTGATGAGTTTTGCTTTGATCCGGAAATCCATCTCATCTTCCTTTCATAGTTCGTACAGGGTAGTACAAGTCCCCTGATGGCAGGACAAAAAAAAAGCCAACAAACAATGGTTGTTGGCCTTATTATTTCTATATGTTGCTTTGCTGATCATCTGGTAGTGATCCTTTTCAACCTCGCCGGGTAGATTTTAAAGGTAAACTTATTAAACAATTTATCCATTTTCCAATTCCTGAACAAATTATTTATAAAAAAATCATAAGGAATTCATTTTAAATCCTGATGATGATGTTTGACCACCCTGGCCTCGACCATATAAATTACATCCTCGGCGATATTGGTGGTATGATCGCAGATGCGTTCCAGATGGCGGGCGATTAACAGCAGGGGCACCGCCCGGTCGGCGGTGGCTGGAGTCGCGCAGCATATAATCATTGATCAGTTCATCCTGGATTTTGTTGCGCAGATTGTCCGCCTCGGAATCGGAGGAGGCGACCTTGCGGGCCAGTTCCACATCTTTGTTGATAAAGGAACTGATGGCATCGCGGACCATATTCTGCGCGATGGCGACAGCACAGGTATATCGATCAGCGGTTTCAACAGGGGTTTATCGGCAAGTTCCAGAACCCGCTGGGCAATATCCACGGCCAGATCGGCAATCCGTTCCAGGTCGGCATTTATCCGCATGTCCGGTGGTGATAAAGCGCAGATCCCCGGCGATGGGCTGATAGCGGGCAATCAGTTCGAAACATTTTTCGTCGATCAGCAGTTCCAGGTGCATCGATCTCATTGTCATTCTGTTAATTACTTCGAGGGCCCTGGCCAGATCGCGGTTTTTTAGTGCTTCGATGGATTGATATATAGCTTCCTGGGCCAGGACACCCATTCTTAGTATTTCTTTGTGCAGTTCGGCTAATTCTTCATCGAAATGACGTTCCATTATTTCTCCGCTTTATAATTGTTGTTTTTCATCCAAACCGTCCGGTGATATAGTCTTCGGTCTTTTTTGATGTCGGCTTGGTAAACATGGTCGAAGTTTCGCCAAATTCAATCAGTTCTCCCAGATAGAAAAATGCCGTGTAATCGGAAACCCTGGCCGCCTGCTGCATGTTATGGGTGACGATAACTATTGTATAATTTTTCTTCAGGGCATAGATCAGTTCTTCAATTTTTTGCGTGGCGATAGGATCAAGGGCGGAAGCCGGCTCGTCCATCAGAATGATCTCAGGCTGCACGGCCAGGGCCCGCGCAATACACAGCCTTTGCTGTTGTCCTCCCGAGAGATCCATCGCTGAATCCTGCAGGCGGTCCTTTACTTCTTCCCACAGCGCTGCATCTTTAATGCTTTGTTCCACCCGGCCGGCAATTTTAGTGCGGTCCCTCTCGCCGTTGATGCGCAGGCCGTAGGCCACATTGTCAAAAATCGATTTGGGAAAAGGATTCGATTTCTGGAAGACCATGCCGACACGGCGGCGCAGGTCGACGACATCAACGCTGCGGTCGTAGATATTTTTATCTTCGAATATTATTTTTCCCTCGACCCGGGTATCGCGGATGATATCATTCATGCGGTTCAGCGAGCGTAAAAAGGTCGATTTACCGCAGCCGGAGGGGCCGATCAGCGCGGTAACTTTATTCCTCTCGATGGGGATACTGATATCGCTGAGCGCACGGGTATTGCCGTAATAAAAAGTGAAATTCTGGGTATGCATTATTAGTTCTGACATGAACTTGTCCTTGTGCCTGTGCTAACCACTCAAACCCGTTTGAATTTTTTACGGAAACGGTAACGGATCCAGGTTGCCATGAAATTCATCAGCAGTACCAGTGCCAGCAAAATCAAGGCCGTGCCGTAGGCCAGCGGACGCACCTTGGCTATTTCATGATGCTGGGTGGACATGATAAAAAGATGGTAGGGCAGGGCCATGAATTGTTTGGCCAGCAGATCGGGAAACTCGGACAGGATCGGCCAGTAAAAAGCGACACCGGTAAAAAGTATGGGGGCCGTTTCTCCGGCGGCCCGGGCCAGACCCAGAATACTGCCGGTCATAATACCGGGCGTAGCATACGGTAAAACATTGGTACGGATGGTCTGCCATTTGGTGGCGCCCAGGGCCAGCGCCCCTTCCCGGTATGACGTGGGTACGGTTTTAAGCGCCTCTTCGCTGGCGGTTATGGTCCAGGGCAGTGTTAACAGTCCGAGGGTCAGGCCGGAGGAGATGATCGAGAGACCGAATTTGAATAAGACCACGAACAGGGTGAAACCAAACAGCCCGTAGACAATTGAAGGTACACCCGACAGATTGCGGATAGCCAGACGAATCGCCCGCACCAGCCAGCCCTGCCTGGCATATTCATTAAGGTAAATAGCGGCAAAGATACCGGTGGGCAGGGAAAACAGTACCGTAATCACGCTAACCCAGAACGTACCCACGATGCAAGGCCATATACCGCCGGCGGTCATTCCACTTTTTGGTTTTTGCGTGATGAACTCCCAGTTGATTACACTTCCGCCCTTGGACACAATATCGATTACAATAAAAGCAACCAGCATTAGAACCAGCGCGGCGGCCACGCGCAGCAGACCGAATCCCAATTTTTCACTCAGCTCCCGTTTCCACTTTTTCATCGCAAATTCCTCTGGTATCTCTGCAGTACTAAATCCGATATCAGATTAAAGGCAAAAGTCATGATAAACAGCACGAAAGCGATTACGAACAGAGAGTAATAATGGGTGCTTCTCTGCACGGTTTCGCCCAGTTCAATGGCGATGGTGGCGGTCATAGTACGGACCGGACTGAAAAAACTGTCCGGCATGGCCGGGGCATTACCGCAGGCCATCAATACGGTCATCGTCTCGCCGATGGCTCGGCCCATGCCCAGCATGACGGCGGCGATCACTCCGGAGGCTGCACCGGGCAGTGTAACCCTGATCAGGGTCTGCCATTTGGTAGCACCCAGCGCCAGCGATGCATTTTTCATTTCCTGGGGTACCGCCACTATTGCGTCTTCGGCAATACTGATAATAGTGGGCAGAGCCATAACAGCCAGCAGGATGGATCCGTTCAAAGCGTTGAGACCGTTCGATATATTGAAGACCCCGGCAAGAAAAGGTCCGGTTATCACAATACCCAGAAAACCTATGACCACCGAAGGTATACCGGCTAAAATTTCAATGATAGGTTTTACAATCTCGCGGGTGCGGTGATGGGCCACGTCGGCCAGGTAAGCTGCCACGGCAATACCGAGGGGAACTGACAGCACCAGGGCGCCCAGGGAGACCATCAGGGTACTGGCCACCAGGGCCAAAATGCCGTAGGATTCGCGCTCAGGAGAAGTCGGGTCCCATACAGAATTGAACAAAATTCCATGCAGACCGATGTGTTCCACTGCTTTATATCCCAGAATAAACAGAAGTGAAAATATGCCAATTAAGATAATAATAGCCAGCAGGCCGTTGGAGAGAAAGAAAATCTCGATTATTCTCTCTTTCACCTTTCGCCAGGCTGTAGATTTTCTGAGGATTGACATTATTAGCGCTATCCGGATTTTAAATAAGAATCCTCTCAACACGGCGGAGAGGATTCTATGAACCTTGTGAATTTAAAAAACAGAACTTCTTACAACAAAGATTTTTTACATCAATTTAGTCATTCCTGTCCGGAACTTAAAATCCTGCTTTCTTGTTATTTTCCACATACACACCGGCCACAGGATAGAAGCCCATCTTTTCTACCACTTTTTGTCCATCAGAACTCAGAATGAATGCGACAAAATCACGTACGGCACCTTTAGGTTTACCATTAATGTACTGAAATAAGGCGCGGGCAATCGGGTATTTGCCGGCTTTGATGTTTTCGGGGATCAGCGGAGAAACAGACTGTCGATTTATCATCACTGGCCACATCGAGTACCTGCATGCCTTCATAGACCTTACCTGCTTCATCGTGCACATAGCCGACACCGATATATCCAATTCCGGCCTGATCACTTTTTACACCTTCCACGATCTGGGCGCTGCCGTTCATCTGCTTCATCTTTTGAGAATAATCCTTATTGCCCAGCACATGTTCCTGGAAGAAAACATAAGTACCCGAATTGGGCTGGCGGCCATAAAGGGAGATCGGCAGATCTGGTCCGCCCACTTCTTTCCAGTTGGAAATCTCACCGCGGTAAATCGCACCGATCTGTCTTATGGTCAGGGATTTTACCGGGTTGCCGGCATTGACGATTACGGACAGGGCGTCGATGCCGATGGCGATCTCAACGGGTATTACCCCGTTCTCCTTGGCCGCAGCATATTCCTTTTCTTTCATCGGACGCGAGGCATCGGCAATCTGGATCTGGCCGTTGATCAGAGCCGCTATGCCAACTCCCGATCCGCCGCCGGTCACAACAATCGGGATTTTAGGATTTTTTTCCATATAAGTTTCGGCCAGCATCTGCACCAGGTTGACCGAGGTATCGGATCCTTTAATCTGGATCATATCCTGTGCCGAGAGTATCGGCAGAGTGAACAGGATGGTTAATATTGCGATAATTCCTGATTTAAGTCTCATTTTATTTCCTCATTTGGTTTATGGTTTTTGTTATTTATCATTATTGAATTACGATTTTACCGGAATCGAACTTAAGATGCAGGGTCAACCGGGCGGTAATATCGTCATTTAATCCTGATTTGGCATATTGCTTGATCATAATATTCGGCATCAGGTGCACATTGCCCGCGGGTATGTAATCGAGACCGGCGATTATCAGGGTATTCTCGTCGTCCAGCCCGCTGCTGAATTTTCCGGTTTTATCATCGAACTTGGTATACACCTCGTCTCCGCTATTCTGGTCGTAATAATCATAACGGGCGAATACTTTCAGTTTGGGCAATGGGGTGATCCAGGAGGCAAACAGCGAATAACCCATTTTCTTGACATCGGCAACCGTGGAGGAGGTCACTTTATATTTTGAGCTGGCGCTGTCATAAGCGGCCGTTGCATTCTCCAGACCCGCAGCGGTATTGGTGCGCATGAACACTTCGGCTCCGACGGTCAGACGCACGTCGCTGTAACCAACAAAACCTTTAACTGTGTTGTAACCGGTCGACCCTGTATAGTCCTTGCCGGCACTCATAACCGTGGCCGTCTGGGCATCCTTGGGATTCTGCTTTTCATAATCGACATATCCTTCCAGGATCAGGCCCGCCAGTGGAGTAACCCACAGGGCGTAACCGATCTTTTTATAACGGTCGCCTTCCGCTGCGCTGTAACCTGTTCCGTTCATCAGAGTAATCCAGTGATGCAGGTATTTGGAGTCGATATCGCCTTTGAGCGCCAGGCCCATATCGGCCGATGAAGAGATCTTATTCAAATCCATGATGGTTTTCTCGACGGAACGGTAGCCCCAGTACTCTTCAGAGTTTTTGAATGCGTTGGTTTCGGCGATTCCCAGGTATAGTACATGTTTTGGAATAAGATTACTCCATTCCATGTAGGCATGCTTGACGAAAGGATTGATTTTCGCAGTGCTGCCATAGCTGTTGGACTCCGACTCCAGCCGGAAGCGAACTTTAATATTTTCGGTGATGGTGTTATCGAAGGTAAAATAGATCCGGCGGAAGGTAAAAGCATTACGGTCCTTCTCGGCCGGAACACTATTATCGACGTTATAATAATAGTCGCTGAAAAATTGTCCGCTGATGGTGGATGTAATCTGGGCCAGGGCCGGATTACTCACAGCGAGTACGATAGCTGATGCATAACAGCAGAATAAAAACTGGCATACTTCTCATTTGGTTTCTCCTTATGTTTGATAATTTAGCCATATTAATTTCTCGTCTACTTGAATCGTTAATACCCGAATTCGGATTTCGATTGTACGGTCAATCTTCTCGTTTTCAGGGGATAGTATAAAAAGGCAATGTTAAGGAAGAAGGGAGGCCATGTTAAATTTATGTGAAGTCGAAAATGCTGTGGAATGCCTGTTTTTATGCTTTGGGCAGAGTGAAACTGAAAATCGATCCCCGGCCGTAATCCGAGCGGACCCACACTTCGCCGCCGTGGGCCGAGATGATGTTCCTGACGATCGACAGGCCCAGGCCGGTGCCCCCCAGTTCGCGGGAGCGGGCCTTATCGACCCGGTAAAACCTTTCAAAAATTCTGGTCAGATCTTCTGCCGGAATACCGATACCAGTATCGCTGATGTCCACCTGTATATATTTCTCGGTGGCGCGGGCATTTATTTTTATGGACCCTCCGGCCGGTGTATACTTTAAGGCGTTGTCCAGCAGGTTCAGCAGTACCTGGGATAGTCTTTTCTCGTCCGCCAGGACGCGGGACAACGAGTCGCTAATTTCATTGCTAACGGCCAGTGATTTATCCCGGGCCGATTGGTCCAGGATTCCGATAACGCGCTGTACTATCGGTTTTAATTCCAGCGGTAAAAATACCATGTCCATTTTGCCGGATTCAATTTTAGAGAGATCAAGCAGGTCATCGATCAGATTGGCCAAACGGTTGCCGTCGGCATGGATTGTTTCGATGAATTCGCGGGCATGGGTTTTATCATCGAGGGCACCGTCCAGCAGGGTTTCGGTATAACCTGTAATACTGGCCACCGGTGTGCGCAACTCGTGGGAAACATTTGCCACGAAATCCTGTCTGATTCTTTCCAGCCGCCGTATTTCGGTCAGATCGTGAAATACCAGCACGCATCCCTCGACCTGATTATGGCTGGTCAGGGATACACCGTTGATCTCGATAAATTTTTCCTCGGGCTGGCTGATGGTGATTTTTTCGTTGATAAATTTTGCGTTTTGCAGCAGCAACTGATCGACTATTTTTTGAACGGCCGAATTACGCAGAGTATCCAGTATTTTCTTACCGGTTGGATCTGCATCGATCATGAACATTTTACGCAGGGCCGGATTCATCAGGACAATTTCTTCCCGGGCATTGGTTACCATGATCCCTTCAAACATGCTGGACAGGATAGTATCCAAACGGGTCACTTCCTGTTTTATCGTTTCGATATTTTTCCGAGTTCGGCGGACATAAAGGAGAGGGCCGAGGCCAGGTTGCCGATCTCGTCTTTACTATAGATGGCCGGTTTGCGCGAAAAATCCCCTCTGGCCATAGCCATGGCGATATCGGCCATCTCGCGCAGTGGTTTTGAGGCGATCAAGGTTATCAGGCTGGCGAAGCCCACACTTAATAAAAAGACCAGCAGCATGGTAAAAATTATTTTTTGCCGCGGTTCGGATTGAAATAATTCCACCTCCGATTGAGGCAACGACAAGCGGATAATACCGGAGAAGTTCTCATGGCCGAACGGAAGCGCCATGTAAAAAAGTTGTTTCTTCAGGGTATAACTGTAGCGGGTATTGAAGCCGAATCCGTGTTGGAGAGCCTGCTGAACCTCCGGCCGGTCCAGATGATTCTCGGCCTGCGGCAATTGGTCCGGTTCGAGCTCCGAATCTCCCAGCAGTTGACCGGCGGACCCGATAATGGTGACGCGAAGCCGAGGGTGCGGCCGATTGAATCGGCCAGAGCATCAGCAGCGCCGAGGCCGTCGTGTATTTTTAAGATGAAGATTCAGAAAATCCCTGGCCAGGTACAATTCAGTTTTAACTGCACCTGCAGATCGTCTTTCCATAATGTTATCCAGGCGGCTGCTCAGGTAGGAGTAACCGATCAGCAGTCCCATTATGATGGCCAGGCCAAAAATCAGGGTCAGTTTAAGATGAATGCTGATTTTCATCCTGTTCCTCCCGGAAGCGGTAACCCATACCGGTAACGGTTTCGATCATATCTCCGGCCTCGCCCAGTTTGGTGCGCAGGTGTTTGATATGGGTGTCGACGGTGCGGGTAAAAACATCGGCGGCCAGGTCCCATACATCATTGAGCAAGATTTCCCTGGATTGAACGATGCCCTGCCGCTCCATCAGCGTAACCAGTAGTTTGAACTCCAGTGGGGTGAGCATGACTTCTTTCTCCCGGAAACATTACCTGGTGCCGTGGAATATCCACTGCCAGGTTACCGCTGCGCAGAATATCTTCCGGTTGTTCTTTTAACCTGCAGGCGTCTGAGAATAGCTTTAATCCGTAAAATTATTTCCCTGCGGGCTGAACGGTTTGACGATGTAGTCATCAGCACCCAGCTCCAGACCGACAATGCGGTCCACTTCCTCCCCTTTGGCCGTCAGCATGATAATGGGAATATTTCCGGGTGGCCTTGTCCTGCCGGATTTGCCGGCAGACCTCGAGACCATCCATCCGGGGCAGCATGATATCCAGAATGATCAAATGTGGTTGCTGCCGGGATAAAATTTCCAGCGCAGCCTCACCGCTGTAGGCATTAATTGCCTCAAATCCTGCTTTTTCCAGATTGTATTTTAACAACTTGGAAATACTTTTATCATCTTCAATAATCAGTATTTTTTGCTTAGCCATTTTCTAAATAATTAAACAATATAGGGTGTAGATTGTATGAAGTGGTAGTCCGAGTGGGGCAGAAGGGAGTTGAACCCCTGACCTCTACGATGTGAGCGTAGCGCTCTAACCAACTGAGCTACTGCCCCGCTTTTTCGTTTATGGCAGTTCCTGTATATGTTTCTGGGCCTGCCGCAGGTATTCACTGTTAGGATATTGATCAACCAGGCGTTGAAATTCTTCCCGGGCTTTGCTTTTGTCACCCAGACGCAAATGACACAAGCCGAGTTTAAATTGTGCGGCGTCCAGTTTATTTGATTTAGGAAAAGTAAATACTTTTTCGAAATCTATGATTGCTTTTTTGTACTGTCCCAGAGCGTAATGACACTCTCCGATCCAGAACTGCGAATTATCAGCCAGGCTGTGGTTATTCTGAGCGGCTAATAAACTCTCGAAGGATTCGATGGCATCCTGGTAATTGTGCGAATGGAATAAGGACAAAGCCTCGTCATACCTGCCCTCATATTCTCCGTATCCGACATCACCGGAGCTGGGGGTATAAGACGATGATATCGTAGGAGCAGCCTGCTTTTGCGCTTCCAGTTGATAAATCTGCTCGCTCTGTTTTTTCAACTGTGCTTTCAGATCGTTGATCATGAGATCCTTTTTTTCTACCTGTGCTTTCAGATCAGTGACCTGTTTTTCCAGTTCGGTATTCTGAGGTTTGGCAGGCGGCTGTTCCTGTTGCATGGCGACATCTTTAGCATCCAGCAAACCCAATGTCTCATCTTTTTTTCCGCTTGGTTTCTTCTGGGTTTGTTTATCCTTAGAATCATTGCTGCCGCTCTTCTGATCACCGGTAACTCCCAGCAGGGATTCAATCTCGTCTAATTCTTTCTGGCGGGCAGATTCTTCATCTGTTGCCTGCTCTGCATCTGCATCTGGTTTACGGGAAGAGCCGCATGACCACAGTAAAAACGCACCAAGAACCACAATCAGAAACAAACGACTAATTTTTTTTAGCATAATACCTCCAGGATATGGAGAAGTCGAGTTTAAATTTATACATGCAGCAACTGTAATTCAAGTAATTTCTTAAATTTACCTGCTGCTGAAAATGACTTATTTCCTCCTGGAATTTACAAGGTAAGTCCGATTTTATTTCTGGCAATGCTGATAACAATTCCGATCATCAACATGTTAGTTAATAAAAAAGATCCGCCATAACTGATAAATGGTAAAGGGAGGCCGGTTACCGGAGCCATACCGATGGTCATACCGATATTAATTACCACATGAAAAAAGATAATGGTCAAAATACCAATGATGACCATACTCTCGAACTGATCACGGACCAGCGCAGCCAGCTGGATCAACCGTAAAATTAACAAGGTGAAGAACAGCAGTACGGTTGTGGAACCTAAAAAGCCAAATTCTTCGCCGATCACTGAAAAAATAAAATCGGTATGTTGAGCAGGCAAAAACCGTAAATGGGTCTGTGAACCATTAAGATAACCTTTGCCGGCGATTCCCCCGGATCCGATAGCCACCTGAGACTGGATTATTTGATATCCTGAACCTTTAGGATCTTTTTCCGGATTGATGAAGGTAACGATTCTCTGCTGCTGGTAGGGGCGGAGGTGTCCCCATAAATAAGGGGTAACAATACCGACTGAAATATTGAGCAGGAAAACTGCAGCAATGATGACTGGTTTTCTGCGTGAGTAAAAAAGAATAAATAATATCAGCAGCATTAAAATCAGGAAAGTCCAAAAAGTAAAGGAGGCAATGATAGTCAGAATCGGTGTAAGGATAACAAAAATATTGAACCAATTTAAACCAGCCCAGAATAGCAGCGGTATAATAAGGGCCAGGAATACCAGGGAAGTACCGAGATCAGGTTGATTGACAATGAGTAAGGCCGGGACCAAAATTATGCCTGTACCGAGTACGAAATATTTTAAGCGATTCACATCTGCGTATTTGTCGGATAAAAGTTTACTGACGGCCAGGATCGTAGCGATTTTAGTAAATTCGGATGGTTGTACACGCAGAAAACCAAAACTGAGCCAGCGTTCTGCCCCCTGTCCGGCTTTGCCGATAAATATTACCAGTACCAGACCCACCAGGGATAATCCGTATAATATATAGGCCAGGCGGTGCAGAGACCGCATCGGAACAAAACTCATTGTGATCAGAACAATAAGACCCAGTCCCACCCACAGTATCTGTTTGTAAAACAAACCGCTGGTTTCACCGGCTATTGTCTGGGTGGCACTGAAGATAACCACGATCCCGATCAGGACCAGCAGCAGCACCAGACCAAATGTTATATAATCATATTTCAATTTCATTGCAAGGAATCCTGTAGGGCGGTTTCAGTATCCGTAGCATCCCGCTTAATGGGTGTATCTGCTTTTAATGAATCGCTTTTAACCGTATCTCTGGCGGCATGCACTCTGGGTAAAATCTGGTTATAAAAGAACTTCTCCAGGCATAAGCCTGCAATGGGTGCGGCAATTGCCCCGCCGCTCCCGCCATTTTCGATCAGCACAGCCATGGCGATTGCGGGATTGTTGAGCGGAGCAAAGGTTATAAACCAGGCATGGTCATCACCATGCGGATTCTGTGCTGTACCTGTCTTTCCGGCAACCTGGATTCCCCGCACCGCAGCCTGACCACCGGTACCCCCGTTGACTACGTTAAACATGGCTGTCCTGATGAATTCAAATGTTTTCTCGGATATACCTTCAACGTGAGTGGTTTTAGTCGGGAAATAAATACGGGTGCTATTGACTTTATCATAAAGATAGTCGGTGATGTGGGGAGTATATGCGGTACCTTTATTCGCCAGGATCATGGCAAACTGGGCCATCTGTAACGGGGTTGTCAATAATTCACCCTGGCCGATGGCCAGATTGGCCAGATTGCCCTTAGTCCAGCCGATGCGACCATAGCGTTTATTAAAATATTCAACAGTTGGTACCAGACCTTTAGTCTCATTGGGCAGATCGATTCCGGTGGTCCGGCCAAAAAAGAATTTTTGCGAATATTCGGCCCAGACATCCAGACCAATCTTAAGTCCTAACTGATAGAAAAATACGTTACAGGAACCGCGAATTGCCTGGGGTAAACTTATGCGTCCGTGACCTTTGGCATTCCAGCATTTGATTACCTTGTTGCCCAGCCGGAAATATCCGGGACAGTACGCACTCCATTCGGGAGTTACGATATTTTCCTGCAGGGCAGCAATCGCCGCAACCAGTTTATAAGTTGAACCGGGAGGATAGGTACTCTGGGTGACCCGGTTAAACAGCGGATGTGCGGGATCGCTCTGCAACTGATTCCAGACCTGCGGCGATATTTTCCCGGCCATATCCCGCGGATCAAAATCAGGCTTTGAAACAAAAGCCAGTATCTTGCCGTTGCGGGGATCAATCGCGATAATGGCGCCACGCTTATCCACCATCAGTGACTCGGCAAATTGCTGGAATGAATAATCCAGAGTAAGAAAAATATCCATCCCGGGAATTGATTCGATATTGCGCTCAGAGTTAATCATACCCAGGTCGCGTCCCTCCGCATCGACCCCAACAAAATTCACACCTTTGACACCCCGTAAATTCTTATCATAAACAAGTTCCAGACCGGATTTACCGATCATTTCACCCGGCTCGAAATCACTCCTGCTTTGTGCTTCCCGGGGAGACACTTCACCTACGTAGCCAAAGATATGGGGCGAGTAGACACCGGCCGGATAAAAACGCTTGCTTTCAACTTCCACCAGCACGCCCGGCAGGTCAAAACGGTCTTCTTCCAGTTTTATCAAGGTCTGGTAATTGACATCGTGTTCAATAATTACCGGGCGGAAACTGTTCCGTATTTTTATTTTTTCATTGATACCCGGCAGCGGCATGTCTAATAATTCGGATAACGACACCCGCGTCACATTGGAAAACTGACGCGGAATCGCTGAAACCATGAAAGAGGGCCGGTTATCCACCAGTATCCGGCCGGTGCGGTCCCGTATGGTGCCGCGTACCGGATACTGCGTCAATTCCCGGACGCTGTTCTCCATGGCAATGCGGTTATATTTTTCCCTGCTGGCGATCTGGATATTAAAAAATCCGTACGATAGCAGAATAAAGGCTAAGAGTACAACGGCATTGAAAATCAGTTTTTTCTGCTGGATCTGTTGACGGGTGATCTCGGCCATATTTCATTTCTCTTCCAAACTTGTTCTGAAAAAAATAGACAGAATCAGACCCAGGAGGAAAGTATAAACCGTATTGGGGAAAACACGGCTGTAAATAAGATGTCCATAGGTCACTTCGGATTTATACTGATAAACCAGATAAAAGATCAATCCATGACCCAGGATCAACAGCAAAGTGGCTACTATTCTGGCATTGAAGGCCAGTTTAAATTGTTTGACCTGTCCGGCACCAAATCCAATTATACAATTGGCCAGCGAACTTATACCAATCATTGGACTCACGGAATCCTGAAATATACCTATGATAAAACCAGTAAGTGTACCGGGGATGGCGCCATAGTACAGGCCAACGTAGATGACCAGCAATAAAATTAAATCCGGTCTCCAGACGCTGATCTCTATGATCGGTATAAAATATAATTGCAGAATAAAGGCGACCAGGCTAAGTAGCAGGATACGCCAATTGCTGTATCTTTTATCAAGGTGCATTGCCCGGAACCTCCTTGACAATGAACACCTCTTCCAGGCGATTAAAGTTTACAGCAGGTTGCACGGTGATATCCAGGAACAGACCTTCCGTTGCTTTGGAAACATTAATTACCACACCGATTTTGATGTTTCCGGGGAAAATTTTGCTGTAACCGGAGGTAAGCACCACGTCTCCGGTCAAAACATCTATGGTTTTTGCTACGTACAGTAATTTCAGGTTTACTCCTCCGTCCCAGGCAATCACACCTAGTTCCCGGTTGCGCTGGATCTGGGCGCTGATCCTGCTGTTGCCGTCAAGTAATATCTGACAGATTGAGTTATACTCATCCACCTGGACAATCTGGCCCACCAGCCCTTCGGCGGTCAGGACCGCATCCCGTTTTTTGATATTACGATGCAGGCCTTCATTCAGGATAAGCCCGTTAAATATCTGATGAGGATTGAATCCGGTAACTTCGGCAGCAATCAACTGAAAAGTCGAACGTTCTTTAAACTCCAGCAATTTACGTAAGCGGATATTTTCGAGGAAAGCATCCTGCAATTGCATGTTCTTACCGGCCAGATCCATATTCTGGCGATGCAAGCGGGTTAGTTCGTCTTTCAGGTCAAAATAAGAATCGATTTTAAAAAAGTAACCGCTGACCAGGCCAACACTGTTGTAAACCAGATACCGAAAAGGATTGCCCGGATCATGATCGGAATAAATGATTAAGCAAAAGGAGAGAAACAGACAGATAGCCAGTATGAGTGCATCACGAAATCCCCCGATGAAATTCAGAAATTTGATCAAGCTGCTCTACTCACGGGTTATGAATTACTCAGGTGCGCCGTTGTTTCAGTAATACTTTTTCGTATATCTCAAAGTTTTCCAGAATTTTGCCGCAGCCACGTACCACGCAGGTCAGGGGATCTTCAGCGATATGTATGGGCAGCGAAGTATCTTCACGCATCCGCGCATCAAGATTTTTTAACAAGGCCCCGCCGCCGGTTAAAACAATACCACGATCCAGAATATCCGAGGCGAGTTCGGGGGGTGTACGTTCCAGTGATAGTTTTACTGCTTCAATGATGGTTTGGATGCATTCATCCAGAGCTTCGCGGATCTCCACCGAGGTTATTTCGATTGTCTTGGGAATACCATCCACCAGGTCCCGTCCTTTTACTTCTGTTTTTATTTCTTCGGCCAAAGGCATGGCAGAACCGATAGTGCATTTAATCAGTTCGGCAGTCTTCTCACCGATCAACAGGTTATAATTCTTTTTAAAGAACTGCATGATCGCCTGGTTCATCTCATCACCAGCGACACGAATCGAGGCATGTTCCACAATGCCGTTCAGTGAAATCACGGCGATCTCGGAAGTACCGCCGCCGATATCGACAATCATGTTTCCAATCGGGGCGCTGATATCGAGACCCACACCGATTGCCGAGGCCATGGCTTCGGCGACCAGATGAACTTCACGTGCTCCGGCGCGTTCCGCCGAATCCCGCACGGCCCGCTTTTCGACTTCGGTAATGCCGGAAGGAACATCGATGACGATTCGGCCGATGAACATCCGGTTTATATTAGCTTTCTTGATCAATTCACGGATCATGATTTCGGTGGCTTCAAAATCAGCAATAACCCCATCCTTCAGAGGACGAATAGTAACGATGTTTTTATGAGTCCGTCCCAGCATCTCCCGTGCTTCATTTCCGATAGCCACCACTTTGTCGGTTTCCCCTTCCAGGGCAATAATCGAAGGTTCGTTGACCACGATTCCTTTACCGGTAACATAAATCAGGGAATTAGCGGTTCCCAGATCGATACCGAGATCAGTCGATAACAGGTTGAGAAATTTAAAAGACATAATTTTATTCTCCGCGATATAATATTTTAATGTTTAAAATGCCGGACACCGGTAAAGACCATGGCCAGCTGGTGCTCATCAGCAGCCTGAATAACTTCCGGATCCCGCACTGAGCCCCCGGGCTGGGCAATGGCGGTGACGCCTGCTGCTGCCAGTGTATCCAGGCCGTCACGGAATGGAAAATATGCATCGGATCCAGCTACCGTTCCCCGCGTATCATGATTTTCTTTTTTTGCTTTAGTGATAGCTAATTCGGCAGAGTCAACTCTGGACATCTGCCCGGCACCGACCCCGATCATCTGTTGTCCCTTGACCAGAACAATGGCATTGGAATGGACATGCTTGGTCATGGTCCAGGCAAATTGCAGTGATTTCCATTCCTCTTTATTCGGTGCTCTTTTAGTCACGACTTTAGCCTGGTTTATATCAAAATTAACATTATCAAAAGATTGGAGCAGGAATCCCTCACGTACCGTACGCAGTTGCAATTTTGATTCGGCCGATAATCCCGGAGTATAGCGGATCAGGCGCAGATTTTTCTTTTTGGTCAATAGAACCAGTGCTTCCTGATCGAATTCCGGTGCCAGAATACATTCCAGGAATGGTCCGGCTAATTCTTTGGCCAGCAGGGCATCAACCGGACGATTGAATCCAACGATTCCTCCGAAAGCAGAAACGGGATCGGAAGCAAATGCTTTTTTATAACTGTTCAGCAGTGAATCCGCCATGGCGGCACCGCAGGGATTATTATGCTTGATAATTACGGTTGCCGGTTCCTGCAATTCTTCGATCATATTCAGGACCGCATCCAGATCAAGAATATTATTGTAAGATAATTCTTTACCGTGTAATTGCTCAAAATTATTCAAGGCTTTATTTCTGGCGGAACCATAGAAAGCAGCCTGTTGATGCGGATTTTCACCGTAGCGTAAATCCTGCAACTTGATACCCTGAATGGTGATTTCCCGGGGAAAGGACTCAGCGTTTTTCTGCTGCTGGCGAAGATATCCGGCAATCAGGGAATCATAACGAGAGACATGCTGAAAAACCCGCAGGGCGCACCGGGCCCGGAACTCGGCAGAGGTGTCCAGGTCATGCAGTATCCATTTCTTTGATCAAGTCAGCATACTGATCGGGATCAACCACAACCGTCGTATCGGCATGATTTTTCGCAGCAGCCCGTAATAAGGATGGACCGCCGATATCGATTTTTTCGATCGCCTGGGCCAGGGTGCAGCCCGGCTGACTGACCGTATCTTCGAAAGGATATAAATTTACCACGACCAGATCGATTGGGATTATTTGTTGTTTCTGCAGTTGGGCCAGATGTTCCGGAATCCGTTTGGCCAGGATTCCGGCGAAGATGACAGGATGCAGTGTTTTAACCCGGCCATCCAGAATCTCCGGGAATCCGGTCAGGTCGGAGATAGGCCTGGATTCTATCTGATTATCCTCCAGAATTTTCTGGGTGCCGCCGGATGAAATCAGTTCGACACCCCGCTGGCGCAAGGCCTGAGCGAGTTCGATGAGACCTTCTTTATTATATACGCTCAGTAATGCACGTTTAATTTTGGCCACTTGTTTCTTCTCCTATGATGTGGATGCGCAGTCCCTGAATGCTCAGCCTGTCTTCGACCAGCAGTTTTACCGCTTGTGCATAAATTTTATGTTCAATTTCAAGTACCCTGGCTGCAATTTCATCCGCGGAATTAAGGTCATCAATGGCCACGCACTGTTGCAAAACGATCGGTCCGGCATCGTATTCACTGTTGACCAGATGCACGGTAACTCCGCTGACCCTCGCTCCGCTCTCGAGCACTGCCTGATGAACGTGATGTCCATACATACCTTTCCCGCCGAAAGCGGGCAGCAAAGCCGGATGAATATTGATAATCCGGTTGGGATAGGCAGCAATGATCTGCCTGCCGATCAATTTCAGGTATCCGGCCAGAACAATATAATCCACTTTGGCAGATAACAATTCCTTTAAAATAGCATCATTAAAGCCCGTGCTATCAGGGAAGTTTTTCGGTACAATGATACAGACAGGGATATGATTCGATTTGGCAATATCTATCACCCCGGCAGCAGGATTATTGGTAAGGCATAACACGACATCTGCTGGTATGAAACCACTTTGAATATGATCCAGAATCGCCCGAAAATTACTCCCGCGTCCAGAAGCAAAAACCGCTAATCGTTTCTTCTCCATCTACACTCATTAAATAAGTTCTTAATTTAATTTACTTTATGAATTCATACAATAGAAAATTGGTCCAGTCGATTTAAAAATAATTAAAGTCCTGATTCGCCGGCAGGCGGGTTTGAATCATGTCACTGAAACTGAAAACTCAAACGGATTAGCCAGCGATAATTTTGTCGCGGATGTATCCAGTGCAGCTGCCACGCCCAGCGGCATGGTAAATATGTCATCTCCGTGCCCGTAAGGAAAATCAAGGAGTACCGGAAAGCCGGCTTTGGCAAAATAGTGTTCAAATATTTCCAGCAGTGAGAAAGAGACCTCGTCCTGAGCAGGTTTGCAATCGAGGAATTCTCCCAGGATTAAACCGCTTATTTGCTCGAAAACGCCTGCCTGCTGCAGATGAGCCAGATAACGGTCGATGCGGTATGGTTTTTCTCCGGTATCTTCGAGGAACAGAATCGCTCCATGATAATCGGGACTGTACGGCGTGCCCAGCAGTGTGGTTACCAGAGCAAGACATCCGCCCAATAACCTGCCTGTGGCCTGGCCTGGTTTAAAGACAACAGTTTTAGAAGTGGAGAAATCAAAATCATATTCCGGTCCGGTATTCAGCAATTGAGCCCAAAAATGTTGTTCAGTGAATGGGGAGATACCTTTGCCCATCTCGACAGCCAGCATCGGTCCGGAGAATGATGGTACAGCTGCCCTGGCCCAAATAGCCAGTTGTAAGGTAGTGATATCACTGTACCCGATCAGCGGTTTTGCATTTTCGCGGATCAGATTGTAGTTCAATCGGTCGACCAGGCGTAGTCCACCCCAGCCGCCGCGGGTACACAGGATCAGATCCACGTCGCGGTCACGGTACATCGCGTGCAGATCCGTCAGCCGTTCTTCGTCTGTACCGGCAAAATAACCGTGCGGCTTGCACAGATATTGTCCTGGTTTTATTCTGAAATCCCGTTGCTGCAAATATTCGATGCCACTTTGTAAACGCTCGGCCCTGGGGGAATAGGCGGGTGAGACGATGCCAAAGGTAGCCTGACTGGATAATCTGCGAAACATACAGTATTGCTCCCGGAATCAGTAAGACCAGACCGGCAAGAGAACCGGCGTCATTTAAATAATTTATTTTTAAATTCTAGGTAACTGTCGATAAATATAATACTAATTATTTCAGGATCAAAAATAGAAATCGGTCGTATATTTCGCGGAATACCGGAGTATAAAACAGTGTTTACATAATTGGGTCGAATGGCGGATGGCGGATATAATGTAACATACCTCAGGCTGACCCTTATAAAGGCAGGGATTGATCAATGAAAATCGGAATTATCGGTGCCGGAAATATCGGGGGAACGTTAGGTACTCTGTGGCTAAGCAGGGGACATAATGTGCTTTTCGGAGTTCGTGATAAAAATAATCCAAAAGTGCAGGCAATTCTGAATTCACCGGACCGTCAGGTGCGCGAAGCGCACGAAGCGCGCCTGGGCTCGGTCAGCGAGGCTTGTGATTTCGGAACAGTAATTCTTTTAGCCGTACCCTGGCCGGCGGTAGCAGAAGTCCTCCGGGCGGCACCTGATCTGCAGAATAAGATTCTGATTGATTGCACCAATCCGCTTGGCCCGGGATTGAGCGGCCTGGCTATCGGTTTCAGCACTTCAGCAGCTGAGGAAATTGCCCGGATGGCCAGAGGGGCCAGGGTAGTGAAGGCCTTCAATACCCTGGGATCAGGAAATTTAAATGATTTATCTTTTGGTTCCCTGCAGGCTGATACCTTCATCTGCGGCGACGATAGCGAGGCAAAAAATATTGTAAAAAAATTGGCCGAAGATATCGGATTCAATGTGGTGGATAGCGGCCCGCTGACCCAGGCCCGTTTGCTGGAACCGCTGGCCATGCTCTGGATCTCCCTGGCCTATCGCTATGGGTATGGACCTGATATCGCGATCAAGTTGTTGAAACGATAAGCGCAGTAAAATAACAGCTGGCGCAACAGAACATGCAACACACGGCGGAATAATGATCTATAGAATGATAGCATTTTTTATAATATTTACACTGGTCATTGCGCTGATCTATTTTTATATCTATCGCAGGTTGATTAAACCGCTGCAAATTCCCCGGAACTATAAACGGCTATTATGGATCTATATGTTGTTGACGCCCCTGTTGACCCCTCTTCCTTTTATATTACGATCGGGTGTGCTGGACAGAGACTGGGCGGGGGGTATGGCCTGGTTCGTCTATATCAACCTGGGATTTTTCTCTCTGGTTCTGGTACTGCTGGTCATGCGTGATCTGGGCCTCGGCCTTCATTCCCTCTATAAATACCTGACCGCGTGGTGGTCCGCAAAGCGAAAAAATAATTCTGTCGCCAGGCCAACCCCGGCATACAGTCCTGCGCGCCGCCAGTTCCTGATGAACTCGGTAAATCTGGGAATTTTCGGGACGGCCGCGATCCTGAGCGGTTATGGATTGTATGAAGCCCGGCGCCGGCCTGTTTTGGAGGAGATCGAAGTACCCATTGTCAATCTGCCCGCGGAATTCCTTAATTTCAGAATTGCTCAGTTCAGCGATGTTCATGTTGGTCCAACGATTAAACGCCGTTTTGTCGAATCGGTAGTGAATCAAATAAATCAACTGCAGCCCGATCTGATCGTCTGCACCGGCGATATGGTGGATGGCACGGTGGCGGAGTTAAGAAATGATGTTGAAGCCGCTCAAAGACCTGGACGCGCCCAGGGGAGTATTTTTTATTACCGGTAATCATGAATATTATTCCGGCGTCGAACCATGGCTCGACGAAATGCAACGGTTAGGCCTGACTGTTTTGCTCAATGACCACCGCTTGCTGGAGCAGCAAAACAGTAAAATCGTTATTGCCGGTGTTACTGATTATTCAGCGGGTCAATTTATACCCGCTCATGCTTCTGATCCGCACAAGGCAATACAGGGAGCCGAAGCGGTACCGGTGAAAATTCTACTGGCCCATCAGCCGCGGAATATCTTTGCCGCTGCCTCGGCGGGATATGATCTGCAAATCTCCGGACATACGCACGGGGGGCAATACCTGCCCTGGAAATATCTGGTGACGCTCAACCAGCCTTATATTGCCGGACTGCATCGCCATGAGCATACCTGGATTTATGTCAATCGCGGTACCGGTTACTGGGGTCCGCCGTTACGTCTGGGTGTGCCTTCAGAAATAACTCTTTTCAAACTTGTATCTGCTACATGATATTTTTATATACTCGACGATAATATTTTCGTAATTTCATTCGCAGTTAGTTCAAACTCATCCTGAAATGTTCCATGAACAAGAACATTCTAATAATAATAGCACTGGTGGTGCTGGTAACTGCCGCAGGATTGCTGTATCAGCAGCCCTGCGGTTGGTTTAATATTTTCAGGGCAACTGCTCCCGACTATGGTCCGTCGACAATTTTGATTGAAAAAGCAGATCGTTTTATCCGGCAGGACCGGCTGGATTCGGCCGGCCATTATCTGGATCAGATCATTGCCCCGGGCAATGATTCTATAATCAGTTCCCGCTTGCTGGATACGGCTCAGGCCTTGCGCTGGCAAATCAGACAAATCGGTATGCTCGATACCGGGAACCTATATATCGGAGTTTTATTAAATATGGCCGACCAGGAATATGAGGATTTTTTAAATCGAAAATTTCAAAAAAAATATCTCGGTCATCCCGAATTAAATAAACTGTTTTTAAAAAAATTGTACTCAAAAAATCAAAACTGGGATCAGGCCGGCAGCGGATCAGAAACTCCGGCGGCAGGTTCAACTCCGGACGAAACAGCGCAAGCCATAAACCTGCGCAAAGAATTTGCCGGGACAATAAAGAATTCATTTTCAACTTTAGGGTTTGACATTGCCGTCGAGATAACCGGAATAAACAATACCAAATTGATCTTATCCGCAGCCGAGTTCGATGACAGTTGGTTTGAAAAATTTGAAAGCGACTCGGCCATGGCGGATTGGCATAATCTGGGATTCCAGCAGATCGAAATCAGGGGTGATTCGGGTTATTTTAAAGTCAAGACCTGGTGAACCGTTTTTTACCAACATATATGACTATCGGGAGATTGAGATCATTTTTCGCCATAGCCCCGGTCAGAGTTATAGATTTTAAAATCGTTTCGGTACTACTAATATAGAGGCATGATACAGCAATGGAAAACTATCATGAAAAAAGAAAATTTAAACGTGCATTATTCACTTCGGATGATAAGGTCATTGGTCTTTTCACCCTGGCCCGCCGGCCTGAAAAAATCATTACCGGGACAGTGCTCAATCTGAGCCTGGGGGGAATCTATTTCACCATTGATGCCAACCGGGCTATCATTCCTGTGACCGGCGATCAAATTGTACTGATGCAAATTAAAGCTCCGCAGTCACTCAGTTTTTTAGTAAATATTGACGCGGAAATAAAATGGGTATTCGGTCCTGAAATGTTAAAATTTATCGGTGTGGGATGTGAATTTATTAATATACCGGAATTAAGCAGGAAACAATTAAACAACTTTGTAGACGATTGGCATGAAAAATAAATTGAATGATAGGATGATAATTTATATATTCGAAAAATTCTGCATGATCGTTATCTCGGCAGATGGTTACTACCCATTGGGATCATAGGTCAGGTGACCGATTTTACTGAATCGGCAGGGTAAAGTTTGTGTAATCTTGCTTTTTTTATAGTTGAATAATCAGGAGGCTTGAATGGATTGGCTTACTATTTTAATCATTGGCGGAATTGTCCTGGTGGTACTGGGTTTATTAGTTGTACTGCTGCGCCTGCAATACATGCGGGTTGGACCAAATGAGATTTTGATTGTTTCCGGTGGCAGGAAGAACATAATCACTTTGCCGGATGGCTCCACAAAAGAAATAGGATTCCGGTATAAAATCGGCGGCGGCGCCTTTGTAAATCCGCTGACCAAGCGCGCGGAAAAAATGCTTATTGAAGTTATCCCGGTTCAATTCAAGAGTCCTGTGTGGAGAACCCAAAATGGTATTCCGATCATAGCTGAATATGCAGCCCAGGTGAGTGTCAATATCTCTGATTATGCTCTCTATCTGGCGATTACCCATTTTCTCAGTAGCGGCCGGGAAGGCATACAGGCTGTGGCCAGCACTATTTTAGAAGGAAGAGTGCGTGAGGTAATCGGTACCATGACAGTAGAACAAATTCTATCGGAACGTAAAGAATTCACCGAGAAGGTCTTCCAGGGTGTGCAGATGGATTTGAATAACCTGGGTTTGATCATGCAGTCTTTTGCCCTGGAAGATGTGAATGATACGCAGGGGTATATTGAGGCCTTGAGTAAGCCGCAGGTCGCGGCCGCCAAGTATGAAGCCGTCATGGATCAATCGGAAAAAGATAAGGAAATTGCCATACGCCTCGCCCAGGTCAAGAAAGAAAGCGAAATTGCCCGTCTGCAGGCTGATGCAGAAGTTGCCGCGAAATCCTGGGAAAATGAAATCAAAAAAGCTGAATTACAGGTGAACGTAAATCAGAAACGCGCTCATGCCGACATGGCTTATGAATTGGCACGCTTTAAAATTCAGCAGGATTTGACCAAAGAACAATACGCGGTCAAAAAAGTCGAGATGCAGGAAACGACCAAACTGGAAGAGATGAATATCGAGAAGAAACAAAAAGAACTGGATGCCAATGTGATCAAGCCATCGGAAGCCCGGAAAAAACAGGTTATGGCTGAAGCGGATGCCGAAAGTTACAGAATCCTCACTGAATCCAAAGGAAAAATGGAAGCGAAAAAAGCCGAAGATGCAGCCGAAGCAGAAAGAATAAGACTGATCGGGCAGGCAGAGGCAGAATCGTTAGCCAGCCGGGCCAAAGCTTATGAAAAGTATAACCAGGCGGCGCTTTATGAAAGAACTCTGGATAAATTACCGGAATTGGCTAAAAATATAGCCGAGCCGCTTTCAAAATTGGATAAGATCGTGATGATTGCAAGTGATGGGAAATTGGGCACCAGTAAGATCACCGGACAGGTAACAGAAATCCTGGCTCAGTTGCCCGAAGTAGTCCAGGCCCTGACCGGTGTCGATCTGAAAAAATTCATGAAGGATAAATTGAACAAAGATGAGAAGTAATAATAATAGCTGAATCAGCCAGGCAAACATTAATTCACGGAGTGTATCTTGAGTTCGGATCGAATTAAACATATCAGTACGTCGCCCACCCTCAAAATTGCCGCCAAAGCGATTATGATGAAACGGGAGAAAATTGACGTAGTAGATTTCAGTGTCGGCGAACCGGATTTTCCCACACCGCAAAATATAAAAGATGCCGCCAAGCGTGCTATCGACAGCAACTTTACCAAATATACCGCCAATGACGGAATAATTGAACTGCGCCAGGCTATTGCCAGGAAGTTTAAAGAAGATAATCAGCTGGATTATGCACTGAATCAGATCATCGTTTCCACCGGTGCCAAGCAATCCCTGCTGAATGTGGTGCTCAGTCTGGTTAATCCGGGGGATGAGGTCATTATCCCGGCTCCTTACTGGGTTTCCTATCCGGAAATGGTAATTCTGGCGGAAGGAAAACCGGTGTTTGTCCCGACCAGTGAAGAAAATGCTTTTAAATTGACCCCGGAGCAACTGCAGCAAAATATTTCAGCCAGTACCCGCGCCCTCATTCTTTGCTCGCCTTCAAATCCGACCGGTGCGGCTTACAGCCGCTCAGAGTTGGAAGCGCTGGCGGAGGTGATCGTCAGCGAGGACATCTGGATTATTGCCGATGAGGTTTATGAGAAACTGGTTTATGATGATTTCAAATTCACCAGTATCGCAGTCTATCAGTTCGAAACTGAAAGAGAAAACCATCGTGGTTAACGGTGTCTCCAAGGCATACAGCATGACCGGCTGGCGGATAGGGTATGCAGCCGGGGACCGGGAAATTATTGAGGGTGCCAGCAAGATTCAAAGCCATAGCACGTCCAACCCTTCATCAGTATCCCAGTATGCCAGCCTGGAAGCCCTGAGCGGACCTCAATATGAGATTTCCAGAATGCGTACTGAGTTTGAAAAAAGAAGAAATTATGTCTTGTATAAACTGGGTACCATACCGGGAGTTACCTGTGTCAAACCGGAAGGGGCCTTTTATGTCTTCCCGAACATATCATCTTATTTTGGCAAAGAACATGCGGGTACGCTGATCCGCAATTCGTATGGACTGGCCTATTATCTGTTAAAAGAGGCAAAAGTAACTCTGGTTCCCGGTGCTGCTTTCGGTTCGGACGAGCATATCCGGATATCGTATGCGACTTCCATGGCCAACCTGGAAAAGGGCATGGAACGGATAGCAACTGCTCTGGGCAAATTGAAAACACCCATGAAGGTAAAGGGGATTCAACTGGCTAATACACGGACCCGGGTACAGAAAAAAGTCACGATTGAATCTGCTTTGAATGCCGAGAAGCGCGAAGCCCTGGTTGCCGAAGCCGAAGCACAGTTGAAGTATGAAAATTATTATGAATGGAATGCCAATATAAATGGTTTAATAATTCAGTTGCGCACCAATAACCGGCACCTTTATGATTTCTGGATCGAGAACTGGTATCCTTCGCAACTGGAGGCCGACCTGGAACCTCACGGTATCATCTATGCCGTTGATGGAGCGGTGGGCCGGGAATCCTACGGCTTTTACAGCGCCGAAACAAGCACCGGCATCCTGTTCAATACGGATCTGTACAGTTCCGTGCGTTCGCTGGCCCTGGCCATGGTCACCGATATCGGAGAACGGCTGTTTGATTTGCATGCGATCCGGGGGATGACCGGTGATTATCAGGGCAGCGGTTTTGCCTTGATGGGCCCCAAGGGGACAAAAAAGAATGAGTTGTTTTTCGAATTACTGCGTTCCGACCAGGTGGCCTGGCATTCCACCGACCTGGCTTTTGCACGCTATGGCGGAGGAATTGCGGCCGCTGATCTGCCTGAACGTAAATTATACCTGATGACTTACGCAGCAACCTTGTATGAAAAATTGATCCCGTTATTTGAACGCAGCAGATGTGAAAATGTCATTATCAATAAAGAAGACTGCAAACACAGCAACTGTCCCGATGCTGAGGAATGCCTGCTGGATAAAGGATTTCCGTACTGTTTCCAGGCATCGAGGGATTCCTATGCGCTGGTCGATCCCTACTGGTTGGGAGGCATGCAAAAGCATGTTAAACGGATCGATCTGCGGACAGTTTTTATTCTGAGAAATGAACCGGTCGGAGAAATAATCAAAAAACTGGATGCCCAGGAAGCGGTGCAGATCCTGGAGAGCGGTCTGTCCAGGGATAGCGGCAACCAGCCGTTTTATAATCCCCATTTAATCCTGAAAACACCGGAACGACTGGCGGTGCAGCGCAGATTATTCGAACGCCTGTTCCAATCGGCCAAATGTTTTCTGGTCAATACCGGTAAAGCCCCGGTGGATGAGATAAGTCAGCAAATCATACACGCTATACAGAAGGGTTAAAATTCAAATTATGGCTACAGCAAATTATAATATCGAACAATATAAAAAATTCTATCAGGAGTTAATCCCGCTGTTAAAGGGTCCCAATATCAAAACCGTTGATTTGGACTGGTTAGAATCTCATTCCCGTGCCTTCGGCAATAAAACCAAATATGGTTCTTATATCTGGTCGTCCAAGGTCTCCAGCCGCCTGGCTGAGAAGACGGTATATCTTGGCAGCGAACCGGTGCGCCTGGCCAATCCGAGCGATGTGCAGGTCAACCTGGTAAATCAGGCGCCGGCACAACTGGAAAAGGTATTGCACTGGATTAAAACTCTGCCGTTCGTACATATCCGGCGGCAAATGGGCTGGAATAGTTATTTTAATCCCATCTGTGATTTCTATGTGAGTACGGTTGATCCCAAAAATGTCCGGCTGGCCTATATGTGGGCCAGTTTACTCTTTGAACCGTCCAACCGGCCCGGACCAAATTTTATCATGCTGCACATTCCCGAAGAACATACCATGCGTATGCAGATTTTATCCCTGCCGGAGCAAAACCTGAATATCGCCATGGGTACCGATTATCTGGGGGAGGATAAAAAAGGATTTTTGCGCCAGGGAATGTGGAGTGCCGATGGCGAAGGAATGCTCGGGTTGCATTCCGGGACCAAAATTGTAACCGTGCGGGATGCTGTGGATAATAAATTGAAGCACTATGGCGTATTCATGTTCGGCATGACGGCTACGGGCAAATCGACCTGGTCCTGCCATCAAATAGGTCTGGATCCCCGCCATGGTGAAAAAACCGAAGTATATCAGGATGATATTGTTTTTTTGCGTTCGGACGGTTCGGCCCTGGGGAGTGAAAATAATTTTTATGTCAAGACCGATGTGATCCCCGATCAGCAGGAAGCCATGTATTATGCACTGACTGATAAAAGTGCCTTACTGGAAAATGTCATGTTTTCGGCCAATGGGGAAATAGATTTCCTGGATGAAAGCCTGTGCGGTAACGGCCGGTCTGTGGTGTTCCGGGATAAATTGCGGGTGAAGCGGGATGGGAAGCTGATCGGGATAAGTACAAACTCCATAAATTTACCGACCCTGGATGATATGGATGGTTTGATCTTTGCATTTATCACCCGCAGAAACACGATCATGCCCTTTGCCCAGGAACTTACTCCACAGCAGGGGATATTAGCCTATTTGTGGGGAGAAACCACCCATAGTTTTGCTTCTTCTCCGGAGAAAGCAGGGGAATCTGTGCGGGTGGTAGGAACAGACGACTTCATCATCGGGCCGCGCGGGCATAAAGTCAACAAATTTTACGACATTGTAAATTCCCTCATCGAAAAATATCCCCAGAAGATAAAATTCATGATGTACAATACCGGTGGTATCGGCGAGATAATTGAAATCAAGCAGGAAAACGGGACCAAGAAAAAGAATCTGATTCGTAAGACCAGTCGTGTACCGATCACGCTGATGGCGGCGATACAGCGCGGCGACCTGAGAAGAAGTAACAGTTATGAAAAAGGGTTGCTGGGGACCCGGTCATTAGTGAAGGTGGAGGGGAAGGATCTGGCCGATTACGATTTGAGTAAATTTTATAGCCAGGAGCAAATCGATTATTATTTGAAAGACCTGGTGGAAGGCCGGAAAAAACATACGGAATTAATCGCAGCCGAAGGATTACGGTCCGAAATCATTCGCGATGCAGAACGGTCATATCAAATCGACCGGACGCGAAGCAAGACCTTCCAGGCTGCTTACAGCGGAAAGCCGGAAAAACAACCGGTGGTACTGGTTAAATCCGACGAACCGGTGAGTCGCCCCCGTCGTCCGGGTGTCTGGCACTGGCGGTAGCAGCGGGTTACTAAGGGGAAAAGGAGATGGAACAGACTCTGGCGATCATCAAACCGGATGCGGTTTCAGACCGATTAATGGGTGAAATTATCCGGCGCCTGGAAAACGAGCATATCCGGATTGTGGCGATGCGCCTGGAAAAATTGGATCAGCGGCGGGCCGAAGGATTTTATTATATTCATCGCAGCAAACCGTTTTTTGCCTCGCTGATAAAATATATGACTTCCGGGCCGGTGCTGATCATGGTTTTACAGGGGGCGGAGATTATCAAGCGCTGGCGGGATCTAATGGGCACTACCAATCCGGCGCAGGCAGGCCGGGGCACAATCCGGGGTGATTTTGGCAATGATATTGAACGCAATGTGGTACACGGGTCAGACTCTAAAGATTCCGCAGTCTATGAAATCAATTATTTTTTTAAAGGCAGTGAGATATATTAAGTATTATCCCGAGCATATAAAATAATATTTTTAACTCAGAAACTCCGGCGTATTTTTTTCCACAATCCCGAACCGATCATATTATTTGCGGTCAGCAGTATATTCTTGATTACGGTCAGAATATCCTGACTGCCGGCCCAATGTTCGCGTACAATGCCGGCGTCAATCTCATTGATATACTTATTGAGAATATAGGCGCTCAGGGCGATATCATCCAGATAACCGATTGCGCCTAAAAACATTTCAGGCAAAAAATCAAGAGGAGTGACGAAATAGGCGATCACCGCCAGAAATTTTAACTTGGTCGTGCCGGATACCCGTTTATCGACACTCAGTTTAACCAGCAGATGAAACAGATCAGGCGCCAGCAAGAGAATATCGCCGTATTTTACATGATGCGTTTCCAGATAAGTATTAATTTTATTGCGCAACTTAATATAAAAATCTTGTTGTTGGGCATCCATAATTTTACCTACCAGACCTGGTTAATTATTATAGTTTCCTGTCTATGCTAATGTATATTGAGCTTAACCCCATGATATTTATTAAATTAGAGGATTACACTGATCTTACTCGCTGTATGGGAACTTCTCGGATTCATTTGAATTTACTTATTTTTTCTTTCTTTAACTTAGAATAAAAAAAGATTATTGTTTTTGCAAGTGATTTAAAAGTACTTGCTTGTTTTTGTTCAAGATATTAAATTCAATGCTCGATTTTTATAAATCTGGAGGTCGGTTTTGAAAACATATATTGCCAAAGAAGACGAAATCAAGGCGGCACAGAAATGGTACGTGGTCGATGCCACCGATCTGATTCTGGGGCGGATGGCCAGTCGTGTGGCGGCGGTACTTAAAGGCAAGCACAAGCCCATTTATTCTCCGCACCAGGATACGGGGGATTTCGTGGTGGTTATCAATGCAGAAAAAGTAAAGTTTACCGGAAATAAACTGAAAACCAAGATCTATTTAAGATATACCGGATATCCAGGTGGTCAGCGGGCAACGGCACTGGGTGATATGATGCAAAAAGATCCCCGTAAAGTAGTAGAACTGGCGGTAAAACGGATGCTGCCCAAGAATGCTCTGGGTCGTCAGATGTTCAGAAAACTTAAAGTGTACTCGGGTTCCGCTCATCCACATGTTGCCCAGAAACCTGAAGCACTGACCTTAAATCTGTAAGGAGATGGTGATGGAGAGATACGTTGCGACCGGTCGCAGAAAAAATGCAGTGGCTCGCGTCTACATGCTGCCGGGTGATGGAAAAATCAGTATAAACGGAAAAAATCTGATTGATTATTTTCGCCGTGAAACTCTGAAGATGGATATTGAACAACCATTGGTGCTTACCGATTCCTTCGGAAAATTTGATTTCAAGATTACGGTTAGCGGCGGCGGATTAAGCGGGCAGGCTGGTGCGGTTCGTCTGGGTATCGCCCGGGCCTTATTGTTGTACAGTGAAGATTTCCGCAGTATCCTGCGTAAAGGAGGATTGCTGACCCGTGACCCGCGCGAAAAAGAACGCCGCAAATATGGTTTGGCCAAAGCCCGCAAGCGTTACCAGTTCAGTAAGCGATAATTATTATTCGTCGTCGCAGACCTCCGCTCAGATCGGGAGGTTTTATTAAATACATTAGTTCCCGGCCGCAGCTGGCCGGGGATATCACACACACCGGTTAAGCTCGTTCAGGGGTCTTATCACTGTATAAGCCTGACGGGAATTGAAACCGGTGGAGGAATAACCAATCAAAGGAGTTTTTATGTCTCGAGTATCTTTAGAAACCCTGCTCGCTGCCGGATCCCATTTTGGACATCTTACTCGCCGCTGGAATCCTAAAATGAAGGAATTCATTTTTATGGAGAAGAACGGCATTCATATCCTTGATCTTAAAAAAACCCAGGACAAAATTGATAAGGCCTGCGATGCTGTGAGGAAAATTGTGGAAGAGGGGGAAGATGTACTGTTCGTAGGTACAAAGAAACAATCCAAGGAAATTATCCGGACCGAAGCCCAGCGCTGCGGGATGTTTTATATTACCGATCGCTGGTTAGGGGGTACTTTAACCAATTTCGGCACCATCCGTAAATCGGTAAAGCATATGAAAAATTTGGAAAAAATGGGCAATGACGGGACTTACGAGAAAATTACCAAGAAAGAAGTATTGCACATTGAGCGTGAAAAAGGAAAGATGAAGAAAGTACTGGATGGTGTGGAGGAGATGAAAAAACTGCCCGGAGTGGTTTTTATCGTTGATACTAAAAAAGAACAGATTGCAGTGAATGAAGCACGCAAACTGAACATCCCGATCATCGCTATCGTTGATACCAATTCTGATCCTACCATAATCGATTTTCCGATACCGGCTAATGATGATGCGGCCAGAAGCATCAGCATTATCAGTCGCACCTTAGCCGACGCGATCATCGAAGGTCGCCAGCAGGTAGTGGATAAACAACCGGATAAAGACGAGAAAGTGGTCGTCGAGGAAAAACCAGAAATCGTCGACCAGAATATTGAAGACGAGGAAAAATAATACATTTCGTTATTAAGGAGTAATACCATGGCTGAGGTGAGTGCAGCGGCAGTAAAGGATCTTCGTGAAAAGACCGGTGCCGGTATGATGGACTGCAAAAAAGCCCTGCAGGAAGCAGGCGGCGACTATGAGAAAGCAGTGGAAATTCTCAGGAAAAAAGGGATTGCCAGTGCGGCAAAGCGCTCTGGCCGGGCAGTGAAAGAAGGACGGATTGAAGCCTATATTCATCCCGGGAGCAAATTAGGTGTGCTGTTGGAAGTAAATTGCGAAACCGATTTTGTGGCCAATACCGCTGATTTTAAGAATTTTACCAGGGATGTGGCAATGCAGATTGCTGCTTCAGCGCCGTTGTTTATCCGGCGCGAAGAAGTTACCCAGGAACTGATCGATAAAGAGATGGATATTTACCGGGAACAGGCCCGCCAGCAGGGAAAGCCGGAGAAGATACTTGAAAAAATAGCCGGTGGGAAACTGGATAAATTTTATGCCGAGACTTGCCTGCTGGAACAGCCTTTTGTCAAAGATCCGGATAAAACCGTTCAGTCATTGCTGCAGGAAACAATCGCTAAACTGGGCGAGAATATTGATATCCGTCGTTTTTCCCGTTTTAAAGTCGGGGAATAATCTGCTATGTCCGGAACTCCAGTATATAAACGTATTCTGCTGAAACTGAGCGGCGAATCGCTTACCGGTGAACGTGAGTTTGGAATCGACCCGGTCGTTTTGAAAAGTTTTGCCGATGAAGTAGAAACCGTTTATCGCGCCGGAGTACAGGTAGCTATTGTACTGGGCGGCGGCAATATTTTCCGGGGATTATCCGACGAAGCGAAAGAGATGGACCGGGTTCAGGCTGATAATATGGGTATGCTGGCTACGGTCATAAACAGTCTGGCGCTGCAGGACGCCCTGGAAAAAAGAAAAATATTTACGCGGGTTATGACGGCCATCGAAATGCATAAAATCGCCGAGCCTTTCATCCGCCGCCGGGCTATCCGCCACCTGGAAAAAGGACGTATCGTTATTTTCGCCGGTGGAACCGGCAATCCGTATTTCACTACCGATACTGCTGCAGTATTACGAGCCATTGAAGTTGAAGCAGATGTGATTCTTAAAGGTACACGCGTGGATGGCGTGTATGACAGCGACCCTGAAAAAGTAAAGAATGCCCTTAAATTTGATAAACTTTCTTATATGGAAGTGGTTCAGCGTGGTTTAAAGGTAATGGATACCACGGCCGTCACATTGTCCATGGATAATAAACTGCCGATTGTGGTTTTTAATTTTAATAAGAAAGATAATCTGAAACGCCTGATATATGGTGAAGCAATAGGAACAAAAGTTCAGGAGTAATCTATGTTGGGGATCAAAGAATTTAAAAAAGATGCTGAACACCGCATGCAAAAAGCAGTCGATACAATTCATCAGGAGTTCATTAAGATCCGTACCGGTCGCGCCTCCACAGCACTGCTGGACACGGTTAAAGTAAATTATTATGGTAATATGGTACCAGTCTCCCAGACTGCGACCATTACTATCCCCGAGCCGCGTCTTATCGCCATCCAACCCTGGGACCGCAGCATGATCGCGGAAATTGAAAAAGCTATATTAAAATCGGATTTGGGACTGACCCCTTCTAACGACGGAACATTCGTACGCATACCCATACCTAAATTAAGCGAGGAACGGCGCCGGGACCTGGTTAAACTGGTCAAAAAATTCGCTGAAGATGGCCGGGTGGCAGTGCGTAATGTAAGACGCGACGTAAATGAGCATCTTAAAAAACTGGAAAAAACTCATGATATATCGGAAGATGATCTGAATCTGGTTTTAACCGAAACACAGAAGATGACCGATAAACACATCAAAGACATTGATGAACTGCTGGACAAAAAGGAAAAAGAAATACTCGAAGTATAATTTTAAAAAATTACAGAAAATATATAATAAGCAATATACTCTAATCCCGATTTATCGGGATTTTTTATTTATATTGCCTGTCCTTCCATACCACTCCGGCCGGCAGGAAAAATACCGCGGCAAAAAACAGGGTATAGAGTAAATAGAAAATTTCAAAAAGCAGAAAGTAACGAATCAGTTTGCTCAACCGAAATCGTTTTAATAGTCGCAGTAAAAAGATAAAATCGACGAACAGAGCCAGTGCTATGGCGATGGCGACGGATAAATTCAGGAGTTTAAAAATTACGGCAACCACCATAACCAAATGGGCGAGCAGTGAGGTCGACATCAGCATATACCCCCACCAGGATGCAGTACCGCTGCTTTTGACCCAGCGTAAGCGCTGCCGGTAAAACTCTTTAACCGTTGCTAAAGGTTCACTGCTTACTGCCGTTGCCGCTTGCAGCGGATAGACTACTTTCCACCCCTGCCGGTGGATAGCCTGCAACAGTTGCATGTCTTCGGCCAGCGAAAAACCCAGAGCGGCAAAACCTCCTGTATCCAGATAGGCCTGACGACGGAAACCAAAATTGTTGCCCAGTACCGTCACAGGCAGAGACAGGGCAGCAGTACCGGCTGCTACTCCCTGTAAAAAAATCCAGTCCAGGTTTTGTACCCGCATAAAACAGGTATCTTTGTGGATCAGCGGCGACAGTAATGTCATGCTGCCGGCTAAACCCACATCGGCAGTGAAGTATTTAACAAATTCCGAAACCCAGCCCGGCGGTACCCTGCAATCTGCATCGGTGATCAGGATAATTTCACCGCGGGCCTGCTCAAGACCCTGAGCCAGTGCATTCATCTTGCCTTGCACCTGCAGGCCGGGTATAAGAGTATCGATGTTGATTACCCTGAGCTGCCCGTATTGTTTGGCATAGGATCGGGCAATCTGCAGTGTCGAGTCAACAGAGTGATCATTGAGAATCAGTACTTCCAGCAACTGCGCGGGGTATTCCAGGCGGATAATATTTTCCAGGCACTGAGCAAGATGCTCTTCTTCATTGCGGGCAGAAATCAGGATTGATACAGCAGGCTGCTGCCGGAGGGTTTTTGTTTTCCGGCTCAATCCATACTGCAACAGCAGGTTGATGAAAATATAAAGGATTAAGATTCCTGTGATAACAAGTCCTGTCATTTCAGTGCCTGGTTAATTGTCCCGGGTCAATCGTCCCTTCTACTTTATCTTCCGCCCCAACTGAATTTTTGCAGCTGAGCCATCAAACCAAAATATACAACATAGGGTACATGCAACAGTGAAGCCAGCGGAAGCAGTTTCAGGTGCCGCGTATCGCTGAGATAAACTGCAGCCCGCCGCAGGAAGAGATACTCGGCAATCATTTTCACGATTATAATTCCCGCGAGTGCCGGAAGAATCCCGGGGAACCAGATCAGAGTAAATGGTGCGAGTAACAAAAATAAATTCATGATGAAGAAACAGATGAGAGCTGCAGTGACGCGTGCCGGATAAAGAAATCCCTTGGAAGCATAACGCAATCGCTGCTGGTAGAATTGAGCAAATGTACGCGGCGGTGCATTGAAGACATGAGCTTCAGGATTGCCGGCATATTTTATTTTCCAGTCTGTTTCTTCGCGTACGCGTTGTAAAAACAGGTCGTCATCGCCGGAAAGATAGGATTGATACCTGCCGAATCCCCCCAGTTTTTCAAAAACGCATTTGCGGTAAGCCAGATTGGTTCCCACACAGGTGAGGGGATAACCAAAGGCTGTGCTAACCGCAGCCACGGCAGCATGAGAGAGATATTCCAGAGCCAGTAAACGAAACAACAGAGTATTTAACAGCCTAGCCGTACTGTAGGGGGCATACCCGATCACCATCCCCACATTTTCCCGGAATAAGCCGGTCATACTTTTTACCCAGAAACGTCCCGGTCTGCCGTCCACGTCGGTTAAAAGAATGATTTCTCCGCGGGCCTGCATTACAGCAGTTGTAATAGCGAATTTTTTTGGAGCAAAATTTTCTTTTAATTGTTTTATGACGATCAGTTTTAGTTGTGGATTCAGCGGGAGATAGGTGTCAATTATCCTTGCGGTTCCATCACTGCAACGATCGGCGACCAGAATGATCTCCAGCAGCCCGGGCGGATATTCCTGAGCCAGCAGACAATCTAGGCACTGGCGGATATCCTGTTCTGCATTGTGCGTGGCTACAATAATAGAAACCGGCGGATTTTGAACAGAAGCAGGGGCCTCGTCGAAGCGATGCAAAGTCCGGGCCGCATATAATAAAAAAATCATATAAACAGCTAAAAGGAAAGCGAGTGTTAGCGGAATAATGAGTAAAGATCCAGACATTTCTGACTATTCAATCTATTATTTTTTTTGCCAGTACTTTTTCGGCAGGAAGTTACCTAAACCCTGGTTGCAATTACTGCAAATATCGATACTTTTGCGTTGCCTTATCAGTTTTTGGCGAAACAGGTTAAAGGGATCGTCTAACCATATCTGTTCAAATGATTTCTGCGGACTGAGGGCGCCCATGTTATATTTCCCGTTTTTATCGAAACAGCAGGGTACTACCGATCCATCCCAGTTAATCAATGTGGAAAGCCAGGGCCTGTCGCAATACTTTTTGTCGGAATTCTTTACGATCAGGTTTTCACCATCGAAATAATAGCGACGATATTTTTCTTCTGCCGGCAACCATTCCCGGGCCTGGGCAACCGAATGTACTTCGATATTCTTGATTAAAATGCGATCCGCCTGCAACTCTCCGGCTAACTTGCGCAAGGCGGGTATTTCCGCTTCATTGTGTTTCATTACCAGGAACTGTAACGCCACATTGGGCGTACGGCTTTTCCTTTTTTTCTTTTCAGCAATTAAAAGCCTGATCCCGGCAATGACCTGCTCGAGATTACCGCCGCGACGATAGCGGGCAAAGGAATCCTGAGTGGTCCCATCCAGCGAGATTATCATGCTGTCTAAACCACATTCAACGGTCTGGCGGACGTTTTCAGCGGAGAGGTAATGTCCGTTGGTGCTGGTGGTGACATAAATATTTCTTTGTTTGGCCAGCCGGACAAATTCAAAAAAATTCTGATTAAGGTACGGTTCACCCTGATGATAGATCAGCAGGAAGAAAATATGTTTCCCCAGATTATCCATGATCGTGGTAAATGTTTCTAAACTCATCCGGCCGTTGGCTCGGGACATTTCGCCGGCGCCGGTGGTGCACAAAGGACAGCGCAGATTGCAGATATTAGTCGGCTCAATGGTCAGAATAGAAGGCCAGCCCCAGACTAGCGGTCTTTTAAATACGGCGGACAGAAAAAATGAAGATGAGGTTTTTGCCAGATTAATAATTCGACGGGCATTTAACGACCGGATAAGCCGGCCGAGTAACAGTTCGTTCAAGAGAGCTCCGGTTTATTTGCTGCAAACTAAAGTAAAAATAAGTGTTTCGTATTTTTAATGCAAGACAGGAACTCTATCTAATGCTTGTAAGTATTTTTATTCGCGGTTATATTTGCTGATTCGTCGAGCTGAAATTATGAAATACTTTATTATTGTTATTATCTGCCTGCTTTTATTCTGCGGATACACCCTGGCCGGAAATCCAACCAGTGTGCCGCTCACGGATCCGATTTATGCTTTTCTGGACAGGATGGAGACTGCCGGTGTCATCGCTAACATGCTGGACGGGGTAAAGCCGCTGGACCGCGAGCGAATCAGTAAATACCTGCGGCAGATAGATCTGCACCGAGATCTGCTGACCGGGATTGACCGGAACCTGCTGGATAATTATCTGCTTGATTACCGCTATGAGCTCGACCGGCATAAAAAATATACAGCCATGAGACCGGAAAGAAACTGGTATACACCGCTTTCCTCCTGGCAGCAGTTTCGGCAGGATTTTAAAAGGTTTTTTAAAGGTCATTGGCCGGAAGAGCAGAATCATGTGGTCCTGTGGGAAGATTCAACCAACAGTTTTTCTTTTGATTTAAGCGAGGAAATGGGGTATGAATCAATAATGGATAGTGTCTCCCGGTTCCGGCAGGCGGAAACCTATCAATTCCGGGGGACTATACTGGAAAATTTTGGATACTATGTTAATGTATACATGGCCAGAATTGGCGGAGATAATGCGTATATCAATGCAGATCCGGTTCTTAAGAATACCTTTCGAACTGATCGCGGCAATAAAGTATATTTTGATCGCAGCAGCGGAGAAATAGCCTATCGATCTCCTTTTATTGATTTTCGTCTGGCCCATCAGCCTATTGCCTGGGGATTAGGTGCTTCCGGACAATTGATTCTTTCAGATTTTGCTGAACAATATGCTTATCTCAGCCTGGCTAAGTATTGGAACTGGGGCGGATTTACTTTCATGCATGGTAAACTGGAAGCAGAAGATACCTTAAGCAGCATTCAAGGACAGGCTATTTATCCGGATAAATGGATCACAGCCAACCGTTTTGAATTTTCGCCGGTCAGCTGTATGGCTATCGGTCTGACCGATATTATAATTTACGGTAATCGTACCAGCGAATGGGTATACCTGATACCTGTTCATTATTTCCGGGCGGTAGAACATGATTTGTATGATCTGGATAATGCTATGCTGGCCTTCGATTCCGAAATCAGAATATATCCGGGAGTAAAATTATACGGAACATTTTTAATTGATGAATTTAAGAAAGATGAATTATTCAGCAATTGGTACGGTAATAAGCATGGTTTTCAGTTTGGGGTGCAGGTGAGTGATCCATTTAGGGTGAATAATCTCGATATTAAATTCGAATATGTAGCCATTATGCCCTGGGTATATACACATATATATAACATTAATCGCTTCAGCTCACAGGGCCGCTCCCTTGGTCATTGGGCCGGTCCCAATTCAGAAGTAATTTATTTAAATCTAAACAAATGGTGGCATCAGCGCCTGGTCACAGGCGTGACCGGACAAGTATTAAAGCATGGTGCAAATTATGCGGATAAAAATATCGGTGGCAATCTCATGCTGGGACACAATACTCTGCTGGGATCGCAGAGCGAACCGGTTTTGACCCGCGAATTTCTGGAAGGAATTCTGGAAACTGAAAAGAACATACAATTCTATGCTCAATATGAAGTATTGAATGATTTATATCTTAATGCGGCCCTGGGTTACAACTCTTATAATAGTTCTCATTCGACCTTCCGGTCAACCGAACTTCACTTTGGATTAAAATTTGACTATTAATTTAATTATCTTTCTCACCCTCAGTTGTTTATACTATGTTCTGCTAATAGCGGTGTATTATGCCCTGGGCAGGTTGCAGCAATCAGGACGATCGGACCGTTTGCCTGCGCTGACAGTGATTATCGCTGCCCGGAACGAACGGGAGCGCATTTTACCCTGTCTGCAACATCTGGAAAATATCGATTACCCGGCAGAGAAGTATGAGATCATCCTGATCGATGATAATTCCCAGGATAGTACTGCGGACCTGATCAGCGGATACTGTGCAAAGCATTCCAACTGGAAACTGATCCGCTTGACCGAGAAAAAACCGCAGCTGACCGGTAAAAAGGATGCTCTGCTGCATGGCCTGGCCGTCGCCGGCGGTGAAATCATTTTTGTTACGGATGCCGATTGCCGGGTACCCCCTTTATGGCCGCAGCGAATGGTGCGCTTTTTTCTGCCGGAGGTTTCGATGGTGCTGGGCTATTCGCCGCTGCTGCCGGAAGCGGGCTTCTGGAATAAATTTCTGCGATTTGATAATCTGTTTTCGGCTATCGTCATGGCGGCTCCGGCCAAACTGGGCTATCCGTTCAGCGGAGTAGGCCGCAATCTGGCTTATAGCCGGCGTGCCTATAATCAGGTGGGAGGATATCAGGCTTTAAAGAAATTCCGCAGCGGGGATGATATGCATCTCACCGAGCGATTTCGCTCACAGCACAGCGGGCAGATAGATTTTTGTGCCGACCCGGATACGTTTGTTTTCACCCAGGCTCCTTCCGCTTGGCGGGAAATATTTAATCAGCAGATCCGTAAAAACAGCAAAGTTCTGAAGGCGACCCCGGGAACGATTATATTTTTTATACTGCTTTTCTGTTATTATATCAGCATCCCCCTGCTGCCGGTCAGTGATCCGGGATCCCTCGTTGTATGGGGTGTACTATTATTTTTCAAATTCCTGCTGGAATGGTTTTGCCTGATGCGGGCGGCAAAAATATTTAAACAGGAATCGTTGCAGTACTATTTTCCTCTGCTGCAATTACTATATCCGTTTTTTATTATTTTTTTCAGTTGGCTGGGAATTTTTCAGAAATATAACTGGAAAAATTAGATTCCTATATGAAACAGAAAATAATTTATCTGATCAAACTCATGGTTGGACTGCTGCTGGTGGTCTGGATTCTTGGCCAGATAGATCAAAAGCAGTTTATTGAATATTTCCGGCATATAGGTCTCAAAGAATTTGCCTATGTATCTATCTTAGGTCTGGCCAGCCTGGTCCTGCAGTATGAACGCTGGAAATATCTGGTAAAAAGTAATTCGACCACATATGAGCATCAGGATCTTTTTCCTTCTTTCCTGGCCGGATTTACTCTGCGCCTGATGATCCCGGGGGGGCATGCGGAATGGAGTAAGGCATTCCTGATGTCCGGACGCAAACGCGGTAAAATAATTGCTGTGGGGATGGAGAAAATCCTGCCGGCTGTTTTTAAAATCATTCTGCTAGGCCTGGTCATACCGTTCTCGTTTCCCCGGTATAAAATTGCAGGCATGGCCGTGGCGCTGATAACAATTCTGGCATATTTCCTGCTTCTCCGTTTGAAGTTGATGCAGAATCTACTGGAGAAGCAAATCAGTATCCATCGGTTATTTCTTATAACTTCCTTACACTCCAGCGGTATATTCCTGCTCAGTGCTGCCCAGTATTTCGTTCTGTTGAACCAGGACTATAGTTTAAGTTTCCTGGACAGTATGCATGCTACCGTTTATCTCTGGGCAGCAGGTGTTTTTCCGTTCAGCCTTTCCGGGTTGGGTATCCGCGAAGGCCTGGCGGTGTATTTTTTTCGCCTGGCCGGGGTCTCATCCGCTGATGCGGTAGCTACCTCATTATTTTTGTTTACACTGAATAGCGTTATTCCGGCTTTTTTTGGTATCTATTATCTATATCGAAACCGTCAAAATTTAAAAACCTTGCGTCAAACCTTTCAATCATCTAAAGATTTACTGATCAGCCTGCTTAAAAGTAACAAAGATCCCTCCTAGAACCAATAACCTGAAGATGTAAGCAGAAAATCAAGACGGAAAATACCTGGAAACAGCGGCAGATGGAGCAAAAACCAGGCAAAAAATAACTAACAAGTTATTAACAGGAATAACTAAGTGGTAAAAAGAGTCTCGAAAGCCTATTTGACGCCCTTTGCGGGTGATCTAAGACCGGCAAGCCAAGTAAATCAAGGCTTCGCCAATTTGAACTAAAACGGGAATTGTTCAATATCGGATTGATATAGATTTTCACAATCAGTATAACATATTGATATTATGGAAGTTAATGAAATATATTGATGAAATTGCCGTAGTGGATTATTGTTGAAATATGTCTATTTTTTAGGAGTACAGGTGTGGTTTTTTCAGTCGCGAGTCTCATGTTAATAACTCAAACCATCAAACCTCGTCCACTCTGTATTTATTCAAGCAGGTAAAACTTATTAACAACTTACTCACAGCAGTAATTCGCCTCCGAGGTGCTAGGCACCTCGGAGGCGGTTATTAATTTTTATGCTCTTGCAGGTGCTTTTTATCTTCGGGGCTGAAATAGATATCTTCGAACTGGGTGACCAGCGCTTTCAATTTTTCCACATTTGCTAAGTCCGATGTTTGCTTGCATTTCATCGCATATACTGTCAATTGATGCAACAGCGTTAATTTCTTTTGATATGAATTATATTCTTCTTTGTTACTTTCATCGCTGATTTTTATCCTTTGAGCCAGAAAGTAGTAGGTGATGATTTGAGTAAATTCATCGGCATGTTCATCTTTATTATTTACCCAGCGGACCAGCTGGTTAATATTGGCTGCTGGTTCTTTGGACAACTCATTAATCTGGTTCATTGACTTTTCAATAGTGCTAATCTGTTCCCGTAGCAGGGTAAAGCGGGTTTGATCATCATATATCCCGCAGGGAATCTGACAATGAGCATAAAGCATTGCAGTCAATCCCAAACTTAAAATCACTATCAAAATAAAAATGCGCAGTGAATGCATATTTTTTCTCCTTCTGTAAAATGGTTTATGGTTATACAACGATTTTTAGGGGAAAATTATTCTGACTAACCCATCCCCTTTTCCCCTTCCCTTATGTATAAGGGAAGGGGATAGGGGATAGGTTATTTCTCATGATTCTTACGGATTATGCTGGATTGTTTATCCTTAAGTTTTTCAATCTGGTTTAAAATAGCAAAATAACCGCGGCCAAATTCTTCCTGTAAGTGGGCCAGTACCGATTTTTTTATTTTCAATTGCTGATATAATTCATAGTAACGGGAATATAAGCGGATCAATTCTTCAGCAGACCAGGCTCTGCGCTGCGGGGCTGTAATTTCCAGGTTCTCTTTAATGCGGGCCAACAGATATCCCGGATGCATTAAGCGCAATTCTTTAAGATGATGCTTGAACGCCTCACGATTGATTTCAAAACCTACGATGCGCCGTTTCAAACCGAGGGCAACTTTTGCCGTGGAAAAGCCCCCCAGAAAGAAATCAGCGATCAGGTCCCCTTCTTTGCTGCTGTATTGCATCAGCTTTAACAACAACTCGGTGGGCAACTCATTTCTATTCTTAATCTCGCCCGGTTTATATTCACGGTTGATCAGCCAGACATCTTCGCGATCGGCATAATTGAGGGAGTGTCCATGGTTATCCCGTTCTTTACTGCCAAAACGACTGTAGGTATTAAAAGTCACCTTGCCGCCTGGTTTAATATAATAGAGAATATGATAATGGGCAGAGACATATTTTCGTGTAGTATAGACTCCGAAGTTATATTTCCAGATTATATGATTGACCGGTTTCAATTGTGTGGTACTCAGGGCATTCAATATATCGCCGAGATTCGTATAACCGGATAATATATACAAACTTCCCCCCGGCCGTAATACGCGTTCCGCCTGTCTGATCCAGTTCATACTGAACCGGGCATAATCCTTCCGGGCAATTTCCACATACCCGTCCAGTACATACTTTTCACGGCGATGGTAGTGACGATACAATTGATCACCTTCTATGCCGAAAGGGGGATCAGTAATAAACAGATCCACACTGTCGTCGCTTATATGTTTTTTTGCTCCGCTGATACATTCCAGCGGATAAAGTTGAAACCATTTCTGCTGCGGTTTAGGCATAAGATTCGTCTTTTATCTGTGGTACAGGTTTTATTCGTTCAATAACATTATGATCAGACGCAGGCAGATGAGCAGTAATAATAAACCCAGGGCGGTTTTACGCCAGTATAAGGAGATCTGCAGATTTATCTTTACACCATATTTGGCAAACAGGGCACTGCCGCAAAAAAGTACCAGGGCGGTGTCCAGGTGAATTAAACCCAGAGTCAGGCCTGCGGCAGCGCCGGTATGGGTCAGGGCAAAAGAGATACTGCCAAAAAGGGTGGTAAAGATCATAATGGCATTTGAGGTCGGGGTGGCCTGAATATTCTTCACCAGACCGGCGATCAGCATCATTGGAGTAGTGATAGCGCCTCCGCCCACGCCTGTCATTCCGGAAACTGTACCGATCAGCGCACCAATCGATAGCGGAACGATTTTGCCTGCTGGCGGGACGCAGATGTTATCTCTTTTTTTGAGTTGATCAGGAAAGTCTGAATCGCTACCCAGAGCAGGACACAGATAAAAACAACGATCAGGATTTTCTCGGGCAGCAGGATGGCGACCCGTGCGGCCAGAAAGGAAAACAGTGAATGGAAGTAATCACTATCCAGGGCACAATTTTCCAGACAATCAATCCTGCCTTTTGAAAATGAAAGGTATTCAGGCTGGTTACCAGGAATATCGTGGCCAGGCTGGTGGCTACTGCTTCAATATGCGAGTAAGGTAAAATCAGAGTTAACACCGGAACCATGACGATACCCCCGCCCACGCCGAATACGGTTGAGAGTATTCCCACGAGAACCCCGGTGAACAAAACGACTATATAAGTTGAGAGCATTACTCTTGGTTTTCAACGACCTGTAAATTTTTTGCTTCCAGGCCTTTTCGTCCCTGAATTACTTCAAACTCCACTTTCTGCCCGTCCTTGAGTTCACGATAGCCCTGGCCCTGAATCGCGCTATAATGGACAAAAATTTCACCGCCATCAGGGGCGGTAATAAATCCGTATCCTTTCTTTGCATCAAACCACTTGACGCTTCCGCTCAGACGTTCTGCCATGTAGAAAACCTCCAGAAAATTTAATCTGTTTAAATGTTAGAATAATTAAAGAGAACAAACTGCCATACTCAAAATGATATCTAAAGATTTTGATCTAGTAATTCCGTCAAAAGTAAAATCTTAATAAAAATATTTTTCTAATGCAATGATTTATTCGGATTAAGAAATGATTGCAGCGCCGCTATAACCGCTGCCGGATTCTCGGCCGGCAGCCAGTGGGTTGTATTCTCAACCGTCATGATCTCAGCCTGAGAAAATAACTTTTTTATAGAAGGCTCGTCAGCAGTCCTGACATAATCCGATAAAGCACCGCGGATAAAAAGGCACGGCCGGCCGAAGGACTGCTGCTCAGACTGAATTCCTGCTCCCAGTCCGGCCAGATTCAGGGCGATAACCGGCAGATTCAGCCGCCAGGAATATTTTCCAGCGGTGGTTCGATAAAGATTTTTCAATAAAAATTGACGAAGCGCGGGGTGCTGAATAGACAGGGATAACTGATCATCCGCCTGCTCCCGGTTCTTAAGTTGATTGAGATTAATGGCTAATAGACTGGTGATGATCTCCTGGTGGTGAATCGGATACGGTCGCGGAGCGATATCGATGACCACCAGTCGGTCAACCCGGTGGGGATAATTCAGTGCAAATTTCATGGCAGTCACGCCGCCCATGGAATGCCCGACCAATGATACCTGACGAAGGTTAAGGTCAGCCAGAAATTCATAGATATCTTCGACCATCACTTCATAGTTAAAAATTTTACTATGCGGTGAACGGCCATGATTACGCATATCCAGTAAATAAAGCTGGCCTGCATCCTTCAGATCCTTGGCGATGGTCAGCCAGTTATCGGCGGAACCGAAAAGACCGTGCAGGAACAATACGGGATTTCCGTTACCGGTTTTACGATAGAATAATTTCATATACAAAGCAAATCTGTGTCTGTAATCTAATCATAAAACTGATCGTGACCCAAATTTTTCCCGGATTTTCCGGTAAAACGCTCCTATTATTCCTTAACAATTTCAAATAAGTATTCGGAATCTATGACAAATTCATAGTCACCCTGCAGTAACCAGCCGAAAGTTTCAGGATCATCCAGATAGAGACCGGTGAAGTAGGCCAGAAAACGTAAACTTTGGTTTGAACCGTGCTTGGCTAAAAACCGTAATTGATCGATTATTTGACGGTAATCCAGATCAGGATAACGATATTTCATCCTGATCAGATTGATCATGGCCGATTCCACCAGGCCATCATTCTGCTGGTGCAGGGCCTGCAAATAGTTTGCTGTCCCTTTTTCCAACTGCTGTATATTCCGCAGGGCCGAGATCGAATCTCCGGCCGCCATAACTGCGGAACTGAAATACTTGCTGGCAGTGCTATCCTGGGCTTGGCCTAAATTAGAACCCAGCCAGCAATAAATAATTAAACTGAGTAATTTAAATTTTTTCATACTTGCCTCCTGGCTTTTTAATTCTGAATATAGTTACGAAATCCTTGCGGGCAGGATGTCACCGGCCGGTCAATTCTTGTAAAAAATCGTCATCACTGCGGAGGGCATTAGAATTTATTGAAAAACTTGATTATCTTAATACTGAAAAGATTGGCGCCGCAGCAAAGCCGTTGAAACTTTGGCAGCACAGGAAGCAGATGGTCATGAAAAGTTCAATTTATAAACTCAGCTTGATCCTGGTGGGGATTATTTTCTTTCCTGCAATTTTTTATTCTGTTTATGAGATAGCTACAATTAATAAAAATGAAAAGATGATCAAGCAAATTTATGAGCAGCAACTGGATGTCATTCTGTTTTCAGTGAATCAATATTTGTGGGATAATCTTACCTCCTGGCAATCAAGAATTAACAGAATCCGTACTCAGAGCGAGGCATATGCAGAAGCGGTCAAGGAAACCGAGTACAGTAAGTTAATAGAAGAGTTACCGGTGCTGCAAATGCTGGCATTTTCGGACACCGCACTGGGTCGCTGGCGGTTCTTTTTCAGGTCTGATTATAATGGTAATGCCGATCTCCTGCGCCGGACGATAACAGACAGGCTTGAAAAAAAATCCGCATTTGCTGAGCAGACTGGGAAAATTCAGCAAAGCCAACTACAGCAAAATTGAAAGTATCATGTTTGTTGATCCTGTGGATAGTGGACAGGAAAAATTGATTCTGTATTACATTAGCGCTAATGATAGCGGAAAAAGCCGACTCATTTATTTTGGAATTAATCTTAACCAGTTTGTCCAGGCTATTCTTGCCCCCAAACTTGAAGAGATTGCCGGCGATCAGTTTATTGTCGGTGTATTTTCAAAAACTCGTCGACGTTTAATATATCAGAATATCCCGGTACAAATAGAAGAACTGAAACAAACCAGGGCGTTATGGTTGTTACCGGACTATGAACTGGGTATACGTTTAAAAGGCGAAAGTATTGAAGATCTTGCCCGTAGCCGTTTTTATATTAACCTGATGATGATATTAGGTATTGATCTGATCCTGCTGCTGGGAGCCTGGCTCGTTTTTAAAATGATTCGCCAGCAGACAAAACTGGCGCAGATGAAATCGGATTTTGTTTCGAATGTATCTCACGAACTGCGTACGCCGCTGGCCTTGATCAGAATGTATGCTGAAACTCTGGAGTTGGGCCGCATCAAAGATAAACAAAAACAGAATGATTATTTTCGCATTATCGGGCAAGAATCCGAACGATTGACACATCTGATCAACAACATTCTGAACTTTTCCAGAATTGAATCGGGCAAGAAGGAGTATCATTATCAGCAGGTTGATCTGAATAAGACGATCCAGAAGTTGCTGGAGATGTACAGTTACCATATTCAAAATGAGGGATTTAAACTAGCCACGGTGCTGGATCCGGTTCTGCCCATGGTTGAGGCAGATGAGGAATCAGTAACGGAAGCCCTGCTTAATTTACTGGACAATGCGATTAAGTATAGTGAACAGGATAAATTTATTGCGGTGCGTACCCTGCAACAGGATCGCCAGGTGTGTATTCAGGTCGAAGATCATGGGATCGGTATCGCTGCCACACAGGCCGGACTCATCTTTGAAAAATTTTACCGTGTATCCGGAGGACTGGTCCAGCGTACCAAAGGCAGCGGTTTGGGTCTGACCCTGGTGAAGCATATCATGGAGGCTCATCAGGGCAGGGTAGAGGTTAAAAGCACGCCCGGGGAAGGGAGTTGCTTCACTTTAATATTTCCTGTCAGAATTTCATAGAGTAACTAATAGCAGTGGAGGAAAAATGGCACGTATCCTGATCGTTGAAGATGAAATCCGGATGCGCAAAGGATTGCAGGATAACCTGGAATATGAAGGATACGATGTGGATTTCGCCAGGGACGGTGAAGAAGGGCAAAAGAAGATTTTAGAAAATGTATACGATTTGATCTTGCTCGATGTGATGCTGCCCGGGAAATCCGGTTTCGATATCTGTAAAGATGTCCGCTCCAGAGGGGTGACTTGTCCAATCCTGATGTTGACTGCTAAAGGGGAAGAAATTGACCGGGTGCTGGGCCTGGAATTGGGGGCTGATGATTATATCACCAAACCGTTCAGTTTAAGGGAATTGCTGGCCCGTATCAAGGCTGCCCTGCGCCGCAGCAGTGGTACTATTAAGGATGGAGCACTGGTTACGATGGGCAAGTTACAGATCAATTTTAACAGCTATGAGGCTTATACCGGAGACCAGAATATAAATATGACCCATAAGGAATATGATATACTAAAATATTTTTGGCAGCACAGGAATGAAACGGTCAGTCGTGATCAATTATTGAATGAGGTCTGGGGGTATGACCAAAGCACTACTACCCGTACGGTCGATAATTTTATTCTAAAGTTGAGACAGAAAATTGAAATTGATCCGGTTAATCCCAGGCATATCCTGACCGTGTACGGTCTAGGTTATAAATATATAGATTAACTATCGTTCCCAGCCGAATATGAGCCTTCCGGTTATATTTACATTTGTTTACAAACTTTTACTTCGTTTTGACACCTGATAACGGGGGATTCAGTAGTTTTACAATATGAAAAAACAGATTCTAAAAAGGAATATAAATATGGTTTTAATGGCCGGTTTATTCCTGGCCAGTCTGCAATTATTACCGGCCCAGGACTGGCAACGGGTCGCGGATCTGCGCGGAATCTGGAAATTTTCCATTGGCGACAATGCGGAGTGGGTCCGCTATGATTATAATGATAGCGACTGGGATAGCATCTTTGTCCCGGCATCCTGGGAAGATGAAGGTTTTCCCGGCTACGATGGATATGCCTGGTATCGAAAGCACTTTCGATTAGCATCCATTGACCGTGATAAGAATTTATACGTTAATTTGGGCTTTATTGATGATGTGGATGAAGTATATTTTAACGGCCATTTCATCGGCTTCTTCGGATTATTTCCTCCCCTGTATTTTACTGCTTATAATTTCGAGCGGATTTATCGTATACCTGGTGAATTTCTGAATCTCCGCAGTGACAATGTGCTCAGCGTGCGGGTTTATGATGAACAGCAAGCGGGCGGCATCATCCGCGGCCAGGTCGGTATCTACGCGAAAAGGAATGATTTGAAGTTGTTATTATCTTTGGAAGGACCATGGAAATTCGCCCTGGGCAACGATATGAATCGTAAGCGGGTTGATTATGACGATTCCCAGTGGAAAAATGTTATGGTTCCCGCTTACTGGGAAACACAGGGCTACCGTAATTATGATGGTCTGGCCTGGTACCGCAAAGAATTCTTTATCCCTGAAAAATTGCGTAATGAACGACTGGTACTGCTGCTGGGTAAAATTGATGATCTGGACGAAACTTATCTGAATGGCAAACTGATCGGCAGAACCGGAAATATGAAGAATCTTTCCTGGCAAACTCCGTCGAATGAGTGGTTGGAATTACGAGTCTACGAACTCTCGCTGAATGATATTCAATTTGGACAGATGAATATTTTGGCCGTGCGTGTCTTCGATGGCCTGGTACAGGGGGGTATCTATGAGGGTCCGGTAGGAATAGCCCTTTATCAGGATTATAAAGTGTGGTTAAAAGAATTGCAGAAACCAAAAAAAGGCATAATAGACAGACTTTTCGGAAAAGACGATGCAGAATCCATTCATTTTTAGTTGTACTTGTATTTCAGAATAAATTAATTTATTTTATCCTAAACGCGTTAATCATTCACGTAACAATAAGGAGGATTTATGCGCTTAGTGAAGATTAGTATGCTGGTCCTTTTTATGATCTTATTTGCCGGTATGGCCCAGGCCCAGTTGATGTTCGGTGTTCAGGGCGGAATCGGAGGTTCAGTATTTGAAGATCAGAAAGAAGGGGCCAGCAGTGTTCCGATCGGCATATTCGCAGGTACCAATGCTCTGCCGTTGTTTGATCTCGGGGTGGAGTACAATATGCTGGTTGTACCGTTTAAATTCGAAGGAGAAGTTCTGACCCAAAAAGTCGAAACGGAATACACCCAATCTTATTACGGTGCGTTTATCAGATGGTATGTATTACCGCTGCCGGTGATTGAACCGTATGTTCGGGCAGGCGCTGCCTATTACACTGGCAAAGCTGACGGTAAAAGTAGCCGGAGAGAGTGAAGATTTTAAGTTTAAGAATACCCTCGGTTTCAATATTGGCGCCGGTGTAAAAACCATGACCGGGCTGTACGGTGAGTTTATATTCCATTTACTATCACGTGAGCTCGATACTGAATCTGTCGATCCTGCAACAGCCAAAGATGCTGCCTATAATAACTGGATGTTAATGGTTGGTTTTCAGTTTGAGTTATAAGAGTTATAAACATATTTAATAAAAAAGCCACTTCAGCGGAAGTGGCTTTTTTATTTATGAATGATCGATTTATAGCAGAAAAATTTTATTAAAAGTTTGCATTGAGAATCGGCAGAATTTTCAAAAGCGGCGGATTATCCCGCACGTAGTTGATCAAACCAATCTGCACCCCTTTTAATTGCCAGCTGTAATTGACGATACCGATCGAAACTCCGATCTGTTCACCTTTGATGTAGTTAAAAGCACTGGCAGCCAACCCCGTGTGCGAGCCATTTTCCTGAATCCTGATATTAGCCAGCGCGATGGTCACACCGGTAATATCTTCCCCTCCGGCGCCCAGACCGGCGAGCGTGATTCCTTCAATACGGGGTGCTCCGGCCCCCAGTCCGGCAATAGTAATTCCGGTTATTTTTTCTCCAGATCCGGCGCCCAGACCGGCGATGGTCAGCCCGCTCATGCTCTTTGAGCAGCCAACCCCTAATCCGGCTAAGGTCAGCCATTTGAGGTTTCCACCGGCTCCGACTCCCCCTAATGCGAAGTTGATACCCGACACGTTTCCACCAGCGCCCAGACCAAGACCGCCAATGCTGATTCCGGTCAGATTTTCGCCGGCCCCGGCCCCCAATCCACCGATCAGGATCCCGGTTATGTTTCCACCGCTGCCTGCCCCCAGGCCGCCGATAAAAACGCCCTGCATGGATCCGCCGGCGCCCACACCCAGTCCGCCGATGGCAATACCGCTGATTGAGCCGCCGCAACCGGCACCCAATAATCCCAGCGAGATACCTTTAATCTTATGTTTAGCCCCGACACCGGCAATTCCTAACTGTACTCCCGATAAATATCCGGCTTCGGGGAGAGTCCCGAATGAAAAGCCCTGCACGCTGGCCTGCTCATTATCGTAGGCACTCCACAGGGTTAGATTGATGCCGTTTATCTTCTCAACATCATGATCGCGGTAATTAAAACGGATTCCGGTAAATTTTTTTGAATTTCCAAAACTGATACCGGCCTGGTGAGCAGGAAGGTCAAGACTCTGTGCCCGGGCAGATGACCAGGGCAGGTATATGAGTACAAAAAGCAAAAAGGATGAGATGTAAAATTTCTGGCCGTTGCGAAACATATTTCATCTCCTGTGAAGTTAAATGGAAAAGCAGTTTTGCTTTTAGTACGTAGTGCGGTTTAGAATAGTTACACTTATGACAAAAGAAACAGGCAGCAGTTTTGAGTACTTTAATAATCCACCCCTTTTATCTACAAATCTATGATGCCTGCGGCATCAGGGCACCAGATTAATAAATTAAATGCCGCAACTCAAGAGTTGCGGCTACCACCCTTTCACTCGATTCAATCCCCGCAATCTGAAGATTGCGGTTACCAGCTATCTTCTGTTCTATTAATGCTTTTTCCTATCAATTCAAAGATTCCCGCCAACATACGATCAAATGTGCTGTGCGCTCAGCGGGAATGACCCTATATTGTTTTTTTCTCTCAGGTACTCAGGGACTCAATGGGCAGGTCGCGACCTGCCCCTACTATGTGCCTCAGTGCCTTATCTTTACCCTTTTCCTCTGCCTTACGGCAGATCTACGGCCTGGCTTACGCCATGCCTCCGACTTTATCCTTTACTCTTCTAGATATCTCTCCGCATCAATGGCTGCCATACAGCCGCTGCCGGCGGCAGTGATGGCCTGCCGGTAAATCCGGTCCTGGACATCACCGCAGGCGAATACCCCTGCAATACTGGTGCGGGTTGAGCCGGCCTGTGTTTGAATATAGCCATCCGGATCAAGCGTTAGCAGGTCCTGGAAGATACCTGTGTTGGGAGTATGACCGATAGCCATAAAAACACCGTCTATTTTCTGTTCAGTCAAAGCGCCGGTTTTAGTGTCCTGCAACACGACTGCCTGAACCACTTTATCACCTCTGATCTCAGTGATGGTCTTATTCAGCAGGAATTCGATTTTTTTGTTTGTTTTAGCTTTTTCGAGCATGATTTTTGAGGCGCGGAATCCTTCGCGGCGGTGCACAATATAAACCTTGCTGGCAAATTTAGTCAGGAAGACGGCCTCTTCCATAGCTGAATCACCGCCCCCCACGATCATCACCTCTTTCTCCTTAAAAAAGAAACCATCACAGGTGGCACATGCTGAAATGCCGTAACCCATATATTTTTGTTCCGAGGGAATACCCAGCCAGCGGGCTGAGGCACCGGTGGCAATGATCACCGCATCGCTGGTGTATATCTGATCTTCGCTGGTGACAGTAAACGGCCTGTGCCGGGTAAAATCGACCGCAGTTACCAGCTCAAACTTGCAGGTGGCGCCGAAGCGGACAGCCTGTTTACGCATATCGTCCATTAACTGCGGTCCCATGATACCGCCGGGAAATCCGGGATAATTCTCCACCTCGGTGGTGATCATAAGTTGTCCGCCCGGCTGATTTCCTTCCAGAACCAAAGGTGCCAGATTAGCCCGGGCGCTGTAGATGGCGGCAGTTAAGCCGGCTGGCCCACTGCCGATGATTATCAGTTTAAAATGTTCACTTTTTTTCATTTCCTGCTCCACTCGACATGATTAGTTATTTCCGCTATAATTTTAATTTAATAATTATTCTCACTACAGACTAATTAGATTATTTAAATGGGATAAAGTTACATGTTAAAGGTTAAAGGCCAAAGGCAAAAGGATAAAGAACACGTCTATACTATGTTTTTCTCCCTTTATCCTTTTACCTTTAACCTTTGTCCCCTGGTCTCATTGTACTACTGAGATATTTTCAAAATCTCACCCCTATCGCTGTGCTTGTCTATGGATTTTTAGTATATTTGAGAATATAAAATACAAAGCAATCCTGCGGAATTTAATATCCTTTTATGCCGGAGAGCACATCGATGGAATTAAAAATAATTAAAATTGAAAAACCGGATGAAATGAATTTTATACTGGGCCAGTCCCATTTCATTAAAACAGTGGAAGACATTCATGAGGCGATAGTGAATGTCAATCCCGGTATTAAATTCGGCCTGGCTTTTTGTGAATCTTCGGGAAAAGCACTGGTGCGCTCCAGTGGCACTGACCGGGACTTAATCAAACTGGCAGAGCAGAATGCGCTCAAACTGAGTTGCGGACACATTTTCATCCTGTTCCTGGGTAACGCCTTTCCGCTAAATATTTTAAATACGATTAAAATGGTGCCGGAGATTGTTTCCATTTATTGCGCCACGGCAAATGAGACTGAAGTGGTTATTGCGGAAACCGAAAGCGGCCGGGGAATACTGGGGGTAATCGATGGAATCAAAAGCCAGGGGGTGGAGCAGGAAGAGGATGTCAGGGAAAGGAAAAATCTTTTACGTAAAATCGGTTATAAATTCTGAGAAGAGTGATAGCGGGTAATACTACATGAGAAATCTGCAAGAATTATTTGATGCATACTTACGAACGGAACCGACCGCTGAAAAAATAAAATCGGCAACCTCAATGTTGATCCACATCGGCAAAGCCCTAAATGTACCGACCCAGGAAGAGATCGATCGGGAATACTATGCCGATATCACCCGCTCCCTTGATGACTATTTTTCCAAGACACCTGCCAAGGCACGGCTGGACAAGGCTATCCTGGCGGAAATGATCAGCCGGGTGGGATTAAAACCTTCACTAAAACCGATTCTCGCAGAACTGCTCAGCGACCAGGATGAAAATGTTCGCCAGTTTACGTTGCAGAGCCTCGAATATCATGGATGCAAAAATCCCAGGGCCATTTTACCCGTGATCGATAAATACCGTAAATCGGATGATGATGTGATGGTATCGTCTACTGCTTATCTGACTGCAAAACTGGTCTGCTCAGATTTTTCCCAACTGATGCTGGACCGGCTGGCTCGCTGGTATAAACAGGGATCACAAGTTTTTGTCACTGATGTCCTGAAACGGACAATTTATCTGCTCAACAAGGGCAATTGCGGAAACGGCAGTCTGGATCTGACTAAATTAAAAGACTGGACCCGGAAAAATTGTCCGGAGGCAGTTAAAGTTTTTTCGCATCATTAATCTGGCGGCAGTGATCCGGTTTATCAGGGTTAATTAATCCTGAGTAAAAAAGGTTGTTATTATTTCTATTAACCGTTCACATTTAACTCAAGATGGCCTCATGTTAAAATTTAAAATCTTCAGAATATTTTTGCTGGCCAGTCTGGGTTTACTGCTGAGCTGTGCTCCATATTCTTTGCCTGAACCAAAAGTATACTCGAACAAGGATGCCGCCCTGACTGTTTACATGCAAAGCCAGGATCTTTATCAGGCCAATGAATATGCGCAGGCATTACAACTGATCGATTCGGCACTGGCCATCAATCAGAATGTTGCTCAATTTTATCAGTTGAAAGGCGATATTCTGAGAAAATTAGCACGGTATGATTCCGCTTTAGTGTCCTATCTGGCCGCTATCAGTCAACGATCCAACTATACGGAAGTATATATCAATATAGCGGAAATTTATCATCAGCAAAATCACTTTCATGAATCCGTCCGTTATTATCGTAAGGCACTGGCAGTCGATACAACTCTAACTCCGCTTTACCTGGAAATTGTCAATAACTATATTTCGCTGCAGGAATGGGAAGTCGGATTAAATATGCTGGATGATTATGGCAGACTTGTACAGACACGAGGCCAGCCGTTCAATCAGGACTATTATTATTTAAAAGGTAAAATTCTGTTCAATCAAAAAAATTATCCCCAGGCTATCCGGGAACTATTGCAGTACAGGCCGGAAACGGCATCCAGCCAGGCGGTGCTGGCTCTGTTGGGCCGGAGTTATTATAATCTGGCAAATTATGAGAGCGGCATTCCCTATTTTAATAAACTGGTACGGATGAATGCGAAAAAAGGAGAATGGTACTATTACCGGGGGATCTATTTTTTCCAGAAAAATAATCTGGCGGATGCGGAAAATCAATTTGAGGTTGCTTTAAGTTCCGACAGTACCCTGTACAATTGTCATTATTATCTGGGCAAAATATATGAATTACAGGGTGAGGTCCGCAGGGCTTTGGAAGAATTTCGTTTATACCGGGAGAGTATGCACTCGATGCAGAGCCTGGGTAGCCAGGGGGATGAACTCCGGGAGCTTAAAAGTTATACCGAGGATCAATAAGGATTCCGGGTAAGGCTGGAATATATGTTCCATGAAATCGATCCGGAGTTAATAAAACAATCGAGTCCTCATTCAATAAAACGATGGTTTCGGGATGCGGAAGCGGAATGCGATTTATTTCTGTGGCAGGATGGAAAAAATAAGTTACAGCGTTTCCAATTCAGGTATCAGGATGCCTTGATCGAATGGGATCAGCTGAAAGGAATACGCACCGGTCATATTGATGCCCTCAGCGGCTCCTTTATTCATTATCAAAGTAAATTATTCCGTTTGCATCAAAACCTGGATCTGGAAATTATTCAGGGTGTCAGACAATTGCTGGATAATAAAGAAGATGATTTACAGGACGGGATGCGTCAAATACATAAAATCCTTTATGAAATTGCTGCCCGATCCCATAAATGATCGCTACTTTTAGAGATAGGTTATGCCGGAACTGCCTGAAGTTGAAGTGATCGTACGCGAATTGCGTCAAAAAGTACTGAACGAAGAAATCGTGAATATCAAAGTCCACTGGCCAAAAAGTCTGGTAACGGATGGCCGGGCGCGGCGATCAGCCTGCGGTACAATCAAGGCGGTCAGGCGCTACGGAAAGTTTATTATATTTCAACTGGATCATCTCTATCTGCTGGTGCATCTGCGCATGACCGGCCGGTTGATTGTCAGTAGTGCAGAGAGATTTGATAAAGCGCAATTGCGGGTTCATTTTAAATTCAGATCCGGCAAATCACTCTTGTTTTATGACACCCGTAAATTCGGCCGGGTATATCTGACGGCAGATGCAAATAAGTTTTTAGGGTCCCTGGGTGTTGATGCCCTCGATGCAAAGTTCGCGTTAAAGAATTTCAAAGTATTACTGAGCAATAAAACAGGTATAATAAAACCGTTCCTGCTGGATCAGCGTCAATTGGCCGGGTTGGGTAATATCTATGCTGACGAAAGTTTATTCCGGTCCGGTATTCATCCGCAGCGGCGGATCAGCAGTCTGTCCGAAAAAGAACTGGGAAGATTATACCGGGCCATCCGCAGAATTCTGCCGGAAGCCATAAAGCATATGGGCACGACCCTGGCAGACTATAGAACAACTGACGGTGAGTCCGGCCGGAATCAAAAATATTTAAAGGTATACGGACGGGAACAGAATCCCTGTATCCGCTGTAAAAATCCTGTCGAGAAAAAATGGATCGGCGGCAGGGGTACACATTATTGTCCGGTCTGTCAGCCACTGAAAACAGCATGAGCATGAATCTGATAACATTTCTCAGCGATTTTGGACAGCAGGACGGCTATGCCGGCTGTGTAAAAGGGATTATGTTATCAATTAATCCTAAAGCACAGGTTGTGGACATATCCCATGCTGTTCAACCTTTCCAGATTGAACAGGGGGCGTATATCCTGGCCAGTTATTATAATGAATTTCCCCGCAAGACTGTGCACCTGGCGGTGGTGGATCCGGGTGTAGGGGGTAGCCGCATTCCCCTGATCCTGAAAACATCGCGATATTTTTTTGTAGGACCTGACAACGGCATTTTTACTTATATCATGCACAAAGAAGCATATCAGGCTTACCGGATCGATCCGCTGCGACTAAGACAACAGCGGTTAGGTTTGCAGAGTAGTTCGACTTTTCAGGCCCGGGATATTTTTGGGCCGGCAGCTGCTTTATTATCCAAGGGGCAAAATGATTTGCTGTCCCGGCTCACCGATCCGCTTGAGCATGTCCCGCAATTGCTGGCTGATCCGCTCCGCCGCGATCAACAGACTTTCCGCGCCAGGGTGATACTTATTGATCATTTCGGAAATATTATCATTGCCTGTACCCAGAATCAATTAGCTGCCAACAAGACCGGAAAGATTCATTCGATTAAAATAAAAGACAGGATTTTATCTTCTGTTCACCACACCTACGGCGATGTCACATCAGGATCTCTGCTGGCCCTGTGGAACAGCGCCGGTTTTCTGGAAATTGCGGTAAATCAGGGTAATGCGGCGGAAGTGTTAGGCGGCGGCGCCGGCGCCGGATTGGATTATGTCGATATTGTACTGGAATAAAACACGCAGGTCAGCTTATGTTTAAATCAATCCGTAATAATTTTAAATCGATCCTTCTGGCAATCGTACTGGCCTCTGCGATCTGGCTGCTGGTCAAGACCGAGGATCTTTATCTTTATACATTTAAGGTACCTGTCCGGGTCACCCGGCTGGCCAAAGGTAAGACACTGGCCAGTCCTATTCCCCAAAAAGCGACGATTGAAGTGGAGGCCAAGGGCAGAGCCTTGCTGGCATTCTATTTTTATGATGCCGGTTTTAACCTGGAATTTCCGGAAGTGAAATCCGAACGCAGGATTGAACTTGATAAATACCTGCAGTTTTTGGATGTCCCCAAAACATTTCACATCGAAGTCAGGGAAATTATTGAACCGAAATTTTTTGATCTGAAGGTGGAAGATCTGGTGCATACTGCCAAGAAGATCCATTTTGCCGGATCGATAACACCTGCTGATGGCTATGTGCTGATTGCACATCATTTCCAGCCGGATTCGGTCATCCTGGATGGACCTAAATCCCTGATCAGGGCACTGGAATATATTCAAACCGAATCCCTGTATGTAGCCGGGCAGAAGAATAATTTCCAGCATACACTCCGGCTTAAAGAACCGGCACTCGGCCTGATCACCATGGTGCCCAAACAAGTCGAAGCAGCTTTTGATATTCAACGGCTGGTGGAACGCATTGTTTATGATATACCGGTAAAAGTCATCGACGTTCCGGCGAATCTGGCGGTAGAAACCATCCCGCCTTTCCTGGCCTTGCGGATTAAAGGCGGTGAAAAGATTGTTGCGAATGTGCAGGCAGCGGACATTCGGGTAGAGATTAATTTTGCCCGCAGTTTCCGGCCTGATAAAGATGAATACAGCGCGTTAATCACTACACCGGCGTCGATCAGCTGGACCGAATCGATCCCCGGAACATTCAAACTGAAAATCAAGAGGAAGTAATATTGCATTTCCAGATCCTGGGCATCGAGACTTCCTGTGATGAAACTTCAGCCGCTGTGATCTCCGCCGATGCCGTTTTGGCCAATATCGTTTCTTCCCAGGCAGTGCACGCACAATTCGGCGGGGTAGTGCCGGAACTCGCTTCACGGGCTCATATCCGCTTGATCGTGCCGATCGTAGAACAGGCCTTACGGGAAGCTGAACATATCAAAAACCGAATTAAGCGGAATTGCCGTGACCGCAGGCCCGGGCCTGGTGGGTGCCTTGCTGGTGGGATTAAATTTTGCCAAAGGGATGGCCCAGGCGCTTAAGATTCCAATGGTTGGAATCAATCATATCGAAGGACATATTTATGGAAATTTCCTGGCCAATCCGGAAATACCCTTTCCACATTTAAGCCTGGTAGTTTCGGGCGGTCACACGCAACTGGTGCTGATGAGGAATCATCTGCACTACCAGGTTATCGGCCGGACCCGCGATGACGCTGCCGGTGAAGCTTTCGATAAAGGTGCTAAACTGTTAGGGCTGGGTTACCCGGGAGGTCCGCTGATCGATCAGAAAGCCGCTGAAGGTAATGCGGAATTTTTCCGCTTTCCCCGAGCTTACCTGAGGGGCATAAATTTTGATTTTAGTTACAGCGGTTTGAAAACGGCCCTGCTGATCTATTTACGGTCAAAAGATAAGCAATATATTGCGGAGCAAATGAATCATATCTGTGCCAGTTACCAGCAGGCCGCTGTGGAAGTGCTGGTGCGCAAGACGCTTATGGCGGCAAAAAAACATAAAGTAAAATCGGTTGGCGTGGTGGGCGGAGTAGCTGCCAATTCCCTGTTACGAAAGTGGCTGCAATCAGAAATCATAAACAGCGGTGCTCAGTTTTATCTGCCGCCGCTGAATTTCTGCACCGATAATGCCGCCATGATAGCCCGGGCCGGTCTGGAAAGAATCAGGCGCGGATTAGATTCGGCACTGGATATCAATGCCTACCCCTCCTGGCAACTGGATGATAAAAAATAGACGTGTCCGGATATGTTTGATACAATTCCATCCTTTTTACGCACCAATATTTCTCCGTTCATTATCTTAGGCGTATTTCTGGTCGCTGCTATTTTCTCTTATTTACTTTACCGCCGCACCATACCGCCGCTGGCGAACAGTTGGCGGATAACCCTGTCCATTATTCGCGGCCTGGCTGTGGCCCTGATCCTGTTGCTGCTTTTTACGCCGCAGTTGACCCTGGTCTGGCAGCAGCGGGTCACCGATAAAATTGCCCTGGTCATCGATCGCTCCGCATCAATGGGTCTGCTGGAAAAGGGGGCCAGCCGGTTAAGCCGGGAGGGAAAAATTGGCGCAGATTTACTGGCGGCGGTTCACGGGCCTGTTGAAGTTTCACTTTATGCTTTTAATACCGATACAGTGAGTCTGAAGAGTCCGCAGATCGATTCGGCACAGTTTGCCACGGACATCGATGCCGCTCTAACGCATATAATTGCTAAAGAAAAAGATCTGACTGCGCTGATTCTGCTCAGTGATGGTAATTTCACCAGCGGTCGTAATCCGCTTTATTCCGATGCTTTATTGCGCTGCAGGATACATACCGTGGGTCTAGGCGATACGGTTGATATTCCCGATCTGCTGATAGCCGATGTGCAGGCAAATAAAATTGTATATCAAAATAAAATTACCCCGGTACAGGTAAATCTGATCGCACGCGGATTCACTGGTAAAGAAACGTTACTGCAGATCAAAGCAGAGGGTAAAGTTTTAGCAGCTCAGCAGGTGAAGATCAGCACTGCAGGGGGCATTATTCCGGTTTCTCTGAACATTAAACCGGAACAGGCAGGTCTGCGTCACTTTGAAATCAGTGTCGATAAGCTGCCCGGTGAAGTTTTACTGGCTAATAACAGGCACCTGCTGGTCGTAGAGGTACTGAAATCAAAAATCAAAGCAACAATGCTGGCGTCACAACCGGATTTTGACGTCAAGTTTTTGCATCTGTTACTGGCAGCCAATCCTGATCTGGATGTAGAACTGGCAGTCCTGGATCAGGGAATCAAAAGTCCGGCCGAAGGGTTGCTGAATCGTGTTTTGGATAGTCTGGATGTACTGATTTTGCATGATTTTCCGGCATTGAGTACCAGCCGGGAAAATCTGGGTATTATGGAAGAGTTATTAACCAGGCAGAAAGTGCCCTCGTTATTGCTATTCGGGGTTAATTCGTCGACAGTTGACTGGGATTTTATTAACCGGTTTTATTCACTGCCGGCGCCAAAGTTTCTCAATCCGGTCTTAAAGACGCAGGTGCTGCTCACGGATTTCGGCAAAACTCTGCCGCTGTTAAATATTTTCAGCTCCGACCAGGAGAACCTGGATTTCTGGCAGAAATGTCCGCCCATTGAATATCCTTTTGAAAAAGTGGAGGCAGGTAATTCGCAGCGGATTGCTCTGGAGACAGCGGCCCAGGCCGGTAAAGAAAATATCCGGGTACCGGTACTGATAATTGAACAGAATGCCGGACGCAGGAATGCTTATTTACTTGGTTCCGGTTTCTGGCGCTGGCATTTCATGCTGGCCGAAGACCGGGTGTTCCGGGACGGGTGGCAGAGTATTATTAAAAATATGATACGCTGGCTGAGCAGCAGCGGGGGCAGCAACAATGTATTACTGAGCACCAATAAAAGAAGTTATCAGGTCGGTGAAACGGTACGGATCAGTACGGAGGTATATGACGGTGATTATAAGCCTGTCGATGACGGGATGGTTCAACTTAAGGTTTCGGGTCCCGCCGGTGTTTTTGAACTGGATGGAGGATTAATTACAGCGGGAACTTATGCATCCGATTTTCAACTATTGAGCGAAGGGGATTATACCATAGAGGCGCAGGCGTTCCGGCAGGGCAATGATGTGCCTCTTGGACAGACTTCGACCCGAATTGTGTGTACACCGGTCAATATCGAGTTTCTGTATACCCGTCAGGATGAACAGTTACTGCGCAAACTGGCTGACAAGAGCGGCGGCCGGTATGTCAGCGAAGATAATTACCGTGATTTATTCAGCGAACTGAATTTTCCGGTACGCTACCAGGAAGTGACCAGGACTTTTGAGATCTGGCAGAAAGCGGCTTTGTTATTATTGATTATTTTTTTGTTGAGTATGGAGTGGTTTGTACGGAAGCGGTTGGGGTTGGCTTGAACAAGGCACAAAGGCACACAGGCACAGAGTAGGGGCGCATTGAATATGCGCCCTTATACAAAATAAGATTGTCATCCCAGGAATGTCGGAGACCTGGTGCAGACAGGTCGAAGATCTGCCGACAGGCAGGGTGGTAAGGGGGCTGTTTTAAAGGCCAAAGGGAAAAGGATAAAGGGAAAAGGTTTGTAGGCAGCGCTTCGCAGCGCCGAAAAGATGGTAGTCGCGACCTTCAGGTTGCGCTTGATATTTAATATTTGAATGCTGGTAGCCGCAACTCTTGAGTTGCGGAATGATTCCCATAAAGGTTTTAATTGAATTTGCCTTCCATTTTATTATATTTATATAGTTAGAAATAGTTAGGCTATCATAGATATTGTGGATTCTAAGAATTCTCTTACAGATTCTTATATTTATTAAATATTGTAATTAAATTGCGGTTAATGGAATACATGTTAATACTGATATTCTTATCAATAATGAAGGAAGGTGCTGTATGAAAAGGAATATTGTCCTCTTACTTTCCTGTATTTTATTGTTTATCTCAAATTGTAAAGAAAATCCACAAGCGACAGATGAAACCTATTCCGTAAGCGGTTCCGTTGAATATGCCGGTTTTTACAAAGAAAATGTCAGTGTGGTGATCGATAACAAGATTAATTGGACCACTACTACCGACAATAGCGGATACTTTAATATTCAAAATGTATCAGCCGGAAATCATACGCTCGTCATTTCAAAGGAAAACGAAGATGGAAGTTTCGGTGAAAGATCAAATGCAATTGCAGTATACGATGACATTGTAGTAGATAACCTGAAATTACCTAATCCGGTATTCATGTATGATCCGGCGGAAGTTACGGCTAATTCTGTGTCATTAAAATGGTCACCTTCTATAGCCGCAGATTTTCGCGAGTATAAAATATATCGCCATAACACGTCGGGCCTGGATGAAACTACCGGTACGCTCGCCCATGTGTCTACCGATATCGATGATACATTATTTGTCGATACAAATTTAAATCCCCTGCAGACCTATTTTTACCGTGTATATGTTATGAACGAGTACGGCCGGCTGGGCGGCAGTAATATTATGCAGGCCACCACCGGGAATTTTAATGCCATTGCTAACGGCAGTTTTGAAATTCCGGATACTTATACTCAATTCCCGGCAGAATGGGCCATCGGTTCTGTATTAGCGAGTACCTGCATTGAATATGACTCGACAGTATCTTTCGAAGGCAAATATTCATTGCATTTTTATGCCCTGGCGGAAGAATATGCCTTTTCCATGGTAGAACAAATAATCGATACGGATAAATTGATTGCCGGCGCGCGCTATGAAGTATCATACTGGGCAAAACATGATTCGTTATACTCGTATCACGGAAGTTTCACAGAACTTTACCCGGTAGCATATCATATGTGCGAATTTACCGGACCGAGGGACAGTTCCGATTGGGTGCGACATTCAGAAACGCTGACCATCCCCGCTGATGCCAATCCCACACATTATTCTTTTCAGCTCTCTGCATTCCAGATTTACAACGTTACCGTGCCGGTTTATCCTTTAAATTTCTGGGTTGACAATGTTGAATTAAGTAGAATTGAGTAACTCGTAGGTGTTTTAATTAAATCAATATATAGACTATGAATATTAATTATCAAGCACTCCTTGGTGCCCGTAAAGAGATATTTATACAAGTATTACCGGATGCAGTCTGGAAATAGTATAAGGTAAGATACTGTATGAAAAAGATTATTTTTCTATTAGTACTATGTAATCTTATATATGCCGGGGATCTTGATCGGGTCGGGACTTCAACATTGTGGGTAACCCAGGGTTATGTTTTTGAATCGATCAGCGGAACGGGATTCACCAGAAGTATTTATAACCATGTGGCCAATCTGAACGGCACCAATCCGGCAGCGATGTATACCGGAAATAATATTTATATGGGTATCTCCTATCAATTGGAGTCGGTGATCAAGCCGGCCTGGGTTGCCAACATCAGTCATGAAAGAGGGCACCTTTATCTGCCACAGTCACTTGGAATTGTATATCCATTACGATCATTCCGGATCGGGATTGGTTTCAGTCAGCGCTATAATTCATTTCTTGATCTGGGTAAATTCGAAATAACCACTGTAGAAAATCCTGACGGAACAGGAGAATTTTGGACCGCTGATAAGAACAATTTAGTGATTTGTTATTCCGGCTTACTCTCTTATTCCATGGCTAATTTGCTACGCACTAATGATGAGTTATGTCTGGGCATACGATTAAATTACAATACCCTGGATTATACAGAACGTATGTACCTTCTTGAGGCTAAGGGACAGGGGGGAGCCATCGGCTGGGCAGCGGGAGTGCGGTATGACTTAGCGGATAAATTTCAGATCGGTTTATTTTATGAACGGAATCCCTATTTTAATGAAAAAATTAAAATTACCAACGGTATAATAGAAATTGATCCTGATACTTCAGGCATAGGTCGTGATACGCTTATAAATGTCCATATGCCGAAGAATAAATTTCCGGATAGACTGAATTTTGGGGTATTTTACAGGATTAATAAATCAATGGAGATGACGCTGGAAATCAGTAATATTTATTGGCAGCAGCTGGATGACAATTCAATCAATTCAATCGATATCTCAGGCACTTTGCTCGGCCACCTTACGGAACAGCTGTCTTTATGTGCCAGTTTGCTGTCAACCGGTCGTAAATATAGTCAGGAGTTCAATTACGATTATGGTGCTAGCGATAATCTAGACGCTCTTTTTTTACTGCTGGGAATGAATTTACGTTATGGTTCTTTTGATTTTGATATTGCTCTGACCACAGCCGCTGTATATGGCGACTGGCGTGAGCAAATGATAGGTAAATTTGCTTTAGGTTATCATTTATAATGACCTTGGACCCGATATAATTCGGGCCAAAGCAGACCATTGATCTGTAATTATGATTCAATCTGATACTGCCAACCTCGATATAAAAAAATATCTAGCATAAACATAATATTTACACTTGTGTTTACACATAATTATGTGTAAAATAAGAAAAAAATGGAGCGAAAATGCCGACTAATTTAGCTATCGATGACAAATTACTCGAAACGGCCAAGCGTATCGGTAAACATAAAACTAAAAAAGACTGTAGTGACCGAAGCTTTGATTGAATACATCCACAGAAGAGAACAATTGAAAATAATAAAGCTTTTTGGGTCAATCGACTACGAGGCTGATTACGATTACAAACGGCAAAGAAGTAAAAATTGAAAGTGCTGGTCGATACCTGTATCTGGTCGTTAGCCTTGAGACGCCGCGGGCCTAAGACGGCGGTGTCCTCAACTGATCAGACAAATATTGCCGAACTCGGTAATCTGATAAAAGATGTGCGTGTGCAGTTGATCGGTCCGATCCGCCAGGAGATTCTTTCCGGTATTAAATCAAACAAGCAATTCGAAATTCTGCGGGCCTATCTACGTTCTTTCCCGGATTATTATATACAACGTGAGGATTATGAACAGGCAGCGGATTTTTTTAATACTTGCAGAAATAGAGGCTTTTCGGGATCAAACACAGACTTTTTAATTTGTGCAATAGCCTTTAATAATAATTGGCCGATATTCACTGTGGATGAAGATTTCTCACACTTCAGTAAAGTAGTTCCGGTAAGAATCTATAAACAAAAAGAATAGTTATTCTATGTCTTTACTCACTGAAATTGGCTAGACTTATTTTGTGTTCATAAAAATAATTATTAACCGGGAAAACAACCAAGGAACCAACCATGCACAAATTCAAGCAGATCACGCTTATATATTTCACCCTTCTAAGTTTCACATACACCTTCGCCCAGGAAATTCTTGAATATCAGGTTAATAAAATAAATACTCCTTTGGTTATTGACGGTAATCTCGATGAACAGGAATGGATATCGGCAGAGCCGACCGCTGATTTTGTCATATTAGGATCCTCTGCAATTCCACTGACCCAGACCTGGGCTAAATTATTATGGGATAATACTTATATCTATGTCGGATTTTATTGCCAGGATACGACGATCTGGGCAACCTATAATCATCGTGATAACGAGTTATGGCAGGAGGATGCCGTGGAGATATATTTCGATCCGGACGGGGACGGGCTGAATTATATCGAACTGGAAGTCAATCCGCTGAACGCCATCTTCGATTTATGGATGAACAAACCATGGGGTCAACCGGGGGTGATTTCACACAAAGAATGGAATTTCAATGATATTTCGACCGCGGTAACGGTGCAGGGTACCGTGGCCTACAATTCCGATCGTGACACCGCCTGGGTTTGTGAAATGGCCTTGCCATTTGCCGAGATGCAATTCTGCGCACCAACCATGAATTTCCCTCCGGCAGTGAATGATGTCTGGCGTTCCAACCTGTACCGCTTCGATCGGAAATCAACCAACGATCCGAATGGCGAGCCAACCGGTTGGAATCAAACCAGCGGGGGACAACATGAACCTGATAAGTTCGGTAGAATTGTCTTTGCCGACAGCACTGCCAGTGATATTATAGTGTCTTATAACGAACATTCCCCTGGACAATTTATTCTGTATCAGAATTACCCGAATCCGTTTAATCCCGGCACTGCAATTAAATTTTACCTGCCAAAATCCGCGAATGTAAATCTGAAAATATACAATCTGCTTGGTCAGGAAATCACATCTGTCATGGCAGGCTATCAAACTGCGGGCGAACATGAAATTCACTGGACAGCTGAAAGCCTGCCGAGCGGTGTCTACCTGTACCGGTTAACCGCAGGTGAATTTTCGGCGGTTAAAAAATTGATATTGCAGAAGTAAAATAGCGTCCTTTCTTCCCTGCCTGACAAATCTATGAATGTTAGCAATATCACAGATTTTACAATCTTTTATCCGTATCTTGGATATGATTTGAAAAAATGTATCTATCCGGGCAATAATTATTCCAGGGATGTTATAACTGGATTGAGTCGCAGAAATTTTGTATCTTAAAAAGTTAAGTTGGTTTTATTATTCTGAAAATTTAACAGCAGGGGGAATCAATAATCAAAAATCTAGGTCGATAATAAATTTGATGTTCAATTCAGATTATTAAATAAAGGAAGGTATTTTATGAAGAAGATTTTTCGGAACTTATTGTTCCCGTTTATTGGTATCATGTCGCTTATCTGGTTTCTGGTCCGGGTTATTCCCAAGCCAAGCCGGGCCGCTTATCCCTGCATGCGGGTTGCCGCACCTATGGCATCCACTTTTGTCATCTATTTAATAGGGCTTACTTCCTCGCTGTTTTTTCTGAAGAAAGCCAAAAAATACTTTCATGAAACAAGATACGTATTATTCCTGCTTATGCTGTTTTTCGGAATAAGTATATTCTTCTTCACCTCGGTGCATTCCGATAAGCAGGCCTATGCAATCAATCAGTCGACTCTGGAAGGTCCGAACGAGCCAATGGGTACAGGCAAAGGAATATATCCCGGCCGGGTAGTCTGGATCCATGATACCGATGCCACGGATGCAACCTGCGCTAATACCACCAATGATTACTGGTATCAGGATAGCAATACCGATCAAACGGTGGTTAATACCATGCTGTCCGAAGGTTTGCAGAGAATGACCGACCAGACCTCCGATGCCGCCGCCTGGGATGCGATTTTTCATTATTATAATCAATCCCACGGTAAAGGGGATGTCGGGTATACAGCCGGTGAGAAAATCGTCATTAAAATTAATCTAAACGGTACACCCGGTTCCGGCTGGCCGGCTGATAAAAATGTCAACACCTCTCCGCAGGTTTGTTATGCCATATTAGATCAACTGGTAAACGCGGCCGGGGTGGCCCAGGCCGACATCACTATCGGTGATCCGAATAAAAATCCAAACGATGCGACGTATAATAAAATTCACAATACATTCGCCAGTGTAAAAGTATGGGGCCGGGGAACAAGTCCTGTGCAGCCGGCCAGCAAAGTATTATACAGATCCGACGGGGGAGGTTCCGATTATGTACCCCAGGCGTACCTGGATGCGGCCTATATGATCAATATCCCGGTGTTAAAGAAACACCATCGCGCCGGAATCTCGCTCACCGCTAAAAACCATTTTGGTTCCATAACACCATTCAGCGGCGATGCTTTTCATATGCATTACAGTTTGCCCATGCCCGATCCGACCCTGGGCAGTGAAGGCTGGCAGCATCCCAATGGCGATTACGGTGTTTACCGCTGTTTTGTGGATATTACCGGGCATAAAGATCTGGGCGGCAAGACGATTCTCTATCTCATCGATGGATTGTGGGGATCCATCAACTGGGGACATCCGCCAATCAAATGGCGTATGACACCGTTTAATAATGACTGGCCCAATTCGCTGTTCCTCTCGCAGGACGCGGTGGCCATCGAATCAGTGGGCTATGATTTCCTGATCTATGAATTTGATGAAAGCCATCCTACCGAAGGTACATTGGATCCAATGGATGATGCGCATGGACCTTTCCCGCAATTTTCGGCCACGGAAGACTATTTACATCAAATGGCTGACTCATTGAATTGGCCGACAGGTTTAACCTATGATCCGGAAAACGATGGTGTAAATCTGCAGCGCAGTCTGGGTACCCATGAGCACTGGAATAATGCCGAAGAGAAAAAATACACCAGAAATCTGGGCGGGGATACCGGTATCGAACTGGTGACCAACATTGTTGACGCCATTGCTGATGACGCCACAGCAGGTCAGGTGATCACGGATTTCGCCCTTTATCAGAATTATCCGAATCCTTTCAATGCCACTACCAATATATATTACACACTGGCAAAACCTGCCCAGGTTAATCTGAGTCTGCTATAACGCCAGCGGACAGACTGGTCAGAATACTGGTCGATGGATACCAATCTGCCGGATCTCATCTGCAGAAATGGAACGGTTTAACCTCCAGCGGCGTATCGGCTGCCAGCGGAATCTATTTTTATAAAATTACGGTGCGCAACGATAACGGTTCGACCGAACAGGTCAAGAAGATGATCCTGAGTAAATAAGATTTGAATTAAGTGCATTATAAATGAGGTAATGAGAACGTCAGAATAGCGAGACGTTCTCATTCTTCTTTTTCAGCAATATAGAATCCGCCGGGAGAACAGATGGCAAAAATAAAACAAGTGATTTCCATATACCCTGTAACCTTATACCTTATACCATTACTATTGCTATTCCTATTTACATCATGCGACAAGTCGACAGATCCGAAAGAAACCAAAGGCAGTATTACGGGTAAGGTCAGGTATGGCCAGACAGCCATACACCCTGCTTTCATTTTTTGCGGAGATAGTCTTTGGGCTACCACGGATGAATCGGGATCATATTCGATCACCTCTGTCGATGAAGGCAGTATAAGTTTACTCTGCTCGGCGATAAATTACCGGGATACAACCAGCCAGGTACAGGTAAGCGGCGGCCAGACAGTCACACATGACTTTTATATGACCCCCGATACTTCTACCGGCTATGTTCGCGGAGAATTTCAGGATATAATTCTTTTTAATGACAGTCTGTTGCATCACCCCTCTATGGCCAACTGGGATGCCCAGCAGATCTGGCAGTCTTCCACCGGGGCTACCCTGATCAGCAAGTTTTTACAGTACGACGTGCCCAGAGCAAAGATATACCTGGACGGTACTCAGATATCCATAACCGACGATTGGGCTCAGTTTGCGTTTAAACTGCAAAGTGGTACATACCGGATTACCGGTACCTGTGATGGATATTACGATGCATCTGAAACGGTTACGGTTTTGCCAGGGAAACTCGCTGATGCCGTTTATGTCACTTTTTTCATGATGCGTATATCGGACACCTAAATTAGTAATGAAATAATAGAAGTATTTTGGTTATATTTTATTAACGCAAAGGACGCAAAGGTAAACGCAAAGAGCGCAAAGTATATAAAATAATGATTTTCTTTGCGCCCTCTGCGTTTATTACCTTAGCGTCCTTTGCGTTTTGTTTTTTTATCTATCCATTCGCTCCATATCCCTCTGTTCTTCAAGCCTTCAATTTCCACTCCTATCCAGTGTTCAAACCGTATTGGCATTATAATTGAACAGTACCAGTATTGGTTTTATAAATAATGCCGGTTAACAGGCAGGAGAGAGACAAAATGAAGCCGTTGTATATGATAATCATTTATATTTTCACACATTCCCTCGCTTTTGCCCAGATTACTTTTTCTGAAATCATGTTCGATGTAGCCACCGATGAAAACCATGATGAATTCGTGGAGATATATAATCTTTCCGATCTTGATTCAATTGATATCTCCGGCTGGCAGTTCAGCGACAGCAGCGACAGCGATCTGATCCTTCCTTGCAGTAATGGCACAAAAATTCCCCCGCATTCATTTGCAGTTATCCTGGATGGAAGTTATTTCAATAATTCCAGCAGCTATGATGACATTATTCCTGACAGCGTCATGCTGCTGACCATCGATAATAGTACTTTTGGCAGCAGTGGCTTGTCCAATTCGAAGGGGGAATTACTTTCACTGACCGATGCCGCGGGCAATGTGCTGACCAGCTGTCGCTACAGCCCCGGTAATAAACCGGGTTATTCAGATGAAAAGGTATTGCTGGAGGGGGAAAATAGTACAGATAACTGGCAGGATAGCCAGGTACCCGGCGGTACGCCGGGTTTCCATAATTCGGTATCACCCTGGTCGATAGATCTGGGTTTGCAGGAAGGTTCGCTAAAGATTCCGGACCTGTTGTTCGAAGAGGATTCAGTCACGATGGAAATTGAGATCTTTAACCTGGGACTGAAACCGGTGGAGGATACGATTAGTCGTATATCTTTTTATCGATCAAAATGAAAATAATCTGCGTGATGCAGCTGATCGGCAGATTACTGAAAAAGTATTTTTTTATTCATCGATTAATAGTTCTACTGTACAGGTTAACCTGGTACAATTTACCGGCCGGACAGCAGCACCTGGGAGTCGAAATCGCTTATGCAGCAGATGAAAATAAGAGTAATAATCTGCTGTTCCGTGATCTTGTAGTTTTAATGCAGCAGAATGTGCTGCACTTAAATGAAATCAAATTTCTGACCTTCGACGGGGAAGCAGAGTGGATTGAAATAATTAATACCGGACTAAATCCAGTCTCGGTTGAATGGGTGGTGCCTGGCTGATCAACAGGATACCATCGAAATTGATTCTCTGGTCAATTTATATCCGCAGCAAATGAAAGTGCTGTGTTCCGGATTTATTTCAGACAGGTATGATCTGGCTGATAGCCTGGTAATTGTTTTACCGAAATTTCTGAATTTGAATAATGATGAGGATGATCTGACTCTACTGGAACCGGGCGGGAGGTGGCTGGAACGGTTGCATTACGAGGCAGAGTGGCTGCAGGATGAAGATCTGCGGCGGCAGGTGAGTTTAGAGCGAATCAATCCTTTATTATCTGAAAATAAACAGGAGAACTGGGGGCCCTCGGTTGCGGTCGAGGGTGCAACTCCGGCGGCAATCAATAGTATTTATTCGCCGGTAAAACGCGGCCGGCAGCAGATTACAGTATCTCCCAATCCATTTTCTCCGGACGAGGATGGTTATCAGGATGTGGCCATAATCAGCGGGGAACTACCCGAAACCAGCGCCCGGATCCGGGTACAGATTTTTGATCTGAAAGGCCGACTGATCCGGACCCTGCAGGAAAATCGTTTCAGCGGACGCTATTTCAACCTGGCCTGGGATGGCAAAGACGGTTCAGGCCGCCTGGCCCGGATCGGCATCTATATAATTTTCATGCAGATGTTTAATGAAGGAGCCGGCGTGCTGCGGGAAATGAAGACAACTGTAGTGTTAGCGCATAAGTTATAGGGACAAAGGTCGGAGGTCAGAGACCGGAGACCTGCCGTAAGGCAGGGACAAAGGGACAAAGGGACAAAGGGACAAAGGGACAAAGAGGTGACAAAGGGACAAAGGGACAAAGGGACAAATAAAAGATTATATCAAAAGTAATTAATAATCAAGAACGATTTTGTAGGGGCGCATGGCCATGCGCCCATGATGCCGGAGGCATCAAATATTTGTAGTAATGGAGAAATCTCCAATAATATGGAGACCCCGGAGGGGTCGAACAAGTTTGAGAATGGCTTACAAGATTTATCCCGGTATTAAAAATCAGTAACCCCAATCTTTAGATTGCGTGAATCGCATAACAATCGAAGCCGGTAGCCGCATTCTTCAGATTGCGTGGTTTTTAATGTCAGCAGAATATCGGTAGCCGCAACTCTTGAGTTGCGGGTTATTTTTACATTACTGGCAGATGTATATCCGCCTTTTAGTTTCTTGCTCACTAGCCACTATCTTCAGATAGTGGAGTATGGAATCACCTAATATCCTATGGCTTTAGCCATCAACATTGCTTTTGAACAAAGCACATGCTAAATTTTTGACAGTCGATTTGACATTTGTATCATCAGGAGACCAGATCATGAGTAATGCCTACTTTAAAGTGCCCGTTCCTTACAATGAACCGATTAAATCTTATCTCCCGGGATCTCCGGAGCGAACCGAATTAAAAAAGAAATTGACGAAAATGCAGGCCGAGACTGTTGAAATTCCGCTGATCATCGGCGGGCAGGAGGTCAGGAGCGGTAATACCGCCGAAATCCGCGCACCGCACAATCATAAAATAAAACTGGGTATCTATCATAAGGCCGCTGACAAAGAAGTTAAAATGGCTGTCGCTGCAGCGTTAAGTGCCCGCAAGGCCTGGTCAGAAATGCCCTGGGAACAGCGTGTGGCTATTTTCCTGAAAGCAGCCGATCTGCTGGCGGGAGTCCTGGCGCAGTACTCTGAATGCCGCGACCATGCTGGGTCAGTCGAAAACCGTGTACCAGGCGGAAATTGATTCGGCCGCGGAATTGATCGATTTCTGGCGTTATAATTCATACTATCTGACCCAACTGATCAGCGACCAACCTTACTCGCCGCCGGGGACCTGGAATCGCCTGGAATACAGGGCCCTGGAAGGATTTATTTTCGCCGTTACTCCATTCAATTTCACTTCCATTGCCGGCAATCTGCCAACGGCACCAGCCATGGCAGGAAATGTCGTATTGTGGAAGCCGGCCTCCAGTGCAGTTTATTCGGCGTACTTCTTAATGAAATTATGGGCTGAAGCAGGTTTGCCTGCCGGGGTGATCAATTTCATACCCGGCGCAGGGGGACAGGTTGGCAACCCGGTGCTGAGCAGCCCCGATCTGGCCGGGATTCATTTTACCGGTTCCACAGAGGTTTTTCAGAATATGTGGAAAACTGTCGGAAATAATATATCCAAAATGAAATACTATCCCCGTATTGTCGGTGAAACCGGTGGCAAGGATTTCATTTTCGCCCATCCCTCGGCTGACCTGCCGGCACTGGTGGTGGCCGTATTGCGCGGAGCCTTCGAGTATCAGGGACAAAAATGCTCAGCAGCTTCCCGCGCATACATTCCCCAGTCCCTATGGCCGCAGTTTAAAAAAATGTATGTAGCCGAAGTAAAGAAAATTAAAATGGGGGATATCAGCGATTTTAAAAATTTCATGGGCGCGGTCATCGACCGGGAGCTTATGACAGTATAAAAGCCTATATAGATTTTGCCAGGAACTCCCGGGAAGCAGAAATTATTACCGGCGGTAAATGCGCTGCCAGCAAAGGATTTTTCATCGAACCGACCACGATTGTCACCACCAATCCGAAATTCAAAACCATGCAGGAGGAGATCTTCGGGCCGGTTATGACCATCTATGTGTATGAAGATGATAAACTGCCGGAAACGATTAAACTGTGTGATGAAACCTCCCCGTATGCTTTAACCGGAGCGATATTTGCCCAGGATCGTGCGGCGATTAATATGTTATCGAATGCGCTGCGCGATGCTGCCGGTAATTTTTATATCAATGATAAACCGACCGGTGCGGTGGTCGGGCAGCAACCCTTCGGCGGTGCCCGCGCTTCCGGCACTAATGACAAAGCCGGTAGCGCCATGAACATCCTGCGCTGGATGTCGGCCCGGGCCATCAAGGAAAATATGGTCCCGCCCCACGATTGGACGTATCCGTTTATGAAATCACAATAATATCCGGGTTGTGGTAGGGGCGCGGTAACCGCACCCCTACCACATCGCGTCTCTACGACATCACCAAAAATCCCCACGATTAAAATAATAATTAAATCGTATAACAATAAAATTTTCAATATGTTATACCAGGGTATAATTATAAATTAATCTGTATATTTAAGAACGACTGTAATTCTCATAAATACAATTAGTTAAGACCTAAAATATTTCCATCTTTCAAGTTGCTTTTACATTTGGCCAAACCTAAATTCTAATTTGGTCTTAACAAGGGTATGTGACTGTTTTTACAATGAATATGGATCTTAAAAATTATAGATAAATCAAGGAGGAATAGATGGAACCGGTAAAAATAATAATTATGGGTGCAGCCGGGCGTGATTTTCATAATTTTAATGTACATTTTCGGAAAAATAAATTGTACCGGGTCGTAGCTTTCACGGCCACCCAGATTCCGAATATCAATGACCGCAAGTACCCGGCCGAGCTGGCGGGTGAATTATATCCCAATGGTATTCCTATTTTTGATGAGCGTGAATTAGTCAATCTGATTAAACAACATGATATAGATGAAGTGGTTTTCTGTTACAGTGATGTACCGTATGAGTATGTGATGAGCCGTTCGGCGATGGTCAACGCGGCCGGAGCCGATTTTAAATTTATGGGTCCAAAGCAGACCATGCTGAAAAGCCGCAAACCGGTGATAGCTATTTGCGCCGTACGCACCGGCAGCGGTAAAAGTCAGACTACCCGCCGGATCAGCGGTCTGTTGCGGAAAGCAGGCAAGAGGGTGGCTGCGGTACGGCACCCTATGCCTTACGGCGACCTGGTAGAACAAAAGGTACAGAAATTTTCCCGCCTGGAAGATCTGGATTTTTATAAATGCACCATCGAAGAACGGGAAGAATATGAACCGCACATCGTCAGCGGTACGACGGTCTTTGCCGGTGTGGATTATGAAGCCATTCTGCGTGAAGCCGAAAAGGAATCAGACTTTATTTTATGGGATGGCGGGAATAATGATCTGCCTTTTTATAAGCCGGATTTGCATGTGGTAGTGGTAGATCCGCACCGCCCCGGGGATGAATTATCTTATTATCCTGGTGAAACTAATCTGCGCATGGCCGATGTGGTGATCATCAATAAAATAGATACGGCTGATCTGCAAAATATCCAGCAGGTGCGCGACAATATCCGCCTGGTTAATCCGGGAGCGATGATCATTGACGCTGCTTCCCCTATCTTTGTAGAAAATTATGAAACCATTCGCGGCAAACGGGTACTGGTGGTCGAGGATGGACCGACACTGACCCATGGGGAAATGACCTATGGAGCCGGCGTGGTAGCAGCATGGAAATTCGGCGCCAGTGAATTAATTGATCCCCGTCCGTTTATCGTCGGTACAATTAAAGATACTTTCAAGCAGTATCCCGATATCGGGACACTGTTACCGGCAATGGGTTACGGCAATAAACAGGTTCGTGATCTGGAAAAGACAATTAATAACTCCGATGCCGAGGTGGTGATTATCGGTACCCCGATCGATTTGCGTAAGATCCTGAACATCAATAAACCGGCGGTACGGGTCTATTATGAATTAGAGGAAATTGGCAGACCAGACCTGAATGATGCCTTGAAAAAATTAATATAAATACATAAATTCAAATTTCAGGTATCCATGACGGAGTGAAATGTCCAGTAAAACGGTGGTGGTGGCGCTTGGCGGTAATGCAATTAGCCGTGAATTTGAAGAAGGTAGTATTACCCAGCAATTTGCCAATACCCGCCGTAGCCTGACCAGTGTTGTTGAATTGATTGCCCGCGGTGATCACGTCGTGATCAGCCATGGCAATGGACCGCAAGTTGGTAATGCTCTGCTGCGTGTTGAAGAAACCCGCCATCTGGTTCCGCCTCTGCCGCTGGGGGTTATCGTAGCCGATCTCGAAGGCGGGATGGGCTATATGATCGAACAGTGCCTGCAGAATAAATTAAACGAACGCCAGTTGTACAAACCGATCGTTACTATTGTCACCCAGGTATTGGTGGATAAAGACGATCCTTCAATTGCGAATCCCACTAAGTTTGTCGGTCCATTCTTTAAACAGGAACAAATCAAAGAACTGGAAACCAAACGCGGCTGGACGGTCAAAGAAGACCCGGGTCGCGGCTACCGGCGGGTCGTACCTTCACCGATGCCCAGATCAATCATCTCCAAAGAAATTATTAAGAATCTGATAAATCAGGATGTAGTGGTTGTGGCAGCCGGCGGCGGCGGAATCCCGGTTTACCGGGAAGAATCCGGCTGGCTGGAAGGGGTGGACGGGGTAATCGACAAAGATCTGGCCGCTGCCATCCTGGCGCATGATATCGATGCTGAGGAATTGTTTATTTTAACCGCAGTCGACAAAGTGGCTATCAATTATAAAAAAGCAGACCAACGCAATCTGGATCATCTGACTGTCAGCGAAGCTAAAATCCTGTTGCAGGCAGGGCACTTCCCCGGGGGTAGTATGGGGCCCAAGATCGAGGCAGCGATACTGTTCCTGGAACAAGGGGGCAAAAGGGTGGTTATTACTTCTATTGAAAATGCCGCCAGAGTAGTCACCTCCGGCGGCGGCACGGTGCTGACCCTGAATTAGGTAAAAGTTACCAGATATGAAAATCCATGAATTTCAGGCCAAAGAGATCCTGCGCCGGTACGGGGTGGCGGTGCCGCGGGGCAAAGTTGCCTGGACCGTTGATGAAGCAGTCCGGAATGCCAGAGAATTGGCCAGTAAAGTTATTGTATTGAAAGCGCAGATCCATGCCGGCGGCCGCGGTAAAGGCGGTGGGGTCAAACTGGCTAAAAATTTGCATGAGGTAGAAGAAATTGCCAGTCAGATGCTCGGCATGCGTCTGGTCACTCACCAAACAGGTGCTGAAGGGCGGCTGGTAAAAAAATTACTGATTGAGGAAGGTCTGCCGATTGCCCGTGAATTATATCTCGGAATCGTGCTGGACCGCTCACTCTCACAACTGGTGGTTATGGCCAGTACAGCAGGGGGGGTCGAGATTGAAAAAGTTGCCGCTGAGACACCTGAGCAGATATTGAAAGTATGGATTGATCCGCTGCTGGGTTTTTCTCCTTTTCAGGCCAGGGAATTGGCTTTTGGTCTTGATTTACAGGGTCAGCAGGTCCAGAAAGCGGTTGAATTCATGATCCGCTTATACCGCGCGTTCATTGAAAGTGATGCCTCCCTGGCCGAAATAAATCCCCTGATCGTCACTACCGGCGGTGAAGTGCTGGCCCTGGATGCCAAGATTAATTTTGATGATAATGCCTTGTTCCGTCATCCTGAATATAAGGAGTTAAGGGATCTGGATGAGGAGGAGCCGTTAGAAGTCGAAGCATCGAAGTACAATCTTAATTATATCAAACTGGATGGAAATGTCGGCTGCATGGTCAACGGAGCGGGTCTGGCCATGTCGACCATGGATATAATAAAACTGGCCGGAGGAGTACCGGCTAATTTTCTGGATGTCGGCGGGGGCGCCAGTCCGGAAACCGTGATGCATGGATTTCAGATAATCCTGGCCGATCCGAAAGTTGAAGCGATCCTGATCAACATTTTCGGAGGCATTGTCCGCTGCGACCGCGTGGCCCAGGGTGTGATCGATGCTGCCCGGAAAATAAAAATTAATATACCGGTCATTATCCGCCTGGAAGGAACTAATGCGCGCGAGGCCGCCGAACTATTGCAGCAGGCCAAAATGGATTTTATTGTAGCCAATTCGCTGCAGCAGGCGGCAGAAAAAGTGGTTGGTGTGTTGAATCAGGAAACAGGGAAGCGTCAATGAGTATTTTAATCGACCAGCACACCCGTGTACTTGTTCAGGGCATCACCGGTGCCGAAGGTACCTTTCATACAACACAGATGCTGGAGTATGGAACGAAGATTGTCGGAGGAGTCACGCCCGGTAAAGGGGGCCAGTCGTTTATGGGCAGCGTTCCTGTATTTAATACGGTGCACGAGGCGGTTAAACAGACAGCTGCCGATGCCAGTGTTATTTTTGTTCCGGCTGCCTTTGCTGCCGATGCCATTCTGGAAGCGGCTCAGGCCGGACTGGCTGTAATCGTCTGCATCAGTGAAGGAATTCCGACCCTTGATATGCTGAAAGTCTATCCGTATGTGACCGGGAAAAATATCCATCTGATCGGCCCAAATTGTCCGGGTATCATTTCACCCGGTAAAGCCAAAATGGGTATCATGCCGGGATTTATTCATCAGCCCGGCCAGGTGGGAGTAATCAGCCGCTCGGGCACCTTAACTTATGAAGCGGTGGGACAACTGACGGCCCTGGGCATTGGCCAGTCTACCTGCATCGGTATCGGCGGTGATCCGGTTATCGGTACACGTTTTATCGATGCCCTGGAATTATTTGCTGAAGATGAAGATACCAGGGCTGTGGTGATCATTGGCGAAATCGGCGGTACGGCGGAAGAAGAAGCAGCTGCCTGGATCGGGAAAAATTTTGACAAGCCGGTAGTCTGTTTTATTGCCGGCCAGACCGCTCCGGCCGGCAGGCGCATGGGTCATGCCGGAGCCATCATCAGCGGCGGGAAAGGTACTGCTGCTGAAAAAATGAACGCCATGCGCGATGCCGGTATTCACGTTTGTGCGAGTCCGGCGGAAATCGGCAGGACGATGCAAAAAGTTTTATACTAATTGGAGGATGGTGTGCTTGAACGGACCCTGGCTATTCTGAAGCCCGATTGTGTACAAAAGAAATTAGTTGGTAAAGTGCTGGATCATCTGCTTGGCGAAGGATTCAGGATTGTTTCCATGAAAATGGTTAAATTAACTCCGGCGACGGCAGGCGAGTTTTATGCAGTACACCGGGATCGCCCCTTTTTTAAGAATCTGGTAAATTTTATGACCGAGTGTGAAATAGTTCCGCTGGTGCTGGAAAAGGAAAATGCGATCAATGAATTGCGCCGGGTGATCGGGGCCACCGATCCGTCGGAAGCCGCTGCGGGAACTATCCGTAAAATGTACGCGCAGAATAAACAGAATAATATTATCCATGCTTCGGACGGAGCGGAAACAGCAAAAACTGAAGTCGCCTTTTTTTTCTCGCTAAAAGAACTTTTGGAAAATAAAATATTATGAATAAATTATGAATAAATTTATCTAATCTCAGGAGAAGTCATGCCAGATAAAAAAGAAGTAAAGAGTATAGGAATCCTGAGCCGGGATACATTGGAATCCGCCAATAAAGAACATGCCATCAAGAAAGTTGTGGTTCTGGGAGCCGGCACCATGGGTCAGGGAATCTCGCAACTGATTGCTTCCAAAGGTATGGATGTAATTCTAATCGAGAGGACCGATGCGCTGGCTCAGCAGGGCTTAAAAAAAATGGAAGCGGGGATGGATGCCGAAATTGCCCGCTGGACTATGACAGTCTCGGAGAAAAAAGCAATTCTTTCCCGCGTAACGGTTACCAGTGATATTAACATTGCGGCACAGGGCGACCTGGTCATTGAGGCGATCAATGAAAATTTGCTGATTAAACAGAATATTTTAAAAAAGATCGACACTATTTGTGACCGGGACGTGATCTTTGTAACCAACACTTCCACGCTGAGTATAACTGAAATCGCTGCAGTAACTCAGCGCCAGGATAAAGTCATCGGTATGCATTTCCTTAATCCGGTGCCCAAAATTCCGGTGACGGAAATTGTGCGGGGATTGAAAACGTCGGATGAAACGGTTATACTGGCCAAGGCCTTTGCTGAAACGCTGGATAAAACGGCGGTCGAAGTATTTGAATATCCGGGTTATATTACTACCCGGGTTATTGTACCGATGCTCAATGAAGCCATGTACATATTAATGGAAGGGGTGGCCTCGGCCGAAGATATCGATACGGCTATTAAACTTGGCTATAATTTTTCCAAAGGACCTCTTTCCATTGCCGATATGATCGGCCTGGATGAGTTGATGGCCTGGATGGAAACATTGTTCAGAGAATTGGGCGAGGCCAAATACCGGCCCTGCCCGCTGCTGCGTAAACTGGTGCGTGCCGGACATCTGGGAGTAAAAACCGGCAAAGGTTTCTTTGATTATAAGAAGCATTAGCAATAATTTTGTCATTTAGGAGCGACTTATCAACGAATTCGAGGCAGATTCATGAAAATCTTAGTGTTGAACAGCGGGAGTTCATCGGTTAAATATCAGATGTTTGATGTTGAACAGCAGTTCCTGTTGGCCAAGGGTCTGGTGGACCGCATCGGTATGGCCGGAGCCATGCTGACTCATAAACCGCATGACCGCGAGGAAGTGCGTCTCAGCGGTGAAATTCTCGATCACACGGTGGCCATTGAGTATGTTCTGAGTATTCTGCTCAGCAAAAATCATGGCGTAATAAAGGATAAAAATGAAATTGCAGCCGTCGGTCACCGCGTGGTACATGGCGGCGAGGCCTTCAGCGGTTCCATGCTGATTACACCGGAGGTAATCAAGGAGATCGCCCGCTGTATGGATTTTGCACCTTTGCATAATCCGGCCAATTTAAAGGGTATCCGGGCTATCCAGGAACTGCTGCCGAATGTTCCCCAGGTCAGCGTATTCGATACGGCTTTTCATCAAACCATGCCTGATTATGCCTACATTTATGGATTGCCGTATGTGCTGTATCAGCGGCATGGAATCCGGCGTTATGGTTTTCATGGCACCTCTCATTTGTACGTGTCGGACCGCGCGGCGATCATGCTGCAGAAGCCCAAAGACCAGTTAAAAATCGTGACCTGCCATCTGGGTAACGGCTGTTCAATTGCCGCCATCAAGCACGGCAAGTCCATAGATACTTCCATGGGCTTTACTCCCTTGGAAGGTTTGTTGATGGGAACCCGCAGCGGCGATCTGGATCCGGCGGTGGTTTTACATGTCATGCAAAAAGAGGAATTGTCCATGCATGAAGCCAATACCATGCTCAATAAACACAGCGGTATACTGGGCTTGAGCGGGGTCAGCAGTGACATGCGTGAAATAGAAAAGTATTATGACAGTAATGACCGGGCGCGTTTAGCCCATCAGGTATTTTGTTACCGCCTGAAAAAATATATCGGTGCCTATGCCGCAGCAATGGGGGGGCTGGATACCGTGGTATTTACCGGTGGAATCGGGGAAAATTCCATTGTAGTACGCCGTGATTCGCTCAACAATATGCAATTTTATGGGATTGAACTGGATGAAGCCAAGAATCAGGCTGCTGACAAAGGGGAACGGAACATCAGTTCGGCTAAATCAAAGGTGCAGGTACTGGTCATCCCGACCAACGAGGAACTGGTCATTGCTATAGATACCATGCGGATTGTCAAGGAACTTAAAAAATAGCATAAACCTGCGCTAAAAATTTCCCCGGGCATTGTTGATATTCGAAAATTCATTGCTTATATTAATTGCTTATGGAGAAAATTTTTATCCATGACCTCAGCGAGGGAATTCATGAATTTGATCTGGAAGTAAAAGCTGAGGAGATTGAATTATGCAATAAAGAATTTTATCCGGATCCGCTTTCACTAAAAATTATGGTGGATAAAATTCATGATGTGTTCCGGCTTAAAATTGATATCCAAACCCGGGCTCGCTATATATGCGACCGTTGCCTGGATGAATATGATACTGAATTTGACGAAAAAATAGAACAGATATATCAACTCGGGCATAGCGAACTGGATGAAGATGAGGAGATCGTAATTTTACCCGAAGGCACCCGGGAAATTGATATCAGCAAAGCGATTCAGGATACTTTTTTTATGAGCCGGCCTTTGCAGTTACTGTGCAGGGAAGATTGCAAGGGTTTATGTGCTCAATGCGGCGCCAATTGGAATCACCAGAGTTGTTCCTGTACAACCCGGCAAATTGATCCCCGGTTGGAAAAACTGAAAATGTTAATAAAGTAGGAGCATATATGCCAAATCCAAAACGCAGAATCTCGCGCTCCAAGCGTGATAAACGACGGGCCAGCTGGTCTGCACGCTTAAAAGCGGAAAATTTGTCGCGTTGTGATCATTGTGGTGAAATGAAATTGCCGCATCATGTTTGTCCGCATTGCGGGTACTACAAGGGCAAAGCGATATACACACCAAAAACAACAAGTTAACCACTGTTTCAATTATTCCGGAAGTCACTCCATGCGTATTGCTTTAGATGCGATGGGTGGTGATTATGCCCCTCAGGCTCCTGTCGAAGGGGCTTATTTATATCAAAAGGAAACTGCTGCCCGCAACGAACTGGTGCTGATCGGCTCCCAGGAGAGAATCGAACAGGAATTTGCGCAGCACCATGACTGGCAGGACCTGAAGATTAAAATCGTTCATACTGCTGAAGAGATCAGTATGAATGAATCACCAACCGAGGCTTTAAAGACCAAAAAGAACGCCTCCATGCTGGTAGGAATCGATCAGCACAAGCGTGGGGAGGTGGAGGCATTTGTCAGTGCCGGGAATACCGGTGCGCAAATGGCTGCCAGCCTGCTGTATCTGGGCCGGATTGAAGGGGTGCAGCGCCCGGCGATCGGATCGTTTATACCGAGCGAAACCGGTGTGGTATTCCTGATCGACGTCGGCGCCAATGCCGATTGTAAACCGGTGAACCTGATGCAGTTCGGTGTGATGGCCGGAATTTATGTTGATCACCTGTACAGTAATGCGAATTTACGTATCGGTTTACTGAATATCGGTGAGGAAGAAAAAAAAGGGAATGAATTATACCAGGCTGCGCATCAATTGATGAAACAAAATTTGCGCGGTTTCTGCGGAAATGTCGAAGGCAAGGATATCCTGAAGGGTAAGGTCGATATAGTCGTATGTGATGGATTCGTCGGCAACATCGTTTTAAAGTTCGCCGAGAGTGTAATGGGTGTACTGACCAAGGGCTTTAAACGTGTTTTAGGCAGCAATCTGTTTATTAACCTGGGAGCGCTGCTGGTCAAGCCGGCCTTCCTGGAATTACGCCGGAACTACGATTACCAGGAATATGGCGGAGTGCCTTTACTGGGAGTAAACGGTATCTCGGTCATCTGTCATGGCCGTTCAACGTCGAAAGCAATTAAAAATGCCATCGCCGTGGCCGAACGGATGAGTTTGAAAAAAGTGAACGAACATATTGCCGATACATTCAAACACAGAGGAGATAACGAAGAGTGAAGAAACGTGCGTATATTTCTGCCATCAGTCACTGGGTCCCCGATAAAATATTGAGTAACGCTGACCTGGAAAAGATGGTCGATACCACCGATGAGTGGATCCGCACCAGAACCGGTATCAAAGAGCGCCGGATACTCGAGGGTGATAAAGCTTCCTCGGATATGGGGGCAGAAGCGGTAAAGAAAGTTTTAGCCCAACGGGGCATAAGCGCAGAAGAGCTCGATATTATTATCGTAGCCACCATTACTCCGGATATGTTTTTTCCCAGCACTGCCAATCTGATCCAGCAAAAAATCGGTGCCCGCAAGGCATTTTCTTTTGATATTTCGGCAGCCTGTTCGGGTTTTGTTTATGCTTTGTCCATTGGTGCCCAATTTATCGAAAACAACCGCTATGCCAAAGTGATGGTAGTGGGTGCGGATAAAATGACTTCGATTACCAACTATAAGGACCGCAACACCTGTATTCTGTTTGGCGATGCAGCCGGTGCGGTGCTGCTGGAACCTGCCCCGGATGAACAGACCGGATTGCTGGATTATATTATGTACGCCGATGGTGCCGGAGTGGATTATTTATATCTGAAAGCAGGGGGCAGCAAATATCCTGCTTCGATAGAAACCGTAGAAAATGAATGGCATTATATATATCAGGATGGAAAAACAGTATTCAAATATGCCGTACAGGGGATGGCCGATGTTTCGCAAGAGATCCTGGAAAAAAATGGCCTGACCGGCAATGATGTTACCTTGTTTGTTCCGCATCAGGCCAATTTGCGTATCATCGATGCAGCGGCAAAACGGATGGGACTGAGTCCGGAGAAAGTATGCATCAATATTGACCGCTATGGCAACACCACGGCGGCTACCATACCGTTAGCGCTCTCCGAAGCGTATCAGCAAGGACGTTTAAAACAGGGGGATCTGGTAGTGCTGGCGACTTTTGGCGCCGGATTCACCTGGGCCAGTTGCCTGGTACGCTGGGGATTAAATCCACCTAAAAAATGAAGAGGGACTTTATGCGTGCAGCAGGTATTCTTCTTCTGGCCGGATTGTTCATCAGTGCCTGTACCAAGTCGGCCATAATCGAAATTACCAAACCGGCGGAATATAATGTTTCTGACCTTAAACGGCTGGCAGTAGTCAATTTCACCGGTCCGGGCAATGTCGGTGACATCGTTGCCGATAAATTCACCAATCAACTGTGGGCTACGAATTATTTTTCAGTGCTGGAACGGAAAGAATTACAGAAAATACTGGAAGAACATGCCCTGCAGATGAGCGGTGTGGTTAATGATTCCACTATCGTGGAGTTTGGCAGGATTCTTGGTGTGGACGCACTGGTTGTCGGTTCGGTCACGGCTTATCAGGTTGAGGATAAGAAGGGCAAAGAAAAAGTGAAGGAAAAGGTCTGGAAGGGAGAATACGAGAAAGACGAAAAAGGGAATTTTATTTACGAGAAGACCGCTTCAGGAAAAAGGAGCGAAAGAAAAAGTACCGTGAGGAGCTGGTCGATAAAGAATTTATCAACCGTGAAGCAGCCGTAGGGCTTTCCTTCCGGTTAGTCAGCGTCCAGACAGCAGAGATCAGAGCCAGTGGTGCGCAAACGGAGTCTTTTTCCAAGAAATATTATCCCCAGAGCGATAATATGCCTGCCAGAGAGGCTTTGCTGAGTGACCTGACCGACAGGACGATCAAGAAATTCATACCCACGATTTCGCCGTATAAGGTCACGGTCAGCAGGAAGTTCGAAAAGGGCAACGAAGCGGTGAATGCCGGGATTGGGATGGCCCAGAATAATCTGTGGGATAAAGCCACCTTCGTCTGGGAAAAGGAAATAGAGAAAGATCCACGCAATGCCCCGGCTTTTTATAATCTGGGTATTGCCTACGAAGTGGCCGGCGATTTAGACCGGGCGGAACAGGCTTTTGATACAGCCTTAAAAATAAAGAGCAAAGAAATGTATATGAGAGCCCTGGCCCAGATACGGCAGCGTAAAATTGAACAGGAAAAATTAAAACAGCAATTACGCCAGGAATAGCAGAAATAAAAGTGTTACAGCAATTGGATAAAAACGCCTTTATATTTCCCGGACAGGGATCGCAGTATGTCGGTATGGGTCAGGATCTGTTTGAAAATTTCGCCGAAGCAAAACAGATTTTTGGACGGGCCAATGAGATAATGGGTTTTGATTTAGCCGGTATATGTTTCCATGGTCCTGAGCAAGAGTTAAAACAGACCCGCATTACGCAGCCGGCAATATTTGTACACAGTGTAGCCGTGCTGGAATTACTGAAGAAGAAAGGTCTGCGACGACTTCGGCCGGCAACCGCGGCCGGTCATAGTCTGGGCGAGTACAGTGCACTGGTGGCAGCGGGCGCTTTAAGTTTTGAGCATGGCCTGCGGCTGGTAAAAATCCGCGGGGAACTGATGCAGCAGGTTTCACAAAAAAAGGCCGGCACAATGGCCGCAATTATCGGTCTGGACTTCGACCAGGTCCGGCAGGTGTGTGAACAGGTAAAAGACAGCGGTGTGGTTTGCACTGCCAATTTAAACTCGCCCGGACAGGTGGTGATATCGGGAGAGATCCCGGCGGTCAAAGCAGCCATGGCTGAAGCTAAAAAAAGCGGTGCTAAAAAGGTAATGGAACTGGTGGTCAGCGGCGCTTTTCATTCACCCTTAATGGAGGAGGCCCAGCAGGGCTTAGCGGCGGCTTTGCGGGAAATTGAAATTAAAGACGCCGGGATTCCCGTGTATACCAATGTACAGGCTGTGGCCTGCCAGGATAAAGATCAGCTCCGGGATCTGTTATACAAACAACTGACTCATCCTGTACGCTGGGTGGAGATAATACAGAATATGGTTGCCGATGGTTTTACGCAGTTTTATGAACTCGGCCCGGGTAAAGTTCTGAGCGGTTTAGTGAAACGGATTGACGGTTCGGTAAACTGTCAGGCAGTTGGGGATGTGAGTAGTCTTGCGGCGCTGGGATAATATTGAGGCTAAAGGTTAAAGGCCAAAGGCAAAAAGGTAAAAAGATTAAAAGGTCAAAAGTAAAAAAAATGTGGGAGGCGCTTCCTAGCGCCGATTAGTTACTGACCCACCCCAAACCCCTCCCTTTCAGTCCGGCGGTTGCCGGACTGAAAGGGAGGGGCAGGGGGAGGGTTATTTAAGGGTAAAGGATTAACGAAAAATGGAACTCAAAGACAAAATCGCCATCGTTACCGGCTCAGCCCGTGGAATTGGCCGGATGATTGCACTGGAATTGGCCGCAGCGGGAGCCAATCTGGTGGTATCCGACGTCCTGGAGCAGGATGGCCAGAATGTCGTAGCAGAGATCAAAAAACTGGGACGTGAGGCAATCTGGTTCAAGGCTGATGTGAGCAAGAGTGCCGAAGCAGCTCAACTGATTCAAGCTGCGCTGGATAAATTTACGCGCATCGATATTCTGGTCAATAATGCCGGCATCACCCGTGACAATCTGCTTTTACGGATGAGCGAGGCGGAATGGGATAGTGTCATTGCGGTTAATCTTAAAGGTACGTATAATTGCATCCAGGCTGCCACTAAAACTTTAATGAAACAGCGTACGGGCAAGATTATCAATATTGCCTCGGTAGTCGGGCAGATCGGCAATGCCGGTCAGGCCAATTACGCTGCTTCCAAGGCGGGAATAATCGGCCTGACCAAAGCAGTTGCAAAAGAATTAGCAGCTCGTAATATATGTGTTAATGCTATCGCACCGGGATTTATTCAGACCGCCATGACTGATAATTTACCCGAGAAAGCAAAAGAGGCCTTGCAGAGCGTAATCCCGTTAGCCCGGTTGGGTCAGCCGGAAGATGTGGCCAGGGCCGTGCGGTTTTTAAGCAGCGCTGCCGCGAACTATATCACCGGCCAGGTGTTGAATGTGGATGGCGGGATGGTCATGTAAAGTACTGACCCACCCCTAACCCCTCCCTTTCAGTCCGGCGGTTGCCGGACTGAAAGGGAGGGGCAGGGGGAGGGTTATTGAAGGGAAAAAGGCAAAGAAGTTTATAGGTCAAATGATTTCTGGAGGCGCTTCCTGCGCCGATGGAACACTCAACGCCCGGCAGACTAGCCACTATATTTCAGATAGTGGTTGAGAAAATAAATGTAAATACTGTGGCTTTGGCCACAAAAAGAGCAAGAGATTTATAATAGGATAATGAAATTATCTGACCCTCCCTATGTCCCCTCCCTTTGCCCCTCGACTTCGCTCGGGGACCAGGGAGGGGATAAGGGGTGGGTTACTAAGGTACTCAGGAACTAAGGGACTAATAATATTAAACAATACAAACGAAAAATCTATTTTACTAAACAGGAGGATTAAAGATGGATATTCAAGCTAAAGTTAAAGAGATCATTGTAGAGCAACTAGGCGTTGATGAAGCACAGGTTAAGCCGGAAGCGTCATTTATCGATGATCTGGGCGCCGATTCTCTGGATACAGTTGAACTGGTCATGGCCTTCGAAGAGAAATTCGACATTGAAATTCCCGATGAAGATGCCGAAAAAATGCGTACCGTCGGTGATGCTATGGCCTATCTGAGCACCAAGCTCGCCAAGTAAATCTTGTTGAATCTTAAAACCATAGAATGATTGAGTAATTATGCGACGAAGAGTTGTTATTACCGGTATGGGCAGTCTCACGCCGCTGGGACTGAATACCAGTGAATTCTGGCAGGGACTGCTGGCAGGGAAGAGCGGAGTTGGTCCGATTACCTATTTTGATGTCAGTGAATATCCAACCAGGATTGCCGCGCAGGTACAGGGATTGAAACCGGAAGAGCACTTTGATAAAAAAGAAGTGCGGCGGCTGGATTCATTTGCCCAGTACGCCATTATTGCAGCACGTGAAGCGATTAAACAATCGGGCCTGGACCTGGAAAAAATAGATAAGAACCGTGTAGGGGTCATTGTCGGATCGGGTATCGGCGGCATCCTGTCTTTTGAGCAGGAGGTACGCAAACTGGTTGCACAGGGACCCAAACGCGTCAGTCCCTTTTTCATTCCGCAAATGATCTCTAACATTGCCGCCGGGCATATTTCGATGGAATTTGGATTTAAGGGACCCAATTATGCCACCGTTTCTGCCTGTGCCACCTCGGGTCATGCCGTTGGCGTAGCGCTGATGGCGATTCAGCGGGGGGATACGGAGATTGTGATCAGCGGTGGATCTGAGGCTGCCATTACCCCCATGGGTATCAGCGGATTCACTTCCATGAAAGCAATGTCCACCCGCAATGATGATCCGGCCAGAGCCAGCCGGCCGTTTGATCTGAACCGTGACGGTTTTGTAATGGGCGAAGGCGCCGGGATTCTGGTCCTGGAGGAACATGATCACGCTTTAAGCCGCGGCGCAAAAATAATTGCCGAGTTAAGCGGTGTCGGCTTTACCGCTGATGCCTATCATTTAACCGCGCCGGCGCCGGGTGGTGAAGGTGCAGCCAGGGCTATGCAGCAGTGTCTTAATGATGGTGCATTATCGGTTGAGGATATCGATTATATAAACGCGCATGGCACCAGTACCCCTCATAACGATAAGACTGAAACAGCGGCCATTAAAACTGTTTTTGGTGAACGTGCCTATGAGCTTTCAATCAGCTCGACTAAATCGATGACCGGGCACATGTTGGGCGCTGCCGGAGCGGTCGAATTGATTGTTTCGGCGCTGGCGGTCAGCGAAAATAAAATCCCGCCGACCATCAATTATGAAACACCCGATCCGGAGTGTGATCTCGATTATACCCCGAATGAAGCAATTGAGCGGGAAGTGCGGGCAGCCATCAGCAACACTTTTGGTTTTGGCGGACACAATGCCTGCATCAGTCTTAAAAAGTATGTAAACGGTAAGGGCTGATCATTCTGATCGGCCCGCTGGCCTGAAATGTTAAAACAAAGCATCCAATTTTTATCCAGGTTATTCAAAAAAAAGGACCAGCCGCGGGAAATCAATTTTTCCGCCATTGAACGAATCCTGAATTATTCTTTTGTAAACAAATCGTTACTGACGCAGTCCTTTAAACACCGTTCTTATCTTTCGATCACCCGGGAATCTTCGCTGGAATCCAACGAACGCCTGGAATTCCTGGGGGATGCCATTCTAGAGTTGGTGGTAACAGAATTTTTATACCGCAAATTCCCGGAGCATGATGAAGGGTATTTATCAAAGTTGAAATCAGTGCTGGTATCCCGGAAGGTGCTGGCCGAGCTGGTGATCCGCAAAGGATTGGGCAAGCATTTATTGCTGGATCGCGGCGAAGAAAAAACGGGGGGTAAAACACGCAGTTCCAATCTGGCCAATCTCTATGAAGCGGTTATCGGCGCCGTATATCTGGACAGCGGCCTGGAACCTGCGGCCCGCTTTATTGAGCAGACGCTTTTAACGCGCTACCATGCTTTAATTAAAGATGAAAAGTTTATCAATTATAAAAGCATACTGCTGGAATATGTACAGGGGAATAAATCTGGCGAAGGGGGTGAAACGGGTGAAGCGGGCGAAGCGGGCGAAGCCCGTCTGCCCGTTTATGAACTGTTGCAGCAGACCGGACCCGATCATGACCGGCAATTTGTCATGCAGGTCAGCATTCCCGGGGGTCTGAGTGCGCTGGGGGAAGGGAAGAGCAAGAAAGTAGCCGAGCAGCGCTGTGCGCAGAATTTGTTGAACAAGATTGCGCCGGAGTTGTTATAAGTACTGACCCACCCCAAACCCCTCCCTTTCAGCCCAAGGGCTGAAAGGGAGGGGCCGGGGGAGGGTTAGTTCATTCCCGCTGAGCGAATGGCACGCTTGATCATATGTAGGCGGGAATCTATAATCGAAAAGGGTAATGGATAAAGGGTAAAGTAAAAAGGTATGCAGGTGTTTTATACTTAGTGCCAGAGTGCCTCAGTGCCTAAGTGCCTTTTTTTTATCTCTACCTGACGGTAGATCTCCGACTTGTCTGCGCCAGGTCTCCGACCTTTACCCTTAAAAGCAGGAGTTACTTCCCATACGAACTAATCCAACCTATAGATTTATCTAAGCAAAATAAGTTTCTTCGTCTCCATATAATTGCCAGCCTGCAGACGGTAAAAATAAATACCACTGGCATAATCAGCAGCATTCCACTGCCGGGAATGCCTGCCGGCAGGTAACTCTTCAGAAATAAGAGTTGATATTTCTTTTCCTCTTAAATCAAATACTTTTAATGATACGTATGATTTTGTCGGAAGATCAAATAAGATCATCGTCGTTGGATTAAACGGATTCGGGTAGTTCTGACCAAGCCTGAAATGTGATGGTAAGCCGGTCGATGCCGGTTCCAATGCTGCTGGTTCCGTTACAGCGGTTATTTCTGATAGAGGTCTGCGCCAGATGCCCTTGCGATCAGTTCCTGCATAAAGAAATGTATCTACGACAGCGAGACTTAAGACAGCGGTGCTGGTTAATCCTAAGTTAACAGCATACCAACTTTCTCCATGGTCGCCGGAAATTAAGACACCCCTACCCTCGGATCCTGCATATACATTGGTATCGTTGATGGCCAGACTTAGAACGTGGTCTGGGCCTGAGTCCACCATAGTCCAGATTTCTCCATTATCCTCAGAAAGGTAAGTACCACTCCAGGTACCTGCAATTAAATTGGATCCACTTGCAGCAAAGGCATAGGCCATGGTAATAGTCGAGTCGAGACGAGTCCAGTTATCCCCTTGGTCAATCGAAGCAAAAATACCACTAAAAGCCCCGGTATAAATACTTATACCAAGAGGGGTAATGCATTGGATACAACGGAGATTGTCATAGATGAAACCCGAATTTACGGCGGTCCAAATTTTCCCGTCTCTGGTGGCGCGAAAAATGCCCCCGCCGCAGGTACCCGCTAAGATAATCGTGTCACTGACGGCGAGACAATAGACTCCTGAATCCGTCAGACCATAGTTTACAGTTGTCCAGTTTTCTTCATTTAGAGGGAGAACAAAAATTCCTCCGCCCATGGTTCCTGCAAAGAGACTGGTATCACACATAACGAGGGAGGTAACCCAGTTATTTGTTAGTCCAGAGTTTATAGGAGTCCAGTTTAGCCCGTTGTCAGTCGAAAGAAAAACACCATCGTCGGTTCCTGCAAACAGATTGGTACCACTGAATGCAAACGCATTGACACGATTACTATCAGGTCCATTGGTTTTACTCCATTGAGCAAAACATGGCTGGATAGCCCCAAGAATGAGAAACATTGATATGTATATATATAATAATTTCTTCATAATTCCTACCTCTTCTTAATGTATATAGTGAATATAAATGTAATTGATCTAAAAAGGAACCAGTTTATACAACTAAATCTATTAGGCTTAATATGGGCTTGAGACATTAGTACATTTAGATTTACTCGTCGGAATAAAAAAAACAGTCTAAAAAATGAACCTGAATTTTTATGTTTATTGAATTTGCCATCAGGCAGTTATGATCACTTGGAGGATTGAAATGATAATCAAAAAGAAAAGTTTAAAAACAATTATTCGGTATTGTATTACATAATTGTAATTAATAAATTCAAATTTTATTGACATTTAACTCCGGAATTTAATCGTGAAAATTCTGAATGTTGTCGGTGCCCGGCCGAATTTCATGAAAATCGCTCCGATTCAGCGGGAGATGAAAAAATATCCGCAGATTGGAGCCGTTCTGATCCATACCGGCCAGCATTATGACGACAAGATGTCGAAACTGTTCTTTGACGATCTGGAATTACCACAACCGGATGTATATTTAGGGGTCGGTTCCGGTACTCATGCCCAGCAGACGGCCAGAATCATGCTGGAATTCGAAAAGGTGATTGAACAGCATAAACCCGATCTGATTCTGGTGGTAGGGGATGTGAATTCCACTATGGCTTGCAGTATTGTAGCATCCAAAATGGGGGTAAAGATCGGGCATGTGGAAGCCGGTTTGCGCAGTTTTGACCGCACCATGCCTGAGGAGATCAATCGCCTGGTTACCGACGCTTTGGCTGATTTTCTTTTTGTGACCGAGAAGAGCGGATTGGAGAATCTAAAGCGCGAAGGTATTGCCGAGGAGAAGATTTTTTTTACCGGTAATGTGATGATCGATTCGCTAGTCTATTTTATGCAAAAGGCTCAAAGATCCGATATCTTAAAGCGATTGGATCTGAACGGTTATCCATATGCATTGATCACCCTGCATCGTCCCAGCAATGTGGATGTAAAGGAGAATTTCGAGAAACTTTTAGATGCTTTTGCGGTTATACAGAAAGACTTAAAAATTGTTTTTCCTATTCATCCCCGGTCACGAAAAATGTTGGACAGTTTTGATTTAAACCAGCGTGTTAGTTCGATGAAGAAACCTGATCATGATAGATCCGATCGGTTATCTTGATTTCATGCAGTTGATGCGTCAGGCGAAACTGGTACTTACCGATTCCGGCGGGATACAGGAAGAGACAACATATCTTGGTATTCCCTGTCTGACCATGCGTGAGAACACCGAGCGACCGGTGACTGTTGAGGTAGGTACAAATATTATTGTAGGTTCGGATACACAGCGGATTATTGACGAGTCGGTAAAGATCATCCAGCATAAAACCAAATCCGGAAAAATTCCCGAATTATGGGATGGTCATGCTGCGGAGAGGATTGTAAAGATAATTAGTTGAAAATGGGTAAAATTAATTTAATAGGAAATTTGTAATTGGTAATTGATAAAAGTAATTGGTAATTAAGCATATATACAGTCAATCAATTTCTTAGAAATAAGGTAATCTGGAAAATATAAATTCGTATTTGTTATTCAATTTTGAAGTGATTTACAGTATCTGTATTACGAGAATAAGTAGCAACAGATTAATAAAATATCAGGCAGTCAGGAATGAGATTATGAATGGAATATATCGGAAGCATAATAAAATCTATTTCTTCAATCTTAATTTAATAATTGTGTTCTTATTTTTCATGTCTTTTAATTCCATTGCACAGGATTATTCTACAGATGAGACGGATCAGACAAAATTAAAATCGCTGATGGGTCTCGGGACTGAACAGAAGGGTTTGACGAATATAACCCAGATTCCCAATACGCATGACTATGGCGGTTGATGAGAATACAGTATTATGTCGATGCCGGTGATGTCTTTATTTTGAAAATTGATGTCAAGGGTCCATCTTTTAAGTTATTCAATTCAGTGGTTACTCCTGATGGCTACCTTGTTTTACCAGAGGCTCCTTCGATCCAAATTAAAGATCTGATTCTTAAAGGAGGCCAAAGAAAAAATTTTAATAAATCTAAAGAAAAATTTTCCTGGCGCACAGATTGAGGCTTATTTATATCAACTCCATCCGGTTAATGTGGGTATCATGGGTTGCGTACCCATTCCTGGTAAATATCAACTATTTTCGAATAACCGGTTATCCGATGGAATTGATTTATCGATTTTATCATTTAAACCTGATTCTCTGCATATTTTTAATTTTGATCGAATATCGTATCGCAATGTTATTTTAAAGCGTAATAACCAGCAAAAAACTTATGATTTATTAAGGTATAAATTGCATGGCGATCTTGACCAGAATCCATATTTAATGGAAGATGATTTCATTTATGTGGGGTATAAGGATACCTTGAGTCATAATATTTCTGTCGAGGGTGGTGTTGCGGAGCCGCTGAATTTTGAGTATCAGCGAGGTGATCGATTGATCGATGCTTTAAATTTTGCCGGTGGGCTGATATCTTCAACTGATTCCGCGCGGATTGAATTGAGCCGGTTTGAGTTAAAAAGCAATATGTTTTCAAATCAGACTTTAAAATTTCCTGAAGACAGCAGTTTTGCTTTAGATGCAGATGATAGAATATTTGTCAGGAATAAATACAACTATCATAATAAGTTTATGATTGAGATTAAAGGCGAAGTCAAATACCCGGGATTCTATGCAATAGATGAGGGTAAGACGAAATTGACCGAAATAATTGAAAGAGCAGGTGGATTTTCTCTCAGGGCTTCCCTACGAAACGCCAAACTTTTACGTTTGAAAGAAAAAGTTGAAGATAAGGATCTTAAACGCTTGAGCAAGATGACGACTGATAAAATGAATAAGATTGAAATAAGTTATTTCAGATTGCGCACGCGGGAGAATGCGAATCTGGTTTCTTGCGATTTTGAAAAGTTATTCAGGGGCAACAATTTAGCTGAAGATGTTGTATTGTATGATAAAGATATACTATTAATACCTTCGTTGAGCAATACGGTATTAGTATCCGGTGGAATAAGAGCACCGGGAAATGTTTTATTTGATTCTGAACGAAATTATCTGGATTATATTAAAATGGCTGGAGGATTCAATGAGCGGGCCCGCCAGGGATCAGTAAAAATAATCAAGACCAAGACCGGCACCTGGTTAGATGCCGAAAAAGGAATACCTGTTGAAGAAGGAGACGTTATCTTTATTCCGGAAAGGGAAGAAGTTAACTGGTACGAGGTATTAAAAGATGGGGTAACTATTGCCGCTCAGGTTGCAACTATTATACTAATTATACAAAATTCGAAATAATTAGTAATATTATTAAGAATGGAAAATATGGAAGAGCCAAAATATCAATTACTAAAATTCATTTTAAAACATAAAAAAATAAATATAGTTTGCATTAGCGTTTTGCTTATAGCAATCCTTGTGATTGTATTGTTTGTAATCCCAAAACAATACACATCGCAGGTGTCGATTCTTCCGGCCGCTGCCAATTTTTCACAGGGACTGGCTTCCAAACTGGGTGGATTAGGTAAAATCGCCGGTTTAGATTTTAGCATCACCTCCGGACAAAGCCAGGAAATGTTTATGGGTATTCTTACATCGACCCGTTTACTGGAAAAGGTTGCTTTCTACGACTATGAGTTTCAACATTCCGATCATGAATCAAAAATGAATTTGGTTGACTTTCTTCGAAATAAAGGGAAATCAGAGAGAGAGATAAAAGAAAAGATATTTAAAGCAGATTCGTGAGGATGTGATCTCCATGTCACTGGACAATCAAAATGATATTTTATATCTCTCCATTACGACAGCAGAATCCATTTTTATCTGCACAGGTTGCAAACCGAATGGTGCACGATTTTGAATGAAATTGTCAAGCAAGAGGTTCAAAAGGAATTTCGGTTAAAACTAGCATACCTGAATAAGCGTATTGCTGAGATTCAGGATAGTTTAAAAATTGCTGAAACAGAATTAAAAAAGTTTTTAGAGACAAACATTGATCCAACCTTACCATCTTTTCAAATTCAACAGTTACGATTGCGTAGGAATGTTGAAATTCAAACCGAACTTTATATTGAATTTCGCAAGCAGATTGAGGTTTTTATAGCCGATACGATGATTAATCTTGCCGACATCAAAGTACTCGATTCTGCTGAAGTGCCGTTTCGTAAAAGCCGGCCCAAGAGAATATTGCTTATTACAGCTTTGGTCGCGCTGGCGGGATTTGTGCAACTGGGTGTCAATGCTTCCATTTTAATATACAAAAACATTAGATCTGAATTATTTCGGATTCACTCTTGATCAGTGTTCAAAAAAAAATATACGATATATTCAGTCACCCGGATTTTAAATTACTTTTTGTGAATTTTACCAATTTTGGTATTTTCCAGCTTGTCTACTACATCGTTCCGCTGGTTACTATCCCTTATATAGTTCGTGTTATTGGTCCGGAAAAATTCGGTGTAGTCAGTTTGGCGCAAGCTCTGGTCTACTATTTCAGTGTAATAGCCGAGTATGGATATGGAATTTCGGGTGTTCAGTATATTGCTCAACATCAAAATGATAATTTGAAATGTTCAGAAGTAGTAAAAAATATTTTTATTATCCAGTTTATTCTAATGGTTCTTTGTTATATCATCTTAATAAGTATCATAGAATTGTATTCCCCTTTTACTGTCTATCGTAATATTTTCCATTATTCTTTTTTGATAGTTCCTGCAAATATATTGTTAGCCTTATGGTTTTATCTAGGTATGGAGAAGGTCAAGTACATAAATTATGTGACATTTACCTCGCGCATATTTTATATAATTGCTATTTTTATATTTATTAGAAAGATGGAAGATTATTATTTGATTCCTATCTTAAACAGCCTATCCTATATTCTCGCTGCTCTATATAGCCTTTTCCTGATGGTCAAAAAATTCCGGATAAGATTCAATGCCAATGTGCCCGTTAAAGTTATCGATTATTTGAAAAGGGATAAATCGATTTTTATATCGCATTTTTTTATGAATCTATATCGTAACTCAAATATTCTTATTTTAGGCCTGATTGCTTCGGAGGCAGCGGTAGGTTTTTATAGCGCAGGCGAAAAAATTATTAAAGCAATACAGGGTACCTTCACACCCATCACACAGGTTTTATATCCCTATGTATCAAGAATAAAGGTAACATCAATAGGCAGAAGTATAAAAATTATTAAGAATCTGACTATAATAATAGCCTGTTGTGGTGCTGCTATCTCACTGCTAATTGTACTATTCTCAAAAAAAATTACATTGCTTGCTTTTGGCCCCGATTTTCTTACGACCAGTAAAATAATATCAATTTCCAGTGGTGTTGTATTTTTTGGAGTAATTAATTATGTAATTGGAATAATTTATATGACTAATTATTCTTTAAAGCGGGAATTTGCTAAAAGTGTAATAATTACCGGTATAATGAATATTATTTCCTGTTCTTTACTCTCGTATCTCTGGGATGAAATTGGAACCGCCATATCATTTGCTTCTACCGAGTTGATACTATTATTAGTGATGTCATATTACATTTATAAAAATAAAAGAAGCTGGACTACAAATAGTGCCTACTAACATTGAACCTCATGTTTCGATTATCATTTTAAACTGGAATGGCTGGAAAGATACAATAGAGTGTCTGGAAAGTGTCTTAAAACTGGATTATCCGAATTTCCATGTAATATTGATTGATAATAATTCAGCGGATGATTCAGCAGATAAGATCAGTTGCTGGGCTGAGGGAAAGAGGCAGGAACCCATTGAGACCAGTTATCCCGAGGTCATAAATCCCTTGGAGAAAAAGCCACTAGCTTTTGTAGTGGCAGATTTGTCTGAGTACGGACAGATTGAAATTGCCAAACAAAATGCGAAACTGCTTTTCTTCAAAAGTAACAGTAATCTGGGTTTCGCCGTGGCCTGCAACCGGGGCATGAAAATAGCAACGAATTATTATCAAAGTGATTACTTTTTTCTCTTAAATAATGATACAGTTATAAAAAAAGATGTTTTAGCGAATTTAATTACAATTTTGGAGAATGATAAGTCGATTGGTGCGGCACAGGCAACCATTTATAACTATTTTAATCCCGGGCAAATTGATAATGCCGGGGGTAGGATTTTATTCTGGGGGCAAACTAAATATTACCGGAAGATTGATCCAACTGAAGTAAGGGAGATTTCATTTATAAATGGTTGTGCCTTATGCGTAAGAACTGATATTACAACCAAATTGGGACCCCTTTCCGAAAAATATTTTTTTGGCGAAGAAGATTTTGAATTCAGTTATAGATTAAATAAGTTATCGATTAAAATGGTTTGTGCCGGTAACAGTCAGGTCTTTCACAAGGTGGGCATCTCCGCGCAGGTTTTACTGAAGAATGTCGAACGCAAAATATTTTTATTTGCTGTAAATCGAATTGTCGACCTGCGTGATTTTTATCCGTATCTGCTCTGGATTGTCTGGAAATATTTTGCCTTAATTTATTTTGGTTATTTACTGCATAAGAATAAGATACCATTTAAGCGCACATGCCATGTGCTGCAGGTTATAAATCATAATGTAACCATATATCAGATAATGTTCAGAACGATACGTTTCGAGGAACTACTAAGGAAACTATGATTAATTTAGACCAGTTATATAGCCTTTGTTTGGCAGGACTTATTATTGCATTAAGTACGTCTCGAAGTCAAACGATTAAATAGCATTATTACGCCATTTAATTTTTCTGCCTGGCCATTCTTAATCATCTGTCTGGTAAATAATTTTATTCTTATTAATTTTGGTTTTAGGCCCGTCACCGCCAGGGCGCAGGTATTCATTATGATTAATTTAATTATCATCTGGGTAGTCGGTTATATTATGTCTTTTTTCTTGTACTCCGGTAACAAAAAAGACAATTACTGATCGCTACAAACTGATTTTTAAAGATATTGCTGATTATCAATATTTAATTATTATTTATTGCCTGGATTACGATTATATTAAATTTTAATCGTGTCATTACCTTGTTACAACCCATGGTGGTCTGGTTTTCTTTGGAGATCAGCAATATGAAGACATCATGTCTGGAGGAGGGGGATTGTTGCTCATTTTGTTGAAGTTGGGTAAAATATGTTGCCTGTTGTTAATCTTTACTCTATCATTATGCAAAAAATAAATTTTTGTACTATATAACAATTATTGCTCTACTGTTTAGTACAGCTATCATCATGGTAAAGTATCATGTCATGTGGCTTATATTATTTGCCTTCCTTTCTTTCTTGTCAATAAATCTGTCAGAAAACAGTTGAAAACCATGGTAGTCATAATTCTTCTTTTATTTCTAATGATGAATTTATTTTGGCTTATCCATAACTCTTATTTGGGGTACATTCTCCTTTGAAAATAAAGGAGTATGGGATTTTTTTATGAACTTAACTTTTAATTATTTTGTTTCAGGTCCCATTGTTCTTGATAAATGGTTGACCTTCGGAGATGTAAAACCGGATTGGGTTCTGTTCATTGTACCAATAAATATAAGAATGTCTTGATGGGTGATCCTGAAAGAATCAGTTCCAGTACCCTATGTTTGTAATGGATTCTGGGATTCGCTCCCCATAGTTATTCGAATGTTGGAACGAGCTTTGGAGTTTATTATTTAATTGGTGGTTATATTTTTACTTTATTTATGGTTACATTGATCTCGATTTTGTCCTATTTTATTTACTATAAAAATATTACATCACGCAGTAAAATATTAATATTTTTGAATTTGTTATTTCTTACTCTTAGCATATTTAATTTTTTTGCTCAATATTTTACACTCTTTACGATGTACGAGATGACAGGCATATTCATTTTATTTATATTTCTCTTCAGGTTGCTTAATATAGCGAAGAAGATATCCTTATGCCTAGTAAATAGAAACTTTGTCTATCTTAAGTGCCGTTTAGATATTATTTAATTTGAAAAATATTTAAAAGAAAATTCGGTTTAAAAAAATAAGATGAAATTAATAATATTGGCAGAACCAAGTTCTCCCCACACAATAAAATGGGTGAGGGCTCTCAGCGAAAAAGAAGTATCAATACTTTCTTTTTTGTTTATTTCCGTATGCAGGGGATGATTACACTGATTGTAAAAATCTGATTATGAAATCTTTTAATCTCAGCCAGCGATTATATTCTAGACCAGAAGGTAGTTTAATCAAAATAGTGATTTTGCTGGCACTTCCGACTCTAAAAAAAGTTATAAAAAATTTTAATCCGGATATATTACATGCACATTATGCAACTAGTTATGGTGCTCTGGCAGCACTGACCCGTTTTCATCCTTTTATTATTTCAGTTTATGGAAATGATATATATGAATTTCCAAAAAAGTCCTGGCTGCATCGTCAATTGCTTAAGTATAATTTTTTAAAAGCGGATAAAATTCTTTCAACAAGTCATGTAATGGCCAGGCATACTGCAAAATTTACTGATAAAAAAATTGCGATTACGCCTTTTGGAATAGATACAACAATATTTAAACCAGAGAGTAAAACAGTTACAGATGATCGTATTTACATTGGTACAGTAAAAACATTAGAGGAAAAATACGGAATTAAATATTTGATAGAGGCATTTAAAATTATAACAGATAAGCATCCTGATTTACCTTTACGTCTCCTGATTGTCGGTGGTGGTAGCCAGGCAAACATGTTAAAAAACTTAGCGCAAAAATTACAAATACAAGATAAAATAGATTTTACGGGCCGAATTAATTATGATGATGTAGTTTTATACCATAATAAATTAACTATTGCAGTGTTCCCGTCCACTATTGACAGCGAAAGTTTTGGCGTGGCAGTTTTGGAGGCAAGTGCATGCGGGAAACCGGTAATCGTAAGCAATGTGGGCGGTCTTCCTGAAGTCGTAATAAATGGTGAGACGGGTATAATTGTTGAACCTAAAAATCCAGAACTGTTAGCGATTGAAATTGAAAAATTGATTTTGAATGAAGAGTTAAGAAATAATATGGGTAAAAAAGGCAGAGAATTTGTTCAAAAGCAGTATAGTCTGGCGGATAATGTTGAACGAATGCTAACTATTTATAAAGAAATTTTAAAGACCCCATGAACCTCATGGATCGAAAAAGCTTATATTCATCCGGTTTTGGATCGAGTGATTTAGATCATAAAAAAGTTGCGATCTGAGGCTTATTTTTATATATTTTGTAAAGTTTATCTGCAATCTCTGGACGATAGATCGTTCAACAGTTTATTAACTTATACAGCTATTATACCGAAAATATTTGAGTAATTTATTTTCTTTTGATTTAATTATTATTCATATATGTTTAAATAAAATGGAATTTGTACAAATCCGATTTTATGAATAATTCACTGGGAATTTAATAGACATAATATACTCGCTAAAGAAGATCAGGCAACCTTGCACAAATGTGATAGTAAATATAATATTTTATAAATGAGTGTAAATCTAAGAGGTTATGACCCTTCGTGTAGATGAAAAGTTATTTATTACTTTCAAGAGGTAGAAGTACATGAGAAACCTAAAATATATTTTTATTATAACTATTCTCTGTGTAACTGCTTGTTTGGAAAAAACGGAGTCTTTAATTTCCGATGAACAAATTCCGGATAAGGAAACTCCAGAGCAGGAAGATTCATTAAATATTGTTGAACACGACATATATTTTCGCAGTAATCGTGACGGTCAGTATGATATCTATAAGATGAATTTTCAGGGTGAAGAAGTTACCCGGGTAACTGAAATCGGGGGTATCTCTGCCTTCAAATTTACACCCGATGGATTAAAGATTATTTATCAGAAAGACCTTGAAAGTATAAATAATTTATACATGATCGATAGTGATGGTAGTGGTGAAAATAAATTGACAAATACATCTGCTACATCTGCATCTACTTTAACCTGGGATCTTTCAGCTGATAGTAAAAAATTGATCTATTGTGTAAGCGCTGCTTCCTTATATCTATTGAACTTGGAGACATTACAGTCAGAAACATTTAGTGATACAATTAGTAGTTTAATACGGTCACCAAAGTTTTTACCAGGAGCAGAAAAAATAGTGTACCTTGCCACGGATTATGCACTTAAAGTTTTAAATACAAATGATGGCTCGACCCAATATATCTGCGATCGGTGTATTTATGAGGAGCATCATTTCCAGGCCTTCCCAAATGAAGAGAAGGTATTGATACAAATGAGTCAATACGGTGAAACATACATATTCACTGTTGATCCGCCTTCGAAAAACATGTTAGCAGTTTATCCAAAATCTCCACGAGACTAACTCATGATGGAAAAGGATTTGTTTATGTGACATTAACACATGGATGCCCCGATTCTATTATGATCTATGATTTAAATACCACAGAAAAAAGATTTTTAAAATCACTTACTTCCGAAGGTTGCGCTGCACTGGAAAGCAGCAATAATGATGATTTTTCTTTTTCACCGGAAGGTTCTGTAATCTTATGGAATAGTGGCCGAGGTTCGGGCAATTCACGGATTACGACTGATATTTTTATGATTGATATTCAGGGAAATAATTATCGCCAATTAACCGATAATCCGGCTGAGGATCGTGATGCAGTATTCCAGCCGATTGAATATCCTACCGGTATTTATGATGATTAAATGATGGCCTGGAAATTTACTTTTGAATTAATCTCAAAGGAAAATTTAAATAAAAAAATATATTAGTATATCCAATCTGAATGTTATTTAGAATAATTTATATAAATCATACTATGCTAAAGTATGAGGATCCAGAATATTTAAAATGAGAAAAGTTTAATTTAATCCTATACTGATATAAATCCAATATCATAAAAAGTACTGATTAAGATACATTCATAATAGTAAAAATACTTTCCAATCCAATAAAGAATAGTAAAATTATGATAGTTGTCATTCCCTCCAAATCAGATACCCATCAGTACGATTACCTGGCACCTTAGAATTATTCCCCTCTTCAGATTATCAGAATAGATATTATAAGCCGATTGAGTTGCATTAAATACAAGCATATAATTACCCGTCGTTGAGATATAGGACCTACGCATGAAAAGTATATATTTAATACAAAAATATTCTATTGATATAATTATATATTTTTCAAGGTATGTCGATAATATTTAAATGTCTCTCCTTCTTCAACTTTACAAGCGATAAATATTACCCTTCTCAAGGCTAATTTCCATCTGTTCATTTACATATTAACAAGGAAACGAACTAAATAAAATATAGTGAGGGTAGGTAATATGCCTGGCTAGTTATATTTGGGAATAATTTTCATTCTAAGTGTGCTGGTTGATTTTAAAATATTAAGGAAATAGAAATGAAACTAACATCGGTAGCATAAGGAAGGTATATCTTTATTCATCCATTTTTTCCCGAAAATTTTGAAACTTATCTGAATTTATTACATTAATTAAACCTTCATCAAATACATTCCCCAGAAATAAATTCCCTGGGAAAGGGAACACCGCAACAAAGGGGTATAAATCCGTTCCAGGAAATATAGAAGTAATTCCAAGGAAAACGACACTCTTTCCAGCGGGTGCTATCTTTAAAATTAGGATAGTAATTCTATCTTTTGGTAATTCTGTGCAATACTACGGGCTTTAGTTAATTCATTCATCAATCCCGATGAATTATATAGTTTTAAATCACTTGATTTTATATCCGGAATTGCGACCAAATTTATGGGTGTGGCATTAATGTAATGTATCCCTTCCTGATGGGCAAAACGTATGACATCAGCAATTTGAAAATAATTTTCTTTAACTACTACCATATTCAACATTATATCCGTACGTGTACCTTGAGCCAATTTTACCAAATTGTTCGGACGTTCTGATGAAATGTATTAAATTTACCGTTAATTCTGACTTTTTCATACGTTTCATCTAATCCGTCTATAGAAATTTGTATGGTATCTACTTTGTTAATTAATTGAATAACTTGTTCTTGAAAGTTGTTTGAAATAGCGTTAGTAATAATCGAAATAATAATCCCATTCTTTTTTTGATGTATATAGTCAATCGCTTTGATTAAATCTTTGTATAGTAAGGTCTCACCCATTCCTGTAAAGATAACAGTGTCTAAATATGGACTGGCTTCATCGATAATTATTTTATATTGATTAAAATTCATCGAACCTCGATCCATTTGTTTTCCGGAAGTTATTGTCGGGGACAGGTAATACAATTCAGGTTACAATAACTTGTCAGTATCAATCATCAGGGATGAGGGATAAGAAACGATTGTGCTATTTTGTAATCGTAAGATCAGATGACGTAGTTTGTTAGCCCCAATCTGTCATTAAGTTCCAATTAATCGGAAGGCGTGTGATACGCTTAATCAATTTTTTTAATCTTCTTTTAGCCAAAGGTGTTCCTCAGAAGTTATATATTCCCCAGAAGGGATTAAATTTTAACTATATTTTTCCGGTTCAAACTTATGTGATTATATTTTCAATTTGTATTGGTTTCATATAGTATCAATATGATCAATTCAATATCAAATATATTGTTAACTGGATATCAAATTCATAGGCCGTTAGTAATTAATATAAAATATGCGGGTACACTATTCATAACCATTATTGGTTAAACCATGTTAACGGTCTTTTAATTGCCCGTTTAGACAACTCGGCTAAGCAATAGCATCGCTATCGATGGATTCTGTTGTACATAAATATACTAGATCTGGATTAAAGGTACCAATAGTTAATAAAGATATGATTTTTTATGATGTATGATCTACTGCTATTCGTGTTTTTAATAAAGGAGATGGAATAAATTATTTTCAATATCATTCAACAGTGGCAGTATTTTCTGCTTAATGGGTTGTAAAAACAAAACTTGACTATGTTAGAGTGCTATCTTAATTTCTTGCCTAGTATAATTTCACCTCACTTGCCAGATGTCAAAATAGGGATTACCCGACCTATTGTTGTTTGGGTAATGAATTTGTAGTGTAAAATATTCAGGAAGCGTAGATTTTTTTTACAAAAAATATTTTATATCATTTTCAGCGACTCAGATTAATACTATGAATGTTTTCATAGATTATATAAAGAGAAGAATTCTGGTTTTATACCTGATGCTGCAGGGCGTTACCTTTCATCGGTTGGTAAATCTTATCGTATCTTTTATATCCATGATGTTAAAACGACCCACCTCAGGTAGAGTACCTCCTGAACTGATTATAAAGATTACTTCCCGTTGTAATTACTCCTGTATCATGTGCCCGAAAAGTTCAAGTACCCTAAGCTACTATAGCCATCCCGTTGATATAGACTATGGTCAACTGGAAAAATTGTTAACCAGAAATGCGAAATATATTTCATCGGTAAAACTATTTGGCGGTAAACAGTTATATCATCAAAAAATCATCCAGATAATAGAATTACTGGATAACCTGAATCTGAAGTATACTATAACCACAAATGCGTATTTGCTTACACCAGAAATCTTTGCCAAAAAATTACAAAAAATTGTGTCAGGATATGTCTATCGATAGATGCGGTAGAAAATGATCTTTACTGTCAGATGCGACGCGGTGGAGGTATTTGGGTATAGTAAGTCAGAATATCGGGATGTTAAATCAGATAAAACTCAAGAACAAATCCAGTAATCCTGTTCTTAAGGTTGTCACGGTATTCGATTAATATTCAAAACAGATGCCCAGAATGGTTGAATTTTGCGCGCAACATCAGATTCCCAACCTTATTTTCCAGGAAGGGGTTTTTTATGGGAACAATGGTGTGGAAGAAAAAATTTATTAATGGAGAATTTACACCTGACCGAGGAAACTATAAAACGAACCCGAGAAGCAGGCAAACAGCATCATGTTAAAGTCGAATTTGATCTTCCCTGGTTCAAACAATATAAAAAGAAGTGAAAACTATACCTGGCAATAACACAAGCATGCATAAAAGGAAACTGCGCCGGTGCTTTTATCTGTATTTTACTATGCTTATTCAACAAAATGAAAAACATACCTATTGTTTTGGCACATATGATAATCTTGAAGATATCAATAACCGGGAGATTTCCGATATCTGGAATTCAGCAAATGATGTTTATTATCAAGCACGACAGTTGTTGAAGCAAAATATAATTCCCGGATATTGCAAAAAAGCATATACCCTGGGTGGAAAATGCGCTCTGACTATGGTAGTGGAAGAAAGTATGTTGTACAGTTCGCCCAAAGAATTACATGTAATCAATGGATGAATTCTTTAATTATATGAAGCAGAACTATCTCGCCGGTTTCTTAGTCCACAGGCTGTCGCTTAAAAAGTTAATTGTTCTGGTCAGTTCTTTTTGGGCACTGCTGTGGAAAAAATCGAAATCGGGCAGAGTGCCGCCGATATTAATTATAAAACTAACTTCCCGCTGTAATTTTTCCTGTATCATGTGTCCCAAAACATTTAGAAGTATTGATTTTTATAAAAATCCTGTAGATATAGATTTTAAAAAACTTAAAGAATTACTGGAAGAAAATGCAAAATATATTACTCTGGTGCAGTTGCATGGTGGCGAACCTTTAATGCATAAACAAATCAATGATATTCTGGATCTGCTTAATGATTTGAACCTGATGTACACAATTACTACCAATGGACACTTTTTGAGCCAGGAAATTATCAGCAAAATTACAAAAAATTGCCTGCGAATTATTGTGTCGATTGATGCCGTTACGCCTGAGTTGTACGCTAAAATACGCAAAGGGGGGAATTTAACAAATATAGTCAATAATATTGAAATGTTAAATCGAATCAAACAGGATAAAAAAATTTCTCTTCCCGTTGTACAAGTAGTAATGGCTGTTTTTGCCTACAATATGGTCAATGCAGAAAATGATCAGGTTTGCCCGTGATCTGGGCATTGACCTGGTCATATTCCAGGAGGGCATCTTATATGATAATCCGGATATTGGATCGGCTGATCTGCTTGAGAATAATATCCCGAGATGAACCAGGCTGTCAGCGAGACTAATGATCTTGCCCGTAAATTAAAAGTAGCAGTCCGTTTTGATTTTCATTCATGGGGCAAACAGTCAATTCAACCGGAAATGGATCCGCAGCTAAAAAGATGTTTTTATTTGTATTTCACCATGCTGTTGCAGGAAAGGTTTAATGTTACCTATATATTTTCGGCAGTTATGATTATATTTTCCCCCTGACTAAAAATCTGAGAGCTATCTGGAATGAAGAGGGATCCTATTTTTATTCGACTAGAAATAATTTGAAGAAAAATATTATCCCCTTGTATTGTTCAAAAGCTTACCGGGACAGGATAAATTGTATACTAAACGCAACCTAGTATAATTGAAACATGAATTTTATCTACAAATGCTTGCTGCAACATGCATTATCTATTGTGCCCGGAGGTAGTAGTATAAATTACTTGCTGCAGCGGTATGTTACACATAATTTTCCACTATCCCTGCATGGATTCAGCGAAAGAGTCAAGTCGACGAAATCTTTTTATGATTGGTATAAAAAATATTCATTAGTTACGCCCGCTGAAAGCCTTTGTTTTGAGTTCAGTTCCGGAGTTCATCTGCAAAATCCCATCGGGCTCAGTTTATTGGGATTTAAATATATTGTCACAGCGGATGTAGCCAGAATCGCCCGTTCCTACTTGATTGACGATGTAATTACCAGATACAAATCACTTGCTGACTATACTGTACCCGATCCTATTCCTCGCCTGGACAACAGGAATATTCAGAACATCCTGAAGACAGTCTTCCGGATTGACTATATTGCACCCATCCGGATTTTTGATATTGCTCTGCCATCAAATTCGGTTGATCTTATTAATTCCAGAACTACTTTTGAACATATTCCGCGTGAGGATATCCCTGCGATTATCAAACACTGTTATCATCTAATGAAGAAAGCCGGAGTGGCCATTATCAGTATCGATTATCGTGATCACTGGTCGTTTTTTGATTCGAAAATATCGATATATAATTTTCTAAAATATCCCGAAAAAATCTGGAAAAGGTATAATCCGCCTATACATCACCAGAACCGTTTACGTCATGTTGATTATTTGAGCCTATTTCAGATGCAGGGATTTCAAATTGTAGAGGATTTGAAACAGCTGCCGGATGCGCATGAAAATAATCAATTTTCTCAAATTGAGATAGATCATCATTTTATTCAGAATTATAATGAGAGCGATTTAAAAGTGAGCCGGGGTATTTTTGTATTAAAAAAATAGAGAGAAAGCCCAAATTATAACATATTGGTATAATTAATGTTGATACGTATAAAGGATGAGCACCTAAGATCGGTATATCATAATGTACCAAGAATATTGTTTGAATTCTTTCAGGCACATTCATTAAAAGAGAAATATCTCTTTTTCTATTTTAATGAGCCGTATATTTCCGGCAGAAAAATTTCCAGCAAAAATCACAGTGGAATTCAATAACTACTGCAATTTTCAATGTACTCATTGTCATCGTTATGTAGTAAATCAAAATAGGCCCGCTGGAGAGTTTGATTTTAATCTGTTTAAAAATATAGTCTTTGAGGTGAGTAGGCATCCTGCTACAATTTTGAAAATCGGAGGTTGGGGAGAACCCGTTCTGCATCCAAAATTTCGGGAAATGATGTTATATAGTTCTGAGAATAAAATAGGACATTTTTGTTTACAAACGGTACAGTCTTTAGAAAGCTTATCTTTTATTGATCTGCTGGAATTGTGTAAAACAGTATTGGTTATTTCTGTAGATGGTTTTGACGCGCCTTCTTATGAACAGATCCGTGTCGGGGGTAATTATCAGGAATTGCGTGATCAAATTGAGAAATTTTATCAATTCAGACAAAAACGTAAAAGAAGTTTCCCCAAAATTGTCGTTCAGCGTGTAGTTTTTCCCGATGAGAGTTATGAAAAATTGGAAAAATTCAAGAAGAATGGAACAAGAGTACCGATGCGGTTGATTTTTGTGTGTTCAATCCATTGGAAAAAGTGATGGCCGAAACAAATAATAATATTCCCAATAAAAAATGTAAACGTATTCGGCGTGAATTGTCCATAATGTACGATGGCAAAATTCCGGTTTGTGGTCCGCAAACCAAATTCAGCGATTGTGAATATCTGGGAGATATACGAAGTAATTCGATTTATGAGATCTGGAATAATTCACGCATGACTTATATCCGTGAATTATTGAAAAAGAAAAATTATGACACGCTGCCGAAATGCAGAAAGTGTATCTATTTTAGATAAATTTAAAATTAAACAATGGTTACACCTGAATACTCATAACAGGTTAAGCAATCTTCAGAAATTATGTTCGGATTGTTCTTCAAAAAAATATGCCTCATGTTTTTGAAGTACTCATTATTCCAAACCTCATCATCAAAATATTTTCCATTATTTTCGAGATTTAACAATTTTACATTACAGGCACCCACATTACCATCGCTGTCCACCCTTATGGACGTAAAGGCGGAATGGCACATCCGGCCCGGTCTATCTAAATCCAGAATCCTGAGCGGCCGGACATCAATTGAATACTTCTTGTAGTTAATGTTTTTTAAAAAATTGACTATTTCTATATCCTGCGAGGTGATACAACGTTCTTCAAGTGTAAAACCACTGAACGGATAGGGTAGATAGGTATCAAATTTTACTTTATCCATTCCCAGATCTTGAGTTAATTCAATCATATTGTTTATATATTGAAAATTCTGCTTGTCCACAATAAATGATCCAAAAATGTCCAGTCGAGATTGAGCATTTCGCTTTAAGGTTACAAGTTGCCTGGTGTTATGGATTACCTCTTCAAAAATAGTTTTGTCAACTCCCGTCAATCGCTGAAAGTCTTCCTGGTTATACCCTTTTATACTGATTGAGATCGAATCCAGGCCACTGTTCAGCAAAAGTCTCATTTTATTTTCATTAAAAAGTCCATTGGACAGAGAAGTAACTCTGGTATGTCGTACAGTTTTGGCATAGTTTACCATTTTAAAAAAGTCCGCATTTAATAATGGTTCACCCGAGCCAACCAGAGATATATTTACAGCTTCTTTATAATAATCGACAATATTTTTAAACACTTCGAAAGACATATCTGGCAAGGATTTATGTCTCCCGTAAAAGGTGCTCAGGGTATCCGATTGACCCTGACACATTTGACACTTAAAAGGGCAAAGATCGGTGATCGCCATAAACAGATACAATGGCTTATATTTTAAAACTTCTCGTTTAGGACTTACAAAATATTGCAGCAGATTCTTATATTGGTTTATTTGGGGTTGTGTCTTAAAAAATTTGAGTATAGTAATGAGACGGGTATTATCATGCATCATTCGACGGATCCATATCCATTTATGGTATTGTTTGGTATCTGAATATCAGGTAAAAGAACTATAAATCTGTTGTATTTTTTTTTCTTCGTTTTCCCAGTTATAGAATGATTGAACTTTTACTACTTTTTCAGAATATTTTAAACTAGTATTTTTATCGACACTTTCAATTACTTCCTGGATACATTCAACAGTCAAATCATCAATCACTATTCCAATCCCATGTGTTCTTACCAGACGACTAATTTCCGGCATATTGGAAGAGATAATTGGAAGACCGGCAGAAATATAGTCAAATATTTTTGTCGGTAGGGAATAATAATAACTTAGACAGGTATTTTCAATCGAGAGTCTAACCCAAAATGTGCTTTAGAGATATAACTGGAAATATTATTATCTGACACGGCTGGATGAAAAAAAATGTTTTTGAAATATTTGGCAGCCTCTTTGATTTTGTGCTGGTAGTCACCAAAGCCAATAAAGAGAATAATTCGGTTTAATGAATTTATTCGTTTGAAAGACTTCTAACAATAAATCAATACCCCTTCCTGCTGATAGTGATCCCACATAAACAAAAATGGTAGAATTGGATGGTAAATGAAACCGATTGTGGATAGAATTCCAGTCTCCGGTTTGTTTTTGAGTACAGACCGTATTCAGTACCGTAGTCACCCTGATACCATAGGTATCTTCATACCATTTAGCTATTCCTGAACTCACCACGATAACCTGATCGGCAAATGGGATGACCATTCTTTCGAAACATTTTGCAAGAATCTGACGATATCCCTTCCAGCCGAGTTTTTCAGTTTCGAGTTCGTGTATATTGTAAATTAGTCCTGCCTTTTTAATGAACTTTAATATAATACCAACCGGTAGGGTTGAGAGTGTATGAATATTAATTATCCTGATATTCTTGAAAAGACAGGAAAATAGAACCTGCAAATTAAATTCGATTGCCTTAAATATTTTCAACAATGTAATAGAGGTAGGTAAACCGGAAAATAATCTGATTCTTTTTATACGAATATTATTAGAAATATATTCGATAGGTGCTTGTAGTTTTTCGTATGTACCTATGATTAAGATTTCATAATTGTTAATTTTCGATACGGTTTGGACGAATTTTTTGATTCTGCTCGCATGAATGATGGGATTAGGATAAACATGAATGTCGTAGAGTAATGGCATAATATTACAGGTAACTCAAATCCGGTTATGATATTTTATTGATCGGATAATTTAGCATAAATAGATTATTTTTAAATTTAAACGTCTGTAATAACTTTATTCGGATTTTATGACCAGGGCTTCTAGTTGAATTTGCTTTATTAATATAACCGAGATTAAACCCAATGGATACAACAATAATTCTTTTATATACGCTCTAGAAAAAAAAGGGTGCATCCGAAAATATTGATGTTTCCCACCAAAAGTTCTTAAATGCATTAATTCCAGACCAACCAGCTTAAACGCTGATCCAAGTGATTTTTTGTTAAATCCCTGAATATGATAAGGACTGACAAACGGTTTAATGCGTCCATACAACTTTGTCTTAAAAGCAATTTTATAAGCGATCTTGAGAAAATCGTTCTGCAGGCAATCTTCATTCGGTACCACTAGAAATAGTGTACCTTTTGGTTTTAAAATTCGTTTCAGTTCCACTAAGGTTTCTTTAGGATTTACCACATGTTCTAAAACCGAATCCATATAGATGGCTTCAAAGTAATTATCCGGATAGTTTGCCTCAAAGAGATTGCCATGAAAGAATTTAACGATATCTTTTTTTAATTCAGGCAGAAGATTATCCGCAACATCCAGACCAAAACTATTCCAGCCACGGCGTAAAGCCTCATTAAGAACATATCCTTGTCCACAGCCGAAATCCAGAAAATTTTTAATTGGTACGACGGTCAGACGCTCGATTAAATTCAGCCTGGTAATCCTTTCCCGTTCATGCAAATTTTGCATCCATTCGGATTCGCGTCCTGAAAAATATTCGGAATTGTACAATGATTTCCACTCTATTTCGGTAAGATCAATCTCCGGTTCGATATAATAGAAATTACATTTGCAGCATTGTACTATTTTATAATCTCTTAATTTAATTCGCGGGAAATCATTATTTATTCTGGGGTTACCAATTATTTTATAATCTCGTGAAGAACACAATTTGCAACTCATGATGACACTCATTCCACTGATAAAGGTTCAAAAGCGGTTACTTTAATATGTCGAATGTGCCCTACTATATATTTTTCTTTGATTGTGTTAAGATATAATTTATAATAAATTTATGCAATTTTAAATTAAAGAATATGGAGTAGCTCGACTTTAAATCTGATATGGTTATATCTATCTTAATTCCCTGTCGCAATGAAGAAAGGCACATAGAAAAGTGCATCCAGAGTGTGCAGTCTTTCAATCTTCCCACTGATGTCAGCAGCGAAATATTTTTCATTGATGGCCATTCTAGTGACAAGACCCGTGCTATAATTCTCGAATATTGTAAAAAAGATCTGCGGATACATTTATTGGATAATCCGGGTAAAATTCAAGCGACTGCGCTAAATATTAGTGCCAAGCAGGCTCATGGAGAATTTATCCTAAGATTAGATGCTCATTCACAATATCCACCTGATTATTTAATGAATATATTTGAAACCTATTATAGAATTAAAGCAGAAAACGTGGGAGGTATATTATTAACCCAACCTGGTAATAAAAGTTATTCGGCAGCTGTGGTCCAGGCGATTACAACCCATCCCTTCGGCGTAGGAAATGCCGGCTTCCGAACCGGAGCAGGCGAAGGACCTGCGGATACTGTCCCGTATGGTTTTTATAAAAGAAAGTTATTTGAACAAATAGGTTTTTTTGATGAGCGTCTGGTTCGTGCCCAGGATTATGAATTCAACCGACGAATAATTAAATCCGGTGGAAAGATCTGGCGGAATCCCGATATTCAGGTGTATTATTATAACCAGACCAGTTTTTTAAAATTTCTGAAAAAACAAATCAGATTTGAAGCGCCCTATAATGCCTATATGTGGTACCTGGCACCTTATACTTTTGCCTTTAGGCACATGATTACAGGAGTTTTTGCTCTGGGAGTCATCGGCGGCCTGGTTTTGTCTCCGCTATACGATTGGATCAAATGGACATTTTTAACGGTCATGATTCTATATTTTATTCTGGCCTTTTGCTCTTCCCTGCAGCAGGCACACAGATATAAATATATTCTTCATGTGATTACCTTGCCACCCTGTTTCTTTTTATATCATTTTCTCCATGGGATCGGTGTTCTGTATGGTTTATTACGTTTATTGACCAGAACTTCACCGGTTCAGCAGAAACGTGAGCCGTGGCCCGGTGCCGGCCGTTTCCGGGCCTGGCCGCTAAAATAAATAATCATGCCGCTTCATTGGTCAGATTAATACATATATGCTAATTTGATGGACAAGAAAATAGTCGAACAAGGCCACTATGACCGCAAAGCCAGTCGAATGGCCAGTACCGAAGATATCAATCCGGAACTATTAAAATCCTCAGCCGATAAAACTTTAAGACTGGCCCATGTTCATTTCGACCAAGCGGTCAATAAAGTTATGCAGGATAAAATATCCGGTACCATACTGGATTACGGTTGCGGCCCGGGTATCAGAACCTTAAAATTCATAAATGATCAATGGCAACTTACCGGCATCGATGTTTCCGATAAATCGCTGAAGATAGCCAGATCTATGGCTGAAAGAAACAATATCAAAGCAACGTATCTGAATATGGATTGTGAACAGACCAGTTTCTCTGACAATACGTTTGATCTGATCCTCGATTATGGTACTTTTTCCAGTCTCGATATGCAGAAAGCCTTGCCGGAGATAATCCGAATATTAAAAAATGACGGTACTTTAATTGCTATTGAGACGTTAGGTCACAATCCTTTGTTTAATTTAAACCGGTATTTTAATGTAATTTTTCAAAAACGTACCAGATGGGCTGCTGAACACATCATGAAAATCCAGGATTGGGAACAAATCCGTAAATATTTTAACGAATTTGATCTGCATTATTTTGGATTATTGACACCCTTTTGTGCTATTATGCTGAAAATCGCTCCGGAGAAAATAGTAAAAAAAATAATTTCTTTATTCGAAAGAATTGATGAATATTTGTTAAAATATAAGATATTTAAAAGATTCTCATTTAAAACAGTCGGTATTCTCAGTAAACCGATAAAAATTTAATACTTTTGTAGAAAGTGCCAGTCAGTGAAACGACTAGCGGATATAATAATAAGTTCTATTGCTGTTATTTTATTATCTCCCATCTTAATTACTATTGCCATCTGTATTAAGATTCTTGATCCGGGTCCGGTTCTTTATAAAGCCCAACGTATCGGTCTGCATGGTGAAATATTCCGCATGTTCAAGTTCCGGACTATGGTAGTCAACGCCGATAAGATCGGCGGATCCAGCACACCGGATAATGATCCGCGTATCACCGCTGTCGGCAGGTTTCTGCGGAAATTTAAACTGGATGAATTGCCGCAGTTATTCAATGTACTCTGCGGCGAAATGAGCATAGTAGGCCCCAGACCAGAAGTTAAAGAGTATGTAGATATGTACAGCCAGGAAGAGAAGATAATTTTAAGTGTACGGCCCGGTATAACCGACTGGGCCTCCATCTGGAATCCGGATGAAGGCAAAATTTTACAGGGCAGCAACGATCCGGATAAGACTTATCTGGAAATAATCCGGCCGGAAAAAATCAGGTTGCAGATGAAATATGTGCGGGAAAGATCATTCTGGGCCGACCTTAAAATCATCTGGGCAACTTTAAAAATAATGTTTTGACGAATATATTTTAATATACCACAGAATTCGAAAGGTTTTCGGTGAAATATTCAAAAGAGTTCCTGAAAAAGTTATATTTGACGATGCTGCGTATCAGAATTTGCGAGGAAAGTTTTATTGATCCGATTCTGACCAAAGAAATACACTGTCCGGTCCATCTCTACTCGGGCGAAGAAGCTATTGCGACCGGCATCAGTGCCGCGTTGAAAAAGACGGACTATATCTTTGGGGGACATCGTTCCCATGGACATTACCTGGCCAAGGGCGGGAACATGAATGAACTGGTCGCGGAAGTGTTCTGCAAGGAAGGGGGCTGTTCGCACGGCCGGGGGGGATCAATGCATCTGATCGATCCGGACAACGGATTATTAGGCTCGGCGCCAATTGTTGCCGGCACCATAGCGCTGGCAGTGGGGGCGGCCCTGGCCAGCCGGATCAGAAAAGATAAAAGGGTGGTGGTCAGTTATTTCGGTGACGGAGCTACAGGAGAGGGTGTGTTATATGAATCGCTGAACTTTGCCGCCCTGAAAAACCTGCCGATCATTTTTGCCTGTGAGAACAATTTGTATTCCACGCATCTGCCGATTCACGAAATACGGGTTGATAAAAAAATTTCGGATGTTGCCAAACCTTTTGGAATTGTAAGTTATACCATCGATGGCAATGATGTCCTGGCCATATATGAGCTTGCCAAAAAGTCGGTTGATCTGTGCAGGCGATCGAAGGGCCCTGTTTTTATTGAATTTTTAACTTATCGCCAGAGAGGACATGTGGGACCTGATGACAATATACAGGGATCACATACCGATATCCGCCCGAAAAAGGAAATTGAAAAATGGCTGAAAAAGGATCCGCTAAAAAGATTTGAACGTTATTTAATCCGAAACCGTGTCCTTACTGTTCCAGAAACTAAACTAATAAAGGCAGAAATTGAAAATGAAGTTCAGCAGGCTCACCAATTTGCCCGGCAGAGTCCTTACCCTAAACCTGAAGAGTTAAATCATTATGTCTACGCGAAATAGAAGTTTAAAATACAGTCTGGCCATCAATGAAGCCTTATATCAGATGATGAAAAAGGATCGTTCTGTTTTTGTCATCGGGCAGGGGGTTAAAAGTCCATGGTATGTCGGGAATACCTGCATGGATTTGCTGGAAAAATTCGGCAGCGACCGGGTGATCGATACTCCGGTTTCGGAGAATGCCATGACCGGCGCTGCAGTCGGCGCGGCAATCAGCGGTATGAAACCGATTGTCATTCATCCGCGGATGGATTTTATGCTGTATGCCTTCGATCCTATCATTAATCAGGCGGCCAACTGGTCGTACATGAATGGCGGGAAAGTAAATGTGCCGGTAGTGATCTGGGGAATTATCAATCGCGGTGGCGAGCAGGCAGCGCAGCATTCGCAAGCCCTGCATGCCTTATTTGCCCATATCCCTGGTTTAAAAGTGGTCATGCCTTCCACACCTTATGATGCTAAAGGTTTGATGGTTGCTGCGATTAATGATAAAAATCCGGTGGTATTTATTGATGATCGCTGGTTGTACAACATCGGATCAGATGTCCCTTCAGACTTATATGAAATAGAGATCGGCAAAGGGGTAGTCAGAAGAACAGGTTCAGATGTAACCCTGGTATCGGCTTCTTATATGATGTTAGAATCAATCAAGGCAGCTGAGGAATTATCCAGGGAAAATATTGATGTTGAGGTTATCGATCTGAGGAGCATTAAGCCTTTTGATCGCGGTCTCATCTTAGAATCTGTGAAAAAAACGGGTAAATTGGTAGTGGTCGATTGCGGATGGAAATCGTTTGGGATAGGAGCGGAAATCGCTGCGTCAGTGATGGAAGAAGGATATACTTATCTGAAAAAGCCGGTTAAAAGGATCGCACTTCCGGATATCCCGGCGCCGGCTAGCAGGTCATTGGAAAAGGTTTATTTCAATACCAGCAGTGATATAATCAGGGTAGTAAAAGAATTAATGCAATTGTAATCTACGGAGTACCAGGTATGACCAGGATGAAAGTACCCTTTGTTGCACCTTCACGTGTGTACCAATTATTGAAGAATGAACTCGATGCAGCTTATTTCGACGTAATGACCAAAGGTGCATTGATCGACCGTGATCATTTGAAAAGTTTTGAAAACAATCTGGCAAAATACGTTGGTACCAAGTATGCCGTAGGCTTGAACAGCGGTTATGATGCCTTGCATATTTCTCTGCAGGCTGCGGGTGTAGGTCCCGGTGATGAGGTCATAGTTCCTGCGCACACATTTGTAGCCACCTGTTCGGGTGTAGTAAACGTTGGTGCAACACCAGTTTTAGTTGATGTGACTAAAGATTTTAATATTGACGTAAACCTGATCGAACCGGTTATCACCAAAAAGACAAAAGGAATAATCCCGGTACATTTGAGTGGCTACATGGCCGATATGCCCCGGATCATGGAAATTACTAAAAAGTATAATCTGATAGTTATCGAAGATGCCTGTCAGAGTTTAGGTTCAAATATAAATGGTAAAGCAGCCGGTTCGTGGGGCTTAACCGGATGCTGGAGTTTTTATCCATTTAAAATTTTAGGTGGGTATGGTGATGGCGGCGCTATTACAACCAACGATCCTGATGTTGCTTTGTTCGCCCGGCGAATGAGATATAATGGAGAAGACCGTGATACAGGTGAGTACCATGGTCATGGTTTTACCTGTTTGTTGGATAATCTCCAGGCGGCCTTTCTTGATGTAAAATTGAAATATTTACCAGAATGGATAAAAAAAAGGAAAAAAATTGCCAACAGGTATAAAGAAGAGTTAGGTGACATACGGAATTTATTGCTTCCTCATTATAGTAAACCGGGATTCGATCACGTCTATCAAAACTATACACTTAGGTCCAAACAGGGTAATGAGTTTTCAGAATATATGAAAAAAAATGGTGTAGAGGTATTAACGCAATTCCGCAAACCTTATTACCGGCATGAGGCGCTTAAACTAACTGATCGTGGCTTTCCAGAAACTGAAGCGTTAAGCCGGGAAGTATGCTCCCTGCCGATGAATATTGAAATCACGGATGAGGAGGTTGATTATGTGATCAAAGTGGTACGCTCATTTTACGGATTGTCAAAATTATAAACCGGGATGAACAAATGAAAGAACTCTCACACATTACGGAAAAATTCACGGAATCGGTAATCAGGGAAATGACCAGGATCTGCGATGCCGCCGGGGGATTGAATCTTTCCCAGGGCTTCCCCGATTTTGAGAGTCCGGAGAAAATAAAGAAAGCTGCTATTCAGGCGATCAATGAGGAGTACAATCAATATCCTGTGACCTTCGGGGAGGAAATACTTAGAAAGGCTATCAGTGAAAAAGCTCAGAGATATAACCGGATAAAATGCAATCCTGAAACCGATATAACAGTGACCTGCGGCGCTACGGAGGCAATGATTGCGACACTCAAAGCTATCATTAATCCGGGGGACGAGATCATCATCTTTGAACCATTTTACGAGAATTACGGTCCTGACGGTATCCTGTCCGGTGCAAAGCCGAAATACGTGACGCTTCACACACCTGATTGGCATTTTGACTTTGACGAATTGCGTAAAGCATTTAATAAAAAAACCAAAGCGATTATCATTAATACACCTAATAATCCAACCGGCAAGGTTTTTTCAGCGCTTGAACTCAGATATATCGCCGGATTATGCCGGCAGTGGGATGTTTACGCCATTACCGATGAGATTTATGAGCATATTCTTTACGATAATGAAAAGCATATTTCTATCGCTTCCCTGCCGGGCATGGAGGATCGAACCATTACTATCAACTCCATTTCTAAAACATATTCTGTAACCGGATGGAGGGTAGGCTGGGCTATCGCCGCGGAGAGAATTACGAAACGGATTAGGAAGGTGCATGATTTTCTAACCGTAGGTGCACCGACCCCTTTCCAGCATGCTGCTGCGGTTGCACTGCATTTTCCTGCCAGCTACTATTTACAATTACAAAAGAATTATCTGGAACGGCGTGATTTTTTATACAATGTATTGTGTGATGCGGGTTTTATTCCTTATTTACCGAAAGGTTCCTATTATATGATTACCAACGTCCAGAAGTTGATTCCCTTACTGAAGAGCAAGGACGATTTTGATTTCAGCAGAATATTATTGAAAGTTACAGGTGTGGCAACGGTTCCCGGATTTTCTTTTTATGCCAATCAGAAAAAAATCAGAAAGCAGGTACGTTTTGCTTTTTGCAAAAGATGGGTAACTATCCAAAGCGTGAAAGAACGCATGCGGAAAATCAAAAATATGCAAGTGAAATAAGGTTTAACTCAGTAAACATAATTATAAATCTCGCTATCAGAAATAAGAATATGATAAATGTAGGTGTCATTGGTGTCGGTTACTGGGGTCCTAACCTGATCCGCAATTTTGTGGCTAATCCTGATACGGACATACAAATCTGCTGTGACCTGAACAGGGATCGGCTGAAATATATTTCCAGTCTGTATCCTGCCTTATCGACCACCGGTGACTTTAAGGAAGTCATCAAAGATAATGATCTTAATCTGGTCGCCATCTGTACACCGGTCAATACGCATTTCGATATCGCCAAAGCAGCGTTGGAAAATGGAAAACATGTTTTGATCGAAAAACCGATGACGGCCACTTCAAAACAGGCGGAAGAGTTGATCCAGCTGGCCCAAAAACAAAGCAGGCGTATTTTCGTTGATCATACCTTTATCTATACCGGAGCCGTGAGAAAAATTAAGGAATATATCCAAAACGGGGAACTGGGAGATCTGTTCTATTTTGATTCAGTACGAGTCAACCTGGGTATGTTTCAGCATGATGTGAATGTCCTGTGGGATCTGGCTCCTCATGATGTATCTATTATGAATTTTTTACTGGGGGAAAAGGCAGAAAGCGTGGTAGCCACCGGTTCGGTTCATCTGAATAATGAACTCGAAGACGTTGCTTATCTTACTATTTATTATCCCAATAATCTCATTGCCCACATTCATACCAGACTGGCTATCACCGGTGAAAATACGTCAGACTTTGATTGCCGGCAGTAAAAAAATGATCATCTGGGATGATAATCAACCTAGTGAAAAAGTCAGGATGTATGATAAGGGAATCGATGTGATCCAAAATGCTGATCAGGTGTACAATATGTTAATACAGTATCGAACGGGTGATATGTATTCTCCACATCTGGATTCAACGGAAGCTCTGGTGGTGGAAGTTAATCATATCATTGAATGCCTAAATCAAAATAAACCATCCCCGGCCGACGGCGAAACGGGACAGATGGTGGTGAGGATTCTTGAAGCTGCCCAGGGATCGATTAAGAACAGGGGTAAGGAAATCAGATTATAAAATATGTGTCGATTGCTCCGGATGTTCAACTGGGAAAGAGTGTTAAAATTTTCGATTTTGTAAATTTATGATGAATGGAATTCAAAACGGCGCCATAACGCCAAATTGTATAATCATTATTTTAAAGATATAGTAGAAGTAATTACGCCTGCGGTCCCTGAGTGGGTCAGACCGGCCTGGCAGTTTTATTTCATTCGGGTGCGAGATCGTGAGGGCTTGTAGAAATATTTGCAGGATAACGGTATCAGCAAAGGCCGCAACTTCAGGACGCTGGGGAGTATCATCCGATGAACGTGCTTAAGAAAATTTTTCAAAGTGTTACACCGCTTAAACGGACCATCTTCTTTGTTATCGCTGATGGAATTATTTTTATTATTTCCCTGTATCTTTCCTATGCGTTGAAATTCGGACTAAAACTGCAAAGCCACCCCTTCCCGTATGATTTCGTACTCAACGCTATTCCGTTATTCCTGGTCGTTAAATTCCTGGTCTATTTCAAACTGCATTTATACCAGTTCACCTGGCAATACGTGGGGCTGAATGAATTATATAACCTGCTCAAAGCTAATACGATCAGTGCAGCGATCATTTTTCTGGTTTATTTCATCGGCTTTAGTTACGTCCCTAACTGGCTGCCCAAGAGTGTAATCATTTCCGATTATTTTATTTCCTTCATTCTGGCCGGCTCGCTGCGTATCATTAAACGCTTGTTCATTGAGATCTTCAAACCGGCACGGACCAAACGGGGTAAAACAACTATTATTATTGGTGCCAACAGCACAGGCGAAATGATCATGCGTGACCTGCGCCGGGAGAATTTCGAAAATTACTTGCCGGTAGCCTTCCTGGACGAGGATCGCCGCAAGTGGAATACCTATATTCATGATATAGCAGTGTTAGGCGATGTCAGCGTTCTGGAGACTGTAGCCAGGAAAATGGATGTGAAGGCCTTGCTGATAGCTGACCATTCGCTGAACCTGCGAGAGATTAAAAATATCTATACCACGGCGAACAAGCTGGGAATCAAGGAAATAAAAATCGTTCCCAAGTTGTACTCGATTACCAATGCGGAAGTCACGGTGAAAAAACTGGAAGATATCCACGTGGAGGAGTTGATCAACCGGCAGGAAATCCAGGTTGAAGCCGAGAAGATAGGCCAGTTCCTGAAACAAAAAACCATCCTGATCACCGGTGCGGCCGGTTCGATCGGATCCGAAATCGTGCGCCAGGTTATGATATTTAATCCTGCCAGGGTAATTATTTTCGAAATAGATGAGACTGAGATTTTCAATCTGGAAAAACAACTGGACGAGCGATTTCCTGAAGTTGATCGACCGGGTCATCTACATCAGTTGTCGGTGATGTAAAAGATAAAAATAAAGTTTTCACAGTTTTCGAAAAATATAGACCGGAGATCGTATTCTCGACCGCAGCATATAAACATGTACCATTGATGGAATCCAATCCGGATGAAGCAATCAAAGTAAATCTGTTCGGAACCTATCATCTCTGCGCTGCAGCGGATAAATTCGGTGTCCAGAAATTTATCAATATTTCCACGGATAAAGCGGTCAATCCGCGCAGCGTGATGGGTATGACCAAGCGGATCGGGGAATATATCGCCCAGGCTTTCAACGAGACCAGCAAGACCCGCTATATATCGGTGCGTTTCGGCAACGTATTCGGTTCGCGCGGCAGCGTGATCCCGGTTTTCCTGGAACAGATCCGCAAAGGGGGGCCGGTAACGGTAACCCATCCCGATATGCAGCGTTATTTTATGACCATCCCGGAGGCGGTAACGCTGGTACTGCAGGCCAGCGTACTGGGACAGGGGGGCGAAGTGATGATCCTGGATATGGGCGAGCCGATTCATATCACCAAAATGGCCGAAGAACTGATCAAACTGCATGGCCTTACTCCGGGACAGGATATTGAAATCACTTATACCGGTATTCGTCCCGGTGAAAAAATATTCGAAGAGATCCTGACCGCCGAAGAGGGAACAACCAAGACCACCCATGAACGGATCTATGTGGCTATCGTGTCAAATCGCTATAACCGCCAGGAAATCGATAAACTGATGGAAAGTTTTAATGTAGCACTCAATAATGGGATATCGCTGGATCAGTTGAAGCAGAGGATTGTGGAGGCGGTGAGGTAAATGAGGGACAGAGGGACAAAGAGACAAAGGGACAAAGGGAAAACGATATTTAGGAGTTATTAAGTAGGAGGCGCTTCCCAGCGCCGATTAACGGTAGCCGCAATCTTTAGATTGCGGAAGAGTATTATAACGAAATGCCAGTAGCCGCGACTTGTGTCGCGGCGAAGGAATCAGATTCCTGCCCTAATGCGGGCAAGCCTGCAATATGAAATGCAGGAATGACGGTGCGGTAGATTTATAGTTTGTGCACCCAAAGATTCCTCCTCGTCCCGGTAAATCGGGTCTTGTCGGAATGACAGTTTGGATAGAATTTTACAAGGATATAGTAGAGATTGTCTTGGAGGGTAAAGGGTAGAATGAAAACTAAGTACCTTATTGTCTTTCCTTTATCCTTTACCCTTTAGCCTTTATCCTTATATATTAATACCGATCAATAAAATATTAATCATGGAAAGCATTTTCATTTTCTCCGCATCAATGATCTGTTCCTTACTGGTGACCCGGTTAGTAATAACCATTGCTACCCGTTTTAAAATCGGTTCGCTCCCCGATACACGGAAGATCCATGTGGGATTTGTCCCGACTCTGGGCGGACTGGGAATTTTTCTGGGAACGGTGGCCGGTATCCTGGTTTCCCTGTTGTGGAAAGATTATTACTGGCAGATGTTCTCGATTAAATATATCGGAATAACCCTGGGTGCCCTGATCATGCTGCTCACCGGTATCATTGATGATATTTACCGGCTGAGCGCCAACCGCAAATTTATCGCCCAGATCCTGGCCGCAACTGTGGTGATTCTATTCGGTTGCAAAATGACTGTACTCGTCAATCCATTCGGTGCACCGCTCGACCTGGGTATATTTTCAATTCCGCTAACCTATTTCTGGCTGCTGCTGGTAACAAATTCCATAAATTTGCTGGATGGTCTGGATGGTCTGGCCGGGGGGGTTTCCCTGCTGGTTCTGGCTACCTTCTCCATCCTGGCTTTCAATCAGACGGATTGGATGACTTTTGCATTATGCCTGGCACTATTGGGCGGGATACTCGGTTTCCTGAAATATAATTATCATCCGGCCCGGATTTTTATGGGGGATACCGGCTCGTTATTTCTGGGATTTCTGATCGCCACTATTTCCCTGGAAGGATTGCAGAAATCGGCAGGTAATGTATCCCTGTTGATACCTATAGTTGCTTTGTCTGTCCCGCTGGGTGATTCCACCGTCGCTTTTTTCCGGCGATTGAATCGCGGCCAGCATCCCTTCATTGCCGATAAGGATCATATCCATCATCGCCTGCTTTTCCTGGGCTTATCGCACCGGCAGGCTGTGCATACCATATATATTTTCAGTTTGTTGTTTGGATTATCCGCTTACCTGATTTCCACGGACCTGCGCGTCTACGGAATCATCCTGCTGGCAGTGATTACACTGATAGTCTCTGACCAGCCTGTTTCGCCTGGGTTATCTGGAAGCAGAAAAAATCAAGACTTACCTTGGTGACCAGACCATAATCCAGGTCAAGAAAGAGATGGCGCCGCTGTCCATGCGCCGTTTCTGGCATAAATTTGTACTGATACTGGCTGATTTTCTGACCATTAATATCACCTTAGTGCTGACCTACTGGTTCCGGTTTCAGACGGGTGTTTTTACCGAAACGGGAACCGTTTCGCTACAACTATACATAACATCCGGTGTGTGGTTGATTCTGGCCACCTATTTTATTTTTCTGTTCTACATGAACGATTTGTACCAAATGCGCTGGGATATTTCCCGTTTTGACCAGTTGCTGCGCACCAGCCGGGTAATCATATTCGGAGCGGCTTTGCTGTTTCTGATCACGCTTGATCCCAGCCGTTTGTTTTCCAGCAGCCGGCTGACCCTGATCTTTTATGCGCTGTTATTACTGCTGCTGGTAAATACCGGCCGCCTGCTGGTGATCTATTTTGAAAAAAAATTTGCTGTTCTGGAATATGCACCCCATAAGACAATTTTAGTCGGAACAGGAGAAAAGGCACGCAAAATATTAAAGGAGATCAGGGGTAATCCTCATTTATTATATGATCTGGTCGGCGTTATCGATACACCCGAGCCAAAAACCGCCTTAGGTAATCTGACTTATCTGGGAGTTTACGAGCAGTTACCCAGGGCCATCCGTGACAATGGTGTGGAAGAAGTGATCATTGCCATCAGTGAACGCTCCCGGGATGAAATCCTGAACATTGTTTCTTATGGTGAAAATATGGGTGTGTCTTTCAAACTGATCCCGGAGATGTACGATGTCATTTCAGGACACAAGACAGAAGAGATCCTGGGACATCCTTTAATCCGGATCTTTCCTGATCAGATGAAATCCTGGCAATGGTTGGTCAAACGCCTGATCGATATTATAGCCGGTCTGATTTTATTTGCAGTATGTATCCCCTTCTTTTTGCTGGTCATCTTTCTGCAGGTTATCAAAGGCATTTATCCTTACCTGCGGGTGGAAGACCGGGTCGGCCGGCAGGGTAAATTATTCGGATTATTGATGTTCAATTCCGGGGCAGGACAGGAAAAATTTGAATCCTTTTTAGGGCGAACCCGGCTGTATAAAATTCCACAATTATTAAATTTGATCCTCGGTTCGATATCACTGGTCGGACCCAGACCGGAGTCGAGAACAAATGTCGAAGAATTGCGCTCGCGGATAAAATTTTATAATCGCCGCTTTATGGTTCGTCCGGGTCTGACCGGCTGGGGCCAGATGAAGGTACGTGATTTGACCTCATTCAAGCATCAAAAAGAAGAATTCAAACAGGATCTTTTTTACCTGGAAAATATGTCCCTGAGTTTTGATTTCCGGATCTTATTACGGTCTTTTCTGTCTTTTATCTTTGGAAAGTGATCCATGGACAAGCGGCTGCAGATTTCGGTAATAATTGTCAATTATAATGCCCATGAGTACATTTTATTGACCCTTGAATCGGTTTTTCGTGCAGTCAAAAATTTTACAGCGGAAGTTATCGTTGTTGATAACGCTTCAAGCGATGGATCGGTCGGACAGATAAGTCAATATTATCCGCAGACTACCATAATTCAAAATCCCCGCAATGCAGGTTTTGCCGCGGCCAATAATATCGGCCTGCGCCGGGCCCGGGGGGATTTTGTCCTGCTGCTCAATCCGGATACCATGGTGCCCGAGGATGTCTTTGAACTTCTCCTCGAATTTATGAACCGGACACCTGCTGCCGGAGTTGCCGGGTGTAAGATCCTGAATGCCGACGGCAGTTTTTCTGTTGATTCCAGGCATAGCGTACCATCACCCATGACCGCTCTGTGGAAACAGTTGGGATTTAACCGGCTGTTTCCCAAAAGCAAGATATTCGGCAGGTACAACCTGACTTATCTGGATCCGGATAAAACCTATCCTGTCGATGCAATTTCCGGTTCATTCATGTTTCTGCGCCGGCAAGTTATCGAACAGGCCGGCCCGGGGGCCGGATTACTGGACGAGAAATATTTCATGTATGGCGAGGACCTGGATTATTGCTACCGGATAAATCAGACCGCCTGGAAAGTTTATTATTATGCCGGAACGGCTATTTTACATTACAAAGGGGAAAGTACAAATAAAAATGCTTTCGGTTACAGTTGGAATTTCAGCCGCTCGTTATTCTTGTTTTACCGAAGGCATTTTCATTATCACTTCAGTTTTCTGATGCATGGAATCGTCCTGCTGGGTGTAATTCTGCGCAGTGTGCTGGTGTTTCTGAAAAATAACATCAAAAATATTTTTGAGTTTATCCGGCACGGTTTAGATAAGTTCAGGCCAGCAGAGAAGAAAATGATCTGGATGGGATCATTAAAAGGTCTGCAGGATTCACGGGCGCTGTTTAAATTATCGGGGTATCAGATCAGCGGTATAATATCCGTCGGACCACCGGATGGTTCAGTTTCGGATATTCCGGTTTTGGGCAACGTGCAGAAGATCGAAGAATTTATTCCTCCGGCCGGCAGCCATGATCTGATTTTCGATGCGGATGCAAAGACACTTTCATTTAAGAGCATAATTAGTACCATGTCAATTCTGAGAAAATGGAAAATGAATTATAGAATCTATCTTGCCGGGAAGAATATTTTAATAGGTAAATCATTGTAATTGCAGGGCGAGGATTGTAGGGGCGAGGTTACCTCGCCCCTACAATCCCAAATAAAACCGGCCAAATTTGATCAAACATGTGCATTTGTGTAAATTCATTTTGTCATAATTGTATGTGCAATACAAAATATTCAAACGGGAAAAAATATGTTGGATTTGAAATTCATCCGGGAAAACCCGGACAAGGTAAAAGAGGGTATCCGTCTAAAAAATGAAAACGGTGATGTGGATGCTCTGTTAGATCTGGATAAACAGCGCCGCAACTGGATTTTTGAAGTCGAAAATCTGAAGAAAGAACGGAACGAGAACAGCCGGCTGGTGGCAGAATTGAAGAAACAAAAGAAAGATGCGGCTGAATTAATCGAAAAGACCCGCTTGATTTCGGATCGTATCAGGACTCTGGATGATCAAGTCGCTGAAGTCGAAGGAACTATTAAAAAAGCACTGGATCGCATTCCCAATATGCCGCATTCATCGGTGCCGCCCGGCAAAGATCCAGCTGCCAATGTGGAAATTAAATCATGGGGCGTCATACCCAAATTCGATTTCAAAGTCAAAGACCATCTGGCTCTGGGCGAAGACCTGGATATACTCGATTTTAAGCGGGGCAGTAAAATCAGCGGCAGCGGGTTTCCGGTATATAAAGGTCCGGGCGCCCGGTTGGAGCGGGCTCTGATCAATTTCATGCTGGATATTCATATCAAAGACCATGGCTATACCGAAATATTTCCTCCTTTCCTGGTGAATCGTGACAGCATGTATGGCACCGGTCAATTGCCTAAACTGGAAGATGATATGTACTGTGCCGAGAAAGATGACCTGTTCCTGATTCCCACCGCCGAGGTACCACTGACCAATCTGCACCGCAATGAAACTGTTCCCGTTGAGAAACTGCCTTTGAAATATGTTGCTTATACCGCCTGTTTTCGCCGCGAAGCCGGTTCATACGGAAAAGAAACAAAAGGTTTCTTACGGGTTCACCAGTTCAATAAAGTGGAGTTGGTGAATTTTACTCTACCTGAAAATTCATATACAGCCCACGAAAAGTTGCTGGTTGAGGCCACCCGGATTTTACAGTTGCTGGAGATTCCTTACCGGGTACTGCTGCTTTGTTCCGGGGATCTCAGTTTTGCCGCGGCCAAATGCTACGATATTGAAACGTGGTCTCCGGCTGAACAAAAATGGCTGGAAGCATCCAGTGTCAGCAATTTCGAAGATTTCCAGGCCCGGCGTGCCAATATTCGTTTTCGCCGCGAACAGAATAAATCACTGGAATTCGTGCATACACTCAACGGTTCAGGACTGGCCACCTCCCGTCTGATGGTATCACTGCTGGAGATCAATCAGACGGATGAGGGCACCATAGTAGTTCCGCCGGTGCTGAGACCTTATCTGGATGGGCTGGCGGTAATAAAAAGGGAATACAAATGATCCGCACATTCTTCGGTATGATCACGGTGGTAATTATGACGTTGATCAGCGGATTGGGCGCGGTGCTGGCCGGTGCGTTTAATCCTTATTCACGGGCGGTCTATTATCTGGGCTTGATCTGGGCCCGCAGCATATTGTGGGTCGCCGGAGCCAGACTCATTGTCGAAGGTCTGCAGAATATCGACCTTAAACAGCAATATGTTTTTATCGGCAATCACCAAAGCCATTTTGATGTGCTGACTGTATTCAGCGCCATCCCCATGATGATGCGTTTTCTGACCAAAAAAGAATTATTCAAGATACCGGTATTCGGCTGGGCCCTTAGTGCCGTCGGCATGATCAAGATTGACCGTGCCAATCATGAAGAATCGGTCAAAACGATGAACCAGGCCCTGGAAGTTATGCACCGGAATAAAATTTCTGTGGTAGTATTTCCGGAGGGAACCCGCAGTCCGGACGGAAACCTGGGGGTATTCAAAAAAGGCGGATTTATTATTGCGATCAAGGGGAAAATTCCGATAGTCCCTATTTCGATTTCGGGAAGTCGTTTCGTGCTGCCCAAGCATAGTTCGCGGGCCAAACCGGGTCCAATTAAAATGGTTATTGGCAAACCGATCGAAACCCGTAATTATACTTATCTGAACAGGGATGAACTAATGACCAGGACAATCGACACTATCAAAAACAATATCGATCCTGTTTATAACGAGAAGACCTTCGACCGGAATTAAATGGATTTATTTGAAATGGTTTGTCAAACCAGACAAACTTGATTTCTGCCGCTCTCTTTAGCATGATATAGCGCTTCGTCTGCTTTTTTAAGCAAGGTATCCTCATTTTTGCCGTCTTCAGGAAAACTGGCAATACCAAGACTGATAGTTAATTCAATCCTGGCAGTCTCTTTTTTAGTGGGGAGTTTGGTGCTTTTAATCAGCTTTACTAATTTTTGAGCCAGAGACCCGGCTTGAATTTTACTCAATTCGGGTAAAATTAATACAAATTCATCACCGCCATACCGGCTGAGGATATCAGATTTACGGATATTATCCTTCAATTTCTGAGCAATTATTTTTAAGGCCTGATCACCGTTGCGGTGCCCCTGGCTGTCATTGAATTGCTTGAAATTATCGATATCGATCATGGCGATAGAAAAAATCTTATGATGCCGCGAGCCGCGCAAAAGTTCCCGTTCGATCTGGGATTGAAAATAGCGGTAGTTAAATACTTCGGTAAGCGGATCGGTAATAGCCTGTTGTTCTTTGATGTGTAATAATTTTAAAGAACGATGATACAGGACCATATTTTCATAAATGATACCGGCGGTCTGTAAAAATGATTTTAAGACACGGATTTCATATGTAGCTAAGGGATTGTCAGGCGCCCGGCGGTCAAGCAGGATCAGGAGTTTGTCCGGGAAATCATGATCAGTTTCTTTTTCAGCTTCCAGCGTTCCCGGTTCTTTTTTGACAGCTGCTTCACGCCGTTGGTCGAAACCCGATAAACAACCGATTATAAAGGCCTGCGAATCGAGAATTCTGGCTGTCTGATTCAAGGAGTGATTCAGAATTTCAGATTGGTTCTTTATCCACAGGATTTTCGATTCCGCTTCAAGATCGGTATAAAAGGAATGCTCCAGATGCAAGGTATGATTCGACCATTGCTGCTCGCTGAATCCAGTCCAGGTGATCGGTTTCATTTCTTCGGTTTCAGGATGATATTCAAATAGAATAGCGCGATCCAGGTCAAATCCATCCACCAGCATTTCCGGAAGCAGATCCAGCATCTGTAACGGCGACGCCTGTACGCGTAAACTGTTGGCCAGGTTGTTCATGGTGAACAGGCGGCTGTTATAAACAGTGAGTTGCTCTTCCGAGCGTTTGAATTGTTCGTTAATTATCTTCAGATTTTGATTTAATTTCTCCAGTTCTTCAATCTTGGCCCTTAACTTTTCGACCAGCCGTACATTATATTCGGTCAGGATTTTTTTCTCGACATCCTGAGCCACCAATTCTTTACGGCCGTGCAAATACTCATTTATAAGTTTGATAAATTCACTGACATTGATCGGCTTGGAAATAAAGCCGTCGCATCCTGCCGCCAGTGTGCGTTCTTTGGCCTGGGCTTCCGCATCAACAGAAAGGGCAATAATCGGGGTGTGCTGCAGATTTTTTATGGATTTTAATAAAGTTGTGACTTCATAACCGTTCATATCCGGCAGATTAATATCCATGATGATCAGATCAGGTTTTTCAGCAGTGGCCAGGCGAATTCCTTCCAGACCCCTGGAGGCAGAGAGAAAAGTATAGCCATGGATACGCAGGATATCGGCCATCATCTCGCGTGATTCCGGATCGTCTTCGATGTACAGCAGTTTTTTGTGTTCATTTTCCATTGTAAAAGTCACAAATATATATACTTATTCATATTTATTATCGGATAATTTTAGTCCAAATCAAGTCCGGAAATGAAAATAGCAGGAAGTCGATCAGTTTAATTAAGGGACAAAGGGACAAAGAAATAACCCATTAAGGGGTGGTATTAGGCGTAAAATGATAAGGCACTGGTATTGGTACAAAGGGACTCAGTGCTTAACATCAGGTGACTAGTTCTTCTTTTTATGTATACTTCACAATCACAATGGTCAAATCATCATTGAATTCTTGCATCCGGGTAAAGTTGTGAACTTCTTCCAGAATCAGGTTCTTCAATTGATAACTGTTCAAATGCCCGTTTTTTTTAAGAATCTGCAATAATCTTTCTTCTCCGAATTCAATACCATCAAGATTAATTGCTTCGGTCAATCCATCGGTATAGCAGAATAATATGTCCCCTTTTTGAAAAGATTTGGTGATTTGAGTATAAATTTGATTCGGCAGATAACCTATTATTATACCGCCGCCCATTAATTTTTCCGTCGAACCATCCGCATGCAACAGGATCGGGGGATTATGTCCGGCATTGGTATAGATCATTTTATTTTCCCGGGTTGACAGGATCAGGTATACCAGGGTGGCATAATTACCTTCGCTTACACTTTCTTCCAGCAAATTATTCAGACGTGCAACTATCTCGCAGACGGTCAGGGCCGATTTCTTGAATGCCCGGAATCCGGCCAGTATCAAGGACATCATGATCGCGGCATGGGCACCTTTGCCGGATACATCGCCAATAATAACGCCGAGCATCTGGTCATCCATGGGCACCAGATCAAACAGATCACCGCTGACCATTTTACTGGCCAGGTGGGCAAAAGAGATATTCAAATTGTTAAAAGAGGGCGGATGACTGGGCAGCAGGACTTTCTGGACTTTGCCGGCTTTCAGTAATTCATGCTCGAGGGACTGTTTGGTCAGAAAGATTTCAAACTGTTTGGCATTGTTCAGGGCACTGGCAGCCTGCATGGCAAAAATATTCAATAGTTCCAGGGAGCGGCTGGTAAAATAACCCAGTTGATTGCTCTCCAGGCATAAGACACCGATTAATTCATTCTGAAAGAGCAACGGTAAAGCGACCTGGGAGAGTGTCTCCTGGCGGACCGGATAGTATTGAGCTGATTTTTTGACATCTTCTAATAATGATATTTGTTTATGCTGGGCCACCCAGCCGCAGGCACCCTGCCCGACCTTAAGCGTTAAATCGACATCCTGGTCGTAGCCCTTGCTGACCTTGCGGAGCAGATTCCTGGAATCAGGATCAAACAGAAAAATGACCCCGGCATCAAAGGATACAACCTCTGATAAGGCCTGTAACAAAAAATTCAGGATTTTTTCCGTATTCAGGGAGGATAAAATTTGTTGGCTCACTTCGAAAAGTTTATTGATCTGCAGATTTTTCTGAAAAACATCCAGGTACAATAGCGTATTTTCCAGTATCTGACCGGACTTCGTGATTACTCTCCCGGCCAGGGCTGCTGTTGATTTTTTAGTAATAAAATCAAAATTACGGGCCTTGCTGAAAACCAGGGCGACCTTGCGGTTCTTACCCGGGATGCACAAAACTGTATCCAGATTTTCCTTTTTAAACAGTGAAACCTGGGGGGATTGAATCAGCAGACCTTCGGCTGACTGCAGCAGTCGCTGGTCACTATCCGTTTTTATCTCCAGTAGCGGAGGAAGCAGCTCGGCAAGAGTTTCGGGATAAGACCGGTATCGCTGAAAGCGATTTTCATTATTTATGTAAAGGATCCAGGGACCGTGTGCTAAAATCCTCTCAAACACGCTCTGGTACTTATTCAGTAACTCCTGGTGGTCCACAATTTGATTGAGCTGAAAATTAAATTCCTGCAAAGTATTTTCAATAGTGGTTATATGTGGATAAAACCTGCGGCTGATCAGAGAGCGGACCGGCGGTTGTATCCGTGATTGCAAAATAAGAAAAATAACAATAATAACCGCCACTGCCAGAAATCCGGGTATATGCAGGATATCTGCTACCAGCAAATAAATGGATAAATAGATACCAAACTGAAAAAATTTTTCTAAGTAAGGACGTATCAAGGATGACTCCGCTGAATTTTAAATATATTGAGGTTACAGAATAAATTCAAGCCGGAATACCTGAAAGGTGTATCGAAAAATATAAATAAGTGGCGGATTCTAACTGAGGATTTGCAGGGAGAGCAGGGTGATATCATCGCTTTGCTGGGCGCCGGCGGTATATTTTTTTAATTCGCCGATAATATTTTCATTGATCTGCCGGACATTGAGAGCAGCACATTGATTGATTAAAAAATCTTTTAAGCGGGCCTCACCGAATTCCTGATCATTGACATTCATGGCTTCACTCACTCCATCGGTATACATCAGCAGGGTATCGCCGCTGCTCAGGGTGCAGTTGCCGATTTCATAAGGCATTTCCGGCAGCATGCCCAGGATGATCCCGCCCTCATGCAATTCGCGGATGGATCTGTCTTTATGGATCAGAAATGGCGGATTATGACCGGCGTTTACAAATTGAAAATTAAGGGTTTGAACATTTAATTGACCGTAAAAAAATGTTATATATTTTTCAGGATCGGTATTATTATAAATGAGGTTGTTGATTCGTGATACCAGTTTGTCCAGGGGATAATTTTCGCGGATCAGTGAATGCAGGCTGGCCTGTAAATTTGACATTAACAATGAAGCAGGCATTCCTTTCCCGGAAACGTCTGCTATGGTCAGTCCATATACCTGGTCATCTATGCGGATCACGTCATAGTAATCGCCGCCCACCTGTTTACTGGGGACATTGGTGCCATGAATTTTAATCAACTCCAGCTCGGGCATGGATTTGGGAAACAACCGGTTCTGGATTTTACGGGCCAGGTTCATTTCTTCTTCCAGTCTCTGTTTTTCCAGGGTCTCCTGGAACAGCCGGGCATTCTCCAGAGATATGATGGCCACGTTACCCAGGGTCTGTAGAAACTCCAGATCGCTGGTGCTGTATTGTTGCTTGTTGATTTTTTCACTAAGGAAAATAAAACCCTTGGTCTCGTTCTGGATCTGCATAGGCACCACCACCCTGACTCCCCGTTCCTTCAGGGCTTTATCGAATTCGTTAAGATCCTCCCGCAAATAAGGTTTAGCCAGCAGCGCACTTTTATCGCACAGAGTCTTACACAATTCACCTTCCCGCAGCGCGAAAGTATTGCCTTTGATCAGCGCGGCCCGGAAGGTATCGGTTTCCTTCAGAGCTATCAGAAAATTGTTGACGGTGACCTGGCCCATCAGCGCATACGATAACAGTTTCAATATTTTTTCCTTTTCCAGGGTCAGGTTCAATTCTTTGCCGATCTCGAACAGGGTATTTAATTCCTGGATTTTATGATCAAGTTGCCGGTTCACTCTTTTTATTTCTTCAAAGCCCAGAGCGTTTTCAATAGAGGTAGCCGCAATATTGGCCAGCGAGTTCAAAAATTCCAGTTCCGCTTCCAGGAAAGGTTGGCCATTAATCTTATTGCAAAATCCCATTATGCCTAAAATGTCGGCCCGGCTGATAAAAGGGATCAGAATTTCTATTTTTAAATCATTGAAAAATGACAGCCAGGGGGTTTGTGCCGACAGGTCTTTCACAAACACAGGGTGATCCGGCACATCGGCTAGTTGCACGGATTTTCCGTGCAGTGAAAGCGATAATCCTTTTATGGTTTCAACAACGAATTCAGAGTTTTCCTTTTTTAAAAGGATCAGTCCTTTACCGAGCATCATTCTACCCATGGGTACCAGCAGGATATTGTTTAAGATGGACTGCAAATTTAAAGAAGAGTTCAGGGTCAGGCTGATTTCGATCAGAGCGGAAAGTTCCAGCAAGCGGCGGTCCACGCTGGAAACATCGTTCGGATCAACGGATTGAAGCGGTCGATCCTGGTCAGGAATATCCGACATGAGGTTGTACCTGAAGTTGTATCAATTTAAATATTTGGTCAATTGTACCTGGTTTTTTATGCCGGGATTGAATTCATAGCGGACATCATCCATGAGAGTTTTGATCAGATATATTCCTAATCCGCCATGCCGTGATTCCTTGATATAGGTTTTTAGATCAGGATCCTGAAGTTTGGAAAAATCAAAACCGCGACCTTTGTCGGTGATAGTGATTTTTATTTTTTGGGGATCTATCTGAATGGATATGTCGATCAAACGGCTGGCATTAAATTTATATGCATGTTTAATGACATTGGTGCAGGCTTCGTCAACCGCCAGGGCAATCTGTTCCTGTTTTTCATTATTAAAACCTGCTTTTTCGGCAACTCTGCGGATGAAATCTCTGATCAGATATAAATTATCGGTCACACTGGGTACTTTTAATTTAAATTTCTGGACTCTATCGCTCATACAATTTCCATTCGCTTTTCCTGTTGACGAAGATCCTGCGGCAATTCAGTTTAATCAGCATGGTATTTAGTTGCCGCCTCATTTTCTTCCTTGAAAATCTGATAGAGCGCTGGAAAACCCAGTAAATCGAATACTTTATATACTTTGTCGGGTAAATTCGACAATTTTATATCCCCTTTATTATCCCGTATTTCTTCAATGAAACCCATGAATACGCCTAAACCTGCACTGCTGATATAATTTAGATCCGACATACTGACGATAATTTTATATCTGCGCTCGGTCAGGAGTTGTTGAATGGCCTGTTCGAACTTAGGTGCGGTATGTGCATCCAGGAAACCTTTCAGCCGCAAGATACTTACATCTGAACGGTCTTCACGTGCTACTTCAAAATTCTCCATTAAATTTCCTCCGCATCTATAGATCACATTTTAAAATATTTACTCAAACACATTCCGGCAGCGATATTAAACCCTAATTTAAAATCAGAAACGAACTAATCCAATTTAAATATTTCTGAATTTCTACTATACGCAAATTGACAATTTAAGTTTTGACCAATATCAGAGTCAGATCATCAGCCAGGCTCTGTCCATCCAAAAATTTCAAAATCGCTTCCATGACAACCTGTTTAATCTCACTGGCGGACTTCACTGCACTTTCCTGTATCAGTGCACAAAGTCTATCCTCGCCGAATTCTTCTCCGCTTTTATTGCGTGCTTCAGATAAGCCATCGGTGAAAAAAACGAATATATCTCCGGAATTGAGCGAAACAGACTCTTCAACCAGGGTCTGGGTAAATATCTGCCCCTTTTCTAAACCAACACCGATGCCCTGCGGTTGTAACAACCTGACTTGCTGCTGCTGATTATTGTAATACAGCAGCGGGCAGTGACCGGCACGGGCAAAGGTAATTTTCCGGTGCTTACAATCCAGACTGGCCATCAACATGCTGATAAATGTTTTACGCTCCAGTGTTTCGTAAAGTATTTCATTGGTGCGAATCAGCAGTTCGCGCGGATTGTTAAATGTTTTACTCAATGATTGTACGACGCCCTTGGCCTCAGCCATATAAAAAGCCGCTGAAGTGCCTTTGCCGCTGACATCACCGATAATGAAGCCGATATGACCGTCGGGCAGATATACAAAATCATAGTAATCCCCGCCAACCTCGTATGCCGTGATAGTCAGGCATTCAATATCAATACCGTCCAGTTCTGGTTTTTTTTGCGGCAGCAACCGTTGCTGCACTTCCCTGGCTATACGCAGTTCTTCCTTCAGGCGTTCCTGCTCCAGGGATTCTCTTAGTAACATGGCATTATCCAGAGCGATAACAGCCTGACTGGCATAGGCTTCGACCATTGCCAGATCATCGGGATCAAAACCGTAAGCGTGTTTTTTAGCGGCGTACAGAATTCCCAGCGGTTGATTGTTGCTGGAAATCAGCGGCACACCGATCAGCGAGTGAATCTCATTTTTCCATTTTTTAAAGTAAGCATACGGGTGCGTTCTGGTGATCTGATTGAGCAGTAACGATTTTTTACTCTCGAAAATCTGCGACCTGAAATCCTGCTGGGCGGGTTGATTAAATGATTGGATTTCTTTTTCGTTTAAATTATAATGCGCTACAATTTCCAATTGTTTCGATTCTTCCCGGTACATTTCCAGCCAGGTATAATCGCTGCCGATGACATAGCGGATCATTTCAGTCACCAGTCGCACCAGTTTGTCAAAATTGAATTCGGTACTGATGGCGCGGCTCAGGTCGTGTAAAGAGCCCACTTCTTTCATTTTGCGGTCAAAGGCCCGGGCTGTGGGCAGGTGCAATAACAGATACAGACAGGAGAAAATTGTATAACTGACCAGTAAATACCAGGTAATGTTGGCAAAAACAGCCACGGCCAGGCTATGGGCCGGTACAGCGAAAACAAAGGCAAAATCAAATAAATAAAAAACCGCCCAGATTAAAAACAGTGAAATAAAGAAATAGTATATTTTTTCCTTGCGCGAAAGATAAGAAATCCAGGAATTGCGGAAAGAAAGCAGGAAAATAAATACCAGTACGCCGATAAGAAAGGCATTGTTATAAATTCCGGGCCCCTGGAATTCCAGGTTAAAATTTGCCTTGGTAATGACGGTGGCGATAACTGTGGCGGCAGATAACAATATAAAACCGTTCATCAGAAAAATGGTGCGTTGTGTACGGCGATAGTAGATCAGGTTTTTCAGAATGATCAACAGCGGTGTCATCAGTGCGATGGCAATCAGGGAGATAATATTGGCATAGAATACACTGCCGAGATTTTCGGGTAAGGGTGGAAAAGAGGCCGGAGAAAAACTGTGACTGAACAGGAGTTGGCAGATGATCACCAGGATATACAGCAGGCCGAGCAGATAGACAAAAATTCTGAGATTTTCCTGAATTGTTTTATCCTGAAAATTATATTCGTTGGTGATCAGGCGGTAAAATAACAGGCCTACGGCAATCATCATTATTTCGGCCAGATAGTCAAGGGTTGGAATATTGACATCACTGTTGAGCTTGAAAATATCGTAGAGCAGCGGCAGTACGATTAGTACGATCATTAACGGTACTATGATTTTCAGCGGAGTTAAGGATATCTTCATTCCACCATAACCTTGATCGGAAAGTTCAAATTAAAATTAGTACCCAGCAGCTGATGGTGCCGGTCATAATGCACCACCCTCCTGTTTCCTGAATCAGCCACTAAAAGCGTTCCGTCGTATCGATTTATTTCGAGATCATACGGATTATAGAATCCCATCAATTCTAATGGACGAGTTCCGGAGGCAGAAAGTTGCATAACAGCTGAATCAAAATCATCAAGATTCACGATCCAGAGCACAGCACTGTCGGCTGCGCAGGAAATATCACCGGCGATTTTTAAACTGTCCAGGCATTGAAAATCTTCCCCAGCATCGGTCCGGGCGTAAATTCGATCCCAGCTCCCCGTATCATCGACCAGCCAGTAATGTTTCAGATCCGGACTTTCTGCGTACCTTTCCGGTTGTACCAGCGGATCGTTTCGCACGGTGCTGATTTCAGATATATAATTTCCATTGTGGTCAAGTTGAATGATTTTGTTCAAGCCCTGGTCGACGATATCGATGTGGCCGGCTTTGCCGGAAATCGAAATCTGCACCGGTTTGTCCAGGATGGACGGTAGCAGTTGTACCTGAAATGTCAGGGCGTCGACACGATAGAGATAACCTGTACTGTCAATCACCCAGAAACAGGCTAACTTCCTGATCATAGAGCACTTTAAGGGGATGCGTGATCGTGGTAATTTGTGCCAGTGATTGCAGGGAAAGCATATCGAAACCTTCGATGATTCCGTAGTTGTTGTAAATGATTAATCCTTTCTGCAGGTCTGTGGCGATGGCCAGATCGGTAGGCGGCCAGTTGGTATAATAATTAGCCACGACGTGCTCGACATCGTAGGTAGTGTGTACCAGCTGGTAGCCCCACTTATCCACAATCCACACATCTCCGGGTCCCGGCACAATGGATACGGTGTTGGAGGGCTTACTCTCTAACCCTTCGCTGACCACAGTCAAATAATAACTGTAACGCTCCAGGTAGGATGCATTCTTGTCGATATATTGCCGGGACCCGGGCGGCAGATTGGCCTCAATTATTTTAAAGGTGCTATCCACCTCTTCCCAGCGACGGTGTATTCTAAAACCGGAATATCCTTCCAAATTTGGCTGATCCCAACTTAATTCCACTCCCTGTTCACTGGAAGTCACGTTTAGATTAAGATTGAGTTGCCCGTTTGGATCAAAAGGATTTTGTTTGTCCCGTTCAGCACAAGACCAGCTGAGGCAAGACAATACACAGATCATTAAAAGCCGATACCCGATAACACCGTTATAATTTTTACTTGTCATATGAGCGGAAAATAAATTCATTTTTTATCCGGATATTAAACCGGTTCCATTAGCAACAGGTTAATTTATGAATTTAAGCCTCTTTTTAAAAGTCAATTCCCATGTCAAATGACCGGCGGCAGGAAATAAATGACGCAGTAGTTACTTAATGCAGCAGGGAGAAAATGGCCTGCTGCACCTGTTCGATCCCCTGCATGCCATTTACGCTGAAAAAATGTCCTTTGGAGAGATAATAGTCTTTTATAGGTTTGGTCACTTCATGGTAAACCTGCAGCCGGTGTGTAATGGTCTGTTCCTGATCATCCTGACGCTGGATAATATTGCCGCCGCAATGGGGACAGAGCAGTGTAGCCGGAGGAGGATTGGTAAGCAGATTGAAGTCCGTGGCGCAGCGTTCACAGGCACGCCGGTTGATCAGACGTTTGATTAACTCCGAGTCGGGAACCACGATTTCAATACAATAAAAGGCAGGCAGTTTTAATTTAAGCATCAGGGCATCCAGCTCCTGCGCCTGGGTTATCGTGCGGGGAAATCCATCCAGAATAAATCCATGCTGGCAGTCTGGTTGTGTAATGCGCTGCCGGATCAATTCCAGGATTAGATCGTCCGGGACCAGTTTACCCTGTTTCATCAGTTCCCCGGCTTTTTTCCCCAGGGGTGTATTAAGCCGCACCGCTTCCCGCAGCATATCACCGGTAGAGATCTGCGGTATCTGGTAATGTTTACTGATTAATTTAGCCTGGGTGCCTTTACCAACACCGGGCGCACCAAAAAGAATCAAATACATGATCCGGTTCTCCCCTTAATTATTGTATCATTCTATTAATTTTAGACGAAGTTCCTATGCGTGTGCCAATTCTGACATCATGCTTGGCATACAATTGCCCGCAGGCAGCCTGGATTTCCCAGCCTTTTCTGAGACGGACCATGGCCGTACGCTGATGAGCATTCAGGTATTCCCGGAACCAGATGATTTTGTCCGGGGGCGGGGGCGGAAATTCCGGATCTGCGGAATTACATGGTATTAAATTTATTTTACAGGGAATACGCGCAGTAAATTTTAATAGTTGCTCGGCATCGCGCCGGGTATCGTTTATATTATCGATCAGGATATACTCAAAAGTCACCCGCCGGCGGGTCCGCCGCACGTAATAATAGATTATTTTTTGCAGTTCAGCTAATGGCTGCAGAATAGACATGGGCATGATCTTCTGCCGCTTATCCTGGAAGACAGCGTTGAGCGAGATAGCCAGCGAAAAGGGAGCGTTCAGATCAGCTAATTGACGTATACCGTTGATCATCCCACTGGTCGAGATGGTAATTTTTTTTCTGGAGAAGGTCAATCCTTCAGGATCCGCCAGCAGGTGACTGGCTTTTAATACGTTGCGCAAATTAAGCAGAGGTTCACCCATACCCATAAATACAATGTTCGTTGGCAGATTAGCGGAGACCTGCTCTTTCATTAACAGCACCTGTTCGACAATTTCACCGCTGGACAGATTCCTCAGGAATCCCATTTTACCGGTAGCACAGAATTTACAATCCAGGGCACAGCCGACCTGAGAAGAGATGCAAAAAGTTATACGCTTGCCCTCATAAATAATCACACTTTCGATTTTCAGACCGTCAGCCAATTCCCACAGGAATTTAACCGTACCATCAAGGGCCGATGCCGTGCTGGTCACCGGTTTTAAAGAGCGTAAGCGTACACTGCGATCCAGTTCCTGGCGCAGGTTTTTGGGAATGGTGCTCAAATGAGCAAAATCGGCCAGATTTTCCACATAAATACCGCGAAAAATCTGCCTGGCGCGGAATTTTTCCAGTCCCAGGTTACCGACAAAAGTCAATAACTCTTCATACGAATGATCCAGCAAGTAAACCGTACGGTTTACCTTACGGTTTATCTTGTTTTGAATATCAGATTGCATAAATTCGAATCGCTTTGTATAATTCAATTAAAATTAAAATGTAAAGCTAATCAAAAAAACTAACAAGGAATTTAACTCGATGAGCAAACAGGCAGGTCATAATGATGTGGAGAGTATCCAGGAACTTACCCGGACATTCAAACTCATAAGAGCGGAAATTGCGAAAGTTATTGTGGGCCAGGATGAAGTAATCGAGCAACTGCTGATCTCCCTGTTCGCCCGGGGACATTGTCTGCTGATCGGTGTACCGGGACTGGCCAAAACCTTGTTGATAAAAACACTGGGTGAAATTCTGGATCTGCATTTTTCACGTATTCAATTCACTCCGGATCTAATGCCGTCGGATATTACCGGAACCGAAATAATAGAAGAAGATCAATCCACAGGTAAGAAATTATTTAAATTTGTCAGGGGTCCCATTTTCGCTAATATTATTCTGGCTGACGAAATCAACCGGACACCGCCCAAAACACAGGCAGCCTTACTGGAGGCCATGCAGGAATACCGGGTAACCGCGGCGGGAGAAACCTACCCTTTACAGTTGCCGTTTTTTGTACTGGCGACCCAGAATCCGATAGAACAGGAGGGTACCTATCCGTTGCCGGAGGCTCAGCTGGACCGCTTTATGTTCAACCTCTGGCTGGATTATCCCACGGCCGATCAGGAAAAAACTATTGTGCAACAGACCACCGGGGCGATAACCCGGACCGTTAATAAAATCCTTAACCGGGATCAAATATGTTTTTACCAGGATTTGCTGCGCCAGGTACCGGTGGCGGATAATGTGGTGGCCTATGCCGTAAAATTGGTTTCGGCCACGCGTCCGACCAATCCGGACGGCTTTAATTATATTAAAGAATGGATCCGCTGGGGTGCTGGTCCGCGTGCCTCGCAATACCTGATTTTAGGTGCGAAAGTACGGGCCGCTTTACTGGGGAAAATTACACCGGATATTTCTGACGTCCAGATCATGGCATTGCCGGTTCTGCGGCATCGTATCGTTGTATCTTATAATGCCGAGGCAGAGAATGTATTTATCCATGATATCATCGGTCGTATCCTGAAAGATATTAAATAAGTTGTATATTTTCGACAGACGGGTGTTAAAATTCTGTAATAGAAATATGAAAGTCGGCACTGCTAAAATAAAATCGATCTTAGTTTACAGCGGGACTTTCAGCGTTCTGTTCTGCTGGATAAATGTACTCCAGGCGCAAAAACCTGCCAGTTATTCTGAGCGACTGGAACTCAACGCACAAGAACCAGCCAGGAATTATAAAACAGAGCACGGTAAAACAGACCGGACCAGCGGAGTGTTGCGTTATGTCTATCAGGAAAAATACAATACTGATCAACTAACCCCACAGGCTGTCGCCCGGGAGTATCTGCAGCTGCAGGGTCAAAGATTTGGAATTTCCTCTTTACAGCAGGAACTTCAATTTTTACGGGAGGTCAAAAGTCCGGCCGGACAGCAGTTGATTTATCAGCAGCTGTTTCAGGGTATTCCCGTCTGTAATTCAGGGATTATACTGACCCTTGACTACCAAAACACTATCACTTTTGTCAGCAGTACCTTCCGGCCACAGTTGAAAGTCAAAGATCTTCGTGCTGCAATTTCAGCCGGGCAGGCTATACAATTCGCCGAAAAATATCTGTCCAGTGATTATTCAATTTCAGAAAAACCCAATGCAGAACTGATGATTTTCAATCCGGTTGCGGCCGCAGGGATACTGGTTTACCGGATACAAATAATCATTCGCGAGCCCCGGGGTGACTGGGAACTGCTGGTGGATGCGGCAGATGGCAGGGTATGGCAGGCCAGAAACCTGTTGCGTTTTCAAACAGGGGCTGACGGACGGGGATTAATCTGGGATCCGGATCCGCTGTCCAGTGCCGGGGTTTACTATGGCGGATTTTTCATTGATAATAATGATGCGGATGCTGCTGTGCTTAATTCCCAGCGTGAATTCGTTATTTTGAATGATTTGAAATATGAAAATGGAAAGTATTATCTGGACGGACCATATGTTAAACTGGAAGATATCGATAATAATCCTGTAGATATATTTCCGGCTTTAAGCGACTCGAGCGGATTTAACTTTACGCGGCATCAACAGGAATTCGAAGATGTAATGGTTTATTATAATCTCGATCGCGCCGGACGCTACCTGAATTATTTAGGATTTGAGATTGACAGTTTACTGGCTTTTCGTGCCGATCCGCACGGTTTAAATGGCAGTGATAATTCTTATTACTCTCCTTTCGAAAATAATTGTGTTTTTGGCGAGGGGGGTGTTGATGATGGTGAAGATGCAGACGTGATCTGGCATGAATTTGCGCATGCGATCATGGCTCAGATCCATTATCCGCTGCTGATGAATTATGAAGGTGAAACAGCCGCACTGGAGGAGGGCAGTGCCGATTACTGGGCTGCCTCCAATTCACGGGCTGTATCTGATTTCGCCTGGGAGCAATTATATCTCTGGGATGCCGGCATCGGTTCAGCACAGAATGACCAGGGAATTTTCTGGTCGGGCCGGCGCTGTGACCTGAACTGGCATTATCCGGAAGATTATGATTTCGCTGCTGTCAAGGGACATACCAACGGCCAGATCTGGTCGTCGGCTTTAATGCATATCTGGTCCGATCTTGGACGCGAAATCACCGACCGACTGTTCATCCAGGCAATATATCTGTGGGGGACTTCACCCGATTTCCACGATGCCGCACAGGCTTTCGTCCAGGCCGACCGGCTTTTATACGGCGGTCAGCATCTTGCCGATATCGTCTACTGGTTCGGGTATCACGGCTTGATCGATGCCGGGCAGACTTTTCCGGTGATAATTCACGAACCGCTTGCGGACAGTGAAGATTTAACCGGCCCTTATACCGTGCGGGTGGAAATTATTCCGGCCACAGCACCATTGGATACAAATAATCTGTGGCTGGTCTGGGGTTATAATGGAATATTTTCGGATTCTCTGCTGCTGACTGCTCTGGCAGAACCCAATGTATATAGGACAGAGATTCCCGGCGCGCAACAGGTAGTTTCGATCAATTATTATATTACGGCCGCCGATTCGGCAGGTTATTTTACGTCCGACCCCGGTCGCGCTCCGCTGGAATATTATTCCTTCAAAGTCGGACCTGATATACAGGCGCCGGTAGTAGTACATACGCCGCTTAAAAACCAATCGTTCTGGCGCTGGCCTGCTATTTTGAATGTCTATGCCACCGATAATGTGGGTATTGCAGAAGTGCAGGTTTATTATTCTTTAAATCACTCCGCGGAAATGTACTCAGTCCAGCTTGCCCCGGCAGAGGTACCCGGCTGGTTCAGCGCTGCATTCGGTCTGGATACAAGCCAGGTCGAAATTGGCGATACGGTACATTATATGATCCAGGCCCGGGATAGATCGATTGCCGGAAACAGCACCGTCGCGCCTCTGAGCGGGTATTACAGTTTTGCAGTGACCGGCAGCGGCGCTGAAATTGTATTTGATTTCGAAACTGATGATGGCGGGCTGGCAGCCGACGGCGATTGGCAATGGGGCAAGCCCGGCAGCGGTCCCCGGGCTGCACTAAGCGGCGAATATCTTTGGGCAACTAAACTGGACGGGAACTATAGCAATGGTCCGGGGCTTTCCACTCTGGCCCTGCCGGTCGTAGATTTGCAGGGCTTCGCGGTGGCTGCGCTGCAATTGTGGCAGTGGTATGATATAAAAGCGAGCGGTGACGGCGGTAATGTTAAAGTATCGGCAGATGGTGGATTAACCTGGCAGGTTCTCCAGCCGTTATTCGGTTATGATGGGATGACGGATACGCTCTCCGGGAATCCGCTGCAGGGCGAGCAGGTATTTTTTGGCAACAGTGCCGGATGGGTAAAAACATTTTTTAATCTCGATTCCTATATTGAACAAAGTATACAGCTAAAATTTGAGTTCGCTGCTGATGCTGTTGAAACGGGATTCGGTTGGTATATTGATTCAGTTGCCATAGTGGAAAAATCGGCGAAATTATATCCGCCCGGAAGTATAACAGTTTTGGATAATCATGTTTATGTCAAATTAGGCTGGGATTACCTGAATATGCTTAAAACTCCGCCTGGATCAACTCCAATTTTAAAAGATTTATCAGGGCAGGCAGAGAATAATTCACTCCTGCCGGAAGAATTGATATTTAATGTATACCGGCAGGCAGACCTTGGTAATTTCAATCTGATCGGGCAAACGGTGCAGTACTCTTATACAGATTCAGACTGTCGAACAAGGTCGGTCATATACATACTACCTTACCTCGCAGGCAGGTACTTTGGAGAGTGAACCGTCGGATACTATCCAGGTCACAGTTCAGGCCGTAATCGATGTGCGCAACGAACCTGCCGCCGCAGGTATGCTGCCGCAGGTTTATACCCTGGGGCAGAATTATCCAAATCCCTTCAATCCGCTCACAGTAATAAAGTATCAATTGCCTCGGTCTGATCAGGTTAAACTGAGTGTTTATGATATTCTGGGTCGTGAACTGAAAGTATTGGTAAACAAAGAACAACAAGCCGGGTACTATCAAGTGGAGTTTGATGCTCGCAATCTGGCCAGCGGCATCTATATCTATAGCCTGCAGACAGGGAGATTTGTCTCGGTTAAAAAGATGATAGTGATAAGGTAATGTTTGTTCAGGATTAAAAATTAATTCCCGACCTACTATAAATATGATTCAATGTAAACAAAAAAGGCGTTCCGGGGAACGCCTTTTTATTTTTCATTAAGACCGACTTATTTTCCCAGATTGAAATACATACCGACGGTAATTTCGATGGTATTCAGATCAGAGATAATATTGTATTTGCCCTGAACGAAACCAGTGCTGCCGCCGAAAGGCATTTCATAACCGGCCAGTAATCCAAAACCAATTTTAGATTCGGAATCACTTTCGGTGGTGCTTTCCAGGGTGAAAGGATTGTAAGACGGGAATTCGATGGAGAGCATATTAAATGATAATCCACCGCCAACATATAAACCCTGCATACTGGCGATATGATAATGAACATCAGCGCCAATCTGAATGTTGGAGAGTTTAAGATCTTCATTAAGATCAAATGCGTCGTAGGTATATTTACTTGACCAGTAACCGACGAATGGGTACAAACCTAAATTTTCAGCCAATTCCCCCATATTGATCTTGGCACCAATATGAAAACCCATGTCCCATGGATCTTCCGGCATGACCAGACCAAGTTGCGGTGCAATCGCCTTAAAACCCAGCCCCTGAGCTGAGCTTGAAGTAATAAAACCAAAAGCCAGCACGAGAAGCAGAATTGTGAATAATTTTTTCATGTGTCCCTCCTGTAAAGGTGTAATTAAATGTATATTTTATATATTTTAATCAGATTAGAACTAATATCCAAGTGTTTTTTATTCCCGGATAGTATCGAAGTACCTTAGTTCCTTAGTCCCTGAGTTCCTTAGTCCCTTAGTACCTGAGTTATTCCCGCTGAGCGATTGGTACGCCTGATCGTATGTTGGCGGTAATCTTTAATGAAGGATATACGTTCATAAGAAGGCGCTTACTAACACCCGAACACGGGCTAGTGTAGCGCGGATTGCAGGAATGATAGATTTGATGAAAGGTACTCAGGTACTCAGGGACTAAGGAACTTAGGTACTAAGGTACTATATTTAGAATAAAATCCCTCTTTTGCTTAACATATTTTTGTGGTAATTTTCCTGAGAACAAAAGATAGCAGCAGGGAGGCGCATAATGACTAAAATCAATTTAAAAAAAGCAAATTTTGCCACATTGTGCGTACACGGCAGTGGAGGTGTAGATGTAACGACCGGTGCACTCTCTATTCCCATCTATCAAAGTTCCACTTTTGCTTTTCATAATGCCCGTGAAGGGGCCCAGATCTTTGCCGGAGAGAAAGAGGGGTATGTTTATACCCGCCTCGGAAATCCCACCCAGGCTGCGCTGGAACGGGAAATCGCCTTTCTGGAAAATGGTGAGGCCGGTCTGGCTTTTGCCTCCGGAATGGCTGCTATAGCGGGGGTAGTGCTGTCCCTGTGCAAACAGGGCAGCAACCTGGTATCGAGCAATACACTTTATGGCGGTACCCATCAACTGTTCATGGAAACATTACCGGATTACGGCATAGAAGTTCGGGAGGTCGATGGTCGTGATCTGCCCGCCATCGAAAAAAGTATCGATAAGAATAGCAGGTGTCTATATATCGAGACGCCGGCTAACCCCACGCTGGCGATCATTGATATAGAAGGGTGTGTCCGAATTGCCCGTAAACATAAGATTCCGCTGATCGTGGATAATACTTTTCCCACCCCATATTTTCAACGGCCCCTGGAACTGGGAGCTGATCTGGTGATTCACTCAGCTACAAAATATATTGGCGGGCACGGCGATACAGTGGCCGGGCTGGTGATCGGCCGTAAAAAATATATCGATGAACTGCGCGGGACGATTTTACGCGATATCGGCGGGATTATCAGTCCGCTAAACGCCTGGTTGCTGGTACGCGGATTAAAAACCCTGGCTATCCGTATGGAACGGCACCAGGAAAATGCTTTCGAGATTGCCAAATATCTTACTTTTCATCCCAAGATAGAGCGGGTCTGGTATCCCGGGCTGACCACACATCCTCAATATGAACTGGCCAGGAAGCAAATGAGCGGATTCGGCGGCATAGTATCCTGCGAGGTTAAAGGGGGGCGTAAAGCGGGAGAAAAATTCATGAACAATGTCCAGATCTTTACATTAGCTGTGAGCCTGGGTGACGTGGATTCCCTGATCGAACACCCTGCTTCGATGACCCATTCGACCTACAGTGCCGAGGATCTGAAAAAAACAGGCATTTCCGCAGGATTTGTGCGTCTGTCGGTCGGAATTGAAGACAGCCATGACTTGATCGAAGATCTCTCTCAGGCTTTACGTAGAGTGTAAGATTAATTTTCCGGAACTTTTTTTTGACAAAGGCATGCAATTCCCATTGATCTGTAGTAATTAACTGTATAATAATATGATTATTTTAATCCATTTGTGGTCGAGGCAATGCTTGATTTTATATTTATAATAATATAAATTTTCTATCTTTTTAGTGAAATACTGTGGTTAATCATATACCGTTTTAAACCAGAGAGGTCTACTATGCATAAACACGTTATGATTGGTCTGCTGATCCTGCTTTTGGTATTCACAGCATGTTCCAAGAAAAAGTCTGAGTCGGAATATTTTCAGACGGCTTATGATCAGTATAATAAAGAACAGTATCAGGAAGCCATCCAGAATTTTGAAAAGGTTCTGAAGTATTATCCAGAAGGCAGCAATGCTTCCAAGGCTATGTTTATGATTGGATTTATCCACGCTAACAATACTAAAAATCTTGAGGAAGCTAAAAAGTATTATACAATGTTTATTGAGAAGTATCCTCAGCACGAACTGGTTAGCAGTGCAGACTATGAACTGAAACACCTGGGCCAGGATGTAAACCTGTTGCCGATGTTCCATGATTCAGACAAAGATACGCTTTCTACAGGAATCCAGAAATGATTATAAATGAGAGGCGAGTCTGTCCATCAGGCCGGCTGACAATGCTCCGGGTAAATTAAGGGTGCTGCTATGATTAATTCTGTAAGCATTATTGCACTTGTTTTAGTTGTCGGCAATGCCTGGGCTCAGGATCCGGGAACAACTGTCAATAATAATATTACTCTGCGCACTTTTGTTGAAGCTGAACAGGTTCCGCTCAACCGTGAGGTAGTATATCATGTGGAACTGCAGTGGTCCGGCGATTTGAGTTTATACAGGATAAACGAAATCAGCGAACCGCAGGTAGTCAACCTGATCATGCGCGGCAGCGGCTCTTCTAACCGGGTCAGCACGGACCAGGCAGGAAATCCGGTTTCGATTAAGCGGATAACCTACTATTTCCGTCCGCTGGAAATGGGTATGGCTTATATTGAAGCCGTCACCATCAGGTATGAAGATACTGCGGCTCAACTGCAGGAAAGCCTGCTCTCCGGCAGACTGGGGATCAAAATAGTTGAGCCTTTGGCGGAGCCGGGGAAGAAGGGAAAAACAGTATTGTTCTGGGCTGGTCTGGTGGTCGTGGCGGTGTTGCTGGCGCTGCTGTATTTTTATTATCGCACTTATTTGCGAAAACAACGCGAAGCAGCCCGGCTGGCTGTACAAAAATATGAAACAATTGAAGAACGTTACCGGCGGGTATTGAAAGAAACGATTCACTTCACCTCGGGTAATTTGAAGGAAAATCTGGTCGATCTATCCCGCCTGATCACCGCTTATTTTTCCGAACGCTATGACTTTCCCGCCATGAATTTATCTACGGAAAATCTGTTGCAGGTATTGCGTGAAAAATTAAGTGATGATAGTTATGCACGAATGCAGGATTTTTATCAGCGTGCGGATATGATCAAGTTTGCCGGGGATCTGCTCACGGACACTGAATTTCACCGTCTTTTCGATACCGTTGAACTGGTTCTGGAGAATCAAAAAGAATTTTTTGCCGACAAGGAGGGAAGATGAATCCGGATATTAAAGCGATTCATGAGAAAATTATAAAAGAAAGCGAATTCGTTGATAAAATTATCAACGAGATAAGCAAAGTTATTGTTGGTCAGATCTATATGATCGAACGACTGCTGATCGGTCTTCTGGCTAACGGGCATATCTTACTGGAAGGTGTTCCCGGTCTGGCAAAAACTCTGACCGTTAAGGTTCTTTCCAGTACCATTAAAACCAAATTTCAACGGATTCAGTTTACGCCCGATCTGCTGCCGGCGGATTTGATCGGAACCCTGATCTATAATCAGCGGGATGGAAACTTCACTACCAAGAAGGGACCTATTTTCGCCAATTTAATCCTGGCCGATGAAATCAACCGCTCGCCGGCCAAGGTACAAAGCGCGCTGCTGGAAGCAATGCAGGAACGCCAGGTCACGATCAGCGAGAATACTTTCAAGCTGGAGGATCCATTCCTGGTCCTGGCCACCCAGAATCCGATCGAGCATGAAGGAACCTATCCGTTGCCGGAGGCCCAGGTTGATCGCTTTATGCTCAAACTAAGTATCGGCTATCCCACCCCGGAAGAAGAATTGGAAATAATCCGGCGGGTTACCAAAACCGACGAATTTAAGGTAGATGCGGTCGTTACACCGGCGGAAATTGTAAAAGCCCGCCAGGTAGTCAAAGAAGTTTACATCGATGAAAAGATTGAAAAATATATTGTCGATCTGGTTTTTGCCACACGGAACCCGGAAAATTATGGACTGAAAGAATTAAAAGACCTGATCAATTATGGCGCTTCACCGCGTGCTTCAATTTATTTAGCCCTGGCTGCCAAAGCACATGCCTTCCTGCGCCGCCGCGGATATGTGACACCGGAAGATGTGCGTTCCATCGGTATGGATGTCCTGCGGCACCGGATCATTCTTTCTTATGAAGCGGAAGCCGAGGAATTGACCACCGAAGATGTGGTGCGCAAAGTGCTCAACCGTGTAGAAGTTCCATGATCCCGCGCGAAATATTAAAAAAAGTAAAACGCATTGAGATGATCACCCGCGGACTGGTGAACGAGGTTTTCTCCGGTGAATATCACTCGGTCTTTAAGGGCAGGGGCATGGAGTTCTCCGAAGTACGGGAATACCAGTTGGGGGACGATATCCGCAGCCTGGATTGGAACGTATCGGCCCGCATGGGTCATCCTTATGTCAAGGTGTTCGAGGAAGAACGGGAATTAACGGTAATGTTGCTGGTCGATGTATCTTCCAGCGGTAATTTTGGAACCTTTAATCAGATGAAAGGGGAGATCGCCGCGGAATTATGTGCCGTGCTGGCTTTTTCAGCAATTAAAAACAATGACAAGGTCGGCCTGATCATTTTTTCCGATAAAATTGAAAAATTCATCCCGCCCCGCAAAGGGCGCAGTCATGTACTGCGGGTGATCCGCGAAATTCTGTATTTTAAACCGGAAGATCTGAAAACCGATTTAAATGTGGCCCTGGAATTTCTAAGCAAGGTGATCAAACGCCGCAGTATAGTTTTCCTGATTTCTGATTTTCTGACTGCCGATTATCACAAATCTTTACAGGTGGCTAATAAAAAACATGATATAATTGCTATTGAGATTACCGATCCGCGGGAAGTGGAACTGCCCGCCGTGGGATTTATCGAACTGGAGGATGCCGAGTCCGGCGAAGCCATCCTGGTCGATTCCAGCAGTCCACAGATCCGCGGAACTTTTTTTGCCAAATCGCAGGCTGGCCGGGAAGAACGCAACCGCTTCTTTAAATCAATCGGGATGGATAATATAAATATTTTTACCCATGTGTCTTATGTGGAACCGATCATCAGGTTTTTCCGTATGCGGGCCAGGAGGTTGGCGGTATGATAAAAAGGGACAAAGAGACAAAGGGACAGAGGGACAAAGAAGGCACTGAGGCACTGAGCAAAAAGTACCTGAGTCCCTGAGTCCCTAGAGAAAAATACAGGACACGGGGTCATTCCCGCTAAACGGGTGCTTTGTTTGATCGTATATGGGCGGGAATCTCTGCTAATAAAGGACATAAACAGAAACACATGATTTAGGATGAATATGGATTTCAGAAATATGTCAGAAGAATATCTAGAACACAATATGCGCTTTTCATTTCTAACCTGTCTCGTATTGATGATCATCCTGGCAGGGTGTTCAAAACAATCCGGACCTGTTGTACCGGAAGACAAAAAGGTTGAGCTGGCCAATAAGTATTATGAGGCCTATTTATATGAAGCAGCCATCACTGAATATCTGGATTATGTAAATACTTATCCCCTGGATCAAAACCGGCAGGCTAACATATATTATACCATCGCTAATATTTATTTTGAAAAGGCCAGAGATTACAACAAAGCCCTGGAATTCTTCTACCGTGTTAAATATCTGTACCCGCAAAGTAATTTGCAGGGTGACGTGGGTAAGCGGATCGTCAATTGCCTGGAAAGGTTGCAACGTTCGCAGGATGCCCAGCGAACCCTGGAAAAAGAAGCGGCGCTGCAACCGGAAAAAGTCCAGGAGCACCGGCCGGGTGAAATCGTAGCAACCATGGGCAATAAAAATATTACCCTGGGTGACCTGGAATTCGAGATCAGCCAGTTACCCCCTTACCTGCAAACCCAGTTCACGGCCAGAGATAAGAAACTGGAATTCCTGCAGCAGTATATCGTCGGAGAATTGCTTTATGATTCCGCCAGGCGTAAGGGTCTGGAAAATGATAAGGAAATTATCGAAGGTGCCTTCCAGGCTCAAAAACGCCTGATGGCCCAGAAAATTCTTGGCGAGGAAATTCAGAGCAAAATCAACATCACCCAGGCGGATGTGGAATTGTACTATAAAGCCAACAAAGATAAATACACTGAAAAAGATGATCAAGGCAAGGTTATCCGGCAAAAATCATTTCAGGAGACAGCACAACAGGCCGCGCAAGACCTGTCACTGGAAAAACAACAGGAAGCCTATCAACAACTGGTTGCCCGGTTGATGCAATCTGAGAACGTAACTATTTTCGAACAAAGGATTAAATAAATAATACTGGATTCAGGTCATTGAGAATCGCATTCTGCCAGAAGACTACAGCCGGCATCGTATTATTGATGCTGGTATTGATTTGGACGCCGTCAGCAGCCCAGACGGTTAAAGCGCTGATTGAGGTCAATTCGGCCGTCGATACTGCGGTAATAACGATTGGCGACCGCATTAAATATACCCTGACCATCGAACACAAAACAGGTATGCGGGTTGAACAACCCGGTGCCGGAATTAATCTGGGCCAGTTTGAAATAAAAGATTACAAGATATATGAACCGGTCAAAAAAGATGATTATCTGTTGCTCAAATATGAATATGTAATCAGTGTTTTTGATACCGGCACTTTCACCATTCCACCGTTCCCGGTGGCATATTTCCCGACCGATTCACTGAGTGCGTATAAGATCATTGAAGCCAGTCCTATAAACATTTATGTCCGTTCAGTTATTCATGATGATAAACGGGAACTGCGCGATATTAAACCGCCCATTGAAATTCCGTTTAATTATTTCTTTTGGTTCTCCATGTCAGCGGTGGCGGTTTTACTGGCAGTAGCTGCCTACTTTGGTTACCTGTTTTATAAACGTCATAAGCAGGAGGGACATCTGTTCCGGGCCCCGGCACCCCCGCGTCCGGCTGACGAGGTGGCCCTGGCAGCAATCGAGGATCTGGTAAAACGAAACCTGCCGGAACAGGGCGCATATAAGCAATTCTATATCGAGATATCCGAGATAATCCGCCGGTATATTGAAGACCGATATTTTGTACAGGCACTGGAAGAAACAAGTTTTGAGATATTGCAGGATATGAAAAAGCAGGATCTGGCCGAAGAATTATATCCATTACTGGGGGAATTTTTAAATCTATCCGATCTGGTTAAATTTGCCAGATATATTCCGGATCAGCAGGAAAACGAAAAGATCATCATGCAGGCACGACGCTTTGTGGAAGAGACCAGGGTGATACTGGAACCGGAAGTCCAGGAAGGCAATAACGTACCGCAAGTCATAACAGCAAAAGAAGCAAATTAAATAAGCAGGGAGGATTTACTGTGATAGAAGTTAAGGAACTGACCCGGTATTACGGTCCCAAGCAGGCTATCTCCAATGTTTCCTTTAAAGTCAATAAAGGGGAGATACTTGGTCTGTTAGGACCCAACGCTGCGGGTAAAACTACCACCATGCGTATCTTGACCTGTTATATGCCTCCGACCAGCGGCACGGCTACGGTTGGCGGTTATGACATTTTTGAACAGAGTCTGGATATACGCAAAATTACAGGTTATCTGCCGGAAAATCCGCCGCTCTATACCGACCTGACCGTAGAGGATTATCTGAGGTTTGTGGCCAAGATTAAAGGAATTGAAAAAAAGCGCATCAAAGCCGAAGTGGATTCGGTTGTGGAAAAAACTACCATAGGTGATGTCCGCAGCCGGGTTATCGGTAAACTCTCCAAAGGATTCAAACAACGGGTGGGTCTGGCCCAGGCCCTGCTGAACAATCCGCAGGTGGTGATTTTTGATGAACCGACTGTTGGACTGGATCCCAAGCAGATCATCGAGATCCGTGAACTGATTAAAAGATTAAAAGGGGAACATACCATCATTTTAAGCTCACACATTTTACCGGAGGTTGAGCAGACCTGCGAACGGGTGGTGATTATATCCGAGGGCAAGGTGGTGGCTGAAGACACCCCGGAAAACCTGATGTCCCGCATGCGGGGAGTGGAACGGATCATCCTGGAAGTGGATAGCGCTGAACAAAACCTGCGCCAGGTTTTAAAAACCTTCGCTGAAATCAAATCGGTTCGGGTTGACAAGGGCAATAAAGGATTGTTAAAGGTTACGGTTGAAAGCGATCGCGATCTGCGCAAGGATCTGGCCAGGGCACTGGTCAATGGCAATATCGGTTTATATGAGATCTACACGGACCGGGTGACGCTGGAGGATATCTTCCTGCAACTGACCACGAAAGAGGAGGCCTGATCATGAGAAAAACTTTGGCTATTTTTGAGAAAGAATTTAAATCATTCTTCTTTTCGCCTATGGCCTATATCGTTATTGGATTCTTCACAATATTAGCTGGTTTCTTCTTCTATCTGTATTTATCAAATTTCATTGAATCGGCTATGAGGGATCAGATGATGGCCCAGCAATATCAGCAGATGCCTCAACGGTTTAATATCAACCTGATGCTGATCCGGCCTTATTTTTGGAATATTGCGCTGATATCCCTGTTCATTCTGCCGGCTGTTACCATGCGTCTATATTCGGAAGAAAAAAAACAGGGTACCATTGAATTATTGTATACCACACCATTGACGACGCTGCAGATCATTCTGGGCAAATTTTTAGCAGGTCTGGCTTTTTATGTCGTATTATTAATTCCAACAATGTTTTTTCAATCTTTGTTATTCGTCTATGGTGATCCTGAGTTTCTGCCGGTCCTGTCCGGATATCTGGGCCTGCTGTTATTGGGCAGTGCTTTTATATCCATTGGCTTATTAATTTCGACAACGACCGAAAACCAGATTATCGCCGCCATTGCAGGTTTTGCCACATCATTACTTCTATGGTTGATCGGCTGGGGTGCAAACTATACCGGCCCGGTTTTTGCCCCGATATTGCAATATATATCGATTATTACCCATTTTGAAGATTTCGCACAGGGGATAATCGACAGCACCCATGTGATCTATTATATTCTCTTCGCGTTTCTGGGCATATACTTGTCTCTGAAATCAGTTGAATCAATCAAATGGCGAACCTGAGCAAGAGTGTAAAAGGTGAAAAAAGAGATGGAGATCTACGATGAAATTAGTTGATAAAATAATTGGTGGAATTGCCCTGCTGGCGCTACTGTTCAGCCTGGTATTCTATTCTATCCGCAATATCTGGAATCTGGTAAACTGGATAACCATAAGCCTGGGCATAATTGGTCTGGCATATTTCCTGTATATTTATTTTACCAAAAGGGAAAAGGCCATATCGATCCGAAATCTGCAATATGGTTCAAGCGTACTGGTCCAGGGGCTGATAGTTTTCGGTATTGTGGCACTGCTGGCTTTTATTACAGTACGGCAACATTTCCGCAGCGATTGGACTAAAAATAAACTCTACAGTCTGGCCGATCAGACTGATAAAATACTGGAAGGGCTTGACAAAGATGTACAGATCCTGGCTTTTTATAAAGGGGCCGATCAAGCGGCGGTGCGGGACATTCTCGAGGAATATGCTTTCCGTTCACCGAAACTAAAATATAAGTTTGTAGATCCGGACCAGCAGGTACAATTGATCCGGCAATATGAGATCAGGAATTATAATACCATCGTAGTCGAGTGTGGCCTGAAACGCGAAAAGGTTGAAGAATTCAATGAATCCAATCTGACCAATGCGATTCTGAAGGTAACCCGCGAACAGGAGAAGGTGGTATATTTTCTCAGCGGACACGGAGAACGCTCGATCACGGATGCCGGAGTTGAGGGATATAAATCAGCTGCCGAAGCGATTCAGAAAGAAAACTATCAGGTACGTGACCTGAATTTGATCATGAATATTGCTCAGGGGAAAGGAATTCCCGACTCCTGTACGGTTCTGGCTATTGTCAATCCTCTGAGCAATCTGCTGCCGGTCGAGTTCGATACGATTAAATCTTATCTTGACCGGGGCAATAAGGCGATTATTCTGCTGGATCCGGAACATCAGGATGATCTGGCCGCGTTTCTGGCCGGGTATAAAGTCAGTGTCGGCAGAGATCTGGTGGTGGATGCCAGTGGTATGGGACAAATCGTCGGCACCGGTCCGGGCATGCCGCTGGTGGCAGAATATGATCAGAGTATAGCTATCACCAAAGGTTTCGGCGTCATGACCTTTTATCCTTATACTTCTTCGATAACTCCCATGGCCGCTGCCGGGGGATACGACATTAAAACTCTGTTAAAAACCTCTCCTAACAGCTGGGCCGAGGTTGATTTTGCTGCTACGTCCAAAGAAGTTTCATTCGATGAAAATAAAGATAAAGCGGGTCCCATTACCATCGGTGTGTTGATTGAAAAATCCATTGGCAATAAAAAACTTAGCCTGGTCGTCATAGGCGATTCGGATTTTGCCAAGAATGGATACTGGGGTAAACTGGGTAACGCTGATCTGTTCCTGAACATCATTAATTTTCTGGCTGAGGAAGAAGATCTTATCTCTATCCGTCCCAAAGATCTCGATGACAGCCGTTTAAACATGACAGCGGCGAACGTCAAGACTGTTTTTTACCTGATCTTTGCAATTCCTGTGCTGGTTATTATTGGTGGTGTTGTGTTTTATATTAAAAGATCCAGGTAAAGGGATAGGATACAGTTATGAAATGGCTGAAGAATCTGTTTTTATTTATTTTACTTCTGGCACTGGCGGCCTATGTGTATTTCTATGAGATCAAGGGGGGAGAAAAACGGGAGCAGGAAAAACAGGAGGCCGATCTGGTCTTTCAATTTGAACCGGACAGCGTGAAATCGCTGGAAGTTCGCAGTGCCCTGGCTGACTTTTTCTTCCGGCGCGAAGGGGAACAATGGCAAATCCTGAAACCGGTTATAACCGATGCAGAAAAAAGCACTATTACCAGCGCTTTAAACACTCTCAAAAGTCTGAAGAAAGAGCGGGAATTTACCATACAAAGGAATGAATTGAAATCATACGGCCTGGTGGGTACCTCCATGCTGGTGATCTTCGAGTCAACCAATGGCCAGAGGGATTCGGTCCGCTTCGGGGATGATACACCTATCGGCAGTAATGCCTTCGCCAATAAAGTGGATACCGCGGTCTTCATGGTACCCAATTATGCCAAGCGCAATTTTATTAAAACCCTGTTTGACTGGCGCGAAAAATCGGTCAGCAAGGTGAAACAAGCGGATGTACAGGAATTTATTTTACAGAATCCCCAGGGTAAATTTCACCTGGTCAAAGAGGGCAGCGATTGGCAACTGAAAGCACCGCTGTCCACCCGGGCCGATAACAGCACCGTCAGTTCAATCCTGAGCAAGCTGGAATTCGGCCGGGCCACCGGAGTTGTCACTGAAACATTCGATCAACCGTCTCAGTACCGTTTGAGTAAACCTGCTTACCGGATCGAGCTGCTGGTAGGCGAGGCCAGGGCACAGAAAAACATTATTATTTCCGATTTACAGGACAATGTTGCCTATGTCAATGATATGAGCCGGTCCCCGGTATTTACGATCGATTCTACTTTTATCAAAGAAATCAATAAATCATTGTTTCAATTACGTTATAAAAAAATCTCCGAATTTGACCGCGACGGCGCCGATAGCCTGGTAGTCAATCAAGGGGATTCTGTTTTCATTTTCAATAAAGATACCAGTTCAGCCTGGTATCTTTCCGGAAATAAAAGAGTCAAAACCTGGAAGATGAATTCATTGCTGACCACCCTGAATAATCTAAGCGCCAAAAAGTTTCTGCTGGAGAATGTGTCATCTACCAGCGAGTATGGTTTGTCAAAACCCGAACGGACTATCACCCTTTACCGGAGCGGAGAAAAAATCCAGCAGGTCCTTTTTGCCGCAGCTGCTAAAAATTTGAAAGTGGCCTTTTCTCCGTATTCCCGGCAGGTGGCCGAAATTGAAGAAAGCGCCTATGACAATACAAAAATCAGTTCCGGCGATTTTATAGATGTTCCACCACCGCCGGCACCGCCGGCTCAGACTGACGCAGAGGTCCAGTAATGTTCCGGTTCGCCGATCCGCAATATCTGTATCTGTTATTGCTGCTGCCCTTGCTGGTTTACTGGTACTGGAAACAGTATCCCCGCGGCAGCGGGAAAATACGTTTTTCCGATATCAACATAATTAAAAAAGTCGGTAAGACGACCAAGCAGCAGTTGCGGCATAGTTTATTCGCCTTAAGAATTCTGTTTCTGGCCTTGCTGATAACAGCATTTGCCCGGCCCCAGTCCAGCAGCAAGATGCACGAAACCTCCACCGAAGGTATCGATATCATCATGGCGCTGGATGTTTCGTCCAGTATGCTGGCCGAGGACTTTAAACCCAAAAACCGTCTGGAAGCTGCCAAAAAAGTCGCCGAGGAATTTATTCAGGGCCGGCAGAATGACCGCATCGGTATGGTCATCTTCGCCGCGGAAAGTTTTACGCAATGCCCGCTGACCCTGGATTACGGAGTGCTGCTGACCCTGCTCAACGAAACAAAAGTTGCCGACCAGGACTGGGACGGCACGGCCATCGGTATGGGAATTATCAATGCCGTCAACCGGCTGCGGGACAGCAAGGCCAAGAGTAAAGTGATCATCCTGCTGACCGACGGCGTTAACAACCGCGGTGAAGTGGATCCGCTCACCGCTTCCAAAATTGCCGCGGCTCTGAAGATAAAAATATACACTATCGGCGCCGGGACCAAGGGTACGGCCATGTATCCGGTTGATGATCCGTTGTTCGGACGGAGATTCGTAGCCATGCCGGTGGAGATCGATGAAGATATCCTGAAAAAAATTGCCCAAAACACAACCGGACAATATTTCCGGGCTACCAATACGGAAAAACTTGCGGAGATTTACCGCGAGATAGGTGAACTGGAAAAAACCAAGATCGAGGTCAAGGAATTTACCCGCTATGATGAGTATTTTAAATATTTTTTAGCAGGCGGACTGTTGCTGTTTATAGTTGAAATTGTATTGGCCCAGACATATTTCAGGAAGATACCTTAAGGAAGGGACAAAGGGACAGAGATCGGAGGCCGGGCGAAACCAGGCCGGAGACCTGCCAATAGGCAGGGACAAAGGGACAAAGTAATGACTAAGGGACTAAGGGACTAAGGAACTAAGGAACTCAGGTACTAAAAGGATATAAGATTAAAGATGAAAGATTAAAGAAATAAAGTATGCAGGTACTTAAGATTTGAAAATCCGGAATTGCTTCAGCTGCTGTGGGGAGTATTATTGTTACTCGGTTTTTTTATCAGCATGAACCGCTATAAAAAACAATTGCTCAAACATTTCGGTAATCTGGAGATTCTGCACAAACTAATGCGCAGTTATAGTCCCGGCCGCCGGAATCTGAAGATCCTGTTACTCTTATTGAGTTACGTTTTTTTTGTAATTGCACTGGCTAATCCGCAGATTGGCACCAGGTTGGAAGAAGTGAAGCGGGAAGGGGTTGATATCATCATCGCCATCGATGTTTCCAAGAGCATGCTGGCCGAGGATATTACGCCAAATCGTCTGGAAAAAGCCAAACATGCAGTCAGCAGGTTTCTTGACTTACTGCAGGGGGACCGTATTGGTCTGGTCGCTTTTGCCGGTATTGCCCATGTACAATGTCCCCTTACTCTCGATTATAGCGCGGCCAAATTATTTCTGAGTATCATTGATCCGGGCCTGATTCCGCAGCCCGGCACCGCGATCGGTGAAGCGATTAAAGTGTCCGCAGCGGCATTCAACGTCAAGGAGCGTAAATCTAAAGTTTTGATCTTGATTACCGATGGTGAAGAACATGAAGGGGATCCGGTAGAAGCCGCCACGGAAGCAGAAAAACAAGGGGTCATTATTTATACGGTCGGTATCGGTTCACCCGAAGGGGTACCGATTCCGGAATACAGTCAATCCGGGGCACAAACTGGATTTAAAAAAGACCGGCAGGGCAGCGTGGTGACCACCAAACTGGATGTTTATACTTTACAGAAAATTGCCTATGAAACCGGCGGTAAATATTATCTGGCCAGCAGCAGCGAATCCGAACTGGACGATATCTATGATGAAATCCTGGCCATGGAGAAAAAAGAACTGGTTTCCAAACAATTCTCCCAGTATGAAGACCGTTTTCAGATCTTTCTGGCTATCGGTCTGTTTTTTCTGATCGCTGAAATTCTGATCCCGGAACGCAGGAAAGTAAAGGCGGAATGGGAAGGGAGGTTCGTGTGATCCGTATATATTTCGTACTGATTGTTTCTTTATTTACGGTCTCTGCCGGATTTGCTCAATCCATGCGCGGAAAAATAAATGCCGGCAATAAAATGTATCACCAGGAAAAGTATGATGAAGCCCTGAACAAATATAAGGATGCCCTGCTGGATGATCCCAAAAATGAGATTGCCACTTTTAACCAGGGTGACGCTTCCTATAAAATACAAAAGTACGATGAGGCCATCGAATCTTTTCAGAAAGTGATGGGCAGCAAGGATTTAAAGTTGGAAGAACAGGCTCATTTCAATATTGGTAATTCCTGGTTCAAGCAGGATAAATTACAGGAGAGTATTCAGGCCTATAAAATGGCGCTGGACCTTGATCCTGATGATCAGGACGCTAAATATAATCTGGAACTGGCCCGGGCAAAATTAAAAGAGCAGGCACAGAAACAACCGATGCAGCAACAGCCGCAACAACAGCAGCAAGACGGGCAAAATCAGCAGCAACAGAACCAGCAAAGTCAGCAGCAGGAACAACAACAGCAACAACAACAGCAGCAGGCTCAGCCGCAAAACCAGGAGCAGGTCGACAAAGATAAAATGTCAAAAAAAGATGCCGAACGTATTCTGGATGCCCTGAAAAACCAGGAAAAAGAAAAACAAAAACGGCGGCGCATGGTTCCCCCGACCAGGCGCCAGGTGGATAAAGACTGGTAATATATGATGCGTATCCGGCAGATAATATTTTTATTAATCCTGGCAATAAGTACCGGGTTTGCCCAGGATGTGCAGATAACCGCTGTGGTGAACAGTAATCGGGTCGGATTGAATGAAACTTTTGAATATAAAGTTGAAATCAACGGCCAGAGCAGCGGTTTGCCCGATCCATCTTTTCCCGCTTTCAATCCGTTCAGTGTTCTTTCAGGACCCAACACTTCCACCAGTATCCAGATCATCAATGGACGCATGTCGTCATCCAAGGGATATAGTTTCTATTTGCAGGCAGTGCAGGAGGGCCAATTCACCATCCCGCCGGCTACCATTACGGTAGATGGTAAAGCCATATCCTCCAATGAGATTACCATGACAGTGGTCAAGAGGCCAGGCACAATCCGGCGGCACACAACCGGCTCCGGGACAAACGCGTTCGACCAGGGATGCAGAAATCGCCGGTGAGAATTTGTTCCTGAAAGCAGAGGTGGATAAACGGAATGTATATCAGAATGAGCAGGTAACGGTAATCTATAAATTGTATTTCCGGGTAAACGTACGCAGTTATAATTACGAGAAAATGCCCGCCAATACCGGATTCTGGACCGAAGAATATGCACAGCCGTCACAACCACCCATAAATAATGAAGTAGTCAATGGAATTACCTATCAGGTAGCCACGCTGCGTAAAATAGCCCTTTTCCCTACGCAGAACGGCGTGCTTACCATCGAGCCGCTGGTGGTTTCGGTGGATGCCCTGGTAAAACGGCAAAACCGTTCCAGAAGTTTTTTTGACAGTTTCTTCGATGATCCGTTCGGACAGACGGTACGAACCTCGCTGTCTTCAAAACCTGTAACAATCCATGTAAAACCACTGCCGGATAGTAACCGTCCTGCCGGCTTCGCTAATGATGTCGGACGGTATACGCTGACAGCAACTTTAGATAAAAAAGAACTTAAGGTGAATGAAGCAGCCTCAATTAAAATGACGATTAACGGGGAAGGCAATCTTAAACTGCTCAGACCACCGGCTATTGACTTACCGCCAGATCTGGAAGTCTATGAACCAAAAGAAGCCACCACCATTAAACGTGACGCCGGTGCTATTTCCGGAACCAAGTCAATCGAGTATATAATTGTACCGCGTCTGGCCGGAGAATATCAGATAAAGCCTATCACCCTGAGTTATTTTGATCCAAAATTGGGGAAATATAAAACCATATCTACCGCAGCTTTAAAACTCAGAGTATTGCCCGGTGCTGCCGGCAGCGGGATGATGGCCAGCGGCAGCAGTTTATCCAAACAGGAAGTGGCTTTATTGGGTGAAGATATCCGTTTTATTAAAGAGACGGCAAAATTTTTTACTGCCGGAAGAACTATCTATTCAAAATGGTGGTATCTGGGTACCTATCTGTTGCCCATTGCCGGTCTGGTTCTAACTATAATATATGTTCGCCAGCGGGATAAACTGCGCAGCGATCTGCGCCTGGCCCGCAGGCGAAAAGCAGGAAAAATTGCCGCCAAGCATCTGACGGCCGCCAGGAAAGTTTTAAAGACAGGTTCACAGAACGAGTTTTATCGCAGAATTTCGCAGGCCTTACAGGGTTTTGTGAGCGACCGGCTGAATTTACAAATGACCGATTTTAATGTGGTAACCGTGCAGAAAAACCTGGAACAGGTGGGAGTAGGTCCGGAAGAAATAACGGAATACCAGGAATGCCTGACCGAAAGTGATTTTCGCCAGTTTGCCGGCACCAATGTGAATCTGCAACAGATGAAGGATTTTTACGAGCGGGTGAAGAGGATTTTAACGAGGTTGGAGAGGTATATTTAAGACACAAAGTAAGGGACAAAGAGACATAGAGACAAAGGGACAAAGAAAGGCACAAGGTACAAAGTAAAAAGTAACTGAGTTCCTTAGTCCCTGAGTACCTGAGTAATGCACTTAGCATAATCATCCCGGGCATGTCGGAGACCTGGCGCAGACAGGACCCGGGATCTATATGTGTCAAATTATAGCTTGATTCCCGCCTTTGGCGGGAAGACGAGTGTGTGGTTCTATCGAAGGCTAAAGGGTAAAGGGAAAAGGATAGTAGATTGTTGGAAATAAATTTAAATACAAATATTGTGAAACGATTAATTACAATATTAATTCTGTACTGCATTGCGCTGCTTCCTGGTTCCGTCTCAGCAGAACAGGCCGGTACACTCTTTGCCTTAGGCAATAAGGCTTACGCTGATGGTAAATATCAGCAGGCTGTCGAATTTTATGAACAGATCCTGCAGAAAAGACAGGCCAGCGGCGAGGTCTATTTTAATCTTGGCAATGCCTATTATAAATTAAATCAGATCGGCAAGGCAATTCTTTACTATGAAAAGGCCGAAGTCTATCTATCGGGTGACGAAGCGCTTGAACAGAATTTGAAGATTGCGCGTCTGAAAATAGTTGATAAAATTGAACCGTTGCCTGTATTATTCCTGACGGAATGGTGGACTACAGCGATCAATGCGTTCGCTTTTACCACTATCGCCTGGCTGTGTTTTGGATTTTTTGGTTTAACTTTGATCTGGCTGGCAATCTATCTGTTAGTAAACCGCCGAATATTTATACGACTGACCTGGATCGCAGCAGCGGTTTTTCTTATCCTGCTGGTGCTCTTCATTGGAAAAATATATCAATTTGAATCTTCTCAATATGGTATTATATTTACAGATAAGATCTCGGTGGTTGGTGAACCTACGTTGACCGGACAGGAACTCTTTATCCTGCACGAGGGCACCAAGGTAAAGATCAATCGCAGTCTGGATGGTTGGTATGAAATTTCACTGGCAGATGGGAAAACAGGGTGGATCAAGGCAGATGGTCTGGAAATCATCTAAGCGGACAGTCGTATTCCGGATTGGGATTCTGTTAAGCCTGAGTCTGGCGCTGTTGAATTGCGGCGGCAGCCGGGAGACGATCAGAAAGGACCTGCCGCAGCAAAATCCTGCGGCGGCCGGCCGTTATGATGAATCTTTTGATCCGTTAACTCTCCAGGACGATGATCTGGTCATTGCTGCAGATAGCATACGGACATCAAGCAACACGGGAGAAAGCAGTTCCGACCTGCCAGGACAATCATCGATTCCCAACGAAACTGAGGGATTTCGTGTTCAGATCATGGCTACCAATAATATCGGCACGGCGTCTTTAACCGAGCAGGAAGCCACCGCACGATTCGGCCCGCAGGGTTTTAAAGTTTATCTGGTATTTGAAGCACCTTTATATAAAATCCGGGTTGGGGATTGCCTGGAACGTAATACTGCTGAAGAATTGCGCGATAAGGCGAAAGATTTCGGTTATGGCGGTGCGTTTGTGGTAAAAAGCAAAATCAATCTCGGTAACTAGAACTCATCCTTTAATCACACCCAGCGGTTTTAAACGGGCGACTTTCCGGCTGATGCCGGAATGGTGCATTACGTCCACAACCATGGCCACATCTTTATAGGCATAAGGCATTTCTTCGGCGATGGTGGCCCGTCCCTTAGCCTGCACGGTCACTCCCATTTTTGACATTTCAGCGAAGAGATCACGGCCGCGACCTGTATCCAGCGCCCGCTTGCGGCTTTGCAATCTTCCGGCGCCGTGACAGGTACTGCCAAAGGTTTCATCCATGGCTACCTTTGTTCCCAGGCAGATAAAAGAGTACCGCCCCATGTCTCCCGGCACCAGTACCGGCTGTCCGATTTGCCGATAGGCCGGAGGCAATTCAGGACTGCCGGGGCCAAAGGCGCGGGTAGCTCCTTTACGGTGCAGGCACAGTTTTTTTTCTTTACCGTCTATTACATGAGTTTCAATTTTAGCAATGTTATGACAAACGTCGTAGATCAATCTGAATTCCAGCTGGGCGGGAGAGATGGACAGGATTTGCATGATAGTATCTTTTGCCAGGCTCATGATCACCTGGCGGTTGGCCCAGGCAAAATTGGCCGCTGCAGCCATCGCCCCTAAATATTCCTGTCCTTCCGGCGACTTTACCGGGGCACAGGCCAACTGCCGGTCGGGCAGGGCGATCCCGTAGCGCTGCGAAGCCTGGCCCAGTAATTTCAGAAAATCATCACAGATCTGATAACCGCATCCGCGGGAACCGGTATGAATCTGGATAACAATCTGATTCAGAAATAATCCCAGTATTTCCGCTTCCTCCGGTAGAAAGATATGGTCGACCACATCCACTTCCAGAAAATGATTACCGGAACCCAGGGTCCCTACCTGCGGGCTCCCGCGCTCAATCGCCCGCTTGCTGACGTATCTGGGTTCGGCCCAGTCTAAGACGGCCGTTCTCTTCGGTATAAACCAGATCTTCTTTGTCACCGAAGCCCTGCTCCACGGCCCAGTGTGCTCCCTTATGCAGCAGATTGTTCATTTCTGCCTGGTTCAGTTTGCGGATGGCGCCTTCCGAACCAACGCCTGTGGGGATATTCCTGAACAAAGCAGTGATCAATTCCGGTAACCGGGATTGTACATCATTGCGGATCAGCGAGGTACGGGCCAGGCGTACACCACAATTAATATCGTAACCAACGCCGCCCGGCGAAATAACCCCTTCATCATAATCGGTTGCTGCCACGCCGCCAATCGGAAAACCATAACCCCAGTGAATATCCGGCATACCCAGCGAATATTTCTGTATACCCGGCAGATGGGCCACATTGATCACTTGCTGGATGCTCTCGTCCTCGGCAATAATGGTTTCCATCATCTTTTCCGAAGCATAGATCCGGCCGGGGACACGCATGTTACCGGTAGCAGGTATTTCATATAAGTGATCATGGATCTTTTCTATATCTATATTTTTGTAATGCATGGTGGTCTCCGTATATAGCCTTTCTCAGGCGGACGGTAGATTGTCAGATATCAAATATGATGCGGACCCAGTATCCTTCTTCGTTCCGGTCCAGTTCCAGCTGGTGATAGGTCACCGCTTTTATCTCGGTACGTATTATTTCCTGCTGATGGGTACTGACGCAACCGGCAATCACTGCCTGTAAATTATAATTCTGATTTATTTCTTTTAGCTGCAGTTGTAGAATGTGCACAGGCAGAAAATGATGTACTGTCAGCATGAAATTAATCTCGCTCAACCAGCGTACTAATAATTCAACTAAATCTGATTCCTGCAGTTCCACAGTCTGGCTGCCGTAGGCCTGCCGGGGAAACTCGTGATATATAATACTCAGCATTCCGAAAGCGGCATTAGCAAAGAGGTCTTCCAGCGAGCTGCCGGTAGCCATAATACCGGTATCGGCAGTATGTTCGATTTCATGGAATTTGCTTTTATCAAGTTTGTACATATGTTTAAAAGTAGCTTAGTTCCTGAGTACCTGAGTTCCTTAGTCCCTTAGTTTCTGAGTGATTCTTATTTAGTTTATCTCCTGTTATTAATATAAGATTCATGTTAATATATGGTCAAGTGTGGCTGCGATTTAAGTCAGAAATAAAAGAAAATCTTCAGGGTTAAAAAGAGTATGGATAAAAAATCAATTTACTCAGGTACTCAGGTACTCAGGGACTCAGTGCCTTTTATTCATTTAATCTTCACTATTTTACCCTTATAATCCCCGATACGATAAAAGAAACATCCGCTGCCGGAACATTCTGCATTCCAGATAAAATCAGAGCCCATCCTATGTATATGCTCAACTTCCTGCCCGCTAATATTATAAATATACATAATTTGACCGGTAATACCGAAGGTACTGAATTTTATACTGTTGTTAAACGGATTTGGATAAGCAGAGACATATTTATCTCCGGCAATTTTTATTTCTGCCTCGAACACTTTTTCACCGGTCAGGGAGACACTCTCCAGCCGGTAATAATATACACCGGAAGTTGATTGGTGAAATTCGTCTGTAAAGCAATAAGATTGGCCGGTCGCCGAATAAACCAGACCGGGAATCCGACTGCAGTCTGCAATCAGGGTCCAATCTGATTTGTCCATCGAACGGTATAAATTAAATCCCAGGTTCTCAACTTCACTGGCAGTGGTCCATTCCAGCATAACTTTATTTTTAGAGGCAGTCCCCTTAAACTGCATGACAAAAACAGGGAGGGGTTGGTCGTTTACATAATGCGACATTAACACCCACAAGGCTTTAATCAATAGTTCAACACCTATGGCATTAGGATGGCCTCCGTCAGTAGTATAGGAATCCTGCATCTTTAAATAAGTGCCACCCTGATATTCGAAGGTAGTAAATGAACCGTTATACCAGCTTTCAATAGCAGCGATATCAAATATACCATCTTCCGCAGAGGAATATTCAGCCAGAAGGAGATCCCTGTACTTGCTGCGTTCGGCGTTTAGAGCGTCGGTGGTATTTTTTAATGGCATGGTACTGTGTACCAGATACATATTATGATTCTGTGCTTTATAGTTGGCAACATCTAATTTGTACTGGGCAAATAAGGAACTGGCAGTTTGACCTCCATACATATCCTCATAACAACGTTTTATAATTCCGATAACAATGATATCATCATTCTGGGAGGCAAAATCAAAAAATTCCGTTAGGGCACTCTGGTTTTGATGACCAAAAAGGGGACCATAGTTCAGATAGTCTGTTCTGGTAACATCATCGCTCCAGTTGGATGCAGGGGGAATGAATTCGAAGGCGAACATGCCGTTCATTATACCCAGTTGTTCCAGTCCGAATAGAATGGTTCTGCCGACGCTGCGGTGGCTGAACAGGATATTCGTGGCCCTGACATTTGCAGCCTGCTGTGGAGTTATATTATTGAATTCAGCAACGGAAGTGTGATTGGCGATCAATCCGGCCGTTGCTGCGACAGGCAGAAGTATAATTATAAAGATGCTGATATGGATTTTCATAATTTATATATTTTAAAAAACAACGGATTTATGATTGTATTCAAAATCACAATCTACTGATAAAAATTCGTTGAATTTTATGACATTACTTGACTATGGGTGAAGGGAAAAGTCGTGGACCTGGCGATAGATATGTCGGAGATCTATCGCCAGGTAGAGGTAAAGAGTAAAACAAATACTATTGAATATCGCCAAACAATTAGTTATTATTTAAGCGTGCCAATAAATAGTCTACCCTAATTGAACTAATAACAGACATATTGACTAAGCATAAAACAATTTTAATTTTTCGTAAACGATCATAAGTAATCGTCTCTAATCAGAAGTATACTATGATATATGAGATATATTTTGTGTACTATTTTGAGGAGTCTGACATGAAACATTTACTGGTGATATTTATAATGCTTGGTATCATAGCAATGTTGGATTATGCCTGGGCTCAGGACGACCAGCCGCAAATGTGGAGAAATATAATTCGTGCAGATGGAACTCTCCGCAGCGGGATTTCGGGTAGTTTTAATTCGCAGGGCTTCAGGTTGAATTCTGGTCAAAAGGGCAAGCCGATATTTATCGCCTCTGATAGTGGTTACTGGGAGCCTCTGGGTGGGAATCCGCATATTGGATATGCCTACATCAGAGCGGTTGCTGTATCGGGAACGGATGTCTATATAGGAGGTGAATTTACTGATGTCTGTTTAGTGGATAATACCAATAATATTGCCAAATGGAATGGGACTACCTGGGAACCTTTAGGACAGGGCTTGAATGCTCCTGTTTATGCCATCACTGTATTTGGAACCGATGTCTATGCAGGAGGAGAATTCTATGAGGTTGATGGGATGCATGGAATAAACGGGATAGCCAAATGGAATGGAGAAAACTGGGAAGCTCTCGGCCAAGGTTTGAACAGCGATGTGTATGCTCTCGCCAGTGCTAATGGCGCTGTATATGCGGCGGGAGCTTTTACTGATGCGGGAGGAGTTGATAGCGCGGATGGAATTGCTAAATGGAACGGAACAAGCTGGGAAGCACTGGGCCATGGATTGAATGGTGCAATAAATGCAATGACTGTCTCTGGTAATGATTTATATGTTGGCGGCAGTTTCACTGATCCTAGTGGAGGTATGAAAACCATTAATATAGCCAAATGGAATGGAACAAGTTGGGAATCTATGTGTTCGGGTATAACTGAAGATATTTATGCCATTGCTGTCTCTGACAGTGATGTATATGTAGGTGGAGACTTTTCGTATGTTGATGGTAACGAAAATGCTAATAGTATCGTCAAGTGGAACGGCGCCCATTGGGAAACGCTGGGATCGGGAACATCTGGCAGGGAGTTCCCTTTTGGATTCGTTTTTGCTATTGCTATCTTGGACAGTGATATATATGTCGGTGGATATTTTTATGAAGCCGGTGGAGTAAGTAATACCAATGCTATTGCCAGGTGGAATGGAACTGATTGGGAAGCGCTGGGACTGGGAATAAGCGGAGATGTACAAGTTAATGCGCTTGCCGTTTCCGATAGTGCTGTGTATGTGGGAGGTTCATTTACAAATGCAGGCGGAAATGTCAATGCAGATTGTATTGCTGGGTGGAATGGATCTGCTTGGGAAGCGCTGGGCACCGGATTGAGTGATGGTATTTCTGCCATGGCACTCTGGGGCAATGATTTGTTTATCGGGGGAGGATTTAATGACGCTGGCGGAGACGCAAATGCAGACTATATTGCCAAATGGAAAGAAAATGGCTTTGAAGCAATAGGATCGGGATTAAATAGCGATGTCATAGCTATGGTCTCTTCTGCTGGTGGTATATATGTCGGAGGATATTTTACCGATGCTGGTGGCTTACCTGGCGCAGATCATATTGCCAGGTGGAATGGAACTGACTGGGAAGCGCTGGGTAACGGATTGAATGGATCTGTGACGTCAATCGCTATTTCGGGTCCTGATGTATATGCCGGAGGATCTTTTACTGATGCTGGTGGAATCGATTTGGCGGATTGTATAGCCAAATGGAATGGAAATAATTGGGAAGCTCTGGGGCCAGGATTAATGTATTACGTAAATACCATTGCTGTTTCTGGTAGTGATGTATATGTTGGAGGACATTTAATTAATAACGCTGAAGATAATCCTGTCAAGTATATCACCAAATGGAATGGAGCAAGCTGGGAAGCACTGGGATCGGGAGTGAATGGTGTCGTTAATGTGATAACTATCTTCGATAATGATGTGTATGTAGGGGGATATTTCACTGACGCTGGTGGAATTCCGAATACTGGTCATATTGCCAAATGGAATGGAGAAAGTTGGGAAGCATTTGGTCCGGGATTAAATGGCTATGTTGATGTTATCGCGTTCTCTGGCAGTGATGTGTATGTGGGAGGCGGATTTGAAGATGCCGGCGGAAATCCAGATACAGATCATATCGCCAAGTGGAATGGAATTAACTGGGAAGCGCTGGGTACAGGAGTGAATGGCGATGTTGTTGCCTTTACTATCTCGGGCAGTGATATCTATATGGGCGGAGGATTTACCTTTGCCGGAGGACTACCTTCATCATATTTCGCTTGCTGGCATCGGCTGGGGCTAGAACCAGTGGAGGAAAAACGGACTACACCCCATCAATTTGCACTTTACCAGAATTATCCAAATCCTTTTAATCCGTTAACACAGATCAATTACCAGCTGCCGGTAAATTGTTGCATCTTATTGAAAATCTATGATACCCTGGGCCGGGAAGTCCGGACCTTGGTCAACGAATATCAGCATGCCGGAAATCATTCTGTGACTTTGAATGGCAGTAATCTACCTAGTGGAGTATATTTCTGCCGGCTGCAAGCCGGTGCTTTTGTCCAAACGAAAAAATTAGTGATGATTAAATAGCAATAACCGGCCGGGCGTTTCACTGATGTTCTTGAACGCAGCGCTTAAATAAATTGTCCTTGACAAAAGTACAAAGAGTGCATATATTATCCTTAAATAAATGACAAATGCGAGACTTAATAAGGCAAAAAATTGTAGACTCACTGGCTTCACCACTTCCGGCATTCACACTTCGCGATATACAATTACCCGCCATCCGGGGTAAAGCATTTGCTATTATCGGAATGCGTCGTACAGGTAAGTCCACTTACCTGTGGCAGGTACTGAACGAAAGGTTGCAACAAGGATTCGAGCGCGAAAGTTTGCTTTTTTTTGGTTTTGAAGACGAACGTCTTGCCGGTATGAAGGTATCTGATCTCCAGATAATGCTGGAGGAATATTACCGCTTATATCCGAATTTGAGAGACAAAGGCCGTACTGTATTCTTCTTAGACGAGATACAGGTGGTGCCTGGCTGGGAGATTTTTGCACGGCGTTTATTGGAAACTGAAAAGATCGAACTATTCTTATCCGGCTCGTCAGACTCGACTGTTATCACGTGAAGTGGCCACCAGTATGCGTGGCAGGGCTATGGAGGTTTTAGTACATCCGTTCAGTTTTCGTGAGTATCTGCGGCATCTTGGCAGGGAGCCTGTTTCTAACCCTGAGCGTTTACCTAAAGCATCACGGTCAGCCCTGGAAAAAGATTTACGTGAATACCTAACCAGGGGTGGATTCCCTGAATCTGTGGGAACCATAGCCCGCGACCGTTTTGACCTGCTGCGTGGATACGTCGATACTGCTTTACTTCGTGATGTAATAGAAAGACATAGGGTGTCTCACCCGGTGGCCCTACGCTGGATGATTCGTCAGTTGCTGGCGAATGCCTCAGGATATTTCAGTATTAATAAATTTTACTGTGATCTCAAATCGCAGAGTATACCGATAGCAAAAGACACGCTTCATGAATACCTTAGTCACCTCGAGGATGCTTTTCTGATTAGAACAGTTTCATTGTCAACTAGGTCGGAACGACGACGTATGGTGAATCCACGTAAAGTATATCCGGTAGATCCCGGTTTAATACCAATTTTTAGTGTAAGTGGAGAACCTGATCTGGGTCATGCGTTAGAGACTTGTGTTATGTTGGAATTAGAACGGCGTGGTGCTGATATCTCTTATGTCCGTAATAAAAGCGGATCCGAGGTGGATTTCCTGGTGCGATACCCGGATGGTCACCGGGAACTGCTGCAGGTCTGTACCCATATGGATAGTGCAGATGTGATGAAGCGTGAACTCCGTGGATTGGTCGAGGCACGCGCAGAAAATAGAAATGTCACAGCTCATATAATAATGCTTGAGCCAGAGCGACCTGCAAATCTACCTGAATCGGTCAAATTTCATGCGGCAAGTGACTGGCTTCTATCCTGAACTATGGGAAAGTTAAAAGTAAATACTACCATTCAGAAACCATCGGCAAGTCCTTCAAAAAGCAATTTACGACGTGTAAAACCGCTCTGGTATGTCTATGCCATCGAATGTGATAATGCCAGTGTCTATATCGGCCAGACCCGTGACCTGACCCGGCGCTGGGCCCAACATCTGAAGGGACATGGCGCCCGCTGGACCAGAAAATATAAACCGTTACGCTTGTTTTACAGCGAAGAATGTAAAAGTTATCTGGCTTCGCGAAAGAGGGAACGGGAACTGAAAAAAACCAAAGGCAGAAATTTTTTAAAAACCATATTAAAAAAGACTGATCTGCAGGCTGGTAAATCGATCAAAAAAGTACATTCAGGAGGTATTATTATGGCAGAATCAAAATCAGAATTGCTCACCGCCGGGAATATCGCCAAGGTATTGTCGGTATCCGATGCTAAAGTAAAAAAGGTAATTCAGGAATTAGCGATTAAACCTGCGGCCAAGAAGGGGGTATGTAACTATTATTCCAAGGATACTGTATCCAGGATAAAGGCGGCTCTGAAATAAATTAAGGCTGTTGCCCGGATTCTTAACGGTTCCGTAAGAAATAATCCGGTGCATCTTTTAAAACAACCTTTGTCTCGGCACGGACTTTCTGCCAGAATTTTGTTTTAAGATTATAACAGATATTATCCCATTCTTTGTCACTGAGAGTTCTCTGGTAGATTGTTTCAGCTTCCTCTTTGTCCAGGATATCGGTCAGATCAAAATATTCGCCCATGGATGACTCCTATATCAAGAGATAAAAAAGTTGACTGGTCGTATAGAAAATTTACAGAATAAACTGAAAATCTAGATGCACTTTTTATTTCGTCAAGTGCAGATAATCGAAGTAAATGATTCTCGGTGCGGGCAGCTCGATCGAATAAAAACAGATTAAATCTATTTTATGAATATCCATTTGTCTTGATTTCGGTGCTGCTATAATCTCGCTGAGCGGTATGCTGTAATCATTCCAGCCCGGCGCCAGCTGCAGGCGGCGGTTATAGCGGTCGTTATAATGCTGACCCAGTGGATAGTAATCGCGATCATTAATCCGGCAGTTCAACAGCAGCGTGTCATCCTGGTTGTTAAATATGCTGAAGTGCAGATCTGCGTACCCGCTCCAATCGGAGGGAAAAAAGCGCATCGATACTGCTGAATATTGTGCGTTCGTCAACTGTACCTGTAGGGATTTCTGGCCGTGACGTACAATACTTTTTTCCAGAGGTAATTCCCAGGCCGAATACCAGCGATTAGCTTCGAAGGGAGTTTCAAAATCGCATAATACTGGAAATTGTATTCTGGCGATCCATTCATCAGCTAAGGCGCGGAGCAGGGGAATGGCTTCCAGTAAGATAGCAGCAATTAATATTATCTTAAAACTCTTTAAGAGTTTTCCGGAAAAATCCTGACGGCGGGGAGAAAAGAATACAACCGCCGCGCATCCTCCGATTAGATCCCTGACCAGATCCCCCAGATCAGGATCACGATGAAACCGCACCTGGATCATTTCGGTCAGCAGCCCAAGAATCAGGGTGAAAATAACAACAAGCAATAAATGCCACAGAAAAGTATCTTTAAAATATTTGCGAAAATCAGTCAGCAGCAGTATACCGCCGATAAAAAAGAGCAAAATATGCCCCAGATCCCAGGCCTTTTGATAAGAAAAAGGGGAATGCCAGGTCGGGCCATCAACAAATAGAAAAATCAGGCAGGTCACAAACACAGCGTACAATAATAATTTTGGCAGCAGTTTCATCTCGACTCCAACGCAGATGCAGGCAAATTAATTCTTTGGGCCATAAACTTATTCCAGATGGATCGTAGTCTCAACTTGTAACTCAGTCCTGATTGTTTTCTCGATTTCCGATATCAATTTATGTGCATCCTTTAAATAAATATCACTGGCAAATCTAATATGAAAAATCAGTTCCGTATGTTGTCCATAACGATGAATATGGAAATGATGTATATTAATGGAATCATCTATTTTACTACGACAGATCCGCTTAATATGTTCAATCGTTTGTGGTCCGGGTAATTCTCCCAGCAGCGGATTAATAGCGTCGCGGGCTAAACTGAAAGCGGTATACAGGATTAAAATAGATACCAGTACCCCTAAAACACTGTCAATCCACCAGAAGGAAGGTCCGATCAGGATACCGATTACGATTAAAAGTGAGGCGAGGCCATCACTGCGGTGATGCCAGGCATCGGCAAATAAAGCTTTAAAATTTGATTCTTTCCCGGCATAAGTGGCATAACGAGCCATGGCTTCTTTTATAATCACGGAAATAATCATTACTACCAGAGCGAAGGTATTGAAAGCTATTGTTTTTCGATCGATCAGGCGTTTAATCGATTCCAGACCAAAGTTGAACGCCACAACAGCTAACAAAACAGCAATGACCAGAGTGGCGATTATTTCGGCGCGGCCGTGACCAAAAGGGTGCTCGCGATCGGCGGGTTTTTTGCTGAATTTCAAGCCCATGATGACTATCACCGAGGTTACCGAATCAGAAAGGGTATGCCAGGCATCAGCAATTATTGATACAGATCCGATCATCAACCCGGACCAGAATTTTAAAGCGGCCAGAAGAATATTGCCGATGATGGAACTCCAGCAGGAAATCTGAGCAGATACCAGGGAATTCGTTCTCAATCAGCCGAACTCCCTTTTTCGATCCGGGCCCAGGTATCTCTAAGGGTTACCGTGCGGTTAAAGACCAGGGATCCAGCTTTGCTATCTTTTGTATCGACGCAAAAATATCCCAGCCGTTCAAACTGAATCCGCTCTCCCGGTTTGACTGTGGCCAGATGGGGTTCCATCTTGCAGTCAGGTAAAATCTGCAGTGAATCCGGGTTCAGGTTTTTACGAAAATCTTCCCCGGCGGCAACTTCTTCCGGATCGGATTTGGTGAACAGGTTGTCATAAAGCCGTACTTCCGCCGCGACAGCGTGTGCTGCCGATACCCAGTGCAAAGTTGCTTTTACTTTACGTCCATCCGGAGACTCGCCACCCCGGCTGGCCGGATCATAAGTGCAGTGCAATTCCCGGATCTGCCCTGTTTCAGGATCCTTTAGCACCTCTGTGCATTTAATGAAATAAGCATAACGTAAACGAACTTCCCGCCCGGGAGCCAGCCGGAAGAACTTTTTAGGTGGATCTTCACGGAAATCATCCTGTTCAATATATAGAATTTTAGTAAAAGGTACTTTACGGGTACCCATATTCAGATCTTCAGGATTATTATATGCTTCCAGTTCTTCAACCTGGTTTTCGGGATAATTGTCAATTACCACTTTAAGCGGTCTCAGGACAGCCATGGCCCGCCGGGCCCTCTTATTCAGGTCTTCCCGCAGGCAATGTTCCAGCAAGGCAATATCCACAGTACTTTCGCTTTTAGCCACACCGATGCGCTCGGCAAAATCACGGATCGCTTCGGGTGTATAACCGCGGCGGCGCAAACCGGAAATGGTAGGCATGCGCGGATCATCCCAGCCGCTGACAATCTTTTCCTGCACCAGTTGCAGCAGTTTGCGCTTGCTCATCAGCGTATAACTCAGATTCAACCGGGCAAATTCAATTTGTTGCGGATGATAAATTCCCAGTTCATCCAGGAACCAGTCATACAGCGGACGATGATCTTCGAATTCCAGTGTGCAGATGGAGTGGGTAATCCCTTCGATGGAATCGCACTGGCCGTGGGCAAAATCGTACATGGGATAGATGCACCATTTGTCCCCGCTGCGGTGATGGCTGGCATGTAATATCCGGTATAAGACCGGATCGCGCATATTGATATTGGGTGAACTCATGTCGATTTTTGCCCTGAGTACCCGTGTACCGTCGGGAAATTCACCGGCGCGCATCCGCTCAAATAGATCCAGATTTTCAGTCACCGGGCGGTTACGGTAAGGACTCTGCTTGCCCGGCTTGGTCAGCGTACCACGGTAATCCCGGATCTGATCGGCATTCAGATCATCCACATAGGCTTTCCCGGCCTTGATCAACTGCACCGCCCAGGTATATAATTGTTCAAAATAATCGGAGGCATAAAATTCACGGGTGCCCCAGTCAAATCCCAGCCAGCGTACATCTTCTTTTATCGACTCGACATATTCCGATTCTTCTTTGATCGGATTGGTGTCATCAAAGCGTAAATTACACTTACCGTCGAATTCATTGGCCAGTCCAAAATTCAGACAAATTGACTTGGCATGACCGATATGCAGATAGCCGTTTGGTTCGGGAGGAAAGCGGGTATGCACACGCTGACCGTTTTTGCCGGTTTTCAGATCTTCGCGGACTATAGTCAGGATAAAATTTGAAACGGGTGTCGATTCATTTTTAGGCATTTAACCGAGATCCTTTCTGAAAATGACTCGTAAATCCGACTAATTATAGATTTAAAACATTTAAATTACTTAATTGAATTTAATAACACAACCTTCATTTCATCGACCTGAATCAGATCTTGAAAAAACTAAACACAAAGGGCGCAAAGGGATTCGCTGAGGACGCACAGCATTTCAAACTTTTCTCTGCGACCTCTGCGTTACCTTTGCGGTCTTTGCGTTTAGCTTCTTAATCAGCTGAGTAAAGACCTGCGGTCGGTAGCGGTAATCGGTTATGACGCGGGTAACGTTCGTCTGGGTGGTTACAGCGGTTTTGGGATGTTTACCGTTTCTATTGTCGGCAGAAATGGCTGCCCAAAATCCCGGCGGTATTGATGGCCTGGTATCCCGGTGAAGAAGGGGGTAATGCCGTGGCCGACGTACTTTTTGGTGATGTGAATCCCGGCGGCAATCTGCAGGTAACTTTTAAGATCAGGAATACAGGACAGATGACGGGCGATGAAGTGGTCCAACTTTATATTCATGATGAGGTGGGTTCTGTTTCCAGGCCGGTCAAAGAGTTGAAAAAATTTAAACGTATCCAGCTCTCACCGGCTGAAGAACAGCAGATTACTTTTGAAATCAGCAGCAGCGACCTGACCATGCTGGATGCAAAACTCAATAAAGTGATTGAACCGGGTGTTTTTGAAATCATGATCGGCAGTTCGTCGGCAGATATCCGTCTGCGTTCGAATTTTGAAGTTATAGCCCGGTAAAAAATAGTAAATTTCTGGTAAACTGCAATATTTTTGCCAGCTCTTTCTTTCACCGTTAGTGCTCGACAGGCGTCATGCAACTAAACTTTGACAAAAATGCACCTGTGAGGATGACTATTTTGATTTGGAATGCCCTGAAAAGTTTATTAAATTTGCGGACTACGATTCACAGGAGGGAATATGTCCGGTCATTCCAAGTGGCATTCCATCAAGCATAAGAAAGCCAAAGTAGATGCTGCCCGCGGCAGAGTTTTCACTAAATTAATCAAGGAATTAACTGTCTCCGCCCGTGTCGGCGGCGGTGATCCCGAAGGTAATCCCCGTTTACGAACCGCTGTCCAGGCTGCCCGTGCTTCCAATATGCCCGCTAAAAATATCGAAAATGCCATTATGAAAGGAACGGGTGAACTCCCCGGTGTCGTTTACGAAGAGGTTGTTTATGAAGGATACGGGCCGGGAGGAGTAGCTCTGTATATCAATGCAGTGACGGATAATAAAAACCGGACGGTAGCCGAAATACGTCATCTGTTCAGCCGGCATGGCGGAAATCTGGGTGAATCCGGAAGCGTGGCCTGGATGTTTGAAAAACGCGGCTTGATCAAGGTCGCCAAGAAAAATTTTGATGAGGATACACTGTTCATGATCGCTCTGGAAGCCGGGGCCGAGGATATCAAGTCCGATGATGAAGAGTTTTATCAGGTTTATACCGGTTATGACCAGGTAGAAAAAATTCAGGATACGCTGGTCAAAAATAAAATTACCGTCGATACAGCCGAGCGGACTATGTTGCCTAAAACGACCATGCATTTAGATGGTAAGCAGGCCGAACAGATGTTAAGATTGATGGAAGCGCTGGATGAACATGACGATATTCAGGGGGTTTTTGCTAATTTTGATATTGATGATGAGGTAATGGCCAGTATTGCCTGAGACGCCTAAAATACGAATCCGCATTCTGGGGGTGGATCCGGGTACACAAATCACCGGTGTCGGGGTTATTGAGATTAATGAAAAGGGCTTGCCGGAACCATGTTATTACGGGAGTATCCGCACGCGGATTAAAGAACCCCTGGCACTACGCCTCAAGAATATATATAGTGGTCTGGTTACCGTTATAGAAGAATACAGGCCTCATTTCATCGCGCTGGAGGATATTTTTTACAGTGAAAATATCAAGACGGCAATTGTGATGGGGCATGCCCGCGGGGTTTCGCTGCTGGCCGCGATCAATCTGGGAATTACACCGTCCGAATACTCGCCGCGCGAGGTAAAACTGGCGGTGGTGGGCAGAGGGGATGCGTCCAAAGGGCAGGTGGAATTTATGGTTAAAAGTATTCTGCATATTAAGGAAGAAATTCATCCTGCCGATGCTGCCGATGCACTGGCGGTAGCATTATGTCATTTTAACCGGTTGAACAGAACTATTAAGTAATTTGTCTATGATTGATTTTATAAGTGGAGTGATTGCCGATAAAAGTCCAGGCCGGGTGGTGGTACAAAATAATGGTATCGGTTATGCTTTGCAAATCAGCGTTAACACCTATGAACATCTGCCGCATCCCGGTGAGACGGTCAATCTGAAAACATACCTGCATGTACGTGAAGACAATATACAGTTATATGCTTTTTCCCAGGAGGTTGAAAGAAAAGTATTCCTGGGTTTGATCTCGGTGTCCGGTATCGGTCCGAAGATGGCCGTAGGAATATTATCAGGAATTAAGGTCTATGAACTGATCCAGGCCATCCAGCATGGTGATGAACAACGGCTTAATGCAATCGGCGGGGTGGGTAAAAAGACCGCTCAGCGGCTGATCGTCGAATTGAGAGAAAAATTTATGCAGCTGGGCCTGCTGGAAGATCAGCACCTGGCGGAATACAAACCGTTGAAGTTATCCGCTGTGGAAGAAGAGGCAGCACTGGCTTTGCTCTCGCTGGGTTACAGGAAGCAATCGGTGGAAAAATCTTTACTTAAAGTTCGCAGCACTGGCAATGGCCAGTCGGTTGAAGAACTGGTCAAGCAGGCACTTAAAATTATTTAAATCGCGGGTTTTTATGCATGATTTGATATCACCCGGCCGCGATGCCGAAGATCTGGAATTTGATCCGTCGCTGCGTCCGCAGCGGCTGGCTGATTTTGTCGGACAAAAAAAGATCAAGGAAAATCTTTCGGTTTTTATCCAGGCCGCCCGTGAACGTCATGAAGCGCTGGATCATGTTTTATTATGCGGGCCACCGGGTCTTGGCAAGACCACGCTGGCCAATATTATCAGCAATGAATTGAACGTGGGGATCAAGACTTCCAGCGGACCCGTACTGGAGAAAGCCGGCGACCTGGCCGGGATCCTGACCAACCTGCAGGAATATGATGTTCTGTTTATCGATGAGATTCACCGGATGAATACCATTGTAGAAGAATATATGTATTCGGCCATGGAGGATTACCGCCTGGATATCCTGATTGATAAAGGGCCGAATGCCCGTTCGATCAAGTTGAATTTGAATCCGTTTACGCTGGTAGGAGCCACTACCCGTTCAGGACTTTTAACGGCTCCTTTACGGGCGCGATTCGGAGTAGTGCTGCGCCTGGATTATTATTTACCTGAAGATTTGTATTATATCGTAGGACGCTCTGCCCGCATCCTGAACATCGCCATTGAACAGGAAGGAGCCGAGGAGATAGCCCGACGCTCGCGGGGAACGCCACGGGTGGCTAATCGATTACTCAGGCGAATCCGTGATTTTGCCCAGGTCACCGCAGATAACAAAATTACCAGGGCCGTGGCTCAGAATGCCCTGGAACGGCTGGAGGTTGATGCCCGTGGTTTTGATGAAATGGATAAGCGTATCCTGTTGACCATTATTGAAAAATATAACGGCGGGCCGGTGGGGGTTAGTACCATAGCAGTGGCGGTCAGTGAAGAGAGCGATACAATCGAAGAAGTTTATGAACCGTTCCTGATCCAGCAGGGGTATCTCAAACGTACTCCCCGCGGCCGTGAAGTGACTGATCTGGCCTACGAGCATTTTAAAATAAATATTCCCAAAAAAGATAATAAACAGAATGATCTATTTTCTGAAGTATGAAGTCATAACAGAGGTTATATATGAAATTAACAGATTTTAAATATGATTTACCGGACAAACTGATTGCTCAATATCCCGTGAAAAAACGTGATGCTTCCCGGATGATGGTTTTGGATCGTGCCAGCCAGCAGACCAAGCCTGATAAATTTAAGAATATTGTCAATTATTTGAATAAAGGCGATGCCCTGGTGATCAATGAAACCCGTGTTTTCCCGGCGCGTTTGATCGGTTTCAAAGAAAAGACCAATGCCAAGGTAGAAGTGCTGTTGCTGCGGCAACTGGAAACAACGATGTGGGAGGTCCTGGTAAAACCGGCCCGCAAGGTACGAATCGGTAATCGTCTGATTATTGCCAATAAAATCGGCTGTGATGTTATTGATAATACCGTATCCGGAGGCCGGGTAGTTAAATTCGATGACAATGGAAAGAATTTTTTTGAACTGGTGGATCAAATCGGCGATTCCCCGTTACCGCCGTATATTAAACGTCCCACCGAAGCACTGGATAAAGAGCGTTATCAGACCGTTTATGCCAAAAAAACCGGAGCCGTGGCGGCCCCTACTGCCGGCCTGCATTTCACCACAGAGATCATCGATCAGCTGAAGAAAAAAGGGGTACAGATCATTCCCCTCGTTTTACACGTCGGGCTGGGTACGTTCCGTCCGGTTCAGGTGGAAGATCTGAGTCGCCACCAGATGGATTCCGAGTATTTCGAGATTTCAGAAGAATCGGCACGCAAGATTAACAAGGTTAAACACGATGGCGGCAAAGTCATTGCTGTCGGTACGACCACCACCCGGGTGCTGGAGACTGTGGCTGTGCCGGAACATATGGTAAAATCGGCCAATGGCTGGACCGATAAATTTATTTTTCCTCCGTATAAATTCAAGATCGTTGATGGTATGCTGACTAATTTTCACCAGTCGCAATCCACCCTCTATATTTTAGTCTGTACTTTTGCCGGCTATGATTTCACCCGCCGTGCTTATGCCGAGGCAATCAAGGAGCAGTACCGCTTTTTCAGTTACGGTGATTCAATGTTGATCCTGTAAAATGAAGGTAGCCGTTATCATACCAGCTGCCGGAGTGGGTAAACGACTTCCCGGAAAGATTGCCAAGCAATTCCTGGAGATCCACGGCAAACCGCTTATAATCTGGACAGTTAACCGCTTCCTTAATTTAGATTCTTTGTCAACCGGTATACTGGTTGTACATAAGGATGAAGTAGAACGCACCCGGCAACTCTTCGCCGATGATCAGAATTTCAAGAAAAAATTCAATATTATTGTTGGTGGCGACCACCGCCAGGATTCGGTCTTTAACGGTCTGAGTCAATTGAGTGAAGATACGGATATCGTGCTGGTGCATGACGGAGTGCGGCCACTGATATCGCGCGAAATCATTATGGAATCAATCCGGGTGGCTGCCGAAAACGGCGCCTGTATAACGGCAGTGCCGGTCAAGGACACGGTCAAGCGGGTTCGCGAAAATCAGGTTCTGGAAACGATTCCCCGTGAACAGGTCTGGCAGGTCCAGACACCGCAGACTTTCAGCTATGAGATACTATATCAGGCACATCAGCAGGCCAAACAAATGAACTACTATGCCACCGACGAAGCGGCCCTGCTGGAATGGTTGGGAATACCCGTTTCGGTCATCCGCGGTGATTACCGTAATATTAAAATTACGACCCGCGAGGATATGATCATGGCGGAATCATTATGGAATGAAAGGCAGATATGAGAATTGGTTTTGGCTATGACATTCATCCCCTGGTTGAAGGGCGTCCTTTAATCCTGGCTGGTGTGACTGTTCCGTTCAATAAAGGATTGTCCGGTCATTCCGATGCTGATGTGGTTGCCCATGCCGTGGCCGATGCTCTGTTAGGTGCCGCCGGCCTGGGGGATATCGGCGAGCATTTTCCCGACACGGATGAAAACTATAAAAATATCTCCAGTTTACTGATACTGAAAGAAGTTGAGCGGAAACTTGGTTTTGAAAAATTAAAAATTGTCAATGTTGACATAACACTGGTTTTACAAAAACCTAAGATTTCAGCATATAAAAAGGAAATGATCAGGAATCTGGCGGCCAGCCTGTTCCTCACACCGGATCAGGTCAATATCAAGGCGACCACTGCCGAGTCTCTGGGTTTTGTCGGCAAAGGCGAAGGTGCCGTCTGCTATGCCGTGGCCTTGCTGGAGCCGAAGTAACCCTGCGGCCGGAGTATGATAGAATACCTGGAAAATCTTTTCGGACATCTCAATCCTCTCACTGCCTATATCATAATTTTTCTGAGCGCCTTTACGGAAAATGTTGTTCCACCCATTCCCGGTGATACCGTGGTAATCCTTAGTGCCTATCTGGTAGGCACCGGCCGCTTAAATTTTCTGGAAGTTTACCTGGCCACCACCCTGGGCAGTGTGGCCGGATTCGTCACAATGTATCTGGTGGGCAAATATGCCGGTGTTGCTTTCCTGGCAACCCGGCCGGGCAAACGGCTGTTCAGAGAAGAATCTCTGGAGAAAACCAGAACCTGGTTCAGGAAATGGGGCTATGGAGTTATTCTGGCCAATCGTTTTCTGTCCGGAACCAGGAGTGTTATTTCTTTGTTTGCTGGAATATTCCATCTGCGGCTCCCGCTGGTGATTATTTATGCGCTGATCAGCAGTATGATCTGGAATGCCCTGCTGCTCGGCGGAGGATTGCTGCTGGGCCGGAACTGGGAGGTGTTGGGGGAATGGATTGCCACGTATAATAAGATTCTGCTGGTGCTGCTGGGGGGGGTGATTCTCTATTTTGTAGTAAAGAGATATTTATGAAAAGGCACTAAGGCACTAAGGCACATGCTAGGCACTGAGCAGGGGACAAAGAGGCATAGATCTGACCCTGCACTATGTCACTCCCTTAGGCATAAGGGAGGGGATAGAGGGGTGGGTCATTGTAGGGCAGAGAAAAGCACTGGGATCGAAGACCTGGCGCAGACAGGACCCGGGATCTAATCTAATCAAAATAGAGAGTAATTTCCCCTCTGGAGAGGGGTGGCCCCGACTTTGTCGGGGACGGGGTGTGTGGAAACAAGGGTAAAGGGAAATGGGCAAAGGGTAAAGGAGAACTTAGTGCCGTAGTGCCTCAGTGCCTTAGTGCCTTTTACCCTTTTCCCATTACCCTTTCACTCGACCATCATTATATTTCTCCATAACTTTTCCAAACTCAAATTAAAACTGGATTAATTTCACAAAAATAAATATCATTGTAGCAATGAATGAGAAAAAAGTCAGGGTTCGTTTCGCTCCGAGTCCCACCGGTTTTGTCCACGTGGGCAGTTTGCGTACGGCATTATATAATTTTCTTTTTGCCCGCCACCATCAGGGGACATTTATTCTGCGTATCGAGGATACAGATCAGGCCAGATTGACTCCCGGTGCAGTGGAAAACCTGCTGTCAACTCTGGCCTGGGCCGGTCTGGATTATGATGAAGGTCCGCTAAAGGGTGGATCCCAATGAACCGTATTTCCAGTCCCAGCGCCTGGATATTTATAAAAAACATATTGATCAGTTGCTGAGCAGCGGACATGCCTATCGGTGTTTTTGTTCGACTGAACGCCTGGAAAAACTCAGAGCAGAACAGACCGCTCAGAAACAGACCCCGAAGTATGATGGTAAATGCCGGTCTCTTTCTGTTCAGGAGGCCGGGCAGCTGGCACTGCGTGAACCATACGTGGTGCGGATGAAGATACCGGCCAGCGGTGAAACAATTATTACCGATATCATCCGCGGCGAAATTCATTTTCAAAACGAACTGCAGGATGATCAGGTGCTGCTGAAGAGCGATGGTTTTCCCACCTATCACCTGGCTAATGTTGTCGACGATCACCTGATGAATATCTCCCACGTTATCCGCGGTGAGGAATGGTTGCTCAGTTCAGCCAAGCATGTATTATTATATCAATACTTTAACTGGCCGCTGCCCCAGTTTGCCCATGTGCCGCTGTTATTGAATCCCGACCGCAGTAAATTAAGCAAACGGCAGGGGGATGTAGCGGTGGAAGATTATATTGACCGTGGATATCTGCCCCAGGCTTTATTGAATTTTGTCGCTTTGCTGGGCTGGAACCGCGGGGATGACCAGGAAATATTTTCACTGGCTGAACTCATTGATTCCTTCTCGCTGGAACGGGTCAATAAAGCCGGAGCGATTTTTGATCTGGACAAATTGAAATGGATGAACAGTTCTTATATCCGTAGCCTTGATGAAAAAGAGTATGTCCGGCTGGTTCAGCGGGAATTGCAGCAGGCCGGTTATGATAGCGGTGATTCCGCTAAAAACCGTCAGATTGCCCTGGCGATCAGAAATAGCCTGGTTACATTCTCGGAGGTGGCCAGACGGGCACCCCTTTTTTTTCATGAAAAGATCGATGCGTATCATCCTGAAGCTCTGGAATGGCTTAAAACGGATAACAGTAAAAAAATATTAAATGCTCTGATCTCTGAACTACAACCCCTGCCGGCCGTCACGACAGATTCATTCAAAGCGGTCATGAAAAAAGTACAGACGAGTACAGGTTTAAAAGGTAAAGATCTATGGTTACCGATCCGTTCAGCCATAACCGGTATGGTCGAGGGACCTGATTTACCGTTAGTGATTGACATACTGGGTAAAGAAAAAATAATCCGTTTCCTGGAACAGGCACAGACGCTGGCTAATCAACAGGATTGAAGAATAATGGACAATCTGCAGATTTATAATACCCTGACCCGCCGTAAAGATAAATTCACTCCGCTGCAAGCGGGCTTCGTCGGTATCTACGTATGCGGACCGACCGTCTACGGTCATTCCCATCTCGGGCATGCCAAGAGTTATATCAGTTTCGATGTGATAGTCCGTTACCTGCGCTACCTGGGGTACCGAGTCCGCTATGTGCAGAATATAACCGATGTCGGCCATTTACTGGGTGATTTTCAGGAAGGGGAAGACCGTATTGAAAAACAGGCCCGCCTGGAAAACCTGGAGCCGATGGAGATTGTCGAAACTTACGCCCGCAGTTATTTTGAAGATATGGACCGGCTAGGGGTGATCCGGCCGAACATTTCTCCACGGGCTTCCGGCCATATCGTCGAGCAGATTGAAATGACCCGCGTACTTTTGCAGAAAGGTTATGCGTACCAGGCCGGGGGCAATGTCTATTTTGATATTTCTAAATTTCCGGAATACGGTAAACTATCGGGCAGAAAATTAGAGGAATTGGAAGCGGGCATACGCATTGAAGTAGCCCAGGATAAGAAGCATGCTGCGGATTTTGCCCTGTGGAAAGCAGCCGATGCCCGGCACCTGATGCAATGGACCAGCCCCTGGGGCAACGGCTATCCGGGCTGGCATATCGAATGTTCCTGTATGTCCACTAAATATCTGGGACAGACCTTTGATATTCATGGTGGCGGCCTGGAAAATGTTTTTCCGCATCATGAATGCGAGATCGCCCAGAGTGAATGCGCTTTCGCGCAGCCGTTCGCCCGCTACTGGATTCACAATAACATGATTACCATTAACGGCGTCAAGATGAGCAAATCGCTGAATAATTTTATCAGTATAAAAGATGCTCTGAACAAGTATAATGCCCAGGCGATCCGCTATTTTATCCTGACCAGTCATTACCGTTCACCAGTCGATTTCAGCGACCAGGCCCTGGCCGCAGCGGAGAAAGGGCTGAAAAAACTGCAGGTCACAATAGCCAGAATCCGGCAGGCCATTAATGACCAGGCGGATGTAAAAAAAGTCAAAGAGCTGCCGGTCGAACAATATGTCTCATCATTTCGGGCGGCCATGGATGATGACTTCAATACTCCCCAGGCCCTGGCCGCTGTTTTTGATTTGATTACTGAGGTGAACAAGAGGCTGGATACTCAGGATCACCTGCCGGCCAGAAATGATTTGATTCAGGTGGAAGAAATTTTAAAACAGACTGTCGGCGATGTACTGGGAATTTTTCCGGTCAGGGCAGAAGTTGGAATAAAAGTCAGCGAAAAACTGGCAGCGGTTATGGAACTGGTACTGGATCTGCGCCTGGAATTGCGCCAGGATAAAAAATTCGAATTGTCGGATCAGATCCGCAAACGGCTGGAAAAATCGGGCATTCAGATCAAAGATACACGCGAAGGATCTACCTGGCAAAGTGAAGAGTGATGTGCCATGGCAGGGCATAAGATCTATACCGGTCAGGGAGATGAGGGAAAAACACGGCTGTACGGCGGCCGGATTGTTTTTAAAGATGATCCGCGGATAGAGGTATGCGGCACGCTGGACGAACTCAATTGTATCGTAGGCCTGGTACTCAGTGTTAAATCGGCCGGCCGGCTGAAAAAAGTTCTGCGCTCGGTTCAGAATGATCTGTTCCTGATTTCTGCGGAATTAGCCGCGCCGGATATGAAAGGAAAAAAAACCTTCAAGATAAAATTCAATCACCAGAAAATCCGCGAATTAGAGTCAGGTATTGATGATCTTGACCGGAAACTACCCCCGTTGAAAAATTTTATTCTACCTGGCAGTGGGACGCTTACAGCGTCCCAGCTGCATCTGGCGCGGTCCGTTTGTCGCCGGGCCGAACGTCGTTTAGTTACGCTGAGCCGCCATGAAAAAATCGACAGCAATATACGGATTTACCTGAACCGGCTGTCGGATCTGTTCTTTATGCTGGCCCGTTATGCCAACCATATACAAAATAAAAATGATATTATCTGGAAGAATCTTGAACACACTATTTAGAAGCGGGTCGATTAAACAATTTTATGAATAATGCCGACAATAACCAGTAATATACCGAGTATATGATTTTGATTGTAGCAAGCGGGAACAGAAAAGTAAAAAATATCTAATGAAAGGACTGTTCATGGAATCCCAAAAATCAGATCAGGCTAAAGTCACCATTGAACCGGAGTTATGCAAAGGGTGCGGACTGTGTATTGAGTCCTGCCCGCCTGATGTGCTGCGTTTCCACGAGCGATTTAATTCCAAAGGATATCATTATGCCTATTATCTGGGGGATGGCTGTACCGGCTGTGGCGTGTGCTTCTACGCCTGCCCGGAACCGGAGGCAATTATAGTTTATAAAAAGGGTTATGCAATGCAGGAGGTCGGCTGATGGCAAAATTTTTAATGAAAGGTAATGATGCCGTTGTGCGCGGGGCTCTGCTGGCCGGCTGCCGAATGTATTTTGGCTATCCGATAACACCGGCTAGTGAAATCAGCTGAAGGGGCCTCCTATTATTTCCCCAAAGTGGGCGGAACATTTATTCAGGCTGAAAGCGAGGTGGCTGCGATTAATATGGTCTATGGTGCTGCCAGCGGCGGCCTGCGGGCGATGACTGCCTCATCCAGTCCCGGCATCAGTCTCAAGCAGGAAGGAATATCTTATGCGGCCGGATCCGAATTACCATGTGTTATCGTCGATATCATGCGCGGCGGACCGGGTCTGGGCAATATTGCACCCGAACAATCGGATTATAATCAGGTAGTCAAAGGGGGCGGCCACGGAAATTACCGCTGCCCGGTGCTTGCTCCGAACAGTGTTCAGGAAATGTGTTCGCTGACCATGCAGGCGTTTGATCTGGCCGACCGCTACCGTACACCCGTCTATGTACTGGCGGATGGTTATATCGGCCAGATGATGGAGCCGGTTGAATTCCCTGAACCCGTTGCGAACCTGCCCAGAAAAGAATGGGCTCTTTATGGAGAAAAGAAAAGTAAAGATAATCTGATTTCCAGTATTTATCTCGATCCGGATCAACTGGAATTGCATAACCGCAAGCTGCAGGTCAAGTATGCCCAGATTGAAGCCAGCGAAGTATTATATGAAAAATTTATGCTGGATGATGCGACATTCGTAGTTATGGGATTCGGAATTGTTTCGCGGGTACTGAAAACTGCCGTGGAAAAACTCCGGGAAGAAAATGTGAAAATTGGTATGCTGCGGCCGATCACCCTGTTCCCTTATCCCAAACAGGCGATTGAATCATTATTCCCGCAGGTAAAAAAGATAATGGTAGTGGAACTGAATAATGGACAGATGGTCGAAGATGTACGCCTGTATGTTAAAGGGAGGGTTCCGGTGGAATTTTATAACCGCATGGGCGGAGTAGTACCGGCAACCGACGAATTAATGACTCAAATTAAAAAACAAATTTTACAATAATTATAAGGACCGCATATATGGAAAGTAAAGTATTACGTAAACCCGCTTCGTTTTATGAACAGTATTTACGTAATCCCAGCACGGATAAGAAAATGCCCCATTATTGTCCGGGTTGCGGACATGGCAATGTTCACAAGATGATTGCCGAGGCCCTGGACGATTTCGCAGTGGCGGACCGTACCATCCTGATCAGTCCGGTTGGTTGCAGCGTTTTCGCTTATTATTACTTTGCTACCGGTAATATCCAGGCCGCCCATGGCCGTGCCCCGGCGGTGGCTACCGGTATCAAACGTGCCCATCCCCCTTCGATTGTCATCAGTTATCAGGGGGATGGCGATCTGGCGGCTATCGGGACTGCTGAGATTATACATGCGGCTAATCGCGGCGAGAATATCACTGTTTTCTTTGTGAATAATGCTATTTATGGTATGACCGGCGGCCAGATGGCACCAACTACTTTAGTAGGACAGAAGACCACAACTTCACCTTATGGGCGCCGACCGGCAAATGAAGGATATCCGATAAAAGTTTCTGAACTGATCAGTCAACTGCAGGCGCCGGTATATGTTGAGCGGGTGGGACTGTTCGATAATAAACAGCGGGCTAAAACCAGGCTGGCTATACGGAAAGCGATTAAATGCCAGATCGATAACCTGGGTTTTTCGCTGGTGGAAATTCTTTCGCCCTGTCCCTCTGGCTGGAAACTGGATCCGGTGGAATCACTGAATTGGATCGCCGAGACCATGGTGAAGCAATTCCCGCTGGGGGTTTATCGCGACAGAATTAAGGAGGTGGAACCATACCAGGTAGAAACATTACAGCCGGGCACTGCTGAAATCAAGAGCCTGCTGGATGTCGCCGTGGAGGAAGAAAAGACCTTCGGGCGGCCGTCGGTAGCAAAGAAATATGCTAATCCCGAAATTATAATCGCCGGTTTTGGCGGCCAGGGTGTATTACTGTTGGGTGCGACATTAGCACAGGCCGGTATGTTGCAGAACTATTTCGTCTCCTGGCTGCCCTCGTATGGCCCTGAAATGCGGGGTGGTACGGCCAATTGTCATGTCAACATTCGCGACATTGATGTTGGTTCGCCCATGGTCAGCAGCCCCTCGGTGCTGATCGCCATGAACCGTCCATCGCTGGAAAAATTTGAAGCGGAAATGCAATCCGGCGGTTTACTGATTTACGATACTTCATTGATAGAGATTCAACCAAAACGCAAGGATATAGAAGTGATAGCCATCCCGGCCACAAAAATTGCCGATGAACTGGGGAATACACGAGTGGCCAATATGGTAGTGATAGGAGCCTACACCGGATACGCCGGTTTACTGACCAAGCCGGCTGTTTATGAAGCGCTCAAAGCAGTGGTCAAGCATAAACGCTTCATGGAAATAAATGTCAAAGCCATTGATGCCGGTTATGAATTCGGCCAGCAGATTAAAATGTGATGGAGCTCAACGCAGAGAACTGAAATAAAACTTAATGTATTTAAAATTTTGCCGAGAATTTAGAATCATACATTAACGTGAGACATATCATTGGATAAACTACGTTTATCATTAAAATCAATGCGTCATTATTTCCTGATGATCGGGTTGATTCTCTTCATGGCCTGTTCTATTGATGAGCCCAAATTGCCGAGGTGGTTCACCGACTGGAGGCTGCCCATTCCCTATGCAGATTGGGTGATGGAAGAAGCCACCGATGATTCAAATATCGTTCTGGATTCGACCATGACCGGTACAACTTTTCTGGAAATCTCGGTAATCGATTCGCTGGACCGGTACAGTGTCGAACCGGAAAGACTGGCTGTCTTACCGATCCTGATTCCAACGGCGATCATATCGAGGATATTGACCTGGGGAATTTAGGCCCTATTGTATACTGATTCTATAACCACAGAGGATATTTTGGGTGTGCCGTTGATTCCCGGAACCACAATCGATGTTCCAGGGGGCACGGTAAATTTGCCCAATCAGCGCACTTCATTTCCCACTTATATCTGGGCTCATGCCAAGTCGGGAATGATGACGCTGGAACTGGTTAATAACACCTTTCTGAATTTAAATAGCGGTTGCAGTATCACTGTTCGTGATACAAATTCGGCTCTATTAGGTACCGCAATACTTTCCAGATCCGATTAATGAATATAGCAGCGGCTATTCAAATCCGCCGATCGATCTGACAGAACAGACTTTTGTCAATCGGTTTTTATTAATCTCAGTCTGCCTGTCAGTCGTGAGCAGGATCATCTGGTTACCAGCCAGGATAGCGCAAGTTCTCTCGGGTGGTTGTACGGATAAACGATCTGATTGTTTGGGAATCGCAATGTATCTTACCACCACAGGTGATTGATGTGGAACGATTCTTCATCCATGATCGGATCAACGTCATCGCATCTACTGGGCGGTGGTTGATCATGGATTGATCAATGTGGATATCGAGAACCGGCTGGAAGTGCCGGCAAATGTACTGATTACCATGCCCAATATTCATGATAATATCAGCGGTGAAGAGTTCAGCCGATCCTATCATCTGGATCCGTTGGTAACCGCGAAGGGAAGTACTAACTCTCGATGGCTTGAAAATTGAAGACCATCCCAATCCCAATTCAGGGGAAGTGATCGATTACCTTTTGTATGATGTATATGCCATTACCGATTCCTCGGAAGAACTTGTTCACATATCAGAATCGGACAGTATACTGGTTAAAGTATACCCCGAATCGGTTTACTTTTATGAGAGCAAATGCGGATCTGGACCGGATCGATATTAAGATCGATCCAGTGGAAAAAACCGATCTTTTCGACGCTTCCCAGATCAACGGCAGAATTTTTCTGGACAGCCTTAGTTTGCGTTTGAATCTGTATAATGAAACGGATATACCAATCCATATCACCATGAATATCCGCGGCAGTAATGACACCCGCACGGTGACCCTGGCGCCGCTGCAATTTGACCGTACCCGTGCTTCAGACCCGCGGACGGTGGCGTCCTGCATAGAGTGCTGAATATCGACGATCCACAGCCCAATATTGTAGATCTGATGGGAATCCTGCCCAGCGATATCAGGATTGCAGGCAGTGCTTATATAGAAGGTCGCGGCCAAGTACGCATCGATCAGCAGGTCTGGGGTGATTATGAAATATCCTCTCCGCTCTATCTGCGCCTGGCCGATACACTTTATATCAAGTCTGATATGGATTCAATGCGGCTGGATGAAGATATCCGGAAAACCATTGAGGATCGCCTGGAATCTGCCGTAGCCTCGCTGAATTCGTACAATGGTTTACCCCTCTCGGCTAATGCCGCGGTTTATGTTTCAACCGACTCAACTAATTTATTTAATGAAGTCATAACGGATTCCAGCGCCAAGTTTATCATCAGCGATATCGGGCTGGCGGCCGGTACAATCGGTACAGACGGTTATGTGCAAACGCCAACCAGCGATATAATTCAGATTCAGCTGACCGACCAGCAATTGCAGCTATTTACCCTTGATACCTTGTTATATCTCGGGACCAGGATAAGCATCGATAAAACCGATGGCTTAATAAAATTCAAACCGTCCGATCAGATTAATATCAAAGGGAATTTTTGGTTTAAAATTATGATGGGTGAAAATGAAAAGTAAATATAGTCTTGTATTTAGTCTAGCGGTTTTGTGCTCCCTCTTTTCCACTGTCCAGGCTCAAACCTTTGATGCCAGCAGTATGGGTATGGGCGGCGCCTATGGAGCAGTGGCCCGCGGTGTAGATGCCCTGGCCTGGAATCCCGCCAATCTGGCCCTGCCCAGGATACATGCCGTGGAATTGAGTTTTATAAGTTTAAATGTTGCCGTGGCAAATTCCTCGATTAGTTTGAAAAATTATGAACGGTATTTTACTGAATCCGGTCATAAAATGGAATGGTCGGATAAAGATCAGGACGACATTCTGGATCTAATTCCGAACAGAGGACTGCAGACAGCAGTTGATGCCAATGTAAATGTGATGGGGCTGGCGGTTTTAAGTTATGGAATTTCCGCCGAAGTGATGGGTACTGCCAGTGGTCTGGTCCCCAAGGGTGTCGCAGAATTATTTGTACGCGGTAATATATTAAAAGATCAATACTCGCTGAATGGCGCTGATGCCGGCGGATTCTCGGCCCTGAAAATCGGTTTTTCTGCTGCCCAGAAAATTCCTTTCAAGAAGTATTTTGATGCACTCAGTGTCGGCCTGAAATTGAATTATTACAAAGGTATCTCCATGGCCGAGGTACTCGAGTCTGAAGGTGCCATATATACCGGGACCAGTGCCGTCTATTATTACGGTAAAGCGCGGGGCCGCTATGCCAACGGTCTGGAAGATTCTCTCGATACAAAGCCTTTTGCCGGCAAAGGCTTTGGCTTAGATCTTGGTGCAGCCGGAACGATTAATCAGAAATTCACCTTCAGCGTAGCCCTGCAAAACCTGTTCGCCAGTCTGAAGTGGGACAAGGGGACCGAGGAATTCCTGTTCATCCTTCCAGCCGATTCTTTTCGCATCGATGATACCGATGACGAAGAAGTCGAGACAACCGATACCAGTTACGCCATCAAAGGTTTTTCAACCCGCCTGCCGGTAGTCATGCATCTGGGTGTGGCTTACCAGCTTAAAGAAAATCTTTTACTATCACTCGACCTGGAACAGGCCTTCGCAAACCGCCTGGGTTACAGCGATCAGGCCAAATTGGCCGTCGGAACCGAATATCGCCCGGTAGGCTGGATACCACTGCGCGCCGGGATGAGTTTTGGTGGAAAATGGGGCGGGTATTCAGTGGGACTCGGTTTTGGACTGCATGCCTATGTGTTTGAATTCGATCTGGCTTATCTGATGCAGCATGCACTCTGGCCAACCTATGCCGACGGTGCCTCACTGGCCATGAATATGAAATTCCTGTTCTGAGTACGATCGTTCACCATATCCAGCTCTTGTCAGTTTTCTGCCAATTGCATTGGTTTAAAGCCTGAATTATTCTAATCTAGCAGTGTCTTTTTTTGTATTCATACCTGTTTAAAATCCGCTCATTTCTTAAATTGTGAAAAAAACAGCAAGGTTTTTATCGAAGCTAAGAAAAAAAGCGTAAAAGGTATAAAATATTGAGCAGAATCCGGCATTATGTTCTGCTTTAACCTGTTGTATATATTTATCTTATTGAAGATCGATATTTTATGGCACAGGAATTGTTGATTCAGTCTGATCAGCCGTAATTATAGTGGAGAGAAGTATGACACATGAACGGGAATTAAAATTTGAACATTTAGACCGTTACTTTTTTGATCATGCTACCGCCGAGAAGTTTATAGATTTTCTGAAGACCAGGGCGGAAGTAATTGCCCCCCATCGTAAGGGCGAGAATTCCTTCAGCTTCGAAAAAGTAACCGATTCCTCCGAGGTGGTTTTTGATTATCCCCGCACTATTCAGCCGTTGAAAAAATATTTTCTTCCACCCGGCGAAGTCCTGTTAACATACAATGCCGGCAGCAATGAATTTAAACCGGAATCCATCGCTGAGAAAAATGTCATCTTTTTTGCTGTGCATTCGTATGAACTGCAGGCCATTAAACGGCTGGATTACAGTTTTGTTAAAGGAAATCCGGAGTCCAATTATCTGCAGCGCCGTAAAAACAGTTTATTCATCGGCATATCTTTTACTCCCGATGAATGGCATTTTTCCAAATCCGTGGGGATTGAGATAGAAAAACTCGACGGTTTCTGCCTGTTCTTCGAACCGGTCGAAAATGGGTATTTAGTCTTTGCGGTGGATGAAGACGGCAAAGAATTACTCAGTGAATTCGGTTCAGGTGTCACCGTAGATACCTCGCTGAATCTTGAAATAAAAGAGAAAAAATTTCTGACCAAGATAACATATCATTACAACCGCATACCGCAGGTATTCGAACATGTTTATGATTCCAAGGTCTGGGATGATGTGGCTAAAAAATGTGTAGGCTGCGGCACCTGTAATCTGCTCTGTCCCACCTGCTATTGTTTTGATGTCCGCGACGAAGTCGATCTGGGCCTGCAGAATGGACAGCGCCAGCGTTACTGGGATGGCTGCATGCTGAATACTTTTGCTCTGGTGGCCGGGGGAGAAAATTTTCGTCCTAAATTAAATTCCCGTACCCGCCACCGGCTGTTCCGCAAATTTAAATATATTACCCAGTCCTCCGGGGAATTGCATTGTGTCGGTTGCGGCAGATGTTCTAAATATTGCCCGGCTCACATCAGTATTATTGAGATTATCAATGCACTGATCGAAGATTCTGTGGCGCAGCAGAAAAAACAGGTCGTTTGACAGCAACCGGCTGCTTTCGATCTGATTAAAAAAGTAAACTATCAATATAATTGAGGGATATAAATGGAAACACTAACCACCCAGGTCGCAGATCTTTATTATCCCCTGATCTCTAAGATTTTGCGTGTCGAACCGTTAACGGATCTGGAAAAAAGATTTGAAATCGCTTTGCCCGATAACAGGGTTCTGGGGCACCAACCGGGACAATTTGTCGAAGTATCGATCTTCGGTTTTGGCGAAGCCCCGATTTCAATATGTTCTTCGCCGACTAAAACCCCGACATTCGAATTAACTGTGCGCAATGTCGGAAAGTTAACCGATAAGATGCACCATTTGCCGGCCGGCAGTACGATCGGCATACGTGGACCGTTTGGCCATGGTTTTAAAGTGGAAGATTTTAAGGGTAAAGACATGTTGTACGTGTGTGCCGGAATAGGGCTGGCACCACTGAAATCACTGATTGATTATACTCTGGCCAAGCGCAACGATTTCGGGCGCATCATTATATTGTATGGTACCCGGCATCCTTCTCTGATTCTGTTCAGGCAGGATATTGAAATGTGGAAAAATCGAAAGGATGTGGAATTTTATATGACCGTGGACCGGGGCGACGAAAACTGGAAGGGGAACGTCGGTGTGATCACTACTCTGGTGCCGCCGTTAAAACTGGATGTGGAGAGAACCATTGCTACCATTGTTGGTCCTCCGGTTGTATACAAGTTTGCGATCATGGCTTTGAAATCGAAACGGATTCCCGATGAAAATATATATTTATCGTTAGAGCGCCGGATGAAATGCGGAGTAGGCAAATGCGGGCATTGTCAGATCAACAACACCTATGCCTGCCAGGATGGTCCGGTCTTTCACTATCCGCATATTAGAAAACTGGAGGAAGCGATATGAAAAAAGCCAGAGTAGCCTTCTTTGATTTCACCAGTTGTGAAGGGTGCCAGCTCAGTAAATTGAACTTTGAGAATGATCTGCTGGATATGCTGCAATGGGTGGATATTGTAGAATTCAGGGAAGCCATGGATGATAAGGCCGCTGACTATGATATCGCTTTCATTGAAGGAAGTATCAGCACGCCGACCTGTGTGGAGCGTATCCATGATATCCGCCGCCGTACCAAGATCCTGGTCGCGCTGGGGGCCTGTGCTGTTTCGGGCGGGGTCAATGCCATTAAAAATACCCACCCGGCTGAATGGGTCAAGGAAACGGTTTATGGCGCGGATAAATATTTGTTCCCCTCGATACCGGTTCAGCCGATCAGTGCCGTGGTCAAGGTGGATTACGAGGTGCGCGGCTGCCCGATGAGTGCTCCGGAATACCTGCATCTGTTCAAATCACTGGTGCTGGGCCGTAAACCGGAGGATATCGATTACGCAGTCTGCGTGGAATGCAAGCAAAAAGAAAATGAATGTGTGCTGGATAAAGGTATGTTTTGCCTGGGGCCGATCACCCGGGCCGGCTGCGGAGCCATTTGTCCCGGCAACGGACAGTACTGTATCGGTTGCCGCGGAATGGTGTCTAATGTCAACCAGGACGGTGCTGTGGAAATGCTGAAACAGCACGGATTCTCGGTCCAGGAAGCGCTGAAGCGGATGAAAATGTTTTGCTCCTATGAATTGGATTAAGGAGTAGGGGAGCCATGCGTAAAGATTTAAACATTCATGTTCATCACCTGACCCGTGTGGAAGGGCATGGTGACATTGTTGTGGATATGAAGAACGGGGTTTTGAAAAAAGCACAATTGAATATCGTTGAGGCGCCCCGCTACTTCGAAGCCATGTTAAAGGGACGGAACTTTCATGAGGCTGCCATCATTACTTCCAGGATCTGCGGAATATGTTCACTCGGTCATCAAATGACCTCGTTAAAAGCCACGGAGGCGGCGCTGGGTCTGGAAATATCTGAACAGACCAAAATGCTGCGCAAGATCCTGGTCAACGGTTCTACTTTTCAGAGCAATGTACTGCATGCTCTGTTCCTGGCCGCCCCGGATCTTTTAAATGTCGGTTCGGTTTTTCCGCTGATCAATACCCACCCGCAGGTAGTTTTGGCCGCCCTGCGCATGAAACGTCTGGCCAATGATATTGGAGATGTCATCAGCGGGCGGGCAGTACATCCGATTTCCTGTATTCCGGGCGGCTTCACCAAACTGCCGGCAGAAAAAGAAATCGTCGCTCTGCGTGAAAAACTGAGCGGCGAAGCCCGGGCCGATGCCAAGTTGGCGGTGGAGGTGGTCGCATCTCTGGCCAGCCAGATTCCTGAATTCAACCGTGAAACCGAATATATCAGTCTCTATAATGAAAATGAATACGGGTTGTACGACGGGCAGATCTGTTCATCGGATACCGGCCTGCTTCCGGTCGAGAAGTATCTGGAAGTTACCAATGAATTCATCGTACCACATTCTACCAGCAAACATGCCCGTTTTAACCGCAGTTCCTATCTGGTCGGGGCGCTGGCCCGTTTCAACAATTCTCACAAATTGTTGAACAGTGCAGCCCAGAAGACAGCGACCCAGCTGGGATTAAAGGCTCCTTGTCATAATCCTTACATGAATACCGTAGCCCAGGTGGTGGAAGTGGTTCATTGCATTGAAGATACTATCGAAATGATGAATCAGTTGCTGGATAAAGGTATTAAACCGGAAAAACCCAATCAGGAACCTACCCGCTATGGACGCGGCGTGGGTGCCACCGAGGTGCCGCGCGGTATCCTGTTCCACGATTATACCTATAACCGCCAGGGCAGTATTGAAGCAGCCAACTGTATTATTCCCACCGGACAAAACCTGGCTAATATCGATGACGATATGAAAAAATTAGTACCGGAGATAGTCGCTGAATCTAAAGAGCAGATAACCAAAAAACTGGAGATGCTGGTACGGGCTTATGATCCCTGTATCTCCTGTTCGGTACATCTGCTGGATGTCAAATTTGAAGAGTAGGGTCTGATGCTGCGGATAATCGCTCTGGGTAATGAGTTATACGGTGATGACGGAGTCGGACCTGCGGTGCTGAACGAATTACGCCAGGAGGTCAGTGCGGGCTCAGTTGAATTAATCAATGCCGGCAGTGATGCGTTTGTTCTGCTGGATTATTTACTCAAGACGGATCCGCTGGTCATTATTGATTGTGCCAGAATGGGTAAACAACCCGGAGATATTTTAAAATTCCGCACCAGCCAGATTCAGCCGCAGTGGCTATCCAATAACCTTTCTCTGCATGGTTTCAGTATCGGCGATATGTTGACCATGGCCCGGCAACTCGACAGTTCCGCCGAAGGTGTGGTTATCGGTATTGAGCCGAAATCAATTGTTTTTAATACAGGTCTATCAGCTGAAATCAGCCGGAATATTCCTGCTATCATAGACTTGGTAAGGGAGGAAATAACAAATTATGCCAAAAAAAGTATTGATCATTGATGATGATATCGATCTGGTGGAAGCCATGCGCATCACTCTGGAGGGTGCCGGTTTCACCGTGATCGATGCCCAGGACGGGCAGAAAGGCTTGGAGAAGGTCAAGAGAGAAAAACCGGATCTGGTCATTCTGGACGTGATGATGGGTACTCAGGATGAAGGATTTCATATCGCTTATTCCCTGCGTCAGAATCCGGCTACCGCTGATCTGCCGATCATCATGGTAACGGCTATCGGACAGGAAACCGGCTTTTCGTTCAATAAAGAAAAAGACGGCGATTTCCTGCCGGTCAATGAATTCATCGAGAAGCCAATCAACCCTGATAAACTGATCGAAAGCGTCAAAACAAGTCTGGGATTATAAATCATTAGTTTATCTCTATACAGGCCTGTGCAATCAGGGAATTTAATTCCCGTATTTAAACTGGTTCACAGGTCTGCGACCGTTATCAGCTAATCTTTACGGGGGCCGACTGGTATGGCAAAAATAAATATTCTTTCTTTCGAATGGTTTCCGCTGCTGACATCCGTAATCCTGCATCAAAGAATCGCCTGGTCCATCCGCCTGCGTTTTGTGGCGGTCATCGGATTTTTAGTGGCTACCCTGGTGGCCAAATTTATTTTCCATCTGGTTGTGCCCTATGAAATCCTCTGGTACCTGCTGGGAATCCTGGCTCTGGTTAATCTGATCTATATTGCGGTTTATCTGGGACTCAAGAAGTTGACCTTCCAGGGTGAACTGATCGTGCTGCATTTTCACATGATTATCGATCTGATTTTATTGACGCTGGTGCTGCATTACTCCGGCGGAATGGAGAATCCGGTTTATCTGTTTTATGTTTTTCACGTGGTACTGGCCAGTATCATTTTCCCGGGTTTGATCCCGCTGGTATTTGCCACCTTCGTGGTACTGCTTTTCGGCGTTTTGATATATCTGGAGTACTCGGGGGTGATTCCGCACTACAGTATTTTTAACAGCGGCATTTACCGGAACGAAATTGCCATTTATGTGGTCATGACAGTATTCATCGCCACGGTCTATGTTACCGCCTATATCTGTACGACTTTCATGCAGATCTATCGCAATATTAAACGTCAAATTGATGTTCAGAACCAGCAATTGATTGAACTGGACAAACAAAAAACCCAGTTTTTTCGTTTTACCTCGCATGAATTAAAATCACCCATTGTGGCGGTAAAGACCAGCCTGGATGGTTTTATTAAGAATTATGGGACGCAGATCGAGTCCCGCGGATTAAATCTGATCGAGCGAGCATCCTTGCGGTCAGGGCAGATGCTGGATATTATCCGCGAGTTACTGGAGCTTTCTCACGACCGCAGCCTGAGTGAGCCCGGGATTCATGAGCCGGTGGATCTGCTGCAAATTCTAGCCGATGTGCTCCAGCAGGAAAAACCACAGGCTGATGAGAAAAATATCACAGTGCAGATGGATTTGCTTGAAAGCCAAGTGGTGATTGAGGGGGATCCCAACGATTTTAAAAAAATTTTTATTAACTTGTTCTCCAATGCTATAAATTATACTCCGCCGGGGGGATGGATCAAGATTTATACGCAATTACAGAATAATATTTTAGCGGTTCATTTTGCCGACAGCGGTATCGGGATTAATGAACAGGATCTGCCGAAAATATTTAATGAATTCTTTCGTGCTGAAAATGCCAAAAAAACTGCTCAACTGGGAACGGGGCTCGGTCTGAGCCTGGTCAAGCGCAAGGTAGAAAATTATCACGGTGAAATAGAAGTTTCTTCTAAAATCAATCAGGGTTCAACCTTCATTGTAAAATTCCCGGTTAAAGTAATGACAGCTTAGGGCAGGGGGGGTACAGCGGCAATGAAAATCGGGGGGATGGTCGAAAATAACTATCTGACCTTATATCGCCTGACTGCCGTCGAAGATAAGCCGGGCAGTGCAGGTATAATCCTGAAATTGTTTGCGGAAAGCGGTGTCACGCTGGAATATATTACCGAATCCTGTGCGGCACATGATAAAGCGGTTATGTCGATATGTGTCAAGGCCGAGATGGACGATACAATCGATCAGATTCTACACGCACAGCAGGACCTGTCCGCGGCAATGAATGTTAAAAAAATAGAAAATGTAAGTGTGGTCGGAATTTACGGGCCGCACTTTCGTGAAAAACCAATACTGGCTGCCAAATTTTGTACAGTCCTGGGACAGGCCGGTGTAAATATCCTGGGATTATCCAGCAGCATTTCCAGTATCAGCGCGGTAATCGACAGCGTTGATCTGGATAACGCTAAAGACGCAATTCTAAAACAATTTGAATTACCTTAGTTGCTGCAGCAGTACATCAACCAGTGCGGATATCTGGTTGCGCAGCAAGGGTGGTAAACGATCAATTTTGTCTGCCAGCACCACCGCTGGCCCATAGGCAGCCTGATTTTCTGCTATCATATTGACTGGTGCGGCCGCAGATGTTCTGCCGGTCAATATCCATTCCATACCGGCTCCGCTTAATTTTGCTAAACGCAGCAAAACCGTTGCAGGAGGAATTCGCCCCTGCATATATTTACTGACAGCAGGTTGAGTCACCTGCAACTTTTCGGCAAATTGTTTTTGGGTCAATTGTAATTGCTGCATCAGCCTTAAAATACGCCTGGCCACCTGATCCGGATCGATATTCATTGATTCTCCTGTTGTACTTTGCTTCAGATTATATATATAACACTTGTTATATTATATGACATTTATTATATTCCAGATGTAATATATATATAATAAATGAAATATTAAAGTATTTGATAAATTATGATCGAGCAAACGCCCCTTTCAGCGTTCCCGGAAGACAATTTGTACCCACTTTGGCAGGATTTTTGTAATAAGAATCTGAGATCGGTCGATAGCCGTGTTTGCGGCTTTTTCCCCGGAGTGCTGAACCGGTTTGACGGTCCTGATTTTCAAGGTGCGGAAGTTGAGATAGATGGTATTCGTTACCGCGGGGATGTGGAGATCCATCTCAACCTGAATGACTGGTTCAACCACGGACATCATCTGGATAGCCGTTATGACCGCGTGGTGTTGCACCTGGTCTGGAATTATGATCAGCAGTCCCGCCGCGCGCAGGCCTCCGATTGTAAACAGTAAAAATTTAGTCATTCCGACTTTTGCACTGCAGAATTTGACGCGTGCTAATCCCGGAGGGGAATCCATGGACAGCCATTCCTGTCATTTACCCGCATCAAAACGTGATCAGTTCTGGACACAGTTACAGGCCCTGGCTGTGGAGCGGTTGCAGGAAAAGGGCAGGCAGATTCAGAACTTGCTGGCTGGTGCAGGAAAAGAGCAGATCCTGTATCAATTATTGGTCCGGATCCTGGGCAGTCCTAATAACCAGGATAATTTTGAACACCTGGCCAGGCTATTACCCTGGTCGGAAGTGCAACTGCTGAAACGGACTCTCCATCCGGCTATCGAAGTCTGGATAAATCTATTCCTTTATATCAGCCGGTTTTTTAGAACATGATCAAAGGTACAAATCTCCGGCTCAGACAGGCCATCAGGTCAGCACGCTCTACAGCGGTTCGCGAATGTCCTACCCGCTCTGGAAAACGGCCGGGCAACGGCCCTGGAATAATCCACGGCACCGGTTGCACGGTCTGGCTCATTTTGTGCACCAGTGGAACGGTTCATCGCTGTATCATACCTTTCGGGAATATTTTATCAACCGGTTGCCGCAGGCGGAGTTACTGAAAACATTATATTCTTTGCTGGCGCCCCGTCCTTCACGTTTCTGGTACCAGCAACTTTATCGGGCCCAGGTTGATCCTAAAATTTTCTGGGGTCAATCCATTCAACTCGAATTGATTGGAAATGTTCTGGTGCCCTTTTTTTATCAGGAAGCAGTGGCAGCCGGCAGTGACGGCTTTGCTGATTATCTGGAAGATTTTTATTTATTTTTACCCTGCAGCAGCGATTATGGCTCATTGCGTACCTTCTATAAATGGACGGAGTGGCGGGACATTCCGGGCGGGAAAAGATTTTATCTGAATCAGGCTCTGTTAAAACTATTGCATGGATTCTGTCAGAATAGTCTCTGTGCACGATGTCCGCTGGGACGTGTTCAAGAAAAAAATTGACATAATTTTTAAAAATGGTTATTATAAACTAGTTTTTCAGCAAGATTAGTAATTAAAAATATTGAGGGGCTTATGGAATCCGAATGGTTGGATGTAATTATGATCCGCAACTTCCTGTATGCAATTGTCGGTGTGCTGGTCGGTGTGATATCATCGGTTTTAACTTATAAATTGATCAACCGAATCACGGCCTTTGATATACCTAACGAACTGGAAAAAGGTAACCTGGCGGTTGGAGTGGTAGTAAGCGGTATTTTTATAATGATCGGTTTAATTGTCGGTTTAATAATCGGGATGAGTTTAAATTAAAGCGCTATGATCCGATTTTATCACCTGATAGTCCTGTTATTTTTATGCTGCTGTGCTTGCAGTAGAACTACTGTTCCTGATTCAACTGCGCAAAGGTCTGATTCGCTGGCAGTAGAGATTGAGCGAACCATCGCGGAAAAAAAACGGATCCTGGCGGTGAAGCGGGAACTGGAGGGCAGTCGTTATAGCAGGGCCATTCTGAGTTACCGCCCGATTATCAGGAAATATGCCAAACGTCATGGTTTTGACTGGCGGTTAATCGCTGCCCAGATTATGCAGGAATCGAAGTTTCACGAGGCAGCCCGCAGTCCTGTCGGGGCCAGCGGTTTAATGCAACTCATGCCGGAAACTGCCCGGGCGCTGACCCAGGAAATGGATGTGGAACATATTCTTTTAAATCCCCGGGATAATATTGCTGCCGGAATTTACCATCTAAAGAAACAATATAACTTTTTTCCGGAAGCCGATGCAGTTGACCGCGCCCAGTTAAGTCTGGCCAGTTATAATTGCGGGGCCGGCCGTATTTTTGATGCTCAGAGTATTGCCCGCTATTACCAGGCTTCTCCCTACAGGTGGGGCACCATCCGCGAATCTATCACACACCTTAAATCAACCGATTGGGAATTGCATCTGCAGATTTGGCCGCTGGGACGGCCCAAGCACGGATATTTTTATGGTTATAAAGAAACCATAACTTATGTAGATAATGTCTGGGATCTGTATCAGGTATTCACCAGAATTCTCTAATTTATTCATGGAGGAATTCATGAAGTCTAATATAACCAGGGTATCTATTTTAGTGTGGACGCTTATATTTATGCTCCTGCCGGTACTGAATATTTGCTTCGCCGGTGAAGCAACCGTCAAGTTCGTTATTGGTAAAGTTGAAGTACAATCGCAGCAGCAGACCAGCTGGCGCGACCTTACACTGAATAGTGCTGTTGTGCAGGGGGATCGCATTAAAACAGCCTTAAATTCGCGCGTTGAATTAAATATGCCCGATGGCACCGAACTGAAAATAAATGAAAATACGATACTTGATGTCACCGAGATTAAAACACCTGAGCAGGACAACCAGGACAAAATGAAATTTACTATCTGGGCTGGCAATATCTGGGCCAGGTTTAAAAAAGTTTTCGATCAGCGCCAGGAACGTGAAATCGAGAGTCCCGGAGCGGTAATAGCCGTCAGGGGGACCACGGTGGAAGTTGAAGTAGATCAAAATCAAAGCACCCTGGTCCGTGTGGAAGAAGGAAATGTTATAGTGAAATCAAAGGATGCTGCCGGCGAAGTAACAGTCGGCAGCAATCAGGAAACCGTGGTGGAACGCGGCAAACCCCCGTTGGCGCCCCGTACGGCCCGGCTCAAGGAAGAAGCAAAATCTGCCGGGGAATTTGTCCTGGAAGTAAATCAACCCCCGCTGATGCTTGTGGATGCCGGAGTATTGGCGGCAGGTGTGCCGGTTAACGGTCGGGTAACACCGGGAGCAGAGATCCGGGCTGCTGATATTCCGCTGGCGGTTGCTGCCAGTGGTGCCTTCACCGGCCGGTTAAAAGTAATCGAAGGTTTAAACGCCATCCAACTGGTAGCGCAGTATAACGGCCAGAGCCAGAGCAGGGAATTAAAAATATACGTCAACACAAAAAAACCCGAGTTGCATTTGTCCTCGCCGCTGGTCGCCGGTTATTTTAACCGTCGTGATTACAGTTTAAGCGGCGCAGTATTTGATGCCACTCCCGGTGATAAAGTTAAAGTATCGATCAATAATGAAGAAGTTGCCGAGATATTCGGGCGGGGCAGTTTCAATCGTACTATAATTCTCAACGAAGGCAAGAATGTAATCACGGTAGTAGCCCGTGACCGCTCGGGAAACACCGCGGAAATAAGCCAACCTCTGTTTCTGGATACAGTCAAACCAATCCTGACCATCACCGAACCGGTTCAGGATAAAGTATATATATACCAACCCCCGGCTCCGCCCAATTTAAGTACTGCTGCAGCCGAGCAGCGCATCAGGGGGATGGTACTTGATCCGGAGCCCTCATCGGGGATCAAGCGCGTTGTCATCAATGGTAAAGAAATCAAACCAAATTCCGACGGGTCATTCGAGACGACTATTCCGTTACAGCGGGGAGAAAACCGCCTGACTTTTATGGTCGAAGACCTGGCGGGCAATATTTTACGGGATAATTCGAAGACTGTGCGAATGCCGAAATAACAACAAAGCAGAAGGAGCAGCAGGGTGAAGCTCAGATTATTCTGGATGCTTATTTTGTGCCCGGCAATAGTTCTGGCCCAGACGGGATTTGATTTGACCGGCAGAGTTTCTTTAAGAGTGCAGAATACCGGGTATGACCAGAGATCCGAAATCCGGCCTGACTCCATCAGTACAGCTCAGTATAGCCTGACCACACTGATTCCGGGTTTACAGCAGATGCTTAATATTTCGCTGTTCGGCCGGACCTCTTCGATGGATGTTACCTTTCTGGCCGATCTCAAAAACAATGAGTGGAACCGGCTGAAAATTTCAGATTTCAACAGTATCCCCCGGCTATCACTATACGTGCACTGGAATAACCAGGATTTAACTGCCGGAGATTTTTTTGATTCCTATAGCGAATTGTTCATCCAGAGCCGTGAAGTACGAGGAGGAAAATACCGGATACAGGCGGATGATATCTGGGGAAAAAATTCGATTCTGGAAGTTAATATTCTGGGCGGTATGGTGCAGAAAGCCATCGCTGAGGGCAGCCGCAGCACCGGCCTGTATAAACAATTCGAAACGACCGGCCAGTACCGTCGCTGGATGGGTGCCGGGATTGTTAAAATCGGACAACAAAATTATTTTGATCTTACCTTGAATTATCTGTATGGACGGGATCAGGAATCTTCTATCGATACCTCGCTTAATTTTCCGCTAAAAAATAATGTTTATGGCGGGTTGACTAATTTTTACCTGTGGGATAATAATATCCGTCTGTTCGCTGAATTTTACCAGAGCAGCAAAGATACCCTGAAGTCAGGACAGGGCAAGGATCAGGCGTATTATGGTGGTTTTGATTTCCGCTACCGGACCTTTAATCTGATCATGCTTTATGAAAAACTGGGGGCTGATTATTTTACGGTGGGCTATCCTTATCTGGAAAACGATAAACGGGGGATTAAGGGAAAAATGGATTATGCTTTTCCCGAATTCATTATCCTGAACACTGATTTTGAAATATATAAGGACAATCTGGATAAGCAGAGTTATCAACCGACCGCCGCCACATCGCTGCTCAATGCCGGATTTACCACGCTAGTGGCTCGCTGGCCCGAATTGACCCTGCGCTATGGACTGCGTACGGATCAAAGCAAAACCATTTATGATCAGGACGACCAGCGGTTCAAAACTGATAAAACCACTACCAAACTGGAAGGCAGATTAACCTTTGATCTGGAGCGCAACCGGTTCGCTGTATCGGCAATCAAACTCGATCTGAAAGATCGCAGCCTGCTCGGTTCAACCCTGCCCCTGAGTACCAATCAATTTATTACCAGCCTGACATTTTATTCTTCGGCCTTGACCGATTTGTTTCTTAGCGTCGGTGCGGTGCACAGTTATATGCGGCTTTCGAATGATCAGAAAAATATCAACCTGTACATCTATGAAACCAATCGCTGGAATATCATTCCCCGGCGCTTATTACTGGAATCAACTCTGACCATGATCCGGAATGATGCCAGCGGCGGAGGTACCCAGGACGTATTGAACGATTATTTTACACTGCTTGGTGAAATTTCATTCGAATATTTCTTCAGTACTCAAATGTCTTTTAAAGTTATTGTGGGCACGGATAATAAAAAGTATAAATATACTCCGGACGAGGCCCGGCAAATCATAGCTGATCCTGAATACGGGCCTACTTATTTTAATGGTGCTGAAACGTACCGGGCCTTGATAGTCGGCGGAGAAATAAACTGGATCTTTTAAATCTGTGCGATTTCACTGAAATGTTCGATATCATAGATGTAAATGACCATAAAATAAAAATCCCCTGCAACTATGGCAGGGGATTTTTATTATAACCGGTTTACGGATGACGGTGCGAATGAGTCGGTGATTGATTTATGGTAAATATTTTTTAGTCGTCTTGCCGTCAGCCATCTTAAAACCCAGATATTCCACTTTTTTGCCGGAAGGTACCTTGAAGGCCAAAATTCCCGATGTATCCCCCGGACGTATATTCCCGCCCTTAAATTTATTAGCGGCGAATTTGGCATCCATAAATGCTCTGTCCGGAGAGTAGGTATTTCCCTCGGTGTCGGTCAGGATGAAATTATTCAATTCTACCGGTACCGGATCGGCCAGGTGATTACGCAGGGTGACATCAACGACCCAATCACCTTCCAGAGGTTTGTACTCGACAATAGCCAGGGCCAGATCATCCTTGATATTGGGAACAGCCAGAGTCTCTTTGCGGACCTGAGCCAGCAGTTTTTTTGCTTCCTCGTTATAAATATCGAATTCATTTGCCTTTCTAAAATAATATTCGGCGTTGAAACACAGATCCATATTATTTTGCTTTTTACCCTGGGTATAAAGTTCTTTGCCTTTATCCAGCATTTTCTGGAAGTTCTCGGTTTTAACCACGGTCAGTAAACTCTCAGCGCTGGTATTGTTCTGATCGTTGTAGATCGCATCCTCCATGTAGGCAATCGCTTTATTGAGAAAATCTTCCTTCTCAATGTCATTCTGCGGTTTGGAATTCATATAACCCCGCGCCAGCGTCAACAATAATTTGCTGTAACTTTTCTTGAAATCTTCACCGGGATTCTCGGGAATATAGGTCAGAGCTTTATCATAATTGCCGCTGAAGGATTTGATGTTATTGCTTTTCTGGTAAAGTTCCTGGCCGCGGTGCATGTAACCCAGGGCGATTTTTTCGTTGACGGATTGATCCTGCGGATTCTTAGCCCTGGCTTCCAGAAATAATTTCAGAGCCTGAGCATAATTACCGGACTCGAATGCTTTATTTGCCTCAGCGACCGGATCACTGCCGCAATACAGATTTAATAAGGCAAAAGAGAAAACAATAACCACATAAAACAATTTTTTAAAGAGTTTCATGATACCTCCCCACTTGGAAATCGGAATTTTTATCTCTAGTATCGGCTTTCGCCGGATAAAGTTTAAAGAAAACCCTGATATTTGATGAGGAAAACCGGCAGTTCTTGATTCCTGGTTGCGATCCCGGAATCTGGCATGCCTTATGCAAAGAACAGCAGAGTTGATGGCCCGGGAATACAAATAATTGAAATTGCTGCTGATGTGAAAATTTTGATTTAATGCGAGAATTACACCGGAAGAATCCACTGATCATTGTTGTAGTTATTTTTGCCGCCGGCATACTGGCCGGTCGATTCATCCTGCCTTACCCCCTCTCTGTGCACTTATTGCTTCTATCGATCTGTCCTGCGCTTTTAACCTGGCGTTATAACCGGTTTCAAAAATTCAATGTGATATGGATCCTTGCCGGACTTCTACTGGCAGGTGCCTTGCGTTTCCAGCTGGCTGCCGGACTGCTCCCGGTCCAACATTTATATAACGTCGTAGATCTGCAGCATATTGAATGGGTACAGGTCACGGTCCTGGAAACGCACTATACCAGAACAGGTAATGACCGCTACCTGTTAACCGCAGACAGTATCAAACAGGGCGGAAAAACCAAGACGGTGTGTGGTAAAATACTGATGCAGATACCTGCCGGTGCTGTCACGTACAAGTATGGCCAGAAATTGCAAATATTTGGCCGGCTGGACTTGCCGCCGGCCCGACGCAATCCGGGCCAGTTTTGTTACCGGACTTATTTAGCCAGCCAGGATATCTACCATTATTATGGTTATGAGCAAGTCGATTCCATCCTGTATCTGGGCGAGGGTAAAAAGAACTGGTTTATTGACAGGGTGATCAATCCACTGCGGGATTATTGTTCCCGGCACTTTGATCGTAATTTAAATCCCGACACTGCCGGGTTGTTAAATGCTTTAATCACGGGTGAGAAACAGGATTTGAGTCAGGAGACAGTTACTTATTTCAGGGAGTTGGGCGTCATCCATGTACTGGCCATCTCAGGATTACATGTGGCCTATATCATCCTTTTTGTCTTTACCCTGTTTGCTGTTCTGCGCTTTTCCCGGAAATATAAGTTGCTGGGATTAAGCCTGGTGCTGATCATCTATATTACCCTGGTTCGTTTTATCTCACCGGTCCTGCGCTCGGCCATAATGGCGATTCTGTTTTTAGCTGGAGAATACAGCGAGCGCAAAATCTCTGCCTATAATATCCTGGCCGGTGCTGCTCTGCTGATCCTGCTCTGGGAACCGCGTGAATTATTTCAGGTCGGTTTTCAATTTTCATTTCTGGGAGTACTGGCCCTGATCTATGGACCGGCCAGGGTGGAACAGTTGTTGCCCCTGCGCAAATGGCTGTTGAACAAGTTTCCGGTCAATGCGGGGATTAAATATTTCCTGAAATGGATCTGGACTCCCCTGCAGATCTCACTGGCAGCGGTACTGATCAATATCCCGCTGACTATGTACTACTATGGAGCCATACCCACCTATGCGGTCATCGCCAATCTGTTTGTCATACCTGTGGTCGGCATCATCGTCTTTCTGGGAATTTTCCTGCTGCTCAGTGCAGGTTTCAGTTACTCGCTGGCCGCCGGAATCGGCGACTTGATCAATTTACTTGATCTTGTCCTGATGCAAATTGTCAAGATCCTGTCCGGATTTCCCTGGTGTTATGTCGATGTCCCTTACCCCGGCTTCTGGTCAGTATTGCTTTGGACCATCGCTTCTTTCCTGTTGTTGAATATTAAAAATACCAGAGCCCGGAAAATCCTGTTGGTGGTTCTGACGCTCCAGATCATCTATCTGATCTGTATCCCCGGAAGATATGCAACACCACGATTACAGGTAACATTTCTGGATGTCGGACAGGGGGATGCAGCCTGCCTGATCTTCCCTAATAGACAAATGATGCTGATTGACGCCGGGGACAAATTCGAAAAATGGGATTCCGGTCTGAATACAGTGTTACCTTTTTTGAAATATTCAGGCCGGAGTCTGCATCTGCAGTACGTAGTGGTCTCGCACCCTCATGATGATCACATTGCCGGTTTAGCTGCCCTGCTGCAAAAAGTCAGGGTGGATACCCTGATTACCAGCCGCTATCGTTATCCTTCACTGGTTTACACAGAATTATTATCGCTATGCCGGAAACAAAATATTTTTGTCCGCCGGGTGCAGAAAGGGGATTGTTTATATCCCGATCCATCCTGCCGCGCGTATATTTTGCATCCGGATAGCCAGTTCACCACGGCAAGTCGCCAGGATGGTGCTACCTGTAATAATAATTCTGTTGTATTAAAAGTTCAATACGGGCAGAACAGTATCCTGTTCAGCGGGGATTCACAACTGGAAGCCGAAGCGGGTATTCTGTTTTATGAGGATTTTCTGGAGAGCGAAATTCTGAAGGTGGCGCATCATGGAGCAGCGAATGCGACATCTCTCAATCTGTTGAAAAAGGTACAGCCTTTATGCGGGATTATCTCCGTAGCCAGCAGGAATAAATTCAAACATCCCTCAGCGTATACGCTGGACCGGTTTCATGAGATGGGTATCCCGTTGTTCCAGACCAGCAGTGAGGGAGCCATCATTTTTGAAATCGGACTGGAACAAGTCAGAAAAGTAAACTGGCGGCGCTATTGAAAGCCTGCGGGATATTATCACTTTAAAATTGATATTGTCATTTTGAGTAAGTAAAATTTAAAACGATGGATAGACCTCAGAATAATTTTATCCGGGCGATTATATTTGACCTGGGCAGGGTACTGGTCCAGGTGAATTTGAAGAGCGGATTATACCGCTGCTATTACGGCGACGACCAGGTGGGGGATCATGAAATTCTGGATAAAATTTTTCAAAATGAGATATTTGTTGCATTTAGCACCGGTAAAATAAAACCACCAGATCTTTACCAATTACTAATTACCAATTACAAGTTGAATATGTCATTTGATAAAGTTCGTCCAGGAATGGTGTGTAATCCTTTCGCCGATGGCGGGAATGCCTGAACTGGTAGCAGAACTTGCGGAGCGATATTCCCTGGGTATCCTGTCGGATACGGATCCGTTGCACTGGCAGTATTGTCTTGAGCAATTTCCCTTATTGCATCTGTTCGCCAAACCGACCCTGAGTTTTCAAACCGGTTTGTTAAAACCGGATCCGCAATGTTACAGCCTGGCTGCTCATAACACCGCTGGCACACCTGTGGAATCCTGCCTGTTCATTGATGATCGTGAGGAAAATGTGATCGGTGCCAGAAAGGCTGGTATGAAGGCGCTGCAGTTTACCGACCTGGCCTCACTGCGCCGGGACTTAAACAATTTGCATATTTTATAAGACAGGAGATATCATGATTAATATGGTAAAGTCACAACAAAGATATCATCTATTTGCCGGCTTTGCTTGTCTAATACTGGTATTATGTCTGATTGGATCATTATCTGCCCAGAATGAACCAATGCGACCAGAACAATTCTTTGGTTTTACACCGGGCAGTGACGGGAAACTTTTCAATTACGAGGAATTAATTAACTACCTGAATAAACTTGATCAGATAAGTCCACGGTTGAAAATGGAACAAATCGGGGAAAGTCCGCTGGGCAAACCGATGTACATCTGTTTCATTTCAACCGAAAGCAATATCGAGAATCTGGAACAATTAAGAGAAATCAATCGAAATCTGGCCCTGGAACCGGATCTAAGTGTCCAGGCGAAGGCAGATCTCATTGCCGGGGGGAAAGTTTTTGTACTGGCTACCTTATCCATGCATTCAGATGAAGTCGGTCCGGCACAAAGTTTACCGCTGCTGGCATATGACCTGGCCACTACTCAGGATCCTTTGCTGCTACAAAGGATGAATGAAGTTGTACTGATGATGGTGCCCAATCATAATCCCGACGGTATGGACATGATTGTAGAACATTATAAGAAATACAAGGGTACTAAATATGAAACCAGTGATATGCCCGGTATTTACCACAAGTATGTCGGTCATGATAACAACCGCGACTTTATCACACTGACTCAGAGCGATACCAGGGCCATCGCCGCAATATATAATAAAACCTGGTTCCCGCAGGTGATGGTGGAGAAACATCAGATGGGTTACAGCGGCCCGCGTTTATTTGTGCCTCCGGTGCACGATCCGATTGCCGAGAATGTCGATGCCGGCATCTGGAACTGGACCGGTATATTCGGATCGAATCTTATCACCGATCTGACCGCCAGAGGGTTGTCAGGAATATCCCAGCACTTTCTGTTCGATGATTACTGGCCGGGTTCGACGGAAACCTGTATCTGGAAAAATGTAATCGGTTTTTTGACCGAGGCGGCCAGTGTTTATTATGCCACCCCGATTTACGTGGAACCGACCGAACTGAAAGTATACGGCAAAGGACTTTCGGAATACAAGAAGAGTATCAACATGCCGCTGCCCTGGCCGGGCGGCTGGTGGCGTCTGGCTGATATTGTGAAACTGGAATACGAATCGATGCTATCGATCCTGAAAACTGCTGCCCTGAACAAAAATGATATTTTAAAATACCGTAATGATCTCTGTCAGAAGGAAGTTCATCTTGGGAAAACAGTACCGCCGTACTATTATATCCTGCCCATTAAGCAGCATGACATGGGCGAATTTGTAGAGTTGACGAATTTACTGCTGAGGCATGGAGTGGGTTACTACTGGTTGACCAGGGATATAACGGTACAAGATCGTACTTACCAGAAAGGGGATATTGTAATTCCTTTGGCTCAGCCATTTCGTTCATTCATTAAGGAGGTCATGGAAAGACAGGTATATCCGGTACGGCATTATACGCCGGGGGGAGAAATAATTAAACCATACGATATAACCAGCTGGTGTTTACCTTTGCATCGTGGTCTAAAATCAATTGAAATCAACACAGTTATTCCTGAATTGGAGCATGCCTTAACCGATACAATTAAAATGCGTTATCTCGAGCTGCCGGAATCTGGGCAATTCTGGGCTGCTGTATTACCCGCTGAACTTAACCGGAGTTATGGTTTGGTATTCCAGGCTTTACAAGCCGGCCTTAAGGTAGATCGAATTGTCGAAGATCTGCGAACGGATTCAAGTACATTCAGTCAGGGGAGTTTCCTGATTTATTATGATTCTGCTAAGAGAAAAAGTAATAGATCGTCTCTTGTATAAAACGCCTTCGGCCTGCCATATTGAGTAAGCCGACTAAATTGTAAAACTAAACCACTGACAATGCCAAGAATCGCCCTGCTGGAGACTTATTTCCATGACATGGATGCCGGCTGGACACGGTTTGTGTTCGATGATTATTCCATACCTTTCAAGGTAATCCGGCCGGGTGATTTTAAGAAGACCGATCTGAGTAAAAACTTTGATGTAATCGTATTTCCTGATAATGATAAATCTATCCTGATGGAAGGCAAGTGGAAGCCTGGCGAGGGCGAAGATTATTACCTCAGCAGTTATCCTCCCGAATATACGGAAGGAATCGGGAAGGAAGGATTTCAAAAAATACTGAAGTTTATCGAGCAGGGGGGAATCATAGTTTCCTGGGGTAATTCGACAGACCTGTTTAAAGGTTTATTGACCCGGGAGATAACGAAGGACAAAAAAGAAGAGTTCCGTTTACCCTTTAATAATATAGGTCCGGAGTTAAAAAAGGCCGGACTGTATTGTCCGGGTTCGCTGGTCAAGATGCAACTGTTACCCGGGCATATGCTCACTTATGGTATGCCGGCTGAGGTCGGTGTATTCTTCAGAGGAGATCCGGTTTTTACAACTTCCATACCTGAATTCGATATGGATCGCCGCGTGATCGGTAAATTTCCTGAAGCTGATATTTTATTGAGTGGTTACGCGGAGCAGCTGGAAAAATTGGCCAATCGCGGGGCACTGCTCTGGTTAAAGAAAGGGCAGGGACAATTAGTGCTGATGGGTTTTAATCCCCAGTTCCGCGCTTCCACCAGCGCAACATATAAAATTTTATTCAATGCTTTGCTTTTAAAACGAGGATAAAAAATTATAAACTGTTGGACTTTTTAAAGTTATCATAATTTTTATCATATTATAAATCCATCCTTTAATCCAGCTGCTTTTGCAGGCGGGATGTCTTATAGCACAAAATTGTCATTCCGAATCATCCGACGGCTAATTGCCGCCTGCCTGGTGGCATTGTATTTCTTCAGGATTTCGGTAACAAAAATTAACTAATGTATTATTACAGGATTTTTCCCCCTTAGAAAAGGGGGTAAGGGGGTTGTTTTACATAACTGATATAATACAACCCCCTAACCCCCTTTAATAAGGGGGAATAGAATCGCTTTTTATTTCTATAAAATACCTGTCAATCGACCTGTACAGAAACAGTCATTAATGTAAATAAAACTAAAATAATCGAAAATATGTACGAAAATTTATATAGAATCATTGTATCTGGAGTTATTATTCTTGGAACATAAGGAAAAACTTAAACCGCCTTATCAGGATAAACTGCTGCGCAAGAAAATATCCGAACTGGAACAGATAGTTGCGCAACAGGCCAGCGAACTCAAGGACCTGCGTTTATCAGAAAATAGATTACAGATGCTCTTTGAATTTGCTCCGGATTTCTATTACCTCTATGATTTAAAAGGCAATTTTATCGATTGTAATTCCGTGGCTGCCGAAGTGATAGGGTACAGCAGGGAAGAACTCAAGGGAAAAAATTTTTTTAAATTAAAACTGCTTTCTGCTGATCAGATTCCCAAGGCACTGTTCCTGCTGGCTCAGAATGCTGCGGGCAAAAGTATCGGTCCCGAAGAATTTATTTTCCGGCGCAAGGATGGTTTGAAAATAACTCTGGAAATCCGCAGCCGGCCGGTCAAAGTGTCCGGAAAGACTCTGTTGCTGGGCCTGGCCCGTGATATCAGTGAGAAAAAGAAGATAGAAGAAGAGTCTGCTCATTTACGTAATCAGCTGGAGGACCTGGTCGCCGAGCGAACTTCTGAATTGATGGATACCAACATGGAGTTGCGGCGGGAGATCAATGACCGCAAATCAAGCGAAGAAGCTCTGCGTGAATCAGAAGAAAAATTCAGGGGTTTTGTGGAAACCTCTGCGGACCTTGTCTTCCGCCTAAAAGAATCGGGATACATTGAATATATCAGTCCGCGGGTTACTGAACTGTCCGGTTATACAGTTGAGGAGTTAGTGGGAAAATATATCAGTTATACCACTCCCCGTGAAGAAATTTCAAAAGTACTGAGCGCATTGCGAAAAGTACTTAAAGGACATACGCTAAAAGATCTTCATATCAACCAGATCGCCAAGTCGGGTAACTACATTCCGATGGAGATTAACGCGGTACCGATCTACCAGAAGGGTCGGATAATTGGAGTGCAGGGGGTCATGCGTGATATTACCGAGCGTAAACGCATAGAAAAAATTCTGGTAGAATCGGAAGAACGTTATCGTGACCTGGTGGAAAAAACGGATATTGCGATTTTATTGTGTGATTACCAGGGCCGCTTCAAATATTTTAATCACCGCTTTGCCGAGATTTTCGGGTACGGTATCGAAGAGATGAACCTGCACACCCTGGCCACTCTGGCTCATCCCGATGACCGCGATTTCCTGTCGTCCTACCAGCAACACCGGCTGGAAGGAAACAAGATTCCCTCGCGGCTTACATTCAGAGGACTGCGCAAAGACGGGGAAACTATTTATGTGGAAGCGGATATTACGGCCGTTAAGGACGAGGTACAAGGCACGCAGGGTGTGCATATTTATCTGTGGGATGTCAGTGAACAAATATTAGCCCAGGAGGCAGTAAAGAAATCTGAAAGCCGTCTGCGCGAATTGAATAATACCATTCGTGATGGTTTGATCCTGCTTGATTTGGAGGGGAATATCCTTGAATACAATCCGGCTTTCCGCAACCTGATTGATCTGTCCAGCGATGGTTTAGTAGGTAAAAATTTCAGCGATCTGACCCCCGCCCGCTGGCATGATTCAGAAGCACAAATTATCCGGGAGCAGGTATTGAAAAACGGCTATACGGATATTTATGAGAAAGAAATTCTGGGCGCCGGGGGGAAAACCATCCCGGTCGAGGTACAGATGTACCTGATCAAGGACCATAATGGTAAGTATACCGGTCTGTGGGCTATAGTACGGGATATCAGCAAGAAAAAGCAGATCGAGCGCGAGATCAATATGCTGGTCCAGGCTGTTAAAAGTGTTCAGGAATGTATCAGCATTACCGACCTGCAGGATAAAATTATATACGTAAATGATGCTTTTTGTAAAACCTACGGTTATCAATTTGAAGAAGTAGTCGGTAAGCCGATTGATTTCATCAGGCCGGTGGAGAATATGGAGCCTGTCGCTGAGCCGGCCGTATCCCCGGCGCCCAAACAAGGTTGGCCAAGAGAATTGTACAATAAACGTAAGGACGGAACCATTTTCCCGATCCTGTTATCCAAGGCTGTGGTCTACGATGATAATAAAAAACCCATGGCCATAGTCGGTGTGGCTTCCGAGATTACGGAGCATAAGAAAATTGAAGAACAACTGCGCCAGGGCCAGAAGATGGAAGCGATCGGCCAGTTAGCCGGTGGTATCGCCCATGATTTCAATAATATTTTGACTGCCATTAATGGTTATGCCGAGCTGGCCTTAATGAAGATGGAACCTAAGAATACGTTGTTTAAAGAGATAACCGGAATATTAAAAGCCGGGAAAAAGGCCAGTACCCTGGTCCGTCAACTTTTAGCCTTTGGCCGCAAACAGATGATTGAACCTAAAACCCTGAACATCAATGCCCTGATCAAAGATCTGGATAAAATGATGCGCCGGTTAATCGGTGAGGATATCCGGCTGGATATACATCTGCAAAAAAATATTGGCCCGATCAAAGCAGATCCGGGCCAGATTGAACAGATCCTGGTCAACCTGGTGGTGAACGCCAGGGATGCCATCAATCAAAAAACAGAATTTGCCAGCGGCAAAAAGATAACCATCGAAACAAATATCTTTTATCTGGATGATATTTTTGTGGCCAAGCATCCCGGCAGTATGAAAGGTGAACATCTCTGCATCGCCGTCAGCGATACGGGTATCGGGATTGACGGGGCTATCAAAGAAAAAATATTCGAGCCGTTTTTTACCACCAAGGATAAAACCAAGGGTACCGGTCTGGGTTTATCAACCGTATATGGTATTGTAAAACAGAATTATGGGAGTATCTATGTTTATAGCGAAGTTGACAACGGTACTACCATTAAAATTTACTGGCCTTGTGTTGGCGGGGATATAAACGACGAGCAGGTCAAAAGCGAAATCAAAGACGGTTTTACAGCAGGGACGCGAATCCATCCTGTTTGTCGAGGATAATGATGAGGTGCGAAACTTCACTCTGCGTGCGCTGCAGCAACTGGGCTACAAAGTATACGATGCCTGCAACGGTGTGGAAGCACTGAATCTGTTCAGCAACGGACATCCACCGATGGACCTGGTTATCAGTGATGTGATTATGCCGGAAATGGGCGGTAAAGAATTGGCCGATAAACTAAAGACAATCTGGCCAAAAACAAAAATTCTGTTCACCTCGGGTTACACCGATAATCATATCGTACACAGCGGAACATTACAGGCAGGGGTAAATTTTATACACAAACCTTATTCAATCGAATCACTCTCGCATAAAGATCAGAGAAGTTCTGGATCACTAAACCAATCTTTTAGTTCTTCATCCCGCTCGGAAGATTTCTTAATAAAATTATTGGCGGCGTTTGCTTTTTTTTAAAAGTCGGATTATTTTCCAAAGAAACATTAAGTATGTTGGTCAAAACTGATGGAAAAATGCCAGACATTGTATTTTGAGCAGCGCTACTGGCAGGCGGGTAAGAACTTGATTGCCGGTGTGGACGAGGTTGGTCGCGGACCGCTGGCCGGACCGGTTCTGGCCGGAGCAGTCATATTTGAGAAAAATTATTTTCTGCCGGGAGTTCGTGATTCCAAAAAATTATCACCTCAAAAACGGATATGAATTAGCGGCCATTATTAAGCGTGAGGCAATCTGCTGGGCCGTCGGTTCGGCAGGAGTTGATGAAATCGAACGATACAACATCCGCCAGGCAACTTTTATGGCCATGCGCCGGGCGCTGACCGCCCTGACCTGCAGACCGGATTTCATTCTGATCGATGGTGAAAATTTACCGGAAATTCCCTATGATTCCATCGGTATCACCGGCGGGGATGATAAGTCATTCACCATCGCTGCTGCTTCCATCGTGGCAAAAGTGGAACGGGACCTGCTGATGACAGAATTGGACCGCAACTATCCGCTGTACCGGTTTGCTCAGAATAAAGGGTATGGGACTAAAGAACATATTCAGATATTGCGTCGCTACGGACCATCCATCCAGCATCGCCGCTCATTTCTGAAGAATATTATCACACCTGCCTGAACGCCCTGTCTTGGGATTCAGCCAAACCGGGAATAATCGAGTTGCAGAGTTATCGATTGCAATTGGTATGCATTTAATTGTAAATTCAATTCTTAATTATTCTAGTTTAGAGGTAATTTATGATTATTGTACTCAGTCATAATATTCTTGCTGAAGAATACGAAAATCTCAAACAATATATTCTGCGCAAGGGAGTTCGTCTTCATGAATCCGAAGGTACGGAAAAGAGAATAATCGGGATCATCGGCGATAAAAGGGATCTGGACCGGAATGCCATTGAGGCCTTTCCGGGCGTGGAAAAAGTGATCCCGATCCTGGAACCCTATAAACTTGCTTCCCGCAAGTTTCATCCGCGCAATACCGTGGTAAAAGTAGGTAAAGTTAATTTCGGAGAGATCAATCCTGTAATCATGGCCGGACCCTGTGCCGTAGAAACAGAAGAACAAATCTGGGATATTGCCCGCGAAGTGGCTCAGCAGGGCGGACAGATTCTGCGGGGGGGAGTGTACAAACCACGCACCAGTCCTTATTCTTTTCAGGGACTTGGGTGTGGAAGGAGCAAAATGGCTGAAACAGGCCGGCGACAAATATGGCTTGCCGGTGGTTTCGGAAGTCATGGAAATGGATGACCTGGAAACTTTATACCCCTATATCGATATCTTCCAGGTGGGTGCCCGTAATATGCAGAATTTTAAGTTACTTAAAGCAGTAGGCCGCACCGATAAACCGGTATTCATGAAACGGGGGATTTCCGCCACGCTCAATGAATTTTTAATGAGCGCGGAATACATCCTTTCTTCAGGGAATGACCGGGTCATTCTGTGCGAACGGGGTATCCGCACTTTTGTCGAATACAGCCGCAACACTTTCGACCTGAATATTGTCCCCATGATTAAAAACGTATCCCATCTGCCGATCATCGTTGACGCCAGTCATGCCACCGGCAGAACCGATCTGGTCATCCCGATGACCCTGGCCGGTCTGGCCGCAGGTGCAGATGGCTTTATGGTCGAGGTTCATCCGAAACCGTACGAAGCCTTTTCCGATGGTAATCAATCATTAAATTATAATCAGTTTGGACAATTACTGCAGGATTGGCAGGTAATAAAAAATGCTATTCTGACCTTGCGCAAGAAGAAGTTGGAGGAAGTTGAAAAGCATGTATCGGATTACAGCACCCACCTGCCGTGAAATTCAGGTTGACTTACCAGCTTCTAAAAGCATTACTCATCGTGCACTGATCCTCGCCAGTTTGAACCTGGGCACAGCAGAAATAGTTCAGCCTTTGTTAGCGGATGATACCGAAATTACCTTCAGCGCTTTACGGAAGCTTGGCAGCCAGCTAAACAGGACAGTTAAGTCGATTGAATGTTCGCAGCCCATTGGCCGGATCAGGGAAAACAGAATATTTCTGGGAAACTCGGGATCCTCGGCACGATTTTTAATCCCGCTCGCTGCACTGGTGAATAAACCCGTCTCTTTTTATGGCGATGCGCGGTTGCATCAACGGCCGTTCGCTGAGTTATTCCTGGCTCTGCGTCAATTGGGTCTGAGGCTGGAAGCGACCAACCAGTCTCTGCCGGTTAAGGTGTTTCCGGGACCAATCCGCGGCGGAAGGGTTGTTTTTAAACAATTGCCATCTTCACAGATCATCAGCGCTTTAATGATGGCTGCACCCTGGATGGAACAGGATCTGAAAATCCTGTTACCGCCGCGTACTCCTTCACTTCCTTATATCACCATGACTTATAAACTCATGCAGCGTCTGGGATTTCCCGTCGCTTTTGAAAAAAGAGAGATAAGCCTGGCGGCCGGCAAACCGCACTTTGACTGGTATCTGCGAATTGAGAAAGATTTATCGGCTGCTTCCTACTGGGTCCTGCTGGCCATGATAAACCGCTGTAAGGTAATTTTACCGGGGGTGGATTTACCCTCGCTGCAGGGTGATGCACGTATCTTTGAGATTGCGGCTCGAGCTGGGCTCACGGATCATTCTTTTTTCCGACCGGCTTGAAATTGATGGCGAGATCCGCCGGGGATTAAAACTCGATTGCAGTGAAATCCCAGATTTGGTGCCGGCCCTGGCTGTTTTGGCACTTTTTGCACCCGCTCCTTCGCAACTCATGCAGATTAAGCATTTGGAATACAAAGAAAGTAATCGCATTGCAGCTCTACGTCAAAACATTGCTGTGCTGGGCGGGAAAAGCAATTATCAGCGGGGTAATCTGACTATCTATCCCCGGAAAAAATATCATGGCGGATTAATACACACCTATACCGATCATCGTATCGCGATGAGTTTTGCAGTTGCCGGTACCAGGATCGAAAATGTACGTATCGATTGCCCGGAATGTGTGTCCAAATCTTATCCTAAATTTTGGCAGGATTTTTCTTTTTATGAGGCAGAAACAGAAGGATCATAATGAAATGAAACAAGCAGTTGACAGTCCGGCAGCGATACAAAAGCTACGCCAGCAAATCGATGTTGTGGATAACCAGATCATCAGGCTGTTATCCAGACGTTTTCAATTATCCCGGCAAATGGGTATTTTAAAAAATAAAACAGGCAGTTCAATTATAGATTCCGGCAGGGAAAAACAGATTTTTGACCGTCTACTGCGCCAGACCAGGGGATCCATACTCGACCCCCGGATGATATTGGGGATCTGGAAAAATATTATTAAGAAATCATATCAGATACAACGGCAGGTCTGCGATGTCAAAAAAAATCAAACCGATTGAATTTGCCGTAATAGGTGCGGGACGCTTTGGTCTTTTCTGGGGCAACCACCTGGCGGTGCATTATCCTACCAGTTTTTATGACAGCAATCCCCGGGTCAGTCAAAAATCAAAACCTGCCGGGCGCTGGCAATCCCTTAAACAATGCCTGCGTAAGGATTACATTTTTCTGACCATACCGATCGGTCAGATTCCGGAGTTTCTTAAAAACCATGCCGGCCAGATTAAAAAAGGATCGGTGCTGATTGATTGCGCCTCAGTTAAATTACCCGTCCTGGCCTGGTTTGAAAAATATACTTCGCCGGATGTTTATTATATTGCCAGTCACCCCCTTTTTGGTCCTGATTCAGCCCGGTTGGGTTTGCAGGATCATCTCCTGGCTTTAATGCCCGGGCATGTTCCGCTGGAACATTATAATTTTTTAGTGCAATTATTCACCCGCAGATTACATTTAAATGTACTGAGCATGTCGGCCGACGAGCATGACCGCCTGATGGCTTATAATCTGAGTCTGGTACATCATCTGGGCCGGACTTTAAATGAGTTGGGTGTTGCCAAGTTGCCATTGCGCATGGCCGGTATGAAAAAATTGAGCGAAATCAGCCAGATTGTAATGAATGATTCAGAAGAATTATTCAGGGATTTTTACAGATTCAATCCGTATTCCGCCAGACTGAGGGATGACTTTCTGGCGGTGTTCGCCAAACAGGGCGGGATCGAAACCATTAAGGTCAGGGAATGACTGTAAATCGGACAGTGAATCCTGAATTGCCGGAAACATCCACTGACTGCCGGCATATCTTTCTGACCGGTTTCATGGGCAGCGGTAAAACGACCATTGGTAAAAAAATAGCCCGTAAGATAGACCGGCCCTTTTTTGATTGTGATCAGGAAATCGAGAAACAAACCAATTGCAGTATTCCCGATATATTCAAGTATGAGGGTGAACAGAAATTCAGAAAATACGAACAGCAAATCATCAGCGAACTGGCCGGGATTCTTCGACCGGCCGTAATTGCGCTGGGCGGGGGTGCCTTGATGCAGGGGCAGAATCTGGAGACTGTAAAAAAACATGGACAGCTGGTATATCTTAAAAGTCATCCGGATCTGATCTGGCAGCGTGTCCGTTTGAACCGGAATCGGCCTCTGCTGGTCAGCGGCCAGAAGGTTCTATCGAAAGAGGAATTCGATCAGAAAATATCCGGATTGATGGCAGACCGGGAAAAAGGATACCTGGCGGCAGATATTATTATTGACTGCGGGCGCAAAAAGGCAGACGAGCTTGCTGAAATGATTATTGTGCAATTAAATTTAAAAAAATTATGAGCAACTATAAAAAAATATATGTGGAATTGGGATCGGAGAGATATCCGGTTTGCGTGGGCACGGGTGTTTTTAATCTGTTACCCCGGCTGATCAGGTCTGTTTCAACTAATCGCCAGCTGGTCATCATTTCGGTTCCCCCGGTGGCCGCTTTATATCTGGATAAGGTCAGATCCGTTTTTGATCAGTCCTGGCAGATCAATCGACTGAATGTACCCGATGGGGAGAGCAGTAAATCGGCAACCGTGTTGCAGAAGATATATGACTGGCTGATCAGCCGCCGCCTGGAAAGGAATTGTACCATTCTGGCCCTGGGCGGTGGAGTGATCGGCGACCTGGCCGGCTTTGCTGCGGCCAGTTATTTACGCGGGGTCAATCTGATCCATCTGCCGACTTCGCTGCTGGCCCAGGTCGACAGCAGTATCGGCGGCAAGGTCGGAATTAATCACCAGGCCGGCAAGAATTTAATCGGCTTTTTTTATCAACCGAAAGCGGTTTTGACAGATATTTCTGCGCTGCAAACACTGCCCGAAGAAGAATATGTATGCGGCCTGGGTGAAATTATTAAATATGCTGTACTAAATAGAAAATTGTTTGCTTATCTGGAGATAAACCTGCCCCGCTTGTTGAAACGCGATCAGCAGATCTTATTGCCGGTCATCAGACAGTGCATAGAAATCAAAGCGAAAATCGTAGCGGCTGATGAAAAAGAGCAGGGGCTGCGTGCTGTCCTGAACCTGGGTCATACCTTCGGACATGCCCTGGAAAGGTTTTATGCTTATAAATTTTTAAAACATGGACAGGCTGTAATCCTGGGACTGCATTGTACCCTGCAGGCATCGCAAATGACCGGCCTGATCAAGCCCGAAGATTTGCGCCGGATCGCAGATCTTTTACAGCAGATTCCTGTTTTCCTTCCAGCCGGCGGTAAGAAGTTCAATGCAACTAAGATCGAGTCATTACTGTATACAGATAAAAAAATTCGTGCCGGTAAAGTCAATCTGATTCTGATTCAGCAGATCGGAAAAGTGGTCAGGAAACCGGTGACCGATCGCAATCTCCTGCTGCGAAGTCTGGAAATCGTAAAGAGTATTAAATAAAGCATGTACCGGTTTTTAGAAGTTGCTGAAATACATAGTGAATAATTTAGAGTTGGAGAGCAGATATGAAGATCATGATAATTAATGGTCCGAACCTGAATATGCTGGGCCGCCGCCAGCCGGAACATTACGGAAAGGAAACCCTGGAGGCGATAAACCTTTATATTGCCGACTACTTCAAAAAAATAGAAGTGCAATTTTATCAGGGTAATAGTGAAGGGGAGATCATTGACCAGATCCAGTCCGCTGTCGCTAAGAATTTCAAAGGTCTGGTCATCAATCCCGGGGCATACACCCATTATTCGTATGCCATTCGTGATGCCCTGGAGTCATGCGGATTACCGGTAGTGGAAATACATTTGTCGAATATTGATGCCCGGGAGGAATTCCGGCGTATTTCCGTGATCAGTCCGGTCTGCTGGGGTACAATTTCAGGTCTGGGCAAATACGGCTATATTTTAGCTGTGCAGGCTCTGGCTCATCGTCTGGCCAAGAAAGAGAATTGACTATAAAATGACCCTGCTCGGTCAGATAAAAAATCTAACCAAACATTCTGCTATTTATACCATCAGCACGGTTATTCAACGGGCCGAGGGTTTTATACTTCTGCCGATACTTACCGACACATCTTACCTGGCTACCAAGAGTGAGTATGGTGACTATACGCTGATCTATACCTTTATTGCCTTTATGAATGTGTTTTATCTGTACGGAATCGATGCGGCATTTCTGCGTTATTATTTCCTGGGGCGGCAGAAGAAAGAAGACATATACCGCTCAGCCATTCAAATTCTGTCGCTCACTTCATTGATCAGTTCAGCCCTGCTTTTTTTGCTGGCCGAACCGCTTTCATTATTTATTTTTAACGAAAGCCACTATACTTTTTTTGTAAAAATAGCCGCAGCGATCCTGCTGGTCGATACCCTGTGCAGTTTACCTTACCTGATTCTGCGTGCGGAAGAGCGTTCGGTCTTGTTCACTGTGATCCGCCTGGGCAGATTTCTGTTGGAATTGGTGTTAGACATTGTTTTTGTGGTATTTCTTAAAACCGGGGTAAAGGGGATTTTATACGCCAATCTGCTGGCCGCACTGGTGAACCTGCTGGTATTAATTCCTTCCCAGTGGCACTATCTGCGTGGGAAATTCTCCTTTCCGGCCATCCGCGAACTGCTGCGCTTCGGCCTGCCCATGATCCCTAATGGCCTGGCCTATCTGGTGGTGGAGATAAGTGACCGCTATCTGATGCTGCATTTGCTGGATAAGGACAGGGTCGGTGAATACAGCGCCAACCATAAATTTGGCACGTTGATGCTTTTACTGGTAACTGCTTTTCGCACAGCCTGGCAGCCCTTTTTTCTAAAAGTTGCTCCGCAGCCGGATGCAAAAAAAATATACAGCCGGGTAATGACCTATTATATGCTGGGTGCTGCCGTGGTGGTACTGCTGGGCAGCATGTTTATTGAATATCTGGTTAAAATACCGATCGCCGGACAGACAACCATATTGGGCAGAGAATACTGGGGTGGCCTACGTATTATCCCGCTCATTTTACTGTCTTATATGCTTTATGGGATTTATACCAATCTGATGGTTGGCATATATATCCAGAAGAAAAGTGAATGGATGGTACTGTTCACCGGGCTGGCAGCGGTGGTCAACATCAGTGCTAATTTTTACCTGATGCCGCGCTATGGTTTAATGGGTGCCGCCCTGTCTGCTGTGCTGGCATATTTTGTAATGACCGCATCTATTTATATCGCCAATCAGAAGTTTTATGCGGTTGTTTATGAATACAAGAGACTGTTCATAATTTGTGGTTATCTGGCCGCAGGCCTGGTTCTTTATTATTTTATTCCCCTCAATGTTTATTTACGTATACTGATTGTATTAGCGCTGCCGCTGGTGCTGGTTTTCTCAAACTTCTTTAATGCCGAAGAGAAAGTATTTCTGCGTTCAATTTTTAGACGATAAAACAGGGTACTGAATCCTGAAATGCAATCTGCAATTATCACTCAAATACGTTCCAATTTTTTCCTCAAACCGGTTTTAATTTTATTCGGTTATGGTTATGCTTTCCTTATCTGGATCCGTAACACTCTGTTTGACCGGGGAATTCTGCGGATCAGAAAATTTGACCTGCCGGTGATCAGTGTGGGTAATATCGCTGCCGGCGGAACAGGTAAGACCCCTTTTACGATGGAACTGATCCGCCTGCTCAATCAGCAGTATAAACGGATTGCCATAATCAGCAGGGGGTATAAAAGGCAGTCTCACGGAATGCAGCTGGTCTCCGATGGCCAGGGTTTTCTGGCAGGAGTCGAAACGGGCGGAGACGAGCCGGTTTTGATGGCCAGAAGATTCCCGGGATGTATGGTATTGGTAGCGGAAAAACGCAGCCAGGCTATTGAGCAGGCCATACGGCAATTCCAGGCCGAGTTGATAATTTTAGATGATGCTTTTCAGCACCGCTGGGTGGGACGGGATGCCGATATTGTACTTCTGGCACAATCGGATCTGGCGGCCACAGCACGTCTTTTGCCGGCCGGCCAATTGCGCGAACCTCTGAGCAGTCTGAAGCGGGCCAATCTGGTTATGTTAATCAGCAAAGAGTCAAACCGGCCGGTCAGCAATTATACAGATCTGCAGCGCTATTATCGGGGCTATGCCGGTTCCGGTCAGATACAGGTTGACTGCCTGGTCGATGCAACCCTGACTCCACTTGCAGCCGCCGACGGTCTGAGACACTTAGCGGGCAGGCCGGTCATTGCTTTTGCCGGAATCGCCAATCCTGATTCCTTTAAAGATATATTACAAACCGCGGGAGTTGACCTGCGGTGTTTGATAGTATATCCGGATCACCATATATATTCTGAACAGGATCTGGCCAGTATAAAATCTGCAGCCCGCGAAAAAAAATGCGTCGATTTGCTGACTACGGAGAAGGATCTGGTAAAACTGCCGGCGGATCAATTCAGGGAATTCAAACTGCTGGCCATACGTATAAAAATTTGCCTGGAATCACCGCAGCACTTTCAGCAAAAACTGAATGAGTTTATTGACAAGACTGGATAAAATAGTTAAATTAGCAGACTTGAGATCGCGGGGTGGAGCAGGCTGGTAGCTCGTTGGGCTCATAACCCAAAGGTCGTAGGTTCGAATCCTACCCCCGCTACCAGAGAGGTGGTATTAGTTATAATACCACCTTTTTTAATGGCGGCGTAGCTCAGTTGGTTAGAGCAATGGAATCATAATCCATGTGTCCGGGGTTCGAATCCCTGCGCCGCTACCAGAAAACCATAACAATCATACCTCAGATATATTTTTAACTCATGCATGAACGTGTTAAGCAATTTTTTCTCAGCAATGAACTGCTGGCCGGGCAATACAATACTATTCTGGCGGCTGTTTCGGGCGGAATAGATTCCTGTGTCCTGCTGGACATTCTTTACCGGTTGAGCACGGAATTAAAATTCAAATTGGTGGTGATCCACTTCAATCACCGGGTGCGCGGCCGGGCCAGCCGGGCTGATGAACAATTTGTGAAAAAACTGGCCAGGGATTATGGTCTGAAAATTATCACAGGTGCAATTGATAAGATGCCCCGACGAAAAAATGAAACAGAACTAAGGGAATTACGGATCAGGTTCTTTCAACAGTTGCTGCAAAAGAATCCACGGGCGCTACTGGCTACAGGGCATTCCAGCACCGATCAGGTTGAGACTTTTATTATGCGTCTGGCCAAAGGATCGCGGTTGCGGGGTTTACTGGGCATTAAACTGCGGTCGGGCAGGTTGATTCATCCTCTGCTTAAGGCGTCACGAACGGAAATCATCCAATACGCCAGACAGAGGAAATTAAAGTTCCGGGAAGATCAAACTAACTATGATATTAAAATTCTTAGAAACCGGGTCCGGCATAAGATTATACCCTTTCTGAAAAAAAATTTGGGCATAAACATCGAACGAGCACTGACCAAAAGTATTACGGACCTGACCGAACATTATCAGATCTATCAGCAGGTTTTAGATGAAGCCATTGACCGGCACACAAAGAATGTAAAAGGGGTGATTTTATTGCAGCGGCAGGGCTATTTAAGATGCAGCGCAGCCCTGCGCAGGGGATTGCTGGAATATTGTATTTCAAAGGTTTATCCTTTAAATTACAATGTTTCAGACCAGGGTTTTGAGCAGTGGAATAAATTTATCCTGCAGGCTTCCAGCACCGGCAGGATAAAAGCATTTCAGCATCGCGAAATTGCCCTGGCTGAAAGAGAATATATACATTTCGGCGATATAACCGGTAAGCCTGGCGGTCGAAGACATTTTGAATTATCCCTCGGCGGGAAAGCGGTCCTTGCTGATCAGGGTAGTCTTTATTTTACCAGGGTTTCTGCTGCAGAGATCATATTCAGCCCGGACCGGAAAATAGAATTCATCGACGGCGCTTGCAGTGGAAGCAGAGTTGCAGGTCCGGTTCTGGAAACGCGGAGACAGTTTTCGCCCCCTGGGTATGCAGCAGGATAAGAAACTGAGTGATTTTTTTATTGATCTGAAACTGAACCGGAATGTAAAACAGCAGGTGCCGCTGGTTTGCCGGGGAGATGATATCATCTGGGTTGCCGGATACCGCTTGGATGACCGGTACAAAATAACCAGAATGACGAAGAAATATTATCGGTTAGAACTGAAAGCAAAATGATGGTTTCAAACCTGGATGAAAAAAAGAGGAATCTGCGGGCTGTCTATGTCGTTGAACATTAGTAGGCAAAGAAAAAAACTGAAAGGTATATGGGATGGATGAGGACAAAGATAAGGATCAATCAAGTTATAAAAGGCGACCTGATCCGGAACGTAAACGTAAAGATGATGAATTCCAGTGGAAAAAAGCAAGTAAAACTGCATTGATCTACATCTTGTTGTCAGCGTTGGTCTGGGTCATAATCACTTATTCCCAGGACTCGGATGAAGGTGAAGTTCAAAAAATAAACTTTTCTGAACTCCAGCAGATTCTTAAAGACGATAACATGAAAAGCGGGAAAATCATTGTCACTGAAAACGTTTTAACCGGTGAAACCAGGCGTCCGGTGACATTAGTGGAACATGGTAAGGAACAAAGTTACAACAAGTTTAAAACTACTCTGCCGTTCCTGAGCGAAAATATGGTCAATGAATGGAAGTCCAGGAATGTTGATATTCAGTTTGTCCCGCCGTCTAATAATCTTACTATCCTGCTGATACAGGCCTTACCCTGGATACTTATACTGACCGCTTTCATCTTTTTCACCCGCCGTATGCAGGGAGGGGGAGGCAGCAACCGCGGCATATTTTCGTTCGGTAAAAGCAGGGCGCGGATGATCACTGAAGACAAGATAAAAGTAACCTTCGCCGATGTGGCCGGTGCGGATGAGGCCAAGCAGGAGTTGGAGGAAATTATCGAGTTTTTAAAAGACCCGGCCAAGTTTCAGCGCCTGGGGGGAAAAATACCCAAGGGTGCATTGTTACTGGGTCCTCCCGGTACAGGGAAAACCTTATTGGCCAAGGCAGTTGCCGGTGAGGCGGGAGTGCCATTTCTCAGTATGAGCGGTGCAGATTTTGTCGAGATGTTTGTCGGCGTGGGAGCCAGCCGGGTGCGCGATCTGTTTGAAACAGGGCGTAAACATGCTCCCTGTATAATTTTCATCGATGAAATTGATGCCGTCGGCCGCCATCGCGGGGCCGGACTCGGCGGAGGCCATGACGAGCGTGAACAGACCCTGAATCAATTACTGGTTGAGATGGATGGTTTCGATACTAAAGAAGGGGTCATCCTGCTGGCCGCCACTAACCGCCCTGATGTACTGGATTCGGCTTTATTGCGGCCCGGACGTTTCGACCGCCAAATTGTGGTGGACCGGCCGGATGTGCGGGGCCGGGAGGGTATTCTGAAAGTACACACCCGTAAAATCCCGATCGGGCAAGATGTAATTCTCGAAGTTTTGGCTAAGGGAACACCCGGTCTGTCCGGTGCCGATCTGGCCAACCTGGTCAATGAGGCAGCCCTGCTGGCGGCCCGCAGAAACAGGGATCAGGTAGTGATGTCGGATTTTGAAGATGCAAAAGATAAAGTCATGATGGGTATGGAGCGCAAAACCTTGATCATCAGCGAAGATGAGAAAAAAAGCACTGCCTACCATGAATCCGGGCATGTGCTGGTATCCCGCTTATTGCCTAATACCGATCCGGTGCATAAAGTTACAATTATCCCCCGCGGCCGGGCTCTGGGCGTGACTTCCTACCTGCCGATCGATGAAAAGCATAATTATTCTAAAGATTATCTGGAATCAATGCTGGCCCAATTGCTGGGCGGCCGGGCTGCGGAGAAGCTGGTTTTTGATCAGTTTACCACAGGTGCCGGAAACGATATTGAAAGAGCCACCGAAATCGCCCGAAAGATGGTCTGTGAATGGGGCATGAGCGATAAACTGGGTCCGGTTTCTTTCGGAAAAAAGGAAGAAGAGATTTTTCTGGGCCGTGAAATAGCGCAACACCGTGATTACAGCGAAAACACGGCACGCGATATCGATCAGGAAGTACGTGTGATTATCAGCCAGGCCGAGCATCGTGCAGAAAAACTTCTAAAAGAAAACATCCAATTTTTGCATGGATTAGCCGAAGCATTGCTTGAGCATGAAATACTGGATGGAGAACAGATTGCTCTGATTCTGAAAGGGCAAAAACTGGAGGCGAAAAAAGATACGCCAATCACTGGTATTTCAATGACCGGCACAACCCGGCAGGATAAGCCGGCATTACCGTAAAAAGTGAAAACTATCAATTATGAATAATATCTATAAATTTCTATCGGGAAATATTCCCGGCGGTTTATTTGTCCTGGTCTTTGCTCTGGTGATCGTTAATCTGATTGCATATTTGCTGTTTAAGAAATCAGGATTGTTCGAAAAGCCGGTCTATAAAAAGCGCAGCATTCTTTTGAATCTGATCGTGGTCTTTCTTTACTTTTTTTTCTGGTTCATATTACAACCCCGTCAATTACCCAAAACTGTATTAATTCAACCATTCCAGCAGGGTGATTCTATCGATGTTACCATCAGCGAGATGGTCGAACAGAATCTGAGCGGAAATTTATCGGCGAAATTCAGACTCCATCCCTGGGAATGGTTTTATCTGACTGCGGATAAGGATTCTATAAATAATTCCGGGTATCGCCACAGTTTGGCCGCAAGAATGAATATCGATGTGGTGGTTAGCGGACAGATTCAGGGTACGCTTGACGATCTGAATTTGGAAGGTACTATAAAATATTCCGATAAACTGGTCAAGGTCAATACAAGCAATGTTTCAGGCCGGGCTGCGGCACAGGACATTATCCGGCAGCTGGATGCGCAACTATCTATCCTGCGGAATAAACAACCGCCGCTTACCGCTGAAACAGAAGTCGACTATAATAAACTGGCCCGGGCCAAGTTAGCTTATTTGAATGGCGAATACGACTTACCGCTGCAAATCTTGAATGATGATACCCTTTACGCCTACCGCCTGATCATGTCCAGAGCCTTATTAAAAAAGGCGCTGGAACAGGAAAAAATCAAGAAATCACCGACCGCAACGTCCGCTGAGGAGTTGAATCCGTTCTTCCGCCGCGTGGAACGTATACTCAAACCATACAGTATCAAAGGTGCAGACACAGCCGAACTGAATTCTGTATTGGGACAAATGTATTTGTTCCGCAATGAGTATGAACTGGCCGATATTTGTCTGAAAAAGGCTGTAAGCCAGAATCGCTACGATGCCAGATTGTTTTATTACCTGAGTTTCTTAGATACTGAACGGTTAAAAGAAATGAAATTCACGGATCGCATCGATGTGTTGAAATATGCGATTCGCCTGGATCCCGGTTACAGTGAGAGCGTATTGCGGTTAGCCGAAGGTGTATACAATACAGGGAGTGGTACCTCGCAAGCGCGTACAACCTATGAAGCTATCGAGATCATGGAGAACTATCTGAAGCTTAATGCGAATACCGTTCCCATTTTGAGATTGCTGGGGAGAATCTATCTGCAAATTAAAAATATGCCGCGGGCTACTGTTTTATTCGAAAGAATACTGACTCTGGAACCGGATTCGGCAGAAAGTTATTATGATCTGGGTGTTTGTTACTTTGATGATAAGAAATACGACCAGGCCCGCACTTATCTGGAACAGGCCATTAAGATCGGCGAACACCGCGAATCGTATCTGTATCTGGGCGCGGTATTTTTTGTAAAAGGCGATCTGGAGCAAGCACTCTATTATTATCGCGAACGGATCAGGCGTAAAATGAACGATGAAGATTACTATGCTCTGGAAGCAATGCGGGGAGTAAGAATCATTCTGGAAAAGATGCAGGCAAAGTCTGCGGGCAATAATAATCAGGATTCCATTCCGCTGCCATCTTTACCCATGAAGGGACAGCAGTAATATTCACTGCGATTCATCAAATTTCCTGCTTGCCGGTGAACTGGCGAAGGTAGTTATCTGCAGGTTCTAACAAAAATCGAAAGAAATATGATCTCTAACGATTATGGTCTGGATTTCAGCAGAACACGGATAATGGGTATTCTGAATGTCACCCCTGATTCCTTTTCCGATGGTGGTAAATTTCTGCATCCGGATCAGGCACTGGCCCATGTGGCTGCCATGGAAGCAGCCGGTGCCGGCATCATTGACATCGGCGGCGAATCATCAAGACCAGGTGCTCCGGCAGTTTCTGAAACGGAAGAATTAAACCGCGTACTGCCGGTTATCCAGGCAGTCCGTCGCAGATCAGCGGTACTGCTGTCCATCGATACCTGTAAAGCACGTGTCGCCGAAGAAGCCCTGCGGCTGGGTGTCAACTGGATCAATGATATTTCCGGGATGAGATTCGACCCGGCAATGAGCGAAGTGGCCCAAAAGCGGGATTGCCCGGTAGTAATAATGCACATGCTGGGTACACCGCAAACAATGCAACTGGACCCGCACTACCATGACCTGATAGCTGAGTTGCATATGTTTTTTTCAGAGCGTATTCAGTTTCTTACCAGCCAGGGCATCAGGAAAATAATTCTGGATCCGGGGATTGGTTTCGGCAAGCGGCCGGAAGATAATCTGCTGATCCTTAAAAAATTGGAAACTTTTAAGTGTTATGGATATCCTTTGCTGATCGGCACCTCGCGTAAATCGTTTATCGGAACCGTTACCGGCAGATCTGTTGAGGACAGGCTGGCCGGGACCCTGGCGACAATTGCCTGGTCGGTGGCCAGGGGAGTTTCAATAGTGCGTACGCATGATGTGGCCGAAGCCAGTGATGCAATAAAACTGATCGACAGTATCATGTCCAGCGGGTCAATATGATAAAAATCACATCTACGGGATCGTTAAAATTGTTATATTTTATATAACGGTATTCATATGCTGGTTAAAATTGGATTTTTACCCATTACGATCATTGATGTACTAGACGTCGTTATCGTCAGCGTCCTGATTTACCAACTCTATGAGTTTTTACGGGGCAGTATTGCGGCCCGGATGTTTATAGGTCTGGTCCTGATCCTGCTGATCTCGATAGTTGGGGATCTGTTCAATATGAGTGCCCTGTCCTGGATCATGTCGAATCTGAAAACCGTCTGGGTCATTGCTTTTGTGATTATCTTCCAGCCGGAATTGCGCAGACTCCTGACCTATCTGGGCCAGAGCCGTCTGGTGCGGATCTTTATGAAAGTCGTTGATCCGCGTTTTATCGAGGATGTGGTCAATGCGACTGCTGAAATGTCGAAAAAGAATTTTGGTGCATTGATCGTAATGCTGCGTGATACGGGGATTAAAAGCATCCAGGAGACGGGTGTACAATTGCAGGCCCAGATATCGAAACCGCTGATCACGGCCATTTTCAATCCCCGTTCCCCTTTGCATGACGGTGCCCTGGTTATACGGGGTGAAATTGTGCTGGCAGCCAAATGCCTGCTGCCCTTATCACAAAATCCGGATATCGATCCGGCTCTGGGTACCCGGCACCGGGCGGCTATAGGAATATCCGAGCAAACCGATGCCATCGTGGTAATCGTATCGGAAGAAACAGGTATGATCTCAGTAGCCGATGACGGGAAAATGCAGCGGGGTTTAACCGGGGAAATGCTGCGTACCAAGCTGCTTTTAGCCTTTGCGCCTCTGCCTAAAGAAAAAAAGGGATGGCGGCTGGCCCCCCTGTCAGCAGAGCAATAAATAAGACTGATATCAATATTAGTAATTGAATGAGAAATTGAGGATAGTTAAACCGTAGTTTATAAAATTCCACCTGTGAAAATTGAATTGAGCCGATGATAGTATGAATAAAAAATTGGTTTTTGGAGTCATTACATTATTGCTTCTGGTTAATTGGCTGCAAGCCGCAGATCAGGTACAGGTAACTTCTGTATCTTCATCATCAACGTCTCTGGCGGTAACGGCAACTTTTCCTGAACCACAACGAACCGCCGGTGCATCGGCCAGTTGTTATTTTTCTTATACAGGCTGGCCGGAAATCCAGGAAGCCGGTTATCCCCGTGTACCGGTGATAACTAAATTATTCTCGCTGCCCGGTCAGAAAATTAATTTCAGTATAAAAAATTTAGAAACAGGACAGACTGCTGCAGTAAATTATCTTTATAACGAATCTGACCCGGATCAGACGTCAGCTGTCGTCCATTGCCGGAACGACCGGAACCAAAAACACACCCTGGGTTGAGATTTCGTATCAGGGTTTGTTCCGGGGTTTGCCTCTGTTTGCCATTCACTTTTATCCGGTGAAAGTTGATGCCCAAAACCAGCGGGTCGAATATATTAAAACCATAACTGTAGACATCACTGTGGCCGCGGCTGTGGCCGCGGTTGCCAAAGCAGGTCCGGCAGCGATCCAGACTATATCCACAACTGAACATTCAATGTTGAACCGGATTTTATTAAACGGCACTGCAGTTAATTATAAAACTCTGAATACGCTGGCCAAACCGGCTCTGGCGCTGCAGCGGTTTAAAAACGGTCGTTATAAAATCCTGCTCAGCGCCGATGGCCTGTACCAGATAAGTTATGACGATCTGCAAAAATATGAAATTTCTGTCGAGCAGTTCGATACGCGCAAGCTGATCATCTCTAACCGCGGCCAGGAAATTCCGGTTTATTTTAAAGGCGGCGAGGATGGTGTTTTCAATCCGGGTGATTACTTTGAATTCTGGGCTGAAAAAAATAAAAACAAAGACAACGAAAAATCTCCGGATCTTTATAATGATCCGTTCAGCGATGTTAATATCTACTGGCTGGAACAGGGGGAAAAGAATGGACTGCGCCTGGTTGAGGAAAATGGCGCCCTGAAAAATACCAATCCCGATCCTTTTAACGGCGGATATTATACCCCTCCATATTTCCTGGAAACCTTACACTTTGAGAAGGACATCAGTTTTATACGTCTCGGTAATGCCAGTGTAGACAGTGTAGCTTACCAGATCGATCACTGGTTTTATGATAATGGAATCAGCGCAGTCGGCAGTCGGACCTATAAGGCTTTTCTGCCGTTCCCCTATAACAACCCGGCCCGTTCCGTTTTTGCCAAAGCCATGATGCGCGGACTTTCACTGTGGGATGTGCAGGTAAACAATTATGACAATCACCAGGTGGAAATCTGGTTAAACAACGAAAAGGTCGGTGATTCCGGCCCCTGGATGAATCAAGATCTGCAGAGCGATAAGCAATATCGGCAGGCAGGGTATCCCACAGGGAAACATCCAGCATGGCGAAAACGATTTCCGGGTTGTGATGGATCAACCGGGGGTCACCGATATTACTCTATTGAACTGGTTTGAAATAACCTATCAGCGCCAGTACCGGGCTTATCAGAATAATATAAAATTCAAACAGGAAGAACTGGTATTACAAAACAGAGCGATCAATACATTTCAATTTGAAATTGATGGTTTCAGTACCTCCAATATCGAAGTGTATAAACCCGGTATAAGCAAACTGGTCAACAATCGGGTCGATTATATTACTGCTGCCGATAACATCTCGTCCTACCGCTTGACCTTTCAGGATGAGATTTTTTATCCGGGGATTGAATATGTAGTAGTGACTCCGGAAGCCAAGAAGAAACCGTTGCGAATTGTCGCAGATCTGCCCTGGAATCCTGAACAAGGTGTACAGAGCGCGCCATCCCTGCTGGAAACGACCAACAGCGCAGAGTATCTGATCGTAACCGACGGAACCTTTTATGAAAATGTCCTGCAATTAAAGACGTATCGCCAGCAGGCCGGTCTCAGTGCTGAGGTGGTCTGCGTCGAAGATATCTATGATGAATTCAATTATGGAATTAAATCCCCGCTAGCCCTGAAAAATTTTTTAAAATATGCTTACGAGAATTGGGATCAAACCAGGCCGCTGCTATATGTCGTTCTGGTCGGTGATGCCTCCTATGATTATAAAACCAGTTCGGTTGACCAAAAAGATCTTGTGCCGACCCTCCTTTTTGAAACGAGGAAATATGGTGCGACAGCCGCTGACGATTTGTATGCCCTGGTCTCGGGTACTGATCCGATTGCTGACCTGATTATCAGCCGTATTCCGGTCAGGGATAATTCACAATTGACTGCCTATCTTGGAAAAATACAGGAATTTGAGGGTGCGGCCAATCGGGGGGAATGGAGAAATAAGGGGCTATTTATCAGCGGTAATGACGCCTCGACATACGAGCAGTTTACCATGCAGCCGGCTTTCCGCGCTCAGAATCAGCGTTTGATCAAGATGAATCTGCCAGCGGCCTTCATCTCCCGCAAACTAAATACGATTCGCGATCAGTCGTTGCCTTCGGATCCCAATTTTGGCAGTACCACCGACCTTATTAATTACTTCGATGACGGATTATCTCTGGTTACTTTTTATGGCCATGGCGGCGGGGGTATCTGGTCCGATGTACAATTACTGAATAATGATGATATCGAGCGGTTAAATAATCAGGGGAAATACCCTTTTATCACCAGTATGACCTGTTTCACCGGCTCATTCGAAAATTCAAGCATGGATGCCATAGCCGAGAAACTGCTTTTAGCCCCGGCCAGGGGTGCTATTGGTTTATATGCTTCGTCCGGTTTAGGCTGGTTGCATAATGATTTCGCCCTGGGCTGGAATCTGACTTCGTTCTTATATACTCAGGGACTTACCATTGGTGAAGCGATGTGGTTGGCCGAAATTCATTACCTGGCCAATGATCAGTATGTAACAGAAGAATACAGTACAATTATACCAGGCTATGCCGGTCTGAAATACTCAATGGTTCATCAATACAATCTGTTAGGAGATCCTTACCTGTCGCTGGCCCCGCCGGCCGATGAACTGAAATTGAGCGGCAGTAATCCGATGCCCCAGCCCGGTGACACGCTCCAGATCGCTATCCAGGCCCCGTTTTTATCCGGAGACGGACGAATTGAATTGGCTAATGAGAATCATGAATTAATTACAGAGCAATTCTATACGTTAAACGGCGCGCAAGCAGCGGTCTCGCTGCCTGTTCCGGGAGGTCTCTCAACCAACCAGTATCTTTATGCCAAGTCTTACGCCATCAGTTCCGCAGGTGATCGGGATGCGCGGGGGGTCTGGCCGATGACTCTTAATAAACCGCTGGTTGATTCGGTGCTGGTCAGCCCGGAAAATCTGCAGGTGGGGGATACGGTATTTTTCTCGGTTTTTATCACTACACCGTTGAGTCTCAACAGGGTTCGTCTGATCAATCTTAAAGGTGCCAACGGTAGTTTTTATGTTCTCAATATGGCCAGGACAGGCGATTCGCTGTGGACCCATGCCGAAGGCTTTGGACCTTACTCGCAGGCGGATACGATCGGTTTTGATGTCGAGATCATGGATAGCAACGGGAAACTTTATTTATCAAGATTGCATGAGTTTATTGTAGCGGACGCCAGACCGGATCTGGAAGTCGTCACGAATAGCATTCGTTTGGGTGGTGCCCAGGAAATAGAATTACAGGCCAGGGTCAGAAATAATTCATCATTCGACCTGAATCAGGTGGATCTGGGAGTTTTTCTTGATTCATACACCGGTGCCGAATCACCCTATAACAGCCAGTTGCTGGATCTGCAGGCTGGTCAGGCACTGCAGATTTCGATTCCACTGGCTGCTGCTGCAAGCCTGCTGACCCCTGACCGTAAATTTTTCATGGTCATCGATTATCTGAAAAAACTCACTGAACGTTATGAGAATAATAATGAACAGTATACCTCCTTTGCCGGTGATTTATATTCCGTGACCTTACCATTGGGTACTTCTGCGGACGGTCTGGTGAATGACACCGTAAATTATCAGGGCATTTGCCGTTTCTATGTAGCACCGCAAACCATCAATCTTGCTTCAGTTTTAAAATTCAGCCGTAATCAGGAACCGTTTTATATTGAATCCAAAACCCAGCCGGGCTTTGCCTACTTACCTTTTCAGGGCATCATGGATTCCTGCTCTATAGAAATCGAACTGCTTAACCAGTCAGCCCAGCTCTTGAGCCCGGCTTACCTGGAATTCAGCCTGGCCACCGAACAGTATGGCTCACAATTTTTACAGAACGTTTATATTTGTAAATATGAATCACGGCTGGGACGCTGGGTAGCGCTGGATGAAAGTTCCCCTGGACAGGGAAAAATTTATACCTATACACTGACCGGCGGAGAATTTGCCCTGTTCCATATTGAAGATAATGACGAGCCCGAAATCGAGATTACGGTAAATGGCCGAACCATACATCAGGATATGATGATCCCTGAGAATCCCCGGATCGCCTTTATTCTTCAGGACAAGAATGGAATTAATCTGTCCAATGGATTCAGCGTGATGGTCGATGAAAATTCTCTGCCGAGTGACCGGATTAATTATCCGGATTCCATCCAGAACGCCAATGCTATTTCAATTCTGACCACCCCCGAGTTAAGTGCCGGTAAACATAACCTGACGGTAAGCGTTTGCGATGCCAAGGGTAATACAACGACCCGGTCTGTTGATTTTATAATAACGGGTGATTTTCAAATTCAGATTTTTGGTAACTATCCCAACCCGTTTGCGGAAAGTACGATTATTGCCCTGCAAATTATATCTCCCAATGTACTGGATGAGCTGGAGGTCAAGATCTATACGGTCTCGGGCAGATTGATCAGGAAAATAACCAGTCTGGAACAATATCCGGATGAGCAGTGGGATCCGGGATATCATGAAATCGAATGGAACGGCCGGGATGATGATGGGGTCAAGGTGGCCAACGGGGTTTATTTTGCCGTGCTGCGGGCAAAGTTGAGGGGGGAGTCGATCGAAAAAACTCTTAAACTGGCGAAACTAAGATGAAAAAATTTATAAACTATATTCTTATCCTGTTTTTACTGCCGGCAGTATCATTCCCGGCCGATACGAAGTATGGCGGTGCTTTTCTGGAACTGGGTGTGGGCGCGCGTCCTCTGGCTCTGGGTAGTGCCTATGTTTCCCTGGCGGATGACGGTTCGGGATTTTACTGGAATCCAGCCGGAGTTTCTTTCGTACAGCGGCTGAATGTATCGCTGATGTATGCCAATCTTTTTAATTCGCTGGAAAATCATGGATTCATCAGTGCCTCCTTACCGGTTTTTGGCGGTGCGGTAATATCAGCCAGTTGGATCCGTCTGGCGGTAGATGATATACCCAGGTACGACGGGATCTATTCATATGATGATTATTTGCATCGTAAAGATGATCCGGCCTTGTGGCTGGATGATCCGGCCCAGGGTAGTTTCAATTTTGCCAGCAATGCTTATTTCGTCACTTTTTCCAAACTTTCCAAAATAAGGGTGGATCTGGGCTGGCAATATTTCGAATTGCCATTTGAGATAGGTTATGGTTTAAACTTTAAAATGCTGGATATAAAACTGGCTGATAGAACAGGCTCCGGGATGGGTCTGGACGGCGGCCTGCGTTTGAAACTGGGACTGGACACTCTGTTTGCCGACGAGAATTATGGCGATCTGAATTTTGGTCTGGCTGTCGCAGACCTGTTCGGTACCCATATAACCTGGGATACGGATTCCAAACAACAGGATAAGGTCGATCGTAACTGGCGTTATGGCTTCAGTTACTCCCAGCCGTTGCATTTTATTGAAAGCGAAATCCTGCTGCTGTACGATCTAAATTCAAAATATAAGGGCAGTATGCATTTTGGCTTTGAATTTACATATAAAAAATTTCTGGCCCTGCGTCTGGGCAGCAATGATGGAAATTTTACGGCAGGGGCAGGTTTGGCCTACTGGGGTATTGGAGTCGATTATGCGTTCCAGTTGCATGACCTGGGTAATTTGCATCGGGTAGGTATAACATTAGGTTTCTAAAATGAACCGAACCATTTTCTTAATTTTTCTGCTGCTGGTTGTTTCCTGCGACAATTCACAGGGTCCGGAATTGCCGCAGCCGGCCAGGGTACAATGGGTACCCCGTTCCAGCGATCTGGCTGCCGTTGAGAGTGGTATCGATGCCGTACCGGAAAGCGATGGGATTAAATTGCAGTGGTTCAGTTTGCACGATCAAAACCTGAAAAAATATTCCATTTACCGGCGTAAAAGTCAGGAAACTTATTTTAAAGTCATAAAAACCATAGATCTGGAAACAGCATTCCCCGGGCAGGATACTGTCTTTGTTGATGATGATCCGGACATGGAATTTTACAGATATACTTATTATTATATTTCCGGAACCAACCGCGATGATCTGGAAGGTTTGCCATCGGATACAGTGAGATATCAGTTGCTGGAAAAATCTCAGACCTATGTACCGAACGGGGAAACGATTACCGGTTTACCCGTGTTTTACTGGTCGTTTCCACAAACAGCAACTCCCGATTCGTTCATTTTGCGTATAGAACAGGAATATTTAAACAGACTGCATTATATTGCCAAATTTCAGAGTAACTATGATTCCCCTGACCAGACTCTGAATTTAACCCTGGTAGCCAATCCGCCTTCATTCGACTCGGGATTTTCCTACCGCTGGAGAATTGACAGCATCGGTCCGGATTCCAGCAGCAGCGGGGCCGAATCGGCCTGGAAAATTTTCTATATAAATTAAGAAGAGGAATTGATGAACAAGATAGTACTATTTTTCTTCCTGGTATTGTTAGCATTCCCATGCCAGGCCCAGGATGAGCAGTATCTCCAGTTCGGCGACCGGCCGGCCCAATATATTCTGGGCGGCAGGGATGTTTTATTGATCAATGTAAATCTCTGGGGGCATGTGCAGCGGCCCGGGATTTACAGTATTCCCAGCACCTATGGTTTGATCGATCTGATCTCTTCGGCGGGTGGACCTTTAAAAACAGCCCGTTTGAGCGAGGTCCGTATTATCCGCAATAACAGGTCGGTCGTATCGATTAACATTGATCGGTTTATAAAAACAGGCGATAACACTTTGTTACCAGTACTGCAACCCGGGGATACGATTATCGTTTCGGGGAGCGTAACGGATATGTTTACGCGGATTATCGCCGTTTTACGGGATATTGCCATCATTTTGAACGTGGTCTACCTGACCCAACTTGTAAAGTAGATAGAATTAGGAATGATTAATTTCCCTTGACTGAGTAATTGAGTCTTTATAAATTTAAAATTATTAATATATTCTGACAATTGTTGGAGGTTGGGATGAAAAAATTCATCTCTGGTGTATTAATTTGCTTTTTTGTTACCGTGGGTTTTGCCCAATATGCTGGCAGTAAATCCTTAATGAAAACTCAGACTGCAAAAACTTTTGAAGCCGGCCGGCTGGATTTTCGCAGTGATATTAATTTTTTTACCAAGCTGGCGGATGACCTGCTGAGCCGGATTGATTTTACAGCGGCCAATTACTGGGTAGTCAGCAGCAATATGCTTATGACCTATGGTATTGTTGACAATGTGGATCTGACCGTGGCTTTGCGTTTATATCAGGATACCCATTATAAAAACGAGTACAACCTGCCGGATGATATTTTTGCTACTTTGAAATTCGGTTCTTTCTCTTTTGGCAAGCGGCGATTTTACGGTGCCGGCATGTTGAACCTTCGCTTTGGTACCGGGGATATCCACAATTACGCTTTCGTGGAGTATGCCAGCGGGGGGTTGGAATACGGGATCAAGGGCGCCTTATCATATTATATCGATCCTTATCTGCCCGAACGGAATTTCTCGGCTCACCTGAACCTGGGCTGGTATAATCATAACGATGCCAGTAAAATCGTATATAGCCCACCCAATGAACCCAACATAAAACTTGAAGCCGGTGAAAATGGTATGGAACTCCAATATGGTTTAGGAATGATCTATCCGGTGGGTCTGGTCGATTTTATGCTGGAGTTAAACGGGATCAATTTTCTGACGCAGCCGGACAGCATTGTTTTTAGCCGGGAAGATTATATGTATTTAACTCCATCGATTCGTTATAAGCCCTATGGCTGGTTGTCACTCGATCTGGGTGTGGATATAAGAATGTCTGCGGACAAGGACGAGACCAGTTATGCATCAGCAGTCGGAGTACGTAATCCGTTTGGTGGTTTAGATCTTCCTAATTATGCCAACTGGATGGCTCATGTGGGCTTTACATTCCACATCCTGCCTCCCAGGGATCAGAGTTACGGCGGGATGGAACGCGACCGCTTCAATCGCCGGATTGATTATTTTGGCAATTCCATGGCCGATCGTGACCGGTTGGAGAAAGTGCGTCAGGAGTTGGAAAAACTGAAGAAACAGCGCGAAGATGCCGAAAAAGAGTTAGAGGAATTAAAAACAGTCCTGGAAGAAGAGGGCAAATAATTTCAAATTCAGGTTAATCAAAACCATTTGAATCCGGAAAATTCCATGAAAATACTAACAATATCTGTTATTAGTCTGTTGCTCTGTATCTCCGTTTTCGGCCAGAACGCCGGCAGTAATATTTTTACGCATACACAGTCCGGCCGGAGTTACGGTGCCGGGCATTTTGAAGTTTATAATCAGAGTGCCTTCTTTACCGCGAGTGTCGGCACTATTACCACACCACCTCCAGAGCCGGCATTTTCCGGCAGCAGTTACTGGCTGGTACAGAATAACTTCGCCCTGGTCTATGGACCGGTGGAGCATCTTGATCTGATCCTGAAATTAGGTTTTTATCAGGATTCCCATTATATGAGCGATTTCAATTTTCCTGATGCCATCTCTTTTACTTTAAAAGGAGGCTCGCTCACCTTTGCCGGGCGCCATTTATATGCTGCCGGAATGCTGAACCTGTCCAGGCCAATGGGGGATACCCATAATTACCCGCTGGTCGAATACAGCAGCACTGCTCAGTTTGAATTCGGTGTTACCGGCGCACTTTCATATTACAGCGATATCTATTACCCCGACAATTCTTTTTCCGCGCATTTGAATGTCGGTTACTTCAGTCATAATGCCGCAAAATCAGTGGCCTATAATAAAGAAAATCTTGAGATACTGGCCGGTACTAATGGCGTCGGAGTTCAGTACGGTCTTGGTTTGATCTATCCTTTACGGCTGATCGAGTTCCGGGTAGAATTGTCTGGAATTCAGTATCTGCAGCAGCCGGATACTATAGTTTACGGCCGGGAAGATTACATGTACGTAACCCCCTCCATCCGCTACAAACCGTTCCACTGGCTTTCCATTGATCTGGGGCTTGACTATAGAATTTCAGCAGATGAGGAAAAGACCACTGGGGCGTATCTTTATACAGACAATATGGGTCTGCCCAATTATGCCGACTGGAAAGCACAAATCGGTTTAAATTTTAAAATTTTCCCGTTTGCGCCCCCTCCTAAATCGGTCGAACAAATCAAGTCCGAACAGTTTAACCAGAGAATTGACTACTTCCGCGGCATGGTTGAAGACCGGGAACGATTGCAAAATGCCCGTGAGGATATTGAAGCAATCAAAACTGAACGACGCAAGGTCGAACGGGAAATAAAAGAACTGAAACAAGCCCTGGAAGCGCAAGGGTAAGCGGCAGAACATCCCTGCTTGTAATAATTTCTAATGTATAATTAATAAAGTCTTCAAAAGTAATTCTCAAAACTTTATACTTCTCACTCAATCTTGCGGGCAGTAAATTCAGATTCAGCCAGGCTTTATTGCCTAAGTAACAAAAAAATATTAAATTAAAAGTCTGAATTTTTATATTGTTCATTATTTCAACAGGAGTTTTTATGGATTCGGAGTTAATGGAACGGATTAAAAAGGTCAGGGAAAATCTAATCCATCTGCGGAGTTATCTTTGACCTGGATAATAAGATACAGGAAGTAAAAACACTCGAACAGCAATCGACCGATCCGAATTTTTGGACGGATAATGTGAAAGCCCAATCGGTACTGCGTGAAATCAATGAAAACAAATCATGGATCACCAGTTGGGATAAACAAAAAACACTACTGGATGATATCGATGTTTTACTGGAATTACAGGAAGAAAATCCGGCGGAAAATCTGGACCAGGATATAAACGACCATCTGCTCGTCATAGAAAAGAATCTGGAAGATCTGGAACTGCGTAAGATGTTCAATGGCGAGATGGATGGACGCAATGCCATTCTGACCATACACCCCGGAGCCGGCGGAACCGAATCGCAGGATTGGGCCACCATGCTGATGCGCATGTATTTGCGCTACTGTGAGGGTACCGGATTTAAAACCGAAACGCTCGATTTACAGGCCGGTGAAGAAGCGGGTATTAAAAGTGTCACCATTGAAGTCGTGGGTGAGTTATGCTTATGGTTATCTTAAAGCCGAAGCGGGTGTGCACCGGCTGGTGCGCATTTCGCCTTTTGACTCCAATAGCCGCCGGCATACTTCATTCGCCTCGGTTTTTGTCCTGCCGGTGATGGATGAAAAAATTGACATTGATATCGATCCCAACGATTTGCGCATCGATACCTTCCGGGCCAGCGGCGCCGGAGGGCAGCATGTCAATAAAACCAGTTCGGCAGTGCGTATTACTCACATCCCCAGCGGGATTGTGGTACAATGCCAGAATGAACGCTCGCAGCATAAGAATAAAGCAAATGCCATGAAAATCCTGGCAGCGCGGTTGTATAAACTTAAAGAAGAGGAACAGCAGCGCGAGCGTCAGAAAATGGAAAATGAGAAGAAAGATATTGCCTGGGGGCATCAGATCCGATCCTACGTCTTTCATCCCTATAATATGGTCAAGGATCATCGCACAGGTTTTGAAACCAGTAATATACAGGCCGTCATGGATGGAAATTTATACGAATTTATTAAAGCCTATTTAATTCAATCAACCAATTAGAGTTTGTTCATATCGCGGTATAAACAACAGGAGAACGCTGTGGAAGAACTGAATCAACTCATGCTGATGCGTCGCGAAAAATTAAATAAGATCAAAGAAATGGGGATTGATCCGTATCCGTATAATTTTGAAAAAACCCATTTTTCCGATGAGATCAAAAACAGTTTCGAACAACTTGAGCATCAAAAGGTTGCTGTCTCGGGCAGAATCATGTCCATCCGGCTGATGGGTAAAGCGGCTTTTGCCCATCTGCAGGACCAAAACGGGAAAGTTCAGATATATTTGAAATCCGACCATGTGGGGGAAGAAAATTTTACCCTGTTCAAATTGCTGGACATTGGTGACATCATCGGATCAATTGGTGAAGTCTTCAAAACCAAAACCGGCGAAGTATCGGTCTACGTCGAAACTTTTAAATTACTGACCAAATCGCTGCGTCCTTTACCGGTGGTAAAGGAAAAAATAGAGGAGAATGAACGTGTGGTCTATGATCAGTTCGTGGATATTGAGACCCGCTACCGTCAGCGTTACGTGGATCTTATCGTCAATCCTGACGTAAAAGAGGTATTTATCAAACGAACCCGGATCATTACCGCGATGCGTTCTTTTTTAAATACCCGTAATTTTATCGAAGTGGAAACACCGATCCTGCAGCCCATCTATGGCGGAGCTGCTGCCCGGCCGTTTATTACTCATCATAACACACTGGATATCGATTTGTATCTGCGTATTGCCAATGAATTGTATCTTAAACGGCTGATCGTCGGCGGATTCGACCGGGTATACGAATTTGCCAAGGATTTCCGCAATGAAGGTATGGACCGCTTCCATAATCCGGAATTTACCATGCTCGAATTGTACGTAGCCTACCAGGATTATAAATGGATGATGTCCTTCGTGGAAGAATTGATCGGCCAGGTGGCCAGGGAAGTAATCGGCGGTTATAAGTTTACTTATCAGCAGCATGAAGTTGATCTGACGCCTCCCTGGCAGCGCCTGACCATCTTTGAGGCCATAAAAAAATATGCAGATCTGGATCTGAGCAACATGACTGAAGACGAATTGCGTAAGACGGCTCGCCGCCTGGAGATCAGGGAAGATCCGTCCATGGGTTATGGCAAACTCATCGATGAAATTTTCAGCGCCTGTGTAGAACCCAAGTTGATCCAGCCGACTTTTATAATGGATTATCCGGTGGCGATGTCGCCGCTGGCCAAGAAGCACCGGGATAATCCGCAACTGGTTGAACGGTTCGAACCGATTATTTGCGGTAAAGAGATTGCCAATGCCTTCAGTGAATTAAACGATCCTTTCGATCAACGGGAGCGTTTCATGGACCAGATGAAATTACGCGAGCGGGGAGATGAGGAGGCCCAGGTTCTGGACGAAGATTTTCTGCGCGCCCTGGAATATGGTATGCCGCCGACAACCGGTCTGGGAGTCGGCATCGACCGTCTGGCCATTTTACTGACAAATTCCGCCAGCATCCGCGATGTCATATTTTTCCCCCAGATGCGGCCTGAATAGAAGGTGGTGTAAATGTCATTCGAATCATTTATTGCCAGGAAATATTTCCGGGCTAAAAGACGAACAGGATTTATCTCGATCATTACCTATGTTTCGATAGCCGGGGTGACCATTGGCGTGACCGCATTAATCCTGGTGCTATCGGTAATGAACGGATTTGAGGCGGAAGTGCGCTCCAAACTGATCGATGCGGATGCGCATATCCGTTTACGCAAATATTTCAGCGAAACCATCACTGAAACGGACAAACTGCTGGAAATGGTCCGCCAGAATCCGCGGGTGATAGGAGCCGCGCCGACGATCTATGAAGAAAGTATGATTAAATCCAGCAGTACGCAAAATCCGACGATTGTCAAGGCAATTGATCCGGCCTCCATGGACAAGGTACTGGATCTTAAAAGCAAGATCATTCATGGCACGCTGGATTTCTCAGAAAAAGAAATTCAGGGACATATGTTACCAGGAATAATTTTAGGCCGTTATCTGGCCGACCGGTTGTTAACACTGAATCCTGACGATGTGGTAACAATTTTCACCCTGCCCAAGGAAGGGGGTATCTTCAGTCAACCGCGGGTCATGCAATTCTACGTGGCCGGAATTGTCGAACTGGGCTATTACGAATATGATCGGATGTTTTCGTTCATTTCCCTGGAATCGGCACAGAAGTTGTACAATATTCCGGGAGGAATTTCCTGGATTGAAATAAAGATTGATGATTATGAAGCAGCTGACCAAGTGGCCAAACAAATTGAAGATAAGTTGGGATATCCGTTTGTAACCCAGACCTGGTTCGAATTAAATAAATCCCTGTTCAGCTGGATGACTATCGAAAAATGGGCGATGTTCTTCATCCTGAGTTTAATAATTATGGTCGCCGCTTTCAATATCATCAGTTCGCTGATTATGATCGTGATGGAAAAAACAAAAGAAATCGGTATATTGAAAAGCATGGGGGCGACCTCCAAGAGCATAATGAAAATATTTATGTATGAGGGTATTATTGTCGGGATGATCGGTGCGGGCCTGGGCAGTTTGCTCGGTTATATAATCGGCTATATCCAGATGACCTACAAAGTTATTTCTTTGCCGGCCGATGTCTATATTATTGATGCTCTGCCCATGCAGCTGCATCTGCTTGATTTTGTAGGGGTATCATGCATCGGATTGGTTTTATGTTTTCTGGCTTCGGTTTACCCGGCCTATAAAGCCTCGCGTCTTTATCCGGTGGAGGCAATCAGATATGAATAAATTGTTAATCACCCGGCAACTGAGTAAAACGTATACCAACGGTCCGCAGGAAGTCAAGGTGTTGAAGGGTATCGATCTGGAAATAAATCAGGGCGAGGTGGCGGTTATCATCGGACCGTCCGGTGTGGGCAAGAGTACCCTGTTGCATTTAGTCGGCGGACTGGATAAACCTTCGAGCGGCGACGTACTAATTAATGATCGCGATATTTTTGCCATGAACGAGGAAGAACGGGCTTTATTCCGGAACCGCTCCATCGGTTTTGTTTTTCAATTTCATCATTTGCTGCCCGAGTTTACAGCCCTGGAGAATGTGATGATACCGGTGATGATGTACCAATCCGATCCTGAATTTGTGGAAAATGAAGCAAGCCGTATATTAAATGAAGTGGGGCTGGCCGAACGGCTGCATCATAAACCTTCACAGTTGTCGGGGGGTGAACAGCAACGGGTAGCCGTGGCCCGGGCTCTGGTCAACAAGCCGAGTCTGGTCCTTGCGGATGAACCAACAGGTAATCTGGACAAACAAAATAGCGAGGCGTTATATCGCCTTATTCTGAGCCTGAATACAAAATTCAGACAAACCTTTCTTATCGTTACCCATAATGAAATGATGGCCAAGCAGGCCAGTAAAGTCATTGAACTGGAAGATGGCCGGATTAAAATGCCTGCCGGCCGGTAATCTCTGATATTTGTTACCCCTAACCATAAACAGATCATAGTTATATGCACACGGATATTCAGTACCTGAAAGGGATAGGTCCTAAACGGTATGAAGCATTGCGCCAGAGCGGAATTCAGAGCGTGGCCGACCTGATTGATTTCATACCCCGCCGGTATCTCGACCGCAGCCAGATTGCGACCCTGGATACCCTGCAAGTTGATCAGGAGGTAACCGCCATCGGGAAAATTGAGGCCATGGGAATACGCCGGGCGCGTAAGCGGATTTTTTATTTGATAATTTCCGATGGCCGCGGGATACTGGAGGCACTGTGGTTTAACTATGCGGAGCAGTATAAAAAACAATTCAAGGTAGGTGAATGGATATCACTGGCAGGGAAAATTTCATATTTCCGCGGTTACCAGATGATTCATCCCGCTTTTGAACACCTCGGCGATGAAGATTTTGATAAGTGGCTGGCCAGCGGCAAGATCTTCGCCATCTATCCCGGTTCGGATATATTGAAAAGCGTTGCGCTTAATTCGAATTTGTTTCGCAAAATATTTACGGAATTATTTCAAAAACACCAGCCGCTGATCGAGGAAAACCTGCCGGCGGCATTGCTCCTGGCAAATAATTTTCTGCCGCGGCCGGAAACATACTTTCAGTTGCACTTGCCGCAATCGCCACAGTTGCTGCAACAGGCGGTGGACCGCTACAAATACGAGGAATTCTTTTTCTGGCAGTTGATGTTCGCCTTGCAGAATTATCATACCCGCCAGACTGAGGCAGGCATCAGTTTTGATCAGCCCAGCCAACGTCTGACCAGATTTTATGAAACTCTGCCCTTTAGCATGACTGCGGCGCAAAAAAAAGTGGTCAGGGAAATCAGACTCGATATGAAGCGGCCCCATCCGATGAACCGCTTATTACAGGGGGATGTCGGCTCCGGCAAAACCCTGGTGGCCATCATGAGTATGCTGATTGCCATCGATAATGGATATCAAACGGCTTTAATGGTCCCCACCGAGATACTGGCTGAACAGCATTTTTTGAATTTTTTAAAAATGTTAAACGGCCTGGATGTACAGGTGATGATGTTGACCGGGAGTACCTCCCGGGAAAAGCGCGAGCAGCTGCGCCAGGTTTTGAACAATAACCAGCCGGTCATGGTCATCGGTACTCACGCGCTGATTCAGGAAGATCTGGATTTTTCCAGATTAGGTTTGATCATTATCGATGAGCAGCATCGTTTTGGAGTACTGCAACGTGGTTCTCTTGTGGAGAAAGGACTTGGTCATGCCGACGTACTGGTAATGACCGCTACACCCATCCCCCGCACTCTGGCCCTGACTATTTACGGTAATCTTGATGTATCTATTCTGGATGAGATGCCGCCTGACCGCAAAACAATCTCTACGGTATGGCGCTTCGACGATAAAGCAGAAACCGTTTATGATTTTATTAAACAGCGCCTGGAAAAAAATGAACAGGCTTTCATCGTATTCCCGCTGCTGCAGGAATCTGAAAAACTGGATCTGAAAGCCGCCACTGAAAGTTATGAAAAGTTCAGGCGTGATACTTTTATCAAATGGCCGCTAGCACTCATCCACGGCCGTTTAAAAACCGATCAGAAAGAAAAAATCATGCAGGATTTCAGGTCAGGCCGAATTAAAATTCTGGTCTCGACAACGGTTATTGAAGTCGGGGTAGACGTACCGCAGGCAACCATAATGTTGATCGAACACGCCGAACGGTTTGGGCTGTCCCAATTGCATCAATTGCGGGGCCGGGTGGGGCGCAGTAATCTTAAATCATATTGTATCCTGAAAACTCCGCATAATATCGGTGAAACAGCCAAACAACGCATGCGTATTATGACCGAAACTACGGATGGTTTTAAAATTGCAGAAGAAGATCTTAAATTGCGGGGCTGGGGAGATTTTTTCGGAACCAGGCAGCACGGAATTCCGGAATTTAAACTGGCCAATCCGCTGCTCGATCTTAAAATCCTGCAAAAGGCCCGGCAGGATGCTCAGGCACTGGTAAAACTTGACCCGCAACTGCGCAGTCCCGAGCACCTGATCCTGCAAACCTGTTTACGAAAAAAATTCAGCGAGCGCTTCCGCTTAATTAAATTCAGTTAGATCTAAAGGCTGATTTTATTTAAAAACAAACTGAAAAATGCTTAAATTACTTTACTTTATACTTAAATGCTGGATATGCCGGATATTATTTATCAACAAATGCTAAGTCAGAATCTGCCCCTGGTGAGTATCCTGGTGTTGAATTATAACGGCCTGCGGTTCCTGCCGGATTGTTTTAATTCACTGCTGGGCAGTCATTATCCCAATTACGAGATTTATCTGGTTGATAATAATTCCACGGATAACAGCGTGGAGTATACGCAGAAGAATTATCCGGTCGTAAAAATTCTGCAAACCAATAAGAATGCGGGTTATAGCCGGGCTTATAATCTGGCCATGGCCGCAGCCGGGGGTAAATACTTTGTCTTGCTGAATAACGATGTTATCGTCGATCCCGGTTGGCTGATACCGCTGGTTCGTGCCGCAGAAAAAGACCTGACGGTCGCCGCCGTGCAGCCTAAAATTTTATCCATGATCGACCGGAAATATTTTGAGTATGCCGGAGCAAGCGGTGGATATATTGATAAATATGGTTATCCTTTTCTGCGCGGACGTATCTTTTATACCATTGAACCGGACGAACAACAATACAATTCGACCGCTGCTGTCTTCTGGACCAGCGGCGCAGCTATGTTCGTACGTGCGGAAGTACTCAAATCGTGCGGAAATCTGGATGAAGACTTCGTCCATCATATGGAGGAAATTGACTGGTGCTGGCGAATGCATCTGTGTGGTCATAAATTACAGGTAATTCCCGAGTCGGTCATCTATCACTATGCCGGGGCAACTATCAGGGAAGGGAGTTATAAGAAACTGTACTGGAATCATCGTAATAATATTTTTATGCTGGTCAAGAATCTCGAAACCTTAAATCTGGTCAAGATCCTGATCCGCAGAATCCTTCTGGACGGAATAAATATTTTTTATTCCGTCCTGATCCGTTTCGATTTTAAGCATGCCGGTGCCATTGGGGCGGCTTATCTGTGGCTGCTGGCACATGTAAGTCTGCTCGGCCGTAAACGCCGGCAGGTTCAATCGCTGCGTAGTTGCCGGGATAGAGAAATAACGCATTTGATTTATCCCAAAAGCATTATTATGGATTATTTTGTCAAAGGTAACAAGACGTTTGCCAGTCTTGGCTTCCGGGTTTAAAGCGTCGGCTGCTTTTTTAATGGGATTTTAATTCGTATTTTTAAAACTTAAACAGCAATGCAGAGTATAAAAAATACAGGCAGGTCAAGGGCAGCATATAATCAGAGAAAATTCAGGATAGTTCTATGCAAATGAAAATTGAATCGGTACATCTGGGAGCCGTGGTGGTAATTGCCCAGGAATATTTCAAGGATGACCGCGGCTTTTTTATCGAAGAATTCCGTGCGGATCAGTTTGGAGCGCTCGGTTTGCCGCAGCAGTTCCAGCAGGAGAATCATTCCGGTTCGGTTAAAAACGTGGTGCGGGGATTACATTTTCAGTGGCAGCCAGCGATGGGAAAACTGATGCGGGTTTTGCGCGGCCGGGCATTTCTGGTGGCCGTGGACATACGCCGTAACTCGCCGACTCTGGGCAAATGGTTCGGTCAGGAAGTGTCTGCCGAAGAACGCAAACAGATCTGGGCACCGGCCGGATTCGCCAGGGGGTTTTGTGTATTATCGGATTATGCGGAGATTCAATATTTGTGTACGGGGATTTATAATCCTGCGGGAGAATCTGGTATACGCTGGGACGATCCGCAAATAGGTATCAAGTGGCCGGTTGAGAATCCGGTTTTGTCCGGGAAAGACCTGTCGGCCCAAACTCTGGCGGAATGGTTGAAATCAGATTTGTCTAAGAACTTTACATACAATCAGGCTGAAGATTACCATGTTCGCAGTGAGGTGAAGTAATGAAAATTTTAGTAGCCGGCGGCGCCGGGTATATAGGTTCTAAACTTGTTCCGCAACTGATTGAGCGGGGCTATGAAATCGATGTGCTGGATTTGTTCTGGTTTGGAGATTATCTGCCCGATAAAGTGCAGCGAATCAAGAAGGGAATATTTGATTTTAAAGCAGATGAGATTAAAAAATACCAACAAGTCATTTTCCTGGCCGGACTCTCCAACGATCCCATGGCTGAATATTCACCCGGATTGAATTTTATTCATAATGCAGCGGCCCCGGCTTACCTGGGTTATATCGCCAAGAATGCCGGTGTAAGCCGGTTCATTTATGCCGGCTCATGTTCGGTCTATGGTTACACGGAGAATGAACTCTACGACGAAAATTCACCGGCAATATCGAATTATCCGTACGGCATCTCTAAATTACAGGGTGAACGGGCCGTACTGCAAATGATCGATAAAAATTTCTCGGTTATCTGCTTGCGCCAGGGCACGGTCAGCGGCTATAGTCCCAGAATGCGCCTGGATTTGATCGTCAATACCATGTTCCGCTGCGCTTTGCTGGATGAGGTGATCACGGTGAATAATCCGGCTATCTGGCGGCCGGTATTGAGTATAAAGGATGCCGTGACGGCTTATACACGGGCGATAGAATCCGATCTTTCGATCTCCGGTATTTTTAATATCACTTCCGGCAATTATACGGTCGGAGAAGTCGCCGATCTGGTTAAGAATTGTCTGAAAAATAATATGCAACGGAAGGTAAGTCTTAAAATTCTGCACCGGCAGGACTACCGAAATTACAAGGTCAGTATCGAAAAAGCACAAAACATACTCAGTTTTAAACCGCGTTATGATATCAATGAAATCGTGCTGGATCTGATCGAGAATTACGATAAATTCAAAGATCTGAAAAATCCACGGTACTATAACATTGAAATGTTTAAATCATTGAAATTGGATTGAAATTCAGGTGAGGATTGTTATAATCGGTTCGAATGGCCAGCTGGGCTCCGAACTTACCGCTTTACTGGGACAGAAATATAAACTCGTTCCGCTTACTCATCAGCAAATCGAGATCGAAAAACTGGATGCGGCCAGGAAACTTTTAGCCGAACTGAATCCCGATATTATCATCAATACTGCTGCTTATCATCACGTCCTTAAATGCGAGCAGAATCCGGAATTAGCATTTGCTGTCAATGCGCTGGGATCCTGGAACCTGGCCCGGATTGCTGCCGAACTGAATTGTAAACTGGTTCATTTCAGCACCGATTACGTGTTCGATGGTTTAAAAAAATCACCCTATATTGAAGATGATAAACCCAATCCCTTAAATGTATATGCGGTAAGCAAATTGGCCGGTGAACACTTTATTCAAAATTATTGTAAAAACTACTTTATCTTACGGATTTCCGGGATTTATGGAAAAGTCCCCTGCCGGGCCAAGGGGGGTAATTTTATTATGACCATGATCAAGGCCGCTGCCGAGCGGGAGGTAGTGAAAGTGGTGGCTGACGAGATATTAACCCCTACTCCGGTCGAACAGATTGCCGGCCATACTGAGGCCTTAATTGGGACCGATGCTTACGGATTATATCACCTGACCTGCCAGGGGCAATGTTCCTGGTATGAATTTGCCGCTGAAATATTCAGGATTTTGAAGATAAAAACACCCCTGCAAGCCTGTCAAAATTCAGAATTTCCTGCCGGGGTACAACGGCCATTATACAGTGTTCTGGAAAATAAAAATTTACAAGCGCTGCAGCTGGATCACTTCACGGAGTGGCCGCAGGCCTTGCAACATTTTTTGATCCGGCAGTATCTGTAAAATCGGGATTCAGCTTAACCTTGATTAAATATAAAGTATGTGATAACTTAAAGTTTTCAGTCGATAAAATAAGGATGATAACATGGAAATGAAAAAAGTGCATATGATTTTTGCGGTCGTGATCTTTTTTATTGCTTTTGTAGTTTATGCTATGACCGTGGCTCCGACCGTTTCCTTCTGGGATTGTGGCGAGTTTATTGCCTGCAGTTATGGCCTGATGGTGCCTCATCCTCCCGGTGCGCCGTTCTATCTGCTGGTCGGGCGGCTATTCTCCATGTTACCGATTTCCGATGATATCGCTATGCGCGTTAATTTTATTTCGGTTCTCTCCAGCGCCCTGACGATCCTGTTGCTTTATCTGAGTATAGTTCACCTGGTACGGGAGTGGAAGGGGGTGTTGCGGGCAAAATCGGATTGGTACATGGCCATGTTTTCCGGGGCACTCGGTGCACTTACCTTTGCCTTTACGCACAGTTTTTGGTTTAATGCCGTGGAAGCAGAAGTGTATGCTATTTCCATGCTGTTTACCTCGTTACTGGTCTGGCTGGTACTGGTCTGGTCCGAGAAACATGAGCAACCGGGCAGCGAACGGTACCTGCTGCTGATTGCCTACCTGATCGGACTGGCCATTTCTGTACACTTGTTGAATGTGCTGGCTATTCCGTTTGTGACCATGATTTACTACTGCAAAAAATATGAATTCAATATTAAGACATTATTTATCAACGTCGTAATAACCGTGGTTATGATTTTACTGGTTTACCCGGGTATCGTAAAATATCTGCCCCGGGTGGCCAGATACGGTGATTTTTTCCTGCTGGTGCTGGTACTGGCGGGGGTAATTATTATTTCCATCTGGTCTATTTATAATAATAAAAAACTGGCCAGCCTGATCTCTATCTCATTCCTGTTGATTTTGATCGGATACAGTTCGTATGCCATGATCTATATCCGTTCCAATCTGGATCCTGCTATCGATGAAAATGATCCGGAAACGGTGGAGAGATTTATCTATTATATAGAACGTGAACAATACGGCGACCAGAGTATCACCGACCGGACCAAAGCCTGGCAGGAATCACCCAATGCGAAAAACTATAAAAGTACGGGTGAGTATTTCTGGAGATATCAGGTAAACAAAATGTATGTTCGTTACTTCTTATGGCAATATGTGGGCCTGGATAAAAATGAAACAGATGTAGATCCCACGCAACTGTATGCCATTCCCCTGGCGCTGGGACTGATCGGGATGTTCTGGCAATTCTATCGCGATCCCAAACGGGGTTTGGCTGTGCTGGCCCTGTTTTTCATGACCGGCCTGGCGATTGTGCTGTATCTCAATCAACCCGATCCGCAGCCGCGGGAAAGGGACTATAGTTATGTAGGCTCTTTCTTCGCTTTTGCCATCTGGATCGGATTGGGGTGTTCCGGTCTGATAGAACTGGTGCGCTATATACTGTACGGGGACGGCAAAAATCAGCAGGAGCATGACTCGTCCCTCGCGCTACCGCTGGTTGTTTTTATTATAACCCTGCTTGCGCCGGTTGTGCTGTTGGCTAAAAATTTTGATTCGCACAACCGTAAGGGGCAGTACATTGCCTGGGATTATTCCTATAATATGCTGCAATCCTGTGAACCCAACGGCATCCTGATTACCAATGGCGATAATGATACTTTTCCGCTGTGGTATTTACAGGAAGTCGACAGTGTACGCAGAGACGTCCGGATTGTCAATTTAAGTTTGCTCAATACGGATTGGTATATCAAGCAGATGCAGGATTTTGAACCCAGGGTTCCCATGAATCTCAGCGAGGCCGAGATTGATCAACTGGGTCTGCTTAAATGGGAAAACCGGAAATTAACGGTTGATGTACCGGAAGACTACGGCCGGCGGGAAATGCGGGAATTCCAGGATTATTCAAAACGGATGGATCTGACAGCGCCGGGCAGCATATCATTTGAGGTCAGGCCGACTCTGAATACACCATATGGACCTGCTCTGCGGGTTCAGGATTACATGATCCTGCGGATTATGAATGCCAATAAATGGCGTAAACCTATTTATTTTGCCGTTACCGTAGCCAGAAATAATATGCTTTCCGAATTACAGGACTATATGCGCATGGATGGACTGGCCCTTAAAGTCGTACCCTATAAGAATTGGGAAATTTCACCGGAAGAGATGGAACGAAATCTGATTGATGTTTTTAAGTACCGGGGTTTGCAGGATCCCAGGGTTTATTATGACAATAATATCATCGGATTATTGCAAAATTACCGTACCGCTTTCCTGCAGGTAGCTGAATACCATATACAGGATAATAACCTGGAAAAGGTAAAATATCTGTTGAATAACATGGAAGAAAAAATTCCCAGTAAGGTCATACCCTGGACTAATCAATATCTGAAAATGATCCGCGATTCTTACCGTTTTATCGCCGAACAGATGCCGGTGGACAGCCTGTTGAACCAGAATTATAATGAACAGGAATTGATGATCATGGGACAAAATCTTTTCCGTATAAATAATTTTAGCGCCGCTGAAAAGGTATTCGATTTGATCTATCAGACCAATCCAAGTAATGTGCATGCTCTCAGTTTATTGGTGGTTACTCTGGAGAAATTACAGAACTATCAAAAGGGGGTTGCGATACTTGAAGATTGGTTGAAAAGGACACCCACCGATACCCAGGCCAGGTAAAAATTGGAAAATTTTAAGAGCAAACTTAAATCCTGACGGCCGATGATTAAATTAAAAACTTTCCTGAAGGTATTATTATCCGTTCTGCTGCTGGGCTATCTGGTTTACAAGGCCGAACCGATGAAAATTGTAGAGGTGCTGGGTCAGGTCTGGTATAATGACCGGATGGTCTACCTCCTCCTGGCCATCGGCATTTACCTGCTGGCTACAATTATATATACCTGGCGCTGGCAGATTCTGGTCAAAGCGTGTGGTCTGCAGGTCGTGACCTGGCTGGACCTGTTCAGATTCTATCTGATCGGATTGTTTTTTAATAATTTCCTTCCTACCAGTATCGGCGGGGATGTTTTCCGGATATATCATCTGATCGAAAAAAGCGGCGACCGGACCGCAGGCTTTACCTCGGTACTGACCGAACGGCTGCTGGGTATCGCCAGCACACTGATTCTTACTCTGATATCACTGTTTCTGCTGAGCAGCCAGTTGAATGACAACCGCTTAATTTATATAGCCGCTGGGCTGTTAGTTGTAATTATAACATTCTTTATCTTAGTATTTAATGATCACTTTCTCCAAATGGCTGAACAACTGGTCAAACCCCTCAAAGTACTCCGTCTGGGGGAGCGGATCATGAAATTCTTCGAAGCTATCCGGTTTTATTATAATTCCAGAGGCATCTACCTGAAGATCCTGGGTATTTCCATATTAGGCCAGCTTTTAGTTATCATCATGACTTATATACTTTCTCTGGCCATCGGGCTGCAGATCCCGCTGGATTATCTGTTCCTGGTTGTTCCAATTTCATTTTTGGTAACTATGCTGCCTTCCATCAATGGTATCGGTTTCCGGGAAGGCGCATTTGTTGTCCTGCTGGGCAGGATTGCCATCAGTAATGCTGAAGCGATATCTCTTTCCTTTCTCTCCGTACTTGTACCGATGATCGTATCCATGAGCGGAGGTATACTATTTATATTAAACAAACAGGTACCTAAAAAGAATGAATTGGAATTTGTAAGAGAAAATATTTAACCGTCCGGAGAACTCCCGATTTACCAGGGTGAAACGATCTGAGCAGCACGGCAATCCCTGTAAATAACCTTCTGCTGAAGATCCGATGAATCAGTTTTTTGAAGCGACATTTTTATTATCGGTTATATTTATCGGTCTGATTGTCTATTATACAATTAAGAACAGGCGCTCGCGGTTAAAAAAACACCAGGCCGGAGAGTCTGCTGTTTGCAAAAATTTATGAAGATGAGAAAGTATATATACGCAACAGATTAAAAGCCCTGCTGGCCGGTTTGCAGGAAGGTAAAATTCGCTGGCTGCTGATCTATTCCAGGTTATTTCCCGAGGATCAGATCCAGATCACATATTCGCGGCTGGACCAGGAGGTAAATTTAGTACAGCGCAGTCGATCTTTAAGCGATAACGAAAGGGAATATCTTCGGCATTTAGGCGTAAATAAATATTGCACTCAAACCGATAAAATCATACTTTCGACTGAGCTTAATTCGAAAATTATAACCGATCTGATTTACTTTTTGTTCGAAAATATATGTAAGCAACACAAAACGCATAATATTAAGATAAATATTTCAGGAGAATAGATCATATGCCAGAGATTGCCGTACTTTTAGGAAGTGAATCGGATAGTAAATACTGGGAAGAATCAAAAAAATATCTGGAATATTTTTCATTATCTGCCGATTTGCTTTTTCTTTCGGCCCATCGCACACCGGATAAGGTTGCCGCTTTTGCCGCCACGGCCCGGCAGAAGGGTTATAAAGTCATTATAGCCGGAGCAGGTATGGCCGCCCATCTGGCCGGCATAGTGGCCGCACATACTGATTTACCCGTGCTGGGAGTTCCCCTGCCCGGCGGAGTGCTGGATGGTCTGGATGCGTTATTATCGACGGTTCAAATGCCCGGCGGGGTACCTGTGGCCACCTTTGCGGTCGGGACGGCAGGGATGCGAAATGCTTGTATTTTTGCCGTACAGTTGTTATCATTAAACAGACCGGAACTGGTGGATAAATTGCAAACTTTCAGAAAACAAGGTTCGAAGTTATAGTAAATTTTTGCAGTCCTCTGGCCGGGATTTCTTCACTCTCCTGGCCGCGAGGAAGACTAAACAGAGTTTATCATGAAAAAAGTATTTGTAACAGGTGCCAACGGATTGTTGGGTCAGGCTTTGATCCGGCACTTCAGTCAAACCATTCCGATAGCGGGCTGTGATTTGCATCCGGCCAGTTATCTGGGTGATCGTTATCCCTATAACTATTTCAAAGTCGACATAACCAAACGGAATGAATTGGAACCGGTGTTATCAGCAGAGCGGCCCGATGTCGTTATCAACACGGCTGCTTATACCGATGTGGATCGCAGCGAAACTGAAAAAGAATTATGCTGGTTGTGCAATGTACACGGCCTGGAAGTTCTCATTGATTCCATCCGCAGTTTTTCACCCCAGCTGATTCAGATTTCTACGGATTATATCTTCGATGGCAAGTCGGCGCCCTATCGGGAAAATGATCCCGCCCAACCGCTTGGATATTATGGACATACCAAATATATGGCCGAACGCCTGGTAAGAAGCAGTAAACTGGAATATATCATCGCCCGGTCCATGATTCTATACGGTCCTGGCCTGCGTATCCGGCCTAATTTTGCTTTATGGGTAATCAATAAATTGAAAGCAGGCGAGTCGATCCAGGTAGTCACCGATCAAATCGGCAATCCTACTTTTATTGACGAATTAGCTGCAGGTCTTGAGCGGTTGGTCCGGAATGAGGAATATGGTGTGTTTCATATTGCCGGACAGGAGGTCTGCAGCCGATATGATTTTGCCTGCAGGATTGCCGATGTTTTTGAACTGGATAAGTCCCTGATCAGGCCGGTAATCACGGCCGATCTGAAGCAAAAAGCACCCCGGCCGATGAATTCAGCCTTCACCCTGGATAAATTATTTAACACGCTCGACTGGTTGCCGGCCAGGATAAATGAATCTTTACTTGCGCTGAAATCGCAATTAAATTAATCGACTATGAATACGGAAAATGTGTTGGTTATTATACCAACGTATAACGAGAAGGATAATATTCAAAAACTGATCCGGGATATTTATGGCCTGAATCCGACGGTCCATATCCTGGTGGTGGATGACAATTCTCCCGATGGCACCAGTGCCATAGTAAAACAACTCAAGGACGAATTTAAGAACCTGTTCCTGCTTGAGCGCCAGGGGAAATTAGGCCTGGGCACGGCTTATATCGCCGGGTTTAAGTTCGCCCTGCAGAACGGTTACCAGTTCATTTTTGAAATGGACGCAGATTTTTCGCATGATCCCAGAGAAATTCCTTCTTTTTTAGAAGCGATTAAAGATGCCGATATAGTAATCGGCTCGCGGTACTGTAAGGGCGTGAATGTAGTCAACTGGCCCTTATCAAGACTCGTGCTGAGTATTTTTGCCAATAAATATACCCGTTTCATTACCGGTTTACCCTTGCATGATTCTACCGGAGGGTATAAATGTTTAAGGCGGGAAGTTCTGCAGGCGATCGATTTAGACAGAATCAGCTCGGGCGGATATTCATTTCAGATTGAAATGAATTTTAAAGCCTGGAAAAAGGGATTTCGCCTCAAGGAGATCCCGATTATTTTTATCGATCGGACTATCGGGAAATCCAAAATGTCCAAGAAAATTGTCCGGGAAGCTGTCTGGATGGTTTGGAAGTTAAAATTCAGAAGTCTGGTTGGTTCATTAAAATAGGAACAAGCATGCCAAGTAATGCACGGTTTACACTGGAATTTGAAAAGCCTGTGGTGGAGTTAGAAAAGAAAATTACCGAAATGAAAGAATATGCCGCCTCCGCTGGTATGGATTTGCATGATGATATTGACCGGCTGGAAAAAAAGGCTCAGCAACTCCGCGATGAGATCTACGGAAAATTATCGCGCTGGCAACGAGTTCAATTAGCCCGCCATCCGCTTCGTCCTTATACTCTTGATTATATCGAGCGGATCTGTTCCTATTTTGAGGAATTGCACGGAGACCGCTATTTTGCCGACGATAAAGCCATTGTTGCCGGGATGGGTATGATCGATACTTTTTCCTGTATTATTATCGGACACCAGAAAGGGCGTGATACTAAAGCCAATCTCTACCGGAATTTCGGCATGGCCAATCCGGAGGGGTATCGCAAAGCCCTGCGCCTGATGAAGATAGGTGCCAAATTCAATAAACCGATTATATCCCTGATCGACACACCAGGTGCTTATCCCGGTATTGGCGCGGAAGAAAGGGGACAGGCTGAAGCGATCGCCAGAAATCTGCTGGAGATGTCGCATCTGCCGGTACCGATCATCATTATAATTATCGGTGAAGGAGCGAGCGGCGGCGCCCTGGGCATCGGTGTAGGGGATCGTGTCTATATGATGCAAAATGCCTGGTACTCGGTGATCAGTCCCGAAGGATGCGCGTCAATCCTCTGGCGTGATTCGGCCAAAGCTCCGGAAGCTGCCGAAGCGATGAAAGTAACCGCAGAAGATTTATTGGAGTTAAAGGTAATCGATAAAGTGTTGCCGGAACCACAAGGCGGCGCCCACCGGGATCCTGATGCCGCCGCCAAAACGGTGAAAGAAGAAATTGTCAGCACCTTGCAGGAACTGCTCACTATTCCGAAAGAGGAATTGATCCGCCGGCGTATCGAGAAGTTTTCCAGAATGGGATTCTGGGAGGAATAGAGTAAAATTACCGGAGAAATCGCCAATGCTGGACAAAGATTTGCTGGAAATCCTGGCCTGTCCCCAGTGCAAAGGGGAACTGGAATATAAGCCGGAGGAAGCGGAACTAATTTGCCATAAATGCCGTTTAATCTATCAAATTAAAGACGATATTCCTGTAATGTTGATTGATGAGGCAGAAAAATTTTAAATTAGGCCGGCAGATGGCGATATACTAAAATGGTATTGACAATATATCCATAATACATTATATTTTAACGCTTTAATATCAGGAGTTGCCTATACAAAATTTGTTAAAGGCTTTTTTTTACTAAATAGAATTGTAGTGAAAACAGGCTAAATAGATCTGCCTTTAGCAAATTTTGTTTAGGATTTTAGAGGACCGGTTTAGGGGCAAGGGTGAGATCTTGAGCCATAACCGGTTTTTTTATTTAGATCGTGGAGGATTACGATGAAGAAATTAATTCAGCTTACGGTTTTTCTGGTTATAGTTTTCTCATTCGCAAGCGATATATGGGCGCAAGGTGAAGCAGCAGTACCCTTCCTGTTGATCGCTCCGGGTGCCCGTCCCTGCGGCATGGGTGAAGCAGGTGTGGCTATGGCCGATGAAGCAACCGCGGTGTTCTGGAATCCCGCCGGATTAGCTTTCCAATATGAAGATCCCGAAGTGGATAAGCAGGGAGAAATATCCGTTATGCATGTCAAATGGCTCCCGCAGTTTAATTTCAGCGATCTGTGGTATGATTATCTGGCCGGCCGCTATTATATCGAGGATATCGGAATGGTCGGCGGCAGTATCACTTTCCTGAACCTGGGTGAGAATGTGGCGACCGATGAAAATGGAATTGAACTGGGAACATTCGATAGTTTTGAATATGCGATCACGGCTTCATACGCCACTAAACTAAAACAAAATCTGGGGCTCGGCGTCAATTTGAAATTTATTCAGAGTAATCTCACGGATAAGAATTTGCAGATTGGTTCGGAGAATCGTGACGGGCGTTCATCTTCCTTTGCAGTGGATGTCGGAGTATTGTGGAAACCGGCTTATCCTTTCCTGCGGGATAATTTATCGTTGGGCGCCAATCTGTCCAATTTCGGACCTAAGATGACCTACATCGATGAGGCTCAGGCTGATCCATTACCGACGAACCTGAGAATGGGTCTGGCTTATAAAGTTTATGACGATGAATTCAATAAAATAACGGTTGTCTATGATGCCAATCGTTTGCTGGTGGTACGCGATTCGACCAGTTCAGACGGTGTATTTAAAGCAGTTTTCTATTCCTCCTGGGTTAACGGCAGTTTCGCGGACCGTTTGAAAAGATTTACCCACTCTACTAGGTGTGGAATACTGGTACGGTAATTTATTTGCAGCACGGGCCGGATATTTTTATGAAGATAAAGACTTTGGCGGCAGAAAATTCCTGACTTTTGGCGCAGGGATTAAATATTATATCTTCGCCATTGATTTCGGATATATTTCAGCGAAAGAAGACCATCCGCTTTCTGATACAATGCGTTTTTCGGTTTCGGTGCAATTCTGATGGTATAAAGATCTTGATTAGTGAGGTTTAAGTCATACGTATTCACAGAGATGTAATGAAATTCGGAACGCGCCCGGTGAGACCGCGTGGAAAAATAGCGTTAGTCTTTTTTCTTGGTTTAGCCGTTTGTACCATTCAGGCTCAACAGCAAATTAAAATTTGTGCCCTCAGGGTTGATTTTCAGCCCGACCAGAATCTGTTGACCACGGGTGACGGACTGTTTTTATTTGATAGTTCCCGGGTTACTCTCTATACCGTCGATCCCCCTCCCCATGACCGCAGTTATTTTCAGGATCAAATCCTGGCTGTCGATAATTATTTTCAGTCGGCCTCCAAAGGTGTAATGCAAGTGAGCGGAACGGTATTTCCGCGTGCGCAAAATGGTGCCTATCGATTACCGCATGATATGGGTTATTATAATCCTAATACCACTGCTGAAGAAAATAACCGGCAATTAGTGCAGCTGTTCATTGATGCGCTGGCCGCGGCTGACCAGGATCCGGAGATCCGTTTCAGTGATTTTGATCTGGTGACGATCTTTCACGCCGGGGTAGGCAAGGATATCGATTTTGGTTATGATGCCACACCCCAGGATCTACCTTCGTTATACCTGAATCCTGATTTTTTCAGTGCCGCTCTTGATACTGCTTTTAGCGGTATTGCCGTTGATGAAGGGGTGATTAAAATTGACCGGGGGATAATCATGCCCGAAACAGAAAGCCAGGAAGGGGTGGAGGTGGGTATCACCGGAATTTTTGCCAGTAATATCGGCAATTATCTCGGTCTCTATGATCTGTTCAGTCCGACCACCCAGAGAAGCGGCATCGGCCGATTTGGGTTGATGGATGTCGGCCTGTTCAATCTGTATGGTCTGGTCCCGGCCATACCCTGCGCATATTCGCGCAGACTGTTGGGCTGGGATGCTGCGCAGTTACTGGATGAACCCCGCGATACCGTTTATGTGCACCGTTTTAGCGGAACCGGCAGCAGCGCTACTACCATGTACCGGATCCCCATCAATAATGATGAATATTATCTGATCGAATATCGCGGCGATAATTTGGTAAGGATCGATAGTCTATACGCAGTATTGGCCGAAAACAGGCCGGTACTGCCTACCTACCTGGAAGTACTCAAAACCTACTACCCTGAAGCGATTAAAGTTTCTGATTCGACGGGTGTGTTGTTAAAGGTAAAAGATTATGATTGGGGATTGCCGGGAGCGGGTATTTTGATCTGGCATATCGATGAGGCAGTCATAGCAGCTGCCGCCGACCTTAATGCTATTAATGATGACCGCGACAACCGCGGAGTAGATCTGGAAGAAGCGGACGGTTCCCAGGACATAGGATACGAGTATACGATCCTGGAGCCCGGTTATCAATCGGAACAGGGCACCTGGCTGGATTTCTGGTTCAGCGGTAATCCGGCTCCGTTGTACCGGAATGAATTTTCTGCAGGCAGTACGCCCAATACGCTGACCAACCGTGTATATGCCAATTCGCATATCAGCTTAAAAAATTTCTCGGCCGCCGGAGACAGCCTGATGTCTTTTTCCTATAAGCGCGATTATTTTGAAGCAGGTTTTCCCATCGATTTGAATGGTATGTACGGGGACAGCACCTTCACAGATCTTCTGGGTGTTTCAGGTACTGGTTTTAGCGAACCGCTGGTCTTTACAGCAAATGATTCAGGAAAGATATTCGCTTTCACTGCCGCTGGTACAGGATTGTTCAGCTGCGGATCGTTATGTCATTGCTGAAATGTTACGCCGGGAATTGCCTTCAATTTCGTTCGCTGATCAAAACGGTGATAACCAGGTCGATCTGCTGCTGGCTTGTACTAAATCAGGCCTGGTCCAGGGCTTCACCCTGGCAGACCTGAACGGCGATTTGCTGCTGGATACATTGTTTGCTAAAGTGCTTAATCAGAATTTTACGACACCTCCGGTGGTACAATATCCCTACTTTTATATCGGCCAGCAGAACAATCAGGTTTGCCGGTTTACTCTTTCCGGAGTAGTTGATTCGATTTATTATTTTGACCGGTCTGTTAACGGATTGACAGTCATTTCCGCCACTGATTTGATCACCAGCAGCAGTGTTTCCTTTCCACAATCTTTTGCACCGGCTGTAGTGGATCTTAATTCAGATGGCCGGATGGATCACCTCTCTTTTGAAAACCAGACAAAAATCATTATTGAATTGCAGGACGGGGTCGCTAAAAATGTTGAATTGCCCGGACCGGTTGTGGCACCACCTTCCTTTGGTGATGCTGATACTGATGGATTCTATGAAATATTTTTCAATCTGCCCGACCGGTTATATGGTTTACATTATAATGGTGCAGTAGTAACAAATTTCCCAATCCAGCCACCCTTGCTGGCTGGTGAACATCTGCAGGGTACCCCTTTGCTTTTTGATGCCGATGGAGATCAGCATACGGATATCGTAACCTGCACATCGCAGGGACAGGTTCTGGCTTTTGATTTACAGGGCAGACTGCTGACTGGTTTTCCGCTTTCAGCGGGAGGAAATCCAGTCGGATCACCGTTAATTATCAATAATGATGCCGATGAGCAACTGGAATTACTTAGTAAGTACAACCGCGGGAAATGTTTTTGCCTGGCAACTTGAGACTACCGCTGCTGCAAATAAGATATGGTGGCAGCAATCTGTCTTTGATTATACCAATAATAATTACTTGACGAATATACTGTTACCTCCTCCGCCCGCGGGTGCCGATTTATTGCCGCCCGGGCTGGCCTATAATTATCCCAATCCCAATACTACCGGTTTCACGATCATTCGTTATTATCTGCGCGAGGATGCACAGGTGCGGATCAGGATATTTGATCTGGCCGGCGATCAGGTCGATAATTTCAACGGACCGGGTCTGGGGCAACAGCATAACGAAGTACGCTGGGACCTCTCCGATATTTCCAGCGGTGTATATCTCTGCCGGATCGAGGCCAGCTCTGACCAGTCCAGACAAGTGCGGTTGATTAAAATACTGGTAATAAAATAACCAGACCTTAAATGAAAATCCATTCACTGCTTTTGCTATTTCTGGTTTTTACACTTGCTGTTGCTCAGGATGATGCCAGCCCCAATCACCCCGAGTTAGAGTGGAACTCCTATGAGACCGAACATTTTATGGTGCATTTTCATCAGGGAACTTTTCGCACGGCCAGCCTGGTGGGGAAGATTGCCGAAGATATTTATAATCCTGTAACTACCCTGTACGATTATCATCCGGCGGGTAAAATTCATTTCATCATCAGGGATACCGATGACTATTCCAACGGCGGCGCTTATTTTTTTGATAATAAGATTGAGATCTGGGCTGAAAACCTGGACTATATTTTAAGAGGTACCCGTAATTGGCTGCGCGATGTGGTGACCCATGAATTCACTCATATGATCTCGATCCAAAACTCCATCAAATTTTCCCGTAGTTTTCCATATGGATTCTTCCAGTATTTTAATTATGAACCGGAACGACGCAAGGATGTCGTACGGGGATTCCCCAATGTGCTTGTTTCTTTTCCGGTATCTTCAATCGATATTCCCATGTGGTTTGCCGAAGGAGTTGCTCAATATCAGGCACCCGGTGCCAAATACGACTATCGCGATCCTCATCGCGAAATGATCGTGCGCGACCGGATTATCCATCAGGCCTTTTTTAATTTTACCGAGATGGGTGTTTTTGGAAAAACCGGTCTCGGCAATGAATCGGCTGTCTATAATTTCGGTTATTCCTTCGTGGATTATCTATGCTCCCGGTTCGGGGACGGGATTCTGGAAAAAATCACCGAGAACAGTTCCAGGATTAAAGTCCTGACCTTTAATCAGGCTCTGTATGAGGCTACCGGTGTTCAGGCTGATTCGCTGTATCAGCAATGGAAAAATTATCTGACCGGTAAATACACCCGCAACCTGCGTGTGATACAGCCAAATCAGGTCAAAGGAAAGCTGATCGAATCCGAGGGGTTTGCCAATCTTTATCCGGTATGGTCGCCCGGGGGAGATAAAATCGCCTACACATCAAACAAGGGTAATGATTATTTAAGTCAGAATAAATTGATCGTCTATGACCGGGCCAGCGGAAAAAAAGAAGTCGTAACTGCCCGTATCGGTTCCTCGCTATCCTGGTCAAACCATGGTCGCTATCTGGCTTTCTCACGGATAACCAGGGAATTCTGGTCCGGGAACGGATCCGCCTACAATAATCTGTATTTATATGATCTGCAGCAGAAAAAAGAAATACAACTTACCCGGAACCTGCGGGGACGCAATCCCGACTGGAGCAGTGACGACAGTAAACTGTCCTTTGTTGCCGAAACCAATGGTTTAAATCAATTATATGTTCTGGAACTTGCTGATCAGCCGGAAGATCATGACTGGCAGACTGTTTATATAAACCGTGAAACCGGAAAGATAGACAGTGACGCAACCAGCAGCAGTCGGGCAGTGCAATATCTTGGTAAAAGTCTGCGGCCGGTGCTGGTGCTGGACAGTACCCGCCAGATCTACCATCCACGCTGGTCGCCGGACGATCGCAGTATTATTTTTGACACAGCTACCGATTATGGACGTGATATTGCTGTCTATGACCTGGCCGCCGATAAATTTGAATTGATATCAGCGGGGCAGGAAGAGGAACGTTATCCGGTTTACTCCCCAGATGGAAACTGGATTTATTATGCCTCCAGCCGGACCGGAATATATAATCTTTACAGGTTAAACCGCAGTAGCGGTGAACGGCAGATTCTGACCAATGTCACCGGCGGGGCCATGATGGCCGATGTCAACCGGCAGGGGGAACTGGTCTACTCCTGTTACGATAGTCTGGGATATCATATATATATTCTGGCGGGTAAGGACACCATTGATCCTGACAGGGCAATATATGAGGAAAATTACCTGGCGACTTTGCCGGTCAAAGATTTTAATGAGCGGATCGTACCTGATCGGGATATCAGGCCCTATAAAACAAGTTTTACCGGTTTGCATCTCCTGCCCCGTGTATTAATTGATTATGGCACGGTGAAGCCCGGTCTGTATATGATCGCCAATGATGTTCTGGATAAGATGTCTCTTTTCGCGGCTGCGGATGTCAATCCTAAGTTTGATTTTGATCTCTATGGCGGGTTTGAATACCGTAATTTCTTTCCGACCCTGTTTCTGGAAGCGTATAATCTCAATGCCAATATTGAAGATACGTTCAGTGTAGCCACCGGCAGGTTAAATGAAATTATAGACCAGGACATAAATTTTAATCTGACCGAATTTCAACTGGGAGCACGGTTCGAGTATCCGGCCGGATACAACTGGCGCACCGCTTTTGTCTTGAGTATTTATAATGCTACCATAAAGTGGTTCGATCCTTTTTACAGGATACCGGTGACGTTCCGTTATCGCTACCTGAACGGCCGTTCCTGGCAAGTCCAGTTGCAAGTCGACCGCCTGCGTATAGATCGTTTTCGCGATATCAGTCCGGGGGGAGGCAGATTTGTGTCGCTTTTCTATGCCCTGGAATGGAATGATTTTCTGATTGATTTTGATACCGGTACGGGAATCAGTGCTGAAGTTTTTAAACCTTATAATTATCAAAAAACTGAACTGGACTGGGAGGAATATTTCAGCAATCCCCTGCTGCGCTCGCATACTTTTGCAGCCAGGCTGCGGGCCGGTTATATTGACCGGTCGGTGGATGATTTCTTTCATTTGTTCGCCGGCGGATTTGTAGGCATGAAAGGTTATTCTTACTATAGTATTGAAGGGACCAGAAAGGTAATCGGTACGTTCACTTATCGCCTGCCGATCGCGCGGAACATTAACCGGCAGATCGCCAATCTGTATTTTGATAAGTTATACCTGGGCCTGTTCTATGATTACGGTAATGCCTGGATTAAAGACAAAACCAGTTTCAATGATTTTAAACGCGATATCGGCGTACAATTGCGCCTGGAATGTTTTACCAATTATATATTTCCCACGAAAATATTCTGGGAAGCGGTCTATCCGCTGGAACGGGTGCAGAAAAATTCAGTGGTATACCGGCAGGACTGGCGTTACTATTTTGGAATATTATTTACTTTCGATGTGCGGGAACGCAACCGGTTTCAGGACCGGGACATTCCATATTCATTAAGTAAGTTTTAATTTCCCCAAGAGGCAGGCTTTATGAAAAAAGTCATGTTGATGGTAATTATCCTGGTTATTGTTGATCTGGCCGCTGCCGGCGAACAAAGCGGACTGGTGTTCAACCGGCAACGTTTTGAACTGCTGACTCAAACATACCAGCGCATGGATTCGCTTTCGACCCGGGAGGTTGAAGCACAGCAAAAGTCGGTTTTTTTAGCCACGGTATATTCCGGATTACTGCCCGGCAGCGGTGAATTTTACAGCGGGTCATACTGGAAAGCCGCTTTGTTCTTCGGAATAGAAGTAGCCGGCTGGACAACCTATATGATTTATAACCATAAAGGGGACAATGGTGATGAAACCATGCGCGCTTTTGCCGATAAAAATTGGAGTGAACAAAGATACTGGTCGAAATTATATTACGAAGCCGAATTAGCCCAGTTACCGAATCTGCCTGCCTATGAACTGGATGATAATCATCTATTGATCAATTACAGTCCTGAAATGGTGAGCAGTCTGCGCTATCTGGAAGATGCGCTGGGGCATACTCATAAACTTCCGGCCAGCAGAACCCAGCAATACTACGAGATGATCTACAAATATTTAACCCAGTTTGGTAACGCCTGGCTCGATGCAGATTTTTTTATAACTTATTATGGTAACACCGATCTGATGACACCGATGATGTTTGAATACCGCGGAATGAGAAATGATATGAATCATTTCTATGACGTTGCTTCCGGAAGCCTGAATGTAATTCTGATCAACCATGTATTAAGTGCCCTGGATGCAGCCCTGACCACCAGGAGTCATAACCGTTCGCTGGCTGTTCAGGCCCGGGTCCGCAATATAGAATATTATGGAGAGAAGGTACAATTATATGGTTTGCAATTATCCTGGTAAAATCAGTCTTCAGCGGCTGGCTTTATTCATTACTATTCTGCCGTTCATCATTAACGTTGGCCGGGCTCAGGTGCTTGAACCATCAGCACTGCTGACCATGATCCCGCCTGACAGCAGTTATGTTTCTCCAGCAGAGAGAATAAATGCAAATCTGAGTTTGATGAATTCAGCAACTCATAAGTCGGCCGGCCGGGCCTTCTTTTACAGTTTATTATTACCGGGTCTTGGTGAAGCATACACCGGAAACAGCAACTATACGAAATTCTTTATGACCGTGGAAGCAACCGGTTGGGGTATCTATCTGCTCAATCATCTGCAGGTAGTTTCGGGTATGGAGGATTATAAGAATTTCGCGATTGATCATGCCGGCCTGAGCCGCGCCGGTAAGGATGCACAGTACTGGATCAATGTCGGCAAATATGATACGATATACGACTATAATGAGCAAAAACGAAGAGAAAGGGATGTGGCCGGGCTTTACAGCGAAAACACACAAAATTTCTGGCGTTGGGACAGTTATAATAACCGGTTGTACTATGACTGGAAGCGGATCCAGACCCGTGAACTGGAACGCAACCAGGTGTACCTGATCGGCGGCCTGGTGTTAAATCATCTGTTGTCGGCAATCAATGCCTTGCGCCTGGCCAGAGTACATAACAAACACGCCGGGGCAATGAGCTGGGATTTCCGGATATCGGTCGATCCGTATCACCAGGCTGCACTTTTTAACCTTCATAAGACGTTTTGAACAAAAGAACCTGGCCGGAAAGTAAATTCAAATTATATAACTAGTGAATCAGATATAAATTCTTATTGCTGCTGAAAATTTATGAATGCCCGGGAAGTCGCCTATTCAATTTTATTCCGTTTTGCACAGGAAAATGGAAGGCTGCATGAGCAGATCGCACTGGCTTTATCGGCAGGCGGTTTGAGTGATGGTGAAAAAAAGTATATATCCAATATTTGTTCGGGAGTTGTGCGCAATCTGGGTTTGATCGACTGGAAACTGAGCGGTCTGTATAACGGGGATTACAAGCACATGCTGAACAAAATTAAAACCATCTTACGCCTGGCCATGTACGAGTTGGATTACATGGATTTTATTCCGCCCCATGCCACGGTGAATGAATTTGCCAGCCTGGCGCGAAAAAAAATCAATGCCCTGGCCGCAGCACAGGTCAACGGTATATTGCGTAATTATCTCAGGGAAAAAGGGCGTTATGATCCCGAAAAGAAGTTCAAGTATATTGAAACCCAGCTTTCGATAAAATATTCATTTCCGGAGTGGATGGTTAAACGCTGGATACATTTCTGGGGCGAGGAAGAAACCCGGCAATTATGTGCAGCTTTCAATCAGCGTCCTTATTTTGACCTACGTATTAATACTTTACGGATAAAACCGCAGGAATTTCTGCAAATCCTGACCGCTAATAAAATTGAGTTCAGTCAGTCAGATATATTCCGGGAGGTGGTTAAGGTCTATGATATCCTTAAAATAACCAAACTTAAATTGTTTGCCGATGGTTTATGCAGCGTCCAGGACGAAAGCGGGCAACTGGTCCTGGACCTGCTGGAACCGGTTGCCGATGGATGGCTGGTGGATGCCTGTGCGGCTCCCGGTGGTAAATTGACGGGAGTTCTGGAACGCCGGTTAAACGGGTATAAGATTATCGGACTGGATGTTAACATGCAGAGATTGAAAATTCTGCAGCAGAATTGCCGGCGGTTGGGTCTGCAGAACTACGTGTTAATCCAGAATGATGCCACCCGTCCGGCCCTGCGGCGCAGCAATTTTAAACAGATCCTGATCGATGCACCCTGTTCAGGATTAGGGTCGATTCAGAAACATCCCGATATCAAATGGCGCAGATCATTGCCGGAAATCCTGGAATTTCAGGATCTGCAATTGAGAATTTTAAAGGCTCAGGCAGAACTGCTGGCCAGTGGTGGATCGATGGTCTACAGTACCTGTACGATCGAACCAGCCGAAAATGAGGTAGTCATAGAGAAATTTTTGGAGCTAAATGACGGGGATTTTGAGATCGATCCAATACCTGACCGGTTAGCCGCTTTCAGCCCCGACCGTAAATATCTGCGGACATTCCCGCATCGCCATCAAATGGATGGTTCTTTTGCAGTTAGGTTAAGAAAAAAATAGATAAAATGACCGGGTACTAAAACAGGTAAAATTTATTGCCAAACCGATTATAATTATTTAAATTAAAAAGCTCTAATGAAAAGTTGGGATTCATGTTAGAAGATTTAACACGCAGGCTGGAAGCGGTTTTTCAGAAATTACGGGGTTATGGAAAGTTAAGTGAAAGTAATATTGCTGAAGCGCTTAAGGAAATTCGACGGGCTCTGCTGGAAGCGGATGTAAATTTTAAGGTTGTCAAGGATTTCATTTCAGCGGTACAGGAACAGGCGCTGGGTCAGGAGGTTTATCGCAGTGTAACGCCCGGTCAGATGATCGTCAAGATCGTGCATGACCAACTGGTCAAACTATTAGGGGAAACCAGCACTCAACTTAAAACTGCCGGTATTCCGCCCACGATCATTATGCTGGCCGGTTTACAGGGTTCAGGTAAAACCACTTTTGCCGGGAAGTTAGCCGGTTTTTTACGGAAAAAAGGTCGCCACCCCATGTTGGCGGCAGCGGACATATACCGCCCCGCCGCTGTCGAACAATTAAAAATTGTTGGTCAGCAATTAAATATTCCGGTCTATAGTGCTCAGGTGCAGGATGCGGTGCAAATCTGTATCGAAGCCGTTCAGGCAGCACGGAACCAGTCTTGTGATTTGTTGATTATCGATACAGCCGGGCGGATGCATATCGATGCCGAAATGATGGCAGAAGCGGAGCGCATCAAGGCCCGGATCAAACCGCATGAAATTTTGTTTGTGGCTGATGGGATGACCGGACAGGATGCAGTTACCGTAGCCCGGGAGTTCAATGACCGGCTGGAATTCGACGGTATTGTGCTGACCAAACTGGATGGAGATACACGCGGCGGTGCAGCTCTTTCCATCCGCGCGGTAACACATAAGCCCATTAAATTTATTGCTACGGGTGAGAAAATATGATGCCATCGAGCAATTTTTTCCCGAGCGCATGGCTTCACGAATACTGGGGATGGGCGATGTTATCTCCCTGGTCGAAAAAGCACAGCAGGCGGTAAACCAGGAACAGGCCGAAAAACTTGAAAAGAAATTACGCCGGGAAGATTTTAACCTGGAAGATTTTTTCGATCAATTGCAGCAGTTAAAAAAGATGGGGCCGCTCGATCAGTTGCTTAATATGATTCCCGGACTGGGATCGCAATTGCGCGATGTCAAGATTGAAGACAAACAGTTCGGTAAATTAGAAGCCATCATCAGTTCAATGACCGTTAAGGAGCGGCAGAATCCGCGCATTATTAATGGCAGCAGGAGAAGAAGAATCGCCGGCGGCAGCGGTACCCGGGTGCAGGATATCAATCAGTTTTTAAATCAATTCGGTCAAATGAAAAAAATGATACAAAAGATGAAAAGGATGCCGATGAGAGGGTTGGGTAAAATCCCTCTGGCATGATCAACCATAGGAAAGTTAGGAGGTATTAAAGTTGGCAGTAAGATTAAGATTGCGACGCATGGGACGGAAAAAGAAACCTTTTTACCGTATAGTAGCCGCCGACCAGAGAGCAGCGCGGACCGGCGGATTTTTGGAAGTGCTGGGGATTTATGATCCTTTGCTCAAACCGCATAAAGTCGAGCTGAATGAGGAACGTATTGCTTATTGGCTGGAGCGGGGTGCACAGCCTTCCGATACCGTGCGTAGTTTACTTAAACAGAAAGGTATCAGCTATAAGCGTGAACTGGCTAAAAAAGGGCTGGAGGCGGAGAAGATCGTTGAAGAAATGAGAAAATGGGAAGTCGTGCAGATCGAAAAAGGCAGACGTCGTGAAGCTGCCAAAACCCGTGCTAAAAAAACCAAAGCGGAGAAAGCAGAATCCGCTGAAGCCAAACCAGATGTTCAACCGGCGGATGCCGGTGCCGGTGCAGCCACCGCCGCTGCTGCGGTTGTTGTCGAAAAACCGGCGCAGGCGGATAAAACTCAGGAATCAGCTGAAAACCCGCAAAAGTAGCCTCGTTTGCAGAGCGGGCTTTTCTGGACAGATTGTGTACCGTCATGGTCTTGCTGATAGAATTATGTGAATATAATACATGCAATATGCTAATATAATGCAGGTCTAATTTAATCGTTCACAACAGTACTACACAGGAGGAAGTGAGATGAAAGAATTCGTAGAGTACATTGCAAAGCACCTGGTTGACAAACCCGATGAAGTACAGGTAACAGAAGTGGATGGCGAACGGGTAACGGTGTACGAATTGCGCGTAGGTGAAGGAGACCTTGGCAAAGTAATCGGTAAGCATGGTCAAACCGCCAAGTCGATCCGCACCCTGCTGGGTGCTGCCTCGGCTAAAGCGGGTAAACGGGCGGTCCTGGAAATTCTGGAGTAGCGGCGATGTCCCTTGTTTTGGAAATCGCCTGATCCTGATGTATTTGATCGGAAACGTTCTCAGGCCGCAGGGACTAAGTGGTGAGGTGAAAGTAGCAGTCTGTCTCTCCCCGACCGGAGCGTTTTAATTTGTTAAAGAGAGTATACTTAAAAAAAGATAATGTACAGACCTATACGATTGAAGCGGTTCGACTGACCGCGGGAATCGGGAGGTTTGTATATATAAAATTTAAAGAAGTAACTACGCGTACAGCGGCTGAATCACTGCGCGGTGCAGAAATTCTGGTTGAGCAACAGGACCTGATTCAGTTGCAGCAGGATGAATATTTTATTCATGATTTGATCGGTTGCCGGGTGCTCAGCGAACAGGGTGTGTACATCGGTGAAATTATCGATGTACTGCAACTCAGCAGCAACGATGTGTATGTGCTGCAATCTGAAACCGGCAAAGAGATATTGATTCCGGCCATAAAAGAGGTTGTTAAAAAGATTGCTCCGGAATCGAAACAGGTTATTGTTCACCTGCTGGAAGGATTAATAGATTAGTTCCCAGATATGATCGTTGATATCGTTACAGCCTTTCCTGCCATGGTGGCCGGTCCCATTCAGGAAAGCATGATCAAGCGGGCGGTGGATAACCAGGCGGTGCAAATCCGCATCCATAATCTGCGCAGCTGGACCAAAGACAGGCATCAGACGATCGATGATACCCCTTATGGCGGTGGGGCGGGAATGATATATAAAGTGGAACCGCTGTACGATTGCCTGCAGGATGTTCAGTCGCAGGATAAATCAGCCCGGCAGGAACTGATCCTGACTTCACCGCGCGGGCGGTTATTCGATCAACCAACGGCAGTACGGTTATCGCTGCTGGACCGCGTGATAATTGTCTGTGGTCATTACAAAGGGATTGACGAACGGATTAAACAGTTTTTCCCTTTGCAGGAAATATCGATAGGCGATTATGTTCTATCGGCAGGAGAACTGGCGGCGCTGGTAATCGTGGATGCTCTGGTACGGTTACTGCCAGGCACTCTGCATGATATCGATTCTGCCTTCAGCGATTCTTTCTGCGAAGGCCTGCTGGATTGTGATTATTATACACGTCCGGAGGAATTTAAAGGAGTGGAAATTCCGAAAATACTATGCTCGGGAGATCATCAGAAAATAGCGGAATGGAAACAGCAGCAACGGGAACAGATTACCAGAGAACGTCGTCCGGATTTATATCGTAAATATCAAAAGTTAAATAAATCGAAGTAGGAAAATAAAATGGACCTTATTAACACAGTAACTGCCAATCAGTTACGTTCAGATATCCCGGATTTCAAACCGGGAGATACTCTGCGCGTGCATGCCAGAGTTATTGAAGGTGAAAAGGAAAGGATTCAGGTATTTGAGGGTGTATGTTTGCGCAGACGCGGTAATGGCATACATGCCACTTTTACCGTTCATAAAGTTTCCAATGGTATCGGCGTGGAACGTACTTTTCCCTTGCACTCACCGCGGATTTCTAAAATAGAGAATAAGAAAACGGGCAAGGTGCGCCGGGCCAAGTTGTATTATCTGCGGAAACTGCGCGGCAAAGCAGCGCGTATATCTGAACAATAAACGGTTTCCCCTGATCGGGCGGATCCCCGCACAGAAGAGTTGTTCCCGGACGGCCACAACCTGTCTGCACGATATAAGTCCGCAGCGCCTAATAGCGGAGTCGACAACACTGATTTTGCAGACTTTATAAAGTTCCGACCGGCGTACGGCCATTTTAAAAACATTGATACCTGAGTCTTTTCGGCACGCTCCACTATTATAATTATTGTTTTTTTCCTTATTGAAAAAATCTTTAAATTTATTCAAGAAAGGAATTTAGGTGCACAAACTACTGCGTGTTTGTATTTGCTTCATCTCATTACTATTGATCCATTCGCAATTTTATTGTGCCGCCCGTGGTGATCCCGATGGGGGGCCGAAAGATCTGATCCCGCCGCAGATTATCGAGACTTTTCCACTTCCTGATTCGACAGGTATTAAGAATCTGTCCGAAATCGAACTGACCTTTTCTGAGAGGATGGATGATGGCTCGGTAAACCAATCCGTTTTTATTTCCCCGCTGCTAAAGTATAAAGCGGATTGGTCTGGCTGGGACAATCTGGTTCTGAAAGTTACGGATACTCTGCGTTCCGATGTTACCTATGTGGTCACGGTCGGTTCAGCCGCCAGAGACCAGCAAAAAAACAGGATGAAGGAGTCCTATCAACTGGCCTTCAGCACCGGTACGCACATTGATCGTGCAAATATTTCCGGCCAGGTGTACGGCATGTCCAAACAGGATGTCTTATATGTCTATGCTTACAAGCTGACCGCCGCAGATACATTAAATCCTCTCCGGCAATATGCCGACTATTTAAGTCAACCCGGCGAGGACGGTTTGTATAAACTGAATTATCTTGCCCCGGGTACTTACCGGATTCTGCTCATTGAAGATCTTAATAAAAATTTATTGTTCGATTTAAATTATGAGCGGATTGGAATTCCCGCTAAAGATGTTGTCTTAGATTCTGGTTCGAGTGCCATGACAGACCTGAACTTTACACTCAGCAAGGTGGATACGACTCCGCCTCTTATCACCGGAGCGCGGGCTTTGAATAACCGCACCGTATTATTAAGATGCAGTGAAATATTGAGATCCCTTAGTTCAGATCAACTTCTGATCTGTGATTCACTTCATACCGATACACTGCAGATTAAGGCGCTGAGTCCCAATAAAGAGGACGGCAAACAGTATTTTATTTATACCGCGGTCCAACCGGAAAAAACTACCTATTATTTATCAATCCCGGTCATCGCCGATAGTTGCGGTAATGTACAACCTAAATCCCAGATCGTGACCTTCAGTACTTCGGAACAGGTCGATACAACCAGTTTTAAAATACCCAAAGTCGCTCCGGCTGATAGTGCCAGCAAGTTATCTTTAAGCAGTACCATTACTCTTGAATTCGCCCTGCCGGTTGACACAACAAATCTATCCCGGGCATTTTCGATTCGGGATGAGCAACAAACCAAATTGACCGGCAAGTGGGTCTGGGAAAATCTGAAAAAGGGTTTCTTTACTGCTGACGGGGGATTTAAACCGGGCCGATCATACCGGTTTCAAGTGCTGACCCGGGAATTACGGTCGGTGTGGGGCGATACCCTGGCAGATTCCACTATTGACCGTACAATCTATACACTCTCTGTTGATGAGTTCGGATCGCTAGCGGGTCGCTATAATAGTGAAAAACCGTTGCCGTATGATGTTTTCTTGGATATTTTATCAGTGCGGGACAGAAAAAAAGTTAAACGGGTACAACTCAATGCCGATAATACTTTTCAGGCAGACTTGCTTACCGAGGGATATTATCAATTGAGTGGTTTTGTTGATTTGAACAAAGATGGCGAGCATTCTACCGGCAGTCTTTTTCCATTTCAATTTGCGGAACCGTTCTATATGCAGACCGATACTATACGCGTGCGTAAACGCTGGGAAACCGAAAATATTCAATTCATCATTCCGGGAGTGCAATAAATCATGGAATTTGATTTCTGGAAAATGCATGGTACCGGAAATGATTTTGTCGTGGTGAATAATTTCGATTTACGGTTCTCATCCTGGTCCGTGGAATTTGTGAAGGCGGTCTGCCAATGGCATACCGGTGTGGGTGCGGATGGATTGTTGTTGCTGGAACCTTCTGAAAAAGCGGATTTCCGCATGCGCTATTTTAATGCCGACGGCTATGAGTCCAGTATGTGCGTGAATGGCAGCCGTTGCCTGGCCTATTATGCTTATCAAAACGGGATTATTAAACAGCAAGCCCGTTTTGAAGCCGGAGATGGTGTGCATCGGGTTAAAATCGAAAATCATGAACAGATTGCCGTGCAGGTACTATTAAATCCTGTACAGGAAAAGAGAACTTTTCCTGTTGATTTTGCCCTGCCTAAGTTCATAAATTTTAAAAGATTTATAAATACAGGTGTTCCGCATCTGGTACTGGAAGTGACGCAGATCCAGCCTATCCCCGTGGCTGAACTCGGCAGAGCCTTGCGCTATCATCCGTATTATCAGCCGGAAGGAACCAATGTGGATTTTGTAGAAGTTGATCGCGGCAGAAAATCTTTAAAACTGAGAGTACGTACGTATGAACGCGGGGTTGAAGCGGAAACCCTGTCTTGCGGCAGCGGGGTCACCGCCTCAGCACTTGCTTTTATGAATTATCCCCAGCAGAATAACGAGCGGGTTGAGGTGGAAACCTGGGGTGGAAACCTGACAGTCATGGTCTCCCGCGAACCGGAGCAAATATATTTACATGGACCTGTGCGAGTAATTTTTAAAGCAAAATATTTAAAGGAGGACAATTCATGAGACGTTTAGTATCTTATCTGGTCTTGATGCTGTTCTTTTCTTCCTGCGCCTGGTTTACCAGTAAGCCGGTCAAGGAGGAATCCAAGGTTGTGGAAGTAAAATCAACTACCCCCGAGATTGCACCGGAAGTACTTGTTACCGCAGAGAGTCATGTGAGCGATGGGGTAACTTTTTATCAGAATGCTGAATACAATAAGGCAATCGATTCATGGAACCAGGCAGTAGAACTGATACCCGGTGATGCCGAATTGCATAATTTTATCGGCATTTCCTATCATAAACTCAATGACCTGAACCAGGCCGAGAAGCAATTTACAATCGCTACCCACCTGGATTCGACTTACTACGAGGCCTTTAATAATCTGGGCTATGTTCAGTTTCTGCAGGGTGAATATGATGCGGCGGATCTGGCTTTCCAGAAGGCATTAAATATTAATCCGAATTATGATCCGGCCAAATCGAATTATGAAAAAACAAAAGAAATCGTCAGCGGCAAATTGAATCGCCAGGTTTTTGAATTAACCGAACAGGCTGAGAAACTGGATGATGTTGATAAAAAGATCGAATATTACCAGACAATAATAAAACTGGATCCGGCGAATGCGGAAAGTCATAACAATCTTGCCGTAGCTTATTTTTATGCGGATGATCTGGATAGTGCCTATATGCATTTAAATAAAGCCCTGGTCTTGCGCAAGGATTATCCCGAAGCGTTAAACAACCTGGGGTATATCTACAAACTTGCTGCCCGTTATCCCGAAGCCATTAATCTGTTCCTGAAAGCAATATCGCTTAAACCAAGATATACCATTGCCCTCAATAATCTCGGAGAGACTTATATCCTGAACAAAGAAATTGAAAATGCCAGGCGTGTTTTTCAAACGGTGCTGGAAGTGGATCCGCAGGATGTTTACGCCAGGGATAGTCTGAATAAATTAAAGATTCAATAAGGCCGATCATGTATATTATTCTGATGGCCGGAGGTGTCGGCACGCGTTTCTGGCCGATGAGCAGAAAAACCCGACCAAAGCAGACTTTTGCATATTGTCGGTACCAAGTCGATGTTACGACTGACTTATGAACGTATTGCGACACTGGTTAAACCTGAAAAGATATTAGTCATTACCAACCAGGATCAAAAAAGTCAGATAGTAAAGCAGTTACCGGAAGTACCTGTTGAAAATATTATCGCCGAACCTTCCGGGCGTAATACGGCTCCCTGCGTGGCCCTGGCCAGTGCCATTATTTCAGCCAGAGAAAATGACCGGGAGGTGATGGTCGTGCTGCCGGCAGATCATCTGGTAGCCGATGCGGAAAATTTTCAGCGCACCATCCAGATTGGAGCAAAATATGCAGCTAACAATGAATGCCTGCTGACCCTGGGTATTCATCCCCGCTCCCCGGAAACGGGGTATGGTTATGTACAGATGAACAAGAAAATTTTTGAACAGGAAGACAGAGAATTTTATCGTGTCAAGACTTTTGCTGAAAAACCAAATCTGGAAACTGCGGTTTTGTTTCTGAAAAGCGGTGATTTTTTATGGAATAGCGGCATCTTTATCTGGTCGGTGCAGTCTATTATTCAGGCTTTTCAGGAACATCTTCCTGAATTAGGTATTGACCTGCTAAAAATCCGTGAAGCTGTGGGCCAGGCGAATTTTGATGAAGTTGTCAACGATGTCTATTCACGGACCAAATCGGTTTCAATCGATTACGGTATCATGGAAGTCGCAAAAAAGGTATGTGTGCTAAAAGCAAATTTTGACTGGAATGACCTGGGCTCCTGGGAAGCGGTTTATAATATCTCCCCCGGCGATAGTCATGGTAATGTGGTCCATAGTAAGGAACATGTCCTGATCAATGCCAAAAATAATTATTTTTATTCTCAGAAGAAACTGATTGCCGCTGTTAATATCGAAGGATTGATAGTGGTGGAAATGGATGATGCCCTGTTAATCTGCAAAAAGGAGGATTCGCAGGAAGTCAAAGCGGTGGTGGATCAGTTGAGCAGAAAGGGAATGAGTTCTTACTTATAAGCGATTCCGCTGCTAAATCGGATTTACCGTTTGTTAATATGCATGAGTGCAGAGATCCTTAAAGAACTGGAAAAATTACTGAAAGAATTTTCCGTCGAAATAAAGTATGGTAAAGGATACTTTGACGGCGGACTTTACCGTTACCGGGATAGTAGGTATATTTATTTGAATCGGGCAAATTCTGAGGAGTATAATATAGAAGTACTTTTAACGGAAATTAAAAAAATGGATTGGCAGAGTTTGGAATGTAATCCGGTCATCAAAGAGCTCCTGACTAAATCTGATCAAAACTTGGAGGAACAAAGTAATGTCATTTAAAGATCGCAAGTCAACCCGTGCAGAATCGGATCAGTTTATTTCCTATCGTGCGTATGATTCGAATAACAGGATTTGTGATGAGGGCATGGCGAAAACCAGAGATATCAGCCGGACAGGCGTGTCGGTGGAAAACAGAAAACCACTGGAAGTGGGCGCCAGAGTGGAACTTACCATCGCCCTGATTGAGGATGTCATAAAAACCGAAAGTGTGGTACGTAACGTTAAGAAAGCGGATGATCAAACGTATTATATCGGTTTGGAATTTACCAGGATCTCCGACGAAGAACTCGATAAACTGAGTAAAGAATTCCCAAATCTGATTGAATGAAAATATATAAAACAGTCTGTGTATTTTTTTTATTAATCTTTTGTCACGCAGGTAATTCACAGACTTCGCTCACCTTGAGGGACCAGGGTTATTGCGGTACCCCCCAGCATCAGTTAAATACTGAAAACCTTTCCAATCTATCGATTCGCACCAGCGGGCTGTCTGAACCCCAGCGTCATTACCTGCCGAAAAAATCCTACAACATCGGGGAAAGTGCCTTATTTTATACCTATAATTTTGTCGATGAAAAATATCAGCAGGTAAACGCCACCCTGCGCGGCAGTATGGATCGGCTTAATATCTGGGTGGAAGATGCGGAATGGAATAACTTTCATGTAATAGCCAGCGATGTCCAGAATATTTTAAGCGGTTTGCTGGTACTCAACTCCTGCCGGCAGCATTTCTCCGGACGCTGGGCATCATTTATATCATCCATGAATATTTCGGTCAGCCGCCCGATTTTGATGGAGACGGCTACACTGATTTTCTGATCACCGATATTAAAGAAGGCTGGACTGAAGGGGAAGCCTTCGTGGCCGGGTATTTTAATCCGGTAGATCAATATCTCAATGGTACGGTAATCGCTAATGGCCGGATCTCCGGATCAAATGAACGCGATATACTTTATATCGACTCGAATCCCGGAATTTTCGCCCAGAGCGACGATCCTTATCAACAGGTCCTGGCTACCATGACACACGAGTACCAGCATCTGATCGAGTACAGGTACGATCGCGACGAAGAAACCTGGGTGAATGAGGGACTTTCTGAGTTATCCAGTTTTTTGTGCGGGTATGAATTACGCAATCCTTCGGCCTATCTGCTGGATCCCGGCATCGATTTGACCGCCTGGGATAATTCACTTGACCAGGCCTTAAAACATTATGCTAAAGTGGCCTTGTGGACATATTATCTGTATGAAAAACTGGGCGGACCTTTAATCGGAGCACTTGCCCGGACGCCGGCAAAAGGGATTGCCGGAATCAACAGCGCTTTGCTGCAACAGGCATTTACCATTTCTTTTTCCCAGTTATTGCCGGATTTCTTCATGGCCATTACCCTGAATGACGCTTCTGCTAATCCCTTATATGGATTCAATTATGAGCGTCTGCTTGATTTAACTGCGGTTCCGCTGAAAACCGTAGTTGATTATCCTGCAGATATATCCCAGGTTCAACCACCTTATTCACTGCAATTATATTCCCTGGAAAACGGTGATTCATTACAGGTTCAATTCTTTTCTTTACCTGCCAACAACGTGCGCTTTATGCTGAAAAAGGATAACAGCGGTGGAAGTTACCCTGGCAGATCTAGGCGGAAATAATTACCAGGATCCCCAGTTCGGTACAATCTGGCAGCAAGAAAAGATGATGATCATAAATAACAGCGCCAGCAGTGCGGTATCAGCCTTCAATGCACTGGCCGGTCAAAAATATTATGTAAACAGTCTTGGTTACAGTACAACTACCGCGGCCGACCTGAATATTATCTCCACCGCTACGATTCCCGCTAATCAATTTTCGGCACCATATGATAGTTGTATTCTGAAATCGGTCAGTTTCAACAGCCTGCAATCGACCGGACCGGTACGCCTACACGTCTACCTGCAGCAATTACAGGAAGGAAATGATCCTGCGGAAATCACGGCTGAATTCAGTAATGTTCTGGAAAGTGAATGGACTACACTCAATCTGGAACATCTGCAGATCAGTCGCGATAAGGGAGAAACCTTCGACCTGGGAATTGAATTTTTAGAATACGGGGTCCTGGGCTATTCAAGAACGCCGGCAGGTCTGGACCGGTCGTTTCTTAAAAGAAGTTCAGATCCGGCATTTATGCTGCTGAGTAGTTTTGAAATTAATAACGAAACCCTGGATGGCATCTGGCTGATCAAAATGGAATACCAGGCCCCCCTGCATAACAAACCGGCCCGCACCGATGATAAAGTTCCCTACACGATTAACTTTTTGGGTCCGACTCCCTTCCCAACTCCCGGAAATCCTGCCATGCGCATTCAATACACCCTGGGAAAACCCGGGCAGGTCAAAATTGAAATATTTAATATTCTGGGTGAAGTGGTTAAAATAGTTTTCAACGGTTATGAACAGGGTCCGCTGGGAGTGCACTGGTGGGATGGCACAAATAACAATCAAAATCAAGCCGCCTCCGGACAATATTTTTTACGCTTCACCTTTAATAATCAGGGCGAAAGCCGGAAAATATTGATTTTACGTTAATAGATATTTAGTAAAATTTGATACAGGTCATATCTATTTTCTGCAAAGTAATATAGATTAGATTAAGCGGGCAAAATAACGTTCAGCGCCAAATATTCAATTTAAAAGTAATCAGGACTAATCAGGTGTCGAAAATAGTTTTAGATACCATCCAGTTAAAGTGAGGTTGCTAATGATAATCAGGTGGGATTATTTAATAATTTTATTACTATTTTTTGGACTGGGGCTGCAGAATTGTTGTACCAGCCGCAATTCTTCACCGCCGCAACAGGACACGTCAACAACAGTCGCAGCACCTCCGGTTCTCCCACCGGCACCGGTCAATTTACCGCCGGGTGTAGCGCGAATCGTGGCTTTACCAATGTCTGTGGAACGTCAGGAATCTGCATCTTTTTGCATCCTGAGAGTCGAAAAGGTGGTGGGTTATGGGATGTCCACGCCGCTGGTAACGGTCGGATCGGAAATCCGGGTGGAAATGGGGATTGAACAGGATCAGCAGCAGATGGAACAATTCAATTCTGCCTTACAACAGAAATCTCCGGTAACACTGACCCTGCGCTCCTCAGCAGAAAAGGCTGCAGAAGTCAAAGGTTCAGGCTGGAAGGTTGTGGGCATCGATAAAACGTCAGTTACTAAATCACCAGAGGAATAAAAAATGTTACGCAAATGTGGATTCATTACTCTTACTATATTGCTTGTTTTATTGCTGGTAGTAATCAGGGTGGACCAGGGCGGGAAGAAAGCCGGTGGACCACCGGTTTTCCCCCGTGTCCGTTCGGTCGAATCACCCCATGCTTCCAAGGAAATGAAAGATTCCCGCTGGGCCTATTTTAAGCGCCTGTTACGTGATCCGGCTACAGGTGAGATTCCTGCAGATATCAGGCAGAAGGAACTGGAGTATGCACGTAGTTTACCTCATAGTTCTATGGCCCTGCGCAAAGGAATGAACGCTGCCAGTGTTACCTGGCAGGAAGCAGGTCCCAACGATGTCGGCGGCCGGACCAGGGCACTGGTTGTCGATGTGGCGAATTCCAATACGATCCTGGCCGGCGGCGTTTCCGGCGGGATCTGGAAATCCACGGATAACGGAACGACCTGGGTCCTGAAAAACAGTCCGGCCCACAGTCTGAGTGTGACCTCCCTGGCACAGGATACCCGCACGGGATATACCAGTAACTGGTACTATGCCACCGGAGAATTTGTAGGTAATTCTGCCAGTGATCGCGGTTATATGGCGGTATTCAGGGGTACAGGTATCTATAAATCTACAGATAATGGCGAGACCTGGAATGTTTTACCAAATACTGAGACATTGCCGACTGGCTGGTATTCGGCTTATAATTATGTGACCAGGATTGTGGTCAGTCCCATTAACGGATATGTTTTTGCGGCCAGTAATGGACTGGGCATTTTCCGCTCGACAAACGGAGGCAGTAACTTCAGTCTTGTTCTGGGCGGAACAAATGATCACTATTATTGTGATGTGGTGGTGACCAGTACGGGAACTTTAGTAGGCAGTTTATCGGAGTTCGGATATAATCCTAGTGCCAAGGGCAGATCAACCGGGTATTTATAAATCGACTAATGATGGGACCGATTGGACACCAATTACGCCAACGACCTTCCCGGCTGCATCATGAACGGACTGTCCTGGCGACGGCTCCATCCGATCCTGATGTTGTTTATGCCCTGACCAACACCGGTGGATATGTGGGTGACGAAGAGGATATCCGGTTTCATAAAATAACGATTTCTACCGGCGCCTCGGCCGATCGTTCGGCTAATCTTCCTGATTATGGCGGTACGGGTAATTTTAATACGCAGGGAAATTATAATATGGTGGTGGCGGTTAAACCGGATGATCCTAATTTTGTCATTCTCGGTGTCACCAACCTGTTCCGTTCTACGGACGGTTTTGCTACTACCCCTGCCGATGAATACTACACCTGGATCGGCGGATATCACTGGGATGCTGATAAGTGGCAGTATCCCAACCAGCATGCCGATCAGCATGTTATCGCCTTCGATCCGACCGATCCCAAAAAAATGTGGTGCGGACACGATGGCGGACTCAGTTATACAACCGATATCACCACCGTTTCCGACTCCGATACCGATTTTCCGTGGGTGGATAAAAATAAGGGTTATAATGTAACCCAGTTTTATACCGTTACGATACATGATGAAGCCGGAAATAACCAGTTGATGGGTGGAACCCAGGATAATGGAACGCCATTTTTTATCAGAACTACCACTACCACAGCTCTCGACTGATATAAGTACCGGCGACGGTGCTTATGCTTATTTTGGAAACTCATATGCATATACTTCCTCCCAGTTAGGCCGGGTATTACGACTCAGTTATTACGGGAATGGTAATCCGCAAATTGCCTCTAACTGGAGTGATATCACTCCGCTCGACGCCGCCAATCAATTATTTATAAATCCTTTTGCGGTGGATCCGAACAATGAAGATTGTATGTATTATCTGACCCAGGCTGCTATCTGGCGTAATGATCAACTTGGCAGTATTCCAATGTACCAGAACGGCACATCTACGGGTTGGTTGCAATTATCCAATCTAACCGTTCCCGCCGGATATAGTATAACTACGCTGGCGAGTCTCGCGGCAGAATAGCGCCAGCGTACTGTATTACGGTGCGAGTCCGGACGCCAGTACTGATCCGGCCAGGATATACCGTCTTGAAAATGCTACGGCTGCTACTGATGGCGAAGTAGGTTATACTTTACCAGCATCATCCAATGGCGGGTATGTGCATCGTATCGCTATAAATCCTGCGAATTCCAATGAAATTCTGGTGGTGTTATCGAATTATAAATTAGTCGGATTATATCATTCCAGCAATGGGGGACAGAGTTTTACCGCTGTTGAGGGAAATTTGGTGGGTACTGAGAGCAACGGTCCTTCGCTGCGCTCGGCTACGATTTTGCCCTTACCCGCCACGACGATTTATTTTTTAGGTACCAGTACCGGCGTCTATTCCACCAATCTGTTGGACGGATCGTCTACCATCTGGAGTCAGGAAGGTGCAGATGAAATTGGCAATGTGGTGGTGGAAGATATCACTTCCCGTACTTCTGATTATAAAGTGGCAGCCGGAACTCATGGCCGGGGTATTTTTATCGCAACTTATAGTCCGGCAGAGGTCGGAGATGAAGATTCAAACGGGTTACCGGATGCTTTCCAAATGAGTCAGAATTATCCCAATCCGTTTAATCCGGCAACGACCATTGAATATGTGCTGCCCGCGGCACAGCATGTTGTTTTAAAAGTGTACGACATGCTGGGAAAGGAAGTCGATCAGATTATTAATTCCGCTGTACCGGCCGGCACACATAAAATTCAATATCAACCGCAATCTCTGGCTTCCGGTGTTTATGTTTACATGATTGACCGCTGGACCGTACCGGGCTGCGAAAAAATTTGTTTTAATACGGTAAATTTAATCCACCTCCGAGGTTCTGATAACCTCGGAGGTGGTTTGAATTTTATCGTTGCGGATACGGTGGAACCGGCGGGATTGTTTTTTCTGTTGGTTTTCAATTCTGTCAATAATCACTTCAATCAGCTTTATTCAATTGTTGATCGATGCCGGCAAATTCCTGAGCCGGATCATTGTCGACGTAAATATCCGGTTCAACCCCGACACCTTCGATGATCCAACTTTTACCATCGGCGCCGAAAGGAGCAAACTCCGGTTTATATAAATACCCGCCGTCCAGCAAAGGTAAGGTTCCGCGAATTCCTACCACACCGCCCCAGGTGCGCTTACCAATCACCTGGCCCAATTTATATTGTTTAAAGCGATAGGTCACGATATCGCCGTCAGAGGCCGAGAATTCATCGGCCAACATTACCTGGGGGCCATATAACATTCCTCCCGGATCGGTGCCGGGAGCCGTATTTCGGGCAAATTCGAACATAACGAGTTCACGGCGCAATCGTTCAATAATCATCGCTGATACACTGCCGCCGCCATTACCCCGGACATCGATAATCAAAGCCTTCTTGCGCAGCTGGGGATAATAATGTTTAACAAATTCATTTAATCCACCCACACCCATATCTGGAATATGGATGTACCCGACTTTGCCGGCACTGGCCAGGTTGACCTTTTCGATATTAGCCTGCACCCAGTCATAGTAATACAGATCACTTTCATCAGCGACAGGCTCGACGAGCACTTCCCTGGCTCCCTCAGTTTTGGGTGCTGAATTCAGGGTTAAGCTTACCTGTTTTCCGGCAGTATTAATCAGCACGGAATAGATGTTGGTCAGAGTATTGGTCAGCTGGCCATTGATGCTGATTATATAATCTCCTGCCCGGGCATTGACTCCGATGGCGGTTAAAGGTGAACGTAAGGCTTTGTCCCAATTCTGGCCGGCCAGGATTTTCTCGATTCGATAAAATCCGCTGGTTGCATCCCTGCTCAATACGGCACCCAGCAGACCGGTTTTGATTTTCCTGGGTTCCGGTTTATCCCCGCCGCCTACGTAGGTATGACCGGTACTCAGTTCACCGATCATTTCGCCGATCAGGTAGGTCAGGTCGGCACGATGATTGACATAATTTACCAATGGTTGATACTTATTATATACTCCGGTCCAATCTAGGCCATGCATATTCGGAGCATAATAGAATTCCCGCATCTGGCGCCATGATTCTTTGAAGATCTGCTGCCATTCTTTTTTATGGTCCAGTTCTATTTCCAGGGCCGAGAGATTCAGAGATTCCTTTATTTCAATTTTTGCTTTGGGTAAATCGATAATGCTGTATTTATTCTCCGCTCCCACCAGCATTTTTTTCTGATCGGCAGATATTTCATATCCGTTGAATTGGCCCAGTTCAGTCTCTTTCTGTTCTTTCAGATCATATAAGAATAATAAGGATTTTTCATCCTTGCTGCTACGGCGCAGATAATACAAGGCATCACCGGCCGAACCCAGGTTATTATAATCTGCTGACTGTATCGGCAGATCGGCGATGCGGGTGACAATGCCATCGAAATCAATTTTTACCACTGTTTCTTTTTTAACCTTGTCTTCAGCATCATCTTTTTTATCAGCAGCTGTTTTAGATTCTGTTTTGGTCAATTCGACTTCATCGCTTTTCAATTTAAACGGTGATTCGATATCTTTGGCCAGGGTCAGCAGATAGATACGGGACATGTCCAGGTAGGCATGATTATATTCAGTCTGGCTGAAGACAGGTTTGAAGTCGCGATCAGAGCTGAAGAAAATATATTTCCCGTCGGAACTGAAAATGGGATTTGCTGAACTATACCAGCCTTCGGTAACGGGCAGAGATTTTTTCGATTCCAGAGAATAAATATAAATGCGGTTCATTACTTCCAATTCCGGTTTGGTATACGTGATCCATTTACTATCCGGCGACCAGTTATAATTACTGAATTCCCAGGCCTCAGCCTGGTCGACTTCACTGATAGCGGAAGTAGATATATCAATATAGCGGAGACGCAGACGTTTATCGGCCCAGAGTATTTTTTTGCTGTCGGGTGACCAATAGATCTGGTACAGGTAGGTCTCATTATTTTTGGTGATCTGGCGGGCTGGAGTTTTACCGTCCTGCGCCTGGATAGAGATCTGATCTTCGCCGCTGGCATCGGAAATGAACGCGATCCATTTTCCATCTGGTGACCACTTGGAATTGCGTTCGTGTACGGCGGGGCTGGCGGTAATATTACGGGTAACGCCGGTTTTAACGGGTACGGTGAATATTTCACCGCGGGCGCCAAAGAGGGCTCTCTTGCCATCGGGTGAAATTTCGTAATTGCTTATTTTATCGGCAACCGCTACGATCACGCTCCGGCCGGTCGACAGGTCTTCCCTCAGATATACCGGTACCTTTGCCGTCAGTTCGGTAGCCAGATCAAAACGGTAGATATATCCTCCGTTTTCAAAAACGATGGCCTGGTCACCCAGGGAGGGAAACTTTATGTCATAATCCGCAAAGGCGGTTAAAACACGGGTCTGCTTGTTGTTAAGATCGTAAACATAGAGATTCATCCGTTTGTTTTCATCACGGTCGGATAAGAAATATATTTTATCTCCCTGCCACATGGGAATAATATCCGAGGCAGGATTAGTGGTGATGTTTTCAATTTTTTTTGTATCAAAATCATAAATCCAGATGTCATCGGCCATACCGCCACGGTAGCGTTTCCAGGTCCGAAATTCTCGGAAGATCCGGTTATAAGCCATTTTTTTGTCGTCAGGTGAAAAAGTGCAGAATCCGCCCCGCGGCAACGGCAATTGCTGCGCCAGGCCACCCTCTTTGGCCACGGAAAATAGAGCGCCGTTAAAATCATTATAGGAGTACATGCGGGAACGGAAAACAATCGATTGGTTATCATTTTTCCAGGCCATGACGATATTATTGGGTCCCATCCGGTCGGAAACATCGTCCCGGCCCAGGGTGGCAGTAAAAGTCAACCGCTGCGGAACGCCGCCTTCGGCCGGAATTAAATACACCTCGGTATTACCGTCATATTGCCCGGTAAAAGCAATATGTTTTCCGTCCGGTGAAAAACGGGCGAACATTTCGAATCCTTCATGACTGGTCAATTTGCGGGCCACACCACCGGTAGCGGGCACTGTATATAAATCACCGGCATAGGTGAATACCAGTTGATTGCCATGAATAGCAGGGAAGCGCAACAGGCCTGTTTCGTTCTGCGCGTTAAGTGCGCTAATGAGCATTAAAACCAACAGCAGATAGATGGACTTCATACAACCTCCTTTATGGTGTTCCATATTTGCGGTAACCAGTGCAGATGTTCCGGTTTCATCAGGCAGGAACGCAGGCAGGTTACCAGGCCCTGGTTCATCTGAACATCCGGCCAGTGTGCAGCGAGCAGTGCTGCCGGGAAATTAACCAGGGCTAGATGCAAATTTTTTTTCGCTGCTTTTTGAAAGCACAACCGCGAGCGCTCGGAAATTTCAGCTGCAGTGGCAGCCCGCGGAGCCCAGACTACTATATCCAGTTCCGGCTCGAACAGGGTTAAAAAACGACGGTCACTTTTCAGGAACTTGAATAATTTTAAGGCAGCTTCCCGTCCTTTGGCCAGATTGGCGGCAAATTCACCCCCCTTAACCAGCGGGAATAATCGCTGGGTGGCCCACAGAGCAACAGCCGCTGCCCCCGGCCGCGAACATTCCAGAGAGATTTCACCCAGATGCAGTTCAGCCGAGCTGAAATAGGTATAAGGTGAATCATGTTTATAAAATACCCCGACATCGGGATTTCTGAACAATACGCAACCGGCGCCATAAGGTTGCAGGCCATGTTTATGCGGATCGATGACCAGAGAATCGACCTGGTTCAATACATCAAAAATGGCCCGGGAATCATTGCGCAGGTTTTCGACTAAACTAAAATAACCGCCATAAGCTGCGTCGGCATGCAGATTAAAATTATATTTCTTTTTGAGTTTCAGAATTTCCGGCAGCGGATCAAGCGAACCGGTAGCGGTGGTACCAATGGTGGCCACTACTGTGCCGATTTCTCCGCTTTTTAACAGTTTTTCCAGCTCGGGTAGATCCATTTTCATCCGGGCATCACATGGCACCGGCTGGAATGGCAACTGCAGCACTTCACTGATCCGCTGATGGGTATAGTGTGCCTGTGTGGAGGCCGCGATCTTTTTGGCTGGATTAAGTTTTCCAGCAACCCATAATGCTTCCAGGTTGGCCATTGTACCGCCGCTACACAAGTGTCCCAGGTGCACGCTCCAACCAACCAGCCCGGCCAGACCGGCCACTGCTTCCCTTTCCATGGCTGAACTGGCCCGGCCGCCATCCAGGGCATGGTTATTGGGATTAATCCACATCGCCAGCATATAGGCCAACCTGGCGATGGGGTGAGGCGGTTTCAGCATCTGGCCGGCATAGCAGGGATGATGATACGGAAAATTATCCTGCAGGCGTTCGGCAACTTCCATTAGAACGGCCAGCATGGCTTTCTGATCAAGTTCAGATTCCAGATCCGGTAAACCGCTGAAGCCCTGTTCCATTTTTTCCAGTGCCTTAATTAACAGCGGCATGCTTTCTTTTTCAAACTTCATATATACTCCCCGAAAATTTCAAATGCAGCTGAATTTAAATTGAAAAATAATTCAGTAATAATATTTTTAATACACGACCCTGATTTTTCTTTCATCGTCAGGCAAATTACATTAATATTAAATAGAAATAAATTATAAAGAGTATATGACAAACCTCCTGGAAAAAATAATCTCGCTCCATTCCCAGATTAATACTCCGGCTCTGGTCCTGGATCTGGAACGGATGCAGTTGAATATCCGCAGCATGCAGCAACTGGCTGATGCGCATAAAAAGCAACTGCGGCCGCATATTAAAACACACAAGTCGGTTTTGATTGCCAGGCAACAACTGAGTATGGGAGCAACAGGAATTACGGCAGCTAAAGTCGGTGAAGCGGAGGTCATGGCCGAAGGGCAGGTCGACGATATTTTTATCGCCAATCAGATTACCCATCCCCGCAAATTACGAAAACTGCGGCAGTTGCATGATGCTGTTGATCTGTCGGTAGGACTCGATCATCAGCAGCAGGTTGAGCTGTATGCGGCGCATTTTACCGATGCCGACCGTCCGCTGAAGGTGCTGATCGAGATAGATTGCGGCTTGCACCGCTGCGGAGTCGGCCTCGGCGCTGACCTGGTCAATTTAGCCCGTTCTGTTCAGACCCGGCAGGGTCTATACCTGCAGGGTATCTTCACGCATGCCGGGCAGGTTTACGCGGCCACGAGCGGGGAAGAAATTGCGGCCATTGCGGAACAGGAAGGTAAATTAATGGAAGAGGCAGTTCAACTATTGCAGAAGAATCATATCAGTATCAAGACGGTAAGTGTAGGTTCAACTCCCACCGCAGAACATGTCGCTAAGAATCCTGCCGTAACCGAAATACGTCCCGGAAATTATGTTTTTTATGATGCTATTCAACTGGCCCTGGGTACCTGTCAACTGGATAATTGTGCTCTGTTCGTACTTTCAACCGTTATATCACAACCTGACTCGCAGCGGATTGTCATTGATGCCGGCAGTAAAGCGCTGCATCTGGATCAGGGTGCTCATGCCACTAAAATATTAACTGGTTTTGGGATCCCGCTCAATCTGGATGGAACCATAATCCGGGTCTCGGAGGAACATGGCATAATCCAATTGAAAAATCCGCAACAGATTACCCTGGGAAGTCCGGTGATCGTTTTACCCAATCATGCCTGCGCTGTGGTGAATCTGTATGATTATTATTATTTACTGGATGGGGAGGGTGGTTTTGAGTTAGTGAATATCGATGCCAGGGGCAAGAGTCAATAGCAGAGGGACAAAGAGACAAAGGGACAGAGAGACAAAGGAAGGCACTTAGGTACTAGGGTACTCAGGCACTGAGTAAAAAGTGGGTTACTTTAGTAGGAAAAGGTTGTGATCTATCCCTACTGTAGCGGCAGATGGGAAAATAATTTTTATTAAAATGGAACTTTTTTTAAAAAAGGATGGTATTATTGATTGTAGTAGCCTCCATACTTGATAAAGGGCAAAGGTAGCCTCTATAACCCTCCCAATTAAAACATTTACCTTTGCCCTTTTTTTATGCCTGAGTTAAATGAATTTAAAGTAGAAAGTTTATAAGCAGAAATTTCTCCGGTAGCGAAATAATATATTGTATCTCCGAGTTCGTATTATTAGTTTAGCGATACTCAAAAATTGCCTTTTTAATATCTGTTGAAGGATTAACGTGAATAAAATTATTGAGATTGATCCTGATCATCCCGGTTTACGGCTGGTAAAAAGTGCCGTGGATATTTTAAAGGATGGAGGAGTAATTTCATATCCAACCGATACGATTTATGGTTTGGGGGCAAATATTGAAATAAAGTCGGCGGTGGCACGAATCTATAAGATAAAAAAGATTTCCAATTATAAATTGTTGAGTTTCATCTGCCTGGATATAAAAGATATATCCAACTATGCCTATATTTCCAATCCGAGTTATAAGATCATGAAAAGGTGTTTGCCCGGACCCTTCACCTTCATCTTGCCGGCAACCAGCAGAACTCCCAAGTTACTGAACCAGAAACGCGGCACCGTGGGTATCCGTATTCCTAAAAACGAATTATGTCATCAACTGGTCAGGCTGCTGGGCAGGCCGATCATCAGTACCAGTGTTCCGGCCGGAGCAGATGAGGTGCTGAATGATCCTCTGGAAATCGAACGGCGTATCGGGGACCAGCTGGACCTGATACTGGACGGCGGACTGATCATTTCCCAGCCTTCCACGATTGTCGATCTGACGGGCCAGGAACCGGTTATTGCCAGGAAGGGTAAAGGGGATGTGGATTTGGTCTTTATGTAAATGATATAAGAGCAGCACAAAGAGACAAGAGACAGAGAAACAAAGAGACAAAGAGACAAGGCAAATATTAAAATTACCATTAATTAGTATTCCTTGCCACTTTGTCTCTCTGTCTCTCTGTTCCTTTTGTCTCTTACTTCTAATAATCCCAAATCCAGAATAGCATTATGTCACAGATCTACATCGGAACCTGCAGCTGGAAATACGACTCCTGGCGCGGACTGGTTTATTCCGATTCAACCAACCTGAATTACCTGGCCGAATATAGCCGTAGGTACAACACTGTCGAAATCGATCAATGGTTCTGGTCCCTTTTTCCCGGAGGGAAATTAGTATTACCGAAACCGGCGGTGGTCCAGGAGTATGCGCAAGCTGTTCCCCGGGATTTTAAATTTACTGTTAAATTACCCAATAGCCTTGCTTTAACCCATTATTACCGCAAAGATAAAACGAAAGGATTGCAAGTTAATCCATTTTTTCTTTCAACCGATTTGTACAACCGCTTTATAGAGATCATGACTCCGCTGCACCAGCATATCGGTGTGCTGATGATGCAATTCGAATATTTAAATAAACAGAAAATGCCGTCACAGCAGGAGTTTCTTGGTAAACTGGAACAGTTCGTCAGACAGATCGACCGCCGCAGGATTGCCCTGGCCATAGAAATACGTAATCCTAATTATTTAAATGACACTTATTTTAAATTTCTTAAAATATTAAAACTGAGTCATGTGTTTTTACAGGGTTATTATATGCCTGCGCTGTCTGACATATACAGTCAATTTGCGGAGAAATTGATCTCACCGGTAATCATTCGATTGCATGGTCCCGACCGGAACAGTATCGAAGAAAAAAGCAGTGGGAGCTGGGACAAGATTATCGAACCGCGCAATAAGGAAATATCACGGATTACGGAGATTATCGCTGATCTGAATGCACGGAAACTGGACGTATATGTAAATGTCAATAATCATTACGAAGGTTCCGCGCCATTGACGATTGAGAAGATCCGCCAAAAAATTGCTGCAGCAGAGAAATGAAAACGATAATTTCCGCCTCGCGGCGGACGGATATTCCGGCATTTTATCTGGACTGGTTTAGCCAGGCGATCCGTGCCGGTAAAGTGCAGGTGCAGAACCCGCTGTATAAAGAACACCGGTATGAAGTCAACTTACTTCCCGGGCAGGTCGAATGGATCGTGTTCTGGTCCCGCAATTATCAGCGATTTTTAAAACGACGGGAAATTTTTGCCGATTACAATTTATTTTTTCATTTTACCATTTTATCCCACCAGCGCCAGCTGGAGAAAACACAGCTTCCGCTGACCCGGGCAATCAACCAGGTTGAAAAATTAGCTGGTTATTACGGTCCACAGCGAATTATCTGGCGGTATGATCCTATTGTAATCTGGCAGGGGTCTTCCGGCATACATAGTAATTATTCGCCTGGTGAATTTGATAATCTGTGCCGCCGGATGAGCGCTCTGGATATACGCAGATGCTATTTCAGTTTTGTGACACCCTACCGGAAATTCTTACAACGTTTTAAACAAAGATTTCCGGATCAACAACTGGTTGGTTATGAGCAATCTCCGGCTGTCAGGCAGCGTATACTGTCCGGCTTAATAGAAACGACGGCTAAATATCAGGTTGAATTGTATAGTTGCTGCGATGATAATCTGGTTAACTCGTCCATAAAAAAGGGGCATTGCATCTCGGGAGAATTGCTGAACAGTTTGAATGGCAAAGCCCCGGTGAGCAGGGCAAAAGCACCTACCCGCAGGGACTGCGGTTGTAGCAAATCAATCGATATTGGTGATTATATTCAGCAGCCGTGTTTTACAGGATGTATATACTGTTATGGTAATCCGGTTAAACAAAGGGACAAAGAGACAAAGGGACAGAGAGACAAAGTAAAAGAAATCTTTGAGTCGCTATCTATAATTTTTTCCCTATGTCTCTTTGTCCCTTTGTCTCTTTGTCCCTTTTAAATATCCAGATATCCCACCAGATCTTCGCGTTTACCCAGATGTACCAGCAGATCATCGTTATGCATCTGCTGGACTTTTTGTTTGGCGACCTGGACAGGATAGGTGTAACGGTAACAAAAATGCCAGATGTCTATAGATCCCAGTGCAATTTCGTACAGCAATGCTTCTTCAAAAGTGAATTTTGTGTCGTTGTTTAATTTTTCTTTGATCCGGCCGAAGGTTTCCTGTCCTTTTGGTTTGATATGCCTGACCGAGAACCAGAAATTTTCCTGTTTCATCAAATCACAGATAGGAAATCCATTTTTATTGGGCAGGAAATGATGCAGAAAATCAATACTGACCCGGTAGGTGTTATCCTGATCCTGCCAAAGATCGGCCCAGACGGTATAATCCATTTCCCTCAACCATTCGAAAAACTTTATTTCACTGTCCGGCAGGAGCATCATGGTATGACCATGAAAATGATTTTCGAGTAAGTGCACATTCTGCTCATTCAATTGATCCAGTTCTTCCCGGCTGAATTGCAGATATCCGGCGGTATTGAATTGTATTTCTTTTTCTTTAATCAATTCGGCTAACATGTAAAACCTGTCATATCTGCTGATCTATTCTTTGGAATCCTGATCTTGTGCAGCACTGCTGGCCCGGTTATGAATTTTTTCCTCTACCAGGGCTGTGATCTGGTTCAATTTTTTTTGAGCATCCGTTTCCAGTTTCCGGCAGGTGGCGATCATGTTCTGGTTATACTTCTGATCGGCGAGTTGCTGCAGATTGATCAGTACATTCAGGACAGCTCCCTTTACTCCGGCAAAAGCAAGATAGGCGCTGACCCCTGCATCGCTGACTGAGGCCGGATTACCTTTATCTGCCGCCAGATAGGCTAATTCAAGTGCTTCAAAGCAGTTGTGGGCTGTGGTCAACGGAACAGTAACGGCCTGTTTCAAGCCCTCCTGCATGGCCTGTTCCTTTTTCTGTTCATCCGCGGCATTACGGGCAGGCAATTTGCTTGCCGCCAGGTAAGCATTGAAGGCATTGGTATCCTCATCTATGGCTTTGAGCAGCATATCTTTTAGTTCCTGGGCGCGTTCGGCGACCGGCCGAAGATCTTCTTCCACTGCTTCGCTGCCGCGTTTACCGATGGCCAGATTGGCCACCATAGAACTAAGGGCCGCAGCCAGGGCTCCGGCCAGAGCCGAAATGGATCCGCCTCCCGGTGCAGGGGATTCGCGTGATACCTCATCGGCAAAATCACAGAGTTTTAATTGCACCAGTTCAGCGGCGCTGTGCCGGGGCAGACCCAGCACACGCTTCTCAATGTTGAATTCAGTTTGATCCCGCAGTCCTAATGATTGAACGGCAATTTCCAGGATATCTCCTTGCGGAATGCCCGGGGAGCGTCCCTGTTTTCTTAAGTAGTACTTTCCGCTTTCCAGCAGGGCATCAAAAGGAACCATGCCCACCACTTCGCTGCCGGTCACCACCAGGCCGCGTTCAGCAGCCAGGCGGCGTGTCTCTTCCAGCACAGCATGCATAGGAGTTACTTTATAATCGGTCAGATTGATGGAGATCTGGGCTCGTTTGAATTGCGGCACCAGCCAGCCGATGGCTTTACACTGTTTGAATTTCCCGGGTTTTTTGACTGATTGTCCTTCCGGCTTCAGCTGATCAATTCCATTCAATTGCAGCAGCTCGCCCAGGTCGTAGTTGTGCAAATCGCTGCAGTGTTTGACCAGCTCCGGCATGGTTTTGGCATTAAAGTCACAGTTACCGCAGGGATAGGCGCTGGATTTATATTTTAAAACTTCCTGACCTTTAAAATAGAAAGGTACGATATTTCCCCGGCGAACCGAACGTCCTTTTTCTCTCAACTCGAAGGCAAGGTCCGTGGCATATTTTACTTCACTGGTATTGAGATTGATGTTGTAGGCGATCAGGAATTCGCGTACGCCGATTGCCGTCGCACCGCTGCGGGAATTAAATTTGGCCGGACCGAAATCGGGTTTCCATTCCGCCTTTTTCAGTTTTTCAGGCAAGGCTTCGTATTCCCCCGCGCGGATATGGGCCAGATTACGGCGCTGATCTGTTCGCGCCGATTTTTCATATAGATAAACCGGGATATTCAATTCCTCTCCGACCCGGCGGGCGACTGCTTCACTCAGTTGAATACATTCCTCAGTGGAGATTCCGCTGACCGGAACAAACGGGCAGACATCGGTTGCACCCATACGGGGATGGGCGCCCTGGTGCCTGGCCATATCGATCAGTTCCGCTGCTTTTTTTATAACGTTGAAGGCAGCGGTTTGAACAGCGGCGGGAGTGCCGATGAAGGTGACCACGGTCCGGTTCATATCATACCCCGGATCGACATCCAGCAATTCAACTCCTTCTACTTTCTTGATCTCAGAAGTAATCTGATCGATGATGTTTTTATCCCGTCCCTCGGAAAAATTCGGTACGCATTCGATGATTTTTTCGGGCATGCCAGACCTCAAGTTTGGTAAATCTGGTTTTAAAATAATTAATTCGGAGATAAATCTAAAGGAATTTTTAGAGAGGTCTTGATTAGTGAAGTATTTAACCCTTTCAGGGTAAATCTGGATCAGCTGAGATTCGTTCGGTCAGGGCGTTGCCCTGGCGTGTGATATTCAATCCTTACAGGATAAATTACGGGAAATTATGAGAATCCCGCAGGGATTCCATAAATCGGCCAGGAGCAACGCTCCTGGTAAATAAATCAAAATATTCGTATACCCCGAAGGGGTTTCATAAAAAAGCAAGGGTCAATAGTAAATCAGGATGAATATAAAAGTAGAAACCGGACTAATATTTCAGATATATTTTTCTAGTTACAATTGTTTTTTGTCCATGGTGCTGTGAATTTCCATTTACGGATTTTTTCAATGATACACTGCTTCAACATTTGTATTTTGTATATTTGTATCAATGACCTGCACATCTTCCACCAATCCCTGTCTGGTGATCGTAAACTTTACTGTGATAAAATCTGTGCTATCTGGCTCGGCAGTACAAGTTAGACAGATCCGCCTGCTGTGCGGTTATTTGATTATTAATATTTTGATCATCAATAGATGGATTTTCCTCCAGCTGCAGAGATACCAAATCCCCTGAGAACGATCTTATTCTGACTTGAATCAGCCTCTTTTAAATCACCGGGCAGTGGTGGAGGTTGTTCTGATTTCGTTGTAGTCCTTTCGTGCCGAGGTTCTGCAGAGATTTTGGTTTTGATTCAGCAACTCCGGACACAGGTTGTGGAGCCTCTGCTGCCAATTGTTGATCTTGCTCTTTTGCACCGGCGGTAATTTGGCCAACTGCAAGATCCTGTTGTTTTTCCATGGTCAGCGCGGTCGGCCGGATCTGCTCTCGTCAGTTTTACTGATTGGCTCCATAGTCTGTAAAACATCATTTGCCGCTATTCCTTCCTCTGCTCGGGTGCATGCTCTGCTGATGGAGGAACGCTTTCGGTCTTCTTGGCCCGGGCCGCAACTTTTCTTACTGTTGCAGACTCTATTAATGATTCAGTGGATTTTTCTTCGGCCGGAGTGCTGCGTTCTTGTACGGAATCTGCGGATGCTTTTTGACCGGGTAGCACAGCGGCTGGTTTGAGCTCGAGGTTGAAAGATCCGGAACTGGTAGTACAGCATCAGCGGAACCACAACGGCAACGAACAAAAAGGCCGCATATCGCAGAATAGCATAGCGCATATCCTCCCGTGGCCGTGGGTCCTTGCGGATGGTTGAACGAACCTGGCTGCGGGCGAACTCGATTACGCCACTGCACAGTGATTTTTCCAGTTGTACTTCCCGGGTATGTCTTTCACATTCGCGCAGATGTTGTTCAAATTGAGCGCGCATTTCACCCTGCAATTTCCCGCGTACATATTCTTCGACTAGGGACTCTCGATCTATTTGTTCACAGAATGGTTTATTCATGAATAAACTCCATGGATTAATGCAAAGCAGATTTGATCAGAACTTCCAAATCTTTTTTGCATTGATACTTTTTTGATTTGGCCACATCTTCATTGGCCAGCCCGGTCAAGGCGGCAATCTCGGTCATGGATTTATCTTCATAATAATATAAGGTCATGATCTTTTGACACAGGGGTGAAAGCATTTCCAGACATTTTCTTACCATTGCTACCCGCTCTTTATCCTGAATTTCTTCAATGACACTCGGGTCGGTTCCAGGATTATTTTCCACTTTCTCCAGCGGAGTATATCTGCGGCGTCTGACCAGTTCCTGCAACCATTTCTTTTTAACTACGGCATATAAAAATGTAGATAATTTTGACTCCAGTACAAATTCGTTTCGCCGGATTTTCTCCCACAGTATGACCAGGGCATCCTGCAGGAGTTCAGAAGCATCATAGTCGTTTCCATGGTTTGCCTGTATATATTTAGTAATCAGGTTTAAATGTTTACTATAGAGCCAGTCTAAGAGGCTGATCATCTCCTTTGCGGATCAGTTCGACAATGCGTTCATCGCTCAGGAACAGACTCATTAACCGGGTCATCGTATCATCCATTAATTAAGGTATAGGGTCGCAGGTAAATGACAAATAGATATTAATGGTAAGTATAATCCCTTTCACTGGCAATAAAATTATAATCACAATTTATGCAAAAAAAGATGGTATTGACAAGTTCAAAGTTGATTATTATATTTCGTCAAATAACGAAATGGGAATTGATACGATGAGAGATAAAACCAAAATATTCAAAGCTCTTTCCGATCCCAAGCGTGTACGGATAATCAAAATGCTGGAGAAAAAACCACTCTGTGTCTGTGAGATCACTTCAATCTTGAATCTGGCCACATCGACGGTCTCCAAGCACCTTTACTTATTACGGGAAGCCGGTCTGATTGTCGACCAAAAAGAAGGCAAGTGGGTTAATTATCAACTCAATCCGGAATCCGACCGGACAGATATCCGGGGAATATTAAATTTACTTGCCGGCTGGATGACTGATGATAAAGAAATTGCTGCCGACCGGGAGAAAGTCAGGACTATTGACAGAAATAAAATTTGTGGATTTTAATGGGATCAAGATTTCTTCAGAATGACAAATTAATACATTTAATGACTGGACACATAGGATTCAAAGATATGAATTGGAAAGAAGAGTACAAACCACTGCTGTGGATAAGCGGTGTATTTTTACTGTTGTATTTCATGCCCCTGGAGAGTTCCGGATTTAAGCAGTCGGTTTACGCAGGATTGGAACTGGTCAACTGGTATGCCCGGGAACATGTAATATTATGCCTGGTTCCTGCTTTCTTTATTGCCGGCACCATCTCGGTGTTCGTCAGCCAGGCAGCGGTTATCAAATATTTTGGAGCTCAGGCGAAAAAATGGCTTTCGTATTCAATTGCCTCAGTCTCCGGGACTATCCTGGCGGTATGCTCCTGCACCGTATTGCCGCTCTTTGCGGGTATTTATAAAAGGGGAGCAGGACTGGGTCCGGCCATTGCTTTTCTTTATTCGGGTCCGGCGATCAATATTCTGGCTATCATTCTCACCGCCCGCATACTGGGATTGGAATTGGGTCTGGCCCGGGTAATCGGGGCCGTATCGCTAAGTGTTGTGATCGGTCTGCTGATGCATCTTATTTATCGCCGGGAAGAAAAAGAAAAAGCCGAGGCCCAATTGACTTTACCCGAGGCCGGAGAACCAAGGCCGTTATGGCAATCGGCGTTCCTCTTCTTTACCCTGGTGGCTATTCTGATTTTTGCTACCTGGAGTAAACCGGAAACTGCGGTCGGATTCTGGAATTTGGTATTTGATTATAAGTGGTGGTTAACCGGATTGGCAGCGATAGTGTTGCTTTATTCTCTGATTAAAATCCTGAAGATAAAAATCCTGTCTGTTTCCCTGGCAGTGCTGCCGGTACTGACAACCATTTTAATTTTTCCTCAATATCCGTTAATTCCTTTCATCACTGGAGTTTTACTGCTGGTCATGCTATTGTCCATTTCTCCCGGCGAGCCGCAGGAATGGCTGTCGGCCAGCTGGGGTTTTGCTAAACAGATATTACCCCTGCTCCTGCTGGGAGTATTGGTTTCAGGATTCCTATTGGGAACACCTTTTGGCAGCCGGGGAATTATTCCTGAACACTGGATCTCCGCTTTAGTTGGCGGTAATAGCATTTTCGCTAATTTCTTTGCTTCCCTGGCAGGAGCCTTTATGTATTTCGCCACATTGACTGAAGTGCCCATTCTGCAGGGATTGATTGCAAACGGTATGGGCAAGGGTCCGGCTTTGTCCCTGTTATTAGCAGGTCCGGCGTTGAGTTTACCAAGCATGCTGGTCCTGCGCAGTATTATGGGAACACAAAAGACCGTGGTGTACAGCGCGCTGGTGGTGCTGCTCTCCACCCTGGCCGGACTTTTCTATGGCGCTGTTTATTAGGGGGCACAGGCATGTATCAAATAGGAGAGGAAAGCATGGGTAAAAAAAGGATATTGATCTTATGTACCGGAAATTCCTGCCGCAGCCAGATGGCCGAAGGTTTTTTGAAATCATTCGACCATGAACTGGAGGTATATTCGGCGGGCACAACCCCGGCCGCCAGGGTACACCCTAATGCGATCGCAGTAATGAAAGAAGCAGGCATTGATCTCAGCGCTAATTTTCCTCGGAATGTCGATCAATTTCTGAGTCAATCGTTCGATTTTGTTATTACAGTCTGTGATCAGGCCCGGGAAACCTGTCCGGTTTTTTCAGGCAAAGTGCGAAAACGGTTGCATATCGGATTCGAAGATCCCGCCGCTGCCAGCGGAACCGCAGAGGAAATAATAGCGGTTTTTCGCCAGGTAAGGGACGAGATCAAGTCAGCATTTTATAATTATTATCTGAAGAATATTAAAGGATTCTGACTATTGAAAATTGTGCAAACAATCAACTTAAGGAGGATCAGATGTTATTTATTCAGGTAGTGGGTCCCGGTTGTTATAACTGCCAGAAACTGGAATCACTTTGCAAAGAAGTAGTGACAGAAGAAAAGATAGAAGCGCAGATCGAAAAAGTTACCGATATCAAGCGGTTTCATGAACTGGGTATCCTGATGACTCCCGGATTATTGATCAACGGCAAGGTGATCAGCAGCGGCAGGCTGCCGGCGAAATCGATGATCACGAACTGGATCCGGGAAGCAGCGAAATAAAAACTCAGATCTCAAACGAGGAAGGAATCATGGAATCGGTATCGAAAAAGTTATCGTATTTTGACCGCTATCTGACCCTGTGGATATTTCTAACCATGGCGGTGGGTGTGCTATCCGGCTATCTGCTTCCGGGTATCGCGCAATTCTGGGACCGCTTTTCGGTCAACACTACCAATATCCCTATCGCCATCGGTCTGATCTTAATGATGTATCCGCCCCTGGCCAAGGTGCGCTATGAAAAATTGCCGCTTGTTTTTCGCAATTTAAAAATATTATTTCTCTCCCTGGCCCAAAACTGGATTGTTGGTCCCCTGGTAATGTTTTTCCTGGCTATTCTGTTGTTGCCGGATAAACCGGAGCTGATGACCGGAGTGATCCTGGTGGGCCTGGCCCGTTGTATTGCCATGGTGCTGGTCTGGAACGATCTGGCCAGAGGGGACTCGGAACTGGCAGCCGGGCTGGTAGCCTTTAATGCCATCTTCCAGGTATTTTTATATTCCGTTTATGCTTATATATTCATAACCATCCTGCCGCCAATTTTCGGCCACAGCGGTACGCTGGTTGAAGTATCCATCGCAGAAATCGCCGTCACTGTTCTGATATATCTGGGCATTCCGTTTGTCGCCGGATTAATTTCCAACTTAACATTTCGCCGCCTGGAGGGGGACGACTGGTATTTCAGGCGCTTCATTCCCAAAGTATCTTTGCTGACCCCCATCGCTTTACTGTTTACTATTTTTGTAATGTTTTCACTAAAAGGGGAAAAAATCATTGAACTGCCTCTGGACGTTATCCGGGTCGCCATACCGTATACCCTGTATTTCGCTTTTATGTTTTTCACGACTTTTTTCCTGGCGAAAAGAATGGGTACATCATATGAGAAATCAGCCACCGTGTCTTTTACCGCAGGCAGCAATGATTTTGAACTGGCGATTGCAGTGGCCGTGGCGGTTTTCGGAGTAAATTCGCAGGCAGCTTTTGCCACAGTCATCGGTCCGCTGGTGGAGGTACCGGTATTAATAATGCTGGTTGATGTTTCGCTCTGGCTCGGTAAAAAATACTTCAAGACTGCCTGAAGCAGGGATAAAAATAAAAATTTGAGAGAGTGAAGATGAAACAAGATATGGTTGTACTGATTTATCTTATGGCTTTTATTCTGCTGAGTTGCAGCAGCAAACCGGAGAATACAAAAGATGCAGCACAGACATCCGGTTCTGTCGTTGCAGATAGCAGTTCCCTGATTACTTTTATTGAATTGGGTTCGGTTAATTGCATCCCCTGTAAAATGATGCAGCCGGTCATGGCTGCCATCGAGAAAAAGTATGGTGAACAGATTAAAATTATTTTCTATGATGTTTGGAAAGACGAACAAAGGCAGTACGCGGTACAATATGGGATACGTCTGATTCCAACCCAGGTTTTTTTAGATAGCGATGGTAAGGAAATCATGCGCCATGAAGGATTTTTCCCGGAACAGGAAATAGATAAATTTTTAAAGTCGCAGGGTTTAATTCCCCGCACAAAATAATTAAAAGATGCTAGACAAAATCTTTTCGGCTTTAACCCTGGCCTTGAGCGACAGTTTTGAATTGGCGCTGCTGGCTGCTTTTGGCTGGGGGCTGGCCAGTATCATGCTCAGTCCCTGCCACCTGGCCAGCATCCCTTTACTGATCGGTTATTTGACCCGGCAAAAGTCGATTCGTTCTAAAAAAGTATTTTATCTCTCTTTCTTATTTGCCCTGGGCATTCTGGTTACTCTGGCGGTCATTGGACTGCTTACCGCCGCCAGCGGACATATTTTGGGTGATATCGGCAGGGCAGGAAGAATACTGGTGTTACTGATATTTTTATTGGCCGGTTTGTACCTGCTGGATTTAATCCGGATTCCCATTCCGTCTTTAAATATACTAAATTCACCCCGGAATCAAAACCGCGGCGCATTTCTGCTGGGTTTGTTGTTCGGTTTCAGTTTAGGCCCCTGTACCTTTGCTTTTATGGCCCCTGTACTGGGATTGATCTTCAGTATCAGTGCCGATCATTATTTACAGAGTGTCATGTTGCTGGCGGCTTTTGCCCTGGGGCATTGTTCCGTCATCGTCGCCGCCGGTGGTCTGATGAATTTTATTCAAAAGTACCTGGATTGGAGCGGAAATACCCGGGTTGTCCTTTATTTAAGAAGAACCTTCGGTATATTGGTGCTCTGTGCCGGTGCTTATTATTTTTATCAGTATATGATTTAAACGTTTTTTATTTATTTAGCTCAAGCCGGTTCCTCTGCTTAAAATATATTTGCTTTATTATCCATTTGTGTTACATTTATAAAAAAGGTAACACGAAATAAATATGCAATTGATTCGTTTTGGAGTTTCGCTGCCGGGAGATCTGATCCGGCGTTTTGACCGGCTGATCCGGCGGAAAAAATATCCCAACCGTTCGGAGGCCATCCGCGATCTGATTCGCAGGGAGCTGGTGGAAGAGGAAATAGTCAACGATGCAGAAATAGTCGGGGTGCTGACGCTGTTGTACAACCATCACCAGCGTGAACTGCAGGACCGCCTGGGCAGGATACAACATGATTTTCATGAACGGATTCTCTCTACCACACACGTGCATCTGGATCATGATAACTGCCTGGAAGTGGTGCTGTTGAAAGGACGGGCCGGGAAAATCAAGCAATTGGCCGATGAGCTGATCGCCCTGAAAGGGATCAAGCATGGGCAATTGTACCGTACTTCCACCGGTAAAAACCTGACTTGATAATAATTACGTATAAAATTAATTAATGGATAAATAGAAAAAATGATAAATCGAAATAGTGACGTCCGCTTAAAAATTATATTAGTGCTGTTGTTCCTGGTCTGTGTCATCGTTCTTAAGGTTCATCACACCTGGCCGTTTTTGATCCTGAGCGGCTGGCTGGCCTTTTCAGTCTGGCTCAGCGGGATTGATCCCGGGGTACTGTTCAGAAGAGTCAGCAGAGTATATCCGATGATTTTTCTGGTCACCATTCTGCTGCCCTTTTCCGATAATAGTATAGCGGAACATTCCACCATTCTGTTCTTTAAGGTCAATTCCGCCGGTTGGGTCCAGTTTGCTGAGATCAATATCAAATTTATCATGATTCTGGTTTGTACCACAGTCTTCAGTTTGACCACCTCCCCCGGACAAATCGTAGCCGCTATGGAGTCGCTGGGTCTGGCCAGCTGGATCACCGCGGTTTTTTTCCTGATGCAGCGTTATATGGTGATTTTAAAATCAGAAATTCTGCGGCAATTTAATGCTTTTCGTTCGCGTTATATTTATTTGAAGCCCATACAACGGTTAAAGTATTTTTCCAGGTTACTGACCACTTTCAGCGTACGCACCTTCGGCCGCAGCGAACGGCTGTACCAGACCATGCTGAGCCGGGGCTTTAACGGACAGATATATTCAAAAGCAGAGCAAAAATGGCAGGCCGGCGATACTCTGATTCTGGGTATCAATCTGGTATTTTTTACCATGGTGTTCATAGCGGTATAAGTGTATAAATATTTTTATCAACCAGTAGCAGGAAATGGTACTGCATAATACGAAGGAAATTCAAATGACTATCAATAGTTTTAAGCCGGAATTTATCGGATTGTTAATGTTCCTGGCACTAAACCCGCTGCCGGTCACCCGGGCGAGTGAAGCCGATAGTTTAAAGGTATATGAATCGCGGGATTCCATCGTAGTGGTGGCTGACCGGTTTGAATTGTCCCTGAAAGAGTTAGCCTATACATATAATATCATAGACAGTCGCGAAATACAATTACTGGCACGACATTCGGCTTTGGAACTGGTTGACGTGGTCAGCCCCTCGGCATTTATAATGGAAAAAAGTATAATGGGTTATGGAGTGGGATCTGCCGGTTCCGGCAGTATTAATATTCGCGGACAGGGCGGCCGGCCCAATACCGGCCTGCTGGTGCTGATCAACGGTCATCCTGATTTCATGGGGCTGTTCGGGCACCCGCTGCCGGATGTGTATGGCACCGATGATATATCCCAGGTGGAAGTTCTTTCCGGACCTGCTTCGACGGTTTTCGGCAGCCAGGCCATGGCCGGGGTGGTTAATATCAAATCAACTCCCGATTTTTCAATCCCCCTGAAAATATCAACTTCGGCGGGATCTTATTCCTCTTACAATGTGGGGATCAATCTTAACCGGCGTCTGGGCCGGCACGGTTTTTCACTGACCGCGCGCCAGCGGGCTACCAAGGGCCATATTGCTCAGACATCTTTTAAATCGCTGCATCTGCAGGCAGGGTATTATGTTACTCTTGCTCCGGCCTGGGAACTCAGCACGGAGGGGCGGTATGTCCCGTATGAATTTGATGATCCGGTGCGGAATGCAGCAACCGATAAGTTAGGTACTAATGGAAAAATTCGCCGCGGTATGGGCAGTATTACCTTAAAAAATAACTACCAGCAGATACAAGGCTCGATCCAGATTTTTAGCAATCTCGGCCATCACCGTTTTTATGACGGATTTGAATCTCATGATTTCAGCTGGGGGCTTCCACCTACCAGCAATGGAAAATCTCGCCTCGATTAAAGTTAGCCGGAGGCGGAGAATTCATGCGTTACGGCGGGAAGGCGAATGTGCAGGATGATAAATTCAGCGAAAATTCTTTCGGAATTTATTTGCTTTCTTTCTATAACCTGTCCAGCCGGATCAACTTTAAAGGCGGACTGCGCTACCAGCAAAGTTCGCTGAATTTATCCCAGGTTACACCGTTGGCCGGGATCGGAGTTGATCTTCTGACTAATCTGCAATTCTATGCCAATTATCAGAGTGGTTTCCGTTTTCCGACCATCAATGAATTGTATCTGTTCCCCCCCTCCAATCCAGATCTGGAATCTGAAAAAATCAGCAGCGGAGAAGCGGGACTGGCTTATTACTGGAAAGGCAAAAACTATATCCGCGCGGCAGTTTATCATAATGATGCCTCTAATCTGATTCAGACAATTGCAAATCCCGCACCCCCACCGCGATTTCGTTATGCCAACAGCGGTGCAGCCAAACAGTGGGGACTGGAAGTGGAAATGTCGTATACCATTTCCCGCTGGCTGTCGGGACAGCTCGGAGTAAGTCAAATGGAACCTGATCGTCTGACCGCCTACAATCCGGAAACACAGTTCAAATACCGTTTCGACCTCCATTCCGGCTGGTTCAGTGCCACTCTTTATGGTAAATATGTAGAAAAACTTTATGTAGCCAACGATTGGGCTGTGCGATTACCCGACTATCATGTACTGAATCTGGTTTTACGCGGCACCTATGCCGGTTGGTCCCTGGATGTGCAATTGTCGAATATATTGGATCGCCGGTACCTGGTGTTCACCGGCTATGCAGCACCCGGATTTCATTTCATGACCGGGATAACCTATAGTTTGTTTTAGCAGCGGATTCGTTTTCTGTGGATCGGACTGAATTAAGACAAATACCTTTAACGGCACTATTCGCCGCTCTGGCTGTGGTTCTGCCGCCTGTTTTTCATATCGTCGGTCTGGGCTCAACCTTTCTACCCATGTTTCTGCCGGTGATGCTGGGCAGCATGCTGCTCAGCTGGAAATTTGCCCTGGTACTGGCCATCTTTGCTCCGATGACCTCCTGGTTACTGACCGGAATGCCTCCGCTGGTTCCGCCGATTCTACCGCTGATGACAGCAGAATTGATCCTGGTGGCTTTGATCAGTTCGATTTTGCATGTGCACTTACGACGCTCAGTCTGGCTTACCCTGGCCATAGCTATTATTATGGATCGCCTGCTGCTATATATCATGGTTACTTTCGTTGCGAAGTGGATACAGCTGGATCCCACGGTTTTTTCAATCGCTATGGTTCTGGCGGGTTTGCCGGGAATTGTGCTGCAATTGCTGGTAATACCACTGGCGCTGAAATTAATCCGGCAGAAGTTTCCGACTCTGGTGAAAGGATGACAGACCGTGCCTGACCAGCGCAAGGATTATTTCGATTCTCATGCCCCGGGCTGGGATACCTTGGCAGTCCCGGAAAAACAGGAACGGCTCCGGCAGATCTTCAGCAGGTTTCTGCCCTCGATCGCCGCTCCGGCTCTGGACCTGGGCTGCGGCACAGGAGTATTAATCCCGGTGCTGCTGAATCTCCTGCCCGCTCATTCAAAAATCATTGAACTTGATATTGCCTACCGGATGCTGTTACAGGCCCGGGCAAAAAACAAAAACAATGGCCGGATCAATCATCTTAATGGGGATGTACATTTTCTGCCTCTTGCCGATAGTTGTATCCGCACCGCTATCTGTTTCGAATCGTTACCGCATTTCCGGGATTTGTCTTCTGCCCTGGAGGAAATGCGCCGTGTTTTACATCCAGGGGGAAATCTGATTATCCTGCATCTGATGGGACGGGAAAGATTAAATGAATTTCATGATCAGGCCGGAAGCGTGATTTGCCGGGATTATTTACCCTCTTTAGCAGATCTGGCTGAGCGTCTGACCAGCCTTAGTTTTGAATTGATCCAGGCGGCTGAAAAAGACGATCTTTATCTGGCTGTAGCACGAAAAAGATTGACTGTTAATGACCTGCCTTGACAATAAATGACTTGCTGCCTATATTGATTTTAACATACAGTTCGGGAGAAGGCATGACTGGTAAAAAAAAGATCCTGATGATCGATGATGATGTTAATCTGGTCAATGTGGTAATGATGGTCCTGCAAGCCAGGGGTTACGACTTCGAATCCGCTTATTCAGCTGCCGAAGGTCTGGAAAAAATCAAGCAGACCAATCCCGATCTGATTATTCTGGATGTGATCATGGAAGATTTTGTTGCCGGTTTCCGGGTAGTTTCCGAATTGCGCACCGCCGAACCTGGCTCGGTCTACAGCGCCTATTCAAAAATTCCTATTCTGATGCTGACCAGTGTCACGGCCAAAACCAGTATTAATTTCAGCGATAAAGTCGGTACGGCGTTATTACCGGTCGATGCTTTTATCGAGAAACCGGTGAAACCGGGAAATTTGTTGCTGAAGATAGAAGAGTTGCTGGAACCAAAAAAGACGAATATGGGAACGGCCGGTTAACCACTGTTTTTCTCCTCGCCGCGGTGTACCAACCTTCTCCTCAATGTGAAAATAAATCTGGCATATTTGCTCTGCTGCGATTCAGCCCAGATATCTCCGCCATGCTGATTGATTATGTTCTTGGTCACGAACAAACCCAGACCGGTTCCGGATTTAGTATCATAATTCCGGGCATTAAACCGCGTAAATTTTGTAAACAATCCCTTTGCTTCTGCGGGACTGAATCCAAGTCCTTCATTGCGGATGGAAAGACGGATGAAATTGGCATCCGGTTCTTTTTCCTGGGTGATCAGGATCTGGCTTCCCTTATTTCCGTACTTGACGGCATTGGAGATCAGATTCTGGAAAACGGAGGTTAATAAATCCGGATCACAGGTAACTTCCAGATTGGGGGCGATATCGCAATATACCTTCATCCCGTTGTCGGCGATCATTTCGGACAGGCGTTGCAGCGCCGGATCGATGATCGTGCTGCGCAGGAACACCTTCCATTGTTTCAGTTTTAAAGCGCCGTCTTCGATCCGGCTTAAATTCAGGAAATTGGCAATAGTGGCATTCAGATAATCAGCGCTTTTAGCCGAAGATTTCAGAACAGCTTCCTGGGCGGGATTTAAAGGTCCCAACAGGTTTTCGCGTAATGATCCGATAGCGAAGACGATCGAGGCCAGCGGTGATTTCAATTCGTGTGTTACAAATCCCAGCATTTCCAGATAGGCCCGGTTCTTTTCATCGGCTTTTTTCAAAGCCGCTTCCACTTCCTGGAAGGCCTGCTGCAATTGATTACGGTCGGTCTCCAGGGATTCGGCCATCAGATTGAACGACTTGGCCAATTCGCTGAGTTCCCTGGTGCCATCTACCTGTTGCACCCGCGTGTCTAATTCACCGGAAGAAACCTGGCGGGTGGCTTCAACTAGTTTCATAATCGGACGGCGGATTTTTCCTGAAAAATAAGTAGCCAGTCCGACCGAAATCAATAAGGCGATCAATCCAAAGGACAGAAATTTTTTAGTCAGACTTGCTTTATAGTCGAGATATTTTTTTTCCAGCAGACCCACGAATAGAATCCCGATGGTGTTACCTTTGGGATCACGAATAGGATCATAGGCCGAGAGGTACCAATCATTGACCACAAAGGCGCGGTCGCCAAAGCGCAGCCCTTCTTCCAGGACGGTTTTATATACTGCTTCAGATACCCGGGTACCGATGGCGCGGGTAGTATCTGCCCTGATCACGTTGGTGGCGATGCGGGTATCCCACAGAAAAATTGTAACGGTGCCCAGTGGTTTCCCGTCATAGACAGCGATATCGAAAACAGCGTCACGGATACGATCGACCAGATCATAACGGCGATTAAGCAGTATACCGCCATAGACTACTCCGTTCACCGTTTCATGTACATTTAAAATCGGTACGGCCGATTCCAAAGCCATACCGCGGTCTTCCACGCTGCGTTCCGTGGGCCGGGCCCGCCGGGTTTCCACCAGAGCAATATGTGCCTGTGCGGCCAGTTCCTTGCTTTTGCGCAAAAGATCTTCCCGGGATATCAGGGTAGTACCGCTGCTGACGCTGCCACGAAGCGCCTGCAGAATTACCGGATCCAGCCGGGCCCGTTGTCCGGTTGGACCCTGATGACTGGAGGTACCTAAAATCATGCTGTCCTTATCGACCAGAGTCAGGAAATCCAGTTTGTATTGTACCCGCAGTCTTTCCAGCAGGGATGTCAGACTGTCGGCACTGATCTCATGGCGCAGGGCCGAGCGAAGAGCTTCATGCTGTGAAACCAGGCTGACTGTCATCTGCAGCATGGTTTTCTCTTCATTATAGGCAACCCAGGCGGAATTCAGGTCCATCTGCACCCGCATCTGGGCTTCGGTGGCAACAGTATCGTTAATGAATGATAATCCGGCATAGGTGGCAAAAATACCCATCAATAAAACCACCAGGGCATAGCCAAGTACCTGTATTGTACGGATACTGAGTTTCATGAACGGATTGATTCTCTATCTAATTATTTTCTTTGTACCAGGCAATTCCAGATAGTTTCTTCCAGTTGTTCACGGGCTGTTTTTTCATGCTCGCTGTATTCGGCCGGCGGTGAAACAGGCTGCGACGATCCACCCTGCAGGAATAATTGATATTGTTGTTCCACTTCATCAATGGCAAATTCAATCGGTAAACTGATAAAATTATAAAATTCTGTGCGGAAAGGTTTTAATTCTTCCACAGTATGCAGATAATTCATAATAGCCGTATTCAGCAGTTTGAGTAAATAAACTATCTCTTCGAAACTGTAACCCACCTGAAAGCGGTTGTAACCGGACATCTCAAAATAATTTTGTAACAATAGTTTGTTGGTGGTATGGATAGAGGTCAGGATCAGGCGAAAGACCAGTTTCAAAAACCAGGACAGATCAACCTGGTCAACCAGACGCAGATGGGGATAACGGTTGATTTCCTCGTCCTGGCTGATCGACTTGAATACCTGATCAATGATGTTATCTCCGGCATCCGAAAGTGCCGTATAGATATTGAAATCCGGCCGGGAAGCGGCGCGGCGCAGGGCAGCCATATTGCGCATCTGCCAGGCAAATGGTTCGCTCTTGAGCCGCTCGACCATATAAGGGATGCGGCGTTCGATCAGGTAACGCTGGTTCGGGGTCCAGCCGATCAGATTACAACTTTTTTTATTTTCTATATTCAGTCTTTCATCGATATAGCGCCACATCCAGGGGCGTTCAAACGGAGGACTATTGATTATTTTGCCGAGAAAATTCATACTATACAGACCCAATCCGCAGATGGCTTTGGGCATGCGGATGGATTGACGGCTTTTGCCATAGTAATAACGGCTGGCCAGTGTATATAGATCCAGATGCGAAGTGCAACCCCTGGTGCAGGCCAGTAGTGTTTCAGCCGGACCCAGGCGGTGCCGGTTCAATAATAGTTGACGGAAAAAAGCTACAATATCGCGAATATGAATATAAGGAATTGCCGAATGCCCTTTGCCGGCCAGTATCCGCGCCCGCCAGGAATTGCTGAGCCAGGTATTCAGAAACATATATAGCGGCGGGTATTCGCACCAATCACTGTAAATCGCACCAAAACGCACGATACAGGAAGGTAACTGTGCGCGCAGTTCTTTGATCATTTCTTCGCACAGACGCTTGCTCCAGGCGTAGATATGTTTACCATCGGGAGATGATTGTTCATTAATAAACTCGTTTTCGGCCGGAAAAGAACAGGCGGCTACCGAACTGGAAAAGATGAATAGTTTCAGATTCATGGTCGTGGCCAGTTGCAGGATGTTCCTGGTACCTTCAACATTGGTGGTCCGGTACTCGGGCAAGTGGTCTCCGGAGAATTCGTAAAAAGCGGCCAGGTGAAAGAGATAATCCACACCGCCAGCGGTCATGGCCTCGCGAAAGGCCCTGGCGATATTGTTTTTATCGGTAATATCGGCCCGGATCCAGGCAATATTGGGATGAACCGGAGCATTGCACTCACGCTGTGAGCGCCGGGCAATCGCAAAAATTCTGTACTCATTTTTAAATTCGTCCAATAAATGGCGTCCCACAAACCCGGATGCGCCGGTAATCAGCATGGTCGGGATCCTGCCGTTCATGATACTTCCTTTGCCGGCTGATTTTGTTTTTTAAGATTGATAAACAATATCAGGATGATGGAACCCATCAGAAAATCCCCCAGAGCCGATAGTAATACTATCCAGATCGGTTCGATCAACAGGTAATAAAGCAATAAAAAAAACGTGGCAATGCCCTTGGCACATATGGTTATGATGACCAGAGATTGTTCCCGTAACGGATTGCGGGCTGCCCACAGATAGGTAATGGCCATCACCAGGTGAAAAACACCCCCCTGTACCTGGAAGAATGACCGGCGGTAACCGATATAACCGAAGAACGCCAACCATGATTCCGGCAGAATGATCAGAAATATACCGACCAGACAGGAATGAATGGCTACCAGCCAAAGAAAAATTTTCAGAAATTTTTGTACAGGCATGTGGTCGTCAGATCTGCTAATGTTTGCTTACTTTATTTTAGTGAAAAAATTCATGAAATCCAACTAGATCATTTTTTATAGCGGTTGATCAGCTCCTGATATGTTATCGTAAAACTAAGATCTAACTGGAATATTTTATCGACCAAAAGGCTTTTATATAATCCATGATCAAAATTAATAATTTTAAGTGTTTAGTGATGAAACATAAGTCTATAGCGCTGCGTAATTAATTACTATTACGGGAGGCGTTAGATTGTATTTAAAAGAAACAAGGAGAATACATGAGTAAACTGAGATTAATTCTCATGCTGCATCTGATAATCGTTCTTTCAATAATTCAGATGTCCTGTGGCAGCGGTAATGCCAAAACAGAAAAAAGTCAGAAAGCAGATTCAACGCAGACTGCCGGGAAAACAGATTCTGCCGGTGTGCAGGGGCAGAAAGAGGGGCAGTCTGACCAGACCGAAAAACAGAAAGAAGAACTGGTCCCGGTGGAGATTACCACCATCGTCAGAGGAACAATCTCTAATTTTATCTTATTGAGTGCGAATCTGGAAACAGAAAAAATGGCCGATATTTATCCCCGTATCCAGGGGCTTGTAGAAAGAATTCTGGTCGAAGAAGGGGATTATGTGAAAAAGGGCCAGAAATTGCTGGAACTGGAAGCAGATGAATATAAACTGGCTGAAGAACGTGCCCGCTTGAACTACCTGCGGCAAAAATCCGAATTCGACAGATTGGAATCGATGTACAAGGAAGACCTGCTGAGTATCGAAGAATTCGACCGGGCTAAATATACCACCCAGGGTCTGGAAATTGAATGGAAGCAGGCCCAATTGAATTTAAGTTATACCCGGATCACTTCTCCGATCAGCGGAATCATCGGAGACCGTTTGAAGAAACCGGGCGAACGGATTCAACCAACCGATAAAGTTTTCAGTGTCATCAACACCGACGAGATGATCGCGGTCGTGTACGCTCCTGAGAAAGAATTAGGCAATGTTAAGAAAAACCAAATCTGTTATGTGACCTCGGATAATGTCCCCGGCGATCGTTTTTCCGGTTCGATAAAAAGGGTCAGCCCGATGATTGATTCCCAGAGCGGGACATTCAAAGTGACCATCGGTGTAAAAAATGAAAGTAATAAGTTGCGGGTGGGAATGTTCGTTAATACACACATTATTACCGATACCCACGCCAATGCCATTTTAATACCCAAGACGGCAATCGTATACGAAAATGAACAGATGAATGTATATGTAGTCAAAGACAGCCTGGCCAATAAAATTATATTAAAGGCAGGCTTTCAGGATCATGAGAAAGTAGAATCTCTTGAGGGTATTCAGGAGGGTGATAAAGTGATTGTAGTAGGACAGGCCGGTTTGAAAGATAAAACCAGGGTAAAAATTGTATCGGAAAGAGAAAACCTGATAGCCTTCCGCAATAACGAAGAGCAGTTGTTTAAAAATTAGTTATTACTTATGACAATATTATAAATGAACAGGGATAGAATGAATGATTTAGAAAATAAATCCAGCCAGCGTTCCAGCGAATTTTTCAAATTTACCACAACCCGCCCGGTCGCCATACTAATGGTTGTTCTGGGCATATCGGTATTCGGGTATATCTCCTATGAACAATTACCGCTTAATCTGATGCCGGACATTTCCTATCCTTCGCTGACGGTGCGAACGGAATACCTTGGTACAGCTCCGGAAGAAGTCGAAACCTCTGTATCCCGTCCGATCGAACAGGTCCTGGGTGTGGTGGATAACCTGGTCAGCATCAATTCCATATCAAAAGCAGGCCAGTCGGATGTTATCCTGGAATTCAGCTGGGATACCGATATGAATCAGGCCACTGCCGATTTGCGTGAAAAACTCGATCAGGTTTATTTGCCGGATGAAGTGAAACGGCCTTTAATTTTACGTTATGATCCTTCCCTGGATCCTTTCATGCGTCTGGGTCTGTTCGGTGAGCGTTCCCTGTTTTATATGCGTTATCTGGCCGAAGAGGATATCAAGCGAAAACTGGAAACAATCGAAGGAGTGGCGGCCGTCAAGGTTAGAGGAGGATTGGAAGAAGAGATCCGGGTTGAACTAAACGAACAACAACTAACTTTGATTGGTATCAATATTCAGCAAATCAGGGAACGTCTGGCCCAGGAAAATATTAATCTGGCCGGCGGCAACCTGAAAGAGGCACAGACAGAATACCTGGTGCGCACACTGAATGAATTCAAGACGGTAGATGAAATTGAGGAGGTAGTAGTAGGGAACTGGAACGGACGCGAAATCAAGGTGAAGGATATCGCTAAAGTTGAACGCACCAATAAGGACCGCGAAATCATCACCCGTATTAATGGAAAAGAAAGTGTCGAAATTGAAATTTTTAAAGAAGCGGATGCTAACATTGTCAGCGTGGCTAAAGCGGTCAGCGCTGTGGTGTTTGGTACCGCCGGACAGCAGGCCTACGTAAAAAATCTGGAAGAGAAAAAGAAAAAAGAATCTGAGCAAAATAAAACAGCAGCGGCAACTGCAACCGGGCCGGATCAATTGCAGGATCTGGTGATGACCAACTTTATCGCTTACCAGCTTCCGCAGGGCGTTAAGATCGATAAATTGTCCGACCAGTCAATTTTTATCGAGAATTCGGTGAATGAGGTAAAATCAACCGCAATCAGCGGCGGGCTGCTGGCGGTACTGGTGTTGTTTTTATTTCTGCGCAATATACCGGCAACCATAATCATCGGTCTTTCCATTCCGATCTCGGTAGTCGCCACCTTTGCTCCGATGAAACTGTTTGATGTTTCGCTTAATATCATGTCCCTGGGAGGCCTGGCTCTGGGTATCGGGATGCTGGTGGATAATTCCATTGTCGTACTGGAGAGTATCTCGCGCTGCCGGGAAGAGGGGGACAATTTAATCCAGGCTACCATCCGCGGGGTTGGCGAGGTGGGGGGAGCAGTGTTTGCTTCGACCATGACCACGGTGGCAGTATTCTTCCCCATTGTGTTTGTGCAGGGGGTAGCCGGGCAGGTATTTGGCGACATGGCTTTGACCATAGTTTTTTCATTACTGGCCTCGCTGGCAGTGGCCATGTTTTTGGTGCCCATGCTCAATTCGCGGGATATTTCGAAATTTACCGGAGGCGTACAGCTCAGTAATCTGATGGCGAACAATATTTTTGATTTTAGTGAACAGGAGAATGCAGCTGCGCTGCTCAATGCAGGCAGCAATTATCACGGTCTGGCTGAAAAAATATTAAACGGTTTTAAAATAATTGTAGCGACATTTGGATCGCTGGCACGTAAAATATTCTTTACGTCCTGGCCTTCATTCTGGCCTGAATTTTTCCGATTTAAATCGATAAGGGTATTTATTAATGATTTGAAAAGTTCCATATCAAAGGTGGGTCAGGCCGAAGGGAGTAAAAAGATTCTGCACGGCATACTTCTACCGGTACGATGGCTGTTCAATCTGATTAAATTCATTTTCTCCTTACTGCTGGAAATTATCTTTCGCCTGCTGCACGTTCTGCTGGTTTATTTCCTGTTATTCATCAAGGTTGTCGTTATTATTTTTAAAGTGCTATTTGACGCCCCGTTAAAACTTATTTTTAACGGTTTTAATTATACATATAAAGCAATGGAAGACGGGCAGGAAAAATTGTTGCGCTGGTCGCTGCATAACCGGGCTAAACTGATCGGCGGCATGTCCCTGCTCTTCGTTTTGACTTTTTTCGTCGTAGGCCCCCGGCTGGGCAGCGAATTGATTCCCGAAGTGCACCAGGGTGAGTTCAATGTGGATTTGTCCCTGCCGGTGGGAACTCCGGCCGAAAGAACGGATGAACGTATCACACCGGTGCAGGAATTTATTTCCAGTCAGGATGGAGTGGCCAAAGTGGCTACGGTAGTAGGTATAGACAAAACCGAATCGACCAACACAGATGAAGGGGAACACACAGCAAAATTGACGATCACGCTGCAGCGGGCCAGCAGTGTACTGGTAACCGAAGAGAAACTGATCGGGAAAATACGCTCCCGTATGTCCGATTATTCCGGTATCCAGGCAAAAATTTCCCGTCCGACAATTTTCAGTTTTAAGACACCGATCGAAATCGAAATTCATGGCTATAATCTGCAGAAGTTACAATCGGTAGCAACCGAAATCGAAACACGCCTGAAAGAAATACCGGGTCTGTTCGATGTCAAGGCCAATATTCAGCGGGGCAATCCCGAAGTGCAGATCATCTATAACCGGCCGTTGATCGCCCGCTATGGCTTGAATATTCTGGAAATCGCCCAGATCGTACGCAATAAAGTACGCGGGGATGTGGCTACCGAGTTCAAGGAAGAGGATCGCCGGATCGATGTACTGGTGCGGATCCGTGAAGAAGATAAAGAGACCATTGCGGACTTGCGCCGGATGGTTATAAATCCTGGTGCGGCTATTCCTCTGCCATTGGAAGCCGTGGCCGATATTCGTATCAATGAAGGGCCCTCGGAGATCAGGCGTATAGAGCAACAGCGGGCAGCGGTGATATCCGCAAATATTACCGGCAGGGATTTAAGAAGTGTCGGTGAAGATATTTACCAGGTGTTGCGCACGATCCGGATGCCGGAAGACTTCACTTATGACCTGGCCGGTCAGAATAAAGAAATGGAAACCTCGCTCAACAGTTTAATGATGGCGCTTGGTCTGGCAATTTTCCTGGTCTATATTGTCATGGCCGCACAATTTGAATCTCTGCTGCATCCCTTTATTATTATGTTCACCATTCCTCTGGCTTTTATCGGAGTGGTGCTGGTATTGTATTTATTTAATATCCCGCTGAGTATCGTCGTCTTTCTGGGTGGCATCATTCTGGCCGGTATTGTGGTCAATAATGCCATCGTGCTGGTTGATTATATCAATCAATTGCGCCAGCGGGGGATGCAGAAAATAGACGCCATTCTGCTGGCCGGGCGTGTACGTCTGCGTCCTATATTGATGACAACCCTGACCACGGTATTGGGTTTATTACCGATGGCCCTGGGACTTGGCGACGGCGCCGAGATCAGAACTCCGATGGCTATTACGGTGATTGTAGGTCTGACCACCGCCACTTTACTAACCCTGGTGGTAATACCCACAGTTTATGCAGTTCTGGACAGAAAAGAATAAATCAGAGTATCTCGATATGGAACAAAAAAAATACAGTCCCTTCCCGAATTTCGCCATTCACCGGCCGATTTCGGTACTGGTCAGTTTAACCGCCCTGCTGGTGATTGGGTATATTGCCTATACCCAGATTGCCGTAGAACTTTTTCCGGCAGGATTTAATCCCCCGTTCCTGGGCGTCTGGACCCCATATCCGAATTCCAATCCGCGCGAGGTTGAAGAACAGATCGCCAAACCCATTGAAGAACAGGTCAGAACCATCAGCGGAGTGCGCGGTGTGGAAACCAGGAGCGGCAGCAATGGTTGCTGGACTTTTATTCGTTTTGCCCAGGATACGGACATGGACCTGGCCTATGCCATGCTGCGCGACCGGATGGACCGGGTCAAATCGCAAATCCCGGAAGATGTAGAGCGTATTTATGTCCGTAAATGGAGTGATCAGGATGATCCGGTCCTGTGGATCGCCCTGGTCCAGAATAAACCGTATGAAGATCCGTTTTATCTTGTCGAACAGCATGTGAAAAAACCCCTGGAACGAATCGATGGTGTGGCCAACGTCGAAGTCTGGGGTGCTGAAGAAAAGGAAGTCCTGATCATGATCAATCAGGACCGGGTCAGAAGTAACAAAATCAATTTATACCAGGTAATCCAGAGTTTGCGCCGTGATAATTTTGCTATCTCTTCCGGTTATGTTAAAGAAGGGGGCCAGAAAATTTACGTGCGCTCGCTGGGCAAATTTAAATCGGTGGAAGAGTTTGCCGGTCTGCCCATTCGCGGTACCAATCTGCGCCTGCGTGATATCGCCGATGTAAAATACGATGTACCGGAACGCAGATGGCGGCAGAGGATTGACGGCAAGAAAGCGATTTCGATCGGCATATTCAAGGAATCGATGGCTAATACGGTTGAATTATGCAATGAAATCCTGAATACCTTCGAGAACAAAATAAGTAAAGATCCCAGCGTCGACGGATTTGATACGAAAGTTTTATTCGACCAGGGTCAGTTTATAACCGAATCGATCGAGAATCTGCAGAGTTCAGCTATGTGGGGCGGATTTTTTGCTTTCGCCGTATTGTATTTCTTCTTACGGCGTGTACGCATGACCGTCATCGTCAATCTGGCCATCCCCCTCTCGGTTATGATCACCCTAACGGTGATGTATTTCATGGGCTGGACTTTGAATATATTTACCATGATGGGATTGATGATCGCCGTCGGTATGCTGGTCGACAATTCGATTGTGGTACTGGAAAATATTTATTCCAAACGGGCCGAAGGATTGGATGACCGCAAGGCCTCGCTGCAGGGTGCCAGCGAGGTGGCCCTGGCCGTAACACTGGCTACCTCCACTACGGTTGTCGTTTTTCTTCCTTTAATCCTGATCAATGACGATGTGGGATTCAAATTTTACATGACCCGCATCGGCATGCCGGTGATAATTTCCCTTTGTATTTCGCTGTTTGTCGCCCTGATCTTTATACCCCTGATGGCTACTAAAATAGTCAGTAAACGAAAAGTAGAGCAGCCCATTTCAATCGTGAAGTCAAATCAGTTCTACCAGCGTCTGCTGCGCTGGACCCTGCGGCATCGTATAGAGACAGCGATCGTTTTATTAATACTGTTCATCTCCATGTTTTATGCGGCATCAAAGGCCAATTATACCGATAACATGGAGGGTAATATTAATGATGTCCGGGTATTCTTTGAGATGCCGGAGAACCTGACTATCGAAAATGTGGAAAAGATGGTGAATATTGTCGAAGATACCGTGCGGCTCAGGTGGGAACAGTATAATATCAAGACAATCAATTCCAGATACAGCCATAACTGGGCTATGGTGCGTATCTTTCTGAATCCTGTCGAACGGCAGCAGTGGTATGATACTTTCTTTCAGAATACGCTTAAGGCCGCAGGCCTGTATCATAGCAAACGCATGGAATACAACGGTGTGCTGGAGGATATTAAGAAGCGCCTGCCGGTATTTGCCGGAGTCAAATACAGATATACCTGGCGTCGCGAAGGGGGGGACGAAGCCTCCCTGGCGGTCTCCCTGTACGGCGATGACACGGAAAAATTATATGAATTATCTAAAGAAGTTGAACGCCGTCTGAAAACGATCGAGGATGTCATCAGTGTGCAAAATGACCGCGAAAATGTGACCGATGAAATCCATTTGCATATCAATCGTGAACAGGCCAAGAAATACGGCATCTCTCCTCAACTCATTTCCGGAACCGTGCAATATGCCCTGCGCGGAATACCTTTGCCGAAGTATCAAACCGAAGAAAAAGAGATCGATGTGCGGGTGCAGTTACAGGAAGTGGACCGCCAGAACCTGTCCCAGTTGAAGAATCTTTCTTTCTTCACCGAGAGCGGTAAAGAGATTCCGCTTGATGCCGTGGCCAGTTTCACCATTGATAAAGGATTCGGCGAGATATTTCGCGAGGACGGCAAGACGGCAATCAGCGTCCAGGCTAATGTGACTAAGGAAAATATGGATAAATTGTATGCCAGGGTGGATCAGGTCATGCAGGGTTTTGAGATGCCTTACGGTTACTCCTGGACCAAGGGCCAGCGGTTTAACCGCATGCAGGAGAGTAATCAGAGCCAGACTTTTGCTATAATGCTTTCAATCGTTTTTGTATTTTTATTGATGGGAATCTTATTTGAATCATTTGTACTGCCCTTATCAGTGATTGTAGCCATTCCTTTCTCTTTCTTCGGCGGATTCTGGATGATGTATTTAACCGGCACCACTATCGACTTAATGAGCATAATCGGTTTTATTATTCTGATCGGTGTGGTGGTAAATAATGCTATCGTGCTGGTTGATCTGATCAACCGGTTGCGCCAGCAGGGATTATCGCGATTTCGATGCCATCATGGAAGGGGGCCGGGAGCGGTTTCGGCCCATCCTGATGACCGCCTTCACCACCATCGGCGGATTAATTCCCATGGCGGTCGGCAATGCCCAGATGATCGGAATTCCTTATGCGCCGATGGGACGGACAATTATCGGCGGTTTGATGACTTCCACTGTTTTATCACTGATTGCAGTCCCCTGGGCTTACACGCTTTTTGACGACCTGCGCGAGTATTTTAAAAAGGTCATGGCGCTTTATTTTAAGAAAACTCCCACAACAACGGTGGCAAGTGCCACTGAGCTTACTATCGATGATCGGGTGGTGGCTGAAAAGTGATCAGAAAGCCGGTTAAAATAAAAACGTGCAGCCGTAGTGTCATTTCGACCAAAGGGAGAAATCTTTTTTTCTAAAGATAAAGATTCTTCCTCGTCCCGACTTGTCTGCCGCCAGGCAGTTGAATCGGAACTCATCAGAATGACACCACCCATCATTTTAACTTTGCATAAAAATTTTATTACTCGTAACATTGCTAAATCAGAATTGATATGGTAAATCGATTATATAAAAATATATTCCTGTATGTTCTGGCCGGCCTGCTCCTGGTAACGATTGTCAATGCTCAGGATAAGGAGGAGGAAGCTGCCAGGAAACCGCGTCCCCCTAAGAAAGAAAAAAAGGAAACCGTGCAAGCACAGGTCCCTGCCGATACAACTACCAAGGCACCATTTGCCGAGCCGGAGACACTGAAAACCATCCCGGTCAAGTCCAAACTGTACTGGTACGATCTCGACAATACGCTGCGCCTGATCAATGACACCAGTGCTTATGAAGTTTACCGCTACTCTGCACAGAAGTCGGTTATTTTTACCGACCTGGCTTCAATCTGTCAATATCAACCGCTGCTGTTCGTATATGATCTGCAGGAAATGAACCGGCCGGCTTATGTGGCCATGATTAACAAGTATCCTCATCAGAATAGCATATTTTATAATACTATCCTGATGAATGATCCGGTCAACGGCATGTATAATATGCAGTTTTTATCAGTTGATTATACCCGTTTTATGGAAAGCAGTACAGCTGCAGGAAATCTTCAGAATTATTGTTACAATTCTGCCGAAAAGATTGCGTTTACATCGGCACATCGTCATACTCCGGCTTCGTGGAGCAAGATCCTTTATAAACAGGGTAATTTTGGTTATACCGATCTCGACATCAGTTTTGTAAAACCGGTTTCGGAATATGTTGCACTGCAATTAGGCGGATTCAGCCGGAAATATGACGGCAGTATCTCCAATGGCGATCACCGCGGTTATAATTTCAGGGGTGAACTGACCTGGCAGTATTCACCCAGACTTTATTTCAGTACACAGTTTTATCTTGGCCGTGAACGCTACGGCATGACCGCCTATAATCCCGATCCGGATTTTGCCTTTCCCCGGCTTGTTGAAAATCGCGATGATTTCTTTTTTGATCTGACCTGGCTGCCCCGGGATAGTACGAGCGAACGTTTTCATCTGGTGTTATATAATGGTTATACCTTCAGGCGGCTTAAAGATCTTAACGACGTGGGCTATCAGTTAAAAACGCAGATCAAACGGTATGGTGTTGATGTCAATTATAATCTCCCGCTTAGACAGGTGGAATTTCTTTTTGGCCTGGGCACGCTGTTGCCTAAAATTTCAGGAACGGCTTTTGAAAAAGATTATTATCCGAGCAGTTTCAGCACCTACGGTACGGTCACCCTGGCGCTGACTCAGAAAATCGGCTTACGCGCTGCCGGTCAACTCGTTATAGACCGGGAATTTAAACCACAATTGCAGCCGTCGTTTTCTGTATCATTCCGGCCGGATAACAGGCAATCTATTATGATGGAACTGGCGCACGGGGTTCGTCTGCCTACGACTACGGAACGGTTTTTTAATTTCGATACTTTGTACGGGCGTGCAGAGCTCGGACCGGAAGAGCACCAATCGGCCCGCTTAAAATATGCCGTAACTCTCAATCCGAAATGGAGAATGTCTTTGACTGGCGGAGCCTGCTGGATCAGAAATGAGATCGGCTGGTCTGAACCCTACTTTTACAATGCCGGTTCCAGAAATTTTTATTACGCGGCCTTACAGAGTGATTTTTCAATATGGAAGATAGATATTCAGGGGGGCGGTCAGTACACCCGGGCTGATTTGAATCTTACCCCCCGCTGCAGTTTTTGGGTCGGCGGACATTTTTCCCAGCTACTGCTAAAAGGTGCCCTGTTGCTTGATGCTTATGGTACGGCCATGGTTTTTGACAAGCATAGGACTATCAATTTTGAGCAGCGCCTGGAACGGTTTTACCCGGGCGAGGACGATGAACCGGGTTTTTATACCCTGAACTGGCGGGTAGTGGTAACGGTAAAAGGGGTGGAGATCTTCGCCGAAGCTGAAAATTCCCTGTCGAATAAATACGAAGTTATCAACGGTTACCGGGAATTCTTTATACGTTTCCGCTTTGGTGTTAACTGGATCCTGTGGGATTGAGTGCGGCTCAACCAGCCCGCTGCCGCTGATCATGTTCACTGTTTTACCGATTAAAACTTAAGCAAGTCTTTCGCTTTTTTCTCCAGTTTACCTTTATCCCTGGTAATGCTTTTCTCGATCTCTTTTTTCTTGGTCTCGATCACCGCCTGCTGCTGGTTCACCATCTGCTCATATTTCTCGACCTGGGCGGTCAACTGGCTTTCTTTCTCTTTGATCAAATTATCCAGCTTTTGACGCTGAGCGGCAACTTCCGTATCCACTCTGGCTTTTATTTTATTTTTGGCCTCATCAACTTCCTTGCTCAGAATTTCTTTGGTCTTGTTGACAAAAAGATCATCAAGATTCGAATTAAGTGAAAAGGCCAGGTCATCCTGAGTTCCTTTTATCCTGGCCACCAGGTCGATCATGTCTATGCTGCGTACGATCGATTGGACGATCTGATCGAATTTATTTTTACTCTGCTCCTGATCGCCAAAATCAAAACTCAGTTTATTGCCGGTGAATTTGATCTGGCTTTCGACCTGATCACCGTGCAGCGATAAACTGGCATCGATAGTACCGAAGCCTTTCTGAATTTTATTGGGTAATAATTTTGATTCGGATAGCGAAGTATTCGCCAGCGAAAAACCGTCATATTTCAAATTGAATTGTTCCACCGGTTGATCCTGCAGGTAATCCAGTACTCCGTTCAGGGCAATGGCAGCAGCGGTCTCTTTACTGCCGCCGACAAAAAACTCGGTGGTTTTTCCGATCTGGCGTTGATCGGAAACAATATTTTTTACCTCGCCCTTAAGGGCAATACCGTCATTGGTCTGGCCGGACAGGATCATGTTTTTTATCCAGAAATCGGGCCGGGCATTCTTATTATAAAAATATATATTCTGTCCTTTTAAGCGCGGGGGTGATTCTTTCCCGGGTTCAGCGGATTTAAATTTATCAGTGTAGGCCCGGGCCATACCGGCGTAATTAAGATAATAATTTACCTGGTTGACCAGACGGGTGCCGAAGATCATCTTGCCGATATTCTGCATATTGAGATCCGGTAATTTAGCCATGGACATGGCCCGCTGGTAATCGGCGCTGATCCAATCGTCCACCTGGCCGATCCGCTGCTGCGCACTGCTGAGATCGGAGGTAAGTTTAGTTCGGCTGGCTTTGATCGATTTATTCAGCGAATCCAGCGACTGCTCGATTTTGTTGGCAGATTTGAGTGCTGATTGAAAGCCTTCCAATGTGTTGATTTTATTGACCTCAATGGCTTTAACCTGGGAGTTCAATTTTTGCAGGTCGTTTTCATAGTTCAACTGGGTCAACTGGTTTTGCCAGTTTTCGTAATTCTGGCTCAAATCAGCCTGCAGTGCCGTAATTTGCGAAACCGATTGTATCTGCAATAAAGCCATGATGCTGTCGACATTCACGTTCTGTTTAAAGGAACTGAATTGGTCGGTTACATTTGTTTCAACCTGCTCGATCAGGCGGTTGGCTGTTTTCTCAACAAAGCCGGGTTGACGCGGAGTTTGCTCTCCGGGTGGTAAATCAATTTTACCATCAGTCAGGCGATCGGTATTGGTCCTGAAACCGGTCAAAGCAAAATTTTCAATAATTACCTTCCTGGTCAGCAAAGGCCAGAATTCCATATCGAACTCACAGACACCGGTTTCGATCAGGTTCTTCATGGTATGCCGGCGATCGCACACCTGCAGACGGTCCCAGCGGATTTTTAGATCGGTTAATGATAGATCCAGATTATCGACCTCAACCCTGGCTCCGGCGATGGAAGTACCGTTACTTTCGATTTTATATTCCAGCCAGCGATCGGTAAAGATCAGGCTCAGGACAATAATTATCCCGACTGCAACTGCTAAAAAAATTATTCCTTTCCAGCGAAACATCTATTCTCCTAACGATTTTAATTTTTGATAAAAATTATAGATGGAAGAACTTTTTATCACCTTCATGATTTTTAATTTTTGCACCTTGCTTTCGATTTTCTGACGGTATTGAATAACCCCGGCCCTGGTCAGGAAGTACAGCGGCAGCATTAATATCAGGGCCGTGACCAGGCTGCCCATCACCACGGTATTATTGTAGCGGCTCAAGGCGACTACCGGGATGTTGTAAAGCGATGTCCACAGTCCATGTAAACTGGAAACGTTTACCAGCAGAGCATAGCCCAGGTCATGGAACAGGGGATCGAAGAGGTACGCGATTCCGCTAAAAACGCCAAAACTGAAAATCGCCATGGCAATATTAACATTTAAAATGACGATCAAAATTACCACGATCAGATTATGCACAGTCAGCAGAGGAGTCAGTCCCAGAACCATACCCAGCATCAAACCGCCGGCAATTTGCGCAGGGGTTGCTGCCGAACGCAGGATTTTAACCAGTTTGGCCAGAAATTGAATGATGAACATATTTCTTCCTTTATATTATCCGAAAATAAAATAACTATGTTTAGTGTATAAAATAATATTTACAAATCCAACTTAATATTTTTGAAAATCGGCTGTCTGTATTTCGGTCAGGTGGTCTTATTTAAGTTTGTTTTAGCCCTTCGCCACAGCGGCCAGTAAGGAGTGGAGGCATTTGAATCGCTGGCGGGTAAAAAGAATTGCATGATGGGGTGACTACCCATAGTGTCGGTCCAGGCTTTCATACTGCGGATGATCTCCACGAATTTCCGGACAGGCAAGCCGGTCTCCTCGCGGATTCCCCGGATCAGGAATAAGGCGCTGCCGCGCAGCAGGAACGATACAAAAAATACTATCTTAAAACCGGAATCAAAGATTCCGGGGAAATAGGGCAGCAGGGCAGCCGTATGCTGTGAAAGTATCCCGCCCAGTATGGCTCCCACTCCGGCGGCCGCGCCATTGGCGCTGGCAATGGACCAGAAGGCAAAGAAGGCCGAATTTTGTTCCTTGGGAGCCATGCGAAAAACCAGATTGACAGCACATAAATTGTAAGCCGCGAAAAAAAATGCACCCATCATATGCAGCAGGGGAATTAAAAGATAAACTGAGAAAACGGAATTATTGCTGAATAGCCACAGGGCCGGTTGCAGGGCTACTACCAGCGCTGTGACGATAATGATCGCGCGATTGCCAAAACGGTCGGAAAAATGACCCCAGACCCCCATACCGATAAAATCAGCCACTGCCGATAACATCGTGTATATACTGATCAGAGTATAACTGAATTTCAGGTCGACCAGCATATAAATGATAAAAAAAGGTGAACTGAAATTAACCGCGAAAGCCCATAATAAGGCAAAGCGGATAAACCTGCGGAAATTTTCATGTTGTAAGGGTTCAGTAAATAATTTCAATGGAGCAGCTGTCACCGCGCGCCGCCGAAGGTCTTTGACGGCCGCTGGCCGCCTGCTGCCGAAGGTCCCCCTGACGGTACAGGAAGTATGCACTGACCATCCCGGCAATAACCGCAGTAATAAACAGGATTTCAAATGAACGGGTAAGCGGGGAAGCGGGAAAATGATAGCGGTACCAATCTAAAAAATAACCCCCGCTGAGAGTCAGGGTGATGGTGACAATTCCCAGGACGCTGTTGCGCAGGCCAAAATAGCGGCCGCGGATTTCTTCAGGCACCAGGGCGGCCATCCAGGAAAGCCAGCCTACACCGGCGCAAGAGCCGAGGATCTGGCTGCAGGCGGTAATAATGATAAGCAGGGAGAGCAGGTAACTTCCATAATCTGCAGCGGCCCTGCTGCTTTCAATAACCAGGATTATCCAGATCCCTCTGGCGGCGACTGCAAAACCTATTACCAGTTTTTTGCGGTTCCGCAGTTTTTCGACCAGCAGCGAACCGGGCAGCTGGGCCAGAGTGCCTAAAAAAGGAAGTGCTGCCAGAATACCGATATAGATTGGTTGAGCACCCAGCAGCAGCGCATAGGCCGGCAGAAAAATAGTGCCGGTCAGATTAACGTAAATCTGAGCGAATAATCCATCATAGATGGAACACTTTAAATTGTGAATGGTAATTTTTACTGAGTCATCAGTATGTTTCATACTCTATAAAAACAGAATGTAAGAAATTCCAAATTACTAATTACAAGTTACAAATTAGTAATTAGTAATTAGTAATTGGTAATTGTTAATTAGTAATTCCGAACTAATTTATCTGAAATTTAGGTATATTCGTCTACAAAAAAAACATGGTATCGTAATTCCGGGATAATCATTATACAAATTATTGCCACAGGAGGTGCAATGCATATGCACGTTGAAATCAATTACCTGGCGGTTGTGGTAGCCGCTATGGTTTATTATGGCAGTGGCGCCTTATGGTACTCGCCGGTATTTCTGGGTAATCCATGGATAACGGCTGCCGGCCTGGATCCGCAAAAGATAAAAGCCGGGGGAAAAAATGCCTGGCGATCTTATCTGGTTGCTTTGATCGCCGCCTTATTTATCAGTTACGGACTGGCCCGCATTGAAGCCTATATGCAGGTAAGTGATTTTGCCGGCGGATTGCATACCGGATTCTGGAGCTGGCTGTGTTATGTAGTCACCACCATGGGCCTGAATTACAGTTTTGAGAATCGTTCCTGGAAATTATTACTGATCAATGCAGGCTATCATCTCTATGGATTTATTGTTATGGCTGTGATCCTGGCCGTTTGGAGATAATAATTATACAAGTTCCGGTGCAGCCAGTTTATTTGCGGGCAATTAAAATTAAAAAACAAAGAGAGATAAGGTTTAGTACCAGAAAAACCAGAACAGTATTGATCAGTCCAAAGATCGGGATAAGCACGGCAGTAACGATGAGACCCCCTAACCATGCTCCGGCCAGGTCGGCACTGTACAATAAACCGCCGGTCTGGGCAATTCGTGTATCGATGCCGAGAAAGATTTTATTAGCCAGCGGAAATTGAGCCCCTACCAGGAATCCGCAGCAGGTAGTAGCGGCTAAAATAAATAGCTTCATTCCGGTGGTCGAAAACAGATTAGTAGACGAATATTTTAAACCGGTCAGGACCATTAGAATTAACAGCAGGTAGACCGTCAGTAGTACCAGCAAAATAATAAATTCCCTTAATTCATTCCCTATCTTATTCAGCCTGCCGGTAATCCAGATACTGCCTATGGTCAGACCGGTCATAAATGAGGTTACCAGCAGGCCGATCCACAGGTAGATATAACCAAATAATGATTGAAAAAGTAACATGAAAACAACCGGGATACCGATGCCGATGAAGCCACTGGCGATGACCGGAATCACCACGATATTTTTCCAGGCTGTGCTCCGGCGGACCCGGCAGGATATCCATAACAACAGAATCAGTGCTGGGAAAATAACCAGTAACAAATTGAATAAACGGATATTGGGAATTTTCTGCATCCAGGCAACGAAACGCGGAGAGTGAATGGAATAATGATAGGCTAAACTGTAATAAAGAGCGATCGGGGCTAGATCAGTGTTGATCCGGATGCCCGCGGCGGTTAAAGCTGTTTGTTCCAGGAAGTCGGCCTGGCGCCGGGCGGAGAGTTTGTACTGCAGATAGACCGGCGTGATCATACGGGTCGTGATTTTTTGTTGTTTAAATTGCCCGGCCAGTTGATCGGGAGCCGCCGCCAGCATTGCGGAATCTTCGGTCGCCATGAAAAGATTTACTTCATCGGGTATAACCAGCACGGAGCCGAAAATCTGCCGCACTGTCTGCAGCAAACAACTATTCAGGTTTATTAACTCCCGGTTCAGGTAAGTGGCGCTGCCGGGAAGTTGAAAGACCAGTAAACCTCCGGCCGACAGTTTTTTCCGGCATAATTTGAAAAAATCGGCGGTATAAAAACGATTAATTTCCAGATTAGCCGGATCGGGCAGATTCAGTAAAATAATATCATACTGTTCATCGACCTGCTGCAGGAAAAACCGGCCGTCGACGGTATGAATCTTCACTCGTGCATCATTTAGTTCCGGTTGATCGGCGGCAGGAATATATTCACGGATTGTTTCCAGCAGCAACGGATCCAGTTCAGCATAATCTATTTTCTGTACATCATGTTTTAAGAGTTCGTTGATGGTGCCCCCCAGGCCGCCCCCGATCAACAGCACTTTTTCAGCAGCAGTATAAAAAAGAAATGGCAAATGGGCAAAATCCTCGCTGGCGGCAATATCCGGAACAGGCAGGGTTACTGCCGGTATACCATTGGCGAGCAATATATACTGATCCATCTGCTTTAACAGTGTGACATTTCCGTATATGGAATTTCTATAACTTAATACTTCATATCCCGGCCACTGCCGGCGAATCGATTGCCGGTGCAAATAATCGTTCAGCGGAAGGAGCAGAGAACCGCAGGACAGCATCCCCGCCATCATTAAGAGCATGTTCTGATATTTATTAAGGCTGATCCGCTTATTTTTTTCCAGGCCGGGCGCTGCAGCCCATAAAATCATACAGGATAGCAGCGTGAGCAGTATGAGCAGAGTGGTTGATTGAAAAGAGTTAAAAAATCTAAGCGCCAGATATGTGACGGTTAATCCACCGATAATACTGCCTGCCGATTCGAGGATATACACTTTTCCGGCAACCGCATAATTCTTTTCCTGGCTAGCGGACAACAAGCGGCAGGCATAACTGAATAAGGCGCCGTTCAGGAGGCCAAATGGCAGCAACAGCAACAGAGAGAGAAGAAAAAGCATCAGCAGATTAACGCTTTCTCCCGGCAGTATTCCCAGTGTGGTTTTGATAATACGAATCAAAAAGATAATGAGCGGTAGTGAAAAACTCAGTAAAATCTGCAGAATTATAAATTTTGTGGTGATAGTGTTACTGCGTTCAACCCGGTAACTGGCAGTAAAACTGCCGATTGCCTCCAGCAGCAGCAGATTGGCCAGGAAGATGCCGATAGCCAGTTCATTGCCGCTGAAGGTGATCAGCAATTCACGGATCAGGATGACCTGGCCGACAATCGCAGTGAAGCCGGTCAGGAAAAGACTAAAAGCAGGTATGAGTTTTGCATGTTTCATCGGAAATGAAAAACAGATCTATTTAAAACAACTGAAAGTCTGAGTTAATCTACGCTGAGAATAAAATCTGCAGATTATATATCATGGTATATCGGGATCAGGTACCTGGTTTAATACGGGTCTCTGGTCTGACAGGGCCTCGTCCTCAATGGCGGATTCGTCAATAAGATTCACCTGTTCGGTAGTGTTTTTTCTCAGTATTTCTTCAGCCAGAGCCAGATAGGCCAGGGAACCGGGTGCGCTGATATCCACCATGGCTACGGCTTTTTTCTCAAAAGCAGCATAACCGATCGCGGCATTTTTGGGTATGATCGTCTGCATCACATTTTCACTGAAAAGTTGTCTGGCTTCCTGGGCGCCGCGATGCGAGGCGCGGGTATTTTTTTCATAAAAATTGAGCAGGATGCCTTCTATCTCTAAATCCGGGTTTACACTCTCCCTTAACTGCTTGATGACCTGCAGTAAACGAGTGACTATGTTGATGGCAAAATAACTGCATTGCAGGGGAATCAGGACGGAATGAGCGGCGAACAGAGCTACCAGGGTCAGATCGCTCAGCGAAGGGGGTGTATCGAAGATGATGAAATCGTAAAGTATTTTCTTCTTGGAAATCAGGTCGTTGAGTTTTCGCCGTAAAACACTGCGGTTCTTGGCCATGGTGGTGAGACGGATCTCGCGGTCATGGCTGAATACATTACAGGGAATAATGTCCAGAAAAGATAATTCGGTGCGCTGGATACATTCGGGAATCTCCGCAGTACCCAGCATGATTTCATATATACCTATTTTAATATCCTCGGGCCGGATACCCAGACCAAGGCTGAGTGCGCCATTGGGATCCAAATCGATCAGCAGGACTTTTTTCTCGGCGATAGCCAGGCTGACGCCAAGGTTCAGGGCCGATGTTGTTTTGCCGACACCGCCTTTAGGATTGGCTACCGCAATAATTTTAGGCATAATTTTATGGCTCGAATATACTCAGTGGTATGTTTTTTTTTCAATAATATACAGATTATAGTCGACGTAAAAAATATAATTATTAGCCTGGGTCGGATAGAATTAAAAGCGGAACAAATAAGATAATTTTAAAAAGAAGCCATGGGCGTAACGATTATATTGATTGGCCGGATCGCGCAGAAAATAATCGTTATAACCGATAAAAATCACCGTACCGGGAGATGGTTGATAACTGAACAGGGCATTGAGATCAAGGTCACGGTAATAATCGTTTCTTTCCATTATCAATCGAATGCCTGTTTCCCGGGAAAACTGAAAATTTGTACGCAAGCGGTAAATATACTGCTGGGTATAATAATGGATTGAACTCTGATCGCCGCTGAAATCATAGAGGGAGACTTTCAATTCAGTAGACCAGTTGTTTAATAAATTCAATTCGGTGCTGAACTCATATGATTGCATGGTGCCCAGGAAAGGTTCCAGGTTGTAATAAATGGCATCATAATAAATCCCGTCACCGTAATAAAAGGTCGAGTTGAAAACCAGCCAGTAAAAAGTCTGGTTGCTGTAGTTTAAATAGATCCAGTTCTTGTTAAAATCATAGCCGTAATAGTTTTCAAACTGCCGGTATAAACGCAGGTCAACTTTATGACGCCCCTTCATTTCCAGATTAACTCCCGGACCGACATAACTCTCTATTTTTTCTCCCTGATGGTTATACATGGTGGACAGGTATAGCATGGGTTGTATTTTAGAAAAGAACAATTGCGCCGAAAGAAAATCATGCCATAGTGTCAGCGAACCTTCCCGGAAATCATCGGTGCGCATTACAAAACCGTTGGCGGCTTTGAAATGGGGGAAGATGTCCTGATAAGAAATCTGAAAACTGATATCCTGGCTGGACCGGAATAGACTGGCAGCCAGAGCGGGATCATGCTTGACAGACTTTGTAAAAATATCTTTGGTGGTGGAATTGAGTACCTGAAAACTGAATGAATATTGCCGCCCGATCAAAAAGGATCCATCCAGGCCAAAAGTCGTACTGAAGTGATCGCGCTGATGCATATCGGTAACGATCAGACCCAGGTGAGAAGAACTCCACAAATTCTTTTTTAATCTGAAAATAGAATGATAGGACAGGCGGTCCTGGTATTTTCTTATGAATAAACTGTCGTCGAAAGCCGGGTTAAAAAATTGATAATTTCCGGCTGCAGCGGTCAGGTAATCAAGAGATCCATAATATTCGTCTATACCCTCCAGCAAACCCAATTCGAAATCAGCCAGTTGTCCGGTCAGTTTCAGGCCGAATATTGGATCAACGATTCGCCGGGTATATACGACACTGATTGGATTATTAGGTATCTGGAATGGGGTTTGAAAAATGTTGGTTCCCTCTAAAAAGAAAGTACGTTTCTCATTATAGTAAAGCGGAAACCTGCGGTTTACGTCGATTTTATCCGCATCGGCTTCTATCTGACTGAAATCGGGATTATAAGTGAGATCGACCGTCAGATTGGACAGAAAGCCGAATTTGAGGTTTATTCCTCCTTCATAATCCATGGCGTTTTCGTTGAACTCGCCGGTGCCGGTATTCAGGTTGCCCTGTTGAATTGACCAGAATTCCGGCAGTATTTCAATGTTATAACTGGATTTAATGCCGGACAATCCATGCAACCTGGCAAACTGGGGAACGAAGGTAGTGGCATAGCGGGAAATTGCCGGCCAGATGAAGGTTCTGTCCAGATGCGGGATCGTACGCATGAAGGAAAATCCCCAGACCATGTCCGGATTATTGGGAAAGCGGATGCTCTTGAACGGAATTTCCACCTCAACGATATATCCTTTTTCAAACAGGCGGCCCTTGGAGTAGAGCAGAAAATCGGGTTTCAGATTCTGTTCAACCATATCGACGTAAATCCCGTCGGTCTGAATCCCGTAAGGATTGAAGTCGAATTCGTAGGCCTCTTTGCCATTATTAAAAGTATCGAGGAAAATAGTGATATGGTCATCATCAAAAATATCATCGCGCTTGGTGATGGAGGCGCGAATGGCCAGGGGATCTTCATCGAAGCAGACGAAAGCCAGATAAAGAGCGGATTGGTTATAGATCATCATCACGGCGGTTTTTTCACTGGCCGCCTGGCCGTCCACAGGATAATAGGAAAAAAAGTCCTGGATCTTGAGAGCATTCTTCCAACCTTCTTCCTGTAAATAGCCGTCGATTTGCATGGAGTTCGAAAATACAGGGATGGTCACAGATACGCTGGCATCATCCTGAGCTATCAGCGGAAAAGCCAGGCTGAGCAGAAAGATGAACAGAATAACTGATAACTTTAACACGTCTGACATATTACATACTACTTGGACGGTATTTTACTCATAGCCCGTTCGGCCAGTGCTGTAATGGTCAGGGAGGGATTTACACCCGGGTTGGCTGAAATGGTTGAACCATCACAGATCAGCATGTTGACATAACCGAAGACATGGTTGTCCTTATCAATTACTCCCTGCCGGGCATTTTCTCCCATCACAGCTCCGCCCAGGATGTGGGCTGTGGTCGGACGGCCCAACAAGGTCTCGGTTAACAGCACTGTAGGTTTACCATCGACAATCTGAGCAAATTGTTCGGCCAGTTCTTTTGCTTCGGGTATGAATGGGGTCGGACTTGTTCCTTTGATTAATGAGGATCTCATCCCCCACAGTCCTGCGACGGCAAAGCGCAGGGTCGAATCAAGGGTACGCATAAATAAAAGTATCTGTGTTTTCTTCGCCCAATTCCCCACAAAATAGGCTCTGAAATTTTTTAGGGGATGTAAGATAATGTCCTGGATAATACGGACAATACGGATTAGAATCGTATTGCCGTGTACCTGGGGAGAAGTGAGTAACCTCCAGAATCCTGAACCGTCCGGGTAACGTACCGGCTCTACATGGCTGTGTTTATCCCATTGCAGAATGGATCCAATCGCCACCCCTTCTGAAAAATTGATATTTCTGTCGAAACTGACCACGCCGATCAGGCTTTCTGAATTGGTGCGGATATCCCAGCCGACACGATCCGATAATCCAGGCAAAGAGTTCTTTTTTAAACGCAATAATAAAGGAACAGTGCCCAGGACGCCACCGGCGAAGATCACGGACTTGCAGTTATATTCACCTCGTTGTTTAAAATAACGGGTTGCAGATTTCCACTTGATTTTATATCCGTCACTGCCATCCCGGCTGTCAAGCGGTTGAACGTCATAAACTTCGCGCTCAGCCTGAATTTTAGCTCCCCGCTGCTGGGCAAGATGAAGATAGTTTTTATCCAGGGTATTTTTCGCATTATAGCGGCAACCCACCATGCACCCGCCGCAAAAAGTGCATCCGGAGCGCTCTGGTCCCGCCCCATCGAAATAGGGGTCGGCTACTGTTTCATTAGCTTTACCGAAATAGACGGCCACATCGGTCGGTCTGTATTCGGCGCTCAGGTTTAGTTTTTGAGCCAACTTGAACAGTGTTAGATCACCATCTTTTAACTGGGGGTTGGTAGTGGCTCCTAATATCTTCAGGGCGACCGGGTAAAAAGGGGCTAACTCCTGTTCCCAATCGGCCAATCCGGCCCAGCTGGTTGCCTGGAAAAAACCTTCGGCGGGAATAGGCAGAGTATTGGCATAAACGAGCGATCCGCCCCCCACGCCGACGCCGGATAATATTGTTACATGCCGATGGAATGAAATCCTGAAGAAGCCGAATAATTTCAGGCCTGGTAACCACAACCAGCGGCGCAGATTCCAATTTGTTTTGGGGAAGTCGCGGTTTTGAAACCACTTGCCTTTTTCCAGTACCAGTACACGATAACCCTTTTCACTCAGACGCAGGGCGGCCACCGAACCGCCAAAACCGGATCCAATAATAATGCAGTCATAGTCATGCGAATTTTGAGCAGACATCAGTAAAGAGTCCTATTTCAAATTTGGGTGAGTCGAATTATTATTTGAGTTTCTAAATTGAATTATAAAATAGAAGAAAAATAGATAAAAGTAAATTGTTTTATGTATTTGATCTGATTTGTGTATTGAGAATTAGGGGTAAATAATTGACGGAGTTCACGGAATTAAATTCTGATTTAGTTAATTGGAATTTTGGAATGTTGGAATTTGATTGTTTGGAATTTGAATTTGCATTTGGTGATTCATTGAGGGTATTTTAATGATACCATCCGTAAATATAATCGCTTGCTTTACAGATACCAGAAATATAAATTAAAGATTCTGATTAAGTAGAAGAAATTATTTTAAACCGGGTTTATTCAGTAATATGACGGGCAGAATTATTACCATAGCAAACCAGAAAGGTGGAGTGGGCAAGACCACCACGGCCATTAATCTGGCCAGTTGTCTGGCCGTTTCCGAAAAACGGGTACTCATCGTCGATATTGATCCTCAGGCCAATGCTACCAGTGGTCTGGGCCTGGCCCGGCACAGGAATGAAAAAAGCATTTATGATGCCCTGTTGAGTAACGAACGGTTGCAGGAATTGATCGTGCATACATCTGTACCCTATCTGGATCTGGTTCCCTCCACTATTCAATTAGTAGGGGCGGAGGTGGAACTGGTCAATGCCCCCCGGCGGGAATTATTGCTTAAGGATTGTCTGAGCACGATCCGGGATCAATATACATATATCTTCATCGATTGTCCGCCTTCACTTGGTCTGTTGACCATCAATGCTCTGACCGCGGCCGATACCGTGTTAATTCCGATCCAGTGCGAATATTATGCCCTGGAAGGACTGAGTCAATTGCTGAATACCATTCACCTGGTGCAAAAAAATCTAAATAAAAAATTGACCATCGAAGGTGTCTTATTGACCATGTTTGACCCCCGCCTGAATTTATCCAATCAGGTGGCGGATGAAGTACGCGAATATTTCAAGGAAAAAGTATATCAGACGATCATTAACCGTAATGTGCGCCTGGGTGAGGCACCCAGTTTTGGAAAACCGATCATTATGTACGACGCCGTCTGCAGCGGCAGTCAGAATTACATCAGTTTGGCCGAGGAAATAATAAAGAATGACGACAAGAAGACTGGGTAAGGGATTAAATGCCCTGATTCCCACTCCGGACAGCGAAGAGAACGAACCGGGATCGTCCGAGCAGTTGATCGAAATCGAAATCGCCCGGATCAAACCCAACCCGTATCAGCCGCGTCTCAAATTCGATGCACAGGCTCTGCTGGAACTGAAAAACTCAATCCGCGAAAAAGGATTGATCCAACCGATTACCGTACGCCGGGTTGAATCGGGTTATGAATTAATTGCCGGCGAAAGAAGATTACGGGCCGCCACAGACGCAGGATTCAAAAAAGTTCCCGCCTATATAATCCATGTCGAAACCAAAGAAGAAATGATCGAATTATCCCTGATTGAGAATGTCCAGCGTGAAAAACTCAATCCGATCGAAGAAGCCACGGCTTTTCAACGTCTGATCAGCGAATGCCAGCTGACCCAGGACGAAGTGGCCCGGAAGATCGGCAAGGATCGCACTACCATTACCAATACCCTGCGTTTATTAAAATTACCCGGCGATATTCAGGAGAGTGTCGAGACCGGAAAAATCTCAGTCGGACATGCGCGAACCTTGCTGGCTGTTGATGACCAGCGCGTGCAGCGTGCCCTGTGGCAAAAAGTGATCAAAAATGACATCTCGGTACGTACCCTGGAAAAACTGGTGCGGGAACTCAGCCAGGTAAAACCTCATCAGCCGGTACCGACAGAAAAAAAATCGACTCACCTGCTGAAGGTGGAGGAAGATTTGCGCGATACTTTCGGTACTAAAGTATCGATTCGTTCCAGAAAAGAGGGCGGCTCGATCGAAATTGAATTCTACTCTGCCGAAGACCTGAACCGAATTCTGGAAATAATCGAAGCGGCTAAAATAATTGCATGTTTTACGCATAAAACCTAAATTAAAAAACTATATTTTAATGATTTAAGTATTGTAAAATGAAAACAAAAAAAAGAAAAACCAGGTCTTATACTTTCTTATTAATACCCGATAATGAACGTGAGACCCGCAGTTTCAATATCAATGCGCAGGTCTTACGCGTTTCCCTGGTTTTATTGCTGGTTTTAGTTGTGCTGCTGCTGTTTGGTTTTGGCACTTACTGGAAAGCAGCCAGCATGGCCTTGCGTTATGGAACATTGCGGGAAGAAAATTTAAAACTCAAGGAGAGCCTCAACCGTTTGGATGAGATTCAAAGCAATCTGGATAAATTGCGCAAGGTCGACCAGAAATTACGCTCTTCGCTTGCCGGTTATGTGGGTGTTGTGGAAAATGATCTGCAGCAGGATAAACAATTAAACGTGAGTGAAGTTAACACCTCCAGTCGTGATAAATATGACCGGTCCATTTTCAGTTCTGTTCCGGATATTTACCCGGTCGACGGTTTTATTACCCGCGGTTTTGAACCGACATCAGCATTGGGCGTTCCGCATTACGCCATCGATATTGCCGCCACCAAAGGATCTCCGGTGAAAGCCACCGGGGATGGCGTGGTTATGTTTTCCGGTTGGACCTATGAAGAGGGGTATGTGGTAATTCTGAAACATAGATTGAATTATTACTCCTTTTATAAACATAATCTGGAGAATCTGTGCACCGAATTCCAGCAGGTCAAAAAAGGACAGGTTATTGCTTTGCTGGGCGACACCGGTCAGATAAGTTCCGGTCCACATTTACATTTTGAAGTATGGGATGGATTGCAGCCGGTTGATCCGTTAATTTTTTTAAGAAATAACTGAACTACCATAACTTAGCAGAAAGGATACAATCTTGGCTATAATGAAAGGAAATATGCAGGAATCATCAAGTACCGACCTGAATTTGTTTGGTCGTGGTACGGTTATCGAAGGAACCATCCGTGCCGATAATAGTGTACGGGTTGATGGGATTCTGAAGGGGAAACTCATTTGCAAAAATACGCTGACCGTTGGGATGAACGGTGAGATCGAGGGGGAGGTCGAAGCCAAGAATGCGATTATTGGTGGAAAGATCAAGGGCAAGATCAACGTCGCCGAAAAACTGGTACTGGAAGCCAAATCAAGTCTGATCGGTGAACTGAAAGCCAGTAAACTGATCATCGATGAAGGCGCCGTTTTTGAAGGCACTTCCACGATGGGTGTAAAGGATCGGGACTGCATCCCCCGAAACTGTTCGAAGATACCAAAAAACCGCTGTGATGATTGCAAATATAAAAAATGAATTCGGGAGATAAGAAAAATCCGGATGGAATGAATGATGCTTTCAGCGCCTACCGGAAAGCTGCTCCATATATTAATGCAATCTATGCTTTTATCGGGGCTGTCATTCTGTTTGGATTCATTGGTTGGTGGCTTGACCAGAAATTCAGCAGCGAACCGTTGTTTATTCTCAGTCGGCCTGTTTCTGGGATTAGGATTGGGATTCTATAGTCTTATAAAAACTGCAAAAAAATTGGAAAAGAAACGGTGAAATCTTTCTGGTACGGAATAGCAGTTTTAATGTTTTCATGTTTGCTGGTCTGCTGGATTGTGTGCTATGGTTCAGACAGTAAACCGGCAATTTTGCTGGCCGCTATGGCCGGAAGTATTCTGGCCTCAATGTTTGTCGGTGCGGGATTTATCAGTTTTTATTTTGCCAGGACCAGAGCGGAATCCGCTTTTCAAAAGATTTTTGTGGCCAGTGTTTTCGGCCGCCTGGCAATCATGATAATTGTACTGTTATTGATTTTCAAATATATAAATTTTGAGCCCCTCCCTTTTTTAATCTCGCTGCTTTGTTGTTACTTTATTTTTCAGCTGTGGGAGGTTATCAGTTTGAACCGTCTGGCAGCAGGGGGAAAATAACCATATGATCCTGGCCAGTTTAATGACCGGCACAACAAAACCCGAAGGTGAAGCACAGAGCGTCAATCTGGGTGATTATATCATGCATCATGTGCAGAACCGTAATGAGTGGGATATTTTTGGCTATAAACTGCACCTGCCCCAGTTCGAACCGGTCACGATCCTGGGACTTAAAATTGATTTTTCTATAACCAATCACGTGGTGATGTTATGGATTGCTGCCCTGTTCCTGCTGTTGCTGTTCGGGATCCTGTTCCGTAAACGCAGCCTGGTGCCCAGAGGTTTTGCTGCCTTGCTGGAAATGCTGGTTATATTCGTGCGTAATGATATTGTTATAGCCACTCTGGGTGAAAAGTATGGCCGCAGGTTTGCTCCGCTGATCGTGACTTTTTTCTTTTTTATCCTGACCTGTAACCTGATGGGTTTGATTCCGCTGTTTTCCACTCCAACCGGAAATATTAATGTAACAGCTTCTCTGGCTCTGATAACCCTGGTCACCGGACAGTTATACGGGATCAAGTACAATGGATTGTTCAAACATCTCAAAGCCATAGTACCTTCCGGGTTGCCATTCTATTTAGTGCCGTTGTTGTACCCAATCGAAATTATGGGATTGCTGGCCAAGCATTTTGCCCTGATCGTACGTCTCTTTGCCAATATGATCGCCGGACATATAGTCTTTTTTGCGTTGCTGGGTTTGATTTTTATTTTTAAATCAGTTTTGATCGCACCTTTATCTGTTGGATTTGCTTTATTCGTTGATTTGCTGGAATTACTGGTGGGTTTTATTCAAGCTTATGTATTTTCACTTTTATCGACTTTATTCATCGGGATGTCAGTGCATCCGGAACATTAAATAGTATTAAATCTATATTAGCGGGAATAACAAACATAACAGGAGGAGTGTTTAAATGGGTGAAATTGGTGATTTAGCCAAGGCATTTGCATTTCTGGCGGCCGGAATTGGATCCGGTATTGTAACGATAGGTGCCGGTTTAGGTATCGGAAAAATTGCTGCAGCAGCAATGGACGGAACCGCCCGTCAACCGGAGGCGACCAATGCCATCCGTATGACCATGATCATTGCCGCGGCCATGATCGAAGGTGCAGCGCTGTTCGGACTCGTGGTCTGTGTTCTGCTGATCGTACTAATCAAATAAAATTTTAGGAAAGAAATATGCTTGATTTAGATCCCGGAATGATGATCTGGGCCTGGGCCACATTCCTGGCGCTGCTCTTTTTATTGTATAAGGTTGCCTGGAAGCCCATATTCTCGGTCATCGAGAAACGCGAGCAGACAATCCAGGACTCATTGGACAAAGCCAGTAAGGCCAATGAAGAGGCACAGGTGTTGCTGCAGAAGCACGCAGAGATTATGAACACAGCCCAGGGTGAAGCCCAGCAGATCATCAAGGAAAATCGCGAACTGGCTGAAAAATCACGGCAGGAGATAATCGAGCAGGCCAGGAATTCCGCTCAAAAAATAGTTGATAAAGCCAAACTGGAAATTGAGAAGGAAAAGGAAAACGCCCTGCTGGCCCTGCGCAGTGAAGTGGCTGATCTGGCCATCGCAGCGACCAAAAAGATTCTGCATGAGTCGCTGGATGAAAAAAGACAGCGTGCCATTGTCAATACCCTGATCGATCAGATACCGAAATCTTCCTCCAACTAAAGCAGGGATGAAAAACAGGAATGAGCCGCGTAGGTATCCGTTACAGTAAAGCCCTTTTTCAACTGGCCAAAGAACAACATAAACTCGAGCAGGTAGAATCCGAATTAGTGATGCTGTCCGGGCTGATCAAATCCAACCGGGACTTGAATGGCCTGCTGGTCAATCCGTTGATCACCGCGGCGAAAAAGGTCAGAGATCGTTTCGCGGGTATTTAAAGGCAAACTGGATGCTCTGACCTTTAATTTTGTAATCCTGATTTGCCGGAATAAACGCAGCGACCTGCTGCAGGAAATCATTGATCAATTCCGGGAACGGGTGCTGGAGGAGCAGGGGACCTGGCAGGGCCAGATCTTCAGCGCCCAGCCGCTGGCGCCGGCCCAGATCGACCTGATCACCAAACGGATAATGGATCTTACCGGTAAAACGGTTATTCTAGAAGCGCAGCTGGACCAGAATCTGCTGGGCGGTTTTATCGTTAAAATTAAAGATACGATCATCGATCTGTCGATCAAGGGCCAACTGGACCAGTTGCGAACTAAATTGATTTCCGGTTAATTTAAAATATGAAAATGTTTTAGTAGAAAAGGATGAATATCCATGGGTAATGCAGTCAGACCAGGTGAGATATCCGATATTTTGAAAAAAGAACTGGCCGGATTTGAAACCAGGGCGGAAATCTATGAAGTCGGCACCGTGCTGCAGGTCGGTGACGGAATCGCCCGGGTTTACGGTTTGGAAAAAGTGATGGCCGGCGAGCTGGTGGAATTCCCCAACGATGTCATGGGCATGGTTTTCAATCTCGAGGAAGATAATGTCGGTGTGATTCTGTTCGGCGATGAAACGCTGATCAAAGAAGGGGATCTGGTCAAACGTACCAGGCGTATTGTCGAAATTCCCACGGGGGATGAAATGCTGGGCCGGGTAATCAGTCCGCTCGGCCAACCGCTGGACGGTAAAGGAAAAATAAAAGCCAAGGTTTTTGTACCGGTCGAGAGAAAGGCACCGGGGGTGATCAAACGGCAGCCGGTCAAGGAACCGCTGGCTACCGGTATTAAAGCCATCGATTCCATGATTCCCATCGGTCGCGGTCAACGGGAACTGATTATCGGCGACCGGCAAACCGGTAAAACAGCCGTCGCTCTCGATACCATTATAAATCAAAAAGGTAAAGATGTAATTTGCATCTACGTGGCCATCGGTCAGAAAGCCTCCACGGTGGCCAGGGTAATCCAGACTTTTGAAGATCATGGCGCCATGGAGTATACTATTGTAGTTTCAGCCAATGCCAGCGAACCTGCTCCGCTGCAATACCTGGCACCATACTCCGGAGCCGCCATCGGCGAGTATTTCAGGGACTCCGGCCGCCATGCTTTAATTGTATATGATGATCTTTCCAAGCATGCCTGGGCCTACCGCCAGGTTTCGCTGCTGTTGCGCCGCCCGCCCGGTCGCGAAGCATATCCCGGTGATGTTTTTTATCTGCATTCCCGGCTGCTGGAGCGGGCCGCCAAGATGAGCGATGAATTCGGCGGAGGAACACTGACGGCTCTGCCGATCATCGAAACCCAGGCTGGCGATGTTTCAGCCTATATTCCTACCAATGTTATTTCCATTACCGATGGCCAGATCTACCTGGAGACCGATCTGTTCTATTCCGGAATCCGTCCGGCCATCAATGCCGGGCTTTCGGTTTCACGCGTGGGCGGCAGTGCCCAGATAAAAGCAATGAAACAGGTGGCCGGCCGGCTGCGCATTGACCTGGCCCAGTACCGCGACCTGGAGGCCTTTGCTAAATTCGGCTCGGATCTGGATAAGGCTACCCAGCAGCAATTGCACCGCGGACAGCGGCTGGTGGAAATATTAAAACAGGATCAATATGTTCCGCTGCAGTTCGAACAGCAAATCGTCATCATCTTTGCGGCTACCAACGGCTACATTGATTCCATCGCCATCAATCAGATCCGTCGCTATGAAAAGGAATTACTTGCTTTTTTGCTGATGAAACATCCCAAACTTTTGCCCGATATCGCCGGGCGGAAGATCATGGATGATGACATCAAACAACGCCTGGCACAGGCTCTCCAGGAATTCAGCCAGTTTTTTAAAACAGAGGAAAAATAATGCCTACCCTGCGTGAAATACGACGCCGGATATCCAGTGTTCAGAGTACTCAGCAAATCACCAAGGCTATGAAAATGGTGGCAGCTGCCAAGTTGCGCCGGGCCCAGGAAAATATTCTGGCCACCCGGCCTTATGCCTATAAACTGGCCGGTACCATCGGACACCTGGTGGCCAGATTAGAACATAGCGCAAATCCGCTGCTGAAAGTTCGTCCCGTGCAAAAGGTATTGCTGGTGGTGGTTACGGCCGATCGCGGACTGTGCGGGGCATTTAACAGTAATATCATCCGTTATGCTACCCATCTTATTAATTCCTATACGCAATCTCGAGTTGTTTCTTTTTCCGGTGGGTAAAAAGGGATTCGATCACCTGGCTAAGCGATCGGGCAGGATTTTTTCACACAAGATAAACTTCTTCAATCATTTGGATTTTAAAGATGCAGTAGAAATTGTCGACCAGCTGGTGCAGGCTTACCAGACCGACCAGTTTGACCGTATCGAGATAGTTTATAATCAGTTTAAATCAGCTATTCAGCAGAATATAACCCTGGAACAATTCCTGCCCTTTATACCGGATCAGGAACTGCAACAAACCAAATCATTGATCGATTTTCTTTATGAACCGGGCAAAGAAGAAATTTTAAGTGTGCTGATTCCCAGGCACCTCCATATACAGATGTGGAAAATTTTACTGGAAAGTAATGCGGCCGAACAGGGTGCACGCATGACTGCCATGGAAAGTGCCACCGAAAATGCCGAAGATATGATCGGCTGTATTATCATTGGGATATAACCGGGCCCGCCAGGCGGCCATTACCAAGGAAATATCGGAAATTGTCGGCGGTGCCGAAGCTTTGAAAGAAAGATAATTATTTAAACGGGAAAAATTATGTATAAAGGGAAAATCAGTCAGATTATCGGACCTGTAATTGATGTGGAGTTTAAGGAAAACGAATTACCGGCCATCTATAGTGCAGTTAAAATCAAGCACAGCGACGGTGCGGAAATCATAGCCGAAGTCCAGCAGCATCTGGGTGAGAATATCGTCCGCTGCGTAGCCATGGATTCCACCGACGGAATGGTACGCGGTATGGAAGTTATAGATACCGGTGAACCTATATCGGTTCCGGTCGGACCGGAAGTTCTGGGCCGCTTAATTAATGTCATCGGCCAGCCCATCGATGAAAAAGGGGAGATTAAAACTGCCAAACGTTATCCCATACACCGGCCGGCTCCGCGTTATGAAGATCTGAAAACCAGTTCCGAAATACTGGAAACAGGGATCAAGGTGATCGATTTGCTGGAACCATATACCAAGGGCGGAAAAACAGGATTATTTGGGGGCGCCGGCGTCGGCAAAACCGTCATCATCCAGGAATTGATCCGTAATATCGCCACCGAGCATGGCGGCTACTCGGTTTTTGCCGGAGTGGGGGAACGCACCCGTGAAGGGAATGATTTGTATATCGAAATGCAGCGTTCGGGGGTCATCGATAAGACAGCTCTGGTGTTCGGCCAGATGAATGAACCGCCCGGAGCCCGCCAGCGGGTGGGTTTGTCCGGTTTGACCGTTGCCGAATATTTCCGTGATGAAGAGGGCAAGGATGTTCTGTTATTTATCGACAATATATTCCGCTTCACCCAGGCCGGTTCAGAAGTATCGGCCCTGCTGGGCCGCATGCCGTCGGCGGTGGGTTATCAGCCTACACTGGCTACTGAAATGGGGGCATTGCAGGAACGGATCACCTCTACCAAAAAAGGATCCATAACCTCGGTACAGGCCATTTACGTTCCGGCGGACGACCTTACCGATCCGGCGCCGGCAACGACCTTTTCACATCTGGATGCTACCACCGTATTATCCCGGCAAATAATGCAATTGGGCATTTACCCGGCGGTGGATCCGCTTGATTCTACTTCACGGATCCTGGACCCGCATATCGTCGGCGCGGAGCATTATAACACAGCCAAACAGGTGCAGGAAATTTTACAGAAATATAAAGATCTGCAGGATATTATCTCTATTCTGGGTATGGATGAACTCTCCGATGAAGATAAACTGGTGGTGGCGCGTGCCCGTAAAATTCAACGCTTCCTGTCGCAACCGTTCTTCGTGGCCGAAGAATTTACCGGGGTGCCGGGCAAGTATGTCCCGCTCGATGAAACCATTCAGGGTTTCCGGGGAATTGTGCAAGGAGATTACGACGCTATTCCCGAACAGGCCTTCTTTATGAAAGGCAACATTAATGAAGTACTGGATGCCGCCGAACAATTGAAGAAGTCTTATTAAAGGGGATTAGCTACCGGCAGGGATTGTAGTAAAATAGGAAAGGCAGATGGCCGCGTTAAATATTGATATTGTCACACCCGGCGGGAAAGTTTTTTCAGGGGAGATCAAATCCTGCACCGCCACCGGTGCTGCTGGCGAGTTCTGCATCCTGAAAAATCATACGGCTTTGCTTTCTGCTTTAAGTATCGGCATCATAAAAATCGAAATGGCCGAAGGTAAAAAAATGCTGGCAACCAGCGGGGGATTTTTAGAGGTCCTCAATAACAGGATCAGCGTAATGGTAGAGACGGCTGAATGGGCTGAGCAGATAGATGTAGAAAGAGGCTAAGGCCGCAGCAGAACGGGCCAGAAAAAGAATGGAACAAAAACAGGATATCGACATCCCCCGGGCTAAACTGGCCCTGGCCAGGGCGCTAAACCGGCTGAAAGTGTCTTCCCACAGTTAGATTTGTTGAAAAACAACTCACAGGGCAGTAATTAGTAACAGCTGTAAGACTATGGTAAAATTAATTTTAGATATTTTTTCTTGACTAATAATGTGAAAAAGTTAAATTAGTAAATATTAATTAATTAAAAGGGTTAGAGTTAATAGCAAAGGTAAATCTATGAGTATTAAAACCCTTTTCATGATTTTGACAATTTGTTTACTGGTGGCCGGTTACCACCCTTCCGTGTCATTTGCGCAGTCATCCGCTAGTGCGGCCTTAGAGCAGGCCATCAAGGATTTTATTGACCTGAACTTCGTGAATTACGGAGAAGATTTTATTGCTCAGGAAAGATTTTTGATCGAGCAGATGCGCTTAATCAACTATGAAATTGAGGCGCGGGTTTCAAATATTGACCAGGCCCGGGATAAGTACTTTAACGGCCTGAAAAGCAGATTGCAGGAAATCAAAGATCTGCGGGCCCGCTTAAGCAGCTCCGGCTCGTCTTCTTTAATCTCTTTTATCGATAAATTGCAGACGAGCATTGAAGAAACCATCGACGAAGGTAAACTCAACTATGAACGCCAGAAGGTGCTGGAAGATGGTTTACAACTGCTCTACATCGCCGAGGAGATGTCCAATCTTGATTCCGGAACCAGGGTGGAGAGCGATCCGCAAATTGCCCAGCGCCTGGAAACCTCGCGTCAATTACTGATGAACAGTTTCGGCGCAGGAAAAGCCACCAGCGGCGGACCTGATTACAATACCATCAACTCAGCCAGTCCGGGTACGATTTTCGGTTTATTCAAGACCTGGAAAACGGAGAATATGGTAAAATATGAAACGCGCTGGTCGGATGTGCAGGCTGTCAAGAACAGCATGCTGCGCGAGAGTACGGTTCAGGAGAAAGAACGGATCTTTAACCGGGAACTGGAATCGGCCTTAATGGCCTATAATTTTACGCGCTTTGATCTGGCTGACCGCATGTTTACGGAAATTCTGACCCGCTACGATTTTGTCAAACAGGTCGATGATATATATTTTTATAAGGGTGAATCCAATTATTTTCTGGACCGCTTTTCAATTGCCGGGGATACCTATTTGCAACTGGTAGAGAAATTCCCGTCGTCCTCCTTCGCCCCTGCATCCTATAGTCGTCTGGTTTTGATCGCTTATCATCTCGAACAGCCGGATAAAGTCGCTGAGTACTTTGACAAATACGAACAATCAGCAGCGAGCAGTGATCCTGCTTATGATGAAACACGGTTCGTGGCAGCGCACGCGGCCATTAAGAATTCCGATTACGCCTCGGCCGTCGAAATCCTCAACGCGGTTTTTCCGGCGTCCGATTTTTATGTAGATTCCCGCTATTTAATGGCTCAGGCTTACATCGGAGCCAATAATTTACAGGAAGCCGATAATGTCCTGACCGGCCTGATCAAAGATTATACCCTGTCCACCGATTATTATTTCAATCTGCTGCTGAAACTGGCTTATGTTAAGTATGAAAAGGGTGAATATCCGCTGGCCATTCACTATCTCGATCAAATCGGCGGGAATTTCCCCTGGTATGACCGGGTCTTGTTATGCTACGGCTGGAATTATTATAAAATAGAATTGCAGAAAACAAAAGATCAGGTAAAAGATTTCAATTATGCCAAGCGTTACCTGCAATTGTTGCTGGATTCGTTTTTAACCTCTGATTATTATCTGGAAGCAAAAAGTCTGCTGGGCTATATCTATCAACTTGAAGAACAGGCCGGCAGTGCCATCGGCGAATTTGACGCTGTTTTTCGCGCCCGTTTTACCAAGGAAATAACCGATCAGACCCTGGTTAAAAGGGACAGCCTGGAAAACAAGTTGTTAAATTTGGAAACAGACAAATATACAGCGCTCGCGCAGGATAATGTCCAGTCTTTTTCGACTTCGCAATACCAGTACTCGGAAGTGCAGGATTCCCTGCTGTTAGTCGGCTATGATGACCAGGCCCTGGCCTGGCAGGCCACGGAAAGTGAAGTCGATAAAATAAAAGAGCAGATTAAGGAATTAGACCGGTTAAAAAAGATTGCCAAGGAACGAAACAGTACGGCGCTGGTGGCCCGGATTGAGAATTTACAGGATCGTCTGGAATCTTCGATCGAACATTCCTCTGCCTTGACTGAACAGGAACAGCAAGGTCCCGGATACCTGGCCTCCAATTCAGCTGCCCGCCGTGAGAGTGTAATCGAGGACCAGAATAAAAAAATTGAGCAGATCCGCCAGGAAATTCAGTCGCAAAAACAACTGTTGGATAACGCTCTGCTGGATCTGTCCGGAGAAATTGACCGGGCCCGGGCGGCCAAGAGTTTTAATCGCATGGTACACCTGGAAGTAAAGCGTGATCAGTACGAAGCGTTAAAAAACCGTTATGATGTACTGGCTACCTATGTTTTTGATCTTAATCCTGAGGCCTCCAATATCAATCTGCAAAAGTGGAGCGATTACAGTGCCTTTGGTATTGCCAATGTTAATTATGCGGTGAAACAGAATAAATTAGACCAGCGTGCCTTTTACCTGGACCAGATTAACAAGATCAATCAGATATTGAACAGCCGTAAAATGACGATTGATTTCATGATTAATCAAATTGACGGTGAGATCAGTTTTATGACCCGTCGTGTCCGCCGGCAGGAACGATTGCGTGAGCGGGCCGAACTGAACCGTAAATTTGAAGAGACCTATTTCGATACTCATACCACGGAAACGGAGGGGACGCAAACCAAACCACCTGAAACCGAACAGCAAAATCAGTAAAAAAAAGGCAGTCTAAATAAATCCATGGTAGAAAAAATGATCAAAATGAATATTTGCCAGCGTAGCAGATGCAAGCTGCGCCTGTTGGCTCTTGTTTATAATCTTCCTCGCCATGAGCGGAATATCTCTGGCCCAGCAGACCCAATTGCAGGATATGCAGGTTTTGGCCGATACGCTATTCCGGAATATGTCTATTGATGAATTGAAAAAGATCCAGCAGGAATATCAGGGCCGGGTTCAGACCATCACCGGTGAAGAAGAAAAAATGCGTGAAATGGGTCTGGAAGTTACTGAAACACTGCTCCGTCAGGAAGGGGAAAGAATAAAAGACCAGGATAAGATTCTGGTGCGCATGGCGGAATATTATATAGAAAAAGCCGAGAATGAATATTTTGCCAAGCAGGAAGAGTACGATAAAGAGTATACCGTGTATCTGGAAAAACTGGATCAATTCACGGCCGGATTATTAAAAGAAGAACCGGCAGCCGCCCGAAAATGTCAAGTACGATTATACTGGGGTAGTGAAAATTTATGATCAGATTGTAAATGATTATCCGCAGAGTGAATTCGCCGATGACGCTTTATACAATAAGGCCTTCCTGTTGCAGCGCATGGGTGAAGGGGCAGATTCCCGGCGCATTTATCAGGAAGTTATTGACCGTTATCCGGACAGCCATTTTGCCGCAGAATCATATATGCGTCTGGCCGAATATTTCTTCGATCCCCGTGAAGATAAAGACACCGAGCAATCGGTGGTCGAATTACAGAAAGCTATCAAGTTATATCAGAAAGTGCTGGAATATAAAGATTCCCGCCGGTACGACGAAGCGTTGTACAAACTTGGTTGGAGTTACTATCGCCTGACCGCCACCGATCCCAACTACTATACCGATGCCATCGCATATTTCATGGCCGTCGTTGATGATATAACCATGGCGGAGAAGATGGATCCGGAGCAGAAGATCTCCTCCCCCAATGTAAAACAGGAAGCCATCCAGTATATCGGTATCAGTTTCTGCGATGAAGAAAATTATGCTTATGCCGGTGTGCAAAGGGCTCGCGGTTTTATCGAACAGGTCGGCGGCAGGGAATTCGGCGTCGATATCATGCGGGCCATGGGCCAGACCTTTCAGACCATTGAAAAAAATGAGAAGGCCATCGAAGCCTATACCACCTTGCTGGAGATGTATCCTTATTACTACGAAGCGCCGGTAATCAAACAAAAAGTCGCCGACACCTATTACGCGCTGGGCAGAGACGAAGATGATTACCGTACGCGCTATGAATTATTCCGTGACTACAATCCCAATTCCGAATGGTATCAGAAATTGCTGGCCTCGGAATTACCGGATAAACTTAAATATGAACAGCAGGCTTACAACCTGGCGCAGAAGGCCCTGTTTACCAATGTGGGTCAGGATTTACAGAGAGCGCAGGAAGCCGAGCAGAAAAATCTGCCTTTTAAAGATCTGTACATCACCGTGGCTAACGGTTGTAAAGAGTACCTGAGTGTTTTTACCACCGACAGTAATGCCTATAAGATCAACTGGTATTATGCCCTGATCCTGGATAAGTATCTTACTCAATTCGAGGATGCTTTTGAGCAGTATGTCCATGTCAGCAACGACTACCTGGAAACCGAACACCAGGAAGAAGCCGCCAATAATGCCATTTTTGTGGCCGATACCCTGGTCAGGATCGCTATGGGCGGTAAAAGAGATTCCACAATGTTAGTGGATTTAACCGATAAAGAAGTAATAAAACCGGAAATACTCACTGCGGAACAGAAACGACTGATTGAAGCGTACGATAATTATATCCGCCTGTTCCCCGATGGTGCCAATACTCCGGTTTACCTGGCGGCGGCCGGTCAGATGTATTTCAATCATAAACAGTTTGCCGAAGCAAAAGTATATTTTAAAACCCTGGTTAACCGTTTCCCCGGCGCGAAGGAAAAAAATATTGCCATGAATGCGATCATGGAATCGTACTTTGCTCTGGGACAATTCCGGGACAGTGAATTTGTAGCCAAGCGGATTCTCGGTTCGCCGAATCTGACCGATGAACAAAAAGGATTTGCTCAAAAGCGGCTGGCTTCATCCATTTTTAACAGCGCTAAATTGCTGGCCGACCAGGGTCAATTTCTGGAAGCAGCCGTTGAATATAAGCGGGTTATCGATGAAACACCTTACGATACGACTTATTCCGAAGCGGCCTTGTTTAACAGCGGTCTGAATTACGATAAAGTCAAGGAGTGGGAAGAAGCGCTGGCCACTTATGTGCTGTTAGCCGAGAAATACCCCAAATCGAAATATAGTTTGCAGGCCCTGGGCAATGCAGCCGAAGATTATAAGGAATTGAAACAGTACTCCAATGCCGGTAAGATGTACGAACGTATCTATGCCCTGAATGCCAATAATCCCCAGCAGGCTGAAGTGGCCCTGTATAATGCCAGTTATTATTATGAGGAAGGGGAAGACTGGCTAAATGCCATCCGGGTCAATGATCAGTATATAGTCACCTATCCGGCCAGCAATGTGGCTACCGACTTATATTTTGACAATGCCGGACATTATCTGAAACTGGAGAATTTAACCGAGGCCAATCGCATTTACAGCGAGTTTGCCCAGCGTTATCCGGACGATCCCCGCAGCGTGGAAGCCTTCTATCGCCGCGGTGCTTATTATCTCGATCACAGTCAACCGGCCGATGCCAAGAATGAATTCGTCAAAGCGGTACAGAAGGGGGATGACCTGAGCCGGCGCGGGAAGGATCCGAACCGTTACTATGTCGGTGAAGCGTTAAACAGCCTGGCTAATATCCTGTATACCGATTTTCAGTCAATCGAGTTGCGGCAACCGCAGAGCAATCTGGCCTCCCAGCAGACACGTTTGAAGAACCTGATCCCGGAAATTACCACTACCAACACCAAGATCATTGCCAATGGCTCCATCCGCAGTTTTGAAGCAACTTATAAGAGTGCGGAGATATACGAACTTTTTGCTGACAAGTACTCCGCCCAGGAGCGCAATCCCAACCTGGATGAGACCAAGAAATTTTTGGAAGATAAAAGGATAAATGACGAATCGGCTGCTTTGTATGATAAAGCGATCACCGAATATAAAAATGCCATGCAGAGTATGCCGATGATTGCGACCAAATTTAATGTCGATATTTTTTCAGCAGATACAGCTTTCGTGCAAACCGAACCTGATTCGACCATGCTCGATTCCACCCTGGCCATGGACCGGGCGGCCAAGGTGGATACCACCAAACAGGTAGCCCTGCGCTGGTATACCAAAGCCACCAATAAAATTTCATCCCTGTATTATAAGCAGGCGGCAATTACTAAAAGCAACATCGACAAAGTTCTGGCCACACCCAATCCTTACACCAATGATCCGTTGAAATCAGTGATTTATACAGTGACCCTGATCAGTAAAGGGGTGGGACCATCGGTACAGCAGACCATCCAGGCACATCTGAAGAATATCGAGGAAGCCAAGGCTCTCAATTTAAGCAATAAATATGTTGAAGAGTCGAAACGCCAGTTGCTGGTCACGGCTAACCTGCCGGCCAAAGAACTTGAAAAAACGACCTTTCAGGCTATCGCACCATATCCTGATATGGTAAAAGAATATAAACGTCTTACCGAGCTGGAATACGGCGCCAAGAATTCCAGGGGAGAAGATTATCCGCAGGTCAATGACAATGTCAAGCAACTGATCGATTATTCCAAGACCCTGGCCGTCAGTACCATGGATAATTATGCCGGTACCCTGGATCTGGCCGAACAGCAGGGAATTCAGGATGATCTGATCCGGACGACACATGACCGCATGCTGCGCCTGGCGGTTGAATTGACAGATTTGTACGATGCTTATCATGACAGTGCGCGGGTGGCCGACAGCGTCTATGCCGATAAATTTGCTGCTACTGAAAACTATAATTATGATGATGCTTCGATCTTTTTCCAGGATTTGAATCTGAGTTTCATTGATTACAGTAAAGAAGTACTGGATCATGCTTTTCAGTTAAAAGAAAAATATGATATAAAAAATGTCTGGGCCAATCGCGTGCTGGGTAAACTGATTAAACTCGATCCGGCTACCTATGCTGCCAGTGTGGAACGAGAAAAAGTGGTGATTGAGAGCGGCAATGACTGGGTCTATAGTGCCGCGTATACTCCGGGATATAATAAACTTGATTTTGATGATTCCTCCTGGCAGCGGACAGGGATCGTGCCTTCAGTATTCAACCAGTTCGCCGAGTCTGGGTGTGGATCCTCCTAGTATGTGGATCGTGAATCAGGCAGCGCCGGCAGACAGCGGGATGGGCGGAGATTCAACTGCAGCTGTACCGGGAGACAGCAGTGCGCTGCTGCTGGATTCAACTTCTCTGGCCGGACCGCAATTTTCCGAGGAGGCGGGAGTAGCCAGGCAGACAGATACGGTTCAGGTTTATTTCAGGAAAAAGGTAAACCTGAACGGTACGGGTGTCACCGGTATGATTTACCTGACCGCCGATAATGATCATGCGATTGTTTATCAATGAGCAGTACATTCTCGATGATGTCGCTGATAATTTTACGGTTCTGGATTCGGTCGATTTCCCGGTCATTCAACCATATCTTAAACCCGGAGAAAATGTATTTGCCCTGCACGTGATCGATACAGACGGGACGGCAGGAGGGGTCAAATTGTATAGTCACCTTGAGCTGATCCCGCTGGATATCATGGCCTCTGTCGAAGCAAGCGACCAGGATGCAACAACTGAATATCGATCCGCAAATTCTCAAGAAAGTTAATACCTTAAATAAAAATCGTATCTCAATTAATAATTAAAGGTTTGGAAAAATGAGTCGAAAAATATATAGAATTTTAATAACTTTATTACTAATATTGATGGCAGAAAATCTTTTAGCCCAGAGCACCGATTCAACCCGTACACGGGCACCACAGACAGGGGGCAGCGTGGTGGATTTAACCGGCGAGGCGGTGATTATTAAAGCGGAACCGGAGCGGCCGCGGGTTAATATTATCGCTGACCGGATCAAGCCGGAGTTTGAAAATATTAACCTGGAGCGTTCGTTCATGCCGGAGTTACTGGGCAAAGGCGAAAAAATTATTATCATCGGCCGGCCGTTAAATGATGATCAGATTGAAAGAATAAATATAGAAAAAACAATTTCAAAATCTCGATACTAGGGGCAATAAACTCATTAGGAGGTAATTTTTATGGAAGTTTTCTTAAAAGAATTCGGTAATTCATTTCTATTTGGCAGTTTGGGTTCTTTCTATATGTACATCATTGCTTTGTTCGGTGCAATATGTATCGCTATCGCGATTGAACGGTTCTATTTTATCATGGTCAAGTCTAATGTCAATGCCGATAAATTCATGGCTGAAATCAGAAAACTGGTAGCCGGCGGAAATATGGACCGGGCTATTGCTCTGTGCGATAAAGGCAAGGAGAAAGCTCTGCCGTACGTGGTATTGCGGGCACTCAAACGGGCCATTGAAAGCGAAGCGCTTGATTTCCGCGCCATTCAGAATGCAGTCGATGAAGCCACCCTGGAAATTATTCCTAAATTGCAGAAAAGAACCAGTTACCTGGCCATGCTGGCCAACGTCGCGACCCTGACCGGACTGATGGGTACTATCTACGGTCTGATCGTATCTTTTACGGCTGTCGGTAGTGAAGGTATCCCGGAAGCCGAAAAGAACCGCTACCTGGCTGCCGGTATTTCCGCTGCCATGCAGACGACTATCTGGGGATTGACCGTGGCTATTCCGACTCTGATTATCTATACTTACCTGGTCAATCAGACCACCAGGATCATCGATGAAATGGATGAACACCTGGTGAAACTAATTAACTTAATTACCGGTAACAGATAATAACGAGATTATAGAATCGAGGTTAATTTATGGCCTTTAAACCCTCACTACGTAGAAAGGCAATGCCCATCCAGGGGGAACTGGAAATCAGGCCGGTCATGAATCTGATGGTGTGTCTGATCCCTATTCTGCTGTCGGGAGCGGAACTGGTAAAGTTTTCAGTGGTCGAGATCGATTTACCGCCGACATCAGGAGGCGGTTCGACCAGTGAATCTACTCCACAGCAGGAACAGGGCAAGAAATTGGGATTAAAACTAGCCATAACCAGAGGCGGATTCAGCCTGGCCACGGCCTCGGCAATTATGGCCGGTGAAACCGGATCAGGGCCGACGATTCCGGTTGGGGCAAATGGCAAGTATGATTTTCCCATGCTGAATAAAAAATTAGTTGAATTGAAAAAATTGATCGAGGCTCAGGGATTTAAAGATAAAGATTTGATCGTTATCACCGCTGGCGCCGATATTGATTATCAAACTATCATTGATGTATTGGATTATACGGCCAAGTACAAGGATGACCGCGGCAATCTTGTTCCTTTATTTCCGCAGGTCAATTTTGGCCAGGTAATTATGTAAGTGAGGTATAAGAGATATGGCTTTTCAACCATCTAAATCTAAAAAGCATAAAACGGCGATTGAAGGTTCTCTGAACCTGAATTCAATGATGGATATGATGACCATCTTGCTGTTGTTTCTGCTCAAATCATTTTCTACTCAAGGTTTGATGGCCAGTCAGAGCGCCAGTCTGAAATTACCGGTATCCGACCGGACCATTAAGCCTAAGAAGGAATTAAATATCGCTGTAGCTAAAGATATGGTACTGGTCAATGAGATACCGATTCTGCGCCTGACAGATGTTAAAAAGGACCAGATTATGATTCCGCAATTGCAGACGAAACTGGCTGAATATGCCAAAAAGGAAAAACAACTGGAGATCGAAACCGGCAGGCCTTTTGCCAATGAAGTGATCATTCAGGCTGATAAGGAAATTACGTTTGATGTCTTATTCAAAGTATTATTTACCTGCAGTAAAACGGAATTTTACAAGATGCGTTTATTGACAGTACAGGGCAGTAAAGAAAAGGTATAACTGTCCCGGATTTAAACTAGGTACTAAGGAAAACTTCAATTATAAATTAAAAGGTTTGGGATGGATCAGAAAAATATGAGTCCAAGAGGCCAGGGCGCAGCGGGTGCCGCCGCAGCAAGGGGAGGCGGTTATCAAATCACAGCATTTCCTCCGGAGTTTGAGCGTCATATTTTGCAGGATTTGGACCGGCGGTTTTACATTATATTAATTGTTGCTCTGGTTGTTGTATACGGGATAGTATTCACCTTAGCCTCCATTAAATATGATACAGCGAAGTTGGATGAGCAGGCTCGTCAGCGCTATTTAGAGAAGTTTTACCAGGCGGCGCTGGTGACGGACGAGATGATCGCGGAAGAAGAGAAGACTGATGAGTTAGGGATGGGTGAAGAGGAAGAGGAGCAGAAGGTGGATGAACGTGCGTCAGCGGTACCAGGGCCGGGCTGGTGAAGCCGGCGGAGGTGCTTCGGCCCGCGAGGTAGCGGAAGAGCGCCGGGCGGCAGCGGCAGCCCGCGGGGCAGCACGCCGGGCGATGGAATCGCAGATAGCCGGGACGGGGGTACTGGGCGTACTTTCGGCCGGCGGCGGCAGCGGCAGCGGTGATGCGGTGGCGGATGTATTGGGTGATGCCGGCGGCAGCGGATCTGGGCGCGGGCAACCTGGAAGATGTATTATCGGGCGTCGGTGGATTGGCCACGGCGACCTCCAGCGGCCAGCGTACGCGTGTGGGCAGTGTCGGCGGCGGCCGGGCGACCGGGTCGGCGGATGTAGGTGAACTGCTGTCGGGGATCGGCTCGGCGGGCTCGGCGAGCGTCGGGCGCAAGGGCACGATCCAGATGACGCTGGATGCGGCGCGGGTAACGGGAACGGGTACCAAGGCAGCCAACCGCAGCGGCGAGGAGATATCGCGGACGATCAATACGCATAACGATGCTGTTGAGTACTGCTACAAGCGGGAAGCGAAGTTGAATCCGAATCTGAAGGGCGATATCCTGATTGAATTTATTATCGGGTATGACGGCCGGGTAGGCACGGCGCGGGTGACCCAGTCATCGTTGCAGAACAAGACGGTGGAGAGTTGCATCATCAGCCGTGTACGCGGCTGGCGTTTCAAGCCGATCGGCCAGGCCGAGGGTGATGTGACGGTACGGCAGAAATATATATTTGGGTGATATAGATAAGGGCGCGGTAACCGCGCTATTACATGTACGATTTTATAACCGTATGGGCAATCGCGCCCGTACGGTTTTTTATTTTTGACCCACCCCCTTCCCCCTCCCTTATATATAAGGGAGGGGGATGGGGAGGGTTATATTAATTGACGTATTGATATATTCTCATTATATTGCTTGACCCATTCATAAACCATACGGGAAAATCATCAGGATGAAATCAAGAACGCATACCTGCGGGGAATTGTCGGCAAAAGATAAGGGTAAAGAAGTTTGCCTGAAAGGTTGGGTTAAAAGCTGGCGTGATCACGGCGGACTTATTTTTATCGATCTGCGTGACCGTTATGGCCTGACCCAGATAGTTTTTAATCCGGAAATAAATGCTGAGATTTATGAACAGGCCGGAAATCTCCGCACGGAATTTGTGATCATGATCGAAGGGCTGGTCAGTCTCCGCCCGGCCGGCAATGTAAATAAGAATATGAGTCACCGGTGAGATTGAGGTGGTAGTCCAAAAATTAGAAGTGTCTGAATGCAGCAAAAACCCCTCCCTTTGAAATCAGCGACGAAATTGAAATTAATGAAGAATTGAAACTGCAATACCGTTATCTGGATCTGCGCCGGAGCAAACTGCAGTCCAACCTGGTGTTTCGCAGCCGCCTGTATCAGGTAGTCCGGGATTATATGCATAGTCATGATTTTGTGGAGATTGAAACCCCGTATCTGATGAAAAGCACGCCGGAGGGGGCGCGTGATTTTCTGGTGCCCAGCCGGAATTACAAGGGTAAATTTTATGCCCTGCCGCAATCTCCGCAAACCTATAAGCAGATCCTGATGGTAGCCGGATTTGACCGCTATTTTCAGATCGTCAAATGTTTTCGTGATGAAGACTTGCGTAAAGACCGCCAGCCGGAGTTCACCCAGATCGATATCGAGATGTCATTCGTCGAAGAGCACGATGTCATGCAGGTGGCCGAAAACCTGGTCAGGCGGATCTATGCGGAGCTGCTGAAACAAAATCTGGATGATCAGAATTTTCCGGTCATGAACTATGACCAGGCCTTGCTCGAATACGGCAGCGACAAGCCCGATCTGCGCTTCGATTTGCGCATAAAGAATCTGACCGGAATTTTCAAAAATACCGGTTTTAAAGCCCTGGCTGATGTGGTCCTCCACGGGGGTGCGGATGGGATTGTGGCCGGTATTGCCCTGGCTGATTCCGGACGATTGACCCGTAAAATGATCGATCAGTATACAGAATATGTTAAAAGTTTAGGTGCGGCCGGATTGATCTGGTTGCGCCTGCATGGCACCGAGGTGGAAGGATCGGTAACTAAATACCTGCAACCTGAAGAAAAAAGCGCCCTGGCCGCGGCTTGCGGTGATATAAAAGAGGGGATTATTTTTATCCTGGCCGGTGCTTATGAAAAAACCCTGCTGACTATGGGGGAACTGCGCCTGCGGCTGGGCTCTGACCTGGACTTAATCAAAACGGACCAGGACCGCTGGTTGTGGGTGGTCGATTTTCCCATGCTGGAATTCGACGAAAAAGAAAAGCGCTGGATGGCCCGGCATCATCCCTTTACTTCACCAAAGCCGGTCGATCTGGATAAACTGGAGAGTGCGCCGCAGCAGGTTAAAGCCCGGGCTTACGACCTGGTGCTGAACGGAACGGAAATCGCCGGTGGCAGTATCAGAATTTATAATGCCGAAATTCAAAAACGTGTTTTCCGCATGCTGAATATTCCGGATCAGGAAGCAGAGCAGAAATTCGGATTCCTGCTTAAAGCGCTGCAATACGGGGCGCCGCCGCATGGCGGTATCGCTTTCGGTTTTGACCGGCTGGTGATGCTATTGACTAAATCTGCCTCCCTTCGGGAGGTCATCGCTTTTCCCAAGACCGCCTCGGCGATGTCCCTGATGGATGGTGCACCTGATTCTGTCGATCCTGACCAGTTAAAAGAATTAGGATTGTGCCTGTTAAATAAAGAGTAATAATGGATTTATAAATATTATAAAATTGAAGTATTTATTTAAGTATTTGCAGGTTTAAGACGATAATTTTATATGATTTAACTTGACATATAAAATGATATTTATTACTTTTAAAAAGTTTCTTTTACTCTATATAATCCCACATTCAAGGAGGCTTGGCATATGAAAATATTAGTGAGTAAGTTGAAGATGGTTGTTCCAATTTTGATTGTATTCGGATGGCTGGCGGGCTGTACATCACATCCCGATGAAGAACAGATCAAAGCCCTGGAAGAAGCCAAGGCGGCTGCGCAATCGGCTGAGCAAACCCTGGCCAGTAAGAAACAAGAAGCCAGTACCCTGGAATCTCAGTGTGCGGCCAAGAAAGCTGAACTGGAAAAAGTAAAAGCGGAAAAAGACTTAGTACAGCAGAGATTGGCAGCGAAAACGGCTGGAAAGTAAAAATTTAATTAGAAAATTTTAGGAGGCATAAAGATGAAAGTAACGAAATCTGTTTTATACCTGACTCTGATGGCATTGCTAACTCTCTCTTCCACCATTTTTGCCCAATCTTATAATTATGAAGAAATGAAGATGGATGAATATAATCAGTTATTGGCGGAATGGCAGGGAAAGATAAAAGCAGCACAGGATGCCATCGTTCTGGAAGATCAACGGATCGAAGTTGGCAAGAAATGCAACGATGAAACCCAGGCATCAATAGATGCCACCTGGGGTGAAATTTATGCAGCACTGGGAACTACAAAAGATGCAGCCGATGCTTATAAGAAACAGGTTGCTCAATTACGCTCCGATGCCAGCGCATTTCTGAGCCTGTCCCCGGAAGAGATTTACCGCCGTAAGGATGAAGCAAAAGCATTGAAAGACCGCTTAGCCCAAATGCGCGGTGAGAATCTGGCGCTATTGTCCGAAAATATGGCGGCCCTCGATGCGGTAGAAAGTTTGATTAAACAGGCGGAAGAAAAAGGCAAACCGGCTGTTCCGGACACCTATTCTGTCGTGCGCGGTGATTATCTGTGGAAAATTGCCGGTATGAAGGAAATGTACAGTGATCCTTATGCCTGGATGAGAATCTATACATCCAATAAAGACCTGATTAAGAATCCGGATCTGATTTATCCGGCTCAGACTTTCCGCATTCCCCGCGATGTGGGTCCCAATGAATACCTGGTGGCCAGAGGTGATTTCCTGGCTAAAATCGCCGGTCTCTCGAATGTATACGGCAGCACCTTCAAATGGCAAAGACTCTATGAAGCCAACAAAGATATCGTTGAAGATCCTAATTTAATTTATCCATGGCAGGTGTTGCAGGTTCCCAAATAATTGTGCATGTTCGTTTAGCTACTGATACATAATTATTTAATCGAAAGAGCTCTTAATCGGTTGATTAAGAGCTCTTTTCATTATAGTAATTGCAGTACGCGGAGGAAGTAATTGTCGACCGATCCTGAAGAAATTGAAACAGAATTTGTTCTGCCGGATACCGATCCGCTGCTGTTCTATGGCGCCAATGACCGTAATTTAAAAATCATTGAGAAATATTTTAAGGTTTCATTATTGGGCCGGGGAAATGTAATTAAACTGGTCGGCCCTGGAGCCGAAGTGCAACAGGTGGAAGAGTTGTTGCGTGAACTGGTTCTTATTATTAACCGTAATAAGAATCTCAGTCGCACCGACCTGTTGACCTTAATACAGATTATTAAAGGGGAATCTGATCAGGTGGGTCTGGCGGTCACGCGTCCGGAGACTGATCAGAATTCTGTGGTACTTTACACGGCAGGGGGTAACGTGAAGCCAAGCACTGCCGGACAGCAGCAATACTGCCAGGCGGTTGAAGAAAACGATATAGTATTCTGTATCGGTCCGGCCGGTACCGGTAAAACATACCTGGCCGTGGCCATGGCGGTCGCCTATCTTAACAAGAAAAGAGTAAATAAGATAATCCTGGCCAGGCCTGCCGTAGAAGCAGGTGAAAATCTGGGCTATCTGCCGGGCGACTACCGTGAGAAGATTAATCCTTACCTGACCCCCTTGTACGATGCGCTGGAAAATATCGTGGCCATGCCGGTGTTGCGTAAACAAATGGATCAGGGCATAATCGAAGTAATACCGCTGGCCTATATGCGCGGGCGCACTTTGAATAATGCATTTGTATTACTGGACGAGGGGCAGAATTGTACCTTTATGCAGATGAAAATGTTCTTAACCCGGCTGGGTGTTAATTCGAAATGTATTGTCAATGGCGATATAACCCAGATCGATCTGCCCAAAACCAAGGAAGCCGGACTGCTGGGTATTCAGAAAATTTTGCAGGGAATCTCCGGGATCAAATTTGTCTATCTGGATTCAGCCGATGTGGTACGCCATAAACTGGTCAAGGATATCATTAATGCCTATGCCAAGGAAGGATCGCGCGACGCTGAGGAGTAAGGGGTGCACGGCCGCCAGGCATATAAATTCAGTTAACTTTTAAATTAAATAGTGTGAGTAAAAATATACATTGGAACAAAAACATATCAACCGCAGCCGTGAAAGAGAATTTGTTTTGCGGGTTTTATTTGCCTGTGAATTCAATCCGGATCCCTGGTCGGAGCAGTTAACCCGCCTGGAGCAAAGCGCTCATATCCAGTGTACCGCCTATGTCCAGCAAATGGTTTCGCTTTATCATGAGCATAAGCAGGAGATTGACGACGAAATATCGCTGCTTTTAAAGAACTGGGATTTGAAACGGGTAGCTATGCTGGATAAAGTGGTACTGCGTATGGCTCTGGTGGAATTTCTCTATTTTACCGAAATTCCTCCTGAGGTTTCTATCAACGAAGCGATAGAATTGGCAAAAAAATACAGTACGTCAGCCAGCGGTAAATTTGTTAATGGCTTGCTGGATGCCCTGTTTAAAAAATTGTCCGGTGAGCAGCGCATCAAAAAAACCGGCCGGGGCCTGATCTCAAAACTGTATAAACCTTAAAAATTTATGCGCATAGGTATCATATCCGATATCCATGGTAATTTAGAGGCGCTGCAGGTAGTACTGCAATATCTGCGGGAAAACGGCATCGACCAGATCTATTGCCTGGGGGACATGGTCGGTTACGGAGCAAATCCCAATGAGTGCCTGGAGCTGGTGGCACAATCCTGTTCAAAAGTGGTGATGGGGAATCACGATCATGCGGCTATCGGTCAAACCAGTGTTAATTACTTTAATGATTATGCCAAACTGTCCACCTATTGGACCTTCAGTATCTTATCCGCCAGCAGCAGGAATTTTATATCATCGCTGGATTTTACCTGGCAGGATGATAAAATATTATTGGTGCATGCCACTCCGGCGAATCCGCCCTTGTGGCATTATGTTCTGACTGAACAGGATGCCCGGGAGGAATTCGAGGCTTTTACTCAGAATGTCTGCTTTATCGGGCATTCACATTTCCCGGTTATTTTTTCAAAAAATGAGGGATTAATCAAGGCACAAAAGTTCGTACTGAACGAGCAGGATAAATATATCGTCAATGTCGGCAGCGTCGGACAACCACGGGATGGAAACTCAAAGACCTGTTTCTGCGTTTATAATTCTGATACGGGTCAACTGGAATACATCCGTTTGGATTATGATGCTGCCTTAACCAGGGATAAAATAATTAAGGCGGGTTTACCGCTGTTCCTGGGCGATCGGCTGCTTAACGGTTATTGATGAGGTTCTGTTATGTTTTTGGATATTCTGACTAAAATTTTCGGTAGTAAACACGACCGCGATCGTAAAAAACTTGAACCATTGGTCGACGAGATCAAAGGTTTCGGTGAAGAATATACAAAACTGACCAGCGGGGAATTGCAGGCCAAGACCGGGGAATTTAAGGAACGGTTGAGCAATGGCGAAACCCTGGATGAAATATTACCCGAAGCTTTCGCGGCGGTAAAAGAAGCCTGCCGCAGGCTGTTGGGTCAGACCTGGAAAGTTGTGGGGCAGGATCAAACCTGGGATATGGTGCCTTATGATGTGCAGTTGATCGGTGGAGTTGTCCTGCACCAGGGTAAAATTGCCGAAATGGCCACCGGCGAAGGAAAAACACTGGTAGCCACCTTGCCCGTTTATTTGAACGCCCTGGAAGGCCAGGGGGTGCACCTGGTCACCGTCAATGATTACCTGGCTCAGCGCGATGCCGAGTGGATGGGCGAAGTTTACCGGTATCTGGGCCTGTCGGTCGGTGTGATATTGAATGAAATGACGCCGGAGCAGCGACGGGAAGCCTATAATGCCGACATTACCTATGGAACCAACAATGAATTCGGTTTTGATTATCTGCGCGATAATATGGCCGGATCCGTTGATGATATCGTACAGGTGCGGGGACATCATTATGCGATCGTCGATGAGGTCGACAACATCCTGGTTGACGAAGCGCGTACGCCATTGATCATTTCCGGACCGGTCAGCGTGTCTACGCAGCGCTTCGGCGAAATGAAACCACCGGTGGAAAAACTGGTAGCCAGACAAATAAAATTCGTCACGCAACTGATCTCCGAAGGTGAGGAACTGCTGGCCAAGGGAGAAACTTTTGCCGCCGGTGAAAAATTTTTTATTGCCGAAAAAGGAGCTCCCAAGCATAAAAGGCTGTTAAAAATATATCAGGATCCATCCAATAAAAAACTGGTACAGGAAGTCGAAAATGCTTACCTGCGGGACAAGGGGCAGAATAAAACCTCCGACGAACACTACTTTGGCGAATTGTATTATACCGTAGATGAAAAGAACCATGTACTTGATTTAACCGAGAAAGGCCGCACCGATCTTTCGCCGCAGGAACCGGAAATGTTTTTGATCCCCGATCTCGGTGAGGAAATTGCCAAAATCGAACATGATCCCGCTCTGAGCGAACAGCAAAAATTCGAGAAAAAGACGAATATCCAGCAGGTCTTCGCCGATCGCAGCGAAAAATTGCAGAATATATCACAGTTGCTGCGGGCCTATACCCTTTATGAAAAAGATGTGGAATATGTTGTCACCGACGGTAAGGTGCTGATCGTCGATGAATTCACCGGCCGGATTTTGCATGGCCGCCGCTACAGCGATGGTCTGCATCAGGCGATTGAAGCCAAGGAAAACGTAAAGATTGAGCGGGAAACTCAGACTCTGGCTACCATCACCTTGCAGAATTATTTCCGCATGTATAAAAAATTGGCCGGTATGACCGGAACCGCCGAAACCGAAGCTTCTGAATTCTGGGATATTTATAAACTGGATGTGGTGGTAATTCCGACCAACGAAGCGGTGCGCCGGATCGATTATAATGATTTGATCTACCGTACCAAGCGGGAAAAGTATAATGCAGTGATCGATGAAATCGAACGCATGAATAAGGTCGAACGACCGGTGCTGGTGGGCACCATATCGGTTGAGGTTTCGGAAACATTGAGCCGCATGCTGAAACGCAAAGGGATCAAGCATAATGTGCTCAATGCCAAGTACCATAAACAGGAAGCAGAAATTGTCCGCTTTGCCGGACAACCCGGTGCCGTGACTATCGCCACCAATATGGCCGGCCGTGGCACCGATATCAAACTGGCCCGGCAGGTGGTCTATTGTCAGAGAGGCTGTTTTCTGCTGCGGGAGGACGGCGTCTCGCCCCCGGCGGATATTGATCTGAAGCAGTGCGAAGCAAATATGCCCTGCGGCCTGCATATTATCGGTACTGAACGGCATGAGGCGCGGCGTATCGACCGGCAATTGCGCGGACGGTCGGGACGGCAGGGTGATCCGGGATCCTCAAGGTTTTTTCTGTGCCTGGAAGATGACCTGATGCGCTTATTCGGTTCGGAACGCATAGCTGCGATTATGAATCGTCTGGGTGCCCAGGAAGGGGAGATGATCGTTCATCCGCTGATCACCCGTTCCATCGAAAAAGCACAAAAACGGGTGGAGGAGCAGAATTTTGCCATTCGTAAACGCCTGCTGGAATATGATAATGTCATGAATCAACAACGCGAGATCATCTATCACCGCCGCTCAGTCGCTCTGCGGGGTGAAGATCCCAAACAGAATCTGCTGCAGTTACTGGATGATTTTATACATAACCGGGTCGATGAATTTATCGATCCCAGAGCACACGCGGAAGACTGGCATATCGATGGTTTTCTGGAATCGATCAGCGCTGTCATACCGGTCGATGCAAAAAAAATCAAATCGGAATTGTATTCTCTGGACCGCGAGCAACTGGCCGAAGAGATTAAAAATAGCGCAATGAATTTCTATAATATAAAAGAAAGCCGTATCGGTTCCGAAAGAATGCGCGTTTTTGAGCGATTCCTGCTTCTGCGGGTAATCGATGATGAATGGAAAGATCATCTGTACGAAATGGATATGATGAAAGAAGGTATCCATTTACGGGCTTATGGACAAAAAGATCCCTTGATTGAATACAAACGCGAAGCTTATCTGATGTTTGAAAGCCTGATTGACCGGATCAACGAAAATACTTTAAATATATTGTGGAAATTTCAGGTAGCCGAAGAACAACCGGCCCAGCCGCATCGTTTAACCACACTGCCACTGCGCACAGTGCATCAGAGTGCGGTAAATATGGGTTTTGACAACGCTGAAGAATCGGATATCCAGAAAGCCTCGCACGAAAGATCACAAAAAATGCAGCCGGTCAAGGTCGGGCAGAAGGTAGGCCGTAACGATCCCTGTCCCTGCGGCAGCGGTAAAAAATATAAGAAATGCCACGGAGCACTTGCTTAAGCCAAGCGCTGATTATTTCTTGAACTTGCTTAATAACTTTGCGTACTATCCGAATAAACCGGTTTTTCCAGGTCTTCCGGGAGGGCCTTAATCTGAGTACTGTCGGATACGGACGGAGCAATTATATCTTTCAATTGCTCATCGCCGCTTGTGTCGGGCTGAGTGCCGCTGGTTTGTCCGGAGGCGCCGCTGATCGGCTTGGGTAAGGCCAGTTCCTCGGTATTAGTCGGATCAAGCAATTTGGTTTTGGCCAGAATACTATAGGGTGATTCAGGGTAAATATCGATTATCTGCTGATAAGCGTTTTTAGCCATATCCAGGGCGTTGATTTTGGCGTTTAACAGGCCGATACGGTAAAGCGCCGCGGCTTTAGCAGTCCGGTCTTGACTGTTAGGATAGGAAACAGCCCTGCGATAATATTTTACCGCCTGTTCCAGGTCCAGGGTATCACTGGTGACATTTCCCGGATTCCAGCGGGCCGCATGTTCGTAGAATTCACCGATTTGAATATAAACCTGGGGGATACGTTCGGGAATAATATTCTCTTTCAGTACACGCAATAAGAGATCCATCTGCTCTTCAAACTTTTCCTGGGAGCCCAGGGTCCGGGCCATCAATAGTTGCGTATCAATATGCAGATCGGTGGTCGGAAAATTGTCCAGGATGTATTGGCAATACTGCATGGTCTGATCATATTCTTGTTGCTGATAGAGTTTTTCCGCTTTTTCCAGCATTAAATTTGCGTCATCCCCTTCAGCCACCACCCCTTTTTTACCGCCGCAGGCAAAAAACATCAAAATCGCCAGAATTATCAAACCTCTGCTGATGATTGTAAGCATACGAACTACCTCCATTGGGAGTTTTATTCACATTTTTGTAATATACGATTTTTGCACGTATAAGTACAATATGTAATATACATACAAAATATAATTGCCGGTGGATAAAAATGTATTACAACCAGACTTGACAAAAAAAATGCTATTCAGTAAATTTTGAACTTATTTCAAATCTAGACAAATTAAAGGGTTAAAAAAAGGAGTAACCATATGAGTATACGTGTAGCTATTAACGGATTCGGCAGGATTGGTCGTCTGGTTTTTAAAGCAGCCCAGAATGATGAGGAGATAGAATTTGTAGCCGTTAACGATTTGACCGATGCGGCAACACTTGGCTATTTGTTAAAATATGATTCGGTTCATGGCCGCTATCCGGTTAATGTAAGCGTGAAAGATAACGTACTGGTAGCTGGTAAGAGATCGGTGAAAGTATTAGCGGAGAAAGATCCGGCAAAACTACCCTGGAAGGATATGGGAGTTGATATCGTGGTGGAATCGACCGGCGTTTTCCGTGACCGGGCCAAACTGGAAAATCACCTGAAGGGCGGAGCAAAAAAAGTACTCCTGACTGTTCCGGCAAAAGACGAGATCGATAATACGATCGTATTCGGAGTTAACGATAATGCCCTGAAAGCTACCGATAAAATCGTTTCCAACGCTTCCTGTACCACCAATTGCCTGGCACCGATTGTTAAGATACTCCACGATAATTTCGGAATTGTCCGCGGCTGGATGACAACAATACATGCCTATACCAACGATCAGATGTTGCTCGACCTTCCGCATAAAGATCTGCGCCGGGCCCGCGCCGCTGCCGTCAGCATGATTCCGACGACTACCGGCGCTGCCAGGGCGGTAGGCAAGGTTATTCCCGATTTAAAAGGAAAACTCGATGGCGTTTCCATTCGTGTCCCGGTGAGCGACGGATCCCTGGTTGACCTGGTAGCTGAAGTGAAGAAAAAAGTAACGGCAGAAGAAATAAACCAGGCAGTCAAAAAAGCGGCTGAAGGCGCAATGAAAGGAATCGTCGAATATTGTGAAGATCCGATCGTCTCGGTCGATGTCGTCGGTAATCCCAATTCCAGTATCTTCGATGCAAAGTCCACCGCCGTGATGGGCGATAATCTGGTAAAGGTTTTCTCCTGGTATGATAATGAATGGGGTTATTCCTGCCGGACGGTCGATCTGCTCAAAAAGATGGCTAAGATGTAATAAATAAATCAGGCAACGGGACTGTCTGCGGCAGTCCTTTTTTTACGGAGAATATAGTTATGGCTAAAAAAACAATTGACGATGCAGTATTAAAAAATAAGAAAGTACTGATGCGTTGTGATTTCAATGTTCCGCTTAATGAAAAACTGGAAATTACCGATGACCGGCGCATCACGGAATCTTTGCCTTCCATTAAAAAAATACTGAATGAAAAAGCCGCATTGATTCTTTGTTCTCATCTGGGCCGGCCCAAAGGCGGACCGGCGCCTGAATTCAGTTTAAAGCCGGTGGCCAGGCGCCTGGGAGAGTTGCTGGCACAACCCGTAAAAATGGCAACCGACTGCATTGGGGCCGAGGTCGAGCAATTAAAAAAAGATCTTCGACCGGGTGAAGTATTGCTGCTGGAAAATTTGCGTTTTCATAAAGAAGAAGAAAAAAATGAACCTGCTTTCGCCAAGGCACTGGCCCAGGGTTGCGATTTGTTCGTAAACGATGCATTCGGTACAGCGCACCGTGCTCATGCTTCAACGGAAGGTGTGACCCACTATTTCAAAGAGAACGTAGCCGGTTATCTGATCCAGAAAGAATTAAAATACCTGGATGAAGCGGTTAATAAACCAAAACGTCCCCTGCTGGCTGTCCTGGGCGGAGCAAAAATATCGGGTAAGATCGATGTCATCAAGAATCTATTTGCAAAAGTAGATGGAATTCTGCTTGGCGGCGGCATGATTTTTACCTTTTACAAAGCTCAGGGACTGGAGATAGGCAAATCTTTGCTGGAAGAGGACCGCATTGAAATGGCCAAGGCCATTCTGGCCGAAGCCAAACAAAAGAAAATTGCCCTGTATTTGCCGCAGGACGTGGTGATCGCCGATGCCTTTGATAATAACGCCCGGCGTAAAACCGTGGCCGTTGAGCAGATCGAACCGGGCTGGATGGGTCTGGATATCGGACCGCTTACCATTGATGTCTTTGTAAAACAGATACAACAGGCTAAAACCATCGTCTGGAATGGACCGATGGGCGCATTCGAAATGCCCAATTTTGCGAATGGTACTAAAAAGATTGCCCAGGCTTTGGCCGATGCCACCGGCCGTGGTGCGGTTACGGTGGTCGGTGGCGGTGATTCTGCTGCCGCGGTCAGCGATTTTGGCCTGGATAAGAACATTACCCATATTTCCACCGGCGGCGGCGCTTCATTGGAATTCCTGGAAGGAAAAGTATTACCCGGTATCGCAGCCCTGTCCGAGAAGTAATACATTTTTGATTTTAACGGATTGATCATGCGATCATGTCATTCTGACGAGCGGAGAGAGAAAAATCTTTGCCAGGAGAAAAGATTCGTCACCATCAGATGGCAGTATGGTAAATATTTGAATCAAAGATCAAAGAGGAAGGTAACATGAGAAAAAAGATTATTGCCGGCAATTGGAAGATGTACAAGACCAATGAAGAAGCCAAACAACTGATATCAGCTTTGAAATTAAACAGCGCGGTAATTAAAAAGACAAAAGTAGTAGTGTGTCCTCCCGCCACGGCCCTGGTGGAAGTATCAAATTTATTGAAAGGGACTCCGATTGCCCTGGGCGCCCAGAATATTCACTGGGAAAAAGAGGGGGCCTTTACCGGTGAAATCTCCGCGGGCATGATCAAATCGGCAGGCGCAGCTTATGTGATTCTCGGCCATTCTGAACGCCGGCAATATTTTGGCGAGACCGATGATAAGGTCCGGCGAAAAATTGTAGCCGCCCTGGGACAGGGCTTAACTCCCATCGTCTGCGTCGGGGAAACACTGGAACAGCGTGAAAAGGGGATCACCAAGGAGATAGTTGCTCAACAGACTTGACCAGGGACTTTCCGGATTGACTGCGGCCCAGGTGAATCGTCTGGTTTTTGCTTATGAACCGGTCTGGGCAATCGGTACCGGTAAAAATGCCACACCGGACCAGGCTCAGGAGGTGCATGAATTCATTCGCGGCCGCCTGACTTCGCTGTATGACCAGGGCACTGCCCAGGCAATAACTATTCAGTACGGTGGGAGTGTTAAACCTAATAACGCCCTGGATCTGTTGAAACAAGCGGATATTGACGGAGCACTGGTCGGCGGTGCCTGCCTGCAGGCAGATTCATTCCTGGAAATCATCAAAGCAGCGGAAAGCACCAGTTGATCGTGATCCCGGCCAGATAACTAAAAAACAGTTGAAAAATCATATCCTGCTTAGTAATTTAACAGGCTTTAACTTAAAGGAGTATGAATGGTCACGTTTCTGGTTATTTTATTCATTTTAACCTGTTTTTTGATGATTGTGGTGATCCTGTTACAGGCGGGAAAAGGCCGGGGTCTGGCAGGTACGTTCGGTGGAATGGGTTCCAGTGCCGTTTTTGGCGGAAGAGGGGCAGCAACCTTCTTAAGTAAAACGACGGCCATACTGGCGTTTGTATATATGTCGTTATGCCTGGTGATCGGATATTTTTATAAACAAGAAAGCGAAGTTCAACGACAGAGTATCATCCAACAACAAGCCACGGAACAGCCAAGTTTGCCGGCGACGGATGTGCCGATGGCACCGCTTCAATCGGCGCCCGGTGATTCTGTTCGCTAAAGGCTGGAGTGGTGGAATTTGGTAGACACACTATCTTGAGGGGGTAGCGCTCAACCGAGCATGCGGGTTCAAGTCCCGCCTCCAGCACTTAAAATACAAGGGACATCTGCATGTCCCTTTTTTATTAATCAGCAGAATATGAAAAATATATTGAACAAAATTTTACAGAATGCGTTATAATCAACAATAAAAAGGAGTATAAACAATGCCTTTTCAATTCAATGATCCGACTTTCCTGTTATTGATCCCGGCTTTTTTGCTGGCTTTATATGCTCAATGGAAGGTCTCCAGTGCTTATGCAAAGTATAGTAAAATTGCCTCGATACAGGGGGTGACCGGTTACAAGGCAGCCGAATTCTTATTGCGCAGTAATGGCATCTCCGATGTTGGAATAGAAACTGTAGCCGGTAAACTGACGGATCATTATGATCCGCGGGCTAAGAAGCTGCGCCTCTCAGAAGAGAATTATAACAGCCGTTCCCTGGCCGCTCTGGCTGTGGCTGCTCATGAAGTCGGACATGTGGTCCAGCATCATAAGGATTATATCCCGCTGAAGTTGCGGAATTCGATCCTGCCGGCGACCAATATCGGCTCCTGGGCCGCTTTCCCGTTATTTCTGCTGGGCCTGTTTTTAAATACGCCCCTGCTTATGGATCTGGGCATTATCTTATTTGCCGGTGTGGTTATTTTCCATTTTGTTACCTTGCCGGTCGAGTATAATGCCAGCAACCGGGCTTTGAACATGCTGGGTGATAATGGCATGCTGGTGCAGGAAGAGACCGCTGGTGCACGCAAAGTTTTAAACGCTGCGGCGTTAACTTATGTAGCCGCCACGGCCATGGCTATGATTCATCTGCTGCGCCTGGTTTTGCTAAGAAGTTCTCGCGATTAAAAAACAAAGGAGAGTAAAATATGTCAAAATTTAAATTCAGCTGGCCCGCTGTGCTGGGATTCATCGCCATGGGAGTTCTGGTCGGCGTGCTGCTGACTTTCGGCCTGAATCTTGATAGTAAAAGTCATGCGCTTGGTGGCAAAGGCTCGGGAACAATTTATGTCGAAAATACAGCGCTGCAAACCGGTACTGGAGACGATCAAACGGCAACAGTCAAGGACTTTAATCCCAATACTGCTTTTGTCGAAGTAGTTAAAAAAGTCCGGCCGTCGATTGTCACCATCTATACTACCAAAAATATCAAAGTACCGGCTAATCCCTGGCATCGCTTTTTCCGGGAGTTCGGATTCGAAAATGAGCAGCAGGATCAGCAGGGAGCAGAAGAACAGGAGTATCAGCAAGGCGGGCTGGGCTCCGGTATCATCATCAGTAAAGACGGCTATATCCTGACCAATACTCATGTGATCAAAGATGTGGATGAACTCACCGTCCGCCTGGTTGATGAAGAAGAATATAAAGCTAAAGTGATCGGTACCGATCCGACTACGGATGTGGCTCTGATAAAAATAGAGGCCAAAGATCTGCCCATTGCCATTCTGGGTAATTCCGACCAGTTACAGGTTGGTGAATGGGTTTTAGCGATCGGCAGTCCGCTGGAATTAAATTTTACGGTTACAGCGGGAATTGTCAGCGCGCTGGGACGGGATATAAATATTATTCAGGATCGTCAGGGATTGAGTATCGAGAATTTTATACAGACCGATGCGGCCATAAATCCCGGCAACAGCGGTGGCGCCCTGATTAATATTCGCGGAGAGGTGATAGGTGTCAATTCAGCCATAGCTACTCCGACCGGAACTTATATCGGTTATGGCTTTGCCATCCCGGTCAACCTGGCCAAGACCGTAGTTGATGATTTTATTAAATACGGAGAAGTGCGCCGCGGCTATATTGGAGTGAGCATCAGGCCGATGACCCCGGTAATTGCCAAAGGGGTTGGTCTGGAGAAACCCAGGGGAGTTTTTGTCAATGATGTCTTAAAAGGGCAGGCTGCCGATAAAGCGGGTATCAAAGCCGGGGATGTTATCCTGGAAGTGAACGGTGTCGTAATGAATCAACCGAACCAGGTGCAGGCCAAGATTGGTTCCTATGATCCCGGTGATAAGGTCGATGTACTCATCTGGCGTGACGGTAAACAGAAGACATATCAACTGGTACTGCAAAGCCGCGAAGGCGATGCAGCTCCAGTTGCGGGCAAACGTGAACAGAAAGAAAGCAAGATCGAGAATTTAGGAATGCGGGTCAAGGACCTGACCGCGAGCGAGTTAAAAAATCTGGATCTGGAATCCGGAGTGTTATTGCAGTCGATTCAAAATAATAGTCCGGCTTATAAAGAAGGGCTGCGCGGGGGTGATGTGATTTATAAGATTGATGGTAAAGCGGTAGAATCGGTTTCGATGTTTACCAAATATCTTGATTCGCTGAATGTAGGCGATATAGTTAAAATTCAGATCCGTCGCCGGGATAACCAGGGTCAGAATTTTGACAGCCTGATCTTTGTGCAAATACCGGAGAAATAAATAACTGATAAATAAACATTCAAAAATCCGGCTCCAGCCGGATTTTTTATTTATGCCAATTATGCATGCATATGACATATTGGCTTAATGTTTAAATATTTCAATTATTTTATAATCTCATTAAAAACAATATATTAGAAGGATTGCAGATTTTGGCATGAACTTTGACTCATAATGATAGGTTTATAATATATTTTTCTGATGAAAGCAGGAGGAAATAAGATGAGTAAAATAATTGGAATCGATCTTGGAACCACAAATTCTGTCGTGGCAGTGATGGAAGGAGGGGAAGTTGTGGTAATTCCCAACTCCGAGGGACAGCGCACCACCCCATCAGTGGTTGCTTTTACCAAGAAAGGGGAACGCCTGGTAGGTGCTCCGGCCAAACGTCAGGCAGTTACCAATCCTGAAAATACCGTCTATTCGATAAAACGTTTTATGGGTCGATTTTATAATGAAGTCGGACAGGAGATGAAGGAAGTTCCCTATAAAGTCAAGTCCGGTAATAATAACGTGGTCGTGGTAGCAGCCGGGGATAAGGATTATACGCCCCCGGAAATCTCGGCAATGATCCTGCAAAAAATGAGACAAACTGCCGAAGATTACCTGGGTCAGAAACTGACTGATGCTGTGATCACAGTACCGGCCTATTTTAATGATGCTCAGCGGCAGGCTACCAAAGATGCCGGAACCATTGCCGGTCTGACTGTCAAACGTATTATCAATGAACCGACAGCCGCAGCACTGGCTTATGGAATGGATAAGAAAAAAGATGAGAAAATTGCAGTATATGACCTGGGCGGCGGAACATTCGATATTTCCATCCTGGATATCGGCGACGGTGTGGTTGAGGTAAAATCCACCAATGGTGACACACACCTTGGCGGTGATGATTTTGATCAGCGGATAATCGATTGGGTGGTTGCTGAATTCAAAAAAGAAAAAGGGGTCGACCTTAAAAAAGATCCGATGGCCTTGCAGCGGATCAAAGAAGCAGCCGAGAAAGCCAAAATCGAGTTATCAAGTTCAACGCAAACCGAGATCAATCTGCCGTTTATTACCGCCACCGAAGCGGGACCGCAGCATCTGAATTATACCCTGACCCGGGCAAAATTTGAACAATTGATCGAAGATCTGGCTCAGAAAACAGTTGAACCGTGCCGCAAAGCCCTGCAGGATGCCAATCTCAACCCGGCCCAGATCGATGAAGTGGTGCTGGTCGGTGGTTCAACCCGGATTCCCTACATTCAACAGATAGTAAAAAATTTCTTCAATAAAGAACCGCACAAGGGTGTTAATCCGGATGAAGTGGTAGCCATGGGTGCAGCAATTCAGGGTGCCGTTTTAACCGGTGAAGTGCGTGATGTCCTTTTGCTGGACGTTATCCCGCTGTCGCTGGGAATCGAGACGCTGGGTGGAGTGATGACCCGTTTAATCGATGCCAATACTACCATTCCGACCAAGAAATCGGAAATATTTTCAACTGCAGCTGACAGCCAGACTTCAGTGGAAATTCATGTACTGCAGGGTGAACGGGCCATGGCTTCCGATAACCGGACCCTGGGGCGATTTATATCTGGATGGTATTCCGCCGGCCCCGCGCGGTATCCCCCAGATCGAGGTTACCTTCGATGTGGATGCCAACGGTATTTTGAATGTGCATGCCCGCGATAAAGCAACCAGCAAAGAACAGAGTATCCGTATCGAAGCCTCCAGCGGCCTGAACGAACAGGAAGTGGAACGCATGCGCAAGGAAGCCACGGCGCATTCAGCCGAAGATAGCAAGCGCCGCGAGGAAATAAATATACACAACCAGGCCGATACTACGGTTTATCAGACCGAGAAACAGATGAAGGAAATGGCCGACAAAATAGATGCGGACAATAAAGTTAAACTGGAAACCGCCCTGGGCCGGCTTAAAGAGGCGCAAAAAAGTAATAACCTCAATGAAATAAAATCGGCCCTGGAACAATTGAACAAAGAGTGGAATGACGCGGCTACAAAAATGTATTCGCGGGGCGGCGGAACGGGTGCACAGCAGGGCGCCGATCAGCAACCGCACACCGCAGAACCAGGCAACCCTTCGGCCGGAAACGGAAAAGGAAAAGTGCAGGATGCTGATTTTGAAGTTGTGGATGATAAGGATAGTACCAAGAATTAATTAATGCGGAACACGAATAATCCGGAGAGGTCTTTTAAACATATTTGCGGTTAAAGGGGATGAAACATCCCCTTTATATTTTTATTAATAAAAACCGTAGCAGCGGCTGAAAGATATCACGATCTTATTTCGTTATAACAGGATGAACAATCTTAAAGAATTTTTACCGTTAATGTTATTTGACGGTGAATGTCTGTTATGCAACCGGCTGGTACAATTCATACTGCGTCACCAGCAAGAACCGGTTTTCTTTTTCGGTACCCTGCAATCGGCAGCTGGACAACTGGTCAGGAAAAGTAATGAGAAAACAACCTCGATTGATTCGCTGTTGCTGGTCACTGACATAATAGAAACCCGGCCGGTAGTACAGTTGAAAAGTGCTGCCGTATGGTTCATCCTCGCCCGGTTAAAATATCCCTGGCGAGTATTGATTGTTTTTAAATTACTCCCTCTTTTTATTTCAGACCGGTTATATGATTTAGTTGCAGCTTACCGTTATAAAATCTGGGGTCGGACGGAGCGCTGTTTAATTCCCGATCCTGCTTATCGGCATAGATTTATCGATAATGGCGAGGCTGGTATTGAACGTTCTTAATTATTTTGTTTTTTAATTATCTATTTTTCATTATGCTTACATTAATTTTCAATTATGAAAGGAAGCGATCAATGCTCAATAGAAACATAAATGTCCTGTTGCTGCTGCTGTTAAGTCTGTTTGTACCGCTGCCGGCGCCGGCGCAGGATCTGTCGGATGTTGAAGTAACCGCAGCCTGGCAGGCCTGGATGAAAAATGATCATCAGCAGGTCGAGCAGCATTTTCTTAAGGCACTGGAAATGGATCCGCGCAATTTACACGCGCAACTGGGTCTGGCCATGCTCTATGACCTGGAGAGAAAATTAGCACCTGCCGCAGAGTACTATAAAAAAATTATGAACAGTACCGATAATTATTATCCATATTTCTATGCAGGTTGGCTGATGCCGTTAATGCGGGAAAATTATGATTCCCTGAATTCCGGCATAACCGGACTATTTCGGGATATGGCTGAACATGCTGATTCCGGCGGAGTACTCCAAGCCATGTCGCAGGAACAGTTAGGAGAGTTTTATCAGAATAAAAATAATCTCGAGCTTTCCCGCCAGTATTATCACCGTCTGGGTGCTATCGGCAAGTGGAAACTGATCGGTCCGTTTGATAATATATCGGCCTCCGGATTTGACAATATCTTTCCCCCGGAGTCAGAGTTCAATGACGGCAAATCATATCCAGGCAAAAACGGAATTCCGACTCAATGGTTCGAGATCACTAAACTCAAAAATGATTTCTGGATTGATTTTCGCCGGTATTTCGCAGCCGAAGAAGCGGTATTCTATGCCAATACGTTCGTCTATTCACCCAAACGTCAACGGGTACAACTCAGAATTGGTACCTCGGGTTCATTGAAAGCATTTTTAAATGACGAACTGGTGATCGAGTATTTCGATGAGAACAATAATGACCTGGATACCTATATAACTGAAACCGAACTGCAGAAAGGCTGGAATCGCCTGTTGATTAAATGCGGCTTTTCGGAAATTGACCGCTGCAATTTTCTGGCCCGGATTACCAACCCCGGCGGGGATCCTGTTTCCGGTCTGGACTATTCGGTTAAAACTCAGAAGTATCCCTCCCGTCCCGGTGCCGGCAGCAAAATCATCGAAAATTTTGCCGAATCTTTTTTCAGGAAATTGATCAGACTGCAACCAGATCTGATCGAAAATTATATCCTGCTGGCCCAGTGCTACCTGCGCAATGATAAAGCCATCGAAGCTGAATTAGTACTCAAAGACGCACTGAATTATGCGCCGGGCTGTGCCCTGATTTATTATCATCTGCTGGAAGCTTATCAGCGGGGTGAAAAAAATGACGAAGTAGCTGCTACTATCGAGAAAATATATACGCTGGATAAAAATATTCCACGGGTGCTAGCCCTGAAATTAAACACTTATTTGCGGAATGAACAGCACGACTATGTGGAGAAGATGCTGGCGGAAATCAAGCGTTTGCTGCCGGATTCAGACTATTATTATGAGTTCCTGATCAATTATTATCTGACCCGCGAGGAATATGATCAGTTGATCGAAGCAAATAATTCAGCCTATAAACGCTATCCGCGCAACTGGAGTTTTGTATATTATGAATCGCTATTGAATATGCGCATGCTGCATGACAGTAAAACTGCCATAGCCATTCTGGAAGAATTTGCCCAAACCAATACCGATGTCTCGGTATTCACAACTCTGGCCGATACGTATTTGCAGACCGGGGATTTAGCCGGCTGGGAGAAGTGCTATCAGAAACTGTTCATCCTGGAACCGGCAGCTGTCGGATATTATTATAAAATGGCCGACGTTTATTATAAATCACAGCGATTCCGGGATTCTGAAAATGCCATAAAAAATGCCCTGGAAATATGTCCCAATAATCCAGCCTACTTGTCTTTCCTGGGTGATCTGTACAAAGCCCAGGGGGATAAAAAGGAGGCCGAGAAATTTTATAAACAGACTTTACTATTCAACCGCACCGATTATGACACCCGCGAAAAACTGCGCAAATTGCAGGATAAAGACTCGATTTTTGAACTGTTTACGCAATTTGATATCGATAGTCTGGTTCAGCATGCTCCCCTCCAGAAAACCTATCCCGATGCCAAGGGTGTCATTCTGCTGCGCAATGTGAACCGGGTAGTCTATGAAGAGGGTGCTTCGGAATCGCTGGAAGAATTACTGGTCCGGGTATTCAATAGCCGCGGCATCGATGATTTTAAAGAATTCAGGATCAGTTATAATCCTTATACAGAAGGATTAACTATCGAAAAAGCGGTGGTGATAAAATCAGATGGATCAGAAGTTAAGGCTGATGCCGAAGATAATTACGTGGTATTCAAATCCCTGGAAGAAAATGATTTTATTTATCTGCGCTGGAAGGTAAAAAATTATTATAATGGAAAATTGTCCGAACATTTCTGGGATAAATTTAATTTCAACGGTGCCTATCCTATCGACAAGGCCCGGGTCGCTTTACTGATTCCCGCGGATTTTGATTTTCATTACAGCACGCAGAATATGGACATTAAACCGGTTATACATGATACACCCGATGGACAGATGTACGTCTGGCAAAGTCAATTTGAGGCTTCAATCGGACATGAACAGGGCATGCCTGGTCTTGACGATGTGGGTAAAATACTATACATCTCCAGTATTAAAGACTGGGCTTATCTGGTAAACTGGTACCAGGACCTGGCCCGGACAAAAACCAGAAGTTCCTATGAGATCAAAAGCGTGGTGGACAAACTTCTACAGCATAAGGAAAACCTGAACCAGGAAGAGAAAATCAAACTGATTTACGATTACATTACCGAAAATATCCGTTATAGCAGCGTGTCCTTCCGGCAATCGGGATTGGTACCACAAAAGGCCAGGGACGTGCTGGTCAACCGCATTGGCGATTGCAAGGATACCGCCACACTGTGCATAGCTATGTTAAAAGAAGCGGGTATCGATGCTGATTATGTACTGGTTAATACCCGCGATGAGGGATTAAATCAAAAGGCCTTGCCCTCTATTTCCTTCAATCATTGTATTGCAGCGGTGGAGACCCAGAAAGGTCCTTTATATCTGGACCTGACCGCTAATAATTTTCCATTGGGTGCGGTTCCCGAAATGGACATGCAAAGTTTTTCCCTGCTGATAAAGAATGGGGTTAAACAGCCGCAGTATATTGCTTCCGATCTGATCCTCAACCGCGAAATATATCGCCAGACCAGCCTGGAAATTCCGGATGATAATTCGGCCAGGATTAAGAGTTCCTGCCAGAGCAGCGGCACCCCCAGTGCCATGGTTCGTTACCGTTACCGGCAAAAAGGGCAGCAGGAACGTGAAATTGTTTTGACCGAACAGTTAAGTAAGGATTTCCCCAATGTGAGTCTGAAACATCTTGAATTCAGCAATCTGGATGAGTTGAATACTTCGGTCAGTTATCAGTTTGAATATGAAGTTCCGCAATTTGTCATCGACGCCGGCAGTGTTAAAATTTTACCCGTGCCCTGGCGGGATAAACTTCAAGCCAACCGGGCGCTTTCCTATGACGTCAGAAAATATCTCTATAATTACTGGCCGGAAGCGGATTTATTTGTGGAGGAACTGGAAATTAAATTGCCCGAGCACTACCAGCCGATTGAATTAAGCGCGGAGAAAAAACTGAGTAGTTCCGTGGCCGATTATAAATTATCGTTCACTTACGGAGCGGGGATCATCAAAGCACGGCGGGAGTTAAAGAATAAAAAGATGGATATTACACCCGAACAATACGAAGAATTCAAGAAATTCTACAATGCCGTTCTGGTGGAAGATTCCAAACCCATCCTGTTGCAGCGTAAAGAAAACTAACAGCTGCAACATTTCAGGGAATGAACGTGTCTTTCTTAATTATGGCTGGTAATCATCATTCCGGGAAAAAATTCCCGACACTTTACTCGGCAAACGGCTTAGAACCGGGAGAGTAATATGAACAGGATCAGCTGGTTGTTAGTGTCATATTATTTTGTCAGCCTGGCTGACCTGGCCGCTCCTGCCGGCCTGTTCGCTCAACAACCGATGTTTCCCCAGCCGCTCAGTCCCCGTCTGGCCAATTACCAGATTGATGTGCTCCTGGATACCCGGGAGAAAAAACTGTACGGCAGTGAAATTTTACAGTGGAAAAATTCATCGACTGATAACATTAATATCCTGCAGTTTCACCTGTACCTGAATGGTTTCAGGAATAATCAAAGTACTTATTTGCAGGGAGAAGGCGGACGGGCAAGTTCAGAGTTTCTTGAGGAAGTAAATGGCTGGGGCTGGATCAGGATTACTAAAATCGGTTTGCCGGATGGCACGGTTTTGTCCGATAGTTGTACTTATATCCAACCGGATGATCAGAATAAGGAAGACCAGAGTGTACTGCAGGTCACTTTACCTTATGCCCTGAAGCCCGGACAGGTGATAACACTGGAAATTGAGTTTGAAGCACAATTACCCAGGGTCATCGCCCGCACCGGTTATGAGCGTAATTTTTTTATGATCGGACAGTGGTTCCCCAAAATAGGGGTGTACGAACCGGCGGGTTTACGCGGTGCTGTGCAGGGTCGCTGGAATTGTCATCAGTTTCATGCTACCAGCGAGTTTTATGCCGATTACGGGATTTATGAGGTAACCATCAGGTTGCCGCAGGAATACATCGTTGCCGCCAGCGGGATTAAAATCGCCGAAAGGGCAGAAAGTGACGGAACCAAAAGCCTGACTTATTACTGTGAAGATGTTCATGATTTTGCCTGGAGTGCTGATACAGATTTTCAGATTGTCGAGGATCAATGGCAACAGGTAAAATTGTATTTTTATGGCCAGCCTTTGCACATGGCTCAGGCTCAGCGTCATCTGCAGGCAGCAAAAAATATGTTACAATATTGCAGTGAGTGGATAGGTCCCTATCCATACCCGGCTTTTACCATTGTGGATCCTCAATACAAAGCATTTGAGGCGGCCGGAATGGAATATCCCACCCTGGTCACGGCCGGCACATTCTGGCTGATGCCGCAGGGTGTCAGATTCCCGGAAGATGTGACGGTTCATGAAGGTGTTCATAATTACTTTTATGGCCTGATCGGCAGTAATGAGTTCGAGGAAGCCTGGCTGGATGAGGGTCTGACCACCTACATGGGCTACAAGATCATGGAACATTACTATGGCCAGGGTGAAGGAGCCGTGCTGAATATACGTGGACCTGCAGATTAACTTCCTGCAGTGGGATTGGGCAGTATACAGCGCTTTGTCGCGGCATGATATTATCATGAAAAAGGCCTGGGAATATGAACGGGGTGGATACGGGGTGTTCGCCTATACTAAACCAGCCCTGATGTTACTGACACTGGAAAATTATGTCGGTGCGGATGTTATGCAAGATATCCTGCAGCAGTATTATGCTCAGTATAAATTCAGGCATCCCTGCACCGCTGATTTTATCAGGCTGGTCAATCAGGTCAGTGGCCAGGATCTGAATTGGTTTTTTGATCAGATACTGTACGGCAGCAGTACACTGGATTATAAACTGGATAAAATAACCTTCCGGATCAAAAGTAAACGGCAGGGTATCTTCGCGGATTCAGCGGTAACGCGAGCCGATACATTACAGGTTGTCAGCGAAAATGATTCCACTACAGCAAACGCCGACCAGGATTCGGCCCGAATATATATCAGTAAGGTAACCGTGGCCCGGGATGGGGAAGTTGTTTTTCCAGTGGAAATCCTGGTGAAATTTGATGACGGGGAAGAAATCCTGGAAAAATGGGATGGCCGGCAAAGATATATTGTTTACAAGTATGAAAAACCGGCTAAAGTCGTTTCGGCCGAAGTTGATCCCCTGCGCAAGGTCTGGTTAGACCGCAATTTCATGAATAATGGTAAAACAACGGAGATAAACCAATCCGCCCGGAATAAATATACTCTACGTTGGCTGTTCTGGATGCAGAATTTGCTGTTGAGTACGAGTATTTTTAATTGAAATTAATGGGCAAAGGTCGGAGATCTGCCGCTAGGCAGAGGTAAAGGATTTTGCCATGAGAAATTTAATTTCTGTCTATGCAGCAGGATTAAAAAATTCCTGGGCGCAGAAGAAAATGTTGTTTTTCCTTTATGGCATTAATCTGCTGTTTGCTTATCTGGTATCTTTGCCCTTTGCCGCTATGGTAGAGCAGGCACTGGATCAGACGGCAATGGCTGATAAATTATTACAGGCTTTTGATTTCACCGCGCTGGCAACACTTATACAGGAATATGGCCGCGGTGTCAGCTGAGCTGGAATATTTTCGTATTTGTCATTTGCTATGGATTGTTAAATACATTTTTCAGCGGTGGGATTATAAAAATATTTTATTTGAACATGAATTTTACCTTCCGCGAGTTCTGGGCAGGTTGTGTGGAATATTTTTCACGCCTCTTCAAGTTGCTACTGATCGGCCTCGTTATGATTTTTGCGGTCTTTATATTCTATCTGTTGATTTCCGGGTTAGTGGATATCATGACTGAAAATACACTGACCGAATTCTGGCCGTTTGTTTTAATTGGACTGAAATTGGTTATACTGGCTGTTCTGCTGGCCTGGGTCAACATGTTATTTGATTATACTAAAATAATAATTGTGAGGCACGACCTTAAAAGTGTAGTCCAGGCATTATCCCATTCATTTAAATTTATTGGAAGTCATTTTATAAAAACTTGTGGAATCTATATCGGATTATTGATACTAGGATTTTGTCTCCTCATTATCTACCTGGGGCTGGAACAACTTATAACCACAAATACAATAACTGGAATATTTTTATTTTTTATCGTATCGCAATTTTATATAATATTCAGAATATGGTGGCGGATAAATTACTATTACGTCCAGGGTACATATTATTTAAATACTACAGCGTTGATATAACATTCAGAAAGTAATCATTGGAGTCTGATTGATTTTATATCACTAGTGTATTTATAAAGCCGGGTCTGACGAAAGTAAACATATTGCATCCACTACGAGATTTATTTAATCAAAGTACTATTTACTCAATCGGAAATGTAGCAATCAAAGTTGTTGGCTTATTTCTGATTCCCCTTTGTTTAAATCCAAAGTATTTAACGGTCGCTGAATTCAACTTGTGGGGAATAATTGTTCCTGCGTCGCAAGTATTGGTTATCCTGATTGGTTTGGGATTAAATCAAAGTATTATCCGTTATTATGGCGATTCAATAAACTTCACTAATCAGAAGTCACTGATCAGTACGATCTTTATGGTAACTCTGATCTGCGCGCTGCTATTGACGGTAGTTGGCCTGGTCATTTCATATCATATATTCACAGAAAAACTATTCTGGATCATACTGGTAGTATTGATCTATGTCGCTGTGGAAACAATCATGCGTGTGCCGGTAGATTTACTCCGGGCCCAAGAGCGTCCCGCAACTTATGCCGTCATAAATTTATTGAAAGTTATTGTGACCTTTGTTTTAACTATTTATTTTCTGGTCAGTGCGCGCATGGGTATCTGGGCATTATTGTGGGGGCAATTGATCGGATCAACAGTAATCTTAATATACCTGCTGTTACTGCAAAGCCGATTTCTATTCGATCGACTTTCCCGGTCGTGGTTCGACAAAGCAATCGGGTATGGTAGTCCACTTATTTGGGCAAGCTTGAGCAGTGTTTTATTAAACATGGGCGACCGGTTCCTGATCGAATATTTTATGGGTAAGAATGCAATTGGTCCAGTAGCGGTCTATACTCTGGCCGTGCAAATAGCCGGCGTACTCAATATGTTCCTGGTCCAATCCTTTAATTCAGTATTTATTATTATTGCCATACGGAACTTAAAAAATTCGGACCAGAGTGCTTATTTTTTCCGGAGTACCTTTCGCATCTATGGACTGCTTCTGCTACTTGTGGGAATGGGCTTGAGCATTATAGCACCGGAAGGTATAGAATTATTAATACGGTATTTTCACAGCGACCCGATTTATAAAAATGCGGCCTGGCTGGTTTCGTTAATCACATTTGGATATGTCTTTCTGGGTATGACGACTGTGGTTGTGATTGGATTGCATATATTGAAACGCAGCGGATTAATCTCGGTGACAATTATTATTGCGATGTTTTTCAACTTGATTATTAACTGTTTTTTAATTCCACATTATGGTCTTTGGGGGGCTGCGGCTGCCACAATTCTGGCCTATGCTCTTTTATTTATTCTTACCCTTTACCTGGCAGAACATGTTTATCAAGTAGGTTATCCTGTATTCTTTTTTATAAAATGGTTCGCGGGCATATCGAGCCTGGTAGTTCTGCTGCTGATCTGGCCTGCCGGTACAATATTATTTCGTCTGATCATTAAAATCTCTATTATACTGGCACTGCTGTTGCTTTTGGCGATCATATACCGGAAAGAGATTCGGCATTTGATACAACGCACTCGAGCTATCGATATGGAATTCAACTCTACAAAATGAATAATAATTAGAATGAAGCAAAAATCCGGTCCGGCTTGTCGGTTATTGGTCTTAACTTATGGTTCCTGGGACCATGCCAGTTCGCGCGAGCGCGCCTTAAAATATATAGACTTATTAAAGTCTGCGGGAAACTGTAACATCCGTTGGCTACCACGGGTTCCACGCCGCTCGCCTTCTTTAATGCCAAGGTTAATATTCCCTGTCCGGAAACAATGGCTAAAAATTAAGCGCTATTATATCTTGTTGTTTTTTAAATGGGACATTGTGTTTATTCAACGACTTTTTTTATCATCCTGGCTTTTAAAGCAATTGCAGAAGAAAAAGGTATCTATCCGTTATGACTTTGATGACGCTATTTATCTGGATAAACCCGGAGAATCAGTAAATCTAAAGCGTACTGTTACAATGATACAGGCCGCCAGTAAGGTAATGGTAAGTACGCCTGAATTAGTAGATTTCTGCAAAACTTATAACTGCAGCCCCGATATTATTGCAACTCCGGTCGACACCGGGCGTATCAGGCCCGGGCCAGTAAAAAAAGATGATTCAACATTTACCATCGGCTGGATTGGTTCCCCTTCGACCACAAAATATCTGGAAGAAATTGCCCGGCCATTAGTTAAAGTATCAAAAGTTCGAAAAATAAATTTATTAGTGGTGGGTGCAGATCTACGACAATACACACTTCCGGATATACCAGTCACCAGAGCAAAATGGGATTATGAGCAAGAACCACAATTACTGCAGCAAATGACTATTGGAGTCATGCCCTTGCCGGATAATGAATGGACCCGCGCTAAAGCGGGTTATAAGTTGTTGCTTTATATGTCGGCCGGACTGGCGGTCATTGCCTCGCCGGTTGGAATCAATAAAGAGATTATTGTAAATGGCGAAACGGGCTTTTTGGCGCAGAATCAGGAAGAGTGGATAAAATATTTTATTCAATTATGTGATGATCCGCTGCTGCGCAATAAGATGGGGGCCAGAGGGCGGAATCTGGTTATGGCCCGATTCGAGCGCTTAATATGTTTCCAGAAATTAAAAGAAAGTCTGTTTACTTCAGGATTAAAGTATGACTAAAGAAGAATTATTGGAGCGGCTGAATAATTCTACCACAGCGGTGCTGGTAGAGTTAGGGTGTGGCCAGCATAAGTCACCGGTAGCTATTGGCATCGATAAACGTGCCCTGGATGGTGTCGATATTATCGCGGATTTAGAAGAGGGATTATCATATTTTCCTGATGGTTCGGTAGATACAGTCTATTCGCGGCATGTTCTTGAGCATATCGATAATCTTGAACCGCTCATGCGCGAAATTTACCGTATATTAAAAGTTAATGGAAAACATGTGGCTATCGTGCCGCACTTTTCAAATCCATATTACTATTCTGATTTTACACATAAACATTTTTTTGGACTTTATACTTTCGATTATTTTTGTGAAACACAAAGTAGCATGCGCTATAAAGTACCGGTATTTTATACGGATTATAAATTTACCCTGATTGAGCGTAAGTTGATTTTTAAATCATTGTACCCGGTAAGAAGCAGGATAAAACGGTATATTCAAAAATTGTTCAATGCGTCACCCTATCTTCAGGAATTCTATGAAGAATGTCTTTGTCATCTGATTCCGTGCCATGAGGTGGAATTTGTAATGCTGCGGAAAAAGTGAAGTGCACGATTTATTTATTCAAGATAGCCAGGAGTGCCTGTTCCCGTTGTTCGCTCGTAAAATATTTTAGAATCCTTGCTCTGGCCTGCTTGCCAAGATTTGCCGGTGCCTGCATCGCTTTTTGAATGAGTTCACAGGCAGAATCTATCCGTCTTTGATCCAGAATGTACCCGCAATCGCCAATCGCGTTAGGGATGCCATTCACATCCGATCCCACGGGAATACACTCACAGAGCATGGCTTCACATACCGCATTGGGCAAACCTTCTTTAAGCGAAAACTGGGCATATACCCTGGCCCGGGAATAAAAATTTCTCAGTTCCGGCTGAGGCATAGATTCGAAAAATTTAACGTTGGCCGGAACAGCCAGGTCCCGGCTGAAGTCCCTGGAAAGTCCGATAATATAAAATTCATATTGAGGAAGACCGGTGGCAACTTCGATAAAAAAGTCGATCCCTTTGAGTTTAATTCGTTGATACGAATTGCCCGTGGCAACAGTCAGGGCCATATCCTGTTTAGTCTGATCACAATACCAGGTCTGCGGATCATAACCGGTCGGCAGAGGTATAATCTTTCCGCGTATTTTCTTGATCCGTTGCCGGGCTTCATCGGTTAATGATTTATCCACGGGCAGGAGATAATCGGCATGGCGTATGGCAAAACTCGCAAAAAAAGAACGCAGAGGATTGGAAAAAACTCCGTACTTTATTTCGGGTATATAGGTTACATCATAACCGCCCAGTACCAGAAATGATTTTTTGCTGAAGATCTTGCTGAAAAGAACAGGCAGGAAGGAATGGTAGTCGGCAAACCAGATATAAATGCAGCCGGCCGAAGGTGTATTTTTAAGCAGGAAGAAAAATAAAGCAACCTGACACTTGAAATGAGCCCATATACTTTTACCCAGGCTACCCAGGGGATATTGAAAAGATTTTACCTTGAAATTCCTGCTTAATATGCTGAGATCAGCTTTTACAAAGGATGAATTGACGGTGTGTATAAATAAAATCATAGTGAAGTGCAAAGTAGAATAAATATTATAATTAATTACTCCGGTTGATGATCAAAGGACTACAAAAACAATAATAATGGAGGGAATTAAATTAATTAATTCCCTTCATTATAAAAGTAGGATGATAGTGAATAAACTTCAAGAAAAATATGTATTTAGATCAAATTACCTGAGCAATATCATTTTTTTAACTTGATCCATTTCACCAGCCTGAATTCTATAGAAATAAATTCCGGTACTTATAGAATTCGCATTCCATTTGATTTTATGCTCACCGGCTGTTTGATGTTCGTTTATCAGGGTGCTAATTACTCTACCGGTGATATCGTAAACGATCAGTTTGACGAATTCTTGCTGTGGCAAGGTGTATGATATTGTTGTCGCTGGATTAAATGGGTTCGGATAGTTCTGGGCCAGTTCGAATTTCCCGGCAATCTGAACAAATGGATTATCAATAGCGGTCAGTTCATTATATAATTGCATCAACGATACATAAAACATTTGAAATTTTTCGTTGCAGAACAAATAGTCCACAGTCAGGGTTGTTTCCTGAAAATCGCGATTGCTGATTGCGAACCGTAAAGTCAATAATGTGTCTTCGGTCAGGTTCAAGGCAGTTTCACCTGCAGAAACGATGCGTATTTTACCATTGTTGATCTTGAATTCTTTTAAATAATTGCTCATGGTATCCGACCAGCTAATTTCCTGGAAAATCATGTATTCCGGGTTATAGGTCAACTGCATTTCCAGAGAGTAAATATTACTGCCGGTCAGCAGCATGGGAATTTCGACAACAGGTTCATACAGATATCCTGTCCACGGTAATATAATATCAGCTTCGACATTATAAGGAATGCCACTGGCATTAAAGGGTAAAGTATCGATTGAACCGGCCAAATACTGCAGGATCAGCGAGGCATCGAGAGCGGAAACCGTCGGATCAGTACTGGTATAGGCATTATAAATCTGACAAGTATCAAGATCAATCGTGCCGACCAGATATTTAAGAATCTGTGTGGCATCAACCGTCTGTATTTCCCCGTTCTGATCCACGTCGCCAACTGCAATATCGCAATAAAGGATACGAATGTTTCCATCCCTTTTAATAACCGGTATAGATCCATTGTCAAATATTATATCTTTTAATTGTACCGGCACATCTTTCGCAGTAATACTCTCGGGGATTTTGAATTTCAACCATAACAGGATGCCATCCCCTGAGATAGTTTGAGTTCCGGCAGTGTTGATAGACAATAAAGTATCGGTTGCATATATTTCTATCTCCCAACCCGCTGCTCCGATTAAGCTTCCTTCCGTGTATACATCGCTAAATTCTAAATCGTCCTGAAATCCTTTAACATATGCTTGCATAGAATTAAAAGTGCTGTCCAGTGGGAAATGAACCCGCAGCGGGACTAGGAGGGTATCATCGGCAAGTGCCAGCAGTGAGTCAATAATAACGCTGGTATAAATCTGATTTTTTGGATTATTTGCACTCCAGGTTGCATTATAGATATAGCCGTCATAATTATTAGCACTTCCATCATAAGTAATCAGCCCCTCTCCTTCATTAAACTGCCAGCAGCCGATCAGGCCATCCGCCAACGCTGGATCCTGGTCGTGGTTCATCCAGTATTGGATCTCTACTGGAGAAAGCGCCCGGTTATAAAGCCAGATATCATCCATATAACCATTAAAATTCGCACCAAGCCAGGCGTGCCAGTCATTATGTTGAATAGAATCTCCACTGCCGGAATATATACTCCCCACCTCTATTCCATTGACGAATAAATTCATAGCCGTTTCACCTCTCACCACGCAGGCGACATGCATCCATTGATTGATGCTTAACAATAGATCTTCTCCGACTATGGAACGCCGATTCCCGTAAGCGTGCCCCCCACCATCGCTGTACGAAAAAACCAGCACGCAACTATCCAGGTAAGTCAGCTCCGTCTGCGGCAAATCGTCCGAGTGCTAAATTGAAACCCCAGTAATCAGGAACAGGGGGAATGGGGCGGGGATAGTCTGTATGAAAGATAATCTGGGCGTGGTCCTGTGCTGAGAAATTAATCCAGGCAGTTATCGTGTAAGGAACCTTTACGTCATTTAAAACATTCCCCAGATCGACACAATCATCATCACCGTCGAAATGTAACGAATAGTTTTGCGCATTTAAACCGGTCGTTAATAAACCCACCACACCTATAAAAAATATGATGTTTTTCATGCCTGACTCCGTTCATATATTGTAGTTAACAGAGATAGGTAAATACTTATATATAATATAATACTTTTAAGGCCCGATCAGCATATAAAATTAATCTAATTTTAACGGATCAGTTCCAGGGTATGTTTGCGCGCTTCAGATGTAAACTTCAAGTGTCTGCTCAGGAGATTTAAAACTATCCGTTTCGATGTACATTTTATCCCATATGGCCAGACCTACAACAATCCATAGAAAATTATAATGCCAGCGAAGTCTTGGGTGGGGAGGGTAATCGAGAATCCTGCGGATGTATTTATAATTGAAAATACCCTGCTGTTCAATAAATTGACGGGTTAAGATTCGTTCCGCAACATTTTTCAGGTCTTTCTTAAACTGTTCATAGGGATTTACCGTAAAGCCCCATTTCTTTTTATGCAATATCTGCGGAGGTAAATAAGGTTGCATGGCTTTACGGAAAAGATATTTAGTATGGTTATGTTTCATTTTCAGGGCAGCGGGCAGGGTGAACATGTATTCCACCAGGTCCTTATCCAAAAAGGGCACCCGCAGTTCGACCGAGTGGGCCATGGACATACGGTCATCAACCAGCAGATAGTCATTTACCATTTTGCTGTGAAATTCCACGACGCTGACCGCATCCAGGGCCGGCACGCCTGCGGCGGCCAGCACTCCAAACAGTGGATCAAAATAACTATGCACCGGCCGAAGGTTTTCGGTCGCGAAATCAGGATGATAGATTTCTTTATAAAATTTACGGTCATAGTCCCAGCAGTTACGTAAAATCAGGTAAAATTTTTCAAGATCACCGGTCGACAGTAACATCTGCATGCCGCGCCGGTATTCATCGAAACGCAACAAACCTGATTTATTCTGGATGGTAAACAAGAACCTGCTAACCGGCTCCAAACAGGCGCGCTGAAATTTCTGCGGTACATGATTCAGCAGTGCCTGAACCCGCCGGATGTATTTATTAATGTCGTAACCCAAAAACAATTCATCCCCGCCCAGACCCCCTAAGACCACTTTGTGCCCCGAAGAAACAAAGCGGGACATGTTGAAACCCTGTAATAAATTGATCTTCGGTTCCTCGGCATACCAGATCACTTCGGGGAATTGCCGTAACGGTTCGAAAGACAGGGAAGTGGTATGATGTGTGGTATGGAAATGGCGGGCAATCATTGCCGCATCAGGAAACTCATCGGTCTCTTCGTTAAAACCGAGGGTAAAAGTGTTGATCGGGGATACATTCAACTGGGACATGATGGCCACAATGGCCGAGGAGTCCATACCGCCGGAAAGATAGACACCGATGGGCACATCGCTCAGCAATTGCCGGTTAATAGCGGTTTTCAGATGACTGCGGATGGATTCAATGGCTTCGGCCTCTGTAACGGACTCATTTATGTTTACCGGAAGTTGATAGTAACGTTCGATGCTGATGCGGTTATTTTCATAAAGCAGATAATGTGCCGGAGGCAATCGAAAGATATCTTTGAATAGTGTTTCATCCCCCTGGGTGAAGCGCAGATTGATCTGGCAATGCAAAGCATTAAAATTAATGCGCCGCTGAACATCGGGATGAAGCAAAATTGCTTTTTGTTCCGAGGCAAATACCAGCGTCCGGCCATCAAACCAGTAATGCAGCGGTTTTACACCAAACTGGTCGCGTACCAGAATAAGACGGTTCCTGATTAAATCGTACAAGGCGAAGGCGAAAATACCGTTCAATTCTTTTAAAAAACCGAGGCCATATTCTTCATAACCATGCACCAGAATCTCGGTATCCGCTGCAGTATAGAATTGGTGACCCCGGGCCAGCAGTTTTTTCTTTATGTCTTTAAAATTATATATTTCCCCGTTAAATATTACCACTACGCTGCGGTCTTCGTTAAAAATAGGCTGGTCACCGGTTACCAGATCAATGATGCATAATCTGCGATGACCCAGGCATACATTGCGCTGCTGGTATAGGCCGGACTTCTCCGGACCGCGATGGGCCAGGATGTCGCACATGGCTGTCACCAGTTTGGACGACGAGTCCTGTAGTTTGGACGAGTCCTGCTGATTACCGATAATTCCGCAAATTCCGCACATTAATTTGTTACCTGAAGTACGTTATTAAAGACATTGACCAAATCTCCCGTCAGGTTTTTGCGGGAGTACTTTTTTATTTCTTCAATATTGGATTTAAAAGGTTCCTTTTTCAGCCATAATTCGTACCGCTGCCTGATTATCCCGGTCAGATCGTCCTGATAATCGAAGATCCGGCCGCTGGAGGTTTCTTTCAGAAATTGAGTCTGCCTCCCCATCCCCGGGCCCGAGAGCCAGGATATAATTATAAGAACGGGCATATTCAAATAATTTTCCGGTCAGCATTCCCTTGTTCCCGGCGGATTCATGAATTACCAGTAATAAAATTTCGGAATTGACCATGTGCTGCAAGGCCTGCAGATGCGGTACATAGGGATTGAAGTTGACCAGCGGGAGTAATTGCAATTCTTCTATTCTATCTTTTACTTTCTGGTTGACAAATCCATAAAAAGAAAATTCAATATTGTTCTTAATCTCCGGTTTTAAATTAACCAGGGCCGACAACATGTTGGAAATATTGCGGGTCTCGGAAAGGTTGCCGGTATACTTTATTCTGAATTTAGTACCAGGCGTTTTATGTATACCGCTGTAATCTTCCTCGTCGTACCCATTCGTAATTTTAAAATAATAGTTATCAACCTGTTGCCTGAATGTATCGATGTATTGCTGATTAACGCAGGTAATGGCGTCGGCATGCCGTAATACACTTTTTTCCAGGCGGCGATCAATAGCGGCAGCCAGAACATTACGCCGATGACCTTCATAGGTCAATACATCGGTCCAGGGATCTCTGAAATCGGCTATCCATTTTATCCCTGATTTTTTAGCCAGGCGGTTCGCAATGACCTGCACGGTATGCGGAGGGGATGAGGTGAAGATCAGATCGATATGTTCATTCTTAATTATTTTCAAGCCCTCCTTCACCGCCGAAGGTATCCAGCCCATCCTGGAATCCGGAATAAAAAGGTTGATGCGCACCCAGCGCGAGATAATATCTTTAAAATTATTTTTAGCATCGAATACATAATCCGGTATTCTTTCATCGCTTTTCCGCCCGGTAAACTTTTTATATATACCGAACGGTTCGAAGGATTTGCTTCTATAAACATGGCAATCCGCAGGTATATCCTGTTCCAGACTGGGATCAATTACCGGGTAATTCCCGTTTTGCACGGTCAGGATAACCGGCTGCCAGCCGAAGTGGGGCAGATACTTGGCAAATTTAAGCACCCGATAGATACCGGCACCTCCTCCGGGAGGCCAGTAATAGGTAACGATCAAAACCTTTTTCATTATTTTACTGCTTTGATGATGATATGCCAGCCCCAGATTTGCCCGAGCTTCTTATGCGCATACAACGGTAGCAAATCCCAGACGATACCAAAACCGGTGGTCATAAAATATTTTATATCAAGTTCAACTCTGGCAAAACTCCGGAATAAAATATTAATCCCGGATTTGGTGTATGTTCTTTCAATGGGACAGCGATCGTTGCGGTGGCCATCGAAAGGCTGGTTAAGCAGGCGGTGAATGAGATAATTGAAAGAGCGCCGGTGATAGAGCATGATCACCGCCAGGCCTCCCGGTTTTAAAACACGGCGAACCTCTGCGACCGCCCTGCCGGTATCGGGTGTGTGATGTAAGACTCCGAAGGAGTAAACGATATCAAAAGAATTGTCGCCAAAGGGCAGATTTTCCGCATCACCGGTTTTAAGTTGGGCCTGCGTATTATAAAGTTGAAAGCGGCGCTGAGCCAATTCGATGCCGGCTTCAGTCAGATCGATTCCGGTTACCCGCAGACCACGACGGGCCAGTTGCAGCAAATCGGTGCCCATACTGCAGCCAATCTCCAGCACTGTGCCTCCTGGTTTAGCAGCTGCTATGGAATCGAATAACTCCGGCAGGTAATAATGATATTTATAGCGTACCCTTTCGGCCTCCTCGAAAAACGCCTTTGAACCGGTTTCATCCGTCCTGATAAACTCAGTCTGACAGACGTTTCTATTCCAAAAATCTTTTACATCCCCCAAGGTAGGTTGCTTAGTTGCTGATTTCATTATCTCTCCTGATCATCGCGCTCAGTGCCCGGGCCATCCAGGCATTGCTCCAATGCATTATGGTAAATCTTTTTTTAAAAAACCTGGTTCGCTGGTAATAGAAAAAACCATCCTGTTTATGCTGCATATGATCAATAGCCCAGTCAGCGATCCGCCGGGCAAACAACAAATACTTTTCATCCAGGTGCACTGCGTGCACTGCTTTCAAAAAAGTCAGGATGCCCTGGGCCGAACCATGTACATCGAGCGGGTAGATTTTGTTGTTCATCCATTTTGGCGCTCCGTCCGGCAGGAATAAATACTGGTAATAATAATCGAGACCGCGCAGATAATTAGGCATATAGGAGTTGTCGCCTGTATTCCGGGAATAATCCAGGATGGCATCCAGGATGTAGCCGGTGTGGTAATTATCATGCATCTTCAGACGGTTAGCCCCGGCCGGGTGGGTATAAAACCAGGCACCATAATCGGTCTGTTTATCCACAACGTAGTGCAGCAATTTCTTTGCTTCCTGCAGCAAGAGTGAATCGTCAAGTATTTTTCCCAGGCGGGCCAGCAGGGCCGCGCATAAAGCGCTGACATCCATCACCACCCAATTGATCCGCTGATCCGGTACATAACTGAGACATTTCATCGCATCGTCTTCATATAATATTTTTGGATCTTTCAAAATAAAATCTGCCGAACTCCTGGCGATCTGCAGATAACTTTCATCCCGGCAAAGCTCGTAACCATCCAGGAAAGCGGTAGCGACAAAGTAAGTCACAATCCGGTTGGGCAGATGCGCCGGGGCATAAAATCCCACATCCTGCCAGGGATACTGGTAACCCCAGCACATACCGGAGAATCCCCGGGAATGGTTTAAACGCAGCCAGTCCAGAAGTTGTTTCGCCTGATCCAGATATTCAGGGCTCGGTCTGGCCCGGTACAGATCCATGAAAGTCGAGGCAAATAAGGCGGTTCCCTTTGGATTCCTGGTTTTGGGAATAAAAAAAAGCGGGCGAATATTCAGCGGTGAGCGCATGATCGCCTGGCTGTAAATCAAACGCAGGTATTTATTCTGCAAGGAAAGCAAGGAGAGAACAGGGCTATCCAGGGCATCATATTTATTGTAACCGGCGAAGTCGTTATTACTCGCATAGATTAAAGTTTTTAATAATGCCTGCTCGTATTTATGATAAGCAGTATCATTATTCTGCGCTGAATTTTTCATTTCATCCGCTGTGTGCTGCTTCGACATTTATTGACTTTTACTCCGGCGCAAAAACAGACTCCAGGCGTATTTAAAACCCGGAACTGCAATGGCAACATAAATCAGCAGGAGTGCAATCCAGGCATAGCGGACATCGCGGTAGTAAGAATCCGGTGCAAAACGCAGATCGATGCGGTGGTTGCCTGCGGGAACAATAATTGATTGCATGGCATGATTGGTCCGGTAAATTTTTTCCACCGGTTTCTGGTCGACGGAGATTTTCCAGCCGGGCGGATAAAAACACTCCGAAATAACAAACAGCGCCGCCTGACTGGTATATACTTCATAACTGGAAGCATTGGGTGTAAAATTGGTCATGCGGCTATTGCTGCTGTCAGGCTTGCTGATGGCAGCGTGCAAGATCCTCGTCAAGCAAGGCTACCGTTTCCGGATGGAAACCGGCTGTATTCATATATTGCAGCCTTTCCCGTTCATCCCTGATCACTTTATATTCAGCGGTGAAGAAACCGCGGGGCAGGTAATCTTTAAACAGGTACGTGTTCAATCCGGCAGCAGCATCAGTTTGTACCAGACTCAAGACAGGATGATCAATTTTTTGCTGGGTGATTACATATTTGGCGTTAAGAACTTTAAGTATGTTCCAGTTTATGGGTGTCAGGCCATCGACCGCTGTGGTTAAATTATTTTCAATCAATTCTTCGATTGCCACCATTTTTATCGGGTCATAGCCGCCAATGGTCTGATGGTAATAGGCCCAGCGGTTATCGGCAAATAACCGGCCGGCCGGAAAGATCCTGCAGATCTCGCTATCCTGATTCAGGAATTTATCTGTATCCGTGAGCCGGAAGTATTGTTTTTCAACGACTGCGGATTTACTGAACTCTTTCTGATAGCGGCTCTGAATCGAGGCCATATCAACCAAGGAAATCAAAGCAATAGTGCCGGCCAGCAGCACAAATTTTATCCGCCGGGTCAGATAAAGCAAAATACCGGTACAACAGAGGATTAAAAGTACAAAGTAGCGCAGCAGATCATCATTGAAAAACTCCTGGCGGAATTTTATTACCAGTTCCTGAATTTGCGGCTCGTAAGTTTCTCCGGCTTTTATAAAAGAAAAATTATAACCGGCGATCCAGATCACTGCACCCAGCAGCAGGAATCCGGCACAGATCAGCAGGACATTCCGATGTGCTTTCAGTGTTTTGGCCAGATCGAGTTCTGACAACGATTTGAGTCCGTATGCGGCAAAAATACTGACGATGAAAGAAGTAATGGTCACGCTCATCATCGGTGCGCGGAATTTATTGAAATAGGGAATATAATCATAAAATAAACTATAGAATGATTGAAAGTGTTGACCAAAGGAGAGTAAAATATAATAGACCGTTACGATCAATAAACTGATTATCAATGGTTTTTTACGAAAAGCGAAGATCCCCAGGATTGCCAACAACAGGGTGATCACCCCCATATACTCGTAACTCTGTGTAAACGGCATAGTGCCCCAGTAACCGGGAACCTGCCGGTTGCGTAACTGCGGGACAGCGTCCCCTTCATATTTTTCACCGGACATGCCGCCGTAAAAGCGCGGGATGATCCAGGTAAGCAGTTCAGCAGGATGAGTTGACCACTGAGTGGCATATTCCATGGTCACCCCGTCTCCGCTGGTCATATTAGGTTGTGCCTGGCTGGTCGACAAATCAATGCTGGTTTTTCCCCGTTTGGAATAGGGTAAGTATTCCCTGGCCAGGAATAACGGTTGGGCAGCCATCAGCAGACCAAGAAAAACGGCGATGAAAAGATACAGGCTGGATTGGGCCAGGCGGCGATACCTTTTCTTTAACAGATCCTGCAACAGAGGATAAATCCCGGTAGCCAGAATCAGGACGCCGGTGTAAAATATTATCTGGTAATGCTGGGTGCGGATCTGACAACCAAAGGCCAGGGCAAACATAGCAGCAGTAAAAAGGGTACGTTTGTCCAGAAAATAAATGAAGGATAAAAAAACCCAGGGCACGAACATGATCGCCCTGAATTTCGCAAAGTGGCCTTCCAGATAAAGAGATTTATAATGAGGCATCAGGATAAAGATCAGTGTGGCTATAAAACTGATCAAAGGGGACATTTTTAAATAGCGCAGCAAGGCGTACATACCGACGGCAGCCAATAAATAATAGAGAAAAATGGAATTAACTAATTTGCCCAGCAGGTTGATCAGGGTATCTACCGAGAAAGTTTCGGGACCCAGGATATGGTAGATGGGCATACCGGAAAAAACATATGGATTCCACAAGGCCGTTTCGCCGGTCTTATTTTTATATTCGGTAATCTGATGTTTCGCTCCCCGGTTGGCGATCGAATCCGATCCCTCGGGTGATAATCCGTCCAGTACCATCGGTTTTAACAGGATGATCAGAATGATGGTCAGTATAACCAGGAACAGTATATCCTGCGTGGTGTTATTTAAACTAAATGCGAAGACAGGTTTTTTCGTCTGGGATTTGATCTTTTTGGAATTTGGAATTTGTCTGACTTTAGTCATACCTATCCTCATTTATAATATGTTTTGGTGAATCCCACTTTTTCTTCTTTACCCAGGATCACCCTGCGGAAATAGTTGTTGATAAAACCCAGTCCATAACCTATAACCTGGGCGGGCATAATCAGCGGCAACAGCAGTGCTGGTCTTATTTCGCCGTACTTCCTGGCTGCATCGAACATGGAGTAGAGTATGATCAGCAGCAGAAGTGCCAGTCCGCATAACAACAGAATACGGAACTGTGAGAAAAAAATCGGCCAGCAGGCAGGTACATATGAAAATCAGCGTCAGCAGTGCAGGTATCACGTGCAGTGGTTCCAGCATCGAGTTATCGATTTTATACAGATTAACCCTGGCCACGCCCCAATTGAAAACCTGGCGATAAAAACGTCGTAACGAGGTTCTGCGTTTATGATATACGAATGCCTCGGCGATATAGATCACCCGCGCGCCGCTTTTGATGATACGATTACTGAACTCGATATCCTGGCCATGGCGCAGCGATCCAAAACCGCCGATTTTTTGCCACAACTCCCGGCTTAAGCCCATGTTAAATGACCGTGGATAGAATTTTGCCAATTTTTTACCCCTGCGGCCGCGCAGACCACCGGTGCTTATAAACGAGGTCATGGAATAGTTAATAGCCTTGAGTAACGGCGAAAAATCCTGATGGTAGGAATCCGGCCCGCCGCAGGCCTCGGCATGCTGCTGGTTAATCTGAATATCGATCTCCTTTAACCAGTGCGCAGGAACATAGCAGTCGGAATCAATGAACAGAAAAAAATCCCCTTTAGCCTGTTTCATACCGGTATTGCGGGCTGCACCAGGTCCCATATTCTTCTGGGTATAAAAATTGAAATTGAAGCCGGCCTGCTTTCTGAATTCTTGCAGAAAGGGTAAAGTCTGATCGCTGGAGCCGTCATCGACAACGATCACTTCAAATTTTTCCCGCGGGAAATCCAGTGTTTTCATAGAAGCTAACAATTCGACCAGTTCTTCCTGGCGATTAAAAGAAGGGACGATTATTGAATAATTAATATAGTGCCGGTCATTCATATTTTTCTGAATTTAGGAAAAGACTTAAAGTCATGAAATAATAAAGATTTAAAAGATTGAATTTATACATATTAAATTTACCGGAGTCATCATTCAGGCATTCCGATAACCTTACGGTACTGTGAACTGACCGTGGGCATGGCCAGCCCGACTTTCAGATACACGCTGTGGTCCATTGGAGTTCCGGGTAATTTACTCCAGGCATATCCCGCGCCCAGGCGCAGATAAGTTGAACCAAAGGTCAGTTCGTAACCGTAACTGTAAATTTCCTGAGCATTAATGTCCTTCAGCCAGGCATAATCTACAAAACCGTGCACAGCTAAGTTTTCCACCGGCAGGATCAACAGTACGAAGGGAGTACGTTCCATCAGGTAAAAAATGAGTTCATGGGAAGTCCAGCAAAGTTCCTTGCCGCGGATATCCTGGTTAATACCGCGTACCGGACGGGTATAGCCAAGATCACGCGGAAAATCATATTGGTAAAACCGGTCGATACCCAGAATTTGATAGGGAGGATCGTCGCCGGTATTTTTCAGGTAATGAATCCGGCTGCGCAGGCCCAGACTGGACAGGAATAAATCGGTGGCAGCTTCCAGGCCCACATCCAGAATCTGAAACTTGATCTGGGACTGGAGTGACTGGTGAATATAAAAATAGCCTCCTACACTTTTTTCGGCCAGCAAGGGATATAACCGTGTTGGCAAATGATATTCGCAGCGCATCCCGATCCGGCCCATGGCATACTGCGCTGGATCGCCGCCATTTACCTGTTGCCGAAGGTCTGCGATTGGTTTAAATCGATCCCAGATCAAAGCCAGCGAAGGGCTGATACCGTACCTGTTATTACCGCGCAGAAAAAAATATTTATTAATGACCAGGCCCAGGTAATCGCGATTCAACTCGAATTGAGTTTCTTCGTCCGTGTTAAAAATGACCGGACCGTGATAGTAGAAGGAGGAAATGTACAGATTCTGCCAGGCCAGCATGTGGTTGAATATTATCAGCGACCTGTCCAGATTGGCCGGATAAACCAGGAACATGCCCCAGAGCATCTGACGACGCAGAACTTCAAACCAGATAGTTGTGCCGTATAAACCGGTTTTATATCGTTCGTCATATACCGGCAGAACGAAAGAGAATCCGTGGACCATCGGGAAATAGGGATTGACACTATTCTTTTTAGCGGGGGTGAATTGAACCTGGTTCAGAGAACTAGCAGATTGCCTTAACAGATTTGGCGATGGGATTCTCCGGGTCCAGCGGGAATATAATTCATTTGATCGTGGTCACTCCGCTGTCAGCATTGACCGGCTGCAAACTGTCGGAATTGACTTTATAAAAATTCCTGCGGCTTTCGACCTGCCATGAAGTCAAATACAACGAACCGGTACGCGTATCAAAATCGTGCAGCCAGTAATCATACTGGTCGTTCAGCAGCAGGTCATATTTTTTTTGGCGCAAATTATACCTGCACAAAACAGTTTTATCGGCGATAAAACGATTGAAGTAGAAAAGAGAATCATTGATAAAAGCAGGCCGCCGGTCATCCACTGAATCATCGGTTACCGCGGTCAGTTCGCTGTCATGCAGCAGAAACAGATCGCGATTACCATTCGGGCGCTGTGCCTCCAGCAGGTAGTTTTCTGCTGGTCCGCGGGTGATTTGTCCCAGCGGCATCGAACAGCGGTAAATGTCGGCCACACTGCCATTCAGCACATTTATTCGCCGCAGCACGGAGACGTCCGGCCGGATTTCAATCAGAATCAGTTCATTATTAGTGGTGAATGCAGCCTGGCGGGCATGGATGTTGCTGATGATCCTTTTTTTCTTACCGGTTTTACGATCAAAAACAAACCAGTCAAAAGCGAAGGTTTCCAGGTTATTATGCTGACCCAGGTGGTACCGGCCGTAAGCGATTAAATTATGATCCGGACTGAGTACCAGTTCAGTCTGGTGATCGTTAAAGAGTCTGGAGACGGTCTTAAATTTGCCTTTTTTTAGACTGGCCACCACAGCACTGAAATAGAGATGATTCTGACTGAGTCTGGCCGAGATAAGATAGGTGCTATCCGCATCGGCAACGTTGAGCGGAATCAGCTGCTCGGTCTGGTATCCGAAATCGGGTAATTTTTGACCAAGACGGATCCGGGAATAGTCGGCATATTTATCACCATAAAACAGGATCATATGCCGCAGAAAGCGTTTAAATACGACAGGTATTGATTCCTTATACGTATCTTTGAAGGCGGCATCGAAATCATAAAAAAATCCCTTTTCTTTATAAGAAAGAAGTTTAATGAAGGATGAATCTCCGAATTGATCGGCCAGGTAGCGCGTAAAAGCATTCGCGGCAGCGTACAATAAATGGTAATCTTTTGAAGATTCCAGATCGTCCAGGTTTAAGTTTCCTTCCAGCAGTGCCCTTTTCAGATACATGTCACCGCGGTAGGCATTCCATGACTCGGAAAAATACTGGGCCAGGCCCTCCCATAACCAGCGCGGCACTCCGACATAACCGATAGTGCCGAAGATGTTGACAGTGCGGCGCAATTTCCGGTAAGTAACCAGGTGGACCAGTTCATGATTCAGAACCTGGATATACCAGGTCTGGTTACCGGTCCAGGAGGTGAGATAGTCTGAAGACACACTGAATATGACCGTTGTATTCTCGATAGCAAAACCATTGGAAACATCCAGTACGTCAGTAACGATAATTCTGGCCTTTTTTTTCTGGTACGATTCCGGCGGAACGCCCACAAGTTTGCAGATAGTCGGAATGGAATTGTCGGCAATTTTCAGTATCGAGTCGGCAATAGTTTCCAGGGCCGGTTCGTATTCCACGGTGGAGTATCTGCCGGATAATTGATGCCAGTCGCCGGCAGTCAGGTATGGTGTCATTAATGACAGGACCAGGAATGAGATAAGAAATTGAGTTTTCATTATTACCTGCTATATATTGATATATTTTAATTTATATAATCAACTAATAAGAAAAAAGAATTGTTAGAAGTGAAACGACACCTGAGTTATAACCAAGTACTGTCATCCCGGCTCGACCCGGGATCTATCAATACTTTTACAAAGAGATCCCGGCTCTTCGGCCGGGATGACAAAACAAGGCATATCGTTCAGGCACTCAGGGTCTGAATTATTATTTATGACCTTTGGCCCAATTTTTTTATATTTATGCAATATTAATACATGGTTCATACTAATGAAGAGAGAATTAATGTTCCTCGGAAAATTTACAATCATTGTTATGCTCGGCTTGCTGATTACCCCGCTTCGGTCCCAAACTGGCCTGGGAGTTGCCGGAACTTTATATTACCCGGGCTTTTTTAGTTCTGAACTGAACAACAGCCGGTTTGGCCTGGGGGGAGGATACGAATTATTCGCCCGCCATAAATTATTGGAAATAAATCCTGATATCGTGTTGCAGGCCAGATATAATTATCGAAAATTCTATGACAAAATTAATCTGCCCGCCACCGGTACGACAAGTTTCAATTTCACCTATCTGTCGATTTCGATATTATCCCCGATCAAACAGTATGATACTGTAACGATCTATGGCGGCGCTGGTATCAGTATGGCTACTATTACCTCGACAGTGAACAGCTATTATTTTAAGAAGGTTGCCGAGGTCAGTTTGCTGCCTGATCTTATCTCCGGCGTCGAATGGTACCCGGGTAAAAATTATAATATCTTTGCTGAAATATGTTTTCAATATGGCCAGGTACGGGTCAGTCATGACCTTATTCCGCTCAGCGGTCTGCGCTTCAGCCTGGGAGCGACCATGTTTTTAATTGCCGAAGAATAAACCTGGCCGACAATGATGGAAAACCTGGACAATTTTAAATCCTCAAAGCCAGCACTTGATCCGGCACAAAATTCAGGCAAACATATCGGAGTGATCGACACGCTGGAATTCCAACCATTGCTGTATGGGATCAAAAATAAGTTGATCAAACATCCGTTCGAACTGCTGAACACAGATCTCGCAGGGTCAGCCAGATCTTTAAGGGATGGAGCGACGGAACTGAGTTTGATCCCTTCGGTTGAATATGCCCGGACCAGGGAAACCTGGAATATCATACCGGGAATATGTATCAACTGCTCCGGCAGTGTTCTGAATGTGCAGTTATTTTTCAAAAAAGGATTGAAAGATCTGAAGAAAATTGCTGTCGATAACCAGGCTCCCTCAGCTGCAATCTTGTTGAAAATCCTGATGCGCGAGAAGTACGTAATGAGTCCGGACTATCTGGAAATGCCGGCAGACCTTCGGCATATGTTAGAGCAGGCCGATGCAGCCCTGATCAGCGGTGATAAAGCCCTGGAATATTATCAGCAGCACCAGAGTCGTCTGGATCTGAACGAGGAGTGGGTGGATCTGACCGGGCTGCCATTTATATATTCTTTCTGGGCCGGACGTGAATTTACCATCACCACCGATGAAGTTCGCCTGATCAGGAAATCATTCGATCTGGGCCTGAGAAATGTGGAACATATTTGTAAGGATTATGCGGCTCAACACGGTGCAGACTGGGTGTATTACCATGATTTTTTAACTAAAAACATTTCTTATAATTTTGATGAGCGGGGGAAAGAAGGATTAATGGAATTTTATAATTACGCTTTCTTTTTCGGCTATACAGAATTTATTCCGGATCTACATTTTTATTCCTTCTGAGAGTGCCTAAGTCCACCCTTAGTCCCTGAGTTCCTGAATCCCTTTGTACCTGAGTTTCTAATCCGCTCCTTTCATTCCTTTCCTTATGATAAGGGAGGGGAAAGAGGAGTGGGTTACTCAGGGACTAAGGAACTCAGGTTCTTAGATATACCCTTCTGATAAAAACCGCCGAGCCCAAAACAATACCCGTCGCGAACAACCACCAATGATAGTTCTGCGGTATTTGCTGCAAAGGGATCGTCTGCACTTCAGTGAAGAAAGATAGGAGGATCAGCAGGCCGGCCAGAATTTCCAGAGCTGATTCCAGGCGGCTGAAGTGCAGCGGTAGTTCCCTTGATTCAAAAAAGAGCATGACCAGCGCGGCTGTGATCAGGGCAATTGATACCAGCAGCGGTGCCAGCACGGGTCCAAGCCAGGGTAGCGGTATCAGAAATAAAACATCCCAGTCCAGGAATGATGCCGGCCAGTTTAATAATATCTTTAACCAGACATAATACCAGATATCCCAGATACCAAAAGAATAACAAAAATAAGCCAGGACTGTTTGTCTGCGACCGGCGATCAGCTTAGCCAGGGCATAGAGCATAATAATCGTGGCCGCCTCGCGTCCAGCCTCGATCAGCAGTACAGAGCGCGGTATATTGACCAGCGGAAAATGGAAGCCGGCCGGGTAATAAATTTTTCGCAGGTAAACTACAATAGTGGCCTCCAGATAGGCCATGGCCACAGCGAAGAGGGCAGTAATCACCAGGGTTTGAACTGTTTTTTTGGAATAGAGCATCGCTGGATTTTCCGAGCAAATAAAAAAGCCCGAATGGTCTATTCGGGCTTTTATTGAAATTGTGTTTGTCTTAGTCTACCTGTATATCCGACGGCTTGTCCTCTGTTTTACCGATCTCGAAGAAACCAAGTTCGGTTTTGCTTTTCATTTTTATCTGGATAATGCTGCCCTCGCCGAAGGTGCCTTTGAGTATTTCATCGGCAATGGGATCCTCGATGTATTTCTGGATGGCGCGTTTGAGCGGGCGTGCGCCATTAACCGGATCAAAACCGTTCTCGGCGATAAATCTTTTGGCTCCGTCGGTTAGCACAAACTGTATTTTACGGTCCGCCACCTTGTCTGACATTTCCCGCAGTACGATATCGACGATATTAACCATATGCTCGATTTGTAAGTGGTTAAAGTAGACAATATCGTCGATGCGGTTTAAAAATTCGGGATTGAAAATCCGTTTCAGTTCATCGGATATTTTGCTTTTCATTTTTTCAAAGTCATCCAGCTGATCATTACCGGTGAAACCGTAATTCATATTCTGCTTTATTTCCCGGGTACCGACATTGGAGGTCATGATCAGGATGGTATTCTTAAAATCAACCCGGCGGCCGAGACTGTCGGTCAGATGTCCTTCATCCAAAACCTGCAGCAGGATATTGAATACATCCGGATGGGCTTTTTCAATCTCGTCCAGCAGAACCACGGCATAAGGTCGGCGCCGTATTTTTTCGGTCAGCAGGCCACCTTCTTCATAACCCACGTATCCGGGCGGAGATCCGACCAGGCGGGAAACATTGAATTTCTCCATATATTCGCTCATATCAACGCGGACCAGGGCGTTGGGCGATTCGAATAAATAATTGGCCAGTACTTTAGCCAGATGGGTTTTGCCGACACCGGTGGGTCCCAGGAAGATAAACGAGCCGATAGGACGATTGGGATCTTTCAAGCCCGCGCGGGTGCGGCGGATCGCTTTGGTTATTACCTTGATTGCTTCATCCTGTCCGATAACTTTTTCCTTCAGCACATCTTCCATTTTGAGCAACTTGTGCGTTTCCGTTTCGGTAATGCGCTTGGTCGGGATACCGGTCATCATCGATACGACTTCAGCCACATCATCGACTTCGACCACCGCCACGCGTGATTCCTCTTCAATTTCCCATTTCTCCCGGGCGGCATCCAGTTTATCCGTCAAGTTGCGTTCCATATCGCGCAGTTTGGCTGCCCGCTCAAAGTCCTGTAATTTCGCCAGGGATTCCTTTTCAGATTTAAGGCGTTCGATTTCATCTTCCATATCGATAATATCCTGCGGTACCACGATATTGGCGATATGCACCCGTGAACCGGTTTCATCCATCACGTCGATGGCTTTATCGGGAAAATTTTTATCGGTGATATAACGATCGCTCAGGGTAACCGAAGCCACCAGCGCTTCATCGGGGAAGATCACATGATGATGTTCTTCATATTTATGACCGATCGAGCGCAGGATTTCCAGGGTTTGTTCGGAGGTAGTCGGTTCAATCATCACTTTCTGGAATCGTCTTTCCAGCGCACCGTCTTTTTCGATATACATGCGGTATTCATCGAGAGTAGTGGCGCCGATGCACTGCAATTCGCCGCGGGCCAGGGCCGGTTTGAACATGTTGGAAGCATCCAGAGAACCGGAAGCACCGCCGGCACCGACAATGGTGTGCAGTTCATCGATGAACAGTATAACGTCATCGGCTTTTTCCAGCTCGGTCATGATCGCTTTCATCCGTTCTTCGAACTGACCGCGGTATTTGGTACCGGCCACAATTGAACCCATATCCAGGGCCACCACGCGTTTGTTGTGCAGTACACGCGGCACTTTTTTCTGCACGATTCGCAGGGCCAGACCTTCGGCGATGGCTGTTTTACCTACCCCGGGTTCGCCGATCAGTACCGGATTATTCTTCTTGCGGCGGCTGAGGATCTGGGCCACCCGCTGAATTTCTTCATCCCGGCCGATGATCGGATCAAGTTTACCCTCGGTGGCCAGATTGGTCAGGTCGCGGCCAAAATGATCCAGGGCCGGTGTCTTGGTTTTCTTTATGCTTGGTCTGGGCCGGGGAGCCGTCGGTTTGCCGGCCAGGATATTTTCCAATTCCTGGTAACAGGCGTTATAATCGATATTGAAAGTGAGCAATATCTGGGCGGCCAGACTGTCTTTCTCTTTCAGGATTGACAGCAGCAGATGCTCGGTGCCGATGACATCGTTCTTGAAGTTCTTTGCTTCGATATAGGTCATTTTCAGGGCTTTTTCGGCGCGTTTGGACAGGGGCAAATTCCCGATGGTCATGGTTCCGCCGGAAGGCGCCGTGGAATCTTCAATGGCTTTTTTGAGTTTAGTCAGTTCACAATTAAGATTCTGCAATATCTTTATGGCAATGCCTTCGCCTTCCTTTAACATACCAAGCAGCAGATGTTCCGTACCGATATAATCATGGCCCAGACGCATCGCTTCTTCCTTGGAATAGCGAATGACCTTTTGTACGCGACTTGTAAAATTATTTCTCATTAAACCTTATCCTGAAATCAAAATTAAACCGTTTTGCTTCTCAAGCAAGATAAATTTACTTAAATATTCATTAAAACTCAATCCACACATTATTATTTAACGTACCAGCATAGTCATAATATTCCACTTTATAATAAATGTGATAAACTGTAAATTGTTCCCCGACAGTCTTATTAAGGCTTGATTATAAGTATTAATCGGCCTATTTTGCAGAAATTCAAGGAAAATCCGGAGATAATTTTAAGATGAAGAAGCTTATATTTTTATTGATGTTACCTATACTGATTTTTGCACAGGAAGAAGCGGTGCTGGAACCTACTACCTTAATTGATGTTCCGACGGCCGGGATGCTGATGCGGGGTAGTTTTCAACTGCAGTTACGGGCCTATGCCCAGGGCGGCTTGCTGGGCAGTATTGATGTGGGTATTCTGGATCGCTTCATGATCGGCATCTCTTATGGCGGGACCAATATAGTTGGCCGGGGCAGGATCCACGGGAATCCCCAGCCGGGGGTTCAGGTTCGTTACCGTTTATGGGAAGAGCAGTTGACCGTTCCGGCGCTGGTGCTGGGTTATCATTCCCAGGGTTATGGCGCTTATATTGACAGTACGAACCGCTATCTGGTCAAATCGATGGGTGTTTTTGCGGTGGCCAGTAAAAATTTCAATTTCTTAGGAAACCTGGGTTTCCATGGCGGGACTAATTTAAGTCTGGAACGCGGTGACGGGGATAAGGACATTAACTTTTTCGCCGGCATCGACAAAAATCTCAATCCCGAATTATCGCTGATTGCGGAATATAATTTTGCCATAAATGATAATGATCATCGGGCTGTCGGTAGCGGGGAAGGGTATCTGAATGCCGGTTTGCGCTGGATATTTGCCGGAAAGTTAGAAATTGATTTCATGTTCAGGAATATACTTAAAAATAAAAATGAATTTGAGCAGGTCTCCAGGGAAATAAAACTTACCTATGCGGTGATTTTTTAATTCCGCCTTCGGCGGCATGGTCGAATCATGATTCACCTTTTATGTAGGCACAATCCTCGGATCTGTCCCTACATAAACGTGTATTATGGGAGAGCATCGTGGGACAGGTCGCGACCTGTCCCTACACTTTAATTCTTTCTTTCAAAATACACCAGCAATCCCACCGCCAGCAGGATCGTGCCTGCCCCGGCGTAAAAACTAACCTCCGGAAATTCCGCAAAAAATAGCATACCGCCCAGTGTGGCCAGCACCGGTTCCAGCAGCATGCTCATGTTGACCTTGAAAATCTGTAAATGACGCGAAGACCAGTTCAGCAGGGAGTGACCGATAAGATTTGGTCCCAGGGCCAATAAGATCATCATCAGCCAGCTTTGTAATTTGTAATTGGTAAAAGAATTGTTATTGGCGATCATGTATACGGCGCAGAATATAGCGGCGGAGCCGTAGATATAGATCAGGTATTTTATGAAATCCTGTTCTGATTTGTGTCGCCGGGCGATTGACAGATAGAGTGCCACGCAGAGGGCTGACAGAACCGCCAGGGCATCACCGGTAATCCGGGTGCCGCTCCGGCCGAGATCCGGGTAAACGATCAGGGCCATCCCGGCGGCGGCCAGCAGAAACAGCGGGATGATGTTTCTATTCGGATATTCTTTCAGAAGTAGCGCCGAAACGATGACAGCGAAGATGGGGTGGGTGCCTTCCAGGAAGATGGAGTGGGCGATGGTGGTCATCTGCAGCGAGGCGATCCAGCTGATGAAATGCACCGCCAGGAAGATTCCGGCCAGCACGTAATTCCAGTGGAACTCCAACAGTGATGATTTTTTTGTCCTGGGCAGAGAGGAGTGGTAGACCAGCAGGATAACAGCACTGATAGCCAGGCGGTAGAAAGAAATCACGGTAGGGGGCACGTCCCCGCACCAGCGCACCAGGATGGAACTGACGGCGGTGATCAGGACACCGGTTAGAAGTAAATATAAATACGAAACATTTATGGTTCAGTTATCACTTTTACAAAATTTATAAATTCTATACTTAGAAGTACATTCTTTATTATTAGATGATTAAAAATTGTATTGGGATACATTTTACCTAAAAAGTTAACATATAATAAATTATTGGTAATAAGAAATATATTTTCAGTTAATATATATTTGTTCTAATTACTTTGACCTTATTTCTTCTTTATCTTCAATTTATTTATATCTATAAATATTAAGAAAAAAATATTCCATATCATTTTTGCAAAATAATTGATATATTATTGAGATTAAAAAGGAGGGTATGAATATGAGTTTACCAAAACATTGGTATATTTTTATTATTCCCGGAATGATTTATTTACTTGCTTTTTATATTTTGTTCGGAACAACACTTTTCACTACTACTCCAGTTCCTGAAATTAAGATTATTCATAGACACTTTAAAAGATTATAGCGTTGTAAGTATCTTGTTATTGACTATTTGCTTATTTATGTTGCAGGCAATATGGTTGACAATATTATTAGAATTATTTATAAAATATGTTGCGATAAAGAAAATGATTTTACTGCTGAACAAGAAATAAAATATTATGATACACAGTAACCCCAAGTTACAACTGATTTTGACAAATAAAAATATATTCAATTAGTTTTTGTCAGAGGTGTATGTCTTGAACTAATCATGCTATTTGTATTATATTTCATTTATTTGTGTAAGGAAACAAAATTTCACAGAGCATTGTTGGCAGTAGTAGTTTGAATTACTATAATATTTCGATTCCTCGTTCTTTCATTTTCTTGGCTTCATTGGTGTGATGTTAGGCAACATTATAAGAGAGCTCAAGTAAAAGGATTAAAAACAGATTTAAAATGTTAAATTCTGTATAAGTGGACAAAGTGAATTATTTTATGGAAAAAGATCATTGAAACATGGGACTCGTGATAATGACGACCGCGAGTTACAGGCAGTTTTGACCGATCCCATTCCTTATGGGGAATTGAGAAGTTCAATCCCGTAAACGATTATCTGAAAATAGCCTCACCAATTTATTGGTGGGTAATATGGTTGGAGGCAATATCAACCGTCCCGGCGGGACGGTGTGATTCTGGGCGAGAGCAGTATCTCACACCCCTCTGATCCCCCTCCCCGAACTGGGGGAGAGGGGCAGGACCCCGACTCCGCTCGGGGAACGGAATAGGGGAGAGAAGGCATATAAATATTCGATAAGATATGTTTCTAAAAGGATTAAAACAGAAAGGAATGTCATGAAAGCAAAACTGATATCTAAGATACTATTCATCATTCTTTACATCGCACTATCATGCTTTTTGTGCACGGCAGCGGAAAACAAACAATTGGATCAGCAGGCGATTGCCCAATTGCAGGCTGGTTTTCAACTGGATAATACCAACAAAGCCTTGATGAATGCTATTACGAATAATGATATCGATAACCTGGTGCTCAATCGTGAATTAATCAATAAGCATAATAATGTTTTTAATCTGAATATTGCCGTCGAGGGAATCACCGATCAGCAAAGCACCGGCCGTTGCTGGATGTTTGCCGCCCTGAATTTAATGCGTCCAATTGTCAAGGATAAATTTAATCTAAAGTCCTTCGAATTTTCAGAGGTTTATTTGACCTTCTGGGACAAACTGGATAAGGCGAACTATTTTCTGGAATCAATCATTGAAACCCGGGATCGTGATATCGACGACCGCGAGTTACAGGCAATTTTGACCGATCCCATTCCCGACGGGGGCTGGTGGAATTATGCCGTTAACCTGATCGAAAAGTACGGCGTGATTCCCAGGGAACTGATGCCCGAAACCGTTAACAGCAATAAGACGTACCGGATGAATAAAGCACTGCTTAGCCTGGCCCGGCAGGATGCGGTAGAATTGAGAGATTTGGCCAGGCAGGGTAAAAGTGAAAATTCTCTCAGGATCCGGAAAATGGAAATGCTGCGGGATTTTTACCGGCTGCTGGTGCTGCACTTCGGGATACCGCCGCAAAGTTTTACCTGGCGGGTGGAAGATAAGGATAACAAACTGATCGAAAATAAATATACCCCGCTTGAATTTTATAAGGCTGCAGTCGACCTGGATTTAACCCGGTATGTGATCCTATGCGAGTACCCGTCATTCCCGCTCAATGATTTTTATCAGGTTAATTTCTGCACCAATATGACCGAAAAACCGGATATGAGTTTTATTAATGTGGACAGTGAAAAATTAAAAAAATACGCTCTGGCCTGTTTGACTGACTCGACTCCGGTCTGGTTTGCCGCCGATGTCGGCTGGCAAATGGAACGCGATCTGGGTATCATGGCTGCGGATATTTATGATTATAATGCGCTGTTCAATATTTCCGATAAAATGAATAAGGCAGACCGTATCCGCTACCGGGCCAGCAATGCCAACCATGCCATGCTTTTTGTCGGCGCCGATACCAGCAATGGCCAGGTCCTCAAATGGCGCGTGGAAAATTCCTGGGGCAGCGACAAGGGGAATAAAGGTTACTGGTCAATGTATGATAACTGGTTCGACAAATATGTTTTTACGGTTATTATAAATAAGAAATATTTAAAGTCAGAAGAACTGAAACTGCTGGACAGGAAACCCAAAAAGATTCCGGCCTGGGATCCCTTGCGGAGCAGTTTTCTAGGCAATTAGTCAGGTAGGTTTAATTTAAATCTGAATCGAACCTGCAAAACAAATAGTTATTAATTTAGCACCATGACAAAACATGGGGCTATTAGCGAGTGTCCCTGCGGGATAGACATAATATTTCCACACTACTAATTACTGAAAATATTAATTACAGGAGGGCAAAATGCGTTTTTTGATATTCATTGTCATGTTGTTGACGATTACGGCTATTGCATCTGCGCAGGAAGAAACACTTTTTAAAGGGGATGGTGAAAAAGGGGGATTCGGCGGGCCGGTGGTCAAATACACCACTATCTTTGATCAGAGTGCATTGCTGATCGGCGGGCGCGGCGGCTGGATCATCAATCATTCACTGATCATCGGCGGCGGGGGGTACGGCATCGTCAATGAAATCGATGCGGCCGCAGGGGTACTGCCGGGCGAAGGACCGCTGGATATCGAATTCGGTTACGGCGGATTCGAAGTGGAATATATCATTAATCCCATGTCCCTGACGCACTACAGTCTGTATGCTCTGTTCGGGGTCGGGGATATTCACTATGTCAGGGATATAGGTTCCAGTTTTGAGAGCAACCAGACCACCGGTGAATCCGATTTTGTGTTCGTGGTGGAACCGGCTATAAATGCCGAACTGAATATCATAAAATGGTTCCGGGTGGATGCCGGATTGTCCTACCGCCTGGTCCTGGATGTGAGTCAGGTCGGACTGGACAGCGGTGATTTCAGTGGGTTGACGGCGATAGTGACTTTAAAATTCGGAAATTTCTGAAAATCCGGGTCGTACCGGCAACGATCCCTGGATGGTGAAAATGAAAAAAGCACTTCTTGTTTTGATTTTCATACTATATGCAATAAACGACATCCCTGCCCAATCCCGGCAGCGTACCTTGCTTGACTTTGACTGGAAATTTATCCTGGCCGATTCAGTTCAGGCTGAACGCCCCGATTTTGATGACAGCCGCTGGCGCACACTGGATTTGCCGCACGACTGGAGCATAGAATATCCGTACGATGAGCATGCCCCGACAGGCGGCAGCGGCGGATATGTACGATCAGGAACCGGCTGGTACCGCAAACACCTGACTCTTTGATCAACACATAAAAGGAAAAACTGTCTGGCTGGAATTTGACGGTATTTATATGAACAGTGATGTGTGGGTAAATGGACGTCATCTCGGCAACTATTCCTATGGATACACAAGTTTCTATTATGATTTATCGTCTTTTTTAAATGTTGGTGACAATGTCGTGGCTGTGCGGGTGGATAACTCAAAGCAACCCAATTCACGCTGGTATACGGGATCGGGTATTTACCGGCATGTCTGGTTGACTATAACCCAGCCAGTCCATATCGGGCACTGGGGAACGTATATCAGTACCTCAGGCATTACCGATACCAGCGCCATCATTTCTATAATCACCACTATAAAAAATAATTCAAATAGCCGGCAAAATAAAAATCTTGTGACAACTATTGTCGATCCTGCCGGGACCAGTATAGCAGCAGATAATATAAAATTCATTGTGGCGGCTGATGACAGCACGATAATTGAACAAAAAATCCCGATTGCCGAACCCCAATTATGGTCCCTGGAACACCCCTTACTGTACAGAGCTGTTCAGGAAATTAAAAATGGCAGCCTTAGTTCTGAAAAGTATGAAACCACCTTTGGTATTCGCGCTATCGCCTACGATGTCGATCGTGGTTTTTTTCTGAATGGTGCACAGGTTAAAATGAACGGAGTGAATTTACATCATGATGGTGGTTGTGTCGGCGCTGCGGTACCTGAGCGAATCTGGGAACGCCGTCTCGAACTCCTGAAAGCGATGGGCTGCAATGCCATACGCACGGCACATAATCCACCGGCAGCGGAATTTCTGGATTTGTGCGATCGATTGGGATTCCTGGTCATGGATGAGGCTTTTGATGAATGGCGCCTGGGAAAACGCGAGTACGCTTATCATCTGTATTTTGACGAATGGGGCCGGAAAGATTTAATTTCCATGCTACGGCGGGACCGGAATCATCCATCAATCGTGCTGTGGAGCATCGGTAATGAAATACCCGAACAGAAAACGGATAACGGGCATTTATTATTGGATACATTACAGGATATTTGTCATCGCGAAGATCCCACACGTCCCGTTACGCTCGGTTGCGACAATATTGCTGCCGATGGCGGCTCCACTACCTTACCATTCCTGGAAGCACTCGACATCGTCGGCTATAATTACGTTGATCGCTGGCATGAGCGTCGTGAACTCTTTTTCAGCATTGATCGCCATAACCATCCGGATTGGAAAATGATCGGAACTGAAAGTGTCTCCATTAGTGGTATTCGCGGAGAATACGACCTGGGAAACGATTCTGCTGTCGTGCAGATGCGAATGCCGTCTAATCTCATTCGTGTCCAGGAATTATGGAAAACAGTTAAACTCAATGAGTATGTAATCGGTGACTTTATGTGGACTGGTATTGATTACCTGGGTGAAGCATTCTGGCCGAATAAACACGCGTCGTCCGGAGTTATCGATGTATGCGGTTTCCCCAAGGACGCCTATTATTTCTATAAAAGTCAATGGTGCGAGGAACCGCTTATTCATTTGTTCCCGCACTGGAACTGGCCTGATCGAATTGGACAGGTTATACCCGTTTTCTGTTATACCAATTGCAGCGAAGTGGAATTGTACCTGAATGGGAAGTCGTTGGGTGCAAAGCGGATTGAATTACCGCGGCAAGGTAATTCCGGCAGCTGGAATAAATATGCGCGTCCGCAAATACATCCGACCACAGCTGATCTTTTCCTGACCTGGGATGTTCCCTATGAACCTGGAATCGTGAAAGCTATTGGTAAAAAAGACGGCAGGATTGTCTGCAGCCGGGAAATCCGTACAACCGGTGCACCGGCTGCAATCAGGCTTGGCCTTGATCGCCCGGTTATCAAGGCGGACAAGCATGATTTAGTACACCTGACTGTTGAAATCGTTGATGAGGCGGGCAATGTCGTACCCACGGCAAACAATGCGGTTAAATTCTCAATCACAGGTCCGGGCCGGTTACGGGGCGTTGATAATGGTGATCCCCGGGATCATTCTTCATATCTGCTGAATGAGCGTCGTGCCTTTAACGGATTATGTCTGGCCATTATACAGTCGAATGGCCGCGCAGGGGCTATTCGCGTAACAGCGACCTCGCCCGGTTTACCAGAGGCAATCGTCGAGTTTGAAACAAAACGGTGATATAAAGATATATAATTGTAAAAACGCCTGATTTAGGATAATTCTATTATTCCGGATCGAACCCGGAAATTATATCGTTTTTATGGTAACCCTGCGTTTTGACATGGGGTAAGCAAAAAGGAGTAAATCATGTCCTGGATTTGTCCACTATGTAATCAGAGCAATTCTGACGATTCAATGATCTGTATATGCGGGCATGCTCATAGTAAAACTCAGGACCTGCCTGCAAAATCTATCAGCAGTGACGTTAAAATCACTGTCCCTTTAAAATCCTGTCCTTCTTGCGGCAGAGAAGTGCCTGTCGTTGATAAATTTTGCCCGTTTTGCGGTAAATCGATCGTGATCTTATCAGCAGAAACCAAAAAAGCAATAACTACTGCAGCAAAGTGGATATTAGCCGTATCAATAATGTTTGTAATTTTTGGAACTATAATTGGCTTTGTACAGAAATCGCAGGCAAGTAAGGCGATGGAAAATCTGGCGCAATATAGCGACTCTGAAGTATTACAATTACCGAACGATGCTAATGAATATACTGTTGCAGAACTCAAATCCAAAATAAACCAGGAAGTTATATTTGTATTTCTCAGTAATTATTTCCTTGCTCTGGTCATGTTTGGTTTATATCTCTGGGCCCGCCGTTCACCATTTCCGGCCATGATCACAGCACTCTGTGTGTATCTGGCGGTTATGGTACTCAGCGCAATGGTTGATCCTAAAACTCTTTTTCAGGGTCTAATCATTAAAATAATCTTCATAGGTGCCTTGATTGCCGGAATCAAGGCCTCGCTGGTTACGCGCGGCGTTACGAGGATATAAATAGTTATCAGCACCTCGATACAAGTTTAATGGACTAATTGGAAAATCTTTATTCAAATATTCCTGCTCACCCTGACTGCTGTCCCGATTGTGGGAATAGATTACCGGATAACGCTCTCTATTGTGGCAATTGCGGTCACCCTGTTTCGGCATGCGATCCGAATACTCCTGTCAATGATCAGACTGTAAGTATTCACAATCAGCAATCCCCCTGGGAATGTATTTCACCTGCCATAAGTCTTTGGATTGGTCTGTTGGCGATTAATGGTATTCTGGGCCTTTGTGGTCATATATTTGATATAAGCTCACCTCGTTTTGATCTGGGTGGCTCAAATCATATCAGCATTGGTAATACTGATTTTCTGGATAAAATCCCGTCAAGAATTAAATCCATTGGTATGCAGATCAGGCTTTAAGGGAATTTTCACTATCCTTGAAATAATAGCTGTTATTTTATTTATATATATTTTCATGTGGTTCTATCTAAAGCTGGCATCATTTATTGGCATTAAAAATATATTGTATCTGACTGATTTTAAGAAACATAATTGGCCGCTGTGGAGTGCATTTATTCTTATCAGTATATGCCCCGGTATTTTTGAAGAACTCGCATTCCGTGGTTTCATTATGACACGACTGGAAAAAGTAGGCAGTACCACAGAGGCTTTAATTATTCAGGCAGCTATGTTTTCAATTTTACATATGCTGCCCACAATTTTCATAAGCCATTTTATTATAGGCTTGACGCTCGGAGTTGTTCGTGTCAGAAGTAAAAGTTTATACCCTGGTATGATAATCCATGCTGCCTGGAATGCAATAGTCCTTTTAGAAGAACTGTATACTAGGGGAATTTAAATCCGGGCTGGACCTGCAGAATAGAATGGATTCATCATAGCATCCTGTCTTAATATGGTGCCAGACGCGGATCGCCCCCACTTTTTAAATTCAGCTTTTGCTTGTGAATGAGAATATTTAATATTAAGATATTTTAAAAATATTGAATCTCAATCAACGTTCATACCAATTGGAGTTTTAATATGAGGCTTACGATGATACTTCGATTCATTTTCTTTCTTGTTTTAATATTTTGTTGGTCGTTTAATAATTCCCGGGCCTGCACCATCGTCGGTGTCGGCAAAAAGGCATCGGTCGACGGTTCGGTGATGGTCTCGCATACCGACTGCGGGCCTGATTCGCGTATCCGCGTGGTGCCGGGACGGACATATGCTGAGGGCGAGCAGGCGCCGGTTTACTGGGGTTTGCAGGAACCTGTAGAACCGCTCGATCATCCCCGCGAAATTCTGGGATATATTCCCCAGGTGCGCAGGACCTTTACATATTTCCGTTCTGCTTATTCACATATGAACGAAGTTCAACTGGGCATTGCCGAGAGCAGCACCAGTCAGCGCCCGGAATTGGTTAACGAAAAAGGTAAATGCGAGCAGATCATGTCCATCGAAGCTGCGCAAATCTTTGCCCTGGAACGCTGCCGCACTGCCCGCGAAGCGGTTGTATTGATCGGCGACCTGGTGACCCGCTACGGATTTCTCTGCTCCAGCGGCGATGCCTCCGAAGCGCTGTGCATAGGAGATACCGGCGAAGTATGGGTGATGGAGGTACTCGGTGTGGGTCCGGGTTGGAAAAAAGATAGTGGTAAGCCCGGGGCTGTCTGGGCGGCACAGCGTCTGCCCGATGACCATGTGACCATGATTCCCAACTGGAGCATTATCAAGGAAATCAATCCGCAGGACCATGAACAGTTTATGGTTTCGGCAAATTATATGCAGGAGGCCGTTGACCGCGGCTGGTACGATCCCGCCGCCGGCAAACCGTTCATCTGGCAGGAAATTTATGCCCCCATGCCGCAGGAATTCGCCACCAGCAGATTCTGGCTGTTCTACAGCACCTTTACTCCCAATTTATACCCCTGGCCTGACCGGAAAATGGGCGATGATCCGTTTAAAGGTATTATCCCTTATTTTCAGTTTGTGGAACCGGTATCCGTGTATCCTTTTTCGGCCAAGCCCGAGCGTAAACTTTCAGTGCGTGATGTAATAGCCTTCCAGCGCTCCGTATTCGAGGGTACAATCTATGATATGACCGCTGATCCAAACTGGCTGGTGCCTGACGGAAAGGGTGGGTATAGCAAGAGCGTTCTGGCCACGCCGTTTCCCGGCCGGGATTTACGGGCCCTGTTGAAAATAACCTATCGCCGGCCGGTGGCCCGTCACCGCGGCCATTACGGCATGGTCTGTCAATTGCGTTCCTGGCTGCCGGATGCCATTGGCGGTATTTACTGGGTGTACCTGGATAATCCCTATTTCAGTCCCTATGTGCCCATGTACGCCGGAGCGCAGACAACCGCGTCCTGCTATCAGATTTATGATCCGGAACAATACAGCGAAAAATCTGCCCGCTGGGCCATCGATTTTGTCGATAACCTGGCCGGCCTGAAATTTCAGCAAGCCATCACAGATGTACGCGCGCTGCGGGATCCCTGGGAGGAGGCTATTTTTCAACGCCAGGATTCGATTGATACCGAGGCAGTCCGGCTGTATGGTAAGAATGTTAAAAAGGCGCAGGAATATCTGACGAAATATTGTAACGGACTTCAGGAAGAAGTGCTGGTAATGTTTCAGCGGCTGCGGAATGAGTTGATTACCAAGTATACCAATAATCGGGAATAGGACCTGGTTTTGGAAAGGAATCCGGCTATGAATGATCTGGAAAAATACTTTACGGAAAATAAGAGCGGGTTGATACACAAGTGGAAACATTATTTTGAAATATATGATAAGCACTTTTCGCGTTTTAGAGGCACTGCTGTCCATATTGTCGAATTTGGAGTATCACAGGGCGGTTCCCTGCAAATGTGGAAACAATATTTTGGATCCCGATCGAAGATATTCGGAATTGATATAAATCCGCATTGCCGGCAGCTGGAGGAAGAACAAATCAAAATATTCATCGGTGACCAGGGAGACCGGAAATTTTTAAAAGAGATCGCAGCAAAATTCCGGATTATTTTCCCAAAAGGAGTTTCGTCCAGAAGCTCAAGAGTCGGTTAAAGTCGCCAGGGGAGAGGGGGCAATCATGCAGCTCGAAAAATCTGTAATCATTGCTTCCTGGAAACGGATTTTGCTGGCCGCCTATATTGATTATCTGATTTTTTCTGTATTCTGGGAGGTTGTCTGGCACTTTATCGGTCCGAGTGAAGGGCCCTTTCTTCTCAAATTTTTGTTTTTCACTATGTTTGAATTGTTGTCTTTCTGGCGTATCGGATCTCCCGGACAATATTTTGTGAGTATATACTCATCCGAACAGGAATGGAGGATGAGTCAGTTCAGGTATAATCCCGCCAGCAGCAGATTGCTGGTAAGTCCGGAAATTTTTAATAATGAATCCTGGCTAACTATTTTATTAGGGATTTTATTCATCCTGGATGGAAGTAAAGAATGTGTTCGCTGGACCATGTGGACTCCGGCCACTCCTTACTTTGGCCTGGAACCTAATTTTGTGACTTCGATAATTATATCTGTGATTTTTGGAGTAGTATATATCTATATTGGTTATCTGCTATTAAAATTGAAGAGGTCAGGTTTCATTGCAGGTATCGGGACATTAATAATTTATATTGTTTCAATTGTATTAAGTTGGAAATATTGGGATGATTATGTCACGAAATATGTTATTCAAAAACGGGCCTTTCAGAATCTGCCGGTGCGGGAAGGTGAAATTGAAATGATGAAAATGATCATGCCGGAAGGAGTAATAATTTTCTCTATAATTATTTTATTCGTGCTTTTATTGGTTGGAAAAAAACTTAGCAGATGAACTGGTGAAGATCAATTCTGCGCTTTATGCTCAACGCCAATTAACCTGTATGAATTTACAATAAAATAAAAATGTCACCATTCGTAATATGGTAGCATTGGTAATTGGGAGGAGAATCGAAATGAAAATTTATCAGGCGTTAACCCTTACATTTCTGTTTATTGTTCTCACGGCTATGGTGTTAAATCCTGCATCTCAGTTTGGCCAACTCAAAGATGTAACTAAATTGAAGATTGTTGATTATGGAATTTATGAAAAACAGGAATTAATGAGACCCAAAGATAAAACCACAGTCGCAGGAGAAGTAAGTGTGGTGAAAAACGAAGTGTTGGTTATACAAACGGATACAATTCCATTGAAAGTCGGCCAAACATTTGGGTTGAGATATGAAATCGTTACGTCAGAAAAGGGTGAAAAGTTTTATCCCGTCACATATCATGTCAGTTATCCAAGAGAAATGGTGAATCCAGAAACTGGAAAAAGGGAGAAAGATTGGACATTCAAGACGCGAAGCATCGGAAACAGCCCGCGTTATACCGGTTTTGGATTCGATGAGGAGTGGGAGTTACTGGAAGGTGACTGGATTTTCGAAATTACTGTTGGCAAACACGTGGTAAGGCAAAAATTCCATCTCATCAAATCCTGAATTAAAGACGAAACCAGGGTAAAGCAGCATAAGATGTTCCATAAAAATATATAGAATATTCACTTGTCACCTGATTATTGCGCTAACCGGCCGTCAGAAGAATCAAGCACCCTGCGCTCGGGCCTGCTTGGAAAAATTATTTGACACAAATAGTAATGTTTGAAACATTTATTGGTGCAACTATGAAAATAATCTATTCTTCAAACAATCTTCAATATTGCTTATTTCTTAAGGAGATATTAGAGTCAGAAGGTATTCAATGTATGATCCGGAATGAATATCTCAGTAATTTAGCCGGCGAACTGCCGGTAGAACAGACCTGGCCGGAGTTGATTATTCTGGATGATTCTGATATTTTAAAAGCGGAAAAAATACTGGCGGAGAATAAAGCAAGTTTCAATGAAATGCCCTCTTTTTGTCCAAAATGTGATTCGGAAGAAATTGATCTGGTCAAAGAAGCAAATCTAATAAGACTTACCACGTTTAAATGCAGAAAATGTAATTATACTTGGAATAAAAGGTAAAAACTGACTGGATTTTTCTTAATACTTTAAAAATTATTATACAGGTATTTCTGCAGAGTTTAATAATGTTTACATAGAAGGGAAAAGGATGAAAGTATTAACACTGACTGCAATTCTGGTTATTCTTTTCATTTGTCCCGGCCTGGCACAACAAGCACAAATATATGATAATCGCCCGAAGATAACAGTGAACGGTGAAGCCGTCGTTCGCGTGAATCCTGACAAAATAGTTGTATCGCTGGGTATCGAGACCTGGGATGCAGATATCATGCTGGCTAAACAGAAAAACAGCAATATTTTAAAGAAGGCCATAGCAGCAATCAAAGAGCTGGGCATTGCGGATAAGGACATCCAGACAGACTACCTATCAGTTGAACCCCGCTACAAGGATGAATACGACAAGGAGCATTTTATCGGCTATTTTGTACGGAATATATTTGCGGTGACCATTTCCGAACCAGGCAAAGTTGAGGAACTGGTCACCAGGATTCTGCAAACAGGTGTGCAATATATCCACGGTATCGATTTCCAGACAACTGAATTCAAGAAGTATCGTGAAAAGGCCAGGGATCTGGCGCTAAAGGCCGCCAAAGAAAAGGCGGAAAAAATGGCCGGTGCGCTTGAGCAATCCGTCGGGGCGCCAATTGAGATAAATGAGAACTATAGCGGATCTCCCTGGGGATATTATTCCAGCTGGTCTGGCTGGGGCTACAACCGCAATTATGGTATGTCGCAGAATGTGCTGCAGGAAGTTCAGGGCGGCGGCAGCGAAATATCGGATACAATTGCCTTGGGGAAAATCTCCATCCGGGCCAATGTGTCGGTCACCTTTGGATTGAAATAGATAATTTCCGGAGGGAATGGCCATGCGGACATCGAGCCTGGTCTGGATGTCCGGAGAATAGAGCAGGCAGGCACGGATTTTATATCTAAAATTCCCCTGACCTTTGACAAAACAGACCACTTGACGCCAGGCTGGTGAATATGCTCAGGTTTCAAAATAATTTTAAGTTTATTGAAATTGGATATTACTTTGATTTTTATTATAATCATATCATATCATCTATCGCCAGTATCAAAATTAAGATAAGGAGAATCAGAAAATGGCAGCTTATGTCGGTTCCATCGAGAGGGCCAGCGAAAAGAATAAATACTTCCGCCAGGTTTTATTCACCGGTGAGCATCTGCAACTCGTGGTAATGTGTTTGCAACCGAAAGAAGAAATTGGCAATGAAGTGCACTCTGATGTCGACCAGTTCTTTCGCATCGAAGAGGGTGAGGCCCGATTCATCTTTGAGGAAAAGGAGAAGCATGTGGTCCAGGCCGGCGATGCGGTGGTGGTGCCGGCCGGTACTTTTCATAATGTGATCAACACTTCAGCGACCAAACCGCTGAAACTATACACCATATACACTCCGCCAAATCATCCGGAGGGGACGGTGCATAAGACCAAAGCCGAAGCGGAATCTGCCGAGCATCACTAAAGATATCGGGTTCGGCGCTACCTGCCCCTAAGAACATTATGCGGGAAACAGCATAGGACATATATCCTGCACTGTTTTCCGTGCTGGAAGAATTACCCGCAAAAGCAAGATTCCCGATTGCCTGCGGTCATACTTGTGTTCTGGAGGTCGGGAATGACACAGCACTGTCATCCCCGCAAAACGTGCGCTTTTTCTGATTATGATACAGGCGGGGATCAAAAAATCATGACGTAGGTCTTTAGCACCTGCGAATTTATTCTAAAAAAAAATATGTAATATTGACCTGCGGAATAAATCCTGATATATTACCCCCACGAACATCATGCGTACCCCATTTGTGCCCTTATACTTTTGTTTAATAAAAAACCTGGCAAATTTTGGATTCATATCACGCTGTGAATGTACTTTTAGCAGGCAGCGTTGAAATTAAATACATTTTAAACAATAGGAGAAAAATATGAGAAAATTTTTATTGTCTTCAATGGCCTTTTACGCACTGTTTTTTATTATGAGCCACCCATTAAGTGCGCAGATAAATCCAAACGGAGGATTCGAGACCGGAACGCCCGGTGTACATACTGGTACTGAGGTAACCGGCTGGAATTTTCAACTGGGTGGTACGGCTGCCGCCACGTTCAGAATAACCGCAGAAGCAGATTCTGTCCATTCAGGCAGCCAGGCCCTGCTGGTTACGGTAACCGCACTGGGCGGCAACGCCTGGGAACCGCAAGTTTTCAATACGGACTTTCCGGTAGCCTCCAATACCACCTATGCCGTTTCGGCCTGGGCTAAAGTCGACATCGAAGGAGCCATGGCCAGTTTTACCATGGGCAGTCTGTCCCCCAATTATTACGAATGGGGCAGACAGGGTAATGTGGAACTGGGTTATGAATGGCAGCAAATCTCTTTTCAGGTTACTACCCGCGATCCCGAATCAGAGCCGCGGGGTGGTATTCCCATTCATTTCGGTCTGAGCGACAACCAGATTTATCTGCCGATTACATTTTTTCTGGATGATGTAGAGGTCAGCGTAGTCGGCGGTATGGATGAGGCCGAAGATAATGCTGAGGTACCTGATAAATATTTGCTGGCCCAGAATTATCCCAATCCGTTCAATCCGCAGACCACGATTGAATTCTCCCTGCCGGTAAGCGGGAACATCCATCTTTTACTTAGCGATATGTTGGGGCGGGTTGTTCAGGAAATAGCCAGCGGTAGTTACGATGCAGGTACACATCAGGTTACATTAAACCTGTCAAATCTGTCCAGCGGTATCTATTTCTATACATTGGAAGCGGGTTCGTTTATCAGTACAAAAAAATTGGTGCTGATGAAATAGGATTGTATCTGTAGGGACAGGTCGCGACCTGTCCCTACTCTACAACCATTATACAAAGTGTCATCCCGGGCTTGACCCGGGATGACAACTTTGGGCTATTGTTTGCATTGTTAATGATATGGGATTAATTTCCTGGATCATTTCCAGTGTTGGAACCGTAGATCTCCAGCATGATCGATGTCTATTATTTAGGGAATAAGAGGAGGAATTTCATGAAACGTCGTGAATTCATTAAAACGGCAACGGCCATTCCTATGCTCGGTACTTTACCGGCGAATCTGACCATGCTTAATAAAGATAAAACTAAGGGTGTACTGGAAAAACGTATTTTGGGTCGCACCGGTGAAAAATTATCCCTGCTTGGATTCGGCGGTATAGTTGTAATGGACGCCACCTCTGCCCAGGCAGACGAGCGCGTGGCCCGGGCCATTGAATACGGCGTGAACTATTTTGATGTGGCCCCCTCTTACGGCGATGCTGAAATAAAATTAGGTCCGGCACTGCAACCCTACCGTAAAAACGTTTTTCTGGCCTGCAAAACGCAGGAGCGCTCTAAAGAAGGTGCCCGTAAAGAATTGGAGCAGTCTTTAAAACATCTGCATACCGATCATCTCGATCTGTATCAATTGCATGCGGTGACCAATCTCGATGAAGTCGATACCATTTTCGCTGCAGGCGGAGCGCTGGAAACTTTCCAGCAGGCTAAAAAGGATGGCCAGATCAGATATATCGGCTTTTCAGCTCACTCGGTTGAAGCAGCAATGGCGCTGCTGGATCGCTTCGACTTTGATACCATCCTTTTTCCGCTTAATTTTCGTACCTGGTACGCCGGGAATTTTGGTCCGCAGGTACTGGACAAGGCCAAAGCAAAACAGATGGGCATCCTGGCCCTTAAAGCCATGGCCAACGGTCCCTGGCCGGAAAATGCCGAAAATAAAACTCCCAAGTGCTGGTACGAACCATTGCAGGATCCGGAGCAGGCCTTGCTGGCCTTGCGCTTCACCCTGTCCCTGCCGGTGACGGCAGCACTGCCGCCGGGCAACGAAAATTTATATAAAATGGCGCTTGACCTGGGATTACGCTTTTCGCCATTGAATGATTTGGAATTGGAGACCATCAAAGAAAAAGCAAAAAACAGGGAACCGCTGTTTAAATATCCTCAGATATGATTTTGCGTGTTTGCTGTGTGGTTATTCAGTATTTCGATAAAAAATAGTAATATCAATTTAATAGGAATATGTTCCCCCTTAGAAAAGGGGGTAAGGGGGTTGTTTTATCTAATAAAAAAAACATCCCCCTAATCCCCTTTATTAAGGGGGAATTAAATCGCTGTCAAAAAGTGCAAAATAAAAATCAAAGCTTACATTTATTCTAATTAAATAAAATTATAAAGTCAGCGTCTTACTTTATTTTTAAATCTAAACCTGAAGGAAAATGAAATGAGGTCAAAGTACCCTGAAAAATCCGCCTGTCAATCACTCAGCCGTTGCCGATCATATTTCCGGACCGGATCATTGATTAAGTTGTCTTCTGTCAGTTTTTTCATTTTTTGTATGTTTTTAATTTCATTACCTGCAACCGCCCAGCCGTCCGGCGGACCTTATGGTCCGCTGCAGCAAACCTATGATTTGCCGAAGGTGCAGGGCAAAATATATTTTGTTGCTGCCGATGGGCAACCGGCTGAATCCGGAGAAACACTAAGCAAACCAACCTCACTGGAAGCGGCCATTGAACGGGTCAAAACCGGCGATGCCATAGTGATGCGCGGCGGTACCTATCGTACCGGTAACCTGTTGTTGAACCAGGGCATTACCATCCAGCCTTATCAGGACGAACAACCTGTATTGAAAGGCACCCTGGTGGCCAGAGAATGGAGAAGGGTGGGGAACGGATTATGGAGCACCCCATGGTCGCATTTTTTCCCATCCCAGCCGGCAGACTGGTGGCAACGGGAAAGGTGGAGCGATATACCTTTGTACCGTTTCAACAACGATATGGTGTTCGTGGATGGACGGTTTCTGCAGGCAGCCGGCCGGGAAGGTGAAGTGGATGAGAACTCCTATTTCATCAACTACGAGGCCGGACTGGTTTACATTGGTGTTGATCCGGCCAATCGCCTGGTGGAAATCACCGCCTTTGATGCCGCGCTGATCAGGACCACCGGGGAATGTCATGGTAAAACTTCTGACGGTAAAGGACCGGTAATTCGCGGGATCACTTTCACCCAGTATGCCCACCGGGCCATCGAAATCGAGGGAACCGAACCGGAAGGTATATCTGCCGAAGTCTGCACATGGTAAAGAAGTGATAGGTGCCGTCTTTGAAAATTGCACTATTTCCTATTGTTCCCGGGTTGCAGCTTTCCTGCGGGGCGATAAGTTGATCATGCGGCATTGCAGGGTAAGCGATACCAGTACCGAAGGTGTTTACCTGATTGCTTCGAATGATGTTCTGCTTGAAAAAAATATCTTCACCCGCAATAATATTGAAAATATTGACGGTTATTTTCCTGCGGCGGTGAAAATTTTCAATCAATGTCACCGCGTCACCTGCCGGGATAACCTGGTCATCGATCTGCCCAATTCAAACGGTATCTGGTATGATGTGGGTAATGTCGATGGCGTGTTCATAAACAACTGGGTTCAGGACGTGGGTCGTATCGATCGGGAATTCCGCAATAACAGTTTGTGGCCCAGCGACAATGGTTTCTTTTTTGAAATCTCCACAGGGGCCATTTGCGCCGGAAATGTATTTGTGAATTGCGATCATGGGATATTGGTACTCAACAGTTCCAATGTCCAGATGTACAATAACACGCTGGTCAACAGCATGGCCTGTATCGGGCGTACGGGCCGGGTAGCGGCCGGGGATGTTTTCGGCTGGCATGCCAGCAGCGGTCCGGATCTGGATAAACGCGATGGTCACATCTTTGTCAACAATCTGCTCAGCGGCGATGAGAATTTTAACAAACCATTGCTGATGGTTTGGCAGCCGGCGCCGTTGTGTGAACAACTGAAAAATCCGCAGGTCAGGCAAATCGACAATAACATATATGTGCGCAGCACAATTAAAGATGTGCCCTTGATGTTATGGAGTCCCGCCGCCAATGAAAACTGCCAGCAGTTTTTTGGATCGCCGCAGGATTTAGCAGCAATTCATTCCGAATTCGAAGTCACATAGCCGTAATTTTGCCGGTTATGATGGATCGGTGTTCAAAAGCAGCGAGTTAGGCAATTACGAGTTATTGAAGTCGTTTCCTGGCGCGAAGTGCAGCCGCCGCGGTTCCCGCGGCAATCAGGAAAGTGCTTGGTCAGACTCAAAAGGATCTGCGTTATGTGGGAGCGTATCCGCCGCTGCCCTGAAACAAATTAAAGAGGAGGAACAAGTGATGATAAAAAGAATATTGCGCTATGGTATAGTGTCGGGTATTATCATGGGCGTAGTTCTTTTTATTGGCGGAGCAATATTTTCAAGAATTATATATGGTCCTCAATTCGCTCCTCCAGGCAAATTCCAACCCGAACAAATAAATGCATTCTATTTTATCTGGACAAAAATTCTTATTGGTATTTTCTTCGGAATTTTATTTACATTTTTTTATGAAAAACTTCCTTTAGCAAAAAGATTAAGCAGTCCCTTTCAGGGTCTGCAGTATGGTTTCTGGTTATGGTTAATCATTACTCTCTGGGATATTTCTCATCCATTTGTTTATGGATCAATAAATAATAAGGATCAGCTATTCTGGTTGTTATACTCATTATGTGGTTTCCTGGCGTTAGGATTTGCCCTGGGTGCTTTTTATAAGCAAAGAAAATCAGGCTAACACTATTTTGCACGGGATGCTGCCGAACGCACTTGCGGTTACCAAATCTAATAAATCAAGAATAATGTTAAACAATACACTTTCCAAAGATTTACATTATTTCCATCCTTCATTCTCAGTTATACTTGCCTGGTGCATATTATTGAGTGCCGGGAGTCTTTGGAGTCAGTCAAACGCTGATTCAACAAAAAAATGGGTGGGAACCTGGAGCACGGCACCACAGCTTGTGGAAACAGGAAATATGCCTCCTGCACCGGGTTTGACCAACAATTCATTGCGACAGGTCGTCCGGGTTTCAATCGGTGGAGACACTCTACGGGTAAGATTCTCCAATGAATTCAGCACAAGCCCCGTTACAATGAAATCTGTACAAATTGCCGTCTCAACCGGAGGCTGACACCATTAACGTATCCACCAATAAAGAATTGAAATTTAATGGTAACTCCGAGGTCACCATGAATGCAGGTGTTGCGGTTACTTCAGATCCAATTGCGTTCAATTTGACACCAAGGATGGATATAGCAATCACCATCTACTTTGGCCAAACCTCTACCACCGTGACCGGCCATCCCGGGTCTCGCACCACTTCCTATTTGTTAGCCGGAAACACGACTACTAGAACCGATTTTACTGGTGCTGTCACGACAGATCATTGGTACAACATCAATGCGATTGATGTACTGGCACCGTCATCTGCGGCTTGTGTTGCAATTCTTGGCAACTCCATTACCGATGGACGAGGTTCAACAACAAACATGCAAAATCGATGGCCGGATGTATTTTCAGAATCTCTTCTTAAAGATTCAAGTACTCAGCATGTAGGAGTTCTCAATCTGGGTATTGGAGGTAATTGCGTGCTTTCAGGCGGTTTAGGCCCCACTGGAGTAAGCCGATATGAGCGAGACATTCTTGATCAACCAGGGATACGTTGGGCTATCATTTTTGAAGGGGTTAATGATATTGGCGGGGTCAAGACTGCTGATGCTGCAACTACGACTGCCAATAATCTTATTGCTGCCTACAAGCAGATGATTGTTAAAGCTCATACTAAAAATATCAGGATTTACGGTGGTACCATTCTGCCCTTTAATGGCAATTCTTACTATAATCAATACAGTGAATTATGCCGAAATACCGTTAATCAATGGATTCGTACCAGGGGCAATTATGATGGGTTCATTGATTTCGATAAGGTGATGCGAAATCCACAGGATACTACGAGACTTGTGTCATCATATCAGAATGATGGTCTGCACCCTGATGCCGCAGGGTATAAAATGATGGGTGAATCCATTGATCTGAATTTGTTTACCGATTCTTTGGCGCTCGGGGTAAATTCAATAAAAGAAATTGATGGTTATGCCTTAGGACAGAATTATCCAAATCCGTTCAATCCAGCGACGACAATTTCCTTTAGTGTTCCGACTCAATCTTTTGTGTCATTGAAAGTATTTGATGCTTTGGGCAGGGAAGTGTCGATTCTCCTCTCCGAACGGTTGTCTGCTGGAACGCACTTACAGCAATGGGCCGCGGCAGGTTTGGCCAGCGGAGTTTACTTCTACCGTTTGCAGGCCGGTTCATTTATCGAGACCAAGAAGCTTATTCTACTTCGATAATGAGCATCCGCAACCAGCACCACACACAATGGTGCACAGGCCGCATTGTTTACATTGCCAATATCCAAGGCGTTCAGATTAAAAACATATCATTTCAACCGTCCCAATGGGGACGGGATGATTATTTGAAATCGAAATCCCGGCAATAAATTGCCGGGCTATTTTCGGTTGTCCCTGCGGGACAAATAAGTTATATTTTAATAAATAATAAGTATAAATTCTAACAACAGTGCCAACCCGATGCCCAGCCGAATGGCTGGTCGCAGTTTATACTTAATCGTTGGCAACCTCCACGAATAGATTTTAAAAAAGTAATGCCAGGAGTGACTTATGAAACCATCAAAATCGGAAGTTAATTTGGCATTTGACTACCATGCCATTCGCTTGATGATAGGGCTTATTGCATTGTTATTTCCGTGGATCGTCAGTATTCTTTCATCTCACATAAATGACTCGATCAGTTGGTCATATCATACTGATGCTCGCAATTTTTTCGTTGGTTTATTATTTGTTATTGGTGCTTTCTTAATGAGTTACAAGGGACATAAACCTGTACTCGATGAAAAAGATGTCGGAAAATTCTGGAACTCGCTGAGTAGATTCTGGAAAGGGGCGATCAATTTCCGCATATGGGAAAGAAAACATGAAGAAGATTTGGTTGGGTGGGCGGGAGGAATTGCTGCATGGATCACCGCAGTCTGTCCAACGGCACGTTGCCTCGGAAATGAATGTCCTGACGATCCAATTTCGTACATCCACTACTTTGGTGCAATCATCTTGTTTTCAACGACTGTATATTTTTGTTTAATTGCTTTTAGTTCTCAGGCAAAAGCAAAAATAATGATTGATAAAAGAACAAACGGGAAAAGCCAAATTGGCCCGAAACAACTAAGAGTCGGACTCTATTCATTCTGCGGCTGGGGGATTGCAGTGATTATGCTGGGTTTAGTTTTTGTGAAGTTTACACAATCTGACACAATAACTAATGTAACATTTTGGGCGGAGGCTTTCGCCTTAGAATTGTTTGGTGTCGCTTGGCTGATTGCGAGCCAATACCTGCCTTTTTTTACTGATGAAGCGGAACGTCAAAAACTCTTTTAGAACAAGCGACCTTCAAAAGAAATGGTGTGGTGAACATAATAGAAAGCATGTTGTCTCTTAGTCGGTTGCCCAACCCCGCATACAGGCTACGGCGCTCCGCTTAGATGTGGTTCGCAGCTAATACAGGTAAAGAAATTGGGTAAAGAAACACTTTAAGGCATTTAACCAGGCATTTAACCGTCTGGCCGTCAGATGATGGCAAGGAGAGTAATTATGCGTGCAATCGGTAATTTTCTCTGGTTCATTCTGGGTGGCGTGTGCATGGGATTGGCCTGGTGGTTAATCGGCCTGCTGGCATATATAACGATCCTTGGAATTCCCTGGGGTAGATCCTGCTTCGTAATCGGAAAGTTCACGTTTTTTCCATTTGGCAGAGAGGCGATCAGCCGCAAGGAACTCAGAAACAAGGATGATATCGGAACCGGTGGTCTGGGTGTTATCGGAAATATCATATGGTTCATCTTCGCAGGTATCTGGTTGGCCATTGGCCATGTTTGCTCGGCAGTGCTTAACTTTGTCACCATCATCGGTATCCCGTTTGGTATTCAACACTTGAAACTTGCAGGCATTGCGCTGGCCCCAATTGGGAAAACGATCGTGACCAAGGAGATTGCAGCCGCTGCCAGAAAGGTAAATACTGAGGCCACGATATCTTCTCTACGGTTATCTTTTTATATCTTACTCTCTCTATCTTTATATAATTGTGACCAGGGGGAAAGCACATTCTTCCCCTTGATAAATCCAAGGCTACAAATATATAATATAGCAGAACTGCCTCCGGCTGATAGATATTATTCTTTTTCTTTTATTGATCTCAACCAGGGCTGGGTTTTGTGCGACAGCAACATTATATACCGTACTATGGACGGTGGAAAGAACTGGGAAGAACAATTCTGTACCGCGGATTCTCAATTATTAAGAATCAGATTCGCCAGTGCCGATCGGGGATGGATCCTGGCCAGGGGCTCTGTTTACCGGTCAGATAACGGCGGGGAAGACTGGCATATTATTTATACGGACTCTAATATAACCCAATTTGAAAAAATAGCCTTTGTAAATGAACAAACCGGATGGATCACGTATTCTTCTAAGGGTAATCTGCTGCATACCAATGACGCTGGGAATAGTTGGACAGTCCAGGAAACAGGACTGCCCTTGCACGTCCTTGGTTTTTCTTTTCTAAATTGTAACATTGGGTATGCTATCGATGCTCTCTCCTCGGTGGCCTCGACATCCGACGGAGGGAATAATTGGAGTATGAAAACAAAAGTACTTTGGCCTTATACGATATTTTTTCTGAATGAACAAACCGGTTTCATAGGCAATTTTACTTACCTGTCCAGCACCAGAATGGCGGCTAATATCTTCCGAACCGACGATTATGGGAATTCATGGCGGACCCTGGAAATACCTTTTTGTCAATTGGTAGGGAAAATAAGATTTATTGATACATTCCATGGCATGGCCGCGACAAGTGATGAGGAGACTGGTCAAATTATTTATACATGCAACGGAGGGGAAACCTGGAAAATATACAATGAATTAGATAGTTATCCGATGGATATTATTACAGTGGATAATAATTACATTTTTATTTTCTGCCAGAGCGGGAAAATTTATAAATTATATTTTGATTGAAGCAAACCTGGTAAGGTTAGAATAAGATTCCCGCCTAAGTATGCTCAAGCGTGCCATCCGTTTTGCGGGAATGACCTCCGGACTTTACTTTCTTAGGTACTCAGGACACTAAGGTACTCAGGAACTCAGGAACTAGGGTACTAAAGCATGGAATTATACCTGCGGCTGGCGGGATAAACCCTGCAGTTGATCGCGGATTTTTTTTACCGTTCTTTTGACGATCTTATTCCTGATATCATCAGAGATCATCAGGTTATCTTTATACTCGGCAAAAGCGTCATTCATAATATCTTCAAATGGCTTCCGCTCAAGTTTTTCATTGATCATGCGTTTATTTTTAGGCATGGCAGCAACCCTGAGTTAGATATGTTTTAATTACTAATTACTATTTACTAATTTGTAATTAGTAATTGGTAATTGCCATAATTATATTAAATTTTACCGTAAAATCAAGGTAAGAAATAAGATTTGTCCGATTTCTGCAGAATTTACCGGACCGAATTATGCCGGCCTGTTTTACTCTAAAAAGCCATACAATACATTGATTATATTAAATTAATTTGAATTTGATCAATAGCACGTCTTAAATTACATGCACATCAGTTAGGGGAGACTTCACCATGAGACCAAAATCATTTTTGCTGATTTTCAGGTTACTGGTCGTTCTGCTTTTAATGAGTTGGCTGACTACCTGTGCAATCAATCCCGTTACCGGTAAACGGGAACTCATGCTGCTCTCGGAAGCAGATGAAATAAGCCTGGGCCAGCAGTCTGATCAGGGGATCATACAAACCTATGGCCTGTACCCGGATAAGAACTTGAATGGTTATGTCAGTAACATAGGACAGGTGGAGGCCAGAATATCCCACCGTCCCAATCTTAAATTTGAATTTAAAATAATGGACAGCCCGGTCATAAATGCTTTCGCCGTTCCGGGCGGTTATGTCTATGTCACCCGCGGAATCCTGGCCCATCTGAACAATGAAGCAGAACTGGCCGGAGTAGTGGGGCACGAGATCGGGCATGTCACCGCCCGGCACTCGGCCATACAATATACCCGGGCACAACTTGCTAACCTGGGGCTGGGCATTGGTGCGGCACTCTCCCAGGAAATAGCCCAGTATGCTAATCTGGCCGCCCAGGGGATTGGCCTGTTATTCCTCAAATTCAGCCGCGATAATGAACGCCAGGCGGATGATCTGGGGATCGAATATTCAACCAAGGTAGGTTACGATGCCCGTGAAATGGCCAACCTGTTCATAACCCTGAATCGTATTCAGGTTCAGTCCGGAGGGGGCAGCGGATTGCCTGACTGGTTATCCACTCACCCCAATCCGGTCGACCGGATTGGAACGGTACGGAGAAACGCTGAAAATCTGCAAAAAACCCAGGGTCTGACCAATCTAAAAATCAATCGCAACGAGTTCCTGAATAAATTGGCCGGCATGGTCTACGGTGATGATCCCCGCCAGGGTTATGTGCAGAATGATGTCTTTTATCATCCCGAATTAAAATTCAGTTTTCCGGTACCCGGCGGCTGGACCCTGAATAATACTCCGGCGCAGGTTCAGATGGCCACCAGTGATGGCAGAGCAGCCATTATTTTTTCACTGGCGGCCGAAAAGGATCCCCAGTCGGCGGCCAATCAGTTTGTAAACAGTAACCAGGCCCAGGTCCAATCCCAGAATAGTATCAGGGTCAATAATCTGAATGCGGTGAAATTAATTTCCGTACTGGCCGGCGAATCACAGACACTGCAACTGGTTTCTTATTTTATTGCCAAAGACGCCATGGTTTATGTTTTTCATGGATTTTCCGCTCAAACAGATTTCAGTCAATTTCAAAATGTTTTGCAGGTTCCCATGCAGGGTTTTGCCAATCTTAGCGATGCCTCCAAAATAAATGTAAAACCCGACCTGCTGCAGATCAAACGCGTCAGTTCCACTACTAACCTGCGCCAGGCGTTGAAAGCCAATGGCGTGGCCGACAAATATCTGGATGAACATGCAATCATCAACGGTCTGGAGTTGACCAGTACGCTGCCGGCGAATACCCTGATAAAAGTAATAGAGCGGGGAAGATAAAATTGGATCCGGCAAAGGTAAAATCAATCTGGTTTGTACGCCCGACCGTCGCTGATCTGCAGCGGTTGGTAAGTAACACGATGGTGGATCATCTGGGTATAGAATTTACAGAAGTCGGAGATGATTTTCTTAACGCCAGGATGCCGGTTGACCGGCGCACGGTGCAACCCGAAGGTCTGCTGCATGGCGGAGCCTCGGCGGCCCTGGCCGAGACGATCGGCAGCGTGGCTGCGAATTTATGCGTGGATCACACCAAACGGGTCTGCGTCGGATTGGAAATTAATGCCAACCATATCCGTTCGGTGCGCAGCGGTTATGTTCACGGGCATTGCCGGCCGCTGCACCTGGGACAATCTACCCAGGTGTGGGAAATCGAGATCCGCGATGAACAGCAAAAACTGGTCTGTGTATCCAGATTGACCATGGCGGTTGTGTTGCGGAATAAAACCTGACCTGTTGTTACGGAGAGCATAGATGCAAAATTTCAGTACTCATTTCGGTAAATATAATCAGAAGGTAAACAGTACGGTCCAGCAGTTACAGCAAGATCGCTGCCTGGCCAGGATTGCTGAGCATGATTACACGCTCTGGCAGAATAAACCGGCTGAAATAACCAACCGGCTGGGCTGGCTTAAAAGTCCGGAAGTTATGCTGCCGGCAGTCAATGATATAAATCAATTCACGGCCGAAGTGCGGGCGGCAGGTTTTAAGCAGGTTTTGCTTTTAGGTATGGGCGGATCGAGTCTGGCCCCGGAGGTTTACAGCCGTTCGTTCGGTACCAAGGCCGGATTCCTTAATCTTTCTATTTTGGATAGTACTGATCCCGGGGCAGTTCTGGCCAGGGAGCACAGCCTGGACCTCGAACATGCCTTGTTCATTGTCGCCACAAAATCCGGAGGTACGGTTGAGACCTTTTCCTTTATGAAATATTTTTACAACCGCATGTGTTCGGTGGTGGGTACGGAACAGGCGGGAAAACACTTTATGGCCATCACTGATGCCGGCAGCGGATTGGAAAAGTCTGCTGTAGAATTGAAATTCCGAAAAATATTCCTGAATGATCCGGAAATCGGCGGTCGTTATTCAGCGCTGTCTTATTTTGGATTGGTACCGGCAGCGTTGACCGGCATCGATATCAAAGAATTACTCAACCGTGCTGAACAGATAAAGCAACAGACTTTTAAGGATAACGACAGCGAAGCCTTGCAGTTGGGTGCGGCTATGGGAGTGCTGGCCGCCCAGGGCATCGACAAACTGACGCTGATCCTGACACCGCTTATCGCTTCATTCGGCGCCTGGATCGAACAACTGGTAGCGGAAAGCACCGGCAAGGCAGGGAAGGGTATCCTGCCTGTCGATGGTGAAGAATTGCTCACACCGGGGCTTTATCCGGCAGACCGGTTATTCGTATACCTGCGACTGACCGGTGATGAGCATCATGACGATCATATCAGCAATCTGATCAATGCCGGTAAACCGGTAATTCAAATTCAACTGCGCGATGTCTATGATCTTGGCCGGGAAATGTTTCGCTGGGAACTGGCTACGGCCATTGCCGGTGTGGTGCTCGGCATCAATCCTTTCGACCAGCCCAATGTGGAATCAGCCAAGGTCCTGGCCCGGCAAATGGTTGCGACTTTTCAACAGACCGGAAAACTTGCGGAAACCGCGCCGACTTTAGTGCACCAGGGTATGAAAATATATGCCGGCATTAATGCCGGCCAGCCACCGGCAGAAAACTTTTCGCAACTTATTTCGTCATTCTTTAAATCAGCACAAACAACAGACGATAAATCTAAACCGCGGAGTTACTTGTCGCTGCAGGCATATCTGAAACCGACTGAACAGGTCGACAATGCCCTGCAGGGATTGCGGAATAAAATTCAATTAAAATATAACCTGGCTACCACCACGGGTTACGGTCCGCGTTTCCTGCATTCAACCGGACAGTTACATAAAGGGGACAGTGGCCACGGGCTGTTTATCCAGCTTTTAGCCGGTATGCCCGAAGATCTGGCCATCCCGGATACACCGGGACTTCGGCCGGAATCGTCGATCAGTTTTGGTATCTTGAAGAATGCCCAGGCCATGGGGGATCGACAGGCTTTATTGAATGCCGGTCGCCAGGTGATCAGTATCGATCTGGGAAATGATATCTTAAAAGGACTTAAGACTTTATCAGACGTTATCTGAGCGATTTCTGATATTCTAATCGGTTGCTGCCAGTTCGCGCATACCCTGAATTTTGATATTCAGCCGGTTTTCCAGGGTAGTGATGTTGGCCAGGTCTTTTTCAGTAACGAAGTGCACATCCAGCAATCCGCCCGCTTTATAACCGGTACGCTGGAAATTCATTTCATCCAGTGCTAAACTCCACCCTTCCAGCCAGGTCAATAAACCCTGCTGCTGAGTTTTATTACCTTTGAAATTAATTAACAGATCGATATCGCTGCCGGCCTGGGCAGTAGCATTCTGGGTACTGCCCACGACGTAAATGGCTTTAACTCCGAAGCGTTTTTTATCCAGTTGTGAGGCAAGTTTTTCGGTCATATTCATCCGCCAGCGCCAGTGTTCTTCTTTGGAGACGATACCGTACAGGGTTACCGGCAATGGTTGGATTCGCAATGCTTCTTCACGGTTACTGAGCAAGCCCAGGGCCTGGTCCAGATCGGCATTCATCAGAATCTGCAGCACCATACCATTTGTTATCTGGGGAACTTCCAGCACATGAATAATATGACTGAGATGCTGAAACTGGGGTAGAATCTTGCCCAGTGAATTATGCGACTCGTTCAGAAAGCCGGAATTGAAAATAATTCCTTCATCATCGGGATAAAGGGGCAGATAGCGGATACCGGCTTCCACCAGGTCCTGGAAAAAGTGAGTTCCAAAAGAAAGATCAGGTACATAATTTCCCTTTTTGCGGGCGATCTCGATTAATACCGCGCAATTATTAATCTCTGAATAGGTAACATTAACACCCAGTTTAATATCGCCGCGACTGCCCCAGCGTCCGGGTCCCATCAGGATGAATTGCCGCCTGGGTAAAATTTGATTGAGTTTCCCGACCACCCTGCCGATGGTGGCCAGTTCCGGTAATTCGACGATGGCGTTGTATTGCTCCGGATCCACATAAACGATATGGCTGATATTGGGTACGGTTCCATTGGATATAAAACGGTTGGCATTGAAAATAATCCGCTCCTGTGGAATATCCACCGGGATCTGGGAGGGGGCATCATAATGGGAATAACTTTGCGGCCGGCATTGTAACAGATAAAAATCTTCACCGTCTGAAGCAAATTCAATATCTACCGGTGTGGCCAGGGCATTCTGCAGGGTTTTCATGATGGTGTACATTTTTTTGACAAAGTCGGTATCATTGCTCAATCCATCAAAAGTCACCACGGCATCGACATTGGAAAAATCCAGGTTGATGCTGAGCGGTTTACGTAAATGTTTGTCGGCATGCAATGAGATAATTTTTTCAATAGCCGGGTACTGGTTGCCGAATTTTGTCAGCAGTTCATCGATGTTGATGGTTTCAAAGCAATTCGCTTTCAGATTAAGCACATCAATTTTGTGCGGAGAATAGCGCAGCCGTTCTTCCAGGCCGACGGTTGCACGCAGGGCCGGTTGGCCCGGTGCGATCAGGATCGGATAGTCATCGCTGAGCCGGTCCACAGCCCGGGTACCCAGGCCCGGTACCAGGCGGATCAGGCCGTCTTCGCGTTTGATCCGCGGCGACCAGCAGAATTCATTGTTGCTGAAAGCCACACCGGCATAGGCAGGGAAAAAGTAATCTCCCACAGTCCGGCCGACCACTTGCTGGATCATGATGCCCATTTCTTCATGGAAATCGGTCAGGCCGCGCTCAGCCCGGTATTGCATTGGATCAGGTCCGAGAGTCGAAGCATAAACTTCGGCGATGGCATCTAACAGTGCGTCGAGTCGTTCGTTTTTGGAACCCTGATTGCCCAGGAACAGACTTTTATATTTTCCCGAAAAAGCCGATCCCAGCCGGTCTTCCAGTAAACTCGAACTGCGCACAATCAGCGGTACTACCCCAAAATCGTCCAGAGCCATGGAAAGTCCCTGTACAATTTCCGGCGGAAAACTGGAGTTTTTGAATAACACGATCAACTGCGGATATTCTTTACGGATATCGTCGATCGATTTATATTTCTGATCGGTCATGTCTTCAAGATTATTATAATGCATAAACTGGATCATGGTATCGGAGGTGAGATACCAGGTTTTAGGAATTTTGATATCGCGCAGAATATTATCCAGCTTGGCATTTTGTTCCAGAACCCGCCGGGCCAGAAAGACACCGGCGCTTTTACCGCCCAGTTTACCATGACTGCCGACCGGACAAACCAGGTGTTGGACCAGTTCATGAAAATCGCTGATCCGGATAAAATTTTTGGCAATGGTAACAAATTCCAGTTGATCGGTGAAGAAGCGGCGGATCAGGGCTGCCCGCACTCCGATACGGGCCGAAGGGGCCAATTCCAGCCCTTCGGGAGCGAGTTTGTAATAGCGGCGCAAGGCTTCGCTGACTTCGGGCAGGGAAGAACTGTTACTGGCAGTCGTACGTACCAGGAAATTGGTTTTATCATTCTTGACCCATTCCTGGATCAGCGCCATTATATCCGCATCGCTGAGGTGGCGTGCAGCGATCTCAAAAACACGCTGGCTGAACAGACTGGAATCCTTGGACATTTGCCTTCTGCATGGGGGAATTGGTTTCGGACAAAAAGTCCTGCGAGCCATAACGGAGCAAAGGAATAAAATCCTGCAATACTTTTTCGGCATCGACAATTCCCCGCCAGATCAGGTGATTCAGCATTCTCCGGGATACTCTGGTGAATTCATCCGGATCGGTCCGCTGCAGCAGATCCAGTACCGCCTGCCAGTCGGTCGATCGGTTCTCGGCGATTACCCGCCTGGTTGAAGCCATTTTATCGTATACCAGTTTCAGTTGCTGAAACATGATATAGTGTCCAACCCGTTTGGCAATCGAATTCAGTACCCGTCTTTCCTCTTTTAAGAAAGGGGCCTTCATCGGCCACAGGTTTATCATCCAGGTAAAAAATTTTGATCCAGCCAACCACCCTGTCCTGAACGGCGATATCTTCGCTGATAAACCAATGGGTTTCCTTGAAGTTTTCTGAAGTGTAGGTAAAATCCTGGTAGACGATCTTGACGCAACTTAGTTCAGGGAATTGCATGCCCGATGGCAGGATTTTAATTATTTTATTAAAAATATCATCTATACTGGAAGCGGTATTCTGCAGTGCTTCCTCGACAGCATACATGCAGTTTAATTCCTTGGCCCTTTCTTCAAGGATATCCAGCAGTTTATCTTTGGATTTGATTAATGGGATCAGGCATTAGATCCACCCGCGGTCTTTGCAGGCCTGGGCTACGCGACTGATGGCGATGACGTAGGCCGCATCACGCATATACAATTTGCGGGATTTGGCCAGGTCGGAAACGGCATGGAACGCTGCGGTCATTACCGTATCCAGGCGCTGTAGAACCTCATTTTTTTCCCAGTAGTAATTCATATTGCTCTGCACCTGCTCGAAATAACTGCAGGTCACTCCGCCGGCATTGGCCAGGAAATCGGGGATGACAAATATGTTATTTTTTTCCAGGATCTTATCGGCTTCAGGGGTGGTAGGACCATTGGCACCTTCGGCAATAATACGCACTTTTTTATGGAGCCTACCGACATTTTCACCGGTAATCTGATTTTCAATTGCAGCCGGCATGAGAATATCGACTTCCTGTTCAAGCCAGGCTTCAGCAGGTAAAATTTCATAACCCAGTTCCCTGGCTTTGGTTTTATTGATCCCGCCAAAGCGGTCGGTAATTCCACGCAACTCGTCCAGTTTAATTCCGCTTTTGCGGCGGTAGGTATAGGAGGTCTGGTCGGTCTGATCCCAGCAGGCCACACATAACGTATTGCCCCCCAATTTTTCGAATAATTCGATGGCATACTGGGCCACATTACCGAATCCCTGCACGCTGGCAGTGGTGTTTTCCGGTTTTATACCCATATTTTTGAGGGCTTCCCGTAATGTAAAGACCAGACCATAACCGGTGGCTTCGGTGCGGCCTTGCGAACCACCCATTCCTACCGGTTTTCCGGTGATCAGACCCGGATATTTAGCACCGTGGATTATTTCATACTCATCGAGCATCCATAACATATGCTGGGCATTGGTCATCACATCCGGCGCAGGCACATCCTGTAAAGGACCCACATTGCGGGCCAGTTGACGAATCCAACCGCGGCAAATCAATTCCTGTTCACGTTGACTGAGATTATGGGGATCACAGATCACGCCCCCTTTTCCGCCGCCGAGAGGGATATCTACTACGGCACATTTCCAGGTCATCCAGGTGGCCAGGGCGCGAACTGTATCAATCGTTTCATGAGGATGGAAACGGATACCCCCTTTACTGGGGCCCCGGGCATCATTATGCTGGACCCGGAATCCGCGGAAGACCTTGACTTTGCCGTCATCCATCCGTACCGGTATGGAAAATTGAAATTCACGCATCGGATTGCGCAACAATTCTCTGGCTGCAGGATCAAGGTTTATCTGATCAGCTACTTTATCAAACTGAGCCTGAGCCATTTCAAAAGGATTAAAAGACTTTCCTTGCATATCAAAATATCCTTTCTACTCTATTATAGAGATAACTTTATTTATAGCCTAAATGTAAAAAATAAAATCAAATTACTCAAAGGGTCTTTTGACTCATCCCCCAATTACCTATCCCCCATCCCCCTTCCCTTATGTATAAGGGAAGGGGGTTAAGGGAAGGGGACCGGGGGAATGGGTCATGGTTATTTCTTAAAAAAATGTAGAATTAGTAAAAAAAAATTGCGAAATTGACCAAAATTTTATCAACCGAAGGGATTTACTAAATGACCTATACTACCTATGCCGATATTTTTCGTCCAGGTGTGACGAGGAATGCACCCGTTGCCCGCATTTATGATTTTGTTCTAATCGTTGCTGCCTCAGTTTTTATCGCCCTGTGTGCTCAGATTGCTATCCCGCTGCCCTATAGTCCGGTCCCGATTACCGGCCAGACCCTGGCAGTATTATTGACCGGTATTTTACTCGGCAGCAAGCGGGGAAGTGCAGCCGTTGTGGCCTACTGTGCCGAAGGTGCAGCAGGGCTCCCGGTATTTGCCGGCGGCGGTTTTGGAATACAACATTTTATCGGACCGACCGGTGGATATTTAGCCGGATTCATACTGGCTGCTTATGCCTGCGGTTATCTGGCAGAGAGAGGCTGGGATCGTACTTTCATACTGACCTTACTTACCATGATCACCGGTAAAGTGATTATATATACCTGCGGCTTGCTCTGGTTGGCAAAATGGGTGGGATTTAATCAGGTACTGATCATGGGTTTATATCCGTTCATACCCGGAATGTTGATAAAAATTGCCTTGGCCACCGTATTGTTGCCGCTGGGCTGGAAGTTTTTGGGTGTAAAATAACCACCTCCGAGGTTGATTTCTCACCTTCGAGGTCACTCTTAATATTTCGTCACAGATGTTGCTACCAGAACCTCGGAGGTGGTTAATATCATCACAGAAAGAATTTTACCGCTTTATACCCCATAAAAATACCAAGCAGGATCAAGGCGAAACCCAGCGATTTTATAATACCCTGAAGAACAGCAAGATTCAATTTAGCCCGGTGCTTAACCAGGAAACGTGCATAACCGGAAAGATACACCAAACTGCCCAGAGAAACAGCCAGAGCAAACGTGGCGCTTAAACTCAGTTTGGATAGATTGGAAATATTGTCATCCTTATTGGCGGATTCCACTTCCGGCTGGACCGGAGTTTGAACCTTATCCTCGGAATAGGTTTCTTCCATCTTTTCTAATTCTTTCACTGTCGCCCCCAACCGTTTATCGAATCCGGAAGTGGACAGGCCCAGAGATGAAAGCGAAGAAAGAATTAAAAAACTGGTAATCAACCAGCTGAACATTACGGATGGATTGGTAAGATTAATCAGCAGACCGGTACGCAAGCCGCCTTTATTTTTTAATTTATCGGATACAATACCACTGTCATCCACATGGCTGATATCCAGTTTGGTGTAAATAATTTTAACTCCGGTAACCAGCAGTACGATCGTTCCGATAATCAATAAATAAGGGATGAAAGGTTGATAGAATGCAAAGAGGGCTGACACACCATAGACCACGATAAATACATAGAAAAACTCACTGATCGCTGCCCCTAATGCTGTGCGGGTACAAAAACGCAATCGTCCGCGCAGGGCATTGGAAGTGATCAGGATTCCGATCGGTCCGACAATCGGCATGGAAAGAACAAAGCCGGCCAGAAAACCGGCAATGGAAAAAATAAAATAACTCAACCACATCTTTAGCTGAAATATACTCTTATTTTATACGCATTATATGACTATATTTAAATATAATATTTCTGATAAGAAAAGTCATTAAAGATAATTTATATTTTTAATTCAGTTTGATTATTAGTACTATATTTTAGATGAATATAAATTGAAGGCATATTGATTTTATTGCGGAGAAGAGGAGATGGCCAAAAAAATATATCTACCGCCGATTTTAAGTTACCTGATCGGCGCAGCCTGTGTGGTGCTCATCATCGCCGGTTTTAAACTGGCGGCACCGCTGGTAAACCTGATCCTGATTTCCCTGCTGCTGGCTTTTTCGATCAGCCCTATCCAGAATTGGCTGATTAAAAAGCGATTCCCCAAAGGCCTGGCGGTATTTCTAACGGTTCTGCTGATACTGATCGGCGGATCAGGGCTGATCTCGATACTGGCCGTTTCTGTAGCGGGACTGATTGATAGATTGCCAAGTTATGAAGCCAGTCTGACCAGTTTATGGAATACCATCAATTCTTTTTTCAGCAGCCAGGGCATAAATATTTCCGGTTTATTGTCCCTGCAGGAATTCGAACCAAAGCAGGTGATTGCCTTTGCCGGCAATCTACTGGGAGTTATACTGCAGGGATTAAGTAATAGTTTTCTGGTGGTGATTGTCATAGTATTTGTATTGATTGAACTGGCAGCACTGCAGTTCCGTAATTTTAAAGGCAAAACTCCAAGTACTGAATTTCAGGACCGGATAAATCAAGCCGTGGGTGATGTGGGTAAATATATCTCCATCACCGGCTGGAATGGATTTTTGAATGCCATGGTGAATTATATTTATCTGCTGATCCTGGGTGTCGATTTTGCCCTGACCTGGGCCGTAATCAGTTTTCTGTTTAATTTTATTCCAAATATCGGATTTGTCATGGCCGTGATCGCTCCGGCGACGATTGCCCTGCTTGAATATGGCTGGCTGCGGGCCTTACTTGTCGTTGCCGGTTATGTTCTGTTTAATTTCATTGCTGAAAACGTTTTCAAACCGCGGACCATGAAGGCAGGTCTGGATATATCTCCCCTGATGACAGTACTATCGGTGGTATTCTGGAGTTGGGTTCTGGGTGCTGCCGGTACTATTCTCGCCGTGCCGCTGACCATCACTTTGCAGAAACTGGTCAAAGAACAAATGAGTCAAAGTGAAGCAGCCTGAGTCAGGAAAGACCGGGCGCTGGTACGATTTTATAAATGAAAGTATTATACAACACACCCGCCATACTTCTGCTGATCCTGATCAATATCAGCACTGTAACTTTGGTACGGGCACAGGAACACATAGGCCGGATCCAACGGGCCGATACGGTCCGGGTTCAGGCAGGAAGTATCATCTGGATTGCCGATTCTACTTTTATGGTGCTGAAAGACACGACGCTGGTATTTCCGTATACCAAGGTCTACCGGATTGAAACGAGTCCTTACGCCAGGTCTGATTCTTTTTATAAATCGATTCGCACACGGGCGGATAAAAATTTTTTTACCAGAACACTGGGTGACCTGGTTCTGATCCCGGATGACCGGCGCCGGCGTCAAAGATCTGCGCCGTACAGATACCGTGGATTTTCGCACCAGTGTGGAATATTTTATACCCTATACCGGTAAACGTCTGTCCCAAATCAGGTTTAAACAGGTCGATATTCTAGCCGGTTCGGTCTGGGATACCTCACTCGTCTCCGGTTCATTTGTAAGTAATACTCTTAATGCTCTGCATACTAAAACCAGGGACCAGGTTGTCGCCGATAACCTGCTTTTTCAATCAGGCGATTCTCTCCAGCCAAACGATCTGGCCGATACGGAACGGATCCTGCGTGCGTTGCCTTCAATCGAGGATGCGAGGATATATGTATCACCTGCTGCCCGGGATTCGGATGCCGTCGATCTGCTGATCGTGACCCAGGACCGTTTTTCCTGGGGACTGGGGATGACAGTGCTGACAGCCGACAAGTACAGGTTGCGTTTAATCAACCGCAATGTGCTGGGCTGGGGCGCAGAATTAAATTATGCAATGCTGTATGACCGGCAGGCACATCCGCTGCTGGCCCATGATTTCAAGTACAATGTATATAATATCAGGGGTAGTTTTATTTCCAGCGTGTTTAACTATATTTATTCGCAAAAAAGGCAGTCGTTCTGGCTGTCTTTTAACCGTCCATTCATCTCGCCGCATATTTCCTACATCGGCAGTCTGGATCTGGGCAGTGTCAGAAATTTAATGACTTTTAATAACGAGGGGATCAGTATCAGTGAGTATGTTAAAGTATTTAATCAGGACCTCTGGATCGGTCGGATTTTTACACTTGGTAAACCACAGGAACGTAACAACCTGATTCTTTCCGGCCGGGTAAGCCGGACCCGTTTCAGTGAACGCCCCGGGATAGAGGTTGTGAATACTTATCTATATAATAATACCTTGCTGCTCGGCCGCCTCTCCCTGGCTCAGATCAAGTATTTTAAAAGCAGGATGATCTATTCTTTCGGCCGGACAGAAGACGTGCCCTATGGTCTGCTGATCCAGGGTACTTCGGGATATGAAGTCGGTGAATTGCAGAACAGATACTACTTCGGTTCCGACTTTTCCTGGGCCAACACTATAGGTCATTTGGGCTACCTGGGACTATCTGCAGAATTTGGTATCTTCAGGCATGCAAAAGATTTTGAACAGGGGGTACTTAACCTGCAGCTGCTGTATTTCAGTCCCCTGCTGGAATTGCGCCGTTTTAACATCCGCCAGATAATTAAAATGGCTTTTACTAATGGGATCAATCGTTCAACCCTTGAAACAATCAATCTTAAAGATAAGTTGAAAGGCTTTTCCAAAAGCGAACCGGCCGGAAGAGGCAATTTGATCGTAAATCTTGAAACAGTAACATTTGCTCCCTGGTATTTCTATGGTTTTAAATTTGCCTTGTTTACCTACGCTGATTTTGCATTATTGTCAGAACGATCGGTTTTTACTTCCCGGACTGAACTCTATTCAACGGTTGGTCTGGGCTGCCGTTTCAAAAATGAAAGTTTGGTTTTTAAAACCTTGAACTTGCGGATTGGTTATTTTATTCGTAATCCCCTGGGCTCAGGGCCATGGGGTTTTGAGATCAGCGATGATGGATCAGAAATTTCCCAGGGATTACTGGGATTAAAACCGGCCGTCCCGCAGTATAAATGAGCAGAAGCGTGGAGAATCCGGATGAAAAATTTAAAAATACTCCTGACAGTCATATTGACCTCAGCAGGCCTGGGTGTGCTTTTTGCCCAGGATGGAAGTGAACCTGCCCTGCCCAGGGGCGATCTATACGTAGTAATAACTGGCTATCCAAGCACACAGGGGACGATAAAGATTGCGCTCTTTGGTTCCGAAAGGAGTTATCAATCCAACATTTCTCCCCTGCGGGGTGACTCGGTACAGGTTGAAGCGCAGCGGACATTGGTTCCATTCGAAGATATATCATATGGTGATTACGCTGTCAAGGTATATCACGATCAGAATAACGACGGGAAATTAAATACTAATTTTATGGGTAGGCCTACGGAATTTTATGGTTTTTCCAATAATGTCCGCGGGATATTTGGCCCCGCTTCCTGGTCGGCCGCAAAATTCAAATTTGCGGCAGTGAGAGACAGTATTCATATTGTTTTAAAATAAGGGTAAAATCTGATGAATCCGCAGCAGAATTATGATGTTATCGTTATCGGTTCCGGGATAGGTGGATTGACCTGTGCCAGTATCCTGGCCCAAATCGGGGGGAAAAAGGTACTGGTTATAGAGAGACATTCCAAAGCCGGAGGATTTACCCATACCTTTAAACGTGAGACGAAATACGAATGGGATGTGGGCTTGCATTATGTGGGGCAAATGCAAAAAGGTTCTCCCGTCCGAGCTCTATTTGATCTGATCACTTCCGGCCAGGTGAAATGGAACCGCATGCCGGATCCGTATGATGTTTTTATTTATCCTGATTTCAAGTTCGGGGCCCGTTCCGGCCGGACTAATCTAGAACAGGACCTGGTAGCCCGTTTTCCGCAGGAAGAACAGGCCATAAAAAAATATTTTAATGATCTGAACAGGCTGAGTGCCTGGTCGTCCCGTTTTGTGCTTGGCGAGCACCCTGCCCGGTTGGCTGCATTTTATTTCTCCTGTGTTTACTGCCAGAGGATCAGATCTGGCAGCACAAACGACGGGTGAGTACCTGCTGCGCAACATCAATGATCCGCACCTGCGGGCGGTCCTGGTCTCACAATGGGGAGATTATGGCTTACCGCCGGTCAGCAGTTCACTGGTAGTTCATGCTGCAATTGTCAATCATTATCTGGATGGCGGTTATTATCCGGCCGGAGGCTCAAAAACGATTGCCGATTCAATTATTCCGGTTATTGAACAGGCCGGCGGCCGGGTGCTGCTCAATCATCAGGTGACCGGAATTCTGATTCAAGACAAGCGGGCAACAGGTGTTACTGCTATAAAGAGAAAAAGTGATGACAGCACTGAGCAAATATTTTTGGCCGCACAGGTGGTTTCGGATGCAGGAGCCTGGATAACCTATGGACAACTTCTGCCTGATAGATATCAACATCCCTTCGTTAAACAGGTGAAGAATTATCCGGGAGGTGTTGCCAATGTCACTTTGTATGTCGGATTCAAAGAGGATCCGCGCGGGATTTTACCTGTTCAGGGTGAAAATTATTGGATTTATGATGGATACGATCATGATGATTTGTACGAGCGGCGGAATGCATTACTAAAGGGGGAAGCCCGGGCGGCATTTCTTTCATTTCCTTCACTGAAAAGGGGGGAGGTACAAAGCCATACTGCTGAAATTATGTCCTTTGTGGATTATGAACCGTTTAAACGCTGGGCCGACCAGCCGTTAAAAAAACGGGATCAGGAGTATCAGCAACTTAAAGAGAAAATATCACAGGCGCTGCTCGACCTGGTAGAAAAACACCTGTCGGGATTTAAGCAGCAGGTGGCTTACTATGAGTTATCCACTCCTTTAAGTACCGAGTATTATACCGGTTTTCCCGAAGGTAATATTTACGGCATCCCGGCCACACCGTCCAGGTATAGGCAGAAATGGATCGGCCCGCGGACACCGTTAAAAGGATTATTTCTGACCGGTACGGATGCTGTGGGACACGGGATTGTCGGAGCCCTGCTGGGTGGGGTGGTGACAGCAGCGTTGATACTGGGTCTGCCATGGAGTATGATCAAGATATTCAGAACTGCTCTCAAATACAGCAAGAATTTACCGGAATGAACCTGCAATAGTACCAGGGCAGTCAAAAGGAAAGGGGATATGCGAGTTATCGATTTAAGTCATTTGATTACGGAGAATATGCCGGTATACCCGGGGACAGCAAGCCCCGGCATTGTCAGCAACAGTTCGGTGCTTGCCGATGGTTATGCCGAAAAGCAATTGCACCTGCATACTCATACCGGGACGCATGTGGACAGTCCGGCGCATATGATCAGTGCTGGAATTACCCTGGATAACCTGCCGCCGGATAAATTTATGGGTGCGGCCCTGCTGTTGGATTGCCAGGGAGTGAAAGTGCTGGACCAAAAGTTCCTGAAACCATTTCAAAACCGGATACTGGAATGTGAATTTGTAATTTTAAACACGGGCTGGTCTAAGTACTGGGGACAGGCAAAATATTATCAGGATTTCCCTGTGCTGACCCCGGAGGCGGCACAGGTATTGAGCGGATTTAATTTAAAAGGAATTGGAATTGACTGCAGTTCCGTTGACGCTGTCGGTTCGAAAACCTTTCCTATTCATAAAACATTCTTTAATAAAAACCTCCTGATCATTGAAAATCTTACTGATTTAGATCAAATCAAAGCAGACAAGTTCACCTTCTGTTGTTTTCCGCTGAAAATTCATCAGGCCGATGGATCGCCGGTCCGGGCTGTGGCTATAGTAGGTTAAAGGGAAAAGGTCAAAGGCAAAAGGTTAATGGAAAAAGATTTTACCTTTAACCTTTAACCTTTGGCCTCTTACCTAAGTTTTCTATTTTTTCATTCAATGTATTGCCTAAAGATGTTAAATTAGACTTTATTGAATAATAAACAGAACAGGGAGTCAGAATGGTTAATCATGAAGTAAAAGATTTAAAATTGGCAGCCGAAGGCAAGCGGCGCATTGAATGGGCTGATGGCGATATGCCGGTACTGAAGAAAATCAAAGAGCGGTTTAGCAAAGAAAAACCGCTCAAAGGTAAGAAATTATCGGCCTGTCTGCATGTTACATCCGAAACCGCCAATCTGATGCGTACTTTACAGGCCGGCGGAGCAGAAATAATACTGGTGGCGTCCAATCCGCTCAGTACTCAGGATGATGTGGCCGCCGCCCTGGTGGCCGAATATGGTGTGTCGACCTATGCTGTCAAAGGCGAAGATCATCAGACTTATTACAATCATATCCATATTGCCTTAAAACAGGATCCCGCGATAACAATGGATGATGGTGCCGATCTGGTTTCAACCATGCATGCGGATTATCCCGCCAAGTGTACGCAGGTCATTTGTTCCATGGAAGAGACTACCACCGGTGTGATCCGTCTGCGGGCTATGGCTAAAGATAAAGCCCTGCGTATTCCGGTAATCGCGGTCAATGATGCTGAAACTAAATATTTGTTTGACAACCGTTATGGTACCGGTCAGTCTACGGTGGATGGTATCATTCGGGCTTCTGATTTTCTGGTGGCCGGAAAAAAGATCGTGATTGCCGGTTACGGCTGGTGTGGTAAGGGATTTGCTATGCGCATGCGCGGCATGGGCGGCAATATCATTGTCACCGAGGTAAATCCAATTCGTGCATTGGAAGCAGACTATGGACGGTTTCTCAGTCATGCCCATGGTGGAAGCAGCAAAGATTGGCGATCTGTTTTGTACCCTGACCGGTGATATTCATGTTCTGCGCCAGGAACATTTTGCCGTGATGAAGAACGGTGCGATCGTAGCCAATTCCGGTCATTTCAATGTGGAAATTAATATTCAGGAATTGGAAGCCATGGCGGTCAAAAAGACCAGGGGTGTGCGCAATTTTATCGATGAGTATGAAATGAAAAACGGGTGCAAGATCTATTTATTGGCTGAGGGACGTCTGATTAATCTGGCGGCCGCAGAAGGGCATCCGGCCAGCGTGATGGACATGAGTTTTGCCACGCAGGCTCTGGCTACCGAGTATGCCCTTAAAAATAGACTGGAAATAGGGGTATATAATGTTCCGCGTGAGATAGAACAATGGATCGCTATAGCTAAACTGGAATCCATGGGTGTGCAAATTGATCAACTCACGGCTGAACAGAAGGCCTATCTGACTTCCTGGGAAATGGGCACCTGAGCTATTTAATTTTACCCTAAAGTCGGAATGACAGTTCCTGCTTGTCATTTCTCCTGCCCGGTTTAATAATAAATGTTTACTTTGCTAAAAGCTTGACCTGCATATTATTATCAATTATATTTGAACATATGTTCAATTATTAACTATATCAGGACGAAGGTATATGAAAATAAATACTGCCCGGGCCACTGCCCGGCATGACCGCAGGCGGATTGCCGCAATCAAAAAAGAAATCCCGGAGCAGGGCAGACTAATCCGTCTGGCGCAACTCTTTGCCGTGCTGGCTGATCCGACCAGACTTAAAATTATGATCAGTTTGCGCAATGAGGAACTTTGCGTACATGAAATAAACGAACTAGTCGGACCATCACTTTCGGCAGTTTCACACCAGTTGCGTATTTTGAAAGCCATGCATCTGGTCAAATTCCGTAAGCAGGGTCAGGAAGTATACTATACCCTGGATGATGATCATATTAAAAAGTTGATCGATCTGGCCGGAGAGCATATAAATGAACTCTAAATCCCGGGTTATTCAGGGGGAAATCCAGAGTCTATGAACGATTCGATCATCCGTAACCAGTACGCTGTTGCCGGCATGGATTGCGCGGAGTGTGCAAGCCATGTGGAACAGGAAATATCTAAAATCGCAGGGATAACCTCGGTGCAGGTGAATGCTGTGACCGGTAAAATGCATATCTCCTCACGCCAGCACATAGCCGAACAGGTTATCCAGCAGGCAGTAAGTCTGGCCGGTTATACTCTTATAGCCCAGTCCGGCGCAGCGGACCCGCAGGCCGGGCAGGAAACCAAAAATATACCCCTGGCCGCAAATAATGGTAAAGTGCTCTTACCTGCTCTATTATCCGTATTTTTTATTCTGGCGGGACTAGCTGCTGATCATCTTTTTCAATTTCCGGATCTCAGCGCAGCTCTGTATCTGGCAGCAATCATCAGCAGTGGTTATCACATGGCTGTCAAGGGAGTTAAAGAAGCTCGTTCGATTCAGGCTGGGAATGAACTTTCTGATGACGGTGGCGGTCGGCGGCGCCGTGATTATCGGCGACTGGCTGGAAGGGGCCACGGTTGTTTTCTTATTCGCGCTGGCCCGCTATCTGGAAGATCGTACCATGGACAAGGCCCGGCGTTCTATCGGAAACCTGATCGAGCAGAAACCCAGGACTGCCACCCGGATTATCGATCAGCAGCATGTACTGGTACCGGTCGAAGCGGTCGCAGCCGGGCACCTGCTGGCGGTTAAGCCGGGTGAGCAAATTCCGGTAGACGGAAAGATCGAACAGGGAAATTCCACGGTAGATCAATCCAGTATTACCGGTGAAAGTATGCCGGTGGCATTGGCAGTGGGCGATGCGGTATATGGCGGCACCCTGAATCAGAACGGTTTTCTGGTTATCCGTGCTGAACGTTCGTTCAGCAATTCGACTTTTTCGAAAATAGTCGAACAGGTAGTTGAGGCGCAGGCTCAAAAAGCTCCCCGGCAGAAGTTTATCGATACGTTCGCGAGTTTTTACACACCTGCCGTACTGGTGATCGCAATTCTGATTTCCTTGATACCTCCGCTGTTTTTTGCCGCACCATTTATGGACTGGTTCTATCGCGCACTGGTCATGCTGGTGATAGCCTGTCCCTGTGCCCTGGTAATTTCGACGCCGGTGACAATAGTCAGTGCCCTGACCGCAGCCATGCGCCGCGGTATCCTGATCAGAGGGGGTCTGCACCTGGAGAATTTTGCGCACCTGCGGGCTATAGCTTTTGATAAAACCGGTACACTGACCGAAGGTAAATTCAAGGTGCAGCAGGTTTTTCCGGTCGGGGAGCATAGCCCTGAACAAGTGCTGCAGATAGCTGCTTCCCTGGAAAATAAATCAAACCATCCTATCGCCCGGGCCATCTGCAAGCAGGCCGACCTGAATAATATCCGCCCGGCTGAAGTGCGTGATTTTTCATCACTCGCCGGGCAGGGGCTGGAGGGTGTGATCGACAACCAGCGCTATGTGTTAGGGAATCATAAATTATTCGAACAGCGCAACCTGTGCAAAACTGAAATTCATGGATTATTAGATAACATCGAGGATCAGAATCACACGGCTGTGCTGGTAGGTAACCAGACTACCGTTCTGGGTATTATCAGTATCGCCGATTCCGTCAGGGCGGAGGCTGCAGTCTGTCATACAGCAATTGAAGAAACAGGGCATCCGTAGAATGGTCCTGCTGACCGGGGATAATCATCGCACCGCGGCAGCGGTAGCCGAAGGCCTGCGGCTGGACGATTATGCGGCCGAATTATTACCGGGTGATAAAGTCGAAATCCTGAAAAAATTAAAAACTGAATTTCGTAGCATCGCTATGGTTGGTGACGGAGTAAATGACGCTCCGGCTCTGGCCAGTGCCGATATCGGCATTGCCATGGCTGCCGCCGGCTCGGATGTGGCTATTGAAACGGCCGATATCGCTTTGCTGGATGATCATCTGGGCAAACTGGGGGTGCTGCGAAAATTGAGCACCATGACCCTGCGTCTGATCAAGCAAAATATTGCAGTGGCCCTGGGTCTCAAATTGATTTTTCTGATCCTGGCCGCCCTGGGCCTGGCCACTTTATGGATGGCCGTTTTCGCCGATATGGGCGCCAGTCTGATTGTTATTCTTAATGGCCTGCGGGTGTTATCCCCCAAATAATAAACTTGCTGGTCCGAAAGTCCCCAATTTTTCCTTGCAACAATTTTGATATTTTATTACTTTCTTTTTCTATATTGCGACCGTTTGTAAGTCACTATAATTGATAATATTTATCTCTGCTGTGATAAAGGAGGGAATTTGAAAGTTTACAAGTCTGATCAATTAAGGAATATTGCCTTGGGGGCGCATGGCGGTGCAGGAAAGACCAGTCTGGTTGAGGCCATGTTATTTAATATGGGGGAAATCACCAGAATTGGTAAAGTCGAACAGGGCTCCACGGTATCTGATTACAATGATGAAGAGATTGAACGGCAGATCTCGATCGGGGCATCTTTACTGCACGGCGAATGGGAAAACTTCAAAATAAACGTGGTGGATACGCCGGGATATACCGATTTTTTCGGCGAAGTAGTCGGCGCGTTCCGTGCGGTTGACAGTGTTATGGCGCTGGTATCGGCCACGGGCGGGGTGGAGGTGGGCACTGAACTGGTTTGGGAAGAAGCCGAAAAGCAGAAATTACCGCGAATTATAGTGGTTAACCGCCTGGATAAGGAAAATGTAAACTTTGATTCTATTTTTGCCGCTTTACAGCAGAGTTTTGGACATAAAGTGGTGTTGGCTCAAATCCCTATTAAAACGGGACCCGGCTTCAACCAGATAGTCGACCTGATCCGTATGAAAGTTATGAAGTATACTACCGATGGCAGCGGTAACTACAGCGAAGAAAACATACCGGCTGATCTGCAGGCAAGATCTGCCGAATTACATTCAAAATTAATCGAGGCAGTGGCTGAAAGCGATGATACCCTGATGGAAAAATATTTTGCCGCAGGGCAGCTAACCGAGGATGAATTTAAAATCGGTCTGCGCAAAGCTATCCTCCGCCAGGAGGTTTTTCCTGTTTTTTGTACGGCAGCTGCGGATAATGTGGGGATCAGACGGCTGAACGATGTTATCGTCAATTTTATGCCCGCTCCTGTTGATATGCCGCCGGTCAGCGGCAAAGATGACTCCGGGAAGGAAGTCCAGCGTCACTGTGATATTACCGCACCTGCCTCGGCGCTGGTGTTCAAGACCGTATCGGAAGCCCATGTCGGCGAATTATCCTATCTGCGCGTTCTTTCCGGTGCCGTGAAAACAGGCGACGATCTGTACAACGTTGACCGCGGCCGTTCCGAACGAATCGGTCAACTCTTCGTGCTGAACGGCAAGAATAAAAAGAATGTGGAACGTATTCTGGCCGGAGACCTGGGGGCCGTGGTGAAATTGAAGGAAACGCATACCAGTAATACACTATGCGACAAAAGCAAGGTGATCATTTATCCGCCCATTGACTTTCCCAAACCCAAAATCCGTACGGCCATTGTCCCCAAAGCTAAAGGGGATGAAGAAAAAATCAGTACCGGCCTGCATAATCTGCATGAAGAAGATCCTACTTTCATCGGCCAGTATGATGCAGAATTAAAACAAACCATAGTCTCCGGCCAGGGTGAACTGCACTTACAGAGTATCCTGAAACGGTTGAAAAACAAGTATCATGTCGAGGTGGTGGAAGAGGAGCCCAAGATTCCTTACCGTGAAACAATCAGAAGCAAATCCGAAGCTCAGGGTAAATATAAAAAGCAGTCGGGCGGCCGCGGACAATACGGTGATTGTCATCTGCGTCTGGAAAAAATGGAACGCGGTAAGGGCTTTGAATTTGTCGATGCCATCGTAGGCGGCGTAATTCCCGGCAAGTACGTGCCTGCGGTCGAAAAAGGGGTAGTGGAACGTATGGCCAGAGGGGTTCTGGCCGGGTATCCGGTCGTGGATGTGCGGGTATCCTGTTTCTATGGCAGTTATCATGCCGTGGATTCTTCGGAAATGGCTTTTAAAATTGCCGGTTCTATGGGCTTTCAAAAAGCTTTTTTGGAGGCCAAGCCGGTATTACTCGAGCCGATCTACACCCTTTCGGTAAAAATCCCCGAGGAGTTCATGGGTGATATAATGGGTGATATTTCCAGCCGCCGTGGTAAAATCATAGGTATGGACAGTGATGGGCGTTTCCAGGTGATCAATGCTCAGGTTCCCCTTTCCGAACTGCATAAATATTCGACTTTATTGAGATCAATGACCCAGGGACGCGGTATTCATACTCAAAACTTTTCACACTATGAGGAAGTACCTACAGAAATCGCCGAAAAAATAATTTCCCTGTCGAAAAAGGAAAAAACTGTAGAGGAAGAATAATTATTATCTACCTGCGTAAAGCCCGGGGTTAAAACCATCGGGCTTTATGCTCAAAGCAGGGGTTGATTATGGATCATCTATGGGCGCCCTGGCGCATGGAATATATTCTGGAATCGCAGGAACCTAATCCGGTTTGCATATTTTGCAGTTTCCCTGCAGAAAACAGGGATTCTAAAAACCTGATTTTATACCGTTCCGAACTTTGCTTTGTGATGCTTAATAAGTTCCCCTACAATAACGGCCACCTGCTGATCATTCCCTTCAAACATGAAGCAGATCTGACCCGGTTTGCTGACGACATAGTAGTCGATCTTCATCATACCCTCAGCAAATCCATACAGGTTTTACAGCAGGTGATGAGTCCTCATGGCTTGAATATCGGCATCAACCTGGGCCGAACCGCCGGAGCAGGGATAACTGAACATCTGCATTACCATCTGGTACCGCGTTGGAATGGCGATACGAACTTCATGCCTGTATTGACGGACACTAAAGTTCTATCCGAGGCATTGACAAAAACCTGGGAAAAACTGAATCAGGCCTTCGGCAATCATACAGATCCGGCCAAATAACAGGGCTGTACCTTTTCTGTTTTCAAGATCTGGATTAATCTGGCAACCACTATTTTAAGCAAGCAATGGCGATTCTAATCCACAACATTTCAAGATTATATACTCCCGACGAACAACAGGGCTATGGTGCGCTACAGGAAATCAGAAATCCGCAAATTCTGATTCGTGAAGGTCTGATCGAGGAAATCCGCACTGATCACGGTAAAGCAGGGCATTATTCCGAAGTACAGATGCTGGATGGCCAGGGCTGCTGTATTCTGCCGGGATTTGTCGATGCTCACACGCATCCGGTATTCTGGAAAACCCGGGAGCAGGAATTCATTATGCGTCTGAGCGGCAAATCGTATGAAGAAATTGCAGCAGCCGGCGGTGGAATCCGTAACAGTGCCCGCGAATTCCAGAAAGCCGCTAAAGAGGAAATCAAACAGGTCACGGCGAAACGCCTGCGAACTTTTCTGGAATATGGTACCACCACCATCGAGGCTAAAAGCGGATATGGTTTAACCGTAACTGCCGAAGTAAAGTCTCTGGAGATTATCGCCGAGTTAAACCGGGAACAGCCGTTGCAGATGATTCCCACCTTTATGGGTGCCCATGAAATACCCGATGCCTACCGGAATCAACGCGGGGAGTATATCCGGCAGATTGTCGAGGAAATGATCCCATTGGTAGCACGGCGCGGACTGGCTGAATACTGTGATGTGTTTTGTGAACAGGGGGTTTTTACCGTTGCCGAGTCGCGTCATATTCTGGAAACGGCCAGACAGCATGGGTTACTGGCCAGGATACATGCCGATGAATTGCACGCCTCCGGCGGAGCAGAACTGGCTGCCGATCTGGGGACGGTAACCGCTGACCATTTGCTTAAGGTTACCCCCGAAGCTATCATCGCTTTGAAACGCGCCCGGGTAATTCCGGTCCTGCTGCCGCTGACTACATTTTTCCTGCGTAAGGATCAATATGCTCCGGCCAGAAATTTTATTGACCAGGATTGTCCGGTGGCTCTGGCTACCGATTTCAATCCCGGCAGTTCCATGAGTCAAAATATGCAACTACTCTGGTCAATTGCTGCGCTTAAAATGGGCTTGTTGCCTGCTGAACTGCTGTGGTCTACAACCATCATTCCGGCACGTAGTATAAACCGCGCTGCCCAACTCGGCAGTATCGAGCGGGGAAAACAGGCTGATTTAATTTTTCTTGATATTCCCAATCTGGATTACCTGGCCTATCATATGGGCATCAATCATGTTATCCTGACTATGAAAAAGGGCGAGGTAGTATTTCACAGGAAATATTGAACGATAAAATTCTGACTTTTCGGCAGAGGCCGGCTGTTGACTTTAAACAGACCTTTTATTATTTTAATCAGTTAAAAATAAATAAGTTATCTCATCTCGCATAAATGGAAACGAATCCGGATCTCAAATATAACGACATAAAAACAGAAATCGGGTTTTATGGTTCGTCACCCGAAATAGAGGAGATTGTCCGGATTGTAACAACAATCGCTCCTACCGACATTTCTGTGCTGATTGTGGGCGAAAGTGGAACGGGTAAAGAACTTGTGGCGCGGGCGATCCATCGTCTGAGTAAACGGGCAGAGCAACCGCTGATTTCTGTCAATACCGGTGCTATTCCGGAAGGAATCCTGGAAAGTGAACTATTCGGGCATGAGAAAGGATCCTTCACCGGAGCAGTAGGACAGCGCAAGGGTTATTTTGAGTCTGCCAATCATGGTACGATATTCCTGGATGAAATAGGAGAAATGTCCTTGAACACCCAGGTCAAACTGCTGCGTGTACTGGAAGAAAATGAATTTATGCGGGTTGGCGGTACTCAAACGCAAAAAGTCGATGTGCGGATTATCGCCGCCTCCAATAAAAATTTAGAGTTGGCGGTAAAGAATAATGAATTCAGACAGGATCTGTATTTTCGCCTGAAGGCGATAAAAATAGATGTACCCCCTTTACGCAGGAGAAAGACCGATATAGCGGTACTGGTAAAAAAATTTGCAGCCGATTTCTGTACCAGCCAGAATATCCGTTTTAAGGGATTTTCTCCAGATGCTCTGCAGAAAATGCAGGAATATGATTGGCCGGGGAATATACGCGAGTTGAAAAATTTTGTGGAGACCGCTATTATTATTAATAAAGGGGAAGTAGTAAACTCCGCCTATGTTCTGGCTAATTTATCGTTTTACCAGGATGAGGGCGGTTCCAAAAACTTACCGGTACCCCTGAACATGTCTCCGGAGCGCGCCGAAAGGGAGATCATCTACCGGACCCTGTTATCGCTGAAATTGGATATTGCGGAAGTCAAAAAAATAGTAATGGCCATGCAACCCGGACCGGCCAACGAGCAGGCCTATGAAATTCCTCCGGGGCCGGAAGTGATTGCGTATGATGATAAAAATGAATTAAAACCGACTACCCTGGCTAACATGGAGCGGGAAATGATCAAGCAGACCCTGAAAGATTTTGAAGGTAGCCGGCGCAAAACAGCCAGGGCTCTGCAGATCAGTGAACGTACTTTATACCGGAAAATCAAAGAATATGGTCTTTAGACGTCTCGCGCTGGGAACGATTCTGCTGCTGGCTGGAATCATGGCCGGTTGTATCTATTCATTTAAAGGATCGCTGCCGTCATATATAAGAAATGTAGCGGTACCCCTGTTCGATGATAATACCGCTTATCCGAACGTTCGTGAAAATCTCACCAATTCAGTCATTGCCGGTTTCACCAATGATAATACACTAAAGGTAAGCTCAGAAGCGAATGCCGATATAATCATCAGCGGTACCATTATGTCCATTTCCCGGCGGGCGGCTGTACTGACCAGCGGGGAAGAGGTGGAAAGTTATCAAATGTTTGTCAATGTAAAGGTAAAATGCGAGGATATTAAAAATAATAAAACCATGTGGGAGAAGAATCTGAGTGCCTTCGGCATTGTGTCGGACACGGCCACGCAGGATGAAATTGATACCGCCATCAAAGAGGCCATCGAAAAAATATCGGAAGATATTCTGAATAACACCTTAGCTGAACTGGTAATAAGATGTTGAATGAGCTTGTCCTGAATCTATACTTGATAGCTCTGCTGGTACTGGGCATCTTCAGTGTTGAAGCGCTCTACCTGGTCTACAGGTATTTGCGGGGGCGTAATAAAAAGAAAGCACAGCCAAGCGCCGATCACTTTCCACCGGTCACTATTCAGTTGCCTATTTACAATGAAGTATATGTAGCCAAACGCCTGATCCAGGCGGTGTGTGAATTGGAGTATCCTAAAGACAAACTGGAGATCCAGGTACTGGATGATTCAACCGACCAAACCCGCCGGATCTGCCGGGAACAGGTGGAGTTTTTCAGCCAGGCCGGTTTTGATATCCATTACCTGCACCGGCAGTTGCGCCAGGGCTTTAAAGCCGGTGCCTTGCAGGATGCACTCAGGGTAGCCCGGGGGGAGTTTATCGCGATCTTTGATGCCGATTTCCTGCCGCAAAAGGATTTTTTAAAAAAGACTGTTCCTTTTTTCAACGATGAAAAAGTGGGCATGATCCAGACCCGCTGGGAGCATCTCAACGAAGAATTTTCATTTGTTACCAAAGCACAGGCCTTCGGGCTGGCCGGGCATTTTGCCATTGAACAAAACGGACGCAATGCGGCGGGGTATTTTATAAATTTTAACGGCACCGCCGGTATCTGGCGTAAAAGTTGTATCGAAGATGCAGGCAGCTGGCAGGCTGACACCCTGACTGAAGATCTTGATCTGAGTTACCGGGCCCAATTAAAGGGCTGGAAATTTCTGTTTCTGGATGATGTAGTTACTCCTTCAGAACTGCCTGCCGAAATTAATGCCTTAAAAAGCCAGCAATATCGCTGGACCAAAGGTGCCGTGGAAACAGCCCGCAAGATCCTGCCGCGTCTGTGGAAAAGCAAACTGCCCTTCGGCTTGAAAATACATTCCACCTTGCATCTGACCAGCAATATGAGTTATCCCTTTTTACTGATTTTAGCATTATTGAATTTACCTTTCGTGATCATCAAACGGCATTTCCCTGACTCATCGCTTTATACTTTAATCTTCACTTTCTTTGCGATCTCTTTCACCGCCTCATTCATTTTTTATGCTGTCTCGCAAAAGTCCCTGTACAACGATTGGAAAAAGCGCTTACTGTTGTTCCCGGTATTCATGTCCGGCAGCATGGGATTTTCTGTCAACAATACCAAAGCGGTGGTAGAAGGATTATTAAAACTCAGTACACCTTTCATTCGTACGCCCAAATATAAATTAATCGGCCGGGATGGAACGATTCATAATAAATCTTACCGGCCCACCCTCGATAAAACAGTGATCGTCGAAATTATCATGGCTATCTATAGTTGCATCGGCATTATTTTTTCGCTTTATTATCGCGAGTTGGGAATACTGCCGTTTATGCTGATGTTTTTTACCGGTTATAGTTTGATCGGCTATCTGTCAATCAAACATGCTTTGAAACATTAATTAAGGGGAAAGATGCGGTGCAGAAACGCATAGAAAAAATAGAGAAAATTCTGGCCAGTAAAAATCTGGAGGTCATGTTTGCCCGGATTGCCTCCAATTTGTTGAAGCGTGAGAATCTGGAGGAAGCCATTCAGATTTGTGAACATGGCCTGAAGAAATTTTCTACTTATGCCCAGGGTCATTATATCCTGGCCAAATGTTATCAACGCAAGGGCCTGACTGAAGATGCCCGGGCTGAATTTGAACGCGCCCTGAAATTTGATTTCACGCATATCAATAGCATGCGGGAACTGGCTAAAATCTATAAGGCAGCGGGTCTTGAAGATTATTATAAGGACTATTTGTTAAAACTTTTTGTGATTGATCCTCTGAATAATGAAATCGCCACTGAAGTTAAAGCGGCCGGTGTATATGATGCCTGGATTACCCAGGAGGATGCTGCGCACCGGGTGAAACCTCTGCAGTCCGGACCGGCTGAGGAGGCATTACCGAACCCGGAACAAAATACTGCCCGGGTCAGCGAGCCTGCGGATAAAAAATCTGACCGGCCGACGGATAATATCTATAACCGGGATAAAATGGATCTCAGCCAGTTTAATAATATGCGCGATGATTTTACTACCATACTGCAGGGCAGGCAGTCTCAGGCAGAACAGATTGCCGGTGCTGAAATTCTGCCTGCGGCGGCAAATGGGCAGGCGGATTGGACTGAAGATATAACAATTTCCTATGGTGACGACGCGGTCCAGGCTGGGCAGAAGGGCAGCGGTAATGCCGAGAACGCGGGACAAGAAATTGAAACTGCAGTACAGGATTTAAGTTTTGATGAAGAAACCGATAAGATCATTGAAACAGAGCAGGCTAAGGAACTGGTCGAAGATACTACTCAGATTTCTCTCAATTTTCCGGGAGAGTCCGTACCCCAGACAGATGCGCAGATAAAATCTGTGCTGCCTGATGAAGAGGAAGAGGATTTACCTTTTAAACCGCCGAAAATAATCAGCCAGACCCTGGGAGAAATTCTGGTATCGCAGAAAAAATATGTGGAAGCCCTGGAGGTTTTCAGGGTCCTGAAACAGAAAAATCCCGATAATAAAAATTATGATAAAAAAATCGAGTTTCTGCAAAAGATCATCGTACTGGAAAAAGATCAACAGCATGAGGTATAAAAAAAACTGTGATTGAGCGGTTGACGATAAGCCTGAAAACCGCAGCGGGAGGCTAAATTGAATCGACCCATGCGCATGAAGCGCATCATCAAATATCTGGATACACGTATAGTGGCCGTGACCGGGGGGATCGGCAGCGGGCAAAGTTCGGTTTGTGCCGTGCTGGCCAGCCAGGGGTGTAAAGTGATCGATGTCGATCTGCGGGCCAGGCAGATCATCGGGAAAGATACAGCCCTGCAACAGGAGTTAAAGAGATCTTTCGGCAATGATATATTTGATGAACAGGGACAATTAAAACGGCGTTTATTAGCCTCGCTGGTCTTTAGCGATGCGGACAAAACACGGCGGCTGAATCGCCTGGTTCACCCGCACATGGTACCCGAAATCGTCGAAGAAATGGAAGAAGCCCGCTTTTCCCAGCGCTACCCGCTGGTAGTAGTGGATGCGGCTTTGATTTTCGAATTAAATATGGAGAAAATGTTCGAAGCAGTTATAGTGGTTCATGCGAACCTGGAAACCAGAATTCAACGGGCAATGAACCGGGACGGCCAGAGTCACGCCGAAATCATGGCCCGGATCCAGCAGCAAATTCCTCTGGAAGATAAAATTCACTGGGCCACCTTTCAGATCGATAATAATGGTTCACTGGAAGATCTGAAAAAACAAACCTTGAATGTGTTTGAAAAATTAACTGCTGATTTACGAATGGAAAAAAGAATCCGTATTTGAAAACGGAAACACTTATTCAGTCTGCAAATGGACTCTAAAAAAATCCCTATAAAAGATTTTATTTCCCGTCTGGAGAATAATGGCAATGCCATCCTGAAGGATTGCATCAGGAAGAATACACAATTCAGCACGCACTTTATAATGCAAAGAATCATCGCCCAAAATGAAAACCGGCTCAAAATCCTGCAGAAGGATAAAACCATCATTGCCAAGCCGCTGCTTCCGGAAAATTGGATTGTACAACAGAACTGGGCCCAAATCAGGTCAGAATTAAAAAGCGGCTTCGATCTGGAGAATCTGAATTTTTTGGAAGCCAATCAGCTGGCCATACGGCTTAATGAGTATATGATCGGGATCTATCAGGCGATCCGCTTGAAAAGTTCCAATGCTGCAGTAAAAAAAGTACTTGGCGCGATAATCAGGCGAATAAGCAGTACAAATAACAAATTAAAAAAAGAACATCTGCGCCTGAGTGCGGAATCCTGATTTATTTGCGGAAAGATATATATGATCATTGGTGCTCATGTCTCCATTGCCGGCGGGGTTGAGAACTCTATCGTGCAGGCCCGGCAACTTGGCTGTGAAACATTCCAGATATTTACCAAAAATCAGAATCAGTGGCGTGAAAAAGAATACACGCCGGATCAGATCGAAACCTTCCGCAATGATTTATCCAAAAGTAAAATCCAGGCCGGGTTGCTGGCGGCTCATAACAGTTATCTGGTAAATTTATGTTCACCCCAACAGGATCTGCTGGACAGGTCGCGGCTGGCATTTTTAAATGAAGCGCGGCGTTGTGCTGCTCTGGGGATTACCTATCTTATTTTCCATCCCGGTTCACACATGGGCGGGGGAGAGGAATGGGGAATAAAAAAGATTGCCGAGAGCATTAACTATGTACTGCAAGAACTGAAAACCAAACAGGTGATCCTGCTGCTGGAGACAACCGCCGGCCAGGGCACTAATCTGGGCTATCGGTTCGAACAGTTGCGCCAGATCATGGACAGGGTAGACCAGCCGGAACAGATTGGCCTGTGCGTAGATACCTGTCATATCTTTGCGGCCGGTTATGATATCCGGCAACAGCAGGGCTATGAGACTGACCTTCGGCCGGCTGGAAGCGGAGTTGGATTTAAACAAGGTAATGGCTTTTCATCTCAATGATTGTAAGAATGATTGCGGATCACGGGTGGATCGTCATGAAAGAATCGGCCAGGGCAAAATCGGACCGCAGAGCTTTCGTTTACTCATGCAGGACAACAGGTGGCAAAAACTCCCGGGATTTCTTGAAATACCCGGTGGCGATGACGCTTTTAAGCAGGATATTAAAAAATTGAAGAGACTGCGTAGAAAATAAAGTTATTGTGTATATTCCAGGCGCTTTTTCAATTCGAGTATTTTCTTTTTAAACATATCGTCCGCTTTCATCTTATCCTGGATGGATCTATGGGCATAGATTACCGTGGCGTGATCCCGTCCGCCAAAATGCAGACCAATCGTAACCGTGGAATGATGGGTCAATTCCACACATAAATACATGGCAGCCTGGCGGGCCAGCGCGATATGCTTCTTGCGGTCCTTTTTCATGAATCTTTCCTGAGGCACGTCAAAACTTTTGGAAGTCATCTGAATGATCTGTTCGATCGAGAGTTGATGGGACTGCGGTTTACCGATTTCGTTGACCACCCGCCGTGCAATATCCATGGTAGGTTCGGTATGTGTCAAAAGTACCTGGGCCATGATCCGGGTCAAAGCCCCCTCCAGTTCGCGAACATTATGGACCAGATTGACAGCCAGGTATTCGACTATGTCCTCGGGAATAACTAATTCATTCTCTTCGCATTTTTTGCGCAGGATGGCGATGCGTGTCTCCAGGTCGGGTGGTTGTATATCGGCTACCAGGCCCCATTGAAAACGGGAGACCAGGCGTTCTTCCAGAAATCCAAGTTCCGAGGTGGGACGGTCTGAGGTCAATACAATTTGTTTTTGTTTCTGGTGTAATTCATTGAAGGTGTGAAAAAATTCCTCCTGGGTTTTACCTTTATTATTAAAAAATTGTATATCATCTATGATCAAAACATCACAGGAACGGTAAAAATTTGAAAAATCGATCGCTTTGTTCTGTTGGATAGACGATATGAAATGGCTGGTGAAACTCTCACTGGAAGTATAATAAACTTTGAGGTAGGGACGCTGGCGCCGTACTTCATTACCAATCGAATGGATCAGGTGGGTCTTGCCCAAACCGGTCCCGCCGTAAATTATCAGTGGATTATAATTGGTGCTGCCGGGTGATACTGCCACAGCACTACCTGCAGCGTGAGCAAAACGGTTTCCGTCACCCACCACAAAACTCTCGAAGGTATAATTAGGGTTCAAATTGGTTTCGATACGTGGAGTCGGTTTGACCGAGGCCGCAGAATATTCTTTTATCGATTGCTGGGAGTACGGTGAAAAAGGACGCTTATCGATAATCTCGTAAAAAATATTAAGAGATTTACCGGTTACCTGGGCAACGGCGTTCTGCAGAAGTTTGAGATAATGGTTATCCAGCCATTCGCAGAAAAATTTATTTGGCACACCGATGATAATTGAACTTTCATTGAGGGCAATAGCCTTTAAAGGTGAAAACCAGGTTTGAAAACTGCGTGGATTAACATTCTCTTTTATAATTTCCAGACTCTTGCACCAGACTTCATCATGATTTTGAGGCAGCGCTTCAAGGCTACTACGCAAATTCTGCATCTTTCTACTCTCCGGACTTATTCACAAAGGCCATGTCTGTAAGGAATTTAATGTAAGGCATTAACTTTTGATGGTTTTATAATTTTATGTCAATAGATCTGAACACTAAGTCATTACTCTTGAACAACTTATAAATTGCATTTTCTTTTCTGGATGGAAATTTTTTCTTATTTTAGTTTGGCAATTGTGAATAACTGAAAAGATATTCACAATTTACTGACAACACATATTTCAATTATAAATATTTTAACAAGCAATAAATAAGAATCAAGTTTTTTGATTATAATTTTTATTTTTTTAGGTTTCACGTTAAACCTTGAATAAGTTTTTTTTAAAGATACGGTATATAAATAACAATAAAAAATTAAAAGGAGAAAATTAAATGCCGGGAAAAATTTTACTCTCAACCAATGCTCCCGAACCGATTGGTCCATACAGCCAGGCCATTCAGATTGATAAATTTATTTTTACATCAGGACAGATCGCCATAAATCCTGAAACTGGCAGCATCGCATCAGCAGATATCACCGGTCAAACCAGGCAAGTTCTGGAAAATTTATCGGCAGTCCTGCAAGCTGCGGGAGTGTCTCTGGGTAATGTAATCAAGACTACCATCTTTCTAAAAGATATGAATGACTTTTCCGGGATGAACGAGATCTATGGGAACTATTTTAACAAGGTGCTGCCGGCCCGTTCGACGGTTCAGGCAGCACGTCTGCCAAAAGATGCGTTGATTGAGATTGAGTGTATTGCATATGTAAGTTAGGGACAAAGGCACAAAAAGAGGGACAAAGAGACAGAGAGGACAAAGAGACAGAGTAGACAAAGATAGTAGACCTGGGAAGATCTGCCGCCAGGCAGTCTTAGTCCCAGAGAAATGACCTTTATTCTGTCCTCCCGGGCATGTCGAAGACCTGGCGCCATGCCTGACGGCAGGCAGGCAGACAGGAGCCGGGATCTATCTAGAGCAGAACAAAAAGACATCCCCTCTGGAGAGGGAATCTCCGTCTAAGCGGGAGGGGGTATGTGGCAAAAGGGTAACGATAAAAATAAAATCTTTTTAATATGCCTTTAGTGATTTTTTTTGTAAACTAAATTTTAGAATTAATTTCAATTTCAGATCAACTGAAATAAGAAGGGGAATAATAATCGTATAACGAAAGGGCGGATGGCACGTTGACAAATTATAAAATTATCGTGAATCCACACGCCTGCCGCGGCAAGGGCAGGGTAGTCGGAAAAATCGTCGAAGAACTTTGCCGCTCCCGGGCACTGGATTATAATCTGGAATATACCAGCCGGCCTTATCAGGCCAGTGAAATTGCCGAGCGGGCCTGTCAAAAATTCGAGTGTGTTGTTGCTGTGGGCGGCGACGGGACGATTAACGAGGTCGTCAACGGAATTATCGGGAAAAAAATAAAGCTGGGTATTATACCCATTGGCAGTGGTAATGATTACGTAAAACTGCTAAACATTCCCATGCGGGTACAACAGGCCTTTGACTGCCTGCTGCAGCAGAAGACACGAATTGTGGATGCCGGGCAGGCAGGGGATGTATATTTTGCCAATGGGCTGGGTATAGGTTTTGACGCCTGGGTGGTCATCACCAGCCAGAAAGTTAAGAAATTGCGCGGAAGCGCTATTTATCTTTATTCGGTATTGCGAACTATGTATAGTTATAAATCACCCTGGATGCGCCTGACCTTTAATGATTCGGTTCTGGAAAACAAAATGTTTATGATCACTGTAGGGAACGGAGTCAGCCTGGGGGGTGGATTTAAACTGACTCCTTTCGCCAAACTGGACGACGGTCTGTTTGATTTGAACATTGTCAGTGATCTGACCAAAATTGAGATCATTCGAAATTTGATTGGTGTATATTCCGGAAAACATATCAATATGCCGCAGGTCAAGACAGGCCGGACTGCTGAAATCCTGATTGAATCGGATCAGGACCTGGTGGCCCATGTTGACGGTGAATTGATTCGAAAATCAGTCAAATCACTGCATGTACAACTTTTACCCCAAGCCCTGGAAGTAATCGTACCTGATGCCTAAAACTTTCTTACCGCTGATTCTGATCGTTGTACTGTATGCGACGGCTGTTACAGGTCAGAGGATTGATACCGGCAGCGATTCGCTGGCCCAGCTGACCGATGCCGACACTATAGCACTGGTTAAAACCAAATTGTGGCCGGCGTTGATCCGTTCGGCAATTGTACCCGGCTGGGGCCAGATTGAACAGGAACATCCCGGACGTGCTGCAGTTTTTTATGGCCTGAGTATCTACCTGATGTACAACCTGGCCTGGAATTATTGGCAATATGATAAAACCGGGGAGCATGCTTACTGGCAAACTGCCTCGCGCTATGCCATAGTCTATGCCCAGATTAATGCCTTGAATATGATAGACGTTGTACACAGTTATGTTTTTCATCAAGACCAGCCCTGGCCAGGAAAATTATTCTCCGATCTTCCGGTGAAATCTCCCTGGGGGGCGGTTGCCCGCTCAGCGATGTTGCCCGGCTGGGGACAATTATATAATGAAAAGTATATTAAATCGCTTATCTCTTTGGGGATCTGCTTTGATTTTGCCCGCAAAGTCTATGTCTTTAATCAAAGATATCAGCACTCCGGAAGAAAATACTATCTGGACCGGCGCCAGGTAAACAGTTGGTATCTGGGTCTTTTTTATGCTCTGAATATGGTCGATGCTTATGTTGATGCCTACCTGTTTAAATTTGATGATATGATGAGACTGACTATAGCCTACTCAGGTCCGGATCGGGTTCCCCTGATCGGAGTACATGTTGAATTTTAAATTATCCGGCTGCGCAAGCCTGATCATCCTGGCGCTATACCTGACTCCGTTCTGGTCAGCACCAGCTTGTGCTCAGGATTCTACCCGCCAGGAGGTGATTATCCATCTGCAAACCTCTGCCGATCGACCGACCTGTACCGCTAGTCCGCCATGCCGATTTATGGTATGCCGATGATAAACTCAGACATGTGCTGAGCAGTTTTATTTCCACAACCTTATTGACTCAGGTAGGCAGCCGCAGTATCGAATGGAAAAAACGGGATGCAAAAATTTACGCTGCGGGAACTACAATGAGTCTTGGTTTCGTTAAAGAATTATATGACCGGCGCAAGCCGGGAAACCATTTCTGCTGGAAAGATCTGGCAGCTGATGCCGCCGGAGTGTTGATTGGACTGGTAATAGCGGAAATCAAATAAAATGCACGACCAATTACATGAATATATAGGAGCTGTTCATATACATTCCACCTATAGCGACGGCTCTGACACCATTCCCGAAATTGCCGGGATCGCCGGTGAGGTGGGATTGGATTTTATAATGTTCAGCGATCATCACACCCTGCAACCGAAACGTGATCAGCTGGAAGGATGGTACAATGGGGTGCTGGTAGCGATTGGTTATGAGATCAACGATGCGGCGGACGAAAATCATTATCTGGCTTTTAATCTGGATGATGAGATTCCCGGAGAGTATGCGCCTTTAGAATATGTCCAGGCGGTAGCCGATCGCGGCGGGTATGGGATTATTGCGCATCCCGATGAAAAACACCGGCCCATTAAACAATATCCACCCTGTCCCTGGAAAGTCTGGGAGTCCGACTGTTACAACGGCATTGAGATCTGGAACCAGATGTCGGAATGGATGGAAGGATTAAACCATTTTAACAAGTACTGGCGGGCCTTTAATCCTCGAAGAACTGTGCTCAGTCCTTCTACGGAAACTCTGCGAAAGTGGGATGAGGCCAACCGCTTACGGCGGGTGGTCGGGATCGGCGGCGTTGATGCTCATGGTCATATATATAGATTGTGGGGATTTTTCCAGGTAACCATCTTCCGTTATAAAGTTTTGTTAAAAACTATCCGCACGCATATTATTACCGATCGGGCTCTGGCCGGGGAGGGTGGTGCCTACCAGCAGGATATTCAGAACCTCTTTTCCAATATGTTCGCCTGTCATTGTTTTGTTTCCAATTATTATATCGGCGATGCGCGGGGATTCCGCTTCTGGGCCGAAAATGACCATAACAAGGTAATTGTGGGGGATGAATTAAAATTTGATAAGTATACTCATCTCCATGTAAATTTACCGCAATCGGCTCAGGTCCATTTAATTAAGGATGGTAAAAAAATTGCAGTGCAAAAAGGCCAGCAATTGGTGTTTGAAAGCAGCGGACCGGGATTGTACAGGGTCGCAGCATATTCATTCAACCGGCCCTGGATTTTTTCGAATCATATTAGAATAAAATAAGTAAATCTGGATTTGTACCTATGGCTCTACATGATGATCGTCCCAGGGAATTTTGCGGAATAGTCGGCATTTATGGATCGCCGGAAGCAGCGGTCTGGACTTATCTGGGCTTATATGCCCTGCAGCACCGTGGCCAGGAGAGTTCCGGGATCGCCAGCAGTGACGGGCAGCAGATTTACAAGCACCTGGGGATGGGTTTAGTTGCTGACGTTTTTAATGAAGGAATTCTGAAAGAACTTCCGGGTTATCTGGCTATCGGCCATAACCGCTATTCAACCACCGGTTCTTCGAACCAACAGAATATCGGTCCTATCGTGGTGAATCAGAAACTGGGCACAATCGGAGTTTCGCACAACGGCAACCTGATCAATTCACAGGTGCTGCGCGAAAAACTTGAGGAAGAGGGCTCCATCTTTCAAACCACCACCGATAGCGAAGTGATTCTGCACCTGGTGGCCAAGTCACACCGACCGAATCTGGAAGAGAAAATCATGGAGGCGGTACAGCATATCCGCGGTGCTTTCTCGATGGTTTTTCTCAGCAAGGATAAACTGATCGCCGTCCGGGATCCCTACGGTTTCCGTCCGCTGGCCCTGGGTAAAAAAGGGCATTGCTTCGTTTTTGCCAGCGAGACCTGTGCTTTTGATCTGATCGGGGCAACCTATGAACGGGACATCAAGTGCGGCGAGATGCTGGTGGTGGATGCCGCAGGCTTAAAATCCTATCAGATCAGCGAACCGGTCACGCCGCGCCATTGCGTGTTTGAATTTGTCTATTTTTCCAGGCCGGATAGTCAGATCTTCGGCGAGTACGTGGATAAAACCCGGCGTAAACTGGGGAAGAACCTGGCTGAGGAAAGTCCCTGTACTGCCGATATCGTGATCAGCGTGCCGGACAGCAGCAATACAGCCGCTCTGGGATATGCTGCCCGCAGTGAGGCCAAATTCGAAATCGGTTTAATCCGTAATCATTATGTGGGCCGTACTTTTATTCATCCCAAGCAGAGTTTACGTGATATGAATGTGCGTATCAAATTCAATGCGGTCGGAGGAGTGGTAAAAGACCGCCGCCTGGTCATCGTCGATGATTCGATCGTACGGGGTACTACGCTGCGCGGACTGGTTAAGAGATTACGCAATGCCGGCGCTAAAGAGGTACATATACGGGTTAGTTCACCGCCCATCCGTCATCCCTGTTTTTATGGCATGGATTTTCCTACCCAGGAAGAACTGATCGCCAGCAAAAAAACCGTGGAGGAGATCGCCAGTTTTTTAGGCGTGGATTCACTGAGTTATCTGTCACTGGAGAAAATGCTGGCAGCCATGCCTCACAGTAACGGTCAGGAATATTGCACAGCTTGCTTCAGCGGTAATTATCCCATACCCGTGGATGAAACCCAAAGTAAAAAACGGCATGAATCCTGCACCTAAATCGGAATGGATTTCCTGGTTGGATTATATTTTCGTCCTGCGTCCCATGCTCTTTTATCCAGGCTGGTCAACCCTGCTGGCAGGTTATTTTATTGCCGCTGCAAATTATAGTACTGTAATAAACTGGTCGTTGACGAATATTGACCACGCAGTTGTTTTTACCCTTTTATTATCGTTTGCGGCAGTGATGGGCGGCAGTTTTATTCTGAATCAGCTGCAGGATGTTGAAAGCGACCGGCAGAATAAAAAATTATTTATTATCGGCGGCGGATTGTTAAAAAGAAAGTACCTCGTGATCGAAACAGTTATTCTGCCTGTACTCGCACTGATTCTGGCTTTGACCCTGAGTTTACGGGTTGCCCTGTTGATCCTGTCCTTTTTTCTGGTAACCGGTATACTGTATAATTTTCAGCCTGCGGCCATGAAGGATCGGCCCTGGGGCAGTCTGGCAGCGAATATGATCATGGGTGGACTTGCTTTCGCTATCGGCTGGTGTGCCGTACGATCATGCAGTTTTAGATTGATCGAAGATCTTCTGCCGTATCTGTTTTTTAATACCGCCCTGTATCTGTTTACAACCCTGCCCGATATCACCGGGGATATTCAAGTTGATAAAAAAACACTGGCGGTAATTTACGGTAAAACCGGTATCATACGCGCAGCCTTCGTGTTGTACCTGCTGGGATTTATCTGCGCGCTCATGGCCGGCGATGAACTGGCGCTGATATTTTATGTCCTTTCACTGCCGTTCTTCATCATAAACGTTGTTACCGGCCGTATTGCCGATACTCTGCGGGCTACTAAATTCGGAATTTTATTTTTTGCCCTGGGGATCTGCCTGCACTGGCCGCTCTATTTTTTATTGATGATCGCGGGTTTCTTTGCGACGCGCTTTTATTTTCACCGGCGTTTTAATTTTAATTATCCGAATTTTTCAGGAAATTAATACCCATGAAATCAAAACAGATCAGTCTGAAAGAGGATAGACTGTGACTTCTGCGGAACCTGCCTGGGAGTGTGTCCTGAAAATTGTATAGAACTGCGCGTAGCGCAATTAATAATAGATCAGCAATTATGTACACGTTGTGAAAAATGTGTGCTGGTATGTCCGTTAAATGCACTTTATGCTGAGCCGGGATCATGAACATAAAAGATCGCTATGATGTGGTGGTTGTTGGCGGTGGACCTGCCGGATCCATGGCTGCCCTGCATGCAGCCAGAGGCGGATCCGAGGTTCTACTGCTGGAAAAAGACCGGGAAATCGGGTCCCCGGTGCGTTGCGCCGAGGCTGTGGGAAAAGACGGAGTGGAAAAAATCCTGGAACAATCTATTCATCCTGCCTGGGTTGCCGCTACCGTGGATAAATTTTTATTCATTGCACCCGATGGCACCAGAATTTATCCGCAGGTCAGGATGGTTGGTTTCGTACTCAACCGGAAGATATTTGATCTTGAACTGGCCCGCCAGGCAGCACAGGCCGGTGCCCGCATCGAGACCCGGGCCTACGTGCATCAACTGCTGATGAACGGTAACAGGGTTAGCGGGGTTGTTTGCCGGTTCGACGGACAGGATAAACACATTGCAGCTAAAATTGTGATCGGGGCAGATGGCGTGGAATCACGCATCGGCCGCTGGGCTGGAATTAATACGACTATTGCCATGAAAGATATGGAAACCTGCGCCCAGGCTACACTGGGTAATGTAGATATCGAAATGGATACATGTATTTTTTATTTTAACCAGCAGAAATTTCCCGGCGGGTATGGCTGGGTATTTCCCAAGGGTGCCGGCCTGGCCAATGTAGGTTTAGGAATTGCCGGCAATGCCACTAAAAACCAGTCTGCGCAAACACGTCTGGATTCATTCATCGCTGAATTTTATCCCGACAGTCCGGTGCTGAGCAAAACCGTGGGAGGTGTACCCTGCGCTAATCGCCTGCCCCGTATCTCTGCGGATGGACTAATGTTGGCCGGGGATGCAGCCTGGCAAAGCAACCCGATCAGCGGCGGGGGCATTACCACCGCTATGGCCGCCGGTAAAATGGCCGGCCGCATTGCTGCCGAAGCAGTACGCCGGGACAGTTGTGATGAAAAATTCTTTGAAAAATATGAACAAGAGTGGGATCAACTGGCCGGTAAAACGCAGCGGCGCAACTACCGGATTAAAGAAGCAATCAGAAAACTAAGCGATCAGCAATTAAATGAAACAGCGCATAAAATACAGAAACTGAAACCTGAAAAACAAACTCTATTAAAGATTTTCCAAACAGCCCTGATCAACCATCCGGCCCTGCTGATCGATGTAATCAAAGTCATGGCTCCGTTTTCCCGAAATAATTTATTAAAGGCAAGGAGAGAATAATGAAAAATCTTCTGATCCTGATGGCAGGGCTATGCTGGCTGGTTTGCTTTCCGGCACAGTTGCCGGGTCAAAAAGTACAGCGAGGACAGGCGCCGGCCGGCGGTCAGACAATGCATAGTCCGAGATCAAACGGGGCCTGGAGTTATACGGCAGACTAAATATCAGGAAGCAGAAAAAATATTTCTGCAGGTATGAAAAATAATCCAAAGCTTTAATCGCCAAAGAGATGCTGGCCTGGATATATTATCATAATCAGGATTTAAAACAAGCCAGAATGTATGCCCTGATGAGTCTGTTACGCCAAAATAAGAAAATCCGCACGGGCAATTATGGTCCTCTCCTGGGTAATGGATTATAAAGGGAAAAAATTAGCAGCCCGCGATCTGCTGGCCAAAGCAGAACGCTTTGCTGAAGACGATCTGGTCAAAGGCGAAATAAAAACACTAAAAGCGGCATATCAGACCGGGAATTTCAATCTTATGCTGACTCTGCCACTGCGGTTCCGGGGATCAACGGGTTGACGGTCGGGAGAAAAACCGGCATCTGGCTGTATTCGCTTTCGAGGACAATACGATGATGCCACGGCAGAAAGCGAAAACTGGGACAACGATCTCAGATATGATGGTTACAACCCTGAGCCCAAGGGTGATCATTACCGGTTATATGGAACGTACACAGTTGGATAAAGTACTGGAGTGAGCAGGCGCTCGGCCAGAGCGGGGCAATTGAACCGCAAACCGCAGTGGAAGTTGGAAAATTGATCGGAGTAAATCTCGTGCTGGTCGGCAGTATAAGCAAACTTGACGATCGATTTGAACTCGATGCCCGGATTATCGAAGTCTGGAAGCGGAGAGATCCGGCAGGCGGCCAACAGTTCGGTCAAAGACGAAGATAAAATGCGTGAAGCCGTAAATGAGTTGGCTGAAAATTTAACCATAGATTAAGTACAGATGAGGAATTTTGGCAGCGTTTATTAACAGATTGCAAAATAGTTTAAAGAAAACCCGCGAGGGAGTTTTCAGTAAACTTACCCGTATCTTTTCAGCACGGAAAAAGATTGATCAGGATACCCTCGGGGAAATCGAGGAAATCCTGCTGAGCGGGGATGTCGGAGTCGAGACTACTCTTTATTTGATGGATAAAATTAAAGCACGGGTAAAAGAGGAGGGTTATCAGGATAGCGCAGAGTTAGAAACTTTAATGAAGCATGAACTTGCCGGTCTGCTGCATGGCGGCGTACAGGAAGCCAGCGGTGGTCCGGGTGTAAAAATAGTATTGGTGGTCGGTGTGAACGGTACCGGTAAAACCACCTCAATTGCCAAACTGGCACATCTTTACCAGCAGCAGGGTAAAAAAGTATTATTGGCAGCAGGAGATACGTTCAGGGCGGCAGCAATTGACCAGCTGGCAGTGTGGGCTGAACGGGTAGGTTGTGATCTTATACGGCATCAACCCAATGCCGATCCCTCGGCAGTGGTATTTGATGCCATTACCGCGGCCCAGGCCAGGAATGTGGATTACCTGATCATTGATACAGCCGGACGCCTGCATACCAAATCCAACCTGATGACTGAATTGAACAAGATCTACCGGGTGATTCAAAAAAAGGCAGAACATGCCCCGCACGAAGTGATTCTGGTTGTGGATGCCAGTACCGGTCAGAATGCCATCAACCAGGCGCGTGAATTTAAGAATGCCGCACGGGTAGATAATATTTTCCTGACCAAACTGGATGGAACGGCCAAGGGCGGCGTACTCATGGCAATCAATAAGGAATTGAATATACCGGTCAAGTACATCGGCACCGGAGAAAAAGTCGAAGATATTGCCTATTTTGATCCGGATGAATTTATAACCAGCCTGTTTTTACGAGAATGAAAAAAGTACATATTACCACTCTGGGTTGTGCCAAGAATCTGGTCGATTCGGAGGTGCTGAGTGCCCAGTTGAAATACCGTGATTATCTGTTTACAGCGGAACCCCGCGAAGCGGAATTCATCATTATCAATACCTGTGGCTTTATAACTGCAGCCAAGGAAGAGTCACTCCAGGCGATCCTTGAAGCGATTGAAATCAAGAAACAGAATCGCGGAATAAAAGTGCTGGTCAGCGGCTGCCTGGCCCAGAGATATAAAAATGCACTGGCTGCAGATATTAAAGAAGTCGATGCTTTTTTCGGTACGGAAGATTACGGGCAGATTTTGACCTATCTGGGTGAAAATAATTTTCATCCCGAGGAGATGTACCTCAGGCGGGCTAAAAATGTCAGTGCAGCTTATGCTTATATTAAAATCAGCGAAGGCTGTAATCATACCTGTGCTTTTTGTGCCATTCCGGCCATCCGCGGCCGGCAGCGCAGTCGCCGGATGGAAGAGATTATGGCGGAAGCGCAACTGCTGGCTGAACGGGGAGTGAAAGAATTAATTCTGATTTCTCAGGATACCTCTGATTATGGTAAAGATCTGTACGGAGAACAGCGTATTGTTGAACTGGCCGGTGAACTGGCTGCCCTGAATGCTTTTACCTGGATCAGAACACTGTACTGGTATCCCACTAATTTTCCGTTAGCCTATATTGAATTGATGAATAAATATCCGGCTATCATTCCTTATCTCGATATACCTGTTCAGCATGTAAGCGACCGGGTACTGGGCCGGATGCGCCGGGCCGAAACTGCAGCAGAACTAACGACCTTTTTTGAACGGGTGCGGGAGATACGTCCGGATATTGCCCTGCGCACTACCTTGATGCTCGGACATCCCGGGGAACAGGAAGAAGATTTTAAAAAGTTAAAGGATTTTGTCAAAAAAATATGTTTTGATCGCCTGGGTACCTTTGTATATTCTGATGAAGAAGGAACAACAGCATTTCAGTCAGCGGATAAAATAGCCCTACGGTTGGCCACCCGCCGGCGTGATCAAATTATGAAGATTCAGCAGCGGATTGCGCTGCGGAAAAATGAGCAACTGCTGGATACAGTCCAGCTGGTATTGATCGATAGCTGGCATGCAGACGGGAAATATTACAGCGGCCGTACCTACCGGGATGCTCCGGAAATCGACAACGAAGTGATAATCCGCGGACCTGAAAACCAGCCCGGTCTGTGCGGTACTTTTCAACAGGTCAGGATTGATGATGCCAGAGAATATGAACTTTACGGGTCCCTGGCCGTTTAAAAGAGTGAGTGTGGATATTTAACATACAGGAAATATAAATGAAAAAGACCGGTTTCTTGATTCTGCTGGGATTACTTACCATAAGCAGTAGTAATGCCCAGTTCTACGAATCATCCCGCCAGAGCGGCACGGGGATCCCGTATTTTGAAGTCGAATTGTACCGCACTTTTGCGGATGATCATCAATCCACCCGGGTTTATGTTTATACCGAGATATTGTACGATGATCTGACTTTTATCAAAGAAACCAGCGGCAACAGTTTCAAGGCACAATTGGAACTGCAGCTGGCTTTGATTGATAAAGATGACCGGCAGGTAGGATTTAAATCGATCACAAAAACAATCACTGAGACGGATTATAGTGCGACGAATAGCCGGGAACGCAGTGTTTCATTGAGTCATTATTTCGATATACCGTATGGTGAGTATCAATTGAAGTTGAAAATGAATGATGAGATATCCCAAAAGACCACTACCGGTAAACTCGACCTTATTCTGACTGATTATAAAATGCAGAAATTTGCACTCAGCGATCTGTTATTACTGAACGACTTGAGTTTTGATTCCACCGGTAAAGTTATCTCCCGTATACCGCGGGTAAAAAGCAATTTCCCGAAGAAAGAAGGGGACTTTTATATCCAGTTTGAAGTATTCAGCCTGCAATTTCCCCTGGATGTAACTCTGGAAGTGGAGTTGCGGGATGAAAAAGACCAACTCGAACTGGACAGCACCATGACCATCAATGTCAAGGATACAGTTACTTCGTTTTATTTTGACATTGCCAAATATCAATTGAAGAAGAATAATTATACCTGCATCGTTCAAGCAAAAACAGGAAAAAGCAAATCCGAAAGCCGTAAAAAGATCTCATTTTACTGGGTGACCCTGCCGGAAACCAGCGAGGATATAACCACAGCCATCGAGCAGATGCGCTATATTTTACCTACCGACTCGCTGGACAGGTATGCCGAAGCGTCCCTGGCCGAGCAGCAAAAATTTTTCAGCAATTACTGGGCGCGGCGGGACCCCAATCCTAATACCAAGGTAAATGAGTTAATGGACGAATATTTCAGCCGGATCAATTATGCGAACCGTGAATTTACCAATTTCAGTTCCAAAGGCTGGTTGTCCGATCGCGGCCGGATTATGATTAAATTCGGATATCCGGACGATATTGAACGCCATCCCTTCGAAATCAGTTCTTCTCCGTATGAAGTATGGCGATACTATAACCTGCGCCGGGTTTTTGTTTTTATTGATGAAAGTGGTTTTGGCGATTACCGGCTGTCGCCCCAGTCGATGAGCCAGGAGTATTAGTTCCGGCCCGGAGTATGACCTATCCATTCCGGCAATTCAGTAAAACAATTCTCGACCAGGAATTACTCTTATTCCATCCCAGGAAAAGTGATGATATCGCTGTAGCCCTGATATATCCCAATTGTTATGAACTGGGCATTAGCAATTTAGGTTTTCAGACTGTTTTCCGCATGCTCAACCAGTTGCCCGGTCTGTACGCCGAAAGGGCTTTTCTTTATCCCCCGCCGTTCACACCAGTTGCCCGGACACTGGAGAGCAACAGGTCGCTGAGTGATTTTGATTGCCTGGCCTTCTCAGTAGCCTTCGAATTGGATCTGCTGCATCTGGTCAGGATCCTGCAGCAGACCGGTATTCCCGTACTGGCGCAGGACAGATCCTCCGGGAATTATCCATTAATCGCGGCCGGGGGCATGGTCATGTTCATGAATCCAATGCCGGCAGCACCGTTCCTGGACGTGATTTTCATCGGTGAAGCCGAAGGATTGCTGGAGAATTTCACTGCGGTTTTGGTGCAGGCCCGCCGCGACCGCTGGACACGGACTGAGATATTACAGAAATTGGCGGTTATAAAGGGATTATATGTCCCGGCACACCATGATCCCACCCGGTTTGAATCAATTGAGCGAAATTACCGGCCGGACATGAACGGCATTCCGAATTCCTCGGCCGTAATTGCCAGGACGGGAATATTCAAAAATATGTACTTGATTGAGGCAGGGCGGGGGTGTCCCCGCGGCTGCCGATTTTGTGCAGCGGGTTATGTATACCGGCCTTACCGGGTGAATACCTTACGGCAGATTGAAAATAGCGTCGATCCGCAATATTGGAAAAACCGCCCGGTCGGAGTGGTCGGTTCGGCCGTCTCGGATTATAAAGAATTACCGGCACTGCTGGAATGGATCATTGAACAGCAGGGCAAACTGGGGATCTCTTCCTTCCGGATCGACGAATTAAATTCTAAAAATATTGATTTGTTTGAACGCGGTGGATTACGGTCGATTGCAGTAGCACCGGAAGCGGGTTCAGAGCGGATGCGCCGCGTGATCCATAAACCGGTCAGTGAGCAGGATATTGTGCAGGGGGCACGTCTGGTGGCCCGTTCCAGGATACAAAATCTGAAACTATATTTTATGTTAGGCCTGCCTTTTGAACAGGAACAGGATCTGCAGGCGCTGGTTGATCTGGCCGGTACGATCAACGAAATATATAATGAGAAGGGCAGTACCGGTTCGGTCAAAATTTCCTGCAATGCTTTCGTACCAAAGGCTTTCACCCCTTTCCAGTGGAGCCGTATGGAAGAGGAAGAGGAGATTGACCGTAAACGGAATTATTTACGGCGGCAATTTAAAAAATTTAATAAAGTCAGGTTCAGTCCGGCCAAAAGCACACGCGAGGATATTCTGCAGGGTATTTTATCCAGAGGAGACGAACGACTGGCCGGATTGATGCAATTGCTTGCTCAGGATATGAACAACTGGAAAAAGCAAGCCGCTGAAATCGGCTTTGAATACAAGTCTTTTTTACACCGTGATTGGAATTACCAGGATCGCTTGCCCTGGGATTTGATCAAAGGTCCGGTTCCGAAAGAGTATCTGTGGAAGGAATGGCAACGGGCCAGGGAAGAGGCCGGCAGCAGTTAAATTTTGGCCTTTAAAATCTTACCGGCCTGGATACAACTGGTGCATACACGCATCCTTTTAGCTCCCGCGGGGGTCTGCACCCGGATGGACTGCAGATTGGGCAGGAATCTGCGTTTGGTGATATTATGGGCATGACTGACATTGTGTCCCATAACCGGCTTTTTTCCGCATACTTCGCAAACCATTGGCATAGTTGAATCTCCTTAAGTATAAACTATAAATATAAGAATATAGAATTAATAAATCAATAAGGCACAAAGTCACAGAGGCAAAGAATCACCTTCGAGGTTCTATAAACCTCGAAGGTGGATAGACTTAACAGCCTATAATAAAAATACCTTAGTACCTGAGAATTTATCAATCCCCCTTAGAAAAGGTGGGAGACCTGGCACTTCCACTCTCTACCCTTTTAGCCTTTTTTCCTGTTTACCTTTTTACCTTCAATTCAACACAGTGCCCTAAAGTTATGACAGATTTCTGTCGTAAATCAATTGTATACTTTCTTTGTTCATATTCTTGATATAAAAAGTTGAAACAAGGGGGCAGGGGTATGAATTTCCGGAGTGTTTTTATTTTGATTTATAATATTTTCACCGCCAGCCTGTGGAGATTTAACTCTGGATCTACCTTCATATTTGTCAGCCTTGCTGATGACGGGTATCGATTTTGTGACCATAAAGATAATAGACATCGATAATATTTTTTATATAAAAAGGAGAAAAAATGAAAGAAACAAACTGTTTTTTTTACGCATTCTTTAAGCAAGTATTGTTAATCGTACTTTTTTTATTCCTTATCGCCGGTTTAAGGCCCGCTGAATTATTCGCCCAGGCGCCGGCCAAACCGCCCTACGGATTGTCGGAAGAAGCATGGTTAAAAATGCATAAGTTGCCTCCCGCCAATTTCAGCCGGAATGATAACCCGGTGATAAACCAGAACGAAGTCTTTATTAATGGCAGTTTTGAAAACGGCGATTTTACGGGTTGGATAACTCAGGATATGAACTCACCGTATTTTGCTCTCCAGGTCGGTGGCGCGGGTATGGACCCGGGTGAGGGATTATTTCTTAGTGCGCCTGTAGACGGTGACTATGCTGCAGTGCATGGTTGGGACGGGGACGGACCAAATACCATCCGCGTTGCCCAGGATGTGGTGCTGCCGCCGGATGCGGTGTCTGTGGAATTTGATTATCGTACCGGTTGGAATTTAGGCGACTACGGGGCAATTCTGGACCGGGTATTTTCCGTCAAAGTAGAACCTGCTGGCGGGGGTGCACCTCTGCAAACAGAAACTATTTTGGTCGCCGAGGCAGGTACCATGGTTCTGGACAGCGGGAATCTGCACGGCTCGGTCAATGTAAGCGCCTTTGCCGATAGTTCGGTACGTATCAGTTTCGACTGGACAGTTCCGGAGAACTATGCAGGACCGGCTTTTTTCCAGCTGGATAACGTTTATGTCATTCCGGTTGATTCCGGTCCCCGGATTAGTGTAAATCCCGCAAATATAGATTTTGGACTCCTGCCTGTAGATTGGAGCAGTAAACCGGTTCCGGTAACCATCCGCAGCCTTGGTTCGGAAAATTTGACAGTATCCGCTATCGCAGATCCGGGATCACCATTCACCCTGAACAATGTTCCCGGCCTGCCGCTGGTCATTCCCCCAGGCGGGATGGAAACGTTCGAAGTCACTTTTTCACCAGGCAGCGTTGATACATTTTATGCCGCGATTACTGTTAACAGTGATGATCCTGATATTCCCGTAAGGGATATTTTACTGAGCGGCGAGGGGTTGGTATTTAATCCGGCAGATTCCGGTGTAATGTATGCTTCAACCGGACATATCGACGGTGGGAATCTGATTACCGTAGATACCGGTACCGGCGGGGGAACCCTGGTCGGATCGACCGGGATGAACTCGGTACCTGGTCTGGCAATCAATTCCAGTGGCGAAATTTATGCAGCCGATGGTGACAACAGTAATCTGTATATCATTGATGCGGCCAGCGGCAGGGCAGTACTCGTTGCCAAAACCGGTCTGTTTATGCTACCGGCTCTGGCGTTCGATTCTAATGATATTCTTTACGGATTGGGAACAGATCCGCTTGATGGGGAATGGTATCTCTATACTATCAGCACTACCACTGGTGTGCCCACTAAAATCGGCAGGGCCGGCCAGGGGATCGCCTGGAGAGGTTTGTCTTTTAATCCACAGGACGGCGCCTTATTTGCCTCGACGAGTGGCTCGGAAGTTTATAGCATCGATCCTGCCAATGGAACACCTGCTTATATAGGTAACGCCGGTTTATCCGGCGGATTGCCTGATATTCAATTCGATAACGGGGGGACCCTTTATGGCGTAGCCGGCGGCAATCAGATCGGTGATCTGGTTGTCATCGATCAAAATACTGCACAGCCGTCCCTGATCGGTTCAGTAGGATATTCATCGGTCAGCGGCCTGGCAATGCGGCCTGAGCGCGCCGGATGGCATACATGCCGGAGTTTTGCCGCGTGAAGCAAATTTCAATAAAGTAGCTCTGGGTTTGAACAGTTTACCGCGATCGGTCACGATTCGCAGCCTGGGCACGGAAAACCTGACCGTTTCCGGTATAACCGATCCAGGATCACCATTCATACTGAGTAATGTACCTTCATTGCCGGCGGTCATCCCGGCCGGAGGCATGGTCACTTTTGAGGTAACCTTTGTGCCCACCACCGAGGAAACATTCAGTGATACAATTACCATCAGCAGCAATTACAGCGAAGAACCGGAAATAATGATTTTCCTTTACGGCGAAGGGGTGGACATTGATACAGCAATAACCGGTTTAATGTACGGATCCACCGGATATGATGATGGTGGAAATCTGATTACAATTGATCTTAATACCGGTGAGGGAATCCTGATCGGTTCTATGGAACTCGGAGGAGTGCCGGCGATAGCAATTAATTCCAGGGGATTTATTTACGGGATAGATGCAAATAGCAGCGACCTCTACCTCCTGGATGCTGCCGATGGAATGCCGATGTACATCGGGAGCACTGGTTTATACATGATGCCGGCGCTGGCCTTTAATGCCGATGATATTCTCTATGGACTGGGGGTAGATCCCAGCACAGAAAACTGGTATCTCTATACAATCAATACCTTCAGCGGTGTGCCCACGAAGGTTGGTCCGGCCGGTCTGGAGATCGAATGGCGAGGAATGTCTTTTCATCCCGTTGACGGCACCTTGTATGCTTGTACCAATAACGGGGATATTTACACCATTGATCAGGCCAGTGGATTACCCAGGCTATATTGGCTATTTTGAGTTTGATGCCGGCTTGCCGGATATTCAATTCGACGACCAGGGGAATACTCTATGGAGCAGCTGGCGGCGGCGAGCAGACCAGTGAATTGATTACAATCAATCAATTTACCGGACTGGCGACAGATATCGGTTCTATTGGTTTTTCAGCGGTCAGCGGCCTGGCCTACCGGCAGGAACATCCGCAGGGGTCACATATTGCGATTTCCCCGCTCAGTATCGAATTCAACCAGACAGGGGTGAATTTCAGCAGTGCTGCGCGCAGGGTCACAATTCGCAGTAACGGCACAGAAAACCTGACGGTTTCTGCTATCAACGGTCCGGGAACTCCGTTCATCCTGACCAATCTACCCTCTTTGCCAGCGGAAATACCGCCAGCAGGAACGGTCTCGTTTGATGTCACTTTCTCCCCGGCAAGTGCGGATACTTTTTATGAGGCTATCACCATCAGCAGTGATGATCCGGAAAATCCGGAAATTGAATTGGCGCTGAGCGGTATCGGAGTTGCGATCGGACTGGCCGAAGTCTGGAGTATTTTACGGCTCCACCGGAAGTGGAGAGAATGGATTGTTAATCACCATAGATCCCGACAGCGGGACAGGGACTTCGGTCGGTCCCACCGGATTGAACAGGGTACCCGGGCTGGCTATCAATTCCAGTGGAGCAATATATGGAGTGGATGGAAACAACGGCGACTTGTACCTGATCGATGCCGACAGCGGTCGGGCAATATTAATCGGTAAAACCAGGATTGATTGGATTCCGGCCCTGGCCTTTGACAACGAAGATGTTCTATACGGTCTGGGTATGACCTATAATGAAGAGCAGTGGAATCTTTACACTATTGATCCGGTCACCGCGCGGGCTACGGTTGTTATTCCTGTTAGTTCAAACGGCAACTGGCGGGGTATGTCTTTTAATCCCGTTGACGGCGAATTGTGGGTTTCTACCAGCGGCGACGATATATACACACTCGATCCTGCCACCGGTCAGTCTGCTTATATAGGTATGACGGGCCTGAGTATGGGAATGCCGGGTATTCAGTTCAGCGCTGAGGGAGTTCTATATGGTGTGGCCGGAGGCAATAGCCAGGAGAACGTGCTGGCCACAGTCGATTTGAGCAGTGGTATCGCCACGGCGATAGGACCTGTCGGTTTCATATCGGTCAGCGGTCTGGCCATGATGATCGAACCGCCCAAGGTGGCGCAGATCGAGGTGATACCGCTTAGTGTGGATTTCAGCGAGGTGATCATGGGCGAAGAAGGCGCAGTACGGACGGTTCTCATCAGCAGTGTGGGTACGGATACCCTGAGGATTACGGCCATTTCGGATCCGGGTTCGCCCTTCAGTCTGACCCGGGTACCTTCCATGCCGTTGCTGCTTGCGCCCGGAGAAGTGGATACGGTTGAAATAACATTTACGCCTACCGGTCCTGATTCAGCCAATGCTACTTTTAGCATCAGCAGCAACGATCCCGATAATACCAGTGTGGAAATTTCTATAGTCGGAGTGGGATTAATTGACGGCGTGAACGGTGTTCAGGAAGGTGGCCTTCCAACCCGGTTCTGTCTGCATCAGAACTATCCGAATCCCTTCAATCCGCTCACGGTGATCAGGTATGATATCCCGGTGAACAGTCCGGTGAAACTGGAAGTTTACGATTTGCTTGGCCGCCGCGTAACGATCCTGGTAGATGGAGTGAGGACGCCGGGTATTTACAATGTGGAATGGAATGCGTCGGCATTGCCCAGCGGGATTTACTTCTGCAGAATACAGACAAAATCGTACACGGCCAGTAAAAAGGTAGTTTTAATCAAATAATCTTTGCACCTGAATCTGATTTAAATCAGACAGAAGGCCAAAGGGTAAAGGCAACGTGTTTTCGTTGACCTTTTTCCTTTGGCCTTTTTCCTATCAACCGAAGTCGTATAGCGTAAAATCTTTTTCTTTTGACTCCGTATATTCAGTTGCTATATTTATATCGTTAGCATAATTCCATGTTTAATTTATAGTGGATTAAAACCGGTTTTGACATTGAAATCCAATTGCCCAAGATAATATTGAGGTTTTTATGCATTATCTGTTATTCTACGAAGTTACACCTGAATATATCGAACGCAGAAAAGAATTCCGCAATGAGCACCTGAAACTGGCCTGGCAGGCCTGTTCGGCCGGAGAGTTGATCCTGGGCGGAGCGTTGGCCAACCCGGTTGATGGCGCCGTGCTGCTGTTTCAGGGAAAAACTGCGGCAGTTGCTGAAAAGTTCGTCAAAGCAGATCCCTATGTGCGGAATGGACTGGTGATAAGATGGTACGTACGGGAATGGACGACGGTGGTTGGAGATAGATCTTCTTCACCCGTCAGACCTGCTGATTGATACCGGCAGTATTCTGGTTAGGAATCCTCTCAGATTCGTCATGAATAAGGAGGTTTTATGCGCTTAATAAATTTAATGATAATTGCTGGTTTCTTTATGGGTTGTTCTGCAAGTAAAGTTTTAGAAAACAAAGAAAAGAATTCCGAATATACCGAAAGCGAAACAAAATCTGATACTTCCATAGCGCAGGTGTCAAGCTATGCAATATTCAACTATATCAATTCCCTGGATGCAGATGATTATTATACCTTATTGGATAGTATCAAGAAAGGAACCAGTACAGATTATTTCACTCTGCGAATGGCTTATACCAAAACAAGAAAATGGTCGCCGTATGATACTGAAATATCCCAAAAACATAAAGAGATAAATTCATTGATTGGTTTTGCAGAATATGACGCAGCTCTGAAAATATCGGAATCTATTCTGGATGAGAATTTTGTTGAGATAAAAACGCAGCTAATAAACGGTTACCTGTATAAATTGTTGGGCGATACTGTCAGATCAGTTTTAAATTACAAAATTTATGAAGAACTGTTGAAGTCAATTTATACCTCGGGTGATGGAAAAAGTGCCAAAACTGCATTTATCGTGATCTCTACGGACGAAGAATATGTCTTTTTAAAAAGGTTCAATTTACAATTTGCCGGACAATCATTATTATCTGAAGATGGTCATAGTTTTGATTTATTGAAAGCAATTGATCAGAAAACCAAAGAGGAATTTGACATATATTTTAATATTGATTTGCCGTTTTCTTATCTGAGCGATACTTTTAAATAGGCCATTTAGGCACTCGGGATTGGAGAATTTGAAGTGTCAAAGAAAAGAATAATTTCTATAATCTTTATTTATCTTCTTTTATCGATCGGTTATACCCAAACCAGGCTTGTCAGCCAGGAGACTCTGTTTTATTTACCGCAGGGATTTGTGTTGGATGTTTTGTCGGGTTATGGTTACAATAAAAGTACAAAAAGTTCAATTTCCAATATTTTGGCAGGAAATCCTGCAAATAACCAGGATTTTGACAATATCACGGTTGGATTTTCATACCAATTTGATTCGAAAATCGGTGAGGCCTGGATTGTCGATTTTGGTCATAGCAGAACCAGGTTATACTTGCCGCAATCTGCTGCAGTTATTGTTCCTTATAATAATTTCAGATTTGGTATCGGTATGAACCAATTATATAATTCTGAATTAGATTATGGAACTATTTATGGTGCCAGGCTTAATCCGGACAGTGCACAGGGTTATATTGATATACTTATACATCCTAAAAAAGAGGTAATCATATTCAGGAATTCAATTTCAGCATCTTATTGTTTTTCAGAGCATGGCAGTCCATTAAATAGTCTTTGTTTAGGGATTCAGTTTAATAGTAATTATTTATCCTATAAGTTTAACCTTGGTTATCTCGCTGGATCTGATCCGATTATCCCGGGTACCTCAGAAGTAAATAAAAATTTTTTCGCCAATAATTTTAATGTGGGTTTCAGATATGGGATACAACCTTCCGCAGGTTCATCGGTAGTTGCCGGAGTTTATTTTGAATCGGCGGTAGATTATGATATTGTGGATGTGGCGGACGGCATAAAGTATATCGGACATATCCCGGCTAAATCGAATTTTGGTATAATGTTTGAACCAAATATTAATTTTAATTTTTCAAGTGATTTTTCGTATATATTTTGGGAGGATATCAATGCTGATTATCAGAACCAGCTGGAATTCGCTCTGAATGGTTGTTTTCGTTTATCAGATAATTTATCTATTTCTGCGGGTATCTTTCATACAGATCGTGTTTATCATTCTGTAAGCCAGGCCTTTGATTTCAGCAGGTTTACAGCCAATTATTTAATCGGTGGGATTGCATTCAGAAATGATTGGCTTAGTTTTGAACTGGCCATCGCCGATAGCCGCTTGTTTTCGGATGAGTTGAGAGAGCAGTACATAATTAAATCCGGGTTAGGTTTTCAATTATAACTACTATTGCGAATGGGGTTGCGAATGGGGTCGGACCTAAAAATTATGTTGTTTTTATTGGAATTAAGGTTATAAAATGTCAGAAAAAGGGTCTTAAATACCTCTTTTTCAATGTAAAAACAATTAAAATAATACTATGCCCAGGGCCAATCGCTTCTTTTTACCAGGATATATTTGGCATATAACTCATCGTTGCCATAAAAAGGAATTTCTGCTTAGATTTTTAAGAGACAGACAGCGATGGATTTATTGGCTGTTTGAAGCAAAGAAACGTTTTAAACTTGTGGTATTAAATTATATGGTTACATCTAATCATATTCATTTATTGGTGTATGATAAAGGTGGTGATTCTGTTATCGCTGATTCCATGCAATTAATTGCCGGTAGAACAGGGCAAGAGTATAATCAAAGAAAAAATCGAAGAGGAGCATTTTGGCAAGACCGTTATCATGCCACGGCGATTTCCAGTGATCAACACTTTATTCAATGTATGCGTTACATTGATTTTAATATGGTGCGAGCGGGTATGGTCCACCATCCAAAAGAATGGAAAACCTGCGGATACCATGAGCTCAATAATTCTACTTCTCGAAAAATAATATTAGATTTACAATCTTTGGTACAGTTGTTTAATTTCAAATCTATTGATGAATTAAAAATTCAATACAATAATTGGCTTGAAAATAATCTGCATGATATCAATTTGCTTCATGATGACAAATGGTCACAGAGCATTGCGGTTGGTAATCAATTATTTATAGATGAAGTTGTAGGTAAACTGGGGAAAAAGGTAAGTTATAGAGAAATAGAAAGAAAGGATAATTCATTTATTCTTAGTGAACCAAATTCAAGCTGACATTGCTCATTTTGATACCAAAAAGGGGCATTTAAGGCCCAAAAATACCTATTTATGGGACTTAAGTCCTTAATAAACAATCTAAAACTCAGGTCCGACCCGAACAAAATGCAGAATCTGACTAATAAGACTTTTCTACAGGCCGTTTGGTTGCTTGCCCATAATAACAACGAGTTTAAAATCGTAATTTCAAAGTACGGACCACCCCCTTTCTGGATACGAAAGCAAGGATTTTCAACCCTCCTGTATATTATTTTAGAACAGCAAGTTTCATTGGCTTCGGCCAGAGCAACAATTAATAAACTCGTAAAGGTTGTGAAACCTCTGACTCCGCAAAATTTTATAAGGCTGACCGATACCGAATTAAAGACCATCGGCTTCAGCCGGCAGAAAATACAATATGGGCGTATTCTGGCCGATTCTATTTTACATCATAATCTGGATTTATCCTCTCTGAACCGGCTCGATGATTCAGAGGTCAAATCGAAATTGATGAGTATAAAGGGTATTGGTTCATGGACCGCCGATATATACCTGCTCCTGGCCATGCGTCGACCCGACATCTGGCCGAGTGGAGATTTGGCGCTTGCCATTGCTGTGCAACGGTTAAAGCGTATGCCGGTTAAACCATCGCTACAGGAACTTTCGGATTTGAGTCTGCACTGGCGACCATGGCGTGCTGTGGCCGCCCGGCTGCTTTGGCATTATTATTTAAACCATGACAGATAACCGAAATAAAATCCTGAGGAGAGAGACAACAGTTAATTAGTGTTTGCTTAGCGGATCAGTTTGGAATGATATGAATTCCTGAATGATAAAATTCCAGATCTGATCAGGATTACTCAGGTTATCCGGTTTAAAATATAAAAATAGAATCACATGTATTTATCCAAAGAAAAAATAGTCGAATATATTGAGTTTCTCCTTGAACTTGCAGAGGATAAAAAGAAAATGCTTCAGATTGACAGGGAGGATTTTTTCGAATTGGATAATGAGTACAATAAGTTCAAGAAATTAGTTCAACAGTGCGGCGGATTATCTCTGAAATTCAAAGATTTAATTAACGAATATACTTTCGATCCGAAAGCCCATTTAAAAATTGATGTTTTACCCCCAATCATTCATTTAATTGTTGATCCCGAAGAATTCAGACCAGAAAGCGATCGTCTGACTGAACAAGAGCTGGCAGCATTCTCAAATATCGATAGTTTCATACAAAAAATGTATGTCTTGCGAATAGAAGCCTTAAAATTATAAATATAATAAATATCAGAACATAGTCTGCAAATTCAGGTCCGACCCGAATAATACGAATAATAGCGAAGAGGAAATAATGAGTGGAATTGTATTAGATGGAAAAATCCTGGCTCAACAAATGGAAAAAGAACTGGTGGTACAGGTACAACGAATTAAGGATAAATCTGCAGGTAAAGCACCCATCCTGGCCACCATCCTGGTGGGCGACGATCCTGCTTCAGCAACGTACGTACGGATGAAAGGGAATGCCTGCAAACGGGTGGGTATGGAATCGCTGCAAATTGTCCTGCCTCAATCCACCACCACCGATCAATTGCTCGCTGAAATTGACCAATTGAATGACAATCCCGATGTGCACGGAATTCTGTTGCAGCATCCGGTTCCCAAACAGATAGATGAACGAAAATGTTTCGATAGAATTATGATCGACAAAGATGTCGACGGTGTGACGGCACTCGGTTTCGGCCGGATGGCCATGAATGAACCGGCCTTTGGCTCGGCGACTCCGGCGGGAATCATGCGGCTGCTTCATCATTACAGTATTGCTCTGGAAGGAAAAAATGCAGTAGTAGTGGGGCGCAGCCCGATACTGGGCAAACCCATCGCCATGATGCTGCTCAACGCTCACGCCACAGTCACGATTTGTCATTCGCGCACCCGGGATATTGCGAATATAATCAGCCGGGCCGATATTGTTGTCGGTGCAGTGGGTAAACCGGAATTTATCAAAGGGGCTTGGATAAAAACGGAAACCGTGGTCATCGATGCAGGTTATCATCCGGGGAACGTCGGTGATATCGAACTTGCTGCGGTCATTGACAAATGCTATGCTTATACTCCTGTTCCGGGCGGCGTAGGACCGATGACTATCGCTACCCTGATTGCCCAAACGGTGGAGGCAGCAGAGAAGAGTCTTTCAATATGAAATACTTTACCTGTGGAATTTTATTAATCTTATATTTGCTTTTACTGGAATCAGGGTGTATTACTACCAATTACTATACGGCCCGGACTCTGGAGCAGGGCAAAACGGTTATGACTCCTGGGGTTGATAATTTAATCTTGATAAAAGAGGAGGATGGGACTGTTAAGAAAGGTTTTTCATTTACCCCGAGTTTAGGTGTAGCCACCGGACTGCCCTGGCGTTTTGAAACCGGAATTCGTCTGTATTTTCCCTATGTACTCGAGGCAAATTTGCGTCACCAATTCAATCCCAGAACCTTTAAGTGGTTTGATATAAGTGTAAATTTACATATGGGGTTCTGCTTTAATGAAAGATTTGTAGAAGTATCAGCCCCTTACTATAAATATGGCTTGACCTTAAGTAAAGAAATCTTTTCTGTACAACCGTATGTCAGTTACTATTTAAATAAAAATTTTATGATTGAAAACAGATCTGCTGATATCTCCGATTATTCAATTATCTGTTTTGGACTAGCCGTATCCTTTAAGGGCGATTTAATCTTTCCGGAATGGAATTATTATAAAAATAAAGACAGCACTTCAGGATATTATTCCTTCGGTATTGGAATCCGAGCAACGATTAAAAAATCAAAAACGTCAAAATATCAGGAATAATTAAGACATATAGCCATCATTCTATTGGTTGCATGCGTTACCATTTTGTAAATTGATAGAAATATCATAACTAAGGAATCGACCAATGAAGAAATTTTTACTGCTTGGAATATTGTGCCTGGCCACTTCTTTGTCTGCCCAGAAATTTACAGGCCTGGCTATGACACCGCCCATAGGCTGGAATAGTTGGAATACGTTCCAGGTGAATATCAATGAACAATTGATCAAAGAAACAGCCGAAGCCATGATCAGCAGCGGGATGCTGGATGCTGGTTATAACTATATAGTACTAGATGACGGCTGGGAAGTGAAAGATAGAGATAGCAATGGCAACCTGGTGCCGGATCCGCAGCGATTTCCCAATGGTCTGAAAGTGCTGGGTGATTATCTGCATTCCCAAGGATTTAAGTTCGGTATCCACAACTGTGCCGGAACTAAAACCTGCTCCGGTTATCCGGGTGGCCGGGGTCACGAATTTCAGGACGCCCGTAATTATGCCGCCTGGGGTGTTGATTATCTGAAATATGACTGGTGCGCCCACGGCACCGCCAATGCCGAAGAGACATATAAAACAATGCGTGATGCCCTTTACACAGCCGGACGGCCGGTCGTGTTCAGTTTGTGTGAGTGGGGCAATAATAAACCCTGGATCTGGGGAGCCGATGTCGGTCACCTGTGGCGCACCACCGGTGATGTTACCGATTGCTATGATTGCCAGGATGTATACTCCCTGGGCTGGAAACATATATTGGATTCCCAGGTGGATCTGGAAAAATATGCCGGCCCCGATCACTGGAATGATCCGGATATGCTGGAAGTGGGCAATGCCGGACTCTCGCTGGCGGAATCCCGATCTCACTTCAGTTTATGGTGTATCCTGGCGGCCCCGTTGATGGCCGGCAATGACGTTCGCAAAATGCCGCAGGAGATCCGGGAAATCCTGACCAATAAAGAGGTGATTGCCATCGACCAGGATCCGTTGGGTAAACAGGGGTACCGCTTTATGCAGCACCCGGGCAAGGAAATCTGGGCTAAGGAACTATCCGACGGTGCCTGGGCAGTTTGCTTCTTTAACAGCGGCGACCAACCTCTGACCATCCGTGTTAACTGGGCCCATCTGTCCTTTTTAAACGGTATCTATAAAATCAGGGATCTGTGGCAAAAGAAAGATCTGGGCCTGACCGATAAAAATTTTAATCCGCGGATTGATGCTCATGACATTGTTATGGTGAAATTAAGCCCGGCAAAATAGTGCCTGACGTAGTAATTCTCACCTACCACAAAATCTACCGGCCGTATTGTTTATATCAATATTGA
>CAVZSQ010000023.1:0-78934 GCA_963777955.1 Calditrichia bacterium
GATTGTCGGGGCGACCGATGGAATCTCGGATTTATCGAAATTCCTGGACTACTACCAGTGGATGCTGATAGTCTCAGGGAACATTCGGACGCCGATGAAGACCAGGATTGGCGTGACGGCAAAGATATGAACAATAATGGGGTATACGATGAAGGGGAAGATCCCGGAGATGATGTTGGCCTGGATGGCGTCGCTCCCGCAGACCTGAATTACAACGGACCTGATGAGGGTGAAGGAAATCATCAACCGGATTGCGTATCCGGCATCGGGTGTGAACCAAATTTTAATTATACCGATGTGCACGAAGGTGATATGCAGGGATTAACGACTCTGAAAATGATGCCCTTACCTTCCCATTCATCCTCGGTGCACTGGTTTCGGAATGACCGCTCCATGTGGGAATTGCTTGACACAGGGGAGATAGATACATATTCCGGTGATCTTTCCAATCTGATTATTATATTGGCCTCAGGCCCTTCCATCTTATACAAGGGCCGGGACGCCTGGATATCTTTTGCGGAGATACATTCTTATGATGATTTGGAACTGCTGAATTCAGACGATCACCAGGCTCCCAATCTCTTCGAAAAAAAACAAATCGCTCAGTTGATCTTTAATAATGATTACAGAATAGGAAATCTGAAGTATCGTCCGCAAAGAATATATGTCCCGGATGCTTACCCGACTATCCAGCAGGCGATTACTATGTCAAATCCTGGCGATACCATCTTGGTGCGTCCGGGTGAATATTTTGAGAATATCGCTATTTCCCAGCGGGAAGTTGTTCTGGCCAGTTTGTACCTTACCACTCACAATGCAAATTACATTTCAAATACCATAATCAACGGGGATAGCAGCGGTACGGTACTCTCCGTTTCCAACTGCACTAAGACCATCATCTCGGGCTTTACCATCACTAATGGAAAAGCGCTGCGTGGCGGTGGGATTAGAATTTCAGAATCTTCCCCCGCTTTGAGGGATCTGATCATTCAAGACAACAGGGCTGATGATGGGGCGGGTATCTATACTTCAAGTTTTACATCCGACTCAACCGTGTGGAGCAATCTCAGGATCATCCATAATCGCGCCATGAAGAGCGGAGGAGGTCTCTATAGGGACGAGAGTATAAAGCAAATACTGAAGATTGAGAATTCATTGATCGCAGAAAATGTTGCGGTCAAAGGGCAGGGATTTTTTCTCTCCTGCGATTGGCAATCCCATATAGCAATTACCAATTCAACAATTACCGATAATATCCTGGCCGAATACTCAAACCTGTCGCTGGTGAATTGCATCGTATGGCCTGAGATTCTCCCCTTCATTAACACTACCTCCGAAACCGCCACTAATCTGATAAACTTATTTTTTTGCGATCTAAAAGGGGGAAAATCGGAACTGGATACCCTCCATAATTTTACTATTACTTTTGGAAATGGAAATATCGACCTGGATCCAGGATTTGTGGACGCGGCGAATATGGATTATAATCTGAAACCGGAATCACCCTGCATTGATGCCGGAACAGACAGCATCGTTCTTTATTCGCCAATCGATCTTGCCAATAACGAGAGGATCTGGGACGGCGATGGGGATCAGATACCGGTGATCGATATGGGTGCATTCGAATATGGTGCCGCGCCTGTAGTACAGCATCGGAATAAAAAAGATAAAATTGTCGATGTTTTTGCTTTTAAACAGAACTACCCCAATCCCTTCAATCCATCGACAACTATTGAATTCTCCCTGCCCAAGACCGAATTTGTAATCCTGACTGTTTTCAACGTGCTCGGTCAACAGATTGTTACTCTTGTTTCTGAAAAACTTAATCCCGGCATCCATAAATACCAGTGGCAGACCAATAATCTGCCCAGTGGAATTTATTACTGCAGAATAAAAGCGGGTGAGTTTGAACAGGTACGGAAGATGGTCCTATTGAAGTGATATTCCGATTTATTTCAAAATAAAAATTATCGAATAAAAATGCCCTTCAGAGTTGATGGAGGGTATTTTTTTTAATCCGGGCTCAAAATAGTGTCAAAAACACTCCTAAAATATTTCTTTTATAACCTTTCTATAACTTATTAATTAATATCAGGATAAATAATCCATCTCAATGGGACTTAAAATCCCATGTTCGGCAGATGCCGGACGTACCGGCCGGAGTCTCGATTTATCGGGACGGAAGTCTCCCCTTAGGGAGACCTGCGGTCGGTACAAAAAAATCCGGCTTATGCCGGATTTTTAATTTCGTATTTCGCACTTCGAGGTCGATTTTAATCAACCTGAACTTTATTTCATGAATACCAGTTTCTTTGTTTCCTGGTATCCCCTGCTCTCCAATTTATAGAAATAGAGTCCACTGGACAGATTTTGTGCATTCCACTCTATTTTATGACTTCCCGCCGGTAATTCTTTATTTATTATTGCCGCGACTTCCTGTCCGGCCACATTATAAACTTTCAGAGAAACCAGACCTGATGATGGATCAATAATAATATAACCGCCCTTTTCATTTGCTCCTCCGTATTATTATCTAATCATTGATATAAAACGATATAAGTTATAATTTTTTAATTACTTCTTTATATAATTATTGAAAATATTTATTAGGTTCCAGATTTGACTTACGCGAATTATATGTTATAAAATTGTCGTTGTCTAATACAATTCTCAAATTCCAAATTTTACCTAGCGCTTAACCGGGAGAAGGCATTGTTAAATATTACCGCCAGATAACTTAAATCAGCAAATTGTATATCCAAGATTTTGTGGAATTTGGATTTTGGAATTTGGAGTTTAGGAACCGGATTTTGATTTATTTCTATTTGATAAATTTATTTTAATTGATAAATTTTTTGATAAGGGCAAATTAGAAAGATAGCATATATAATGTTCCGCGTAACTAAAGAAAATAAATAGTCCAATTCCCATGCGTGTGCCCGCTCGTCCGTTCATTCGATTCTTAACCGGCATCCCGCTTATCTGCGGCTATTTCCTGCTGCTGGTATTGCTTTTAAAAATAGTTTTTGTGATTTCAAACTGGCCATCGTTCAGGTTGATCGAGTACGGCGCTATGGTCCGCAGTTTGTATAAAGGATTACGGTTTGATTTTGCGGTGGTAGCTTATCTGGCCGGACCGGCAATCATTTTTTATCAGTTGGCAGCGCTGCTTAACCGGCGCGGGCTTATCTGGCTGTTAATCGGTTACCTGAGTACCGTATCAATCGTAATATTATTTCTCTGGTTAGCGGATATACAATACTTCCAGGAAGCAGGAAAACATTTTACCTACGAAGCCTTTGTATATTTAAATACTTCTGTTATTCCGGTAATTTTGGGAGCATTCCGGCTGCATCCCTGGATTTCCGGTATATCACTGCTCAGTTGCCTGGCGCTGGGAGTTGCCACTACCCTGCTGTTTCAGCGCTTACTGGCTTATTGCCTGGTGCCCCTGCCGCTAAAACCGCTGGTTATACTACTCTATACTGTTCAGCTGGGGATCCTGACCGGCCTGGGAATTATTGCCGCCCGGGGCGGAGTGCAACTTTATCCGATCAATATCAGTTATGCAATGATTTCGCCCAATCCTTACCTCAATGCCCTCTGCCTCAATCCGGTATATTCGGTACTCTATACCATCTTTCATTCTTCAAAGCAGATTCAATTTTTCGATGAAGCCTCCAATCTGCAAACAGTAAAAAACATGCTGCGGATCGAGGCCGATACTTCCGCTGCCGGTGCCCCTAGGTGCCCCTAAAGGGGCACCGGCCAAATATCCGCTGTTACGGATGTCGCCGGGTATGGACCAGGGCAATCGCAGAAATATCGTAATGATCATTCTGGAAAGCTGGTCGGCCAAGGATATGGGCTGCCTGGGCGGTGAGACTGATTTCACGCCGTCATTCGATCAATTGTCCGGGCAGGGATTATTATTCACCAACTTCTATGCCACCGGTATCCGCACTTCGGAAGGTGTTTTTACCATACTGTGCTCTTTCCCCAATCAACCCCTGCAACCGATCATGCATCTGCCGGTGGTACAGCAGATCCACTGGCGCCCGATCAGCCAGATCCTGGCCGAAGCGGGTTATAGAAATGTTTTTATTCACGGCCGCGAACTGGATTTTGACGGTATACATGAATTCCTGCACTATATTCACTTTCATACAATTATCGACCGCAATGATTTTCCCCCTACGGCCATACCGGCGAAGGATTCCTGGCCTGGTTACCATGATGAAGATGTGATGCGCCGGGCTGACGAGGAATTTGCCGCCCAATATCCCGCTCAGCCTTTCTTCGGTATCATTTATACCATGAACACTCACCCGCCCTTTGTCACACCGGATGGCTTTCCGCAAGTTGTACCACCGTCGTCCATGCAAAATAAATATTTAAATTCGTTGAAATATTCGGATCATGCTTTGCAAATTTTCTTTGCCCTGGCCCGGGAAAGATCCTATTTTAAAAATACCATCTTCATCCTGGTTGCCGATCATACCCGCACCAAGGATAATTTCAATCTGTCCAATCAGCACCACATTCCCCTGCTTATCTACGCCCCCGGCATTATTGATCCAGGGATCAATCCAGTCTTGAGCAGCCAGGTGGATCTGCTGCCGACAATTCTTGGATTATTGAATTTGCGCACCTGGCATAGTGCCTGGGGGCAGGACTTGTTAAACCTAGATCCCGCTGCTGGATTTGCTATATCGGTAGTGGGTAATGACGTGCGCTGGCATGACCGGGCTTATCTGCTCAACGATGGTTTATCGAAAACGCCGCCGCTGCTCTTTGATGTAATCCGGGACCCGGATTGTACAACCGATATCTGGCTGCAACAGACACAAACCGGAATCGAAATTCAAACCAAACTGCGGGCTTACGTGTCCTTGAGCCAGACTCTGCTTTATCAAAACAGGGTTTATCCCTGAGAAATATTTTGTTATTAGAATGACAAGATTCCTCATCCCGATCCGGCGGTGCCGGACGGGATTCGGAATGACATTTAATGCCTGTCATTTCGAAACTGCCGCTAGGCAGGTGAGAAATCTTATCAACTACATCTGCTTTACCGCAGCTGAGTCCTTCCTGCTCCAGAAAAAATAAAATGGCAGGGAGACCACGATCAGTATAATTCCCACAACTGCATTGCGGGTGTCGGCAAACAGTGTATTATATAGAAACCAGCCGGCGATGGCCACGAAAGCCAGTGTGGCGTAAGGATATCCCCAGGCCTTGTACGGTCTGGGCACGTCCGGCATTTTACGTCGTAAGATAATTACCGAAAGAACAGTCAGTGCATAGAAAGCCCACGAGGCAAAAACCACATACGAGGTTATCTGTTCAAAGGTACCGCTCAGCGTCAGCAGGCAAGCCCAGACTCCCATGGCCAGAATGGCCAGATAAGGTGTTTTATACCGCGGGTGAACTTTACTTAATTTTTGAGTGAAGGTTCCGTCAATCCCGGCTGCATAAATTGAACGCGGACCACTGAGCAACTGGCCGTTGGTAGTACCGAAAGTCGAGCACAAAATACCGATAATAATCAGAGCAGCACCGACCGGACCGAAGACAGTGGTAGCCACATCCGCAGCAATATGAGGTGAACCGGCCATATCCCGCAGCGGGATAATAGAGGAATAGGCCAGGTTGGCCGAGATGTACAATACGATCACGACCAATGTTCCGATCATTAAGGAGAGCGGAACATTTCGCTGCGGATTCTTGAATTCCCCCGCATTTAAACTGATCGATAGCCAGCCGTCATACGCCCATAATGCTGAGATCATAGCCAGACCGAAACCGACGGTCAATTGATTGGTCCATTGTTCAGGCCACCAGGGCAGAAAATTCGCAGTACTACCTTTACTGGAAAAAAAGGCCGCCAGGATCAATCCGATCAAGGCAACAACTTTAGCGGTTGTAAATACAGTCATAATCCAGCCGCCGAATTTTACACCCCGCACATTAATCAGGGTGACCAGGATTATGATCGTCATGGCCACCACCTGATTCCAGCCGAAGCTGAATTCCATGGCCCGTCCGAACAGGGACCAGGGTTGGCGGAAAAAGACCTGGTCTGGTAATAGCACCGGAAAAAAGTAACCGAGAAAAGTCGCAAAAGCGATGGCGATGGCCGCAGCGGAACCTGCTTTATTAATAAAGAAATCATTCCAGTCTGAACATGAAAGCCCAGATACGGCCGAAACTCCGCCGGAGATAGACATAAGGACCACCGGCCTGCGGAAGTATCGAACTCAGTTCGGCCACTGTTATGGCGCCGAACAGGGTCAACAGGCCGGCTACAATCCAGACCAGTAAGATCGGACCCATGGCCTGCAGGTGTCCGGCGATCGTAGCCGGAACGATGAAAATGCCCGAACCGATTATTAAACCGATATGTATGGCGATACCTTCACGCAAACCCAGGGCGCGCAGGAGTTGTGGCTGTGATTTTTCTGCCGGCATGGCTAGCCCCTGTTCTTCAACAGAATTATGGCACTGAATTGTTTTTATATCCACTCTCCTGATTTTAATAATGATGTTGGGATCGATTGTTAACCTGTCGATAAAACATACCCCTTAATTTCACATAATTCAACAATGAATTGAAGAAAACAGATTCAAAAGATTGAATCGTTTTAATTTGATCAAAAGAAATCTGGAAAAAAATTCAGAAAAATTATTCTTTATAAATTCTTACTGACCTTAACTTGACTATGTGAAAAAGTGAATTTATATTATCAACTATTAATGTCATTCTAGAAGCATGGAGCCATGCTTCCAATTTTTTTCATACCTATGCTATTTTAAAAAAGTTAAGTCGTATTTACGATCAGTGAATGAGTGAAGTGCGTGGATTTCATTTGTTATTAAAATGTAATTCAGGAGCAAAAATCTCACCTTTGAATCATACAGTAATACAACCTAATTGCAAGGAGAAACGAAAGATGAAGATGTTTAGACGGTTCATTGTACCGATTTTGCTGTTGATAGTGATAGCAGCACCTGCACTTTGGTCGGGAACAACCGGTAAGGTTGCCGGGATCATCACCGATAAGGCGTCTGGTGATCCTCTTCCTGCAGCGAATGTCATGATCGCAGGAACTATGTTAGGTGCAGCAACCGATATGAACGGTGAATTCACCATTCTGTATGTTCCACCGGGAACTTACAATGTTCAGGTTTCTTACATCGGTTACGGCAGTGTCACGGTCAGCGACGTCAGGGTATACATTGACCAGACAGCCAGGGTGGACATTGCTCTGGAAACGCAGGCATACGAAGCGAGTGCCACAGTTGTCTGGGCTGAACGGTCAAAAATCAGGAAAGATGTGTCTACCAGCGTAGTGGCCATCAATGACAAAGAAATCGAAGCCCTGCCGGTTACCAATGTAGTCAGTATTATCGGTTTACAGGCCGGTATCCGCGGTGGCTGGACCGGTAGTCTCGGTTACGCCGAGCAACCGGAATTCGTTTCCAACTATTCACGCGGCAAGGTCAGTGTCCAGGGTGGATTGAGTATTCGCGGCGGAGAGGGTGACAACATTCTATTTTTAGTTGACGGTATTACCCTGCGCGATCCCAGAAACAATGAACCTCTGACCGGTATCCCGGTAAGTTCCGTTAAGGAAGTATCCGTAGAACGCGGTGGCTTCAGCGCTGAATACGGACAGGTCCGATCCGGTATCGTTAATACGATCAGCCAGGAAGGGAGCAAAATTGGTTACAGCGGAAATATGCAGGTCCGCGTCAGACCCCCGGCAGCAAAATACTGGCAGGGTAAGGGTATTAAAGATGTACAGGATCCATATTCCTTCGCCTTGCGTCCCTTTTTCGATCCTGATGTCGCCTGGACTGGAACAGGTAACGGGGCCTGGGATCAATGGACTATGAAACAATACCCGACATTTATAGGCTGGAACAAAGTTTCGCAGACACTTTGTACCGACAATGATCCAAATAATGATTTGACCCCCGAAGGTGCGCAACGGGCTTTTATGTATGAGACCAGGAAAAAAATAATCAATGATCAACCTGATTGGACCATTGATGCCGGTTTCGGCGGACCGATTCCATTTATCAGCAAAAATCTGGGGAATCTGCGCTTTTACACCGCCATTCGCACTTCCCGCGATGTATTGCTCGTGCCGTTAACCCGATCCGACTACCGGGATTATAACTGGACAGCACAATTAGTTTCGGATATCACTCCGACCATGAAACTGCGTATAAACGGATTACTGGGTAAACAATATACTATACGGCACAACTGGGATGCGACCGGAATTTACTATTATCCGCATTACCCCAATGAGATTGCCAATGTGGCCAGCTATATCCAGGCCTCATCCGACCTGCCCGGACTGTTCTCTAATTTCAACTTTAGTTTATCGGATGTCGGACAACAATCCCTGGCAGCCAAGTTTACTCATACTTTCAGTTCAAAAACAAGTTATGAAGTCTCAGTTGAACATTTCCGCCGGGATTACTTTACGCGTCCAACGGCATTGCGCGATACATCTTTGAAATATGAAATCCTGCCCGGTTATTATCAGGACAGTAATCCAATGGGTTATTGGCCTGCTGGTACTAACGGTGTGTTACTTTCCGGGAAAATGATGCATGTTTCCAAAGCACGCGATAATACTGTGGTTAATGCGACTACCTTTAAAGCCGATTTCATGAGCCAGCTTAATTTTCAAAATTTATTAAAAGCAGGCGTCGAATTTAATTATAACGATCTGGACTTTGACTATGGCACCGTCGCTTCGGGTTCAGAGGGCAAGGTCTATTCAAGCCGGGTTAAGATGCGTGTGTTCCCCATCCGGGGTGCTTTGTATATTCAGGATAAACTGGAAACGCAGGGATTTACTCTGAACGCCGGGTTGCGTCTGGATTATACCGATTCCAACATCGAATGGTATAATGTGGATCCATATAATGCAGCCTTCTTCTCTTCCGATTATAACGCCACTCAGGTATTTACCAAACAAAAATCAAAAGGGACCTGGGATTGGAGCCCGCGTTTAGGTATTGCTCACCCGATCACTGAGAATTCCAAATTATTCTTCAATTATGGACATTATAAACAGGTTCCTCAATATGAAAGCTTGTACCGCCTGCAACGTAATGATACCGACCAGATGACCAGTTTTGGCAATCCGGATCTCTCACTGGCCAAAACCATCTCCTACGAATTGGGTTATGATCATATCCTATTCGAAGATTATACGCTGCAGATCGCTGCTTTTTATAACGACATCTCAGATCAACAGGATTTTACTCTGTATAACTCCACGGCGATAGGTTTCGCCTACACCCAGGCTACTTCCAACAATTACGAAGATATCCGCGGATTCGAAGTGACCTTGCGTAAGAATCGTGGACGCTGGTGGTCAGGTTTTGCCAATTATACCTATCAGGTGAACACCCGCGGGCATTTCAACAGTTCACGGATGTTTGATAACGTATCGGATCAAAAGAATTGGGATGAAGCAACCATCAATCTGTATCAGGATCGTCCCATACCGCAGCCTTACGCCAGGGCAAATCTGAGTTTCTATACTCCGGATGATTATGGACCACAGGTTCTGGGACATAATATATTCGGTGGCTTCCTGGTAAATGCTTTGTTGGATTGGCAGGATGGTTACTGGACAACCTGGAATTACAACAACCTGGCTTCCATAGCCTATAATGTACAGGCCATAGATTTCTTCAATACGGTTTTACGGGTGGAGAAAATCGTACCGGTAAGTAAATTCAGGGTACAAGTATTCATGGACATCAATAATGTCTTTAATACACTACGTCTGTGGAATACAGCCGACCAGGATTATATGCTGTCGCTGCACCTGCCCAAGAGCGAAGCCTACCCGAATATTCCCGGAGATGATAAAGTAGGTGAATACCGGAAACCAGGCGTTGAGTATCAACCTATGGTTTATCAGGCCGTTGTCGACCGGACTAAAACAGGTGAAGATCGTCCGATCTATTACGAAGGCAGAACCGGTAAATACCTGCAGTATACTGATAATCCCAATCTGCCGATCTATCAGCGTTGGTCGGAAGTCGATCAGAAGAGACTCGACCGGATTAATAAAGACAAAGCCTATATTGATATGCCGAATGCATCGACCTTCTGGTTTTTAAATCCACGCGATATCTTTTTCGGCATCAGGATATCGTTTAATTTTGGCGAATAGTAAAAATATAGAGGTATTCATGAAAAAGCACATATTGAAAATTGTACAGCCGCTTCTGGTCTTAACCGTAGCCCTTTTTATTTTGGGCCTGGTTTCTCCCGGTTACGCTCAGACTATCAGATGGCTCCGCGTTGCCGAATTGCAGACCCCGGTCAATGAAATACTCGGAGAATATGAAGGTGAATTCACGCAGGGTAATACAAACTTCTTTTCCTGGCCTGCGCAGTACAGCATTGACCAGAACACCAACCGTTGCAGGACTCTGTGGATTGGTTGCCGGCAATTCGATGATCCGGTCGAAGGGAAAGTTAAAGGTTACAAGGTAATCGGACAGAACGCCAGGGACAATACGGCAGAACGAACCAATCAAATTTTTGAGCAGGAGATTAAATTAATCGGGAAAAATGCTCATCCCATTGTGGTTGTGGATGATCAAAACGCTACGATTCTTAATACCTATGACCTGGTGGACGATCTTGATCCCGATTTGCCCTGCGATCGAATGGTGCTGGTAAAAGCTAATACCTCGGTCGGTATTTCAGTCACGAAAAAGGTTATGTCCTTTGCCAATTCCGATCATGGTAATTACAACATCAACGATTACGTATTTAAAAACACGGGGATTTATAACCGGACCGGGAGTGTGAAATCACAAACCTTGCATGAAGTTTACTTTTATTTTTCGCCCCGCTATTCACTGGCCGGTGTCAGTTGTACCGGTTACGGCCTGGGCTGGGGAGCCTGGAGTTCAACCTGGGGAAACAGCCAGATTATCCGTTCGTTCGGCGAGGATCCGACCAGTCCAGAGTTCACCGATCCTGTTTCAACTGTCTCGCAGGTTATGCGGGGTTATTTCTCCTGGTACGGACCGAATAAAGACCGTACAACGGTCTCCTATGATGAAGACTGGGGAGCTCCCAATGAACAGGAAGACGGAACACTGGGCAGTGCAAAATATATGGGGTGTCTGACCCTGCACGCCGACAAATCTCCTGCTGATCCAAGTGACGATCTGTATCAACCCCATACAACCTGGTACATCAGCGCCGATATAAATGTTTTTCAACAGGCCGGTTGTTCGCAATACGATGAAATTGCCATGGCCGACCGTTATGATGCGATGAGTGAAGGGCATCCTGCACCGGATCAGCAGCATTACCTGATTATTGGTGATGGTTATCCGATCGACTATATCGATCCAAGACGTCAGACCGGAGGGGGTGTTGAGGAATCACAGAGCTATGGACCTTATGAAATAGCACCCGGCGACAGCATTCATATCGTTTTTGCTGAAGCAGCATCCGGAATTTCCTGGGAAAAAGGGCGTGAAGTCGGCGCAAACTGGCTGCAATACTTTAACCAGACCGGTACACCGAACCTGGTCTTGCCGAATGGTTCGACCACCACCGACCATAATCTTTACAAGCGCGCCTGGTGTGAAACAGGTCAGGATTCCATCCTGAAAACTTTCCGTTACGCCAAACTGAATTATGAAAACGGGTATATTTTGCCTGATGCTCCTCTCCCACCCCCCAATTCGTTTACTGTAGCCTCGGGTGGAGACCGGATTCGGCTCAGTTGGGATGATAATGCCACTTCTGCCTCAAACTTTGCTGGATATGTGGTTTACCGTTCTCGTGGGAATGTTCTTGATTGGCGAACCGTTTATGAAAAGATTTTTGAATGCGGTGCAAGTGATGCTGTCCACAGTTTTGACGATATAACTGCAATCAGGGGATTTGAATACTACTATTATATTCAATCCAAAGGTACAAAAACCGACGGCGGTACGATTTACAGCAGTCTGTTCTGGACTATAACCAGTGTACCTGCTACGCTGCAACGCCCTGCCGGTAACCTTTTAGGTGAAGTACGCGTTGTTCCCAATCCCTACGACATCCGCAGTCGTAAGAATCAGTTTGGAGATAAATCGCAATATGATCAGATTGCCTTCTATGGAATCCCACCGCTATGCAAACTAAAAATCTTCACTGAGCGAGGCGATTTAATCTGGGAAAGAGACCATTCAAGCGGTACTGGTGATGAACGGTGGAATTCAATCACCTCTTCCGGACAAATTATAACTTCCGGAATTTATATATTATATATCGAAGTATCTGAAGATACCTATGCCAACGAAGATGTACGCGCCAGATATGACGTCTATGATGAAAATTTAAAACTGATGTTTCAACAAGATTCTCTTATGTTCCGACAAGGAGAAAAGATGTTCAAGAAAGGCGAATCCACTTTCCGCAAATTCGTTGTTATCAGGTAAGGAGATGAAAAATGAAAAAGAATACAGGTAAATATTTTATTATGCTTCTCATGGGTTATTTGCTGTGCAGCAGTGGATTTGCCCAGGAGAGAGAGAAATTAGCCCAGAGTGGCTTTCAATTTCTGAGCGTGGTCTCGGATGCCCGTGCTGCTGGTATGGCCGAAGCAATGACCAGTTTACAGAACGGTTCTAGTGCACTGTTTTTCAATCCAGCTGGTATGGCTGAGATGACTACTATGATCGATCTTAGCGCTAGTGTCAATCAATGGATAGCAGATATAAAGCATAATACCTTTAGTTTGGCTTTCAGACCAGCGCAAGGTGAATATGGAGTTATCGGCCTCAGTGCCCAGAATGTGGATTATGGGGATTTTATCGAAACACGGGTAAGTAGCGATCCCGGCGATTTAAAGGGATATGAGGATGTTAAGATATTTAACTTAAGCGCTTTGGCCCTGGGTTTCGGTTACGCTAAACAGTTAACTGACCGGTTCAGTGTCGGTGGACAGGTACGCTGGGTTAAACAGGATCTGGGTAACAGTTGGATACCAGTTACAGACAGCACCTCGAGAGATGTCGGGAATGAATTAACGCCGTTAGTATTTGATTTTGGCACACAGTTCAAGACGGGAATTAAGAGTCTGGTCTTCGGTATGTCAGTGCGGAATTTTTCCAAGGAAGTGAAATACGTGGAAGAGGGATTTCAGGCCCCGCTGGTATTCAGCCTCGGTTTATCGATGAATATGTTTGATCTGCTGCAGGAATTGCCGCTGGATCAGGCCCTGTATATGAGCGTCGATGCCTGTCATCACCGCGATCATCCGGAGCAGGTTAAACTCGGTTTGGAATACAAGGTCATGAACCTGCTATCGCTGCGCGGCGGTTATGTCAGCAACAACGATGAAAATGACGTCACGTACGGAATAGGAATTTCCCAGTTCGGTTTTACCTTCGATTACGCCTATACTCCGTTTGGCATCTTCGACAAGGTACATCGAATGACAGCCCGCTTTTCAATGTAACCGGAAGAAGGAGAGAAATTATGAAAGTGTATTTTAGATTAACGCTGGCGATTCTCTTCATAGCCGCAGCGATGATTTGTTTGCCGGGCTGTGAATACGACGTTACCCAGTCACAGTGGTATGACGACCATCCTGCTGAAGATTCACCCGCTATCACCGCAGTGCAACCGTCTGCAGCTACGGCTGGAGTGAATCTCATTACTCTGGTCGGTGAAAATTTTGCAGTTGCACCCGATTCCAATGATATCTATTTCGACAATTTGTTGGCCGAACTGGTTGATTACTCAGCGACTTCGATTACCGTGCGCAGACCCAACCTGGTAACCGATTCCTGTACCATCATGGTAGTTCCCAGAAGAAATGCTCTGGTGGTAGCCAAGTATGCTCAACCGTATGATATCGATCCGGTAATCGGGAATTATGGTACTTTTATAGAAAATAAGTTTTTATCCGCTGTAACGGTCGATGCCGATGAAAATGTCTACGTAACGAGTGTCGATTCCATGTATATCTTTAAAGTTGCCCCGGGCGCTTCTAAAGTCGTCGTGACCAAGGCGACCCAGGTACCGGTGGATATAAAATTAGGTCCGGACGGCAGACTTTACATGGTGGGCGGAGCAGGTGGAACCGGCGGTAACAGAGATATCTATGTCTGCAACCTGGAAACCGGAGTTGTCGAGCGCTGGGTCAGGCTGGCATCCGGAAAGAATGTGAAATTCGGCGAATTCGATGCCAACGGATATTTCTATGCCGGAGGTGGTAACCGCGTCGACATCTGGGTTATTGCCCCTGATGCCTCCTTTGTCGCTGCAAATTTATATGCCGCCAATGAAGTGCTGGCCATGAAGATCTTCGATAATTATTTATATGTTGTTGCCCGAACAGGTACCGGAACCGCCGCGGTAACCGAAATTTATAAACATGCTATCGGTGCCAATGGTGCATTAGGTGCAGCGGAGTTTGTGCTGAATTTTTCTGACACGCCATTCGGCAGCCGGACGTTAAGAGCCATAACCTTCTCGGCCGCCGGTGTAATGTATATCGCTACCGATGATGTGAATCCCATACTGGTCGTCGATCCTTCGACCAGCGAGGTTGATTATTTTTACAAAGGAATATTACCCGCTTATGTCAGGGATTTTAACTGGGGTACGGGAAATTATCTCTACCTCGTCAGCGGCAGGACGGATGTCCAGGATTGGACAGTCGACCGGGTTGATATGGGCGCTCTCGGAATAAGGTAGATTTATCATTTAATCCGATCGAATAAAATAATTACTATAAGAAGGCCGTTTCTGAGAATGCAGTAACGGTCTTCTTATTTTATGCCTTTATTTACAATTACCTTTGCTACCCCGCCAGAATAGACTCATACAGCAAAATATCATAACTTTTCTGCTTGCATTTTTAATTCATGCTATTTAATATTGAATCGATTCAATCAACTTTAAAACTTTTCAATTATTATGCACACGTTCCACAAAAAAGGGCATTCGCAAAACTAATTATTATTTTTGTGCTGAAAAAATCACGAAATCGGTGAATTTCATTAATTTTATATTTAATGTATAACTGAGGGAATAGAGACTATGAAAGCGCGTATCTTTTTATCAGGTGCAGTTTTTGTTATCGTCACAACATTATTATTGATCATGGCAGGATGTGAATATGATGGCCCCACAGCCGTCATTGATCAGCCGCATGGTGCCGCCGCACCGAACCGGTGATCACAGCCTTGATCCCGGATACGGCCAAAGCCGGCGTAAATTACATCACCATCGCAGGAGAGAATTTTTCCACTAAAGCGGGAAAGAATAAGGTCTACTTTGGCAATGTACCGGTAGATGCCGTCAGTGAATCGGCCACGGAACTGACAGTTCGCCGGCCAAATCTGACCGGTGATTCTATCACGGTCAAAGTAGATAACATCGATGGTGCCCTGGTGGTTGCCACACGTGGACCTTATAAAATCGATCCGGTAATCGAAAATTATGGCGCTTTTATTGAAAACCGATTTTTATCCGCCGTAACCGTCGATGCCGCTGAAAATGTCTACGTAACCAGTGTCGATTCCAACTATATATTTAAAGTTGCGCCCGGTGCCCAGAAAGTCGTTCTCACCAAAGCAACACAGGTGCCGGTGGATATTAAAATAGGTCCGGACGGCAGACTCTACATGGTGGGCGGAGGCAGCGGTACCGGCGGCAATAGAAATATCTTCGTCTGCAATGTACAAACCGGCGAACTCCACCAGTGGATCAGTCTGGCTACCGGTAAAAATGTGAAATTCGGTGAGTTCGACGCAAACGGTTATTTCTATGTCGGAGGCGGTAACCGCATCGATATCTGGGTTATCGCTCCTGATTCTACCTTTAGCTGCTGCAAATTTATATGCCAGCTAATGAAGTGCTGGCCATGAAGATCTATGACAATTACCTGTATGTAGTGGCCAAGACAGGTACCGGGACAAGCGCGGTAACCGAAATATATAAACATGCTATTGGTGACAATGGGGTATTGGCTGCGGCTGAATTTGTTCTGAACTGGACTTCCTCGCCATTCGGTTCCCGTACTTTAAGAGGACTTACCTTTTCATCTGCCGGGTATAATGTATATCGCCACCGATGCTGAAGATCCGCTACTGAGTTTTGATCCGGCGACCAGCGTGTTTGATTATCTTTATAAAGGAATCCTACCTGCATATGTCAGGGATTTTCATTGGGGGAACGGGAATCAATTATACATGACCGCCGGCAGAACCGATGTACAGGACTGGATAGTCTACCGGGTCGATATGGGTACGACCTCCGGCTCTAACTGAAATCTTTTATAAAATATAAAATTGCAGGTACCAACTATGAGAAAACAAATTCGTACAATCATGATCTTTACCCTGCTGGGCGTATTGCTTTTACGTTTCCTGCTGCCTGGTCGGGAACAACCGGAAAGATAGCCGGGATTGTGACCGATAAAACCAGCGGCGAACCGCTGCCCGGTGCCAATATTGTAGTCGATGGAACATTATTGGGTGCGGTATTCGGATCTGGACGGTCAGTATACAATTTTGTACGTACCGCCAGGCACTTACAATGTTCATGTTTCCTATATCGGTTATACCAAGGTGGTAGTCAGTGACGTCGTGGTAAATATCGATCTGACCGCTCGCCTGGATGTTGTTCTGGAAGCAGAAGCAATTGTGACTAACGAAACGATTGTTGTCGCCGAGAGAAAAATCATAAAGCCCGATGTGGCCTCCAGTGTGGTGGTAGTAACCACCGAGGAAGTAGCGGCCTTGCCTGTTTCCAGTGTACAGAGCATGGTCGGATTACAGGCGGGCATAAAAGACGGCTTGCAGATCCGCGGCGGTGGTGCTGATGAAGCGCTGGTGCTGATGGATGGCATTACCCTGCGCGATCCCCGCAATAACCTGCCCATCTCAAACGTTCCGCTGAGCGCGGTCAAGGAGATCAACATAGAACGCGGCGGTTTCAACGCCGAGTACGGACATGTCCGTTCAGGATTGGTCAATATGGTAATGCAGGAAGGCAGCCGCTCTGCCTACTTTGGCCGTGTTGAATTTAAATACGGCCCGCCCCAGGCCAAGCATTTTGACATCTCCCCATTTGATAAAAATTCATTCTGGCTGCGCCCGTATTATGATCCCGAGGTGTGCTGGACGGGGACCGCGGGAGAAGACTTCAGCGATGACATTATCGCTAACGGCTTTCATGACAATGGTGAATCATTCACTGATGTGAATGGAGACGGACGCTGGAACGGCTGGGATCAATATACCCAGCGGCAGTATCCCGATTTTGAGGGCTGGAATGAAATATCGCGTTTATTATTGACCGACAGCAATCCGAATAATGATCTTACTCCCCTGGGTGCTCAGCGTGTGTTTGAATGGGAGACACGCAAAGAACCACGCTATAATCAACCAGATTACAATCTCGATGCCGGCATTGGCGGTCCGGTTCCGGTCATCGGTGAAAAATTGGGAAATCTGCGCTTTTTTACAGCCTATCGCCGCTACCGCGAAATGCTGGTGGTTCCGCTTACCCGCGACGATTATGTCGACTATGACTGGTCAATGAAGTTGACCTCAGATATTTCACCCTCGATGAAACTACTGGTATCCGGACTGATCGGCAAGCAGTTTACCATGCAGCACAACTGGTCTTACGCCTACCTGCGGACATCGGAAACGATCGCCAGTATCATGGAAGACCGCCCCGGTCTGTTGTTTGGCACGGGTAATTTCAGCCTGGCTGATATCAGCCATCGCAATTTCTCAGCAAAGTTTACTCATATGTTGAATCAAAAGACCTTCTATGAAGTTTCCCTGGAACACATGTGGACCGGATATGATACCCGGCCGCCCGCCCTGCGCGACCAGACCAGACGGTATGAAATCGTCCCGGGATATTTCGTTGACGAAGCACCCTTCGGATATGATCCGTCCAATGAAGTTGGTATCGCCGGTATGCTGTTCGGAGGATTCACTTGCAAACGCCGGGACAATTCCAGGGCTGCGGCCACAACCGTTAAGGTCGATTTCTCCAGCCAGGTGAATTTCAGCAACCTGGTCAAAGCCGGTGTCGAATATGTTTATAACGATTTAAACTTCGATTACGGTATTATAAAATCACAAACCAGCGACATCTATGATGAACGTGTGCAGATGCATGTCTATCCTGTACGCGCCGTCTTGTATGCCCAGGATAAACTGGAAACCAAAGGTTTTATAATGAACGCTGGGCCTGCGGCTTGATTACAGCAAATTCCCAGACGGATTGGTGGGATATAGGTCCTTATGATAAAAGTTTTTTTACCACCAAGTACAACAGCAGTATTGATTTTGCCAGCAAGAAATCCGAGGGACAATGGCAGTTGAGCCCGCGCCTGGGTATCTCTCATCCGGTTACCGAAAATTCCAAACTATTTTTCAACTACGGTCATTTTAAACAGATGCCTTCCTACCAGACCTTGTTCCAGGTGGCCCGGGCCGATGATCAAACCATGAAACAGTTCGGCGATCCAAATCTGATCCTGGCCAGAACTATATCCTATGAACTGGGTTATGATCACAGCCTGTTCGATGATTATCTGATCCAGGTATCTGCTTTTTATCATGATATAACTGATCAGCAGGATTCCACCATTTACCGGTCTATCGGTGGTATCGTATATAATCAGACTACCAGTAATAGTTACGAGGATATCCGCGGATTCGAGTTATCTCTGCAAAAGCGCCGCGGACGCTGGTGGACATTCTTCGGTAATTATACCTACCAGGTCAGCACTGCGGGTCATTTCGGCCGTGAGGAGGTATATCAGGACGGCGTGCAGCAGAAACTGTACGACGACGAAACGACCAATCTCTATCAGAATCGCCCGATCCCGACTCCGTATGCACGCCTCAATCTTTCTCTTTATACACCCGACGATTACGGACCTGAATTGCTGGGCCTGTATCCGCTGGGCGGATATATGTTGAATTTGCTGTTGAACTGGCAGGATGGTCCCTGGAGAACTTATAATCCCAAGAATATTGCCGGACTGGAAAATAATGTTCAGGAAACCGACTATGTCATATCCCTTTTACGCTTAAGTAAAACTTTCAGCCTCGGTAAATTTCAATTGATGGCTTTTATGGATGTCAACAACCTGTTGAATCACCGGCGTATGTCGCTCTCGAATTTTACCGGTAAATACGGTGACGAGGACTACTATTATAACAGCCTGCATTTGCCGGAAAGTGAAGATTGGGATAATATTCCCGGGGATGACCGGGCGGGCGCCTACCGCAAACCGGGCGTGGCTTACCAACCAATGTTCCCCAGAGGTACAATCAGTTTCTCGAGCGATAAAGGAGATGCCGGCGTAATCTATTACGATAAGAGCAGAAAAAACTATTATGAATACAATTATAATCCGAATCTGCCTAATTACCAGTGCTGGCAGGTGGTCAGCAAAGCCCGGATTGATAAAATCAATGACGACAAAGCCTATATAGACATGCCGGCTTACAGTTCTTTCTCATTTTTCAATCCGCGGCAATTTTTCTTCGGTCTGCGGGTTTCTATGCAACTTAAATAAGATATATGAGCGAGAGGAATATATATGCTGCATTTAAAATCAATAACCAGAAATGGCTGGCTGCTGCTGGCAGCGGCTGTTTTCATTCTCTGCACAGGCAACCTTAAACTTCCGGCCCAGGGCACTTCGGGCGAATTGAAATGGATCCGGGTAGGAACACTGCAAACCTATTTTTCCGAACAAAATTCCGAAGTGGAGAGCCGGAGGACTCGATGACCTGAATATACGCGTCTCCTGGCCGGCACAATATGGTTTGCGCCAGTCCACCATGCGCGGACGTACCTTGTGGCTGGGCTGCACGAATTTCTATGATTCCCAGGTCGATAGAACCTTCGCGGCTAAAATCGTCGGAGTCGGACCAAGATATGATGATAATCTGCGTAACGAAGTACTTGTTCCGCCGGTGGAATTCAAACTGGTGGGAAAATATGAGCATCCAGCTGTAATCGTCGATGGTGCCGATGGTACTATTAATACCCTCTATGACGCAGTTGAGGAAATCGATGAAAACTTGGTGGCCGACCGCATGATGCTGATAAAAAACAATACCTCTATCGGTGTCACCATTACCAAGAAAGTGTATGCTTTCACCCAGCAAAATCACGATAATTACTTCATTTTTGATTATGTCCTTAAAAATACCGGCATTGTCAGTGCCGACGGAGACGTTTATCCGCAGAATTTAACCGGTTTAATTTTTTATCTCGGTTATCGTTATGCATTCGCCGGCGAATCGGTTCTTGGTTATGAGCAAGGCTGGGGTATCTGGAATTCCGCCTGGGGCAGAAATACTGTCAACGATGTCATCGGTACCGATCCTACTGCGAATGATTTTCTGTACCGCGCTCATTTTGCCTGGTACGGCCCCCATTCTGAACGGCCGCTGCCTACGATTGAAGATGATTGGGGTTGTCCCAACGAACTGGATGACGGTATAATGGCTGCAGCCAAGTTCGGCGGTGCCATGGTCCTGCACGCCGATGAATCAGCCCAGGATCATAGTGATGATCTTTATCAACCCAGAACAACCCATTTCATCGATACGGATGGTGATCCGTGTTATCCCCCGTCACTGTATACATACAACGAGCAATATATGCAGATACGTTATGCTACAATGACTTTGGGACATGCCGCCCAGACTCAGGCCCAGCAGATCGAAGCCAGCGGCCTTCCGGCCAATGAGTGGGGACCGGGCATCGGCGGATCGCAATCGACATTTGGATTCGGACCATATGAACTGGCCCCCGGTGACAGTCTGCATTTTGTCATAGCCCAGGGTTATTCCGGAATCAGCCGGGAGAAAAACCGCGAAGTGGGCGGCAACTGGCTGCAATGGCATAGAGGGACAGGTTCACCGACTCTGACTATGCCCGATGGCGCAACTTCAACCAATCATACCGAATACAAAAAAGCCTGGGTTCTGACTTGCAAAGATTCGCTGATGCAAACATTCGCCAATATGAAAGCCAATTTTGATTCCGGTTATGATATTCCCCAGCCGCCCCCGCCTCCCAGTTCGTTTACTGTCACCTCGGGCGGAGACAAAATCCTGCTGACCTGGGCAAACAACGCCGCCTCTACCCCCCACTTCGGCGGATATGTGATTTACCGCTCCCGGGGTACCGTAATGTCTGAAAATACTGTCTATGAGAAGTTATATGAAACAAATGAAGATGTTACTTCATTTGAAGATAAGACCGCTGTACGGGGATTTGATTACTACTACTATATACAATCCAAGGATGATGGCACACAAAATGATGTTCATCCAGGCACTCCGTTATACAGCGGTATGTTCTGGACCATTACCAGCCTGCCGGCCTCCCTGCAGCGCCCGGCCGGAAATTACCTGGAAGAAGTTCGGGTAGTTCCCAATCCCTACGATATCCGTAACCGTAAGAACCAGTTTGGCGATGATTCCCAGTATGACCAGATTTCCTTTTACGGAATCCCGCCGGTATGCAAACTGAAAATCTTTACCGAAACGGGCGTTCCGGTCTGGGAGAAAGATCACACCATCGGCACCGGCGATGAACGCTGGAATTCAATAACCACTTCCGGGCAGATAGTTGCCAGTGGAATCTATATCCTGTATGTTGAGGTAACCGAAGATACTTATGCCAGTGAAGATCAGATAGCCAGGTATGATGTGTATGATTCCGACCTGAAGTTAATGTACCAGACAGGCGATGTGATGTTCAGGCAGGGGGAGAAGATGTTCTCAAAAGGCGAATCCACTTACCGTAAATTCGTCATCATCAGGTAAGGAGATGAAAAATGAAAAAGAACACAACTAAATATACGATTATACTGTCTTCTGGCATGTTTATTGTGCACTAATGGACTTGCCCAGGAGAACCAGAAATTGGCCCAGAGCGGCTTTCAATTCCTCAGCGTGGTTTCGGATGCCCGGGCAGCCGGTATGGCTGAGGCTATGACCAGCCTGCAGTTCGGTTCCAGCGCGCTGTTCTTCAACCCGGCCGGTATGGCGGAAATGTCCACTTTTATCGATGCCACAGCCAGCATTAACCAGTGGATTGCCGATATCCAGCACAACACCTTTACCCTGGCCATCAATCCGGCCCAGGGCAATTACGGTGTGTTCGGCTTCAGTTTGCAGAGCGTGAATTATGGTGATTTTATTGCTACACTGGTAAACCGGGATCCCAACGATCTGAAGGGGTACACGGATGTCGAGATATTTCAACTGAGCGCGTTGGCCATGGGTGTCGGTTATGCCAAGCAATTAAGCGACCAGTTCAGCGTCGGCGGGCAGGTACGCTGGGTTAACCAGGATCTGGGTAACAGCTGGATACCTCTTACTGACACTACCAGCAAAGAAATAGGTAACGAGTTATCGCCGCTGGTATTTGACTTTGGTACCCGGTTCAAGACCGGTATCAAGAGTCTGGTATTTGGTATGTCGGTGCGGAATTTTTCCAAAGAAATGAAGTATGTCGAAGAGGGTATTCAGGCACCTTTGACTTTCACCCTTGGCTTATCGATGAATGTCCTTGATCTGGTCAAGGAGTTGCCCTTTGACCAGGAATTGTATCTGAGCGTCGATGCCAGTCATTACCGCGATCATCCGGAACAAATTAAAGTGGGTATGGAATACCAGGTAATGAACATGCTGGCACTGCGCGGCGGGTATGTAAGCAACAATTACGAAAGCGGACTCTCGCTGGGTCTGGGAATTTCACAGTTCGGTTTTGCCTTTGACTATGCCTATACCCCCTTTGGCATTTTCGACAAGGTACATCGCATGACGGTCCGGTTTTCAATGTAAATAATGTTAAGTTGTGTTATTTCGCATCCCAATCCCCGGGATGCGAAATAACACATTATTTTTTTCTCATTAAATAATCCCTGCGGCTATTATTTATAAACAATCCCGGTAAATATATTGATATAAAAAGTTGGTACTGTTGAAATAAGTTTGATATATTTTAATAAATTAATTCGATATTTGATAAACTCCAGATGGTAATTAGTCACAATTAATCTTAAAACGAAAGGTTATTGAGAATGAAACCATATCTGCAGCTCAGATCTATTTTCATAATAATATTTTTAGGTTTTATTTGCAGTCTCCCGGCAGATTCAAAAAACGGCAAGGCCCAGGATGAACCGGTTTTAGCACCCGATGTAGCGTCTACACCTCCAACTATTAACGGCCTGACCGATGACACCTGCTGGCAAAATGTGCCCTGGCAAAGCATTGACCAGGTCTGGATCCCCTACGACGGCAGCGTCACCACGGATGACTACACCGGTCATTATAAAATAATCTGGTCCTCGACCACCAACCTGCTGTATTTGCTGATAGAAGTCACGGATGATGTATTCATGGACGGATATGTACCCGGACAAACCGTAGGTCCTTATAATTTTGATATTACCGAGGTTTTTATTGATGAAGATACCTCCGGCGGTGAGCATAGATATGAAAACCCGCCGTTAAATGCTGAGAATGCTTTCGCCTATCATATTTATGCCGATTTCCCGGCTGCAGGTGAAGTCACTACCAACAATATCGTTGATGATATGGACGGTCCCAACTTGGCCCGCGTTGACTACACGGCCCATCTTCCTGAATTTGCGCTGCGCCAGAGCGGAAACACAGCCGTCTGGGAGTTTTCGCTGATCGTGTATAACGATACCTATGAATCGAACAACCAGGAGCCAGCCAGGGTAATATTGCAGGCTGATAAAGTCATAGGCATGTCTGTGGCATATTGTGACAACGATAATCCCGATGAGAATCCGATTACCCGCGACAATATGTTCGGATCGGTTTGGGAAGCATCACCGGGTAATATGCATTGGATGAATGCCGACGGTTACGGCCGGATTAAACTGGTCGAGAGTATTCCGAGCTTATATTCCTGCCGGGTCGTCAAAGGTTTCCCCCGGTAGCATTAAACTCTACCCCAATCCGGCTTCGTCATCCATGCAACTACAAATAGTCAATCCATATCAGGGCAATGTTTCTATCCGGGTTTTCAATCTGCTGGGCCAGGAAGTGCTGCGTACCTCCGGCAGCAAATCAGATCAAACGTTTAATAAAACCCTTGCCCTGAATCATCTGCCGGCAGGAATTTACTTTGTCCAGACCCAGATGGGACAACTTTTGTATCGTGATAAACTTATAATCACACCGCATAAATAAGGAAATCAAAACAATCCGGAGATTGTCCAAAAGTATTATTCCGAATCCCGATCCGGCTCGATAGACCTGCCGACAGGCAGGCGCCGGACGGGATTGGTAATGCCACTTTCTGTCATTTCGAGTGAGTCCCGATCGCTAGACCTGCCATCAGGCAGGTATCGGGACGAGCGAGAAATCTTAACTACCTGTCCGATTACAGAACCATAAAATAGAACTCACCTGTTGAAAAAATGCAATTTATTGCATAAAATCATTGCATATAACAGTCGTAAAATCCAATTCATAAAGTCCTGAAAAAAATGATTGAAGGTACACTATGAAAGTAAAGCAATGGTGGATTATGCTTATTTTCCCCTTTATTTCGTTAGGCCTGATAGACTCCTGTGCTTATAAAAAACAGAGCGACGGTGTTCTTCTGCAAATTGCCAAACAAAAAGAGACCGACGCCCGCCTGCTGAAAATCCAGGTATGCAGCGAGAATATCATCCGGATAATGGCAAGCGCAGAAAAATCATTCTCAACCCGTCCCAGCCTGATGGTTGACAAAACCAATGGGATCCAGTACCCTGGTCGCTGAAAGAAGAGGTCGATTGGCTGGAGATATCCACTGCTAAAGTTAACTGTCCGCGTGCAGCGCAAAACCGGAGCAGTCAGTTTCTATCAATCCCAGGGACAACCACTTTTGCAGGAACCGGACGGCTGGCGGAAAATCTATCGCTGCGGCTGAAGTAATGGGCGAACAGACTTTTCAGATCAGGCAATTGTTTGATTCCCCTGCCAATGAAGCTTTCTACGGATTGGGAGCACATCAGAATGCTCTCATGAACTATAAAGGGCACGATGTGGATTTGTGGCAGTATAATATCATTGACGTGATCCCCTTCCTGGTTTCCAGCAGGAATTATGGCATCCTGTGGGATAACAATTCCCGTACGAAATTCGGCGATATCCGCGAGTACCAACCTTTGAGCACACTCAAACTCTATAATCTGGACGGTACAGAGGGCGGTCTCACGGCCGAGTATTTCAAAGACCGGGAATTTAAAACTCTGTTCACCAAACGTAATGAAGCGGAAATTGCCCATGAATATCTTGATGTTCATGACGAATATCCCGAAGGATTTCAGCAAAACGTTTCCGCAGTGCGCTGGAGCGGAGAAATCGAATGCCGGGAAGCGGGTATACATAAATTCCGGCTCAACTCCTGCGGCTATGTAAAAATGTGGCTGAACGGCGAACTGGTGGTCGCGGCCTGGCGCCAGAATTGGCTGCCCTGGACCTACCTGCCCACCCTGCAGATGGAGAGCGGAAAACGTTATCAGATCAAGATCGAATGGATACATACCGGCGGCTATATCGGTCTTGAAATGCCTGCCCCCGGAAAAAGAAAATTACAGCGATAAATTTTCACTATACTCCGAAGTCGCCGACCAGATTGATTATTATTTTATCGGTGGCGATAACCTCGATCAGGTCATTCAGGGTTATCGCCAGATTACCGGCAAGGCACCGCTGATGCCCAAATGGGCCATGGGTTTGTGGCAATGCCGCGAGCGCTACCGCAGCCAGGATGAATTGTTATCGGTCGTAAAAGAATTTCGCGAACGCCAGATCCCCCTGGATAATATTGTGCAGGACTGGTTCTACTGGAAGGAAGACCAATGGGGCAGCCACGATTTCGATTCAACCCGTTTTCCCGATCCCGGCGGGATGGTGCAAACATTGCATAATGACCTGCACACCCGCATCATGATTTCGGTCTGGCCAAAATTTTACGTGGGTACAAAACATTATGATGAGTTTAAGGCCAAGGGCTGGTTGTACATGCGCAATATTGAAAAACAACAGAAAGACTGGGTCGGACCTGGATATGTTTCAACATTTTATGATCCTTACAGCTACGGGGCACGTGATTTGTTCTGGAAGCAGATCAACGAAAAACTGTTCAGCAAAGGATTTGATGCCTGGTGGCTGGACAGCACCGAACCGGATATCCAGTCCAATCTTTCCCTGCCGGAAACGATTTTGCGGCAGCATCCAACAGCACTGGGCAGCGCTGCCCGTTACCTGAATACTTATTCTTTGATGAATGCCAAAGGAATTTATGAAAATCAGCGACAAGACCAAACCGGATCAACGCGTGTTCATCCTGACCCGCTCCGCCTTTGCCGGGCAGCAGCGCTACTCGGCTGCCACCTGGAGCGGCGATATCGCCTCGCGCTGGTACGATTTAAAGGCTCAGATCCCGGCAGGATTGAATTTCTGCCTGGCCGGAATTCCTTACTGGACCACTGATATCGGCGGTTTTTCCGTGGAATACCGCTATGAGCATCCAAATGAAGCAGATCTGGATGAATGGCGCGAATTGAAGACCCGCTGGTTCCAGTTTGGCACTTTCTGTCCCCTGATGCGGGTACACGGTCAGTTCCCCTACCGCGAAATGTTTAATATTGCACCGGATAATCATCCCGCCTATCAGACCATGCTGGCCTATGACAAATTACGTTACCGCCTGATGCCTTATATCTATTCGCTGACCGGCATGGTCACCCGGCAGGATTATACCATCATGCGCGCGCTGGTCATGGATTTCGGAAATGATCCGGCAGTACTGAATATCGGCGATCAGTATATGTTTGGCCCTGCCCTGCTGATCAATCCGGTAACCGAATATAAAGCCCGCAGCCGTGCGGTCTATCTGCCTGCAGGCACAGGATGGTACGATCTCCATTCCGGTAAGTATTTTCAGGGTGGCCAGACAATTCAGGCTGAAGCACCATATACCGATATACCCGTTTTTGTCAAAGCTGGATCTATAATACCCTGCGGTCCGGACATTCAGTATACCTCGGAAAAGCCTGCTGATCCCATTCGCGTGTTTGTATATACCGGTGCTGACGGTTCATTTAATCTGTACGAAGATGAAGATGTTAATTACAATTATGAGCAGGGCAAGTTTTCGATCATACCTCTAATCTATAATCAACAAGATCAGACACTGACTATCGGCGAGCAGAAAGGCGACTTTCCGGGTATGCTCCAATCACGAACATTCGAGATCATCTGGATCAGCGAAAATAAACCAGACGGTCTGAATTTCCAGGTCAAACCCGATGCGGTTGTAACTTATGAAGGTTCAAGTCTATCGATTAAACTGAAATGAAGTGCTGGGAGGTTGCAAATGAAATATTTCAGGAAACTAGTGATACTAGTTTCATTTTTTGCCGTTTCCTGGGTTATCTCATTATGGGCAGGAAATACCGGGAAGATTGCCGGGACGATAATCGATAAAGCCACAGGGGAAGCCTTTCAGGAGGTCAAAATCGCAATCGAGGGATTATCCATAAACACCCTTTCAGATGTAAAAGGTCAATATGTCATTTTGGCTGTTCCTCCAGGCAAATACGCTGTTAAATTCTCTTTCCCGGAGTACAAAGACATTATCATATATGATGTTCAGATCGACATAGATCAGACCAGCTGGGTATATGTTGCTATGGAATTACAGCTCTCAGCGAATGATACGCTGGACCTGGGCGCGGAAAATAAAATCATCCGGCCGGATGTTACTACTAGTTCAGTGACAATATCCAAGGAGCAGGTCCAGGAATTACCCATCAACAATGTAGTGAGCGCCATTGGGTTGCAGGCTGGAATCCGCGGTGGTTGGAATTCTGCTCTGGCTAGTGGCAGATATGTAAACCAGGGCTTCGGCGATGCATATTCACAAGGAAAAATCAGCGTACAGGGAGACTTGACTATTCGCGCTGGCGACGGGGATAATATCCTTTTCCTGGTGGATGGTGTTACGATGAGGGATCCCAGGAATAATGAAACCCTGACCAAAATACCGTTGAGTGCTGTGAAAGAAGTCTCCGTAGAAAAGAACGGCTTCAGTGCCGAATATGGACAGGTTCAATCCGGAATTGTTCACGTCATCAGCAAAGAAGGTAGTAAAAATATATATTCCGGAAATTTACAACTCCGCTATACGCCACCTGCCCCAAAGTACTGGGACGGGGCGGGAATCCGGGATGTTCAGGATCCTTACTCATACCTGCTGCGTCCCTTTTTTGATCCTGCCGTGTGCTGGACCGGAACAGACAACGGATCATGGGATTATTATACACAACGACAATATATTGAATTCGCAGGATGGAATGAATTTTCCAGGACATTAATTGCGGATGATGATCCGACCAACGATTTGACTCCAGCAGGAGCACAACGGGTATTCATGTATGAAATCAGAAAAAAACGCCCCATGAATCAGTCCGATTATGATATCGATGCAGGATTTGGAGGACCTGTTCCACTAATCGGTCAGGCGTTGGGTAGCCTGCGTTTTTATACTTCACTACGTACTCATCGTGAGATGCTGTTATTCCCCCTAACCCGCCCGGATTACCGGGACTATGACTGGACCCTGCTGCTGAATTCCGATCTTACGCCGGCGATTCAACTTCGTTTAGCTATCATGAATGGAAAACAGTATACTATCCGTAACAACGATACGGAAACCGGTGTCTACTCATACCCGCATACTGCAGAGGAAATTGTTTACGCTACGGAAATTCAAAATAGATCTGTCGATCTATCTAAATTATTCTCGGATTTTTACTTCTGTTTGGCTGATATCGGGTACAACTCTATTTCGGCCAGGCTGACTCATTCTTTAAGTTCTAAAACTTTCTACGAAGTATCATTAGAACATTTCCGGCGGGAATACAATGTACGACCACCCGCCTTGCGGGACACCAGTCGGCAATATGAAATTATTCCAGGTTATTTTGAGGATAGCAATCCATTCGGCTACTGGCCGTATCAATCAAAAGGATTATATGTAACTGAGGGCAGATTTTCTTCCTTAGCCCGTGACTTTACTACCGTTAGTTCAACAACACTGAAAGCCGGTTTCAGTCATCAGCTAAACTTTCAGAATCTACTAAAAACTGGATTCGAATTTGTTTATCATGATCTGCATTTCGATTACGGAACAATTCATTCTGGCAGCGGAGGTCAGGCTTATAGCGCTAGAGTACAGATGAACGGTTTTCCTATCCGCGGAGCATTATATGCTCAGAACAAATTCGAAATTAGCAAACTGACTATAAATGCCGGATTACGTCTGGATTACAGCAATTCCAATAAAGACTGGTGGGATGTAGATCCATTCGATGGAAATTTCTTTTCATTCCGTTATAATCGCCTGAATTTAACTTTTGACAAACAGGCATCAAAAGTGATATGGCAATTGAGTCCACGATTCAATCTAGCCTGGATGATTTTTGCTAATTCCAAGATTTTCTTTAACTATGGATATTTCAGAGAATTATCTCAATATGAGACACTATTTAGAGTCGAACGCGTCGATGGCAGTACTATGAAAAGTTTTGGAGATCCCAGTATCGTTCCGGCAAAGACTGTTGCCTATGAGATTGGATTTGAACAAATTCTATTTGCAGATATTTTATTTAATGGCACAATATTCAGAAAAGATATTTCAAACCAGCAAGATATCACTAATTATTCTTCCATTGCTATACATTATGCCAAAACAACTGCTAATTATTTTGAAACTCAAAGCGGTTTTGAGTTGACACTACGTAAAAATACTGGCAGATGGTTAACCGGTTTTATCAACTACACCTACCAGGAAAATAAAAAAGGATATAATGGTAGTTTAAATCTATATGAGGATCCAAATGACCAGAGATTTTGGGATATGTATTTACCCCATTATAATCATGATCACGCCAATCCCCAACCTTATGCCCGAGCCAGTATCAATTTACATACACCGGAAGAATTTGGTTCCGTAATAGCAGAACAAAAGCTGTTGGGCAGTCTATGTTTAAATATACTGGTGGACTGGCAGGCTGGCTACAGGTCTACCTATAATCCGAAAAATCTTCCCGATGTCCTATATAATGTTAAATCAGTGGATTTCTTCAACATAGCGCTACGATTACAAAAAATCTTTGATTTCGGAAAGTTCAGCCTACAATTCTTTGTGGACATGGACAATGTCCTGAATTCCCTCCGGCTATGGATACCCAGCGAGGAGGCTTATTACTCAGACAATTATTATTACATGGCGTCCCTCCATCTGCCTAAAAGCGAAGCGTATGATAACATTCCCGGTCATGACGAAGTCGGTGACTACCGCAAGCCGGGTGTCGAATATCAACCTATGGTATATTTTACCGAACTCAATCGGAATACTGAGGGGCAAACCCGCCCGATCTATTATGACAGTAAAAATGGTCAGTACTGGCAGTACACCGATAATCCAAATATTCCTGTCTACCAGCGCTGGAACAGGGTTGAGCAATCCAGAATTGACGATATCAATAAAGATAAGGCATATATTGACATGCCGAACGCTTCCACTTTCTGGTTTTTAAATCCACGGACCATTTTCTTTGGACTTAATGTATCTTTTCATTTCAATGATTGAATAAACTTAAGGAATATCACTATGCACCGTTTCTTAATCAGCACTCTGACCATACTGCTCTCGGTAATTCTTCCCTGCACTGCGCAACCTCCTGCCGAAATAACTATAACCGGAAAGTACAGCCAACCAAATTCTCCGGCCTGGCTGCCCCAGGCTGTTTTTTACCAGATCTACCCGCAGACATTTTATGACAGCAACGGTGACGGTATCGGCGACCTGCAGGGTATCATCCAGAAACTTGATTACGTAAAAAGTCTGGGCGTGGACGGGATCTGGATCAATCCTTTTTTCAAATCACCCTTTAACGATGCTGGGTATGATATATCCGATTACTACCAGGTCGCTCCGCGTTACGGTACCACCGAGGATGCTAAACAACTATTTTCTGAAGCACACCGGCTTGGTTTGAAAATTCTGTTTGATTATGTAGCCAGTTACACCTCTATCGAAAATCCCTGGTTTCAGGAATCGGCACAGCAACAACCCAATAAATACTCTAACTGGTACATCTGGACAGAAAATATCTGGCTCAATCCGCCCCAGGCCTATTTTGATCTCTTCATTAAAGGATACGGGCGGCGCAACGGCCAGTTCATGCGTAATTTTTACTGGTGCCAGCCGGCACTTAACTATGGCTTTGTCAATCCCCAGGAAAAATGGCAACTGCCGGTCGATCATCCCGATGTATTGGCCATGCGCGAGGAAATGAAGAAAGTAATGCGTTACTGGCTGGATATGGGTGCAGACGGTTTTCGTGCCGATATGGCCGGTGCACTGGTTAAAAATGCCCATATCAAAGAAGGCGATCCGTTTTTACAATATGCGTGACCAGGGTACTGAGCAATTCTGGAGCGAGATCCGCGCCATCCTCGATGCCGAATATCCCCAGGCTTTTATGGTATCGGAATGGTCGTATCCGGAGTCTGCCCTGCGGGCCGGTTTCCATGCCGATTTTTACCACTGGTTTGGCGGCTATAATGACCTGCTGCAAAAGGAGAGTTGGCGTATCCTAAACGGCTATTCCGCAGGACATAGTTTCTTTGACCGGGCCGGAAAAGGAAATATCAAGAATTTCCTGGATCAATATATGATCCAGTACAATAAAACCAAAAACCTGGGTTATATCTGTCTGCCCCTGGGCAATCATGATCTGGCACGTGTGAATACCGAGCGCAGCGACCGGGAACTGGAAATGATCTTCGCTTTTTCGCTGACTGTGCCCGGGATTCCATTTATTTATTACGGCAATGAAATCGGTATGCGCCAGTTGTACGACTTGCCGCATGTCGAAGGGGCCTATAAACCACGGGCCGGGGCCCGCACCCCTATGCAGTGGAATTCCGGAAAAAACCTCGGCTTCTCCGCGGCAGATGTACCGGAAAAACTCTATCTGCCGGTGGATAGTGCTGCCGATGCCCCCACGGTGGAAAAGCAACAGGATAATCCAAAATCTTTATTGAACCAGGTCAGGAGTTTGATCAAACTCAGAAAAACCGAACCGGCCCTGGCGGCTTACGCCGAATTCGTCCCGGTCTATGCCAGGGAAAACACCTATCCCCTGGTATTTGTCCGGGCTGCGGGCAAAGAAACCGTGCTGGCCGTTTTTAATCCAGCCGACCGGCCCGAAACTGCCAGATTTAAATTGAACCTGTCGGCTAAAAACTTCAAATTACTGGCCGGCGATCAACTGAAAATTACCTGTCATAAAGGGGATTATACAGTGGATATATCTCCGATCTCCTATGCACTCTATAAATTGAAATAAATAACCCGAAATCGGATAAAATCAAACGCCAAACACAGGAATATCACCGAGATGATCCACGCAAAACTTACCACCAAAGAAAATCTATTCCCTTTCATTCTGATCACTGCCCTGTTCTTCCTCTGGGGTATTGCCCACGGACTTCTGGACGTCCTGAACAAACATTTCCAGGTAATCCTGCAGATCTCCAAGGCCCGCTCGGGACTTATACAATTTGCCGTGTATATGGCTTATTTTACCATGGCCCTGCCGGCCGGATTATTCCTGAAACGGTTCGGTTACCGCAAGGGGATAATTTTAGGACTTGCTGCTGTTTGCCGGGAGCGCCTTTCTGATTGCCGCCACTACATCCCTTGAATCATTCTGGATATTTTTAGTTTGTCTTTTCACTCTGGGTTGCGGCCTGACCACCCTGGAAACGGCAGCCAATCCCTACACCACTAAACTCGGGCCGCCTGAATCGGCCGAGCGAAGAATTAATCTCTCCCAATCGTTCAATGGATTGGCCTGGACCGTCGGGCCATTGATTGGTTTGTATATTTACGGAAATACCGGAACGCAGGAGGGTGAAAAACTGGGTTCTTTGATGTTACCCTATTTAATCATAGGTGTGGTGGTCTTTTTAGTGGCACTTATTTTCATGAGAACACACCTGCCGGAAATAGAAGATGAAGAGGTTGGGATAGCGCAGCACACATCTGCCAATGATACGCCCTTAATCGAACAGCGGCATTTCGTTTTAGGAGTTCTGGCCCAGTTCGCCTATGTGGCAGCGCAAACCGGAGTGTTCAGTTATCTGATTAACTTTATAACCGATGAAAGCCTGCAACCCCATTTTGATAGAGCCTATGGCCCGTATTTCCTGTCGGTAGGATTCGCCCTGTTCATGACCGGGCGAATGTCCGGCAGTTATCTGATGAGTTTTATCAAACCGACCAGACTGCTGGCTATATATGCAACTGCCTGTGTGCTCTTGCTGCCGGTCGTCAGCGGAGGCTACGGCTGGTATTCCATTATCGCCCTCTACCTGATATTTTTCTTTATGTCCATCATGTTCCCTACAATTTTCGCGCTTGGTATCAAGGGTTTGGGCCACCAGACAAAAAAAGCCTCTTCTTTTATAGTCATGGCCATTGTAGGTGGCGCTATATTTCCACCGCTGATGGGCTGGATTGCTGATAATTCCTCCATGTCCGTCGGCTTCCTGGCCCCGATTCCCCTGTTCATCTTTATTGTATTTTATGCTATCAAAGGACACATAATCAGAAAGCAGGTTTAATTATGGAATACTACAACCAGTCATCACACTCCACCTATAAAAGGTACTGCAAAACGCTGGAATTGAGAAATGACCCTGCTCTGATCGACGAGTATAAAAAAGTGCATGCCTGGGGCAAGGCCTGGCCTGAAATCACCAGGGGTATGAAAGAAGTTGGTATTATCGATATGGAAATTTATTTGTGGGGTACCCGCTTGTTCATGATCATGGATACACTTCCCGATTTCGATCATGAACAGGCGATGAGTGTGCTGGCCAAAAAACCGCGCCAGGCTGAATGGGAAGCATTCGTCTCCCGTTTTCAGCAAACATCCGAATCTGCCTCTGCAGATGCAAAATGGCAATTAATGGAACGGATTTATAAATTGGATTAGAAATGAAAATCGATAGTCACCAGCATTTCTGGAGATATAATCCTGCCGAATATGGCTGGATCAGTGACCAAATGAAAGTTTTACGCCGCGACTTTCTGCCGGCTGACCTGAAGATTGAATTGCAGCAGAGCGGTTTTCAGGGTTCGATCGCCGTGCAGGCGCGGCAAAGTCTGACCGAAACACAATGGCTGCTGGAATTGGCTGACCAGAATCCGTTCATCAAAGGAGTTGTGGGCTGGATTGATCTTTGTGCGCCGGATGTAGAACAGCAAATATTAAAGTTTGTAAAAAATCCACGATTTGTCGGCGTGCGGCATATCATCCAGGACGAACCGGATGAGGCTTTTATGCTCCGGGCGGATTTTATCAATGGCCTGCACTGTCTGCAAAAATATGATCTGACTTACGATCTGTTAGTATTTCCCAAACACCTGTCCAATGCGATAAAACTGGTGGCCCAGTTTCCCGGGATGCGTTTTGTACTCGATCATCTGGCCAAACCTTTCATCCAAAAACAGATCATTTCTCCCTGGCGGGAAGGATTGATTGAATTAGCGCATTACCCGAACACCTGGTGTAAAATATCGGGAATGGTTACTGAAGCGGATTGGCAAAACTGGAAATATGAAGATTTTGTTCCGTATCTCGATACAGTTTTGCAAGCCTTCGGTCCCGAACGGGTATTGATCGGTTCCGATTGGCCGGTATGTACACTGGCTGGAAGTCATCATAAAGTGATATCAATAGTACTCCGTTTCATCGAAAAATTTACAGCTGCGCAACAGGCAGCCATCTTAGGGCATAATGCAAAACACGTTTACAAATTAAAATTATAAATTAATACAAGTGAGCGATGTCAATCAAAATTAAAAATATCATTGTGAAAGATATCCGCTTCCCGACCAGTAAATATCTGGATGGTTCGGATGCCATGAATCCCGATCCTGATTATTCCGCAGCCTATGTCATACTGGAAACTGATCATCCGGCGGGTATCGCCGGGCATGGTCTGACTTTTACCATCGGCAGGGGCAACGAAATAGTGGTTCAGGCTATAAAATCCCTGGCCTTTCTGGTCCAGGGCAAAACATTAGAATCTTTTACCTGTGACATGGCCGGATTCTGGAGAATGATCACCGGTGACAGTCAACTGCGCTGGCTGGGACCTGAAAAAGGGATCATGCAACTGGCCCTGGGTGCGATGATTAATGCGGTATGGGATCTGTATGCCAAGGTCGAAAAAAAACCGCTGTGGCAACTAATTGCCGGCATGACCCCGGAGCAATTCCTCGCGCTGATCGATTTTACCTATATCTCTGATGCCATAACTCCGCAGGAAGCACTGGCCTTATTAAAGAAAAACGAATCATCCAAAAAGAACAGGATCGAAGATCTGCGGCAAAACGGCTATCCCGCTTATACCACTTCAGCCGGATGGCTGGGTTACAGCGACGAAAAGATCAGAAAATTATGCCGCGAAGCAAAACAGCAGGGTTGGAAATATTTAAAAATGAAGGTAGGGTCGAATATCGACGATGATCTGCGTCGTGCTGCCATCATCCGCGAGGAAATCGGTTATGAACTAAAACTGATGATGGACGCCAATCAAAAATGGAATGTCGGCGAGGCCATATCGAATATGCAAAAATTGATTAAATTCCAGCCATGGTGGATTGAAGAACCAACCAGCCCGGACGACATCCTGGGTCATAAAAGAATTGCCGGGGCAGTCCGGCCGGTCAAGGTTGCCACCGGCGAGCATTGTCCCAACCGCGTGATGTTCAAGCAATTTATCACCTCCGGCGCGATCGATGTCTGCCAGATCGATAGTTGCCGCATGGCCGGGGTCAACGAAGTCCTGGCTGTTCTCCTGCTGGCCGCCAAATACAATGTACCGGTATGTCCGCACGCCGGAGGGGTCGGCTTATGCGAATATGTACAACACCTGGCTATGATCGATTACATCTGTGTTTCCGCCTCGCTGGAAAACAGGGTAATCGAATATGTCGATCACCTTCATGAACATTTTGTCAATCCGGTAACAATAAAAAACGGCGCTTACCTGCCGCCGACCGTACCGGGATACAGTATCACCATGAAGCCGGAAAGTCTGCTGAGTTATGCTTATCCGGCTGGCGAGATATGGAGTCAGAAATAAAATAATGATAAAACAGGATCCAGAGCATGAAAGATCAGTTATTAAAAGGTAAAAATGCCATTGTAACCGGTGGAGCCAGCGGCATCGGCGCAGCAATTTCAAAAAAATTTGCCGCCGCAGGGGCGCAGGTGCATATACTCGATTGCAATGGTGATTTAGCCAAAACGGTAGCCGTTGAGATCACCAAAAAAAAACAACAGGGTGTATTTCACTCCTGCGATGTCTCCGATCAGCAGGATGTGCTGCGTACCATAAATTCCATCGCCGCCGCGCAGCCAATTAATATATTGATAAACAATGCCGGGGTGGCTCATGTCGGTAACGCCGAAAATACCTCGGAACAGGACTTCGACCGGCTATACCGTATAAATGTAAAAGGTGTCTATAATTGCCTGCATGCCGCCCTGCCCCATATGAAAAAGAATAATAGCGGTTGCATTGTCAACATGGCTTCCATAGCTGCAGTGGTGGGTCTGGCCGACCGTTTTGCCTATTCGATGACCAAAGGTGCCGTGCTGACCATGACTTACTCGGTAGCCAGGGATTACATCAAGTACAATATCCGCTGTAACGCCATCTCTCCCGCCCGTATCCACACCCCGTTTGTGGATGGTTTTATCACCAAGAACTATCCCGGTAAAGAGCAGGAAATGTTTACCCAGTTATCAAAAACCCAACCCCTGGGCCGGATGGGTAAACCTGAAGAGGTTGCCGACCTGGCACTGTTCCTGTGTTCCGAGCAGGCTGCCTTTATAACCGGGACTAATTTTCCAATTGACGGTGGCTTTATTAAATTAAATTCGTGAGCAGAAAATGAAATTAATCAGATTTGGCCAGACGGGTAAAGAAAAACCCGGGGTAATTTTGAGTGACGGTACACGGCGGGATGTCAGTGCCTGTACCAAAGATTTCAATGAATCCTTCTTCGAAAACGATGGTTTGTCTGAATTGCAGTACTGGCTTGAGAAAAATGGCAAAAGCGCTTCCCTGGTCAAGGACGATATCAGGCTGGGACCACCTGTGGCCCGGCCGTCTAAAATAATTTGCATCGGACTTAATTATGCCAAACATGCCCGGGAGACCGGAGCTGCAGCTCCTGCCGAACCGATATTATTTTTTAAATCTACAACTGCTCTGACCGGTCCCTATGATAACATTATTATTCCCCGGAACAGTGAAAAGACCGACTGGGAAGTCGAGCTGGCCGTGGTCATCGGTAAAAAAGCCCTCTATATCGATGAAGCCGAGGCGATTAAATATGTTGCCGGATATGCCTTGCATAACGATCTCAGTGAACGGGCTTTTCAACTGGAAAGAGGCGGCCAATGGGTAAAAGGCAAAAGCGCCGATACCTTTGCCCCGCTGGGTCCTTTCCTGGCCAGCCAGGATGAAATCAGTGATCCGCACAATTTAAATTTGTGGTTGAAGTTGAACGGAACCGTAATGCAATCGTCAAATACTTCCGATTTAATTTTTAAAATACCATTCCTGGTCAGTTATATCAGCCAGTTCATGACTCTGCTGCCGGGCGATATTATTTCCACCGGAACACCATCGGGGGTCGGGATGGGTCAAAAGCCACCCAAATACCTGCGCCCTGGTGATGTAGTCGAGCTGGGTATTGATGGTTTAGGAACAGCCAAACAGCATGTAGTCGCCTGGAGAAGTTAATCCATTTCCCCCTTAAAAAAGGGGGTGAGGGGGTTGTTTTGCATGATGGCAATGATAACAACCCCCTACCCCCCTTTATTAAGGGGGAATCGACATTGAGATACATTTTTCTATCTTTATTAACACAAAAATGTTGAAGTGTCACAACAGGTCAGGGAAAATTTGTTTATACTTAAATAAATCAATCAACAGAGTGAGGAAATATGGATCTGGGTATTAAAGATAAAGTCATGATCGTCACCGGCGGTTCCAAGGGGATCGGTGAAGGTATCAGCCGCCGGCTGGCGGCCGAGGGGGCCATACCGGTAATCGCCACCCGTGATAAAGAAACCGGTGAAAAATTACGGTCTGAATTAAACGGCAAGGGGCAGGCTGCCCACTTCATTCTAGCCGACCTGATGCCCAAAGAAAACTGCCGGCGGATCGTTGACGAAACGTTAAAAAAGTATAAGCGCATTGACGCGCTGATCAATAATGCCGGGGTGAATGACGGCGTGGGACTTGCTTCCGGCGATCCGGATAAATTTCTCGTATCGCTTGACAAGAATTTATATCACTATTATTACATGGCACACTACGCGCTGGAAGCACTGAAAAAAACCAGGGGTTCGATTGTCAATATCAGTTCCAAGTGTGCCCTCACCGGGCAGGGTAATACCTCGGGCTATGCTGCTGCCAAAGGCGCCCAGTCTGGCTCTTACCCGTGAGTGGGCGGTTGAACTGCTGCCCTACGGTATCCGCGTTAACGCTGTCATTCCCGCCGAAGTGATGACCCCGCTCTATGAAAAATGGATCAAGACCTTCGAGAATCCCCAGCAAAAATTGGATGAAATTATGAAAAATATTCCGTTGGGCCAGCGAATGACCACCAAAGAAGAAATCGCGGCCATGGTCGCCTTCCTGGTCTCTGAACATGCATCGCACATCACCGGACAATGGTTGTTTGTTGACGGCGGTTATGTTCATCTGGACCGGGCTCTGGCCGGTGTAAAGTAATGGTATTAAAAATAAGAGGGATAGTAATCATGAAAACGTCAGCCGTGCAACAAAAATCACGATTTTTCTATTGTATTCTGCTTATACTTATGAGTGGATTATTAATTAATTGTATGAATAAACCTGTAAAATACAGAAAGACCGAACAGTTCGGCCAGGGCTGGCATTTCTTTTTAGGGGATGTACCTAATGGTCAGGAAGCAGATCTGGACGACTCACCGTGGCGGGTACTGAATCTGCCGCACGACTGGAGCATTGAAGGTGAATTCAGTCCTGATCATCCGGCCACACCGGGAGGGGGTGCTTTGCCCGGTGGTATCGGCTGGTACCGCAAAACTTTTTCCCTGCCCGATGCAGATAAAGAGCGGCTGGTTTTCATCGAATTCGACGGTATATACCGCAACAGCGAAGTATGGATCAATGGCAACTATCTGGGCAAACGTCCCAGTGGTTATATCTCCTTTCGTTATGAATTGACCCCCTTCCTGAAATACGGGCTGGATAAAAATGTGCTGGCAGTTAAGGTTGATAATTCCCAGCAACCCAATTCCCGCTGGTATTCCGGATCGGGAATTTATAGAAATGTACGCCTGGTCACCTGCGCAAAAATTCATGTAGATCAGTGGGGTACTTTTATAACCACACCTGAAGTAAGTGAACAGTCAGCCCGGGTGTCAGTCCGTACCAAAGTATGGAATGCCGCTCCACAGGATCAAGTGATTAAAGTAAGGACCGTGCTGCTGGACCAGGCCGGTCTTAACGTAGCCACAGCGGAATTTGAGCAGTCGGCCATGACCAACTCTTTCAGTGAAATCTTCCAGAGTTTAAACATCAGCAATCCGGTATTATGGTCTCTGACAAATCCCTACTTATACAAGGCGCTGACGACCATAGAGTATGGCGGTCAGATCTGTGATGATTATGAAACAACCTTCGGTATCCGCACCTTTGAATTTGACAGTGCAAAAGGTTTTATACTGAATGGCCAACAGGTCAAGATCAACGGAGTATGCAATCATCATGATCTCGGTTTTCTGGGCGCTGCTGTAAATACCAGGGCCATTGAACGCCAACTGGAAATTCTGCAGGCCTGCGGCTGCAACGGTATCCGCACCTCGCACAATCCTCCGGCACCCGAACTTCTCGATCTGTGCGATAGAATGGGTTTCGTGGTGATGGATGAGGCATTTGATATGTGGCTGAAGGGTAAAAATCCGTATGATTATCACCTTGATTTTGCCGCCTGGCACAAGCGTGATTTGCAGGATCAGGTTCTGCGCGATCGCAATCATCCCAGTGTGTTCATGTGGAGTATCGGCAATGAAATATTAGAACAATTTGACCAGAAGGATAGCAGCGGAACGGTGCTTGCACTTGAATTAGCAGGCCTGATCAAAGAACTCGACTCTACCCGTATGATCACTTCCGCCTGCAATGATCAGGATCCGCAGAACCCGCTGATAAAATCCGGTGCCCTGGACGTGATTGGCTATAATTACCACCAGGATAAATATGTTGCTTTTCCACAGACCTATCCCGGTCGCAGGTTTATTGCCGCTGAGACCATGTCGGCGCTGGCCACGCGGGGTTCTTATGACATGCCTTCGGACAGTGTACGGCGCTGGCCCATACGCTGGGATATTCCTTTTACTACCGGTAATGCCGACTTCACCTGCTCGGCCTATGACAACTGTTGCGCGCCCTGGGGCTCTACTCATGAAGAAACCTGGCGAATTATCAAGAAACATGACTTTCTATCCGGTATGTTTATCTGGACCGGTTTCGATTATCTGGGTGAACCAACCCCTTATCAGCTGGCCGGCGCGCAGTTCTTACTTCGGCATCGTCGATCTGGCCGGATTCCCTAAAGATTCATATTATCTGTACCAGAGCGAATGGACAACTACGGCGGTCCTGCATATTTTCCCCCACTGGAACTGGCAGCAGGGGCAACTGATTGACATCTGGGCTTATACCAACTGCGAAGAGGTGGAGTTATTCTTAAACGGGCAATCGCAGGGCACCAGGAAAAAAACCGCCGACGACCTGCACCTGATGTGGCGTATGGTCTTTGAACCGGGTACACTGAAAGCCATCGGCCGCACAGGCGGAAAACAAATTCTGACCAGCGAAGTAAAGACCGCCGGAAAACCGGCGAAAATAGTATTAGCGGCAGACCGCAAGGCCATAAATGCTGATGGCCGGGATCTTTCGTTTATTACAGTAAAGATACTGGATAAAGAAGGTCTAGCGGTGCCTTATGCTGATAATCTGGTCCGGTTCAGTATTTCCGGTACCGGAAAGATTGCCGGTGTCGATAACGGTCTGCAAACCAGTACGGAATCCTTCCAGGCCGATCAGCGGAAGGCATTTCATGGTTTGTGTCTGGTCGTGGTTCAGTCGGACGAGCAGCCGGGTCAGATTACACTGCAGGCAGAATCGGACAACCTGGAATCAGCGTCAATAATTATCGAATCAAAATAGATCTCTGTACTAAGAGATCGGAAGACTGCAAAGAATAAATATGTCAGAAGGAAGGATAAGAATATGAGCAAAGCAACTCGTTTTATATTTTGCACTTTTGTTTTTATTTGTTAATCAATCCAGCCGTGCAGTCGAGATCTGCAATGACGCTTCACCAAACTGGACGGAAGTCATGGGCGGCGAATATCGTGTCTCAAATAATGTCTGGGGCGGAGGCGGCGGCGAGCAGTGTCTGGAGATTGACCTGGAATCCAGTTATTTTAAATTAGTAATGTCCACGCATAACAGTACCAGTGTTGTCTCCTACCCTTTCATTTATAAAGGCTACCACTGGGGAAATCCAACTGATGAACCATGGAATACTTTTCCGATCCGCGTCGGTGAACTTGAGTCGGCGCCTTTCAGCTGGAGTGTGGATACGACAGGTGTCCAGGGGCTCTGGAATGCCGCCTTCGAAGCCTGGTTCAGTTTGCCCGGAACGTTTGATCCCGGTGGCGGTGCCGAACTGATGATCTGGATTAACTATGGCGGCGGCGCTGGACCCGGCGGTTCAGCGGTGGACACCGCAACCATCGGCGGCTATTTCTGGGAAGTCTATTATGCAGACTGGAGCTGGAATTACATCGCTTACAAACTGGTTCCGGCAGCCAATGAAGTAAGTGTGGATCTCAAAGCTTTTGTCCACGATGCCCTGACCCGCGGTTATCTATTAACCACCTGGGAGCTGGATAACATGGAAGCGGGTTTCGAGATCTGGAGCGACGGTGAGGGGCTGACCTGCAACGAGTTCAGCGCGGAAGCAACCGGCGGAGCAGTGGAACCGGAATATCCTCCGATAATTTTCAACCTGAGTTCCCCTTCGAATAACAGAAATCTGACCAACTGGACAATTGACTTCCGCTGGCAGGCTTCGCTCGATCCCAATGCGAATCCGATTGAATATATCCTGCACATTTTCGGTAACGGCATGGACACAACAGTTGCCCAGATAGATACACAACACTATTTCCTATGATGCAACCAACAATTTACAACCCAATACTTATTACACCTGGTATGTCGAAGCGACCGATGGCAGCGATACAACCGCGAGTTCGACTCAACGGACTTTCAAAACCCCCACTTCAAGCCGGTTAGGTTTAATCGATCAATCCCCTGACAACTTCGCCCTGGCCCAGAATTATCCGAATCCGTTCAATCCCAGCACAACCATATCCTACACCCTGAGCCAGGCAAGTAATGTTACACTAAAGGTTTACGATACGATTGGACGCGAGATCGCGACCCTGGCTGACAATATGAAAAAAGGAGCGGGAAATTATGAGATATCATTTGATGCATCAAATTTACCCAGCGGCGTGTATCTGTACAGACTGCAGGCGGACAATTTGATTGCGACCAGGAAAATGATGTTAATCAAATGAGCTGGAGTACAAAAATTCTGAGGGGGCATAATTTGAAGATTCGTAACCTGTGCGGGATTTGTTTCACCTGCCTGATCATGATTTCTCGTGTATTGGGACAGAGCGGGGTAGATGGTTTTTTAGAAGACTTTGAACCTAAATATGCACCGGTATTTCCTTTTCAGGAAGAGATTAAAACTTCCAATACTGCTACCGTAACGGTTACCATCGATGCCGGCGATACTTTAGGACCTGTTTCCAAATACAATTACGGTAACAATGCGAATTTATGGATGAGCCAGATGGTGGATCAGAATGCCCTGCTAGATAATATTACGCTGCTGGCACCCAATATTATCCGTTTTCCGGGGGGTAATATCACTAATGTCTTCTTCTGGGATGCCACATCTAATCAACCACCCGGCGATGTTCCGGACTCTCTTTTTGACGGAGACGGCAACAAGGTTGCAGCCTCGTGGTGGTATGGTAAGAATTCAGCGAGCTGGACCCTCTCTGTGGATAATTATTATACGATGCTCGATCTGACCTACAGTACCGGTATAATTTGCGTAAACTTCAGTTATTCCCGTTATGGAACCGGTCCGGATCCGGTGGCTGTTGCCGCCCATTATGCAGCGGAGTGGGTTCGTTATGATGATGGCCGTACAAGATTCTGGGAAATTGGCAATGAAGATTCCGGACCCTGGCAGGCGGGTTATCAGATCGATACTGCGCTGAATCAGGACGGACAACCCGAGATTATAACCGGAGATATTTACGGCAAGCATTTCCTGGTATTTGCCGATTCCATGCGTAAAGCGGCACAGGACCTTGGCAATCCGATATATATAGGTGCACAATTGATTGCCTATAACGCAGCAAGTTCCTGGATACCGGCTGAAAGAACCTGGAACAGCGGTTTCTTCGCCCGGGCCGGTAATGCCGCTGATTTCTTTATCATCCATAGTTATTATACACCTTATAATCAAAATTCCAACGCCGCCACCGTGCTGAATTCCGCAACTACCGAAACGATCAACATGATGAACTATGTAAAACAATCCGCAACTCAGAACCAGGTTTCAATGAAACCGCTGGCGCTGACCGAGTGGAACATTTTTGCTGTGGGATCAAAACAGTCTTGTTCCTACATCAACGGTATGCATGCGGCTATTTTGCTCGGGGAACTGGCTAAAAACGGTTACAGCATGTCCAGCCGCTGGGACCTGGCCAACGGATATGACAACGGCAATGATCATGGAATGTTCAACAATGGCGATGAAGCGGGTGTGCCCAAATGGAATCCGCGTCCGGCCTACTTTTACATGTACTATTTTCAGCAACTTTTTGGCGATCACATAGTAAATTCCTCAGTGAGCGGAAGTACCAGCGTACTGGCCTATGCTTCGCGGTTTAATTCCGGAGAAGCTGGAATTGTCACAATCAATAAAGGTACCACCGAGCAGTGTATAAAACTGGTACCCGATAATTTTGGTTACGGTGCAGGATATTATATTTATTCCCTGACAGGCGGTACGGACAATGGCGAATTTTCACAGGTTGTATATGTAAATGATGTGGGGCCGACCAATTCCAGCGGAGGACCCATTGCCGGTCTGGTGGATATTCCAGGTCAAAAATATTCAACCGAGGGCGAGATCAGGTTCATTTCACCGCCGCGATCGGTGCAATATATATTGATCGAACCCGGCCAGAATACAGCCGTGGGAGATAATACAACTGTGACCGGGATCGAGGGGTATATTCTCGGTCAAAACTATCCCAATCCGTTCAATCAGCGCACGGCGATTTCATATTCACTTCCCGAAGCGGCCACTGTGACCCTGCAGGTATACGATATGCAGGGCCGGGTAATAGCGACACTGGTACAAAATGAGAGAAAAGCAGCGGGTAATTATAAGGTCTTTTTCGATGCGGCCAGACTGGCCAGCGGAGTTTATATATACAAACTTCGTACCGTGAATTTTGAAGCTACCAGAAAAATGTTATTCCTGAAGTAGTTACTTTTTATTTTTTTCTAAAATAAAAGCTGCATCGAGCTCAAACAGCAATTCGTCGCGGCAAACATCGGCCACCACGTTTACCGAGGGGGCGTTGGCAATTCCCAGTTCGGCAGCAATCTGCTGATAAACCGGGAAGTCTTGTAAACGTTTGAGAAATACTGTCGCCTCGCACAGATCAGCCAGGGTTGCACCCTCGGAGGAAATCAGAGTGGACACCACATTCAGGGTTTGCCGGACCTGGGCTGCCGGATCACCGATAAATACGCTTTTACCCTGATCATCGATAGAGGCTGTGCCGGAAACCAGGATCAGTTTATTATCGGCTTCCTCGATTACCACCGCACGGGAGAAGGCCGAGCCATAGCGGAAAGGTGAACGTTGTTTGGTCCCGTGAACTGATCGGATTTTGATGGTACTTTTCGGCGAGCGATGAATGGCAAAGACATCCATGGTAGCGGGTTGTCCGGACGGATTTCTACCTTCGATGCCGGTACTGGCCGGAAGATAAATCTGTTCCGGCTGTGCGGCGGAATTTGAATTTCCCAGGAAACCATATTCCGAATAACACTCGTTTCTGACCAGATTAAAATCAGTGTACCAGTCCAGAATTTCCGAAATATAAATCCAGGTGCGTACCACATCTTTATAGGTAGCCCCTGCAGTGCGCAGAATTCTTTCGGCCTGTTGGAACATGGCGGCCGAGCGTGTTTTGCGGCTGGCTTTATCAGTCTTAGCGGTACTGCCACCGTCAATACTGTGCAGCATAAAAAACGTGGAACCGTCGAGACTCCAGGCCCGGCCTTTGGGAATTCCCTGATCCATAATTGTCCAGACCTTGCTGTCATTGACCGGTTTGAGCGCCCGGATCTGCACACCGGCAAATTTATTGGCCAGGCAGGATTCCCCTTCTACGAAGGTAACCGGTGTATTGGCTTCAATTTTATATTTGCCCAGGGCACGATTCCGCCCTTTGAGTATCTGGGGCTGTAAACTAATGTCGCCGAAACACCGTTCATGAACCAGTTGACTGGACGAGGCGGATAAAACTTCGGCAATCCGGCTATAGATTTGCTCTGCCGATTTTTCCGGATCTGCCTCCCGGTCGGTTATCGAGACACTGATAAATAGATGGTTAGGTAAAGACGTTATAAAAATTTTATGAGTGGGATACGATTCTATTGTTCGCTCGATCATCTATCTTCCTTCGTTTAGAAATTCAATTTGTTTTAGTCAATGCTGATTTGGTTTCCGGGGCAGTGACGTTTGGTTTAGCACTGCTGACAGCCGGGACGGCATTGGGATCCAGGTTTGCAGTCAGTGATTTTGGTCCGGCAAAAGCAGACTCTGGCCAACTCCTGCGGGATTTCATGAATGGGTTCCGTGGTGAATTCAGGAACATTATATAATAGTAATGAGGGTTCCTCAGCCAGGGGATTTTCCTGCGGCAGTACGAACGGTTTGGAAGCAATTCCCGACGAATCGAAATAACTGAAGTAAGGCCTGGTGAATAATCCATCCTGCCGCTTGCTGGAAAATACGAACCAGCGGCCATTGCTCGACCAGGAGTGGAACGAATCGGCCTGTTCGCTGTTTACTTCCGATTTTTTCCATTTCCCGGTATGCAGATCCAGCAGATACAGATCCGCACTGGAAAGATAAATAGGAAATTGACTGTAAGTGGTGGCTGTGAAAAGTACAAAACGGCCATCGGGAGAAACCCTTGGTTCGCTAACACTTAATCCCAGGTCAGTAGACGAGACAACCAGTCTCAACATTCCCCCAGGTCCGCTGAGCGGGATCATAGGCAATCCGCATTAAATCATATTTGATCTGATCATAGGCGAAGTCATTGCTGTTGGCAGGATTTACATATGTTTCCAACCTGGGAGCACTGCAAAAATACAGGAACCTGCCGTCAGGCGACCAGGCCGGCCAGATCTCCAGACGTTCCGGGCTGGCAATTTGCGGAGTGGTGGTAACCGTATTTGAGGCTATATCATACAGAATGAGATCAGAACTCCGGTCAAGTACATCGCGACACTCCCCCCCGCTGCTATGGAAAAACTGCAACAGATTACTGCATGAAAATGCGATAATTTTTCCCGAAGGATGCCAGGCGGGATAGGCAGCCGGCGGATTAATTTTTGTCTTTGTTTTGACATTGCGAATTTCGCCGTTTATAATCAACAACATGGCCGTACCGGGGTCACTCCGTAAATGTAGCAACCACTGGTCGGTTCCGTTCTGCCAAAAATTATGACAATTCATACAGTTATTCAGCGTTTGACTGTTAAGTAAAACCGGTTTTTCGTCGAAGTTCTCCAGGTTCCGCTGAAAAATGCCCATCTTTTTCCACAGGTTGAAGAGAGGGCCGAATTTCCGGTATACTAAATAACCATCCATGGATTCCTGAGCGATCCGGTTTACCATAGAGTTGAATTGGGTCCACTTTCCGTTTCCGTCCTGCACATAAATATCAATCTTCAAATCCTGCCCCGGATTACCGGTTAACAGTTGTCGCCAACTTTTCCGGGGAATCTGCATGCAACCGGATTTACTCTGCACCTGGATGGCACTTCCATTTTTCGAGTGAATCCTGATAAAATAAGCGGTACCGGTTTCCTTGATTACAAAATTCAGCGGTGCAATATTAGCCGGAATTATGATACTATTATAATCAGGTTGAATAACGGCAGCGCGACCGGCAGACTGGATATCCGTTCTCCCTTCCGGCGTTGTTGAACATCCGGCGTAAAGCAGCAGAATTACAATATATAATATCCCGTAAACCACGGGTCTGATCCTGTTATTGAAATTCATTCTCGCTCTCCATCTGCTGCGCGGGAGGTTTGACGAACATCAGATAATACCAGTAAGTATCGCCGAATTGCGCCTAGTAAATACGGTCTGGCAATTGCTTTCTCGTTCTTGTACCTGGCCAGGATCTGGCGATATTGTGTAAAACGAACAATAGCAGCCGGCTCAATCCATTTTTTCAGCTGCTCCTGATCTAATTTTGGATTGGAGGACGCTGCCACAATCAAACCTTCCTGGATATGGCCGGGAAGTTTCGTATAGGCAAACCTGTTGAAATCCGGAATATGATTTAAAATTTCCTGTACGTTACCTTCAAGTAAATAGTAGGCTAATAAGTATTCAAAAGCCATTTTATTACCCGGATTTCTCCTCAATAGTAATTCCAGGTCGGCCAATGACGGCCTGCCCAGGGAAACTATATTCTCGACCGGCATACATGAACGAATATATTTGTACACCTCGGTCCGAACGAGTTCGGCATTGTTGTTGTTGAGCCGCAGCATCTCTTCGGCGGCTTTTTTATGGAAAGGAACATTCTCCAGGTTCCTGAAAAAATGATTTGCTGCTTCATGATCTCCTTTGACCATATAGACCATGCCCAGGCGGTTTAAAATATCAGCCGAAGCCCCTTTATACTCCAGGGCTTCATGAGCCCAATGCAGGGATCCGTTGACCAATCCTAATTTCCAGCAAAGATTACTCACCTCTTCGGGCCAGGCCAGACACCAGGTGCGGTTCATCAGCAGGCCGGCGGGTCCTTCGTTTTGAGGATAGGCAAACATCTTATCAAGCAGTGCACCGGTTTGGAAAAGGGCCAGGTTGGTCTGTACCGAGAGCAGCGGATTAGTATGAGCCGAACCCTTAACCGCTGCAAGCACTCGATTCCAATTTCCTTCTTTTACGGACAGATTGACCTGCAGCACCCGCCGCACCAGATCATCATACGATTGCTGGGCCAGTAAACCGGTTCCGGCCAGAAGCAAAACAGTACCCGCTGCCCACTTCCAGATTAAAGCAAATTTCAACCATCGGCTGATTTTTTCCCAGACTTTACGAATTCCACCTGACTTCAGCATCAAGAAAAATATCAGAGCCAGCAGATAAAACGCATAGAGACCGTATCCGGCAAAATTAGATGGGAGTGGTGATTCCATGCTAAGATTATGCAGATATGATTGCTGCCGGGGAACCAGGAATAGTGTGGCCGCTGCCAGTGCAGGCAGTACAGCCCCGATCAGCAGAAGTGCAAAACCGCAGATATATCCTTCGCGGATATATCTTCCTCCGAAAAGCAGATCGTTTAATCCAGCCAGGATGACAAAAATCAGGAAAGCACCGCCGCTAAGCCAGTACAACAATACGGCCACAGCCAGGACTACAATCGTTCGCAGTAATTGCCGTTTGGATTTCCAGCGCATAAACAGGATCACCACGGCCAGATTTACGATCAATGCCAGTGTAATACCCAGGCGAAAACTATACTGAACGTGAAGAACAAGCAAAAGAGCGGCTGGAATCAGGTGAAAGGTGTGAACCGGTCGTTTTTCAGACAGGATTTCCAGCCATTTTCTGGTTAGAAAAGCGACCAACCACAGGCAAATGGATAATAATAAAGAACTCCAGAGATCCGTTGTCCAGAATTGCATAAAAAGTAGTGAAAACCAATCTATGAATCCGCCGGGAATTTTTAGAAATTCCCGCCAGAAATCGGCAGTCATAAAAAAGACAGGGGTCTGTACTTCAATGCTGAGCACAGGATGGACCTGGTAAAAAAGATAGAAAAAACAGGCCAGGAAAAATATACTTTCCTGTAGCCAGGCGCTCATTTTGGTAAATAGGGACATCTCATCGGAACGGGTCATTAAACTACCATAAATCTATACAACTATAATTTATAAGATACAATTTTATTCCAAATTCTCAAAGTTAAAATTTTGATTTTACCCACCTCCGAGGTGCTCAGCACCTCGGAGGTTGTAAAATCACAACTGTATTGTGATCGCTTTTCCATCATAAAAGACAGACTTGTCAGCTTTTGCGCTGATCTCCAAACCGCTGCCATGATCTTTGGACACCAGGACTATATTGATTGTACGTTTTTTCAGCATGGCCGGGAATTCACCTTTTCGCTCGCTAATGGTCAACATGCGCTGAGCATCATTCCAGTTGAATGCGATGGTGGCATAGATCCCTTTTTCATAATTGTAATTGTCATTCTCATCTTCATAAAGTGTAAAATCAGCATCGGCACCGGGGTAAATACGTAATTCCAGCGGATCGGCTGGTTTTTCGGTGGAAAACTGCAGAAAGGGTCCCAGGGGGATAATAGATCCCGCTTTGACAAATAAAGGAATCAGCTCAATCGGTGCGGCAGTCTTGATCTGGCGCCCTCCCGCTGTCACCTCCCCGGTCCAAAAATCATACCAGTTGCGGCCGGCCGGCAGATATATCTGCCGGCTTTTCTCCCGGTCAATTTTACTCTGCTCTCTGGCAAACATGGCCGGGGTTTTCCAGAACAGACGCATGCGCGCGGCTCCGGTTGATCTGTTTTCCGTTTCCACAATTAAATCGTATTTTTCACCCACGGTTAATTCCACCGGTCTGGTATACTGCTCCACACTGGTGTAGACCATCCGCAAGGTATCCCCATTCAGAATAATACGTTTGGCATCATAGCACAGCAGATGAAACTGATACTTCCCGCTCTCTGCAGGAACCAGTTTTCCCTCCCAGTGAATGGCATAGGTCGAATCGGTCACGTACTCAGGGCGACCGGTATACCAGATAATATCAATATTGGGATCGATCTGTTCCTTACTCAGGTTCTGGCGGGCAGCATCCTTATAATATTTAGCCTGGAGACCGGGTTTACCGTCTTTGGTCTGGAAAAATTCAGGGCCGATGAGTTCGCTCTGTTCCGGCGGCCGGTAATACATGTATTCGGTGACCGGACATACCAGCAGGGCCGGACCAAACATAAATTGATCGCCGATCGTATAAGTTTTTTCATCATCCGGGAAATCCATCGGCAGGCCGCGCATTATGGTATAATCCCGGCTGGTGACCATCCAGGCCAACGAATAGATATAAGGCAATAAACGGTAACGCAGATTATCGATCCTGAGAATTGCCGGAACAAATTCACCCATTTCCCAGATTTCGCGCGGTGTTTCCGAACCGTGCGAACGGAAGATCGGGCTGAAGGCCCCCAACTGGAACATGCGGGTGTATAACTCCTGGTAGGCAGGATCTTTTCCCCCCTGCATAAATACACCGCCGTAAGCGCCCAGCACAAATGCACCGATATCGAAAGTCCAGTAAGGTATCCCCGACATGCTGTGATTGATACCGGCCGGTATCTGGTTGCGATATATTTCCCAGCTGGCGCCGATATCGCCCGACCAGGTGGTGGCCGCGTTACGCTGCTGACCGGCATAGGTTGAACGGGTCAGAATATAAGCCCGGCGCTGGGAGGTTTCCTGGCGCCAGTATTTATAAATATCGTCGGTCATGGCCAGCGAGAAAGCATTCAGATACCTGGCCCAGGAACCCAGATAATTCCGGCCCATTTTTTTCAATTCATACTCGCTGGATTCCTTGGTCATGGCATTGACCACATCCGGTTCGGTGGAATCTATCCACCAGCCATCGAGACCCTGCGTATAAAGTCCATTCCTGAGATATTGCCAGTACAGGGCATTGGCGGCTGGATTATAGGCATCATAGTATTTAAATCCGGCCCAGCCTACCGGTTTGTACAGAAATCCGTGTCGTGACATATCGGCATAGATCGCAGTTTTCGGTCCCAGTGCCGGCCAGATGGAGATGATGATATGAAAATTCATTTTATGCAACTGATCGCACATTTTTTTTGGTTCAGGAAAAAGTGTTTTATCAAAGAACATACCGCCCCAGTTAGCCGCCCCGTTCCAGTAATCCCAGTCCTGAATCATGTTGTCGATAGGAATTTTCAGCCGGCGGTATTTTTCAGCCACACTCATCAATTCGGCCTGGGTATCGTAATGTTCTTTGCTCTGCCAGTAACCGTAAGCCCATTTGCCATACATGGGTGCTTTTCCGGTAAGCCAGCGATAACCCGAGATTACCTCGTCCATGTTCCGGCCGGAAATGAAATAGTAATCGATATTGTCAGCCAGATCGGACCAGAATGAAGTACCGGTCGACAGATCTTCGAATATGGTTTTGGAATAATTGTCCCACAGAATTCCATAATTCCCGGTTGAAATAAGAAAAGGGCTGACTGCCTCGGTATTGGCCTGCGCCAGCACCACCCTCTTACCCCGGTAGTTGAAATATCCTGATTGATGCTGCCCCAGGCCATAGATTCCTTCATGATCGGAAAGTTGAAACTGCTGCTGAATGCTAAACCCGGAATCGGCAGCATATACCACGGGTGAAAAAACAGCAGGTCCCATTTCTTTTAGAATGGTACTGCTATCCGCGTTCAGGTACTCGATTGTACCGGCAGTCTTGGATACCCTCAGGTAAAGTTCCGTGGATTTGAGAAAAACTTGATTACCGTTTTCTTCAACCCTGATGCCCAGATCCGCCGGCGTATCCTGGATGACGCTTAAACTCTTCCTGACCGAAGTCCCGGCCGCCAGGTCCCACTTTATAATTCTGACTATATTTTCACCATAGAATTGAACTTTAAGATTATGTTTCCCTTTACTCAATTCGATGCCGTTTTTGATAATCCTGATTTCCGGATTATTTAATGAACATTGCGAGGAAAACAGCAGGATAAAGCAGCAGATACAAATAATGGAAAGTTTTCTCATCGGAGGCACTCCTTTATCATTATTAGAAACGGCCTTCATATTAGTTATACGAATTACGGGATGGGTAAATTTTATGATTACGCTTAAATCTTTCAGCGCAGCAGGACCATCTTTTTAGTAATCACGCCGTCGGGACTTTGCAGTATATAAAAATAAATGCCGCTGCTGAGATCCAATGCTGTGAAGGTAACCCGGTGATCGCCGCCATCCAGGACGCCATTCACCAGCACAGCTACTTCCCTGCCCAGTAAATCATATACCGTGAGCCGGACATCACCGCCGGTCCGTATGGTAAAGTGAATCGTGGTTCCCGGATTAAAGGGATTGGGAAAATTTTGATCCAGTGCAAAACTTTCAGGGACATAGGGTGGTGGAGGATTTACCGATGTATCGGGTGTATCATCCCGGCCTGGGGAGCCATGAATAGCATATGATGAACGCCAGTTAACCGGATCATTCAGGTTTCCCTGGGGATCGATTTCGGCAGGAACCAACGAATATCCGCTGCCATCCGGAGCAGTCGGCCAGGGAGCGATATCGTTATATTGCACAGCAAAAATAGTATCACCGGCGGCAGCACACAGGATCAGCCACTCTCCGCCATTATCCAGTTGCCCGGAATATTCTCCGTCCGGCATGAAACTATAACGGTTATTGAACTCATCCCGGTTTGAGGCCAGTACAATAAAATGATCCGGTTCGATGATGGTGCCCAACGGGAAAATATATGTAATACCAGCAGAAAAATAAGTCAGCGAAAGATCAATTGGAGTTGTACCGATATTCTTTAATTCCAGGAATTCATATTCATTGTCACTGGTAGTATCCTGATTCAGCGGATGATAATGAATTTCAGTGATTTTAAGATCAGCCGCATTATCATTGGTGAAAAGTATGAGTTGATGGAGTGCACTCCAGGTCGAACCATTCAGAATCCGGGCTTTTATTACCGTAGTTGTATTTATGCTGATTTCGGTTTCATCATCACCCATGATCCCCGAAGTGTTCACGCCACCCCCGATATTGCGGGGATCCTGGCCATTGGTAGTATAGCGGATTGAGCCGGTGGTGGAATTCGGATTAACCATTTTCAGCAGATATCCCGGTTCAACCTGCACGGTGTAGGCGGTAATGGTGATATTGTTATTGCTGAAAACCGGCGGATCGATGTTCGGGTACAGGATAACCGCTTTTAACTGGTCCAGGACTATATCCGTCCGGTACGGAAAATAATTATTAACGATGTCATCAATGGCCCATTGCCAGTCGTCATCTTTGTTCCTGGGTGGCTCATGGTAAGTATCGCCCCAGCGGGCAGATTCACCGATAATGGCCAGATCAATTTGCTGGGCGCGGTCGAGGAATAAGGGTATTACCTTATCCGGGGTCATACAACCTTCATTGAAGAAATGTTTATAAACATGGTCGGCAAAACGAATCCGGTACTCGGCATTGGACGATAATTTAAAATGCAGCCATTGCGGGTGAAAACCGCTGAAATCCGATACGATCATCTGGTATCCATCGGTAAGGCTACCGATATTCACCCTGTTCTCATCGAGACCGATCCCGGGTCCTTCACCAGCTGTGGTGCGCAAGGTATGCTCGGCATCATGAACAAAAAATCTGAATCCATCCTGAGCGTTGCGGTTATAAATGGCATAAAAGTTATTAGGACCTTTATTCGATCCGAATTTTGTGAGCGGGGGCGTCAAAATTCCCGGTATAGAAGATATTCAGCATGTAATCGATCAGGTTATCTATATCCACCAGAACTGTGTAGGCCGGATTCCTGCTGCCATCCGTATTCAGTCCCTGTATCTTAAAATAATTGGTATTGGCGGTGAATCCGGATACGCAGAAATTCCAGACCTGGCGGTAAGCATCCAGGGTTCCGTCGGTAGCTTCAATCCCATAGCCATAATCACCGCTGACTTTAATTACATCATAGTCTTCGACGACTACCGCCGAAATAACTGGCAGCAAAGCGCGCTTCCGGACGTTCCTGGGTCTGGAATAATCCCCAGTAATAACCATTGATATAGAGGTGATAAAACCGGCTGCGGGTATAGGGTTGTCCGGTCTCCCGCTGCAGGTCGCGGCAGAACACATCGCGGATCATGATATTGTATTCACCCTGATGACCGGGATAACTCCAGGCATAGTTCTGGCTGGTGCGTAAATCCACCTTATCGAATTGGTCAACCCCTTCATCTTCAAAAAGAGGATAATTCAGTTTAGCCGTCACCGTACTCAGTGCGGAAGAAAAAACGGAAAGCGTGTTTGGGATTTTCGGGGTGTGCGCTCCAGCCGCCGCGGATACGGATACCGGCATTGATTTGAAAACCTTCGCTGCCGTCCGGATTCAGCAGTTCAATCGAAGCCGGCCGTTCCCACTCGATACCATCTTCCATGGCATTCATATAAATACCGCTGTCGCCGGCAAAAAGGTGTTTCAGGTCCGTGGCCAGCGATATGGTAGGTACATCCAGCAGGGCATCATCAATCAGAGCCTGATAACGTGAATCATTCAACACCGCCGGATCCATGCCATAATTTATCGATTGCGGGGAATTGCTGACATCAGGCCAGCTGGAATTGGGCCGGGTACCGTCAGGTGACAGCGAGCCGATTTTATTCAGGAATAAATATGTATGAGATACTGATTCGCTCAGCGAAAAATCAGGAGCAGAGGCACAGGCGCGCAGTACTACTCCGGGAGTTTTGCCCCGTCCTCCCGTAGTGCTCTCCGGATTGATGGTGATGGTGGCCGGCGAAGTCTGTCTGCAGTTTTGTCGCTGAGGTCCGCGGATCGGAACCGTCCAGGGTATACCATATTGTGGCATTCGGTGTCGTCGATGTGACGATTACATCGAAACTGGCCGAAAAAAAGCCCCGCTGCACCGAGCATTCAGGAACCGCTGCCGGTACAACGGTTGTTTGCGGTATTAGCGGTGCAGCAGAGCTTATTATAATAATTAGCGTTAATAATGTTACTATCACTAAGTTTTTTTTCATCTTAATCCATTTCATTTTTTAATCCGGTAAGATTACGATCTCTTTTCGTATATGTCAATGGAAATATAGCTCGTTTAAGGGCGGGGAAAGTGTGATGGAAGTCCCAAGGGAAGGGACAAAGGGACAAGAGGTACGGACAAAGGCACAAAGTGGTCGAAGACCTGCCGTCAGGCAGGCACAAAGTAGGGGCGCATTTTATATGCGCCCTACAGTGACCCACCCCCTTCCCCTCCCTACCGCCGAAGACGGTCGGCAGGGAGGGGCCTGGGGAGGGTAAAACAGACAGCGGGATCTCGAGCAGTTTTTCTTTTGACATTATAAATCCCTTGATTAAATTAACCTCGTTAGACTTTTTCTATCGTCCTGAGGATTATTTTAGACAATTATTATAGTGATTAATTTTTGGTACAAAGCATGGGATTAAGGCGTGTTATACACACGACTTAATTCCACATTTAGAAATTTTACAAATATTTAATATATAAGATCTTAACTGCAATCAATAATGGTTTATTTTAAAGAAATTTATTCAATTATACTCATGAGTGAAAGACGTCCACTTGCAACTTAATTAAATGTTAAACCGTTTAAATAATAATAAGAAGATTTGTAAATGAAATATTATCGATTCAGTATCTCCATTTGATTATCTTAAAAGAATCTTAAGAACTACTGATCCATACTATCTCTATTACAATTATTGCATCATCACTAGTTTTAGGAATATTTGGAATTCAGGGATTATTATTTATATTTTTACTCTATATAATTATTGTACATCTTATACCGTTACTTTTTCAGCCAATTTCATTGGAGATCGAGAATAATTCAATTACAATAAATAATATCTTTAGTTCCGAAACCTTCTATATTAAAAACCTCGAAATTATGCAACAACCTGCTGTTATAAAATATTTTGGAAAAAAAAGATGATATTAATCCGTTGGAAATTATAAAAAAATAAGTTTTCAATTTAGTCATAAATATCTTTAAACTAATAAATAATTAGAAGTTACAATTAGTTAAATCGAGTAATATTGATAATGATTGAAAAGGTTACTTATAAGTATCCTAATAAAAATATGATTCAATATGAAATATGTCGCAAACTTTTGATTCTAAGTGGATTCGCGTAACCAATGATGTAACGCTGCATGAAAATGATTTAGATAGACGTTTAGAGATCATTAAAGGGAAAGAATATGTCGTGATATACCGTGTCCTTGGTTCAGAGTATAATCTAATAGAGGGGATGATACCAATTCAAGAAATGGTCGCGAGATGGTAAAGCATTAAAAAAATCTGACAGACTGACTATCAGTGTACCCGTTTGATTACTTTATTGAGAAGGAATTCGATTTACTCATAGACTATTCTTATGATCAAATTCATGGCCAAAAACGTTAGATGAGGCCGTAGCGAGAATTCGAATAGAATTAAATGAAAAAGAACTTGCAGAAATTAGTCATATGGATAAAGAAGAATTCTTAACGAAATATATGTTTTCGACTACTTGGATAAGGAATAATTTTGGGTTATGGCGTGGGAATTTTGACCTTTTATTAGATTGTGATGTGGAAAATCCGGAACCTGACCATGTTTCAAATCTTATTAATCAAAGATTTTGGGAATCTCTTAGGTCGTAAATCGAATAGAAGCAATGTAACTGACGCCTGACCGATTAGCATGAATTGCTGATTTCGCGGTTAAGGATTCAGCGCCGTTTAAGCACAGGTCGTTAGAATCGGGGGTTTTTGTTCGCGAATTCATGTTTGAGCCCGCCTGAGGCGGGCGAGTTTGAATTCGCGAAGGGCCTTTTTGCTTACTTTTTGATCAAGCAAAAAGTAAGCCGCCGGAGGGGAGACAAGTTAAAACTGATAAATTAACTCTAACACCGCAGTCCACTGGATGTCCGACCGATCGAGCATGAAATGTAAATTGTGTGTAAGCAGTCATGCGCCAGTGACTTTTTAGCGTTGACCACCACGTAAAGCAGAAAACTATAAGAAGTAACACTAATGAATAAGAACGAGCAGAAATCACCAAACGTGAAAGGCATACGAGATTCCGACACACCCGGCCTTGATCTGTGGATTGTCAACATTGGTAAGTTTTGTCAATTTCGGAGTAATAGAATTAATCACATATTCTTGGATAGATAATTTGGTTACTGATAAACTTCTCAATGATATTATGTTAGGGTCTTCCACTTGATCGACGGATTAACTTGATCAAGAATCTAATCTCGCGGATCGATTTGCCAGTGCATGTCAGAATGAGGGCGAGAAATCATGGGATGAAGTACTCGAATTATTTGAAATTCGTATGTCATGGCCCACAGTCCTTTAATTTTTGGTTGGAGCAATCCAGACGAACAAGGTCCACCAGACTTTGTTTCCATACCAAACTTGAGACGAGCCGCTAAAGAACAGATCGGATAAATCGTTTATTATTAAACTTGCCAAAATTCGAGACTCAGTGAATTCAGTCACCGAGTTAGCCAAGCAGCTAGATGTTCTACCTTGATGAGATACTCAAACGAAGCACGTAAAATGGTGGGCGTACATACTCTATTATTAATATGTATTCACCCTTTAAAACCGGGGTCGGACCTGAGGAATTTGAAATTGTTTTTATTGAAGTTAAGTCGAAATAATTGCGAAAAATAGGCCATTAAAGGCATCATTTTGGGGCGAAAATCAAGATTTTTAAAAAAAACATAATACTGAATGAATTTAACGTTTATCCCAGAGGTATCCCGTAGGGATACCATGGTAATAGCCCGGCAATTTATTGCCGGGTAAAATGTACCTAATATATTTCAACCGTCCCGTCGGGACGTCCCATCCCTACGGGATGGGACGATTTTTGGGATTCCGATTCCCGCCAATTAATTGGCGGGCTATTTTCGATTGTCCCTGCGGGACAAATCAATTATATCATTAATGAATAGCAAAATTTTTAATTCTAACACTTTCTGCTTGCCTTCGAGGTTCTTAAAACTCGAAGATAACATACCATCAAATAATTTTATTGGACTTAGAGTTTACTCTGATTATATTAATATTGTTAGCATTATTCTATTTTGAATAACTCTGCAATTATTTTTTAATTACATAAATTAATTTTACTTAAGAACATGTTATATTCTCATTACACGATCCGTATATTGCATCGTATATTGTGTACTATCCTATTTTTATATGTGCCATTAGTTGTACCGGCACAAAACTGGCAGGTACATTTAAACAATGATTCTACTATATCCAGGGTCACGTTATGGAAGGTTGACATGGAATACCTTTATGCGTTGACTCAGTGCAGATAGTCAGGATACCGGTTGATTCAATTACCTCGCTGGATCTTATCCATGACTCAAATTATGATGAAAATAGCATGGTCGGATTTGGTGGTGGAATGGCTCTTGGTACTCTTGCAGGGGTAATTTTAGCATCGGTCAGAACCGAACATGAAGAAACAGATAATCCTCTTGTTGAGCCGTTGAATATACTGGGTGGAACTATATGCGGCGGAATTGCTGGTTTTATGGTTGGTAATTTGATCAGTGCCGTACAGGGAATTGATGAAAAATATAATATCTCTACATATCCACATCCGGGGAAGGTGACATTTTTAAAGTATTTGATTTTAGAATCAAAATAATAATCAACAGGGACGGGACAATTATGAAGTTATCAATTTATGCAGCATTACCGATATTTTTCATCATCACCTCCTGTGGCCAACCCACCGACAGCGGCGGCAATAATACATCCTATCCGCTGGAAGTCGGTAATTACTGGGAATATTTAACGACAAATACCTTAACCGGCAGTACAGTCCAGACGCTTGTTCAAGTAGACAGGAGAGAATTATTGAAGGATTCACTGGATACTTATGTTTTTAAAATATCGTCATCCTCCAGCCAGGCTTTTAGTGAAGACTACTATACACAAAAAACCGGCGGGCTTTACTGCGTGGCATACAATAATGCCGGTGAAGCACCGCTTGTTCAACCGAAACATAAGAGTAAAACATACCTCAGATTCAGGAACAGAATTTATACTGACATTTGCGGAACTGCTGGAAGATATCTCCCTGGGCCAAAGGAAGATGATGTTCAGAATTATGGTTGATTCATTAAATTATGAGTCAGAACCTGTATGTGCTTTAAAGTATCCCTTATCTTTAAACTCGCAGTGGATATACCGTAGCGAACCATGGCGAATCGAGAAAAGAGTGGAACAGCGTGGAGATATTTCGGTACCTGCAGGGGATTTCAGCGGATATATCATCAAGTGGCTTTATGATATGAATAACGACAGAGTGTGGGATGATGACATTTACATTATAGATTTTGTTGCCGGTGAAGGATTGATTCAAAGAGAAACCTTTATCTTTGATATCATTGCTACTGACGAAGAGGGATACGAATTGGCCAGGTATGACTTTTATCAGAAATCTGTTATTGACAAGTTATCAGATCAAGGATAACTAGTTATATAATTGGTAAAAATCCGGGTCGGATTATTGAATTAAATTCACCGTTGGTTTATGAATTATTCAAAGGGAGGTATTATGAAATTCAAATCGCTGATGATCATCAAAGCAATCGTCTGTCTGGGATTCGGACCATTACTACTCTTTCTGCCGGCGAACAATTATTAAATCATGATTGGGCTCATTCCTATTGCCCCGGCGCAGCTTAACCGCCCAGGGAATATGGGGCAGCTACTCATCGGTAATCTGATGCTGACCTGGTTTGCCAGAGACGGCTGAAAAATCTGTGGCCCGTAAAGCGTATTATACTTCATTTATTTACTTATGATGCCATTGCTTTAATAGCTACGCTGATCATTCAATTATCCGGCGGATTAAATATTCTAGGTTGGGGTATCGTATTGCAGTGTATTTATTCTTTACGGCAGGCTTTGGATATTTATTGATTCCGGAAATGAAATCGGCCTGAGCTATATATATAGTTTCAACTGATAATTTAGACTTTTAAAAACCCGGAGGCGTATATGAAAACATATATAGCTTCTATTTTGCCGGCTATATTTTTCCTGACTGGATGCGAAGGGATTATCGATTCCCCTTTATTTACCTCCGATCAACCACCACCCGATCAACTTACCTGGGTTGCCCATTATTACTCCGGCGGTGTTCAGTGCGACCCGTCCGACAACTACACTCCGCCTGCCGTCGAGGCTGTCCTTTATCTCAAAGGTATCATTGTATTCGAAACTGAGGTAGAGCTGTATGGACTGTTCCTCCGCTGTGGCTACCCGAGTTATGCCGCCATGCACTATGCGCTTATCAGGAAAACCGATCTGGCCAGAGCAGAGAGTTTAGGATTCGAACAGAAAGATCCGCCACAACCTTAAAAAGGTATTATTATCTCCCTACGGCAACCTCGGTAGCAGCGGCACTACTATGACCATAATAATTAATCCGGCTAAGTAAGCACTGAACTGTAATCGTTCTCTGTCCATAAGCAATACTCACATTTATTATAACTTTTTGATCAAAAAAAACACCTGCAATCAACTATTGGTTGCAGGTGTCTGAGAGAAAGCGATTATTAACAATAAACAGTTACTTCAACAGAGTCATTTTCCTGACGAATGATCCATTGGCAGTTATCAATTTATAAAAATAAATACCACTTGGTATATTCCCGGCATTAAATGATATCTCATGACGGCCAGCTGTCTGTGGTTGCTGATCCACTAGTGTTGTTATTTCCCGACCCAGTGAATCATAAATTTTCAGCGTAACTGCACTCACTTGTGCCAGTGAATAGGTAATTGTGGTTTGCGGATTGAATGGATTGGGATAATTTTGGAACAGAGCGAACTGGTCTGGTATACTGCCTTGATTCGCATCAACATCTGATCCACCGGCGGGTATCAAACTCAATTCATCAACTACCACATCGAAACTATACGAGGCTCCACCAGCCCAGACACCAATATTCATCATAAAGTAAACTGTATCGGGTACGCCAGTTTCACCGGGAGCCACAAAGAGCGGCCCTATACCTTTGACACTGTTATCCTGAAAGGTGCCATCTATAGCCTGCGGAGTGCCATTCCAGGTATTAAAACCAACGATGGTGGTTCCGCCAACATCTGCGTGCAGGGGAGGTGCTACGGTATCGTATAATATCTCACACCAGAAATTAGTGATATTGCCTCCGATATCGGCGAATGCTCCTGAAACTTCATATTCGTCTCCACCCGTCAGCACAACCGGCTGCCAGAACAGGATATTGGTACTCTGGGTTACACTGGCCCAGGCGTGCAGACAACCACCGTTTCCATATTGCGGACCGGCAATGGTGTAGTTAAATTCGTATTCGGTTGTATCCTGACTGTCAAGATGAGACATGTGCCAGGCCGCGTCGTTTTCCATGTTGCCGCCGACCAGTAATTCCTGTGCACTGATATTTAAGGTTAAGAACATTAAAAAAATAAAAATTGTAATGATACGCATGCGAATTCCTCCTTTAAATTTAGTAATTATGAATCCGGTACAGCAAAAATCTGCCAGACTGTACCTGACTCGTTAGTTGGTATTATATTGTCCGCTATTTATAAAAATCTATTGTGACTTTTTATGTAATGCAAGTTTTTTTGACTATTAAAACAATTCAAAAACAACTTATATCCGCATGAATGTTTAAAACAGTTTTGTTACTGTTAAGGTATCGGTCAGTACCTCTTGTGAATTTTTACCGACCATGATTTCAAACTCACCCGGTTGCACTACCCGCTTCATATCCAGGTTGAAGGCTTCGAGTTTCTCAGGAGTGATAGTGAATTTTACCGTACTGCTTTCCCCCGGAATCAGAGTAAGCCGTGCAAAATCTTTCAGTTCCCTGACCGGCCGGGTCGGCAGACTTACCAGATCACGAATATATAATTGTACAATTTCATCCCCTTGCACACTGCCGGTATTGCTGATCTCCACACTGATCTCTGCGGTACCTGATGTAGTTATTTTAGCGGGTGTCAACTTCAAATTTTTATATTCAAACGTCGTATAACTCAAACCGAATCCAAAAGGATAAAGCGGAGTGGTATCGGCCAGTACGTAGTTGCGATGCATGGTCGGTTTCTTATTATAGTAACAGGGCAATTGTCCAACCGAGCGCGGAAAAGTAATGGGCAGTTTGCCGGATGGATTTACTTTGCCAAAAAGTACGTCGGCAACAGCATGTCCGGTCTCCTGTCCCAGATACCAGCACTCTATGATCGCCGGGGCACTCTGTTGCAGATAGTTTATACTGATCGGACGTCCGTTGATTAACAGAATAACCACAGGCTTGCCGATGGCCAGGATTGCTTTGACCAGATCATTCTGACTGCCAACCAGATTCAGGTCATCACGGTCGCCCCGATGCATTTCACTCCAGGCCTCGCGGCAAATCAGTTCATTTTCACCCAGCACCAGCACTACGGCATCACTGGTTTTGGCTACCTGCACTGCTTCGGCAATGAGTTTGCGGTCATCTTCAGGATTACCCAGTATTGGATTTTCATTCACCCCCCAGTGACATTCCTTATTCAGGGTCAGTTTGCATCCTTCAGTATACGTTACATCGAATTTACGGGCGGCGAAATCCAGTATACCCTCCAGAACACTCACTCCGGCCATAGGCACTGCCGAGTAACCGCCCAGATGAATATCGGCAGCATTGGGACCGATGACAGCCAGGTTCTTTATTTTTGCCGGGTTCAGGGGGAGCGTGTTGTTTTCATTCTTCAATAACACCATGGCTTCATGAGCGGCTTTTAAAGCCAGGGCTTTGTGTTCTTTACTATTGGCGACTTTATCATACCGGTTGATATCAATATAAGGGTAATCAAACAGGCCGCTGCTGAATTTTACCCGCAATACACTTGCGGCGGCCCGGTCGATATCCGCCACAGTTACCTCCCCATTTTTGACCTGCTCGACCAGGGAGCCGAAACAGCGTCCCCAGCTGCCCAGGTCATAATCCAGTCCGGCCTTGATCGAAAGCGCGCCGGATTCGGCAGGATTAGCTGCAGCGCGATGATTGGTATAGGTAAGATCCATCCCGCCGCCGTCGCTCATTACATATCCTTGAAAGCCCCATTCATCACGTAATATTTCCGTTAATAACTTATGATTGACATGGTTGGGAATCCCATCCCATTCATTATAAGAAGCCATGACCGATAAAGCCCCGCCCCGGCGGATAGCGATTTCAAAAGGATAGAGATGATTTTCACGGAAGATCCGTTCAGAAAAATTAACCGGTGCCAGGTTGCGGCCCCCTTCTGATTGACCATGGCCGGCAAAATGTTTCAGGGTGACCACTAACCGATTCTGATCGAGCATTTTAGTCACGGCCTTGCAGGCCGTACACCGCTGCCAGCCCTATACGCGAGACCAGATAGGCATCCTCACCGTAGCATTCCTCGGTGCGGCCCCAGCGCGGATCCCGCGCCAGATCAAGTACCGGCGAAAGTACCTGCCGGGTGCCCCTGGCCCGCCCTTCCAGTGCTGCGGCGCTGAAATACCTGTTCCACCAGGGTAGTATCCCAGGTGCTGCCCAGGGCAATGGCCTGCGGAAAACTGGTGGCTCCGTGTACCATCAATCCATGCGAGTGATTCGCTGAAAATGAAGGCGGGAATGCCCAGCCGTGTTTTTTCAACCAGGTATTTTTGTAAACTGTTGATGCAGCGGGCCCGCCGGCGGTTATCCCCTTCCCTTCTGAAACTCCGGCCGCTGAAAGTACCGATCCCGCGATTGAGCAGGGCGGTATCGGCAGTGCCGACAAAGTTTCCGGCATCGTCAAAGGCACTGCTATCTCTCAACCAGAATGAGGACAGTTGTCCGACCTTTTCTTCCAGGGTCATTAATCTTTAACAGGTCGGCCACTCGTTGTTCCACAGGCAGGGTCGAATTTTTATAATCCGGCAACGGCGTGGAACTCATCATAAACAGGATACAAATTAGCAACAGCATATACTTTTTCATCTCCCTCTTCTCCTCACCTTCAATACAACTATTTTTGAAATAATATTTTACCGGCAGTTTCATAACTGTCAACCTGAAATTTATAAAAATAGATCCCGCTTGCTAATCCGCGGGGATTCCATTTTTCCTGATGATCGCCAGCCGGCCGCTGTCCGTCAGACAAGGTAATGATTTCCTGTCCTGCTAAATTATAGATTTTTATACTCACCCGGCTTGTTTTGACTAAATGGTATTGCAGCACCACGGCGGCGTTGAAGGGATTTGGATAAATCTCCAGGCGGATAGCAGGTCTGGAGCGGCACTTGTTGCAGTCGCCAGGGCTGTTGCCGGCGGATAAATAGGATTGCCGTCTTCATCCACCGTGACTTATCGCTTCAAAATTTGAACCGCTGATAGTTTTCAACTCTCCCAGAATATCATCATCCCAGCGGTCGTCCGGTGCGCCGCTGATGTACCAATTGCTGCCATTATCAGCTACGATCATGCCGTATTTTTTCAGGGCCAGCAGGATGACCTGAACCGGTTCAGAGAATCCGCTTATATCAAAATCCGCTTTCAGGCGAAATCTAAGTCCCATGGGGGGGAAATCGGGATCGGTTGAATCGCTGGCAAAATGACGGGCCGGATAGATGTATTTCCGCTGCGTTTGCTGGACAGTAAACCGCAGGGCATGGTCGATTTTTTTTTGTATATACACCTCTTCATAACGTACCAGCCCGGGGAAAATAGGCAGACCGGCTGCATCGGCCGAGGTCCATCCTTCCGGACGGAGTTCATTACTGGTCAGATCAAATTTTGCTCCGGACGCTGCCTCCCAACTGGCAGTTTGCGGAAAAGCCCGGTACAACTCGTACAGCATGGCATTGTCCATATCCACGACCAGGACATGGCGGTCTCCATTTGATTCGGGTCCCCCTTCGATCTCTGCATCAAGTGGAACTGGGAACGGTCCGGGATCGCTTTCAGATCCATAAGCCGTATATGCAACCGGCAATTGGGTTTGACCACTATGCACCACGACATAAGGAATGCCAATCGGAGCCCCGGCCCATACTGTACCAAAATCGGGATGAAGAGTAACCTCCCCGCCGATACTTTTAATGAAGTTTGCAGAATTCGGGTGTACAGCGTAACTGCTGATATCCCAATTCCAGGGATTATCGGCAGGAAAAACCTGTAGATTGCCGATGTCTGGCGACTCGGAACCGGTTGCAGCGGTATTAATCAAAACAACAAATATGAATACAAAATAAATAAATCGAATCATGTCAGGGCTATGATCATTTTATGGGAAATATATAATCGGGTAAGTAAATTTCTATTGATACACACTTTATTTAACCAATATCAATTTATGCGCCTGTTTGAATACATTGTTTCCGTCATTGACCGTTATCTGATACAAATAGGAACCGCTGGCTGCGGTATTACCTGTTTCATCCAGACCATTCCAGTAAGCCAGATGACTGCCCCTGGTCTGCCAGTCATCAACCAGTGTACGCACTTTACGCCCCTGCATATCAAAAATATCCAGGGTTATATTTGCCGCTGCAGGTATTTTATACCTGATTTCCGTTGAAGAATTGAAAGGATTGGGAGAATTCTGTTTCAGTTCACATCGTTCCGGTGTGATGAAATCAGACTTACCTATCCGATCCGGATTGCAGTAACCGTAGTCCATGAAATAAGACCGCACCGAAGTATTTTGGATACTGTTCGGATCGGTAACGGCAACCTCCAGTCCCCAATCATATAATTCCGCATAAGTCCCGCCATCGCTCATATCCCAGAACGGGTTACAGTTGCCGAACCAGGACCAGGCGATCCAGCCCACTTCGTTTGCCTGGCATTGAGCCAGGATGGTCAGGTAGGCAATCGAATTATCTGCAGTTATACTGTCATCATCGCACTCACCATGCATCTGGGAAAATTCTCCTACTATCAGTGGCAGTCCCATGTTGACCGACTGGGCAATTTCATCGATGATATCCTGTTCATCAAAGCCGTACATTTGCGGCCACCACATGTGAACGGAAAACAGCAAATTGTGATCCGGATCGGCGTTGATCAGGTAGGGACCCTCAGCCTGCATTATATTTATATTCTTGCCCCAATCCGTGCCATCGATGACCAGCGGGACATGGATACCGGCATTGCGAATCTGGTTAATGGCTGATTCATAGCCTGTTCTGAAACTTGCATTTGATACGGAATAGTTACCGCACTCATTGGCGATATTTAATATAAAGTACTGTTCATAAGTTAAGATTACATTTACTATATCCTCGCGGATCCAGTAATTGACGCAGGTCTGCAGTTTACTCCAATCACCGGTGGCATCATGCAGTTCAACCATCGGGATCATGCCGTATTGTATACAATTATAGACCGCAGCATTCAGATCTGCAGCCGTACCATTAGTTTGCCAGACGATACGCACCACATTGGCACCGGTCAGATCGATTTCCGGATATTGAGTCAAGCCGCTTTTATCGAACCATATATTCGGATTAGCCACACCGCGCAATATGACCTTTTCTCCGCATACATCATAGAGGTGCCGGCCGACGACATGAAAACCGGGATAGTCCTGCGCCTGGAGGAGTGTAAATGACACTATAATCATTATGAATATCGAATTAAATTTACGCATGTATAGTCTCCGTGCTATTATCGCAATAAGATCATTTTTCTGGTTTCGCTGACCTGATCGTCAACCTCTAACCGAAAAAAATAGACTCCGCTGGAATATCCGGCAGCATCAAACGAAATTGAATGGGAACCGGCCGCCTGCTTTTGCTGCACCAGTATTTTAAGTTCACTACCCAGCAGGTCATAGATTTTCAGAATAACCCGCGCCGGTTTTGGCAGGGCATATGTTATAGTGGTCGAAGGATTGAATGGATTGGGAAAGTTTTGATTCAGGTAAAAATTGATCACAGTTGCCGGTTGGTGATCATCCAGACTGCTGACATTATGCTTATAAGGGTACAGCGGATCATAACCGGCGTCGCCCCAGTTGATCGGGATCTGATCCATAACAGCGGGCCAGGAGTGAGTCAGCATTCCTCTCGGCTGGAAATCACCAAACAATATATCAGCCACACCATCCCCTTCCGTGCCGGGCAACCAGGCAGCAAACAGGACGTCGGTATAGGGAAGTATTTCATCGAGAATCATCGGTCGGCCGGAGATCAGAATTACTACTGTCAGTATTCCTGCTTCTTTAACGCGCCGAACCGTTTCAACATCTGCAGCAGAGAGACCAAGATCACTACGGTCCCCGTTATATTCCGCGTAGGGAAGTTCCCCGATTGCGATCACTGCCACATCGGCATCGCTGACACCCGAACCATCGGCCGAGAAGACGACTGTTGCCCCGTTAACAGCATTTTGTATTCCATCAAGGATCGTAGTACCGGGGGTTATTTCTCCACTGGCGCCCTGCCAGTAGATAGTCCAGCCGCCGCATTGGTTGCCGATATTATCGGCGTTAGAACCCGCCACCAGAATTTTTCCGCTTGTTTTACTGAGTGGCAGTACAGCAGCATCATTTTTTAACAAGACCATTGATTCGCGAACACATTGCCGGGCCACGGCCCGATGCTCCAGGCTGCCCACCTGGCTGGTCAAAGTGCGATCTGTGTACGGTCTTTCAAATAATCCCAATTGAAATTTAATCCGCAGGATCCGTGAGACGGCATCATCAATCCTGGTTACATGAACCGAATCAGCAGTTACCAGTTGTTTGAGGGTGGAAATAAAATTTGCATACGTATTGGGAGCCATGGCCATATCGATTCCGGCGTTGATGGCTTTTTTCACGTTATCAGTGTAAGATCCCCCCAGTTGATCGATGCCGTTCCAATCCGAAACGATAAAGCCGCTGAAACCCAGTTCGGTTTTCAGGACATCGGTAAGTAAATATTTATTGCCATGCATGCGTTCCCCGTTCCAACTGCTGAAGGAGACCATAACAGTGCCCACTCCCGCTTCCACTGCAGCGATATATCCCGGCAGGTGAATCGCCCGCAGCGTGCTCTCATCCATCTGGGTATTACCCTGATCATCACCGCCGGTCGTGCCGCCGTCGCCGAGATAATGTTTGGCGCAGGCCACAATAGAACCGCGGTATGCCAGCGAATCGCCCTGAAAGCCGTTAACCGCTGCAGGTGCCATCAGCATGGTAATTTCTGCGGTTTCACCGAATCCCTCGTAAGTCCGGCCCCAGCGTTCGTCACGGGGGACTGCGATACAGGGTCCAAAAGTCCAGTCAATGCCGGTACCGGCGACTTCCAGGGCGGTAATCCGGGCCGCCTGGCGCACCAGATCCGGATTCCAGGTGCAACCCAGGCCGATGTTATGCGGGAAGATAACTGCTCCGCGGACATTATTATGACCGTGCACCGCATCGACGCCATAGATGACCGGGATCTTTAAACGGGTTTCCAGGGCCTTGACCTGAAAGGCATCGTACATATCGGCCCAGCCGGCCGGTGTATTAGTGGCCGGAGCCGAACCCCCTCCGGATAATATAGAGCCCAGAAAATATGTCTTGATGGCATCTCCGGATGAGATATTGGCACGCTCGGCCTGAGTCATCTGTCCTATTTTTTCATCCAGGGTCATACGCGAGAGCAGGTCAGCAACGCGGGCATCGAGAGTGGCAGTCGAGTCAAGATATACCTGGGCAGATACGCCGGGTATCATAAGTAACAGGAATATTATGAACAGAAAACAGTTTCGAATGATAATGCCTTTAGTATCATGTACTTCCATCTTGACCATACCCGCTTCCAATTACTCAGTATATATTACTCTATTTTGCATAATAATAAGGATAGGCATTAATATTTTCCAGATTTATTTAAAATGGCAGTCTTTATAACTCACTGGAAGAAAACATTTTGAGCACACATGGGAATCATCCTGCCATCAGGAAGGGGATAATGATTGCAGCATTTGATCAATCGCCCAAAATCAAAAGTATCTAGATCCATAAATTGGTGGATAAATATTGCTTTCATGGATTCAGAACCGATTTTGAATATTTCTTTAGCCGAAAATGAAGAATCATTCAGACTGTTAAATATTCTTTTTATTCTTTGCAGGACTGCTGCCGGGAGATCCGCTGAATCTGCCGCAGACCAGAACTCGTAAATTTTTTCCTTAAGAACCGAGAAGCCGGACTGATCCAGTCCCGGTAATGTTTTATTGGCTATAATATTCAGATACTGCTCCTTCCCCAAAAAATCTTTCAAACTAAGATATTTATTGTCACCCAGATCGAAATAATAGGAAAGGGCAAAACAGGAAAAATGCGAACACGGCAAAGGATTAAAATCACCAGTCCGGGTAAAATTACTTTTTTCAATTTCCCGGACGACATCCGGTATAGTAATTCTATCTGAATGTGATCCAAACACTCTGGCCCTGCCGGTAAAGGCAGCGGGCTGAAACATCAGGCTTAACGCTTTAGAAATAAAAAAGAAATTAACCAAATTTGTGATTTCATGGTCATTGATACCTTTGACTATGGTAGAAACCAGGGAATATCTTATTTCTTCTTTCTCCAGCAGTTCAATTAATTTCTGTTTTTGTTTGGCCAGATCAGCACCTCGCAAACTACTGTAAGTTTCAGGTAAAAAACCATCGAATTGCACTGCGGCGATTGTTCCTGTTTCTTTAAAGATACTTCTTAATCCACTATTTTTTAATAGATTCAAACCATTGGTTGAGACCGTAACCTGTGTCAGGCTATGTTCATTCGCCAGTTGCAGGAATTTTTCAAAATCCGGATGCAGGGTGGGTTCGCCGCCGCTGAGATTGATGACATGAACCTCTTCTTCGCACTCCTTCAGCCTGGTCAGGATACCGGTGAATTGTGAAACAGATAACTTGAAAGATTTTTTGAATTTTTTTAAACAGACCGGACAATTTAAATCACAATCACTGTTAATTTCTATAACGGGCAGACAGGTATGTTGCTGGTGTTCAGGACAAAGTCCGCATGACTCCGGACAGCCTTTAAAGTCAGGTATACTGATATTTTTCGGAACCTGCCCCGGTTTCACGTACGATATGCTGGATTGATACCATCCGGAATCCGAACAAATCAGGGCCAATGTCGTACCATGTTGCGGGCAGTACTTCTTTAAATATACTTTATTTTCCGATTCAATGATCTGGGCATTAACGACTCCTGTACAGACCGGACAAAGGGCTTTAGTATAATTATAAATCTTCGTGGCCATTACCCTCGTTTTAGTATTAGTTACTATAATTCTTTTTTCTTAAGGTGTGATTTGACGATCTCGAAAGATTCTTCATTAGTTGCGATATCTTTATAGATGTAACTGCCATATGGTATATCGACCATTTTGCCAATTCTTACTCCGTTCCTGATCATTGCCGATCCCCCGATGGTCACGCCTGTTTCGATTTTAATTCGGCCCAGCCGGTAGCGCTGATGAGCAAACTCATGACTGAACAACTTTACCCCCCAGCCCAGGATGCAATAATCATCAATTTCGATCAATGCTGGAAAATGAGGATCCAGGAGAACCTCAGGTGAAAGATAAACACCCTTTCCGATTTTAATCCCGATAGAGCGGTATAATAACACTTTTATGGGGGAATAATCGATATACTGGGCCAGGCGCGCTATCAAAAATCTCAGGTAAAATTTATAACGGGTCAGACCGGGAAAAATAACCGCATAAATAAATTTAATTCTGTCTTCAAGTTCTGCCTGCACAGTAAATTCAAAGTATTTTTCATTACTGCTCAGGAATTGTGCCAGTTCCCGGCGCAGAGTTAATATCAGGTTTTTATCCATTTTAAAAACCATATTGAGGATTATCGATATCGAAATCGTACTCACTAAGACCGACATTTACCGCGAGATCATAGAAATGGTAGTCTTCCAACAAATCAATTCCCAGGCCATAAACAGTAATTCGTACCGGCAGAAAATACTGTTTTTCGAAATATACTTCAATGCATTGTCCGTAATATGTGGTTTTACCGTTGAATGAAATTTTAAAATATATGGCAGGCTGGCCAGACAACAGAGTGTCGCGGCTGGCTATTATTTGCAGATCCTTATTGGCCTGGGCCAGAGTATAGTTCCTGGCAATCAGATCAATAATATTGCCCAGGCCTGCCTCCATAATGGCATGACGGTTATGCTTCATGGCCGCCCTGCCCCGCGGATCGATGTGCACTGTGAACAAGCCGAAAAATGAGTTCAGGTGCACGATTTCCTTATTATTATATTTTCCGGCAACATACAATGATTCTATCCCGCGCTTCCTGCCTTCCAGCCATTTCAGATAGTAATGATCCGGTTTCATGAATTTGATTAGATTTTTCTGTCATCAACAATTTCAGTATCTACCGTTTCTGTTTTATCGAATACGGCCGTATAGTCCTGGATCTGCGCATAATTGTTAATGCATTTCCTGATGATTTCATCAGGATTTAAGGGACCAACCTGCCGGCTGGCAGCGTTTGAAAAAAGAAGGATTGACAACCAATAAATGCATGTTTTCATGTCTGCCCCGTCTATTTATCTTATCCGGATAACAATTTGTGATGATTTTCCGGTCTGATTTTTAATCCGTTATATTTTGCTTTTATAAAATAAACTGATTCCGGCAGCACCGACCAGGGATACCTTATCAATAAGGAAAGTCCCAGGGCACAAGCCGAATGGCAGCGGGTATCGCAGTCAGGCTGATCTCCGAATTTTGATAGTCCGGCACGACGCAGAGAGTGTAAATCCGGCACGGCCAGAATATTTCCCGCCGGTTTACCGAACTCCAGGCATGGATAGTAAACTCCACCCTCAGGCGAGACCACCAGCATGGTGAAAGGATGGCACCGGAATTTCCTTAAATCACGCATATATTGCAGATACTGAACGGTCCGAAGATTCTGACACCCTTCTTTTTCTCGCCAATTAAATAATTATAAAATGAAATATATTCATCATTATTGACCAGCTCCGGGTGTGCTTTCACGCCCATTAATTGCGGAGCGGCGGCAAAGAGAAAACCATGAAGTTGGGAATAGCGGAAAACTTCGTATAAATCCGGAATGTTTTCGGGAGTAACAACACTGGATATAACCACTCTGAATTTCCGGGACCTGTGGTATTCGGCAGTCAAATCAATGTTGGTCAGTATCCGGTCTAAAGCACCTGTCCCGATGCCATACCAGCAATCAGCTTTTTGGCAATCCAGAGTATCCAGGCTGATCACCAGTTCATGGACAGAAGCGGCAATCTGCTGCAGGTAGTTTTGGAGCTGAAAACCGTTGGTGGTCAATATCACTTTTTTAAAATTCAATGCCGGTACTTTTTCCATGATTTCCGCGAAATTATCGGATAACAATGGTTCCCCGCCGGTTATTACTACATAACTACTGTGCGCTCTGATTCTTTTTAAAATTGATATCGCTGATTCCGGATGCACTTTTATTCTGGGCAACTTATAATATGGTATTTGCGATCCATCGCAGCAATAAGGACATCTGAAATTGCAGTCATAACTTAGATAATAAACCGCCAACAGCGGATGCCAGCGCGTTGACCGGCTGTTGAACTTGTGATTCAGAAATTTCAAAAATTCCAACTGGTACTCCAGGGATAGTACTAAAATAAGAGTGGAATAAACCGGTATTTGACTTTTTGCAGGTACAACCGATATTCAGGAAAAGAAAGCAAAAATTTCTCTTCCAGAATTGCCCGGTAAACATAACAGGCTGTTGAAACCAAAAACATTAAAGCGGTGAACAGGTTAAAATGGCTGACCATATAACCGCAGCGCAACAGAATATCCGTTGCATACATGGGGTGCCGTACAAAGGTATATAGTCCCCGGGTTTTTATTGAGCGGTGGGCAATTAAAATTCCGAAACTTCTGCCCAGGTTAATCAGAGATACAGTACCGAGTACGTTTGCCAAAAATATTATGCTCCCCGACCATAGAATTAAGGTTGGGTCAGCGGTTTGCCGCTGACCCATAAAAACCAGTCCGGACATGAAGGCTATAACTGCTATCGACTGGCTGAAGATATTCTTATCAAACTTCTTATGCGGTAATCTTAAGAGAATGAGCAGAAGCATGATCACATTCTGTACCGCGAACGATACCTCGACAAAGCCGATGGTATTACTTTTATGACTCTGATAAAGTTGCCAGCCGGTCCAGACGGCGATGTTCAGACCCAGGTAAATATTCAGAATCAGGTGCCTGTTCCGGGAACAAAAACCGGAAAACCGGGTCAAGCCATATTTTATCATAAGCATACTGACAGTTGACTAATGATCTGCAAGCGGAATTTTTAAGGTCATTCTGTAAAAATCATATAAATTCCGGATTTTATTTTCATCATACATCAGTGTTTCTACCGATCCCCGGCAACTGGTCCAGCATGAATCACATTTATTTATTTTTGAAGCCTGCAATAATCTGTGCTTTAAATCAATAATATTATCGTGGATGATATTACCGAATGGCTGGTCGCGGCTATCGATACAGAAACTAACATCACCCTGACTATCAATGTTTAAAAAATTTATCCCGGCCCGGCAGGGGTGTTTGCCGTTCCCCTGATTTATGCTGTTTCCAAATTTTGCCAGATATCCGGTCAGAGATACAAAACTATTATATTTCTTCTTCAAATAGATTAAGTGGGAGCTGACATCTTCAGTGGGATTAGAAATATTATTTTTACCACGCCCATGACTGTACAATGTAATCATGTAGGTAACACCGAGTTTCTTGCTTAACTGAATCAAGGGTTCAATTTCCTGCAAATTATCATCCATGAGAACTGAGATCATATGAACGCGTTGATGATTATGACAGCGGCGATTATTTAATATCTGCAGGGCCTTCACTGCCTGGTTAAATGCGCCGTCTTGGCCACGCTGGGTATCATGTTTTTGAGGATCGGCGTAGTCAAGCGAGATACTCACCTCATGCATACCCGCCCGGAAAAGTCTGCGGGCATTTTCATCATTGATGTGCCAACCGTTGCAGATCATCACCGGAAAATTATTCCGGGCCAGTATTCTGGTTATATCAATTATATCCTTGTGTAATAACGGTTCTCCTCCGCCAATAGAAACTATTTGCGGTCCGATGGCTCCTAACTTTTCGACAATAATCCTGAGATCCGATATGGTTAAAAAAGGCAGTTTGGCATATTCCGATCTCCAGAAATCGCAAATTCTGCACCTGAAATTACAACGATAACAAATTTGCAGGTTAATGTGGACAATATCTTTTCTTAAAAACGATAATAAATATCGTGTTTTTTTCAACTGTTCCCGGGTACTAAAAATCGTGACCTCCTGTTGTAAGTACACTTTTAATGGCAGGAATTAATTTAAACATTAACCTCACGCCAGAAACGTGGATCTTTTTGCCGATAAATTAAATTGTATGAACAGGCCGGGATCATTTGTCCAGTTTCGTCCGGAACCAGGTCGCCGCAACGATTGACCCGCGACAGATCAAAATTTAAGGCATCCATATGAGGATGGATATAGATCATTTTAACCATTTTTTCAGCCCGCAGCCTTCTCTCCTCCGGCGATAAAATCCTGTCGGCAGGATAAATCTGTTCGACATAATTTTTAAGGGTCCTGATAACATCCTCATGCTCTCCTTCTGCCCATAGCCGATCGATGCCATTTCGAAAATATCCGGATAATTCAGGACCCGCATTCAGAACATAGGATTTTTCGGTAAATTTCTGCAAAATATTTTTATCAATGAGCCTGGACAGGGAAATAATTTGATTATCATGAACCAGATAATAAGCAACAGAATAGCAGAGCGGATGATATGTACTTAACGGGAAAAAGTCCTTCGGCGAAAAATCCTTATTGGCCGTCAGAAGTTCTTCAACCTGATCAATTGTAATATACTCATGCGGATAAAATTTGCTGCCATTCAGGCCGGTAAAAGTCATATTCTGAATGGTAATACTTCGTACAAATTGTTTTTTGAAATATCTGCCGACGATATCGGCAACATCCCCCTCATTGATATTCTTAATGCAGACAGATAGAATTGTTGTAGGTATATCCAATTCTTCCAGAACTTCCAGTGCCCGTCTTTTATATTGAGTTATATCCTTCCCGTGAATTATCACACTTTTTGCCGCATCAAAAGTGTTTAAAGATAGAACCAATTGCACCCCTGATTGTTTAATCCTTTCAGCAAAAGCATGGTCCTGTGCAATTTTTAATCCATTGGTATTCATGGTAATCCGCTTGATGCCTTTTTTTTGGCAGGCTTTGATAAGATTAAATATATCCGGATGCAGGGTCGGTTCGCCTCCGGTAAGATTAATCAGATCAACTTCTCCGGCCTGTTTGAGTATATGATCAATAATCTTTTCAGTATCGCGCAGGGATTTATAATATTTAAGATCCGGCCGGTTGAAGGTAAAGCAAATCCGGCAATCCAGATTGCAGTCATTCGTTACCGAAAAAACCGGCAGTTGCAGCCAACCGGAGTGGCATTCACAAATACCGCAATCCCAGGGGCACTCCCGTTCGCGTTTTTTTACTCCCGGCAGCTGATACATTTCCTGCGGCTCGGACATTCGTTCCATGTACCACTTATAATCAGCAACGACCTTGACACTTTGCGGGCCCAGTACCGGACACAGACGCTCCATATAGACACTACCGCTGCGGACAACCATCCTGGCCATTTCTGTTTTCTGACAATGGTCACAAAAGGCCACGGTGGAATTCAGATATAATGAATTTGAATCTGGAATTATATGCCTCCATCCACAAAAATATTCTGACCATTAACATAACTGGCTTTATCTGAAGCCAGAAAACAGACTACCTCGGCAACTTCCGCGGCGGAACCCGGCCGGCCGGTTGCACAATGATTCAAATAGGCCTGTTTCATCTCTTCGGGTATACCTCTGGCTACCCCATCTTCCAGCATTCCGGGGGAGACACAATTCACGCGGATAGCAAATCGTTTTAACTCTATGGCCAAGGCAAAGGTGAATCCCGCCATAGCCGATTTCGATAAGGCATAATGAACCGGGACATCAAACAACCTGTGGCCGGCGATAGATCCAATATTTACAATCACTCCCTTTTTATTCCTGATCATACCCCTGATAATAGACTTAGTCAGGAAAACCGTACCTTTAATATTCACATCGATCATCTGGTCAAAATCATCTTCTTCCAGCAATGAAAACGGCATGACCTGACTGACGCCGGCGTTATTGACCAGGACGTCAATGGATTCATATTTTTTATAAAGGTCTGTGATTTTACTTTTAATATCGTGTGTATCTTTCAAATCAATCTGCACGGCCTGCAGACCCGGCAATTCGGTTTTCATGTTATGTGCCTGCTGATCATTCTTATGATACGAAAAAATAACTTTGGCCTGATAAGCCAGACATTTTTCACAGAGAGCCCGGCCCAGATAACCCGTTCCTCCGGAAATAAACACAGTTTTATTTTTCAGCATTTTTTGCCTGCGTCTGTATTTTGGATTCAATGATCATGGCCAGGTCACTGACAGTAATCAGAGAAAATAATTGCACTTTGTTCATGCCGGTAAAAAGTTTTTCCCTTTTGTTGTAAAAAGTACTCTGTAACAAATTCAAGCCCTCGCTATTCAGTTTCCCACCTTCAAATAATTCATCGGTCTTAATGTTTTTTCCTCCGGCCATCATTGAATTTACTGTCAATTCCACACCAAAAGTTCGGTCAATCAAATGAAAGATTTCCACAAAATCGAGACTTTCAGCCCCCAGATCAGTAATCAGTGAATGCCGGGGTTGCACATCATCGATGGAATTCAAGCCAAATACCGGCAGCAGAAGTTTTCTCAGTTTATTCTCTACACTCATAATTCCTCGCTTTTGGGATAACCCAGAGGTATAATAGCGCCAATATTTCTTCCTTTTTTTATATTAATTATCTTGCCAATCTCTTTTTCAGCAATTAACGGACCGGTCATATAACAGGCTCCTAAGCCCAGGCTTTCCGCGGCCAGCAGTACCAGCATTACTACGCACGAGATCGACTTGGTGAAATTATCCCTTTCCCATTGCCGGAGTACTCCTGAGTTTTTGCTCAACATTGCCGTTAAACCCGGTGAAATTCTGAAAGTCCGGGATAATTAGCACCGGTGCAAATTTAAAAAAACAGAAATTTTCGCTATACTGCAAATAATCTGTCTGATAATCATCTAATATATTTCCCTGAATCTCATCTGACTTTTCTCTAACAGCTTCAGCAATTTTTTGAATGATTTTTGTATCGTTGATCACCATCAATTCCCATTTCTTGCTTCCCGAAGCGTATGGTGCAGTATGAGCGATCTTCAATATTTTATCCAGATTGGCAGATGATATGCCTCTGGCGGAAAAACTTCTGGTACTCCTTCTTTGACTGCAGATGTTCAGCAGAGTTTCGTAATTACTATTCATCAGACGCCTCTCTGGAATCCTCCGTCAATCGAAAATATTTTTCCATTGATAAAGAAGTGTTTTCACTGCACAAGTAGGCCACCATGGCGGCCACATCTTCCGGTTTCCCCAGCCGGCCGGAAATTGTACTTTGTTCGACTTCTGCCCTGGCATAACTTAGTAATTCCCGTAAACTGCCGCTGGCTATGGGTCCCGGAGCAACGGCATTGATCCTTACACCTTTACTGCCATATTCCGAGGCCATGGCCCGGGTAAACGATTCGATAAAACCTTTACTACCGGCATATACCGTCTGTCCGCGATTTGCTCTCTGGGCCGAAACAGATGAGATATTAACTATACTACCCCGCCGCCGCGCCACCATACCGGGGATAACTGTCCGGCATAGTTTGACAACCGCAATGATATTTATTTGTATCATATTCTGAATGACTTCATCAGTCAGGTTGACCAGCAAATCGACCCTGGTCAGAGCAGCACCATTAACCAGTATATCGACATCACCAAGCCCTGAACAGAAAGCATCCAGATCATGATTGTTCCTGAAATCCACACAGCGCGTCTGGATACGGGCTTTGGTACTGCGCAGTAAGGCATCCAGGACACTCAAATTTTGATGATACTGCAAAACAACTTCATCCGTATCGGTTATCAATTCTTTACAGATGGCCAGCCCAATTTCAGAACTGGCACCAGTAATCACTACTCTACTGCTCATATTTTTTTATCACCATGGCTGTATTTTGACCGCCAAAAGCGGCATTGACTTTCAGGATATACCTGATTTTTATATTAAGCGGTATATCTTTTATTACTCGTAAAGGTACATCCGGATCCCTTGTTTTAAAATTAATTGTGGGTGGGACCTGTTGGTTCTGCAGTGAATAG
>CAVZSQ010000024.1:0-49199 GCA_963777955.1 Calditrichia bacterium
CATCACCAATTGCTTAATATTCTTAAAGTGTTTTACCTTCGGAATGAAAAAAGAAACATACTAGAGTAGTATATAGTAATGAAAAACAATCTATAAACAGTATGATATAATATTTCTATATTAAAAATTCAAAAGAACTCTTTTTACATTTATTAGTTTCTCAAGATTATATTCACTCCTACAAATATCTCCTATTTTTTTTCTTCATGTAGGAAAAATCCTCCAAATTTGTTAAAGGTTTATCGTTACATGATAGATCGCCTATAACACGATTTAAAATAAAAGAAAGGTAATATCTAAGATTAGCAATCACAGTTTCATTAGTATTACCTTCTGTCAAGACATCATGTACGATCTCGTTTCTAATCCTATAAATAGAGTTAATGAGAATTCAAATTCTTTTGATGAATTTTAATATATTCTTTTAAATTTTCCTTTGAAAATAAACGATTCTCAAATTTCCATGCTCTATAGCTTAATAATGGAAAGTCTTTAAATACCTTCTTTTGAATTTCTTTATAAATTTGTATATCATTAAAACAATTTATATTATTCTCTATTGAATGTCTGAAAATTTTAGTATTCACTCCAAGTTTCATTATTGTGTTATGTAGATCAATTAAATTACGTTTGACATAAACAATTGAGTGTGAATTTATAAATCTATTCCTAATTTGTTCGATTATAAAGATTGTTTATCAGTTGATAATAAAAACTCAAGACCAATCCAGTAGTTTTAGAAAATTTATGTTCATGCTCTATTGCTTCATTTCCTAATCTTAAATATCGTATTGATGATAATATTTTTTCTTTTGACTCCTCTGTAATTTTATCTGAATCCAATATTTTTTTAATGTCACTATAAAACGGTTATTCAGTACTTGTCCCTGTCGTGTACTCGGTTGCAGGAAAATAGGTTAACCGTTGAAATTTACCCTCTTCGATATTTTCTCTATCAATAACAAGTACCCGATCTCTGACTCTTACACCTATGTCATAATTACCTAGATTGAATAAATCAATATTCTGAGAAATTTGGTATTTTGCTGTATAAAGTGCACCGTATTGATCTAAAGCTTTGGTATTAATAATTAAGAATTTTACTTTACTTTCTGTTTTAATAAATTTCCTAAATTCGTTATTATTTATTATGAATAAATCATCAATTCTATCAACAATCTCAATTCCCATACCTAAAAGATTGAAATTAATATTTAGAGATTTTGAGAAAAATAACTTGAAGCAGACTATATATTCTTTTGGATTTAAATTGAGTAGTTTTTCTATTTCAAGAAAACATTCATTAAACTTCTCTTTCGGATCATGAATAAAGGATGCAAATATTTTTCTAAATATATTTAAACTTTTTGTATAACCATTGTAAATAAGTTCAGTAATGAAATAACTTAATTTAATTTCTATCTGCTCAAGATGAGAAAATATTTTTCCTATTTTTTTAACATTAACATTTAGAAGTACTTTTAATGATTTTAATAAATTGTTTAAATATTCTTTATTTTCATTAATAATAATTTTTATACAACTTTCAATTCAAATAATTTTCTTTATTTAGATCACGCAAAAGGTCTAAAAAGTACTTCTTTTCAAAAACATTGAATTTTAGTTCTTCATCCAATTTAATTAGAGATATGGCCTCATCCTTAAGATAATTCAACTCTTCAATATTTTTAATCTTATTGTTCTTTAAGTAATTAATGTTTTTTTCCAATTCTATCAAAATAGATCTAGGATCATTAATCGTACTTTATAAGAATCGAGTGTATTTCTATGTAAAAGTTCTAATGCTCTTTCTATGAAGAATTTTTCAAGAATCGTAAATTTTTTATCTTTAAAATTTAAATAAATCATATTAGTAAAATTTTTCTTGCGTTATTTAAACTTAATTTATACTATTACGTATAATTTAATACATATAAATAGATCTAAGAAGGGAGCTGGATAAAAATGGATCTGGGTCCGTCCCGCATTTTTACTTCCGCTTCAAGTTATAGAAAGCCCAATTCTCATTGGGCTTTTTTAATAATATAAATACGATTCTATAAAATAAAAACTATAATATTGGTCTAAGTGCAAATATGTTGAAATTTTTAGGGTTTATATAAATGGAGGAGTGAAGACCAAATCACTTTTTGAAATCCAAGGTGATAATTTGAAAATCCTAAATAATAAATACATAAAATTCTTAAAACCACTTGGAATTAGATATTTCCTAAGGAGATTCGGAAATTAGTATCTGGTACTTAGGATTTTGACTGTTCATTATCGGTAGTATGTATATTTTCCTTTCCCAGGTGGCAAATAGGTGACAGATTATGGTGCGAAAATATACGATAAATCCCGTTAGAGGGCGTTGGGACAAGGCTTCGGGGGATTTTGTCACTCGAAAGAATGATATATTGTTTTTATTGTACTTAGGTCGGTTTTTTTGGTCTTGAAAACCGGTGTCCGCAAGGATCAGATTTATCATGAGGGTTCCCGCTTGCGCGGGAAGGTTCGAGTCCCTCATCCTCCGCCAAATTAAATTCCAAATCTCAAAAGCCAATGACCAATGAATCCAGTAGAAAGTGGGTAAGATTAGTCGGAGTAAAGTGTTACACGTGGTTCCACGAAAACCTCCGGTGAAGTACCACTAAGAATAATCCGATATCCTTTAACCCTTTGCCATTGGCCTTTAACCATTACCCATCACCCTTTTCCCATTATCCGTTCAGGCATAATTGGTAATGCGTCCGGCGCTGCCGGATGTCCGCAAGGATCATGATTTATCATGAGGTTTCCCGCCATGCGGCGGGACAGGCTCAGTCCCTCATCCTCCGCTATGAGAAAATCCAATGACCAAATTCCAATAACCAAATTTTAAAAATAAGTTCACGAAGGTCCACGAAGAAAAGAATCAGCTGACGAATCCTAATCACTCATAAACAAACTTTAATCATTAATTCCAGGATTTCTTTCTTCGTGTAACTTCGTGCAGTTCTCCGTGTAACTTCGTGTCATTCCTCACCCCACTCCCATATAAATTTGTGTTTGGCATTTTGTGTCCCACCTGTCGTACTCAAGCAGTTTTGTGTCCCGTAATAAAAGATTTGCCGGACACAAAGAAGATTGTGTATATTTGATCGGTCACAAAAGGAAAAACACATGAAACCATACCTACCAGAAACTTTACCACCCCGGAATTTGGATTATGAAAGGCTTGTACGCCTCGTAGGTGAGGCGAATGCTGCATTAGCGAGATATGATGGATTACTACAAGTCTGTGGTTAATCCCGAAATTCTGCTTTCGCCGCTTACCACCCGTGAGGCGGTGTTATCGTCAAAGATTGAGGGCACACAGGCAACTGTTGATGAAGTGTTGCAGCACGAAGCGGGAATGTCCATAAAAGATGACAATAAAAAACAAGATATCCAGGAAATTACGAATTATCGTTCAACATTAATTATTGCGGAGAAAAAACTTAAGGAAAATCCAATCACTTTATTTTTAATCCGGCAGATGCACCATGAGTTGATGAAAAGTGTTCGGGGTGAGAATAAAGAGCCCGGGAAGTTTAGAACAACACAGAACTGGATCGGTAAACCTGGATGTCCTATTGAAGAAGCTAGATATGTTCCCCCGGAACCACCCATAGTGCAAGAGCATTTGCAAAATTTAGAACATTATATCCAAAGCACAAATTCGGATGTGTTAGTTCAATCAGCGATTGTCCATGCCCAGTTTGAATTGCTTCACCCATTTTTAGATGGGAATGGCAGGATTGGACGCCTGCTCATACCATTATTCCTTTATTATAAAAAGCGATTAAAGCGACCTATGTTTTATTTAGGTGAATATCTTGAATCTAATCGTGAGTTATACTATACGAAACTAAATGGTATATCTGCCAATGAGGAGTGGAACGATTGGATAGAGTTTTATCTGAAAGCTATTGAAGAACAAGGTAAAACAAATGTAAAAAGAGTACAAAATATACTTGATCTATACAATAAAATGAGGGTTGTAATCAAGGAATTGATAAAATCGGAATATACAAATGATATCGTTGACGCTATATTTGAGAAACCAATTTTCAGATCGGTCGACATCCAGAAAAGGTCAAATATCCCCAAGCAAACTCTGATGCCAATTTTGAAAAAATTGATAACCGCAAATATAATAGTGATAATTAGAAAGGCTCAAGGAAGAAGCCCTGCTGTATTAAAATTTCCAAAATTACTGGAGATCACGGAAAAATAATTCAATAAAATGAAATTATAATTTGCGTCTTGTATAGTATCTTCAGCCCCCGCCTGGCGGCTGCCGGATGTCCGCCAGGATCATGATTTATCATGAGGTTTCCCATCTTGCGGCGGGACAGGCTCAGTCCCTCATCCTCCGCTCTCTAAAGAAGATTAAAGATTGAAGAAATAAGATTAAAACTAAAGAGACAGAGATCGGAGACCTACCGCCAGGTAGGACAAATAGTCACAGAGACAAAAAGAAAACTAAGACACTGAGTAAAATTCACGGAGTACCTTAGACTTGAAATCAAAAATCACGACTAGGAAATACCAATTACAATTACAATTTACAAATTACTAATTACTAATTACTTTTTACCATTGGAATTTAGTTTTTGGTACTTGGAATTTATTCTACGGTCGATAAACTCATCTGATCTGCAGCCTGCCACCAATCCTAATCCCTAAATATTTTTCTCCGTGGAACTCTGCCGAAGGTCTCCGTGTCTCTCCGTGTAATTCATTTACCCCAACCATTCACTAAAAAAATCCCCCCCGTTGTGTCGTACTTCACATTCTTAAAAATGCTTAATTCGTAATATGTAATTAGTAATTAAGACAGACTTAGTAATCTCTTAAAGGGCATTTTAGTAGTGGGACTTTCCTTTTATTTTAAATTGTCAACTTGCTCTCTGCTAATGCCAAACATTTGAAAAAGAACGGTTTTATACTTGCTTTAATTTAAATGACATGGTAAAATCAAAGATATCGTCATCTGAGTCTGTATTTTTCAGTTAATTTCCCCGGCATCAGACTTGCCGGGAGTAAAAATTGAAGTTATGTAGTTGTATCTATCCTGTGATCTGGAAGGTAATTTTTTTCTAAATTAATTCTTTATTTTATTTTGTGATATGAGACTAATGCGATTGCTTCAATGTGCTAAATCAGGATCCGCAATGACGTATCCAGTACAGATCCCGTCATCCCGCCCAAGGCGGAGTGACACCTTGAGGGTCGTCTCGACTTCGCTCGACGACCGGTCTTGCGGTCCCCGAGCGGCTAGTGCTGAGCGGAATCGAGAGCAAGTCGAGAAGATACTCAGGAACTAAGGAACTAAGGAACTCAGTGCCTTTTTTGTCCCTCTGTCTCTTTGTCTCTCTGTCTCTTTTTCCCTTCGGCTCTGCTCTCGCCGACCAGGGCAGCAGCGATGGCTTCGGATACATGTGGACCGATGCCAAGGGCAGCATAACTGTACCGTACAACTGGATCGATGTCAAAGGGGGCACCAGCCTGTTTGGTACCACCTTCAATGATAGTGTTTCTGCGGCGATCCCCTTGCCTTTCAGTTTTACTTTCTACGGCAGCGCCAAAAACAGTATCTACGTATCATCCAATGGCTGGGCAGGTTTCAAAAACCCGGGCACAGATTCTTATCCAACTAATACCACCATCCCCTCCGGCTCCGGCCCGGATTCAATGCTGGCCGTGTTCTGGGACGATCTGCAAAGCTCTGCCGGAAATAACGGAGGCGTCTACTATTCGACCGTGGGCAGTGAACCTAACCGGAAATTTATTATACAATGGTACATCCTGGACGGCTCACCTTCCCCTAATACAATTGAATTTGAAGTTATTCTATCTGAACACAGCAATTTAATTAAATACCAGTATCATACCGTCGATGCAGCCTACGGCGGCGGACAATCTGCCACCATCGGCATAAAAGCCAGTACCTCGCGCGGCAACCTGTACAGTTTTGAAACTCTAAATTCAGTTTCAGCCTACTCCGCCACTTTATTCCATAACAGTACCGTCAGCAGTGTTTCTGCTGCCATTCTACCCGTTTCAGTCCCGGTCGGCAGTTTCCAGACTTTTACTTATACAATCAACAACATTCTGCCTGCCACCGCCGGACTGGGTAAACTGGATCGTTTCGCCATCAAGAATCCGTTTAGCACTACTCCGGCAATAACCTCAATCGCGATCAATAATTTTAACTCGTACCTGCAATATTCCAGCAGTAAACCGACCGATCCGGGTTATGCCACCTGGTACTATAAAACCCCCGGTGATTCACTGATCATCCAAACCTCAAGTTTTGATGTCGCCAGTGCTGTTGAAGTTCAATTCCTGCAGACGATTCCCGAAATCGCTACGGGTACATACATGTACCGCAGCAGTTCCGATGCTATACTTGATCTGAGTTCGCCCTACAATACTACGGGAGGACCCTCAATCACTGTCACAACTGGAGAATTGGATCATCTGATTATCCGCAACGCCAGCGGCGGTGGAGGTGCCGAGGTCGGTGCCCAGACACTCAACACCGATCAGTCACTAATCGTTTACGCCGCCGGTTATGATGCGGCGAGCAATTTTCTGGGCGATCAATCGGTTAACTGGACCCTGACCGGCAGCCTGGACGGCAGCGGCAGCACTGCCAGCAGTTACACCTTCAGCCCCAGTGTAGCCCCGACTGCCGGAACCATCGTGGCAACCAGCGGCGGTATAAACGACGCTACTGGTACGATTACGGTCAATACCGGCGCACTTGCATCACCTGACCGTCCGCGATGCCGCGGCCGGAGGCGGGAATGAAGTTACTACCCGGTCCTTAACTACCGATCAATCATTAACTGTATACGCTGCCGGCTATGATGCCGATAACAATTACCGCCAGGATGAAAATGCCACCTGGACCTCGACCCTGGGACTCAGCGGCTCGGGAACTTCCATTACTTTTAATCCGACCGTACCTGCCAGCGGTACTATCAGGGCCACTGTCAGCGGTATTTATGACGAGACCGGCCTGGTCACCGTCACTGTAGGAATTCTGCATCACCTGATCTGTTCGCGATGCAGCCGCCGGAGGCGGCAATGCAGTTACTAATCATACCATGACTACCGATCAATCCTACACGATGTATGCTGCCGGATATGACGCCGATAATAATTACCGCCAGGACGAATCGGCCAACTGGACTTTGAATGGCAGCCTGGATGGCAGCGGCAGCAGCGGAACTACCAGTTATACCTTCAATCCCAGCATTGCCCCAACTTCCGGGTCGATTGTCGCAGTGGTCGGCAGTATCAGTGATGTCACCGGAACAATCACCGTTAATACCGGGGCCCTGGACCATCTGACAATCCGCGATGCGGCCGCAGGCAGTGGCGCCGAAGTTACCACCCGCTCGCTGACCACCGATCAAGCACTAACTGTCTATGCCGCCGGGTATGACGCCGAAAATAATTATCGCCAGGACGAAAATGCCGCCTGGACATCAACTCTGGGACTCAGCGGTTCGGGAACTTCCATCACCTTTAATCCGACTGTACCTGCCAGCGGTACGATCCGCGCCACTGTCAGCAGCATCTTTGACGAAACCGGCCTGATCACGGTAACAGCCGGTGCATTGCACCACCTGATCATTCGCAACGCGGCCGGCGGAGGTGGTACGGAAATCACCACCTATTCCATGACCACCGACGATTCGCTGCGTTTATATACAGCCGGATATGATGCCGATAATAATTTTCTGGCCGATCAATCGGCCGTCTGGACCCTGACCGGCACCCTGGACGGCAGTGGTACCACCGGCACCACCTTTACTTTCCGTCCGCATATCTCCGGAACGTCCGGATTGATTGCGGCTACTGTCGGCACCCTGAGCGATTATACCGGAAACATAACCGTCAGCATCGGCACATTACATCATATTCGTATAAATACAGCCGCCATTGCCGGCGCAGCAGAATTTACCGATCAAACCCTGACCACCGGTCAATCGGTCAATTTGTATTCTGCCGGTTATGATGCCGATAACAACTGGCGCTCGCTGGTCAGTTCCAACTGGACTTCGTCCGGAACTTTGGATGCAGTAAGTGCCAGTGGCACCAGCATGGTTTTTAATCCCGTTACCGCTCCGACTTCCGGAAGAATTATTGCAGTCAGTGGTGCCTTAAGAGACACTACCGGTACGATAAACGTCATCACCGGTTCAATTGCCTCGATACGAATCCGGACTGCAGCCGGAGGGGGCGGAGTAGAATTAGGGGCCAGCACCCTGACGGCAGATGACAGCCTGGCCATGTATGCAGCAGCATACGATGCCTCCAGTAATTACCTGGCCGATGTCAGTGTTACCTGGAATTCTACCGGTACCCTGGATGTCATCAATGCCACCGGAACCAGTTATATATTCAGGCCGGTCCGCGCAGCCGCTTCCGGCACCATTATCGCCACCAGCGGCAGCATCAGTGATTATACCGGCACCATCACGGTCAATGTCGGGATTCTGCATCACGTGCGGGTAAATACTTCGTCAGGATCGGCCGGAGTGGAATTTTTGACAGCCTCTCTCAGTGCCGGACAATCGGTTACTCTGTACAGCGCCGGTTATGATGCGGACAGCAATTACCGCGCTATGGTCAGCGCCACCTGGTCATCCACCGGAACCCTGGATGCGGTCAACGCCACCGGAACCAGTTATACTTTCCAACCGGTAACCGCGCCCAGCAACGGAACCATCGTGGCCACCAGCGGAAGTTTCAATGATGCCACAGGTTTAATAAATGTAATTACCGGAACCCTGAACCGGATTACCATCCGCACCGCAGCAGGGGGCGGAGGTAAAGCGCTGGGCGATACGACACTCACGGCAGACAATGCCCTCACCGTATATGCTGCCGGCTACGATGCCAGCAGTAATTATCTTTATGACGTAAATGTCAGTTGGACCTCCAGCGGTACCCTGGATAACATAGTAGCCACCGGCAGCAGTTACACCTTCAATCCTGTCCTGGCTCCTTCTTCAGGCACCCTCATTGCCACCAGCGGCATTTATTCAGATAATACCGGAACCATTTCTATAACGGTCGGTGCATTACATCATGTGCGCATCAATTCATCCGCCGGGTCCGGCGGCCAGGAAACCGGCAGCGTCTCGATCACTGCAGATCAAAGTTATACTTTCTATTGCGCCGGTTACGATGCCGATAATAATTATCACTCTCAGGTATCAGCCAGCTGGACTTCGTCCGGCAATTTAGATCCGGTCAGCGGCACAGGTACCAGTTATACTTTTAATCCGGTCGTGGCACCGACCTCAGGTACGCTCAGCGCTACCAGCGGAGCCATGAACGATGTCACCGGTACCGTTACTGTTTCCACCGGCGTCTTCCATCATATTGTGATCAATTCAGCGGACGGTTCCGCCGGCTTGCCATTCGGAAACCGGGTAATGACCGTCGATGAAACTGTTATTCTTTATGCCGCCGGCTATGATGCGGATAACAATTACCGGTCGGGCGTTAGTGCCTCCTGGTCCTCAACCGGTTCGCTGGATCCGGTGAGTGCGACCGCTACGAATTATGCCTTCCATCCGGCTACCGCTCCATCATCAGGAACAATTATTGCCCTGTTCTCAGGCCAGCGGGACACCACCGGAACCATTACGGTTAATTCCGGATCGCTGGCCTCCATTATTATCCGCAACGCCGCCGGGGGCGGCGGAATTGCCATTGGTACTCACAGTATGACAGCTGTGGATACCCTGACACTCTATGCAGCAGGGTACGATATCGGCAGTAATTTTCTGGCAGATGTCAATGTTTCCTGGTCATCGACCGGTACTTTGAATACCGTTTCCGCCACGGGCACGAGTTATATTTTCAGACCGGTCACGGCACCGACATCCGGAACCATTGTCGCCACCAGCGGAGGATTGACTGACAATACCGGTACGATCACGGTAACACCCGGTGTGGCTGTGCGCCTGGTAGATCCGACCGGTTTAGGCGGAAACCGCACTACTGTTGCCGGCAGCACGCAACTTATCCGGATCAAGGTAGAGGATCAACCCGGAAACGGGGTCAGCGGCCGGACCGTCAATTTTCTTCCAGCCGGATCGATGTCCGAACCGACGGTAATCACCGACGCTAACGGCATCGCCCAGACCACCTTCACCACTCCGCGCGGATCAAATTCAGTTCAGGTGGAAGCAGCTCGTCTCCGGACTGTCCTCTTTTTATTTTACAGTTTATATGATTCAGTATGTCGAAAATTCATTATATCCCAAAGTGGTCATGCGCGGAAATACAGCTTCATTTTCTGCACAGATTTCCAATCCCGGGAATGTAGCTGTACCGATCAGCCTGGCTAATACACAAATTACTTTCAAAAGCGGTTCCATAACCTATACAGCCTCATTACAGTCGCCGTCTACTTTGCCGGCAGCCAATATGGCCATTCCCTTACAATTTAACGGGGCCGTGGTCAACGCGTCCTTCCCGGGAGGCGCTTACACACCCGAAATCAAAATTGTGGGCCGTGACAGTTACAGTACAATGAACGGTTCGGTGGTCACCAATCCGGGTGAGCTCACCATAGGCGATTCTGAGATCACTCTCGGCCTGGTGGTGATTTCCCCCGACCAGGTCCTGCAGGGGGATACAGGAATTCATGCTACCATGACCGTACAGAACCAGGGCATACCGCTGCCGATCGATCCTTATCCGGCGACCCGGCTCGTCTTTCGCCGGCATGATACCGGTGTGGAACAACTTGTTGAAAATCTGACCCGTACCGATACCCTGACTGTTCTTCGTTATAATGTTCCCAGCGAATTCGAATTTGAGTTTGACATCCCGCACGATTATCTAACCGGGCAGATCGATGTCTATGGCGTACTAAGTCTGGACGATGGCAACTTAATAAAAATATCGGAGTATGCACTGGGATCGTTCCAGTCCAATTCAGCCGGGAACGCCAATTACGTGGCCGGCAGTTTACAACCGAATACCGCGATTCCCCGGGAAACAATAAATCTGAAGGCCTCGTTCAGCAATAGCGGGACTGCCGATATTCTTTTAAATCCGACTTTATCCTATATCGAAATACTGAATTCGGGACTCGGCAGCAGAACCCTGACCGGACAATTTACCCTGCTGGGCAATTCCACCACTACCCTTTCTTTTAACAGCCTGACCATCCCACAATCCCTGGCGACAGGAGTTTACAATGTGCGCTGGACTTTATACGGCACAATGTCCAACGGAATAGTTTTTTCAAAAACCGAAACGATTACCAATGGCCTGACGGTGTTAAATCCGGCCCGGCTGGTTTTTTCTACGATCACCATTCCCGCAACTGAAGTCCGCCTGGGTCAGAATGATGTGATTGTTGATTATAAAATCAGGAATCAGGGTCAATCTTCGGCCAGGGTCAGTTCGCTGAATCATAAATTCAGAAAATCGACAGGTGAAGAAATCCTCAATAATCAGTGGGTGCCTTTAAGCCTGCTCCCTGCCCTGCCTGATACTTTAACCCCGGGACAGGAAAGAACCTACCGGGCTATCTATACCATCCTGCCTTCTGCGCCGACTGGTATGGTATATCCTATCCCCACGGTATCCTATCAGGATCTGCGTACGATTTCCTATACGGATATCGGACAAACTATTGTGCAAACTGATTCGGTAAACGTGATCCGTCCGGCTTCCATGTATGTTTACGATTTGAGTATTATCCAGGACGGGCAGGCGCCCAATGCGCCTTATGTGAACCAGAACCGCGAATTTTCCTTGAAACTGGTTCTGCACAATTCCGGTGAAGATTTTATCGAAACCGCGACGGTACAAATCCTCAAGCAGGCAGATGAAACAGTAATCCGGGAACTGGAGGTTTTAGATATCGGACCCGGTTCATTCAAAGATGTCCTGATCAGCATTTCCGAAAATGAACTCGGTACCATGACCTATCTTGCTTTCATCGACACGGCGCTGGATGTGCTGGGTGATCCCGTACTGATAACCCCGGCCCGGGATAATGCTGTCATCGTTTATGTCCAGAAACCGAGCAACCTGAAGTTAGAGGCAGCCTTCGCACCGGAACAAAGTGAATCCGATTCCCTGATCGTTTCGCTGGATCAGAATTTCAAGGTGCGGGTAAATCTTGTCAATGAAGGGCAGTCCGGGTTCCAGCAGAATGGCAGTCTGGTATTACGGTTGCCTGCTCAATATATCAATTTCATCAATGCCCAGGACAGCATTAAGTCTTTCACGGCTCTACAGCAATACGTGGAATGGGATGTCCGGGCCACTGCTGTCAGTGCTGCGCCCCCGCAGGATTGGAACATATTAATCTTTGATATCAAAATCGTTCCGGTTGATTTGAACAGCGGTCAGAATGTGCCTTGCAGTATTGAATCGGATATCGTGAGAGTAAAGGTTGAAGATAGGGGTACAATTGTTCAGAATATCGTTGCAATTGTAGGGCCGGACGGGGCGCGTGATGGTGAAGTATCCACTGACCAGATTTTCGAGGTACAGGCTGATATTATTTTTAATGCTACTGTTGCGGATACGGGGCGGTCAGCACGCCTGTTTATACCCACCGACTATGAGACTATTGAGGCGGATGAAATCGCCCTGCCGATCGGAACGGATACCTGCCGGGTGGTCTGGTCAGTGCGGGCCCCGGATCAGGCTTTCAATCAAAATTATCTAAGGGTGGTGGTCAGTGCTTACGATCAGAACAGCGGCCTGAGTCTCAGTAAAACATCAAATCAGACACCCGTCCGCACCGTGATGAAAGCTCGACTGATACCATCCTTAAGAATAGCGAAATTTGCCGGAGCGGATAATGATACACTTTCAGTCGGACAGACTTTCATACTGGAAGCGTTGGTGGCAAACCAGGGCCAGGCTGAAGCCGAAGGTACCGGAAAAATTTATATCCGGGAATTGGGGGCCAATCCTGCCTTTACCCGGCTCGATACACTGAACAGTGCAAGCGACACTCTGTTTTTCACAGTCGGGCAAACGGTGCGCTGGTATTTACAGGTAAATTCGATCGATGGTCTGGAGAAAACAGGTGGTCTGATGGCAACAACCGCACAGACAGAATTACAGGATTTGTTCAGATCACTTCAAAATGAAACTGAAGCACAGTCACAGTACAAAACCGCTGGCGCCAATAATGGATTCAGGGTCAGCAGAGCCGCCGAGATTTTTAACCAGATTGTATCTTTGCTGCAATCGACTAGCCAATAGCAGCCAGGATCTGAAAGTGAAGGTATCGTCAGTCCCCCTGGATGAAAACTCTTCAAGTTCTGCTTTCCTGATCAGCGACAGCGGGCAAACCACCGCCTATATTCAGCAGAAAGCTGCGATCTTAACAGCACACACTATTGTGGCCGACACTGTATCCACCGGTCAGACGTTTTCATATACCGTCCACGGGGAGTTCAGTTCTAATTTAATTGATGCCCGGGCTATTCTACAACTACCGGCCAGTTTTAATAGTACCGTCTTAGAAGCAACATTTAATGACCAGAATCAGGCTACCTGGAGTAGTATCCCTGTTCCCTCAACAGCAGAGTATACCGGTACCGCCAGTGAAACATTAAAGGTACTGATAAAAGGTACAGATATGAATACGGGTAAGACAGTTTGGTCCGGTTCTCCCATCCTGGATACCCTGACTGTCCAGTTAAAGCCGAAATTGTACATGAAAGGCGAGGTTGTCGCTCCGGCTTACGCAAAATCATCCGGGATACTCACCTATGGTCAGATCGTAACAATTGATGTATGGCCGGGTCTGGTTTACCAGCAAAGCGGACTGGAGTATGCCGGAATCGAAGGAAGCGGAACTATCATACTGAACAACAATCTTTTCACCGCGGATAAATTTGTCGCGGTAGAAGGTGAAGAATACGAGAAAACCTTCGCAGCCATCGGGCAAAAAGTTACATTCAAAGTAAGGGCGCCTGTCGGAGACCGTACCGCCAGTATTAATTTCAGAATTAGAAACCTGCCCCTGGATAAAAACAGTCGTCTCGCGGCAGATGTCGACGTGGACAGCGGCACCGTTTCTATCCCGATCCGGGTGCGCCATAAAGAGATTACCGTGACCGTGCTGGACAGTCTGATTACAAACACAATTTTCGCCCGGGGAGCCGGATCAAATCTGCTTTTAGCCTTCCGGATATCCAATGTGGGATCTCAGGATCCGCTGACCCTGAAAGGGGTGGAACTGACCTTCATAAACAATAACGATACCAGTGCGCTGAGCGCTCAGACCCTGATTAATATGCTGGATTCAGTGCAGGTGATTAATTATAGCCAGTACCTGACACTGCTGGGCCAGGATCCCGGCGACGACCAGCCAGCCGCCGCAGGTTTTCGCCGATTATAAACTTAACGAATCGAATATAAATAATCCGTTTAAAATAAGCTTTACTACGGAATGTACTTTGGATTCGACCGATATTCAAGATGTGCTGGTATTGGTCAAGTTCAATTCAAATTCTATTATCCGCAGTTTCCGTACCAGGCTCAGCGATGTGATCGCCTATGATTATGGCTCGAATTCTCCGGTAACAATGACGGGAAAAGATGAACCGCAACTAATCTCCCCGGTATTCTCTACATCAACCAATGATCCGAAAGAAGGATTCTTCAATTATCCTAATCCCTTCGGACAGCCGCCTCACGAGACGACCAAAATCGTGTTTTACCTCAACACCACTACCAGTGCCGATGTGACCGTCCGGATTTTCACCCTGATGGGGGAACTGGTAAAGTCAAAGTGGTATAAAAACCTGAATAATTTAGCGAGGGGAACCTACGACTTCCTGGAATGGGATGGGCGAAATGACCGGGGCTACAAGGTGCTTAATGGAGTATATTTAGGTATTATTGAGATTAAATCTGATGGGATTGTACAAAAGTATGTTACTAAAATTGCCTATATTAAGTGAGAAAAAATATAAACATGAAACGTAATAGACCGCTACTGCCAATTATTTTTTTCATCTGGGTCAGCATCTTTTTTATTTCTGACTTTTGCCCGGGTGTTTTGGCTCAGGATGGCCAGGGCGGTACCGAGAGTAATTTTAATGTTGGTTTTGGTGCCCGGGCTCTGGCCCTGGGTAATGCCTTCACGGCTATGGCCGATGATCCCACAGCAGTATACTGGAATCCGGCCGGATTGGAATTTATCGATCAGCAGAGCCTTACCCTGTTTCATAGTTCATTATGGGCAGGAACCAATTATGATTTTATGGGCTATGTTTTTCCGACCCTGGATCTGGGCACCTTCGGTTTGGGGCTGGGCCGCATTGGGGTTGGGGATATTCAGGAAAGAAGCGAGGATGGCGTACCTCTTAATAAATTCTCACTTCAGGAATATCATCTCTTTTTCTCCTATGCCAAAAAAATGCCGTTAAATATTACCCCGGGAATATCGTTACGTCTAGTCCGTCGTGCCTGGGGCAGTCTCAGGCAAATGGGCAGCCTGGCCGATAATGGTATCGGCATGGACCTGGGTATAATGTATCGCCCCGAGTGGCTGGGTTCACCCTGGTTGCAGGACTGGTCAGTCGGTATCAACTTGCAGAACCTGCTGGTGCCGCAGTTGAAAGAAGGTACCGGCAGCGATGCTTTTCCGTTGACCTTTAAACTGGGATTTTTTAAGAAACTCCGCCTGGTCGGGGGTGAAGCGACTAATATTTTATTCGATTTTGATTTTTCCGAAAAACGGGATTTGAAACTGCATTTCGGTACGGAATATGCTTTACCGGAACTGGGTAGCATGCGTATCGGCTATGGAACCGGCGGATTCAGTCTGGGCGCCGGTGTGGAATACCAGATGTTTCAGATCGAGTATGCCTTTGGACGAAATGAATATACGGACGTGCTCGCCCCGGTACACCGCATTTCCTTATCGATTAATTTCGGACCCAACCGTGACGAACTGTATGTTATTGCCCAGCAAAAACTCATCCAGGAACAGGCCCGGGTCCTGGTCGATTTGCAGGAGGCAGAAAAAGAACAATTCTGTATCGATCACATCCGCAGTGGCAATGAATACCTGGACGAACAAAAGTATCTGGACGCGATCGTCGAATACCAGCAGGTTTTGAACCGTGACTCGCTGAATATTCAGGCCCGCAGTTTACTGGATTCGGCTAATACCCTGTTGGAAGCATACACGCTGCAGCTGCAATCGGTGGCCATCCAGAATGCCCTGGACCAGGAAGATAATCTATTCATCGCACAACATTTTGACAAAGGACGGGAACTGCTGGACCAGAACCAGTTTACCACCGCACTGGCTGAATTCAATCTGGCTTTTGATAGAGATACAAGTAATGCTGCCGTTAAAGATGCGGTCAGTACCACCCGTCGCCGGATCAATGAAGAGGTGACCCGTTTATTGCAGCGCAGCCGCCAGGAACTGGAGAACCAGAATCATGCCGAAGCACTGGTTTTGCTGGCCAACGCCAGGGATCTGCATACCACCGACCGGCAACTGGAACAATCCATTGAATATCAGACCCGCCAGGTAAATATCCAGAAAAATCTGCAGCGGGGCATGTTATTATTCCAGATCGAGGAATACGAGAAAGCCTTAGCGGTTCTGCAGGATATTCTGGCCATCGATCCGGAAAATGCCCTGGCTAAAGATTATTCAGAAAAATGTAAAATTGAAACCATCAGTAAAGTAACTAAAATGGATGCGGAATCCGAACAACAGTATCTGGAAGGAATGAACGCTTTCCTGGAGGGTAATTACCAGGCAGCCATAGCGACCTGGGAAAAGATCCTGATTAAATATCCGTACCATAAAAAAATACTCACGGCTATCCAGGGTGCCCGGGAGAAAATGAAAATCGAAATAAAATAGTCATCACCCAGCCGGTGACTTCCCGTTGAAAAAAGCAAAACTGACCATCCCAGCCGAAATTGATTATCTCTCCACCGTTCGCGATTTTATCGACAGACAGGGCATAAAAAATTTCTTCTCCTCGCGGGTGACCAATGCCATGAAACTGGCGGTCGAAGAAGCCTGTACCAACATTATGCGTCACGGCTATGAAAATGTGCTGCGTACACACCGGAAAATCAAAATAAAAACCATCATCCGCCACTTCAGTTATACCGTGATCATATATGACCAGGGTAAAAGTTTTGATCCCCGCCAGGTGCGCACTCCTGATCTTAAGAAATATGTAGAGGCAGGCAAGATCGGCGGGCTGGGTATCATGATGATCACCCGGTTAGTAGATGGCCTGGATTACCGGGTAACAAAAAAGGGAAATGAATTTCACCTGATTAAATACCGCGAGGAATTGAAAAGGAATGTACTATTTCAACTGTGGTTTTTGATGGGGGTATATGTGCGCAGGGTGTGGAGATAAAAAGAGGCACTGAGGCACTATGGCACTGAGGCACTTAGGAAGAAAAATACCGAAGTAGAAAATTAAGTAATTGAATTTGATTGACTGATTTTATTTATTAGTGATTTTAAGATAATTTCTATTTCTCTGATATTTCTATAAATAGATTCATAGTTTGATTTGGAAATGAAATTTAGATTCAATCCTATTTCAGACGGGTCTGCAATTCATATACCGAACCCATCGCAATATTTAGAAAGCGGATATAATCTTTGGTCGACTTTGCATTTTCAATCTTATCCATACAATTGGTAATACAACAATCATACCAATTTTTTTAGATACCAATTTTTTATAAATTATATGTTTAATTTATTTCAGGTGCCTCAGTGCCGTCAGTGCCTCAGTGCCTCAGTGCCTCAGTGCCTCAGTGCCTCAGTGCCTCAGTGCCTCAGTGCCTTTCAGAACAAATCCGGATCCAGGGTCACATCCAGGGTCAATACCCCTTCCTCATAACAGTCCCCTTCGCAATACTCAGTAGAAGTTGCATCCAGGTTGCCCCCTTCCACTACATAAACTGTTATGACCTGGCTGTTTTTAAGCAGTTTATATTCGGCCGTGACAGAATAATCATCATTGGCTAACCAGTAGTCCCTGCTGTTTGTATCGATCGTATCGAGCAGAACCACCTGTTCGTCTTCAATATCACCGTGATATATAACCACCGGCACGGCAAGGTTAAGATTATCCAGTGTAACCTCTATAATAAGATTTCCTTCTTCAGGTTTATATTCGATGCAGTCGTATGGCGCCGGGTCGCAATCTTCATCACTATCAAACAAATCGCAGGAAACTGAAAACAACAGACAGCAGGCATAAACCGGCCACTTGCTTTTAAATCGTATCATATTATATCCTCACAAAATAACTAAGAAGGCAAAATAAAAACGGTTGGGGAAAATGGACATCTTGCAATACTGATACCCCAGCCGCAGCAGGAGCAGGTTACTGTTATTATGTTCATTGTACAGAAATCCATAGCCCATACCACCGGTCAATACAGGGATGCTGATATCCAGATTATCCCGGTTCGAACCCCGGTAACATTTGTACACAAGCCCTGATTCAACCGCAGCAAATAAGGATAGATCCCTGGACAGTCGATAATTCCTTATCCACCCCGAATGTCAGGGCATACAATTCTTCTTTATAAATAAAATAAATGTTGTCAGTATATTTAATCAGCACCGACTTGCCATAGGGACGAAGCCAGAAAGAACATACAAAGCGCAGATCCAACCCCTGTATCGAAGGAGGCATGAATGACAGCCCCAGCATAAAATCTTCATTGTTCATATTGGTCACCAGGCCCAGATAACTTGGCATTTCGGTATCTGAGTACCCGCTGTTTGAATAATTGTCCTGGGCCATAATCACCTGGTTAAAGGTTAACAACGTGATCAGGATAAAAATAAATTTTAAGGATTTAATGGTATGTAAAGTCATGCTGTCCTCCCGGACCTAACCTGCTTCTGCTGATCAATATATTAATTGTTATGGTAAAAGGGTAATAAAAAAAGGGACAAAGAGACAAAGGGACAAAGGGAAAAAGAGACAGAGATTTACCCCCTAGGTAAAGGTCGGGGAAACGACCGGCATTAGAGCTGACCCACCCCCGGCCCCTCCCTATCAGTCCGGCAGGCGCCGGACTGATAGGGAGGGGTTTGGGGAGGGTCAATCAATCTATAACTCAATTCCTGCTGAAAGCAGCAGTTGCGCACCCACCATAACCGAAAATCCCTGCAGATTGTCAAGGCGGTTCAGATAATGATTTTTTTTGGCACTGTACTTGACCTGCGTATAAAAGGTCAGCTGGCCTGAAAAGAAATAATGGACTTCCAGCCTGTTGACCAGGTTCTCGGTTACCGGTTCGACCGGAAATTTTTCCTTGACCGCATAAAACAGATCACTCAGGGTAACATCGCCATAGCGGCCCACGATCGTCTCGTTTTTAAAATACCAGGGAAACCAGCCCCAGTAGTTCAGATTCAGTTTTATTTCCTCGCAACTGGCACAGGGATAGCCCAGGCCCAGTTGACGGTACATCATAATTCTCATAGGTCCGGCCCGACTGATATGTTCTGTTCCAGACACGTACATAGGTGATATCCACCGCCGCGCCCCGGGCCAGCAGATCGGCCGTGCGCAGGCTGGACTGTACCGCCAGGCGGTCCGGGTAGCGGGCCCGGTCATTGACCCCGGGATCATTATTCACAATAAAATCATCGATCAGAAATTGGGTATAGAGTGAAATTTCAGGCCATGGTTTATAAAAAAGATCGATGTTCCAGAATCCATTCAACTGTTTATTATCATTCCGCTGCAGGCCATAATAAAAGGTCATCGGATTCAAAAAGGTCCAGTCAAACTGTTCCTGGTCCCCTCCAAACGTGGCCATTTCAGTCAGGGCCAGTTGAATTTTTGGCGAGATAGCCAGGTCCAGCCGGTGTCCGACCAGGTAGCGTTTGGCATCCCGTATACTGTTGATTGTATCCGGGATCCTGGTTTTTTCAAAACCGTCAATATCATCCAGTTTTGCGGCCAGAACCGAGAGTTTTATTTTCTTATAAGTGTAAGAAAATAAAAAATGATCGTAACTGTAGGGATGGTTGGATAAAATCAGGCTGTATGATCCCGGCGGTCCCCAGTTCCGGTTTATCCGTCCAAAAAATATCTGGCAGTTGCTGAAGTGGACATCGATATAGGCATCATTGGTCCGTCCATACAACCAGTTTTTTGATTCGGACAGATCGCCGGCATAGTAAGGATCATGTTTATAATCCTGGTTAACTCCGGTGCGGTTAGCCAGGGTGACCAGGTCTGTGGCCAGGTGAATACTGCCACTGGCCCGGTAGCGGTTATAAACCACATCATGATAATGACCTTCGATCATTTAATTGAATCTGCCCCGAAACACTGCCCGTTCCGTAATAATACTGCCAGTATCTTTTGAAAAATTCATAAGGTTTCGGATTGTTCTCCGTTTTAGCCCAGACCCTTGAATCATACGGTTGCTGGAAGACGAAATCCGGCGACACCTGCGGACAGGAAAGATACAAAGGGACAAAGGAATAAAAGGAATAATCTTAAAAAACGGCATATTAATTGCATATGTAAATCTCGGATTAATAAAACATGACGAAGGAAATATATTATGGAAAAGCAGATAATCAAAACTTACGTGATCTAAAGATCTGGCAAAAGTCAATTGAAATGGTAACCGCAATATACAAGTTGACTTCTCATTTCCCGGATAGAGAATTATTTGGAATAACTACACAAATTCAGCAGATCATCCATATCAATACCAAGCAATATTGCCGAAGATAAAATAAAAAAAAATTTTAAACGAAATCCGGCGACACCTGCCCGGAATTGATCAGGTAATTTATGTAGTCATTACTGCTGTGGTCGAGGTAGATGTATTTGGTACCGTCCTGAGCCTGAGGAAACAATGGGATAAAGAGACAAAGAGACAAAGAGACAAAGAGACAAAGATCGCAGACCTACCGCTAGGTAGGGACAGAGAGACAGAGAAGGCACTAAGGCACTGAGGCACTTAGAAACATAGCGACAAAGAGACAAAGAGACAAAGAGACAGAGAGAATATGGTTGACGATAATTATACATTATTTATTTCTTCCTTTTATCAATGTATTTATTAGATCTCTATCCGAAACGCAAACTCAACTTTTAATATCCTTAAATCTGGGTTATATAGCAGAAAAAGATTTTAAGTCTTTAGCTGAAAACAGTCTTGAAATTGAACAGATGGTAAGCTGTCTAATCAGAAAATTAAAAAGCAAAGTAAAGTAGAAATCGCTAAGTTATAAGTTAAATTTCTCTCTGTCTCTCTGTCTCTCTGTCTCTCTGTCTCTCTCTGTCTCTCTGTCTCTCTGTCCCTCTGTCCCTCTGTCGATATGGCAGATATTCAAGAAAAGAATATATCAGATTTTTAGGCATATCGTTGGGATCTTTATATGAAATGCAAACACAATTGCAAATTTCACTGAACCTTGGCTATCTATCATCAGAAAACTTTCACTCCCTTTCGGAAGGAAGCAAAGAAATTGAACGCATGTTAAGCGGACTTATAAGGAAATTGAAGTTATAAGAATATAAAATTAAATAAATTAATATTTAATTTATCTCTGTCCCTCTGTCCCTCTGTCCCTTTGTCCCTTAGTACTACTTTACTACCCCAACAACACCCCAATCCGTTCCACCATCTTCTCCGCCACGCTGTAGTTGCCGAAGACCGGCGGCGGAGTACCCGTGGGATTAAAATAGCGTACGGTGTTGAGCAATCCTTCGGCATCATTGCCGATGACAATATTCCAACCCGCTTTAACGGTTTCAATCCATTCGGTCTCCGGGCGCAGGGTGATGCAGGGAACTTTCAACAGGTAGGCTTCTTTCTGAATACCCCCTGAATCGGTCAGTATGCGGCTGGCATTTTTTTCCAGTATCAGAAAATCGAAGTACCCCTGGGGATCGGTCAGCACAATATTAGCGGCAATATTCAGTTTATATTCTGTAATCATTTTACGGGTGCGGGGGTGAATTGGAAAAATGACCGGTAAGTCCAGCCTGGCGATGGCGTTCAGTACGTTTTCCAACTTGTGCATATCATCAACCGTATAAGGGCGGTGCAAAGTCAGCAGGTGATATTTTTTTGATTTTAATTGCAGTGTCTGCAGTACAGTAGAATTTTTCTCGGCCAGCGGCAAACTATTATGCAGGGTATCAAGCATTATATCGCCGCTGAGGAAAGTTCGTTTTTCCAATTTCTCCGTGGCCAGATTTTCGACAGCGGTTTTAGTCGGGGCAAACAGCAGATCGCTGCAGTGATCGGCCACGATACGGTTGATCTCCTCCGGCATACTGCGGTTGAAACTGCGCAGGCCCGCTTCCACGTGGACAACAGGTATATGCAGTTTGCTGCCTGCCAGGGCTCCGGCCAGCGTGGAATTCGTATCGCCAAAGACCACCAGCAGATCCGGTTTTTCCCTTAACATGATTGTTTCCAGGGCGATCAGCATCTGGCCGGTCTGCACGCCGTGGCTTTCCGAGCCGATTTCCAGGTTATAATCGGGCGCGGGGATTTGCAGATCCTGAAAAAAGTTGCCGGACATATTTGGATCATAATGCTGACCGGTATGAATAATGATCTCATCATACCGTTCGCGGATTTTTTTGGAGAAAGGGGCCAGTTTGACGAATTGGGGTCGGGCACCGACGATGGTGGTTATTTTCATAGTACCTCGGTTTGTTGGAATAAAGAGACAAAGAGACATAGAGACAAAGAGACAAAGTGGAAAATAGTACTATATTGGTACAGTATTTGCATATGTCTATTATGAATTTAATCTAAAGGAAATTTATTATGGACCAACTGAAGATCAAAACCTATCGTGATTTAATTGTATGGCAGAAATCGATTAATATTGTGACTGAAATTTACAGGGTGACCAAACAATTTCCCAAACAAGAGACTTTTGGCTTAGTACTACAGATCAGAAGGTCTTCTATATCAGTTCCTAGTAATATTGCCGAAGGATACAGCAGATATTCGAACAGAGAATTCACCAGATTTTTGGAAATCGCTATAGGATCCCTGGCTGAAATGCAAACTCAGCTGCTGATATCTTTGAACTTGGATTATCTACCAAATAATGATTATATAATTCTGACTGAGTCCGGCAGAGAAATTGAAAGAATGTTAAGCAGTTTAATCAGGAAATTAAAAGCAAAGTAAAGTATAATTCATTAAATTTTATGTTTAATTTACTTTGTCTCTTTGTCTCTTTGTCTCTTTGTCTCTTTGTCTCTCTGTCTCTTTGTCTCTTTGTCTCTTTGTCTCTTTGTCTCTTTGTCTCTTTGTCTCTTTGTCCCTTTGTCCCTTTGTCCCTTTGTCCCTTAATTACTCCTGGCATGTCTGAACAAAATATTATACCACGCCTTGAAAAAATACTTCACATCGGTGGTAAAGGGATGTTTTTGTTTGCTGTCCAGGTACTTCCGTTCCGAGGCCAGGATTTCCTCGAATGATTTAGGCATATCGGCGTAAAACGGCGGTACCAGTCCGGGTTTGAACTGGATGCGCAATTCCTGCAGATCTTTGGGGTACAGGCTGAAATATTGTTCGCTCAGCGCGCGTACGCCGACCAGGTTGAGATCGCCGCGAAAAAAGTTGATGATCTGCGGCAGTTCGTCCAGCCACAGTTTGCGCATGAAACCGCCCCACTCGGTCAGACGAAAGTCGTCCTTGAATTTACCGCCCGATTGCAGTTGATTCTGTTCGTAAACATATTCCTGCAGATATTCCGAATAAGGATACATGGTGCGGAATTTATGTATGTAGTTGATTTCACCTTGTAAACCTACCCGCCGCAGTTTGATGGTCGGCCCATAGGAAGGGCTTTCATCCACCGACGGCGTGCGTACCCGCTTGGCAATTATATAGGCGGTTTCATTATATTCTCTTTCAGCGATTACTTTAAAGCCGCAGAAATAAAGCCGGCCCATAATTTCGGCCCGGGAGATCATCCGGTTTTTACCTTTAGTCAGAGCAAAGTAAACTTTCTGCAAACCGGGAAGTTTGGGCATAACGCGGTGAACGATAAAATTCAAAATATAGATGCCATCGGCAAAGATCCTGGGATACTTGCGGTAAATGCGGATCTTATGTGTCTGAATTGTATCGGCGATAGTGACAAAGTATCCGCCGTTATATATTTTTTTATGTACCTGCAGAAAGTAGCGGTTCAGCCAGCGAAAGTCATTGGCCCGGTGCAGGTTGATCAGCAGGGTCAGCGAGTGATCGTCAATCGTGGCTATATTATAAAGTGTATGGGTATCGACCACCAGGGCATCCCGTTCATCGATGGTGTTCAATTGCAGGTGTGATTCGATAAAGTGATAGAGCGCCGGAAAATCTTTAAGGAATTTATTTCTCAAGCGTTCATTGGCCGGCACCAGTTCCCGGTTGGCCAGGTGGGCCAGGTGCAGCAGTTCATCCGGCAGTTCCTCCTGCTTCAGGGTCTGGTTCAATTCCTCCACGGTTTCGATATCGCTGTTCTGATTTGATTCGTTGCGGGTGATGAACCAGAGATAGTAGGTGATCATTTCGATAAAGGTGAACAGCAGAAAGGTACCGAAGATCTGCAGACGGGAAAAATAGAGCAAACGCTTGGCGAACATCAGCAGGGCCATGGTGGCAAACATCAGTATGGCTGCCTTGACATAGGGGGCAATGGCATAATAGTAATTTCTGTACTTGCGGCGTTCAAATTTGCGGGTAAAGATGGAGGTGACCAGCCACAGACCGCAGATTACAAAAAAGATGTTTTCGTAATCCTCCGATAAATAAAAACTGCCCCGTTTGAAATAATTCATCAGGAAAAAGGAACCGGTCAGCAGCATAAAGTCGAACAGCAGACTGGGGATGGAGAAGGAACCGAATTTATGGATCTGTTCGCGGTACTCTTCCTGGTTTTGTACTATTCCTTTGCCGACAGTCAGGTAAAAAACATAAAAAGCTGCTATTTCCAAAATAAAAAGCAACGTACAGGTACCGAAGATCTGGATACGTGAAAATGAGTAATAACCCATAATGACCACGATCACCGACAAACTGTAAATTTTGAATACCGCGCAGCGGCCGATGGTCAGAAAACCATTTTTCAGATTGGGATAGTTGGACAGGTTGAACTTGCCGGTAGCCAGGGAGACAATTAGCCATAAAGCATAAAATAGCAGTAACAGGTTAAAATAGGGATGGGGTACCAGTTGCAGCGTCCCCCTTTTATAATAATGCATGCTGAAATAAGCGATATTCAGCAGGAAGAAATCGACTACCATAAACTGCCAGGTGATCTTTTTACTGAGCAGGTCACGGCCGAAGGTCTGCAGGCCATAGGTCTGCAAAGATGGTTTCTGCTGCTGCAGATCTATAGCATTATCGATTTCAGACGTAATTTTCATATTCTATTTAACTTAGAACATCTATTCAATCAATAATCGGTAAACGGTTTTTTTATATAAGGAATAAATTAGTACTATTCTGTGGAAAATCTGTGATAAATCTCATAAAACACTATTTAATGAAGATTATCTGAATTTATATTGATAATCGGGATCGGTTTTCATGATTTTAAAACTTTCCGGATAATTTTCAACAAACCAAGATCATAAACGCAGTAACATCAATTTTATCTTCAAGCATTTTTTGTCTGCGTTTTTGCCATTCAACACGACTATTAGAATCATATAAAATCTCTATTCCCTTATTTATTGCTCTATCCGAATCAGTTTCAGAGTTACTATAATTAAAAACCAGACCATACTTTTGTTCTTCATCAGTAGTATAATATCGACCGATTTTATCCAGATAAATCGCAGGAACTCCAAGCATCGCACATTCAGACGCCATGGTAGCACTTTCTCCAAATAACAAACTTGCAAAGGCAAGAGCATCATGCATTTTTTCAGGTGGAATTTTAATTTTATATTGTAATAACTCGTCAGGTAATTCATTTTCTGCAGAAATAAAAACCTTTGTAATTTTTGAAAATTCTTTTATTGCCTTTACTTTTTTGTCATAAGATATGCCTTTAACTCCAATATCATGACTGGCATACCATCCGACAAATCCGAACAATGACAAATGATTCATTTTCTGATAAATTTAAATATTTCAGAATTGACTTATCCGGGGTAAATCTGCGTGGATGTAAATAAAAAAGTTCATGATAGCCTTCATAGAATATTTGTCTTTTACCAAATATCGGAGGAAATGATGTTGACGTGAGTATTACATTAGTAAAGGGTTTGTAAAGATAAATCTGTTCCATATTACCTGTATCTTCCATAGAGATATGCGGTTTCCTTAATAACCATGCTACATGTGCTGCATAAAAGGAACCAACACTTAAAAATATATCGGGTTTGAATCTAATCGATACTTTTATTAATAAGATGTCGAATTTAATCAGTCCCATAATCTTCTTAAGTAATGTTCGATAATTTTTACCGAATGAGATATAAGGAAATTGATAAATATTAAGTAATTCAATTGTCACTTCCTTATCTCTGGTGGTAAATAATATCTCATTCCCAGAATTCATCATATTCCGGGCAAAATTTCTGAACAGATGGATATGAGCCGGGTGGCCAATATCAATCAATATTTTCATTTCGGTTAACCGATTTCATTTTTCGTAACATTTTAAATCCGAGCATGGAGATCTTCATAATTAATGGTTTGTATATTTTTTGATACCGGCCCAGATTTATCAATTTCCCGCCAAACTTAATTTTATAATCCCTGACGCTATACGGCTTATCGGGTTTTCCGGCACCGCCAAAATCAAATTCCTGAAATCCATTCTGTTTACCCCATAAAAGAATTTCCCAGGGTAATAAATCATTAGGATATTTATCTAAATGATTCTTATCACTACCGGTGTACCAGTCGTATAATGTGTTTTTAAAACATAATATATAGCGTACGGCAATTATATCATTTTCAAAGCAGGCTGAGAATATCTTCAAATAACTCAGTTCGTTCATATGCCTGATAGCAGCGTCAAAAAGATTGGGAGCAGGAACCGGCAAATTTATCTTTTTGTAGGTGTCCCAGACCAATGAATATGCCTTTTTTAAGTGATCGGTATTTTTCAGATCCATTTCAATAAAAGTAGTACCTCTCTTGCGGGCCCGGCTGATCTGTTTTCGTCTGGCGCTGTTCAATTCTTCCCATAATTCAGTCTCGGTCTTCAATAAATCTATTCTTATATCGAGATGGTCCGAGTATTCGTAATTTAATTCGTTAAAAGAACTTTTCAACTCAGTTGTATCCCAATGATTCCTTATTTCGGTATATACTACATCCTTCCGCACCACTCGTCATACTTTTTGATTAAACTTTTTAATAATTCATTATCGTTATCTTTCACCAGCGGCCCGCCGGAGATAATTGACCTGGTGGAAAATGTCTCGCCGACTCCCTTATAATAATATTGCAATACGGCAACAACTAAACCAAGCAGGTTTTCCGCTTCATCAAACATAAATATCACTATTGGCCTGAAATTGGATGTATCTTGAAAAATCCTGTAAATATAAGGTGTTTGAAAAATATTGCCGTACGGATGATCAAGCACGAACTGTATCCACTTATTCTCTAAATCATGATTAAAACCGCTTGAAAATCTAAGGTGCATATTTTATTCAGAATTTATTTAAGATCGCTTTAACAGCATTTTTTAAATTTTGTATGATATACTCTGTACCCCATTCCAATATATCAGCAGACCACCTTTGCGGATGGACATTTATTATCATTTTATCCGGTAATTTATGGTGGTGTAATGATTCTATTATATCAGAGGTTTTTCTAAACCTGAAATTATATGTGCTGGTGACCCGGTCCCGTTTATTAGAAATATTATTGTTCCAGGAACGACCAGTATCAGTCAGATACAAAATTGTATCGAAATCCAGATCTAAATATGGTTCACCTGATATTCCGTATCGTTTATAATCATAACGCTGCCATAATTCACGATTGTCCCAGCGGGACCAGGGACTACCATGCATACAAATAGTTTGAACCTTATAGAATTCTCTAAATTTTTCCAGGTTTTTTTCAAAGGTCCTGATCGCCAGATCAAAATTACCCCGGGCAGCCGTCAGGTCTTCATAATGATAACCAAGTTCATGACCAAGCCGTACGATTTCAGCTATGATCCGCTCATCCCAGGAACTCCTGACAATCCGGAAATAGAAGGTCGCCTTTATATCCAGCCCGGTCAAAATTTCAGCCAGTCTGAGCGCCCGGGCAGGTTTGCGGTCGACGTCATTGCGCAAAATGACCGTCCGTTGCAGCGGCTTGGTTAAAAATTGTTCAAAGGTCTGAAATTCATAGCCGGCAGATTGCAGTTCCTGCAATAACAGCCTGTACATTTTTATCGTAAAATCCATATCATAACCAATTACAATGACCAATAACAAATCCAATAATCAATTACCAAATTCATACGAATTACTAATTACGAATTACCAATTAGTAACTGGTAATTAGTAATTGGTAATTCGACACTCTTCATACAAATTTATTAATCGTCTTGCTATGGTTGGCGAGTCCAGCCCCATTTTTATGATTTTATTCCTGCCTGCGCTGCGGCTGTGCAGATCGAAAGCCATGCGTATTTTTACGGAGATGTCCCCCGGATCGGCAGCGGCCAGGTAACAGCCCAGAACGTCATCGATCAGATCCGGTACATCCCCCACCGCGGTGGCCACCACCGGCAGATTACAGGCCATGGCTTCCTTGATAACATTGGGCGAACCTTCCCACAGGGAAGTCAGCAATAATAAATCAGCCGCGTTGTAATAGTACACCATATCAGCCTGGTCAACTCCATGTATACTCTGTAAATTTACGGCCGGATCGTTTAACTTCTGCACGCCTTCGGCAGCCAGGGCATAATTTTTTTCCGGCCGGGCGGGATTACCCACGAATAAAATATTTTTTGTCGCGGTAAAATTTACTCTGGAACGGCAGGATTCGCGGTCCAGCGGTTTATATATATCTATGTCAACACCATTGGGAATCACCTGCACCTGCCGGGCGGCCAGTTTCTGTTTCATGGCCGCGGATTTCACGATAGTGCAGCGCCAGATATGATTGCTGAAATATTTTATCAACGTGTTCCAGGATCTGCCCAGCATCAGGTCGCTGCCCATCAGAGAGGCGATAACTGGTATCTGCCGTGAGGCCAAAGCAGCACAGACGGCCGATAAAGCATAATGGGCATGAACGATATCATATTGCCTGTTTTTCAGATAGTTACGCAATAAAAAAACATTTTTGAGATACCCGTACCAGCCTTTGCCCATGATGCTGTAATATTCTATTTCCACCCCTTCTTTTAGCAATGATTCGCCCTGATTCTTGATAATCGGGCTTACTTCAGAAAGTCTGTTTCCGCTGCTGACAAATAGTATGCGCATGGTTTATAGCAAAGTCTTACTTAATATGGTCCAAATAATAGGCAATACTGTCCGCATACACTTTTTCCGGTTCTAATTTTTCCGGATGCGGCGTCCAGGTATTTTTATCGAAGGTGTACCAGGCATCAGAGTACAATATTCCCGCCGTACCGAAATAAAGGCATTGGAATTCGAACAGGTAAAATGTTTTGCCGTCAAAGCCGATATCCAGGGAAACATGAGGCACTTTAAGGCTCTCATAGACCGACCGGGCAAAATCGAAGATTCCCTTGGGCTGCGGGGCGCGGGTTCCGTAAAAATAGTTATCATACCCTCCCCCGCTGGCTTTAAAGACCCTTTTTTCAAAGATCGGGCGGTAAAATATATAATACCGCTCGCCAAAGACGTATATCTTCCAGTCATTCTGCAGGCCGGGTATAAAATCCTGGACGATGAATTTCCGGCGGTAGCGGGAATCGCGCTGATATCCTTTGTGTTTGAACGACCGGCCCAGGTCCCACAGTTCGTAAAAAATATCTTTAGTCCGGCTGATCTTTTTTACAAGTTTTACCAGCATGTTTTTATCGCCGGCCAGGTACACATTCTTACCAGAGGCCCCTTCGGCCGCTTTGACCACCAGCGGTAATGGATTAGCCGCTTGCTGCCGGTGGAATTCTTCATAGGTTCCGAATCCCCGGGCAGTAATATTTTTATGCGCCGGATCAAGCAGACTGGTCGCGCAGTATTTCCATGAATACCTTGTTATTATTGGCGCGCAGATATTTAAAATCCGGAATCACCCGGGCGCCGGATAACTGCAAACCCAGCACGATATCTTCAATATAGGATTTATAGAAATACCCTTCATCCTCCGACGAAGTGTACAATATGAACTGGTTAGTAAAATTATTTTTCCTGAAATTTACATCGCTGAGATTTATAAATTTCGGATTGATGTTATGCTGCGAAAAATATTTCGCCAGCACCTGCTGGTCGAAACCGCTGCGGTAGGGTTTGTCAAAATGCCGTGAACCAAAACGGTTTTTATAATCGGTCAATAGATAAATTTCCAACTGCCTGTGTCCTGTCTGCTTAGTGGTTTATGGATTCTACATACCTGATCTGGCTCAGGGAGATCGCCAGGTTATCACGACTCTGTTCCGGTACTTTATCCAGATTATTCAGCAGCGCCTGCAGATAACTCCGGTCATGAAAGTCGCTGCGGTCGATCAGGCCGGCAAAATATGTTTTGTTGAATTGCAGTGCCGACAAGATGCCCAGGTTATCAAGATCGGGTTTGCGGATCTTCCTGCCGAGGCGTTTTTTCAAGAAAGGATAGACGATGCGCAGCCTGCCGCCGGGACTCAATAAATCCGCGGGCCGGTACCCCTTGCCGGTCAGCTGCCTTAACATGTCCGGCGCAGTCCGCCTGATGATTTCCGCGTATAATATCTGTCCCTTATAGCGCTGCAAAGGATTGTGGGTGAAAAAAGGATTATTGACCCCGGCTAATTCCGTTCTTAACAATTCTTCAATAAGTTTAAAATTAAGGAAAGGCAAACGGATATTCAGATACCTGAGTTGCGTTACGATCAGCGATCCAAAAAACTTCCTGAATACTTCCTCGAAAACATATACATAGAATTTCTGATTCAGGGTCAGTCCAGCCGGTCTCGAGTTTCTGTATTGCCTGACCGTTTCGATCAAATCATCCAGAACTACGTTGAATTCAGAAATCTTTAGTGCATTTAATTTGACTGAATTCCGGATAAAACTTATCCAGGAGTCATCGGCAGCGGTCAGGCATTTGACTAATTCCGGCGGGGTCATGGCCCCGGCCACATGCAGGGCGCGGAACAATTCGCTGCCGCAATAACCGGTCAGAAGGAAATTTGTATGAACCGATAATATTTTCGCAGCGTATAAAACCTGCACATACAGGTAATTACTGTTCAGGGCTGATTGCCCGATCAGTTCCTCTCCGTCCGGCAGGTAGCGCTCTTTGAAATATGCCTCTTCATCCAGGATAACCGGAAAATGCTCAAGGCCGAGTTGGGCCGCGTTGGCCGCCGGAATAGTTACATCCGGATTGTTGCGGGTACCAAAGGAGAAGGTCTTGAATTTTTTGCCTGCCTTCCTGGCACAGGCAACCAGAGTGCGACCGTCAAAACCTGAAGTAAATGAGATATAGCAGCCTGCGGGCGGAAAATAATCCCTGACCAGGTCGATAAACAATGCGCTGATATCCTGCTGCGCCTTGTTCAGTGGTACTAATTCCCGGTGATAATACTGTTCAATGCCGGTATGTTTATGACATTGCAGTTTTTGCCCGCTATATTCCAGGTAGTTGTTGGACGGGACAAGCTGCACTTCGGAAAATACGGTCGAATTAAGCAGCGGATAGCCGAACAGGATCTGTTCCAGCAGGAATCTCTTGTTCAGGGTCAACCTCGCGGCCGGCAGCCGGCGCAGTAAGGCTATGGATGAAGATATCAGCACGTGCCGGTCCGTGGTATAAAAGTAAATCGGTAAGATTGAAAAAACGCTGTTGTAAATCTTCAGAGTGGATGAGCGGGCTGAAAAATGAATGATGTAGAATAGACCGTTGATATATTTTAACCGCTGCTCGTTAAAATCAGCGGCCAGATCCTGAAAGAAACGGTTGTTTTCAATTTTCTCCGGTATGATAAAATCCCCTGAAAAATAGAAATCCTGCGGCCCGCTGCTTTTAATCCTGATCATATCTTTGGCGGAATCGAAATATATAATCGCCTGATCTGCAGGTAATTCGCCGGACAGGGGTAATTCCGGGACAGGTACCAGTTCTCTTAAATCCTTATTACGGGGTATACAAATCAGAAAATCAGGCATGGCAGGTTTTTCGTTTTATCTGTTTCTAAGCAGGTTGTATAAATACTTGACTACAGCCGCAGGTAAAAAAGAAAGACACAGCATAGCCATAGTTTGCAGATCAAAAAATTTATGCTGCAGTGATTTTATCAGGTTTTTTCGCGCCTGTGCCGGCTGAAAATTATCGAACAGATATTTTTTGGCCAGGTACTTGTGATAGAGGTGTTGCCGTTCCCGGGCGGTCAAACTGTTTTTTAGTTTCAGGTAAACTGCACATTGTTCGCGGGTCGACAGTACCGGTCCGGATCGCCGTAGTTATCAATTCCCTTTTGAAGCCGGCTCAATCTGCCTATCTTGGTGGTGGAGGACGACGGTAGTAGACGGTATTGAATCAGCAGTCCGGCAGATTGGCTAATTTTCCATATTGGATCAACTTATTCCACAGCAGCAGATCCTCAAAATCATTCAGTTTACTTACCGCTTCATTATATCTGCCGCTGTTTATCACGGCATCCCTTCGCAGCATGACCGAACTGTGGAAGATGGGCGGAAAGGGCAATTTTGTTTTTAAATCGTCCCAGCTGCAGGGATAATCCGAATTGTAAATGAAATTTCCCGCCTGGTCGATCACACTGGCATTGGATCCGACCAGCACATGATCAGGGTTTTGTTCCAGGAATTCCAACTGTTTTGCGAGGCGCTGCGGCCGGCAGATGTCGTCGGCATCCATGCGCGCGATATATTTTCCCGCGGAGATATTTATACCGGCATTTAAAGCAGCAGCCAGTCCGGAATTTTTTTGTTCGATGACTTTAATCCTGCTGTCCCGGTAAGATTTTATCACAGCCAGCGCTGTTATCGGTGGAACCATCGTTGACAATAATGAATTCAAAATCACGGCAAGTTTGATGTAATACACTGTCTATCGCTGCGGCCAGGTATTTTTCACCATTATAGACCGCCATGACTACACTGATGGGACAGGACGCAGTCATTTTAGTTCAGGTGTAATTGGTGAAAAAGATCGCTGAATCTTTTCTGGCAGGTATGGCAGCGCAGAGCCCGGCGCAGACCCGCCTGGCGGACATGCCCGGCTTCGCTTTCATGATTGAGAAAATACCTGACTTTATCCAGCAACTCAGGTTCACTACGGAAGACGAGCACTTCTTTATCGGGCTCATAATGCTCGGCCAGTTCGTCCGAATAATTGGTAATGTACAATCCGCCGGACATGGGTATTTCAAATTCCCGCAGGTGCAGATGCTGCTGTACGACTGTCGAAATTTTATTATCCTGCTCGAACACTTCCAGGAAACCCAGGTTTATTTCAGAACGGTTGAAAAGTCTGACCAGCTCGTCTTCGGCTACCGGGGGGTGCAGATTTTTATGATACAATTTGCGCAGGTTCTGCTGAAAATTGAATTCTTCCACCTTTAAAGCAAATGAATGCCTGTGTTCGGCGGAAAAAGCAGCCAGGGCGGCCAGCCGGTGGCCGGTCCGTTTGACCTGCCATTTTATTTTTTTCAGCCGGTTGGCCGCCAGCCAGTTGGGACCAAAGCAGTCGACGGCCATACCATGCTGCAGCAGATAATAGATGTAACGGGCCCGCCGGGCATAGTTGCTGCCGGTAAAGGTCAGCGGGTAGTCTCTGGGAATATCCAGGGGATGATAATAGACAGGATTGGCGGCCATCTGGAACCAGACCGGCCTGGCGCCGATATTTTTAAATTTTTCCGCAGCAGATTTCTCGGCATGAAGATTGAAATCAAACCGGGGGGATATTTTTTCCACCAGGTGGAACTGGTGGGTGTTATTGCAGGAGAAGTTGGCTGCAGGCACGCCGGTTTTCCTGATCTCGCTGATCACGTCCGCAATCGATATCCAGGTCGGTCAGGTAACCCAGGAACAGATCGAAACCGTGTTTGTTGTGTTCTTTTTTAAAAGCCTCAGGCAAGGTATGATTTAGTTTTTCTTTAAACGCCCTGGTCCTGAATTTCACTTTCCATTCCGCTGCCAGGTTATCCAAACGTAATAAAAAAACATCATGTCCCAGTTCGACCAGCGGTTCATAGAAATTTTTATACCAGGTCATGCTGCCGGGCACGGCCAGGTTTCCCGAGGGGTGCAGAATTAAAAATATTCGCATTGTTTTTAGGCCGGGTGGATATAATGAAAGAACAACCGTTTGGCTTTGATAAAGTAGCGTCTGACGGTATGGATGGCGCTGATCAGGCCGATTTTCAGCGGAGCAAAATGTACTTTTGTGGCCGGCCGGTTGGGATTGATAGCATCCAGTTCTTCGAAAAACGAGACCAGTTGTCGTGCCGATTGTTCCAGGGACAGATTTTTTTTTAATGAATTCACGCGGGGCAAAGCGGTCATAATTATTATTCAGTTTTGCGATTGCCGCAGGCAATTCTGAAAGGTCGTCGATCACGATACCGCAGGTTTGGTCAAAATATGGCACCGAGGTGGCTTTGAATTCGGCCAGTATTTTCGGCAGGTCGTATTTCTCGCGCCGGTCGTGATCTAGACATATTCCGGCTGTTTAACACGATCAGGGGGACATTGGCCGCCAGTGCTTCCTGCAGGGCAATGCCCTGGCTTTCGGTGGTGCCGATCCATACTCCGAAGAAAGACCGCCTTAAAACATATTTATAAGTCTCTTCAGTATAAGTTCCATATTCAATCAGATTTATTTTATAGCCCATGGTCTTTTTAATTCGCGTATGGCCTCTTCTTTTAATTCAGGTTTCTGTTCTTAAAATATAGTAAGACTTTGTTTTCTGTCTTTAGTCTCGGTAAAATTGAAATTCTTCCTAATCGATTCCCACCGGCCATGCTTTCAGTTCACACTGATCATAATTGAAATTTTTTCCATAGTTCAATAGTCCAATTGGAGGGGTGTAAATAAAGGAAATTCGTAAGCCGGGGCAGGAAGAGAGGGAAATCATGGGGAGTGACAAACAGATTAGGACCAACCACAGCAGGTTTTTCTTACCGCCGCAGATATCAGCGCCGGTATACTATCATGGATCCAGTTCCAGTTCATATTCTTCAAGACTTTGATTGATTGTATAAGGCTGCCCTATTTTCTTTAATCCCAATAGTGCATTGGCCAGTACTTTGGCCGGACCGCCGGGTTTGAGCGGATCGGAGTTGGAGATAATATTAATAGTATGCGACACAGCATTCACAGTATCTAATTATAGAAAACAAAGACTGATTTCTTAATTCACTTTATTAACATATATTGCATCACGTAGAAAGAAATCTGAAAAACCATAAAATATAATTTGACTAAAACTACTTCCATATGAACCAATTATATATTGGAATTGTTGCCCCGAAGTATTATGTAGAATAAAAAATATCAAAAATCCGATTATCAAAACCAATACGCCATTTTTATAGGGATTTAACTTTTTTAATCTCATATTTATTTTATAAGGTACCGTAATTAATTTAAACCATAAGTAAATAAACAATATAAATCCTGTAATTCCAACATTCATTAAAAGATTCGCCTGACCAGCATGTCCATTTTTATTGATCCAGAATACATCTGAAAATCCCCAGCCTAAAACCGGACTCTTATAAAATACATTTAATAAAGCCGGAGTATATTCACTGATTCTTTTTACCGTACCCCCTGCGGTCATGTCACCTTTTAAAATCAATCCCAAGGTAGATACTCTATTGGTTACACCTACAATTTGTGCTTGAATAACAGGCGAAAAATATATAACACTACTTATAAATATCAAAGGCAAAACTAATCTTAATACAAATGTTGGCTTTTTGTAGATAAAAACTGAATAGATGATTAAAGCGAAAGCATAAGCCACAATCCAACCACGGGTAGCAGTAAGTAGAATTGAAAAAAATGCTATAATAAGAATTAGATAAAGATATTTCTCCGAAAAGATTTTTTTTGCTGAACTTAGATAAAACATTGAACCAATATAACATATTAAATTTATATATGGTGATGAAAGCGGTCTGGCAACCCTTACATCATATTGTGAGATATCAAATTGTCCTAAAGACCTGGATACTTCTCCTGAAACCGGTTCAAAAGCTTGTACCAAATAAATTTGCCAGAGGTTGTCCTAATAATAATTGTACAATCTGTGCAATTAAACCTATTATTACAAAAGGTAATAATAGGGCAAAGAAATTATCCCATTCTTCTTTTTTAATTATTAGCCTGGGTATTGAATATAGTAACTCCCAGGGCAAAAGCCATTTAACAGTTTTTAAAAGTGTATAAATGGAAGTACCGATTAAAATTGAAAAAATGAATAGAACTATTAAATATACGGTTAATAATACTACAGGTTTCTTATAGATAAAAGTATGGTGTCCCCCGGTCGATATAGCCTTTATAAGGGCCGCATAAATAAACAATTCTTGAAACGTAATATAAGCCGGAAATCGTAACATGGGCAGGCCATAATTTAAATCTCCCCCGGGAAAAAGCCGCCAGGTGGATCAACTAAAATAAAAATCAAGGCAAACCAAAAATAATTATTTTCCGCCTGATAAAACTTGAATAATAAAAATGCAAAGAATATATAACTTACCGGATTAGGAGCAAGATAAATAGTAATGATCGCCAATGCAAAATATATAAATAAGATATAAACCTGTGTTCTATTAGATAATTTATTTTTCATTATTATTATCAAAGATTTTATTTAGTACAATATTTGCTGCCTGAACTGGCTGGAAATTAGAATCGATATGTTCCTTTAATCTTTTAATAACAGTCATACGTTTATTCTCATTATTCAAATAATATTTAACGAGATCCAAGGCCTGATCATAATTATGTATTATGGGTATTTCAATGTCTTTGAATACTCTCTCAATATCCCGGCGGTATTCTACCAGGGGTAGAATACCTGAACCAATGCAATCAAATATCCGTATATGCAGACCATTGATCAAACCCGGATTAGCATCCACCGGGTACAATTTACAGCAATTAGCAATAGTATTGACCAGGTCTTCGCTTAACCAGCCCTCTTTTGGTACGAATTTTTGCTCTAATTCAGGAAATTCTGTGAACCACCTTTGCCAGGCTCGCGGACCGTAGATTCTGATATCTAGATCCGCGAATTTGCTCAGGAACAGTGCCCGTTTATAATTCCAGATATTGGCATAAGTCGAGCCCAGGTAAAACAAGTCGCTAGAATATTTTTCCGGCTCTTCTGCCGTAGGTGTTTTTGGAAAGTATTTGGTCGGATCGTATCCCGGAATTAAAAAGGTGGTATTTTTCAGACCTAATGTTTCGACCTGCTGCAGCCAGTATGTATCCGAAGCAAAGATATGATCGACTTCAAAAAGCATTCTGAAGATGTGATCCCGGTTGACCAGGAAAAAGGGGCTGTCGGCCAGGTAGACGGCCAGTTTACAACTGGTCTTTTTTATTTCCCGGGCCAACTCGGCTGTGACCATCTGATCGTTATAAATCAGAACAAAATCCGGTTTCTCTGCATTTACAGCAGCGAGGTAGCCATCCTGTATTTTTTGCAGATACCTGTTTCTGAAATAAGTTCTGTACCGGTATGGTAGACGTATTGTATATGTATCTAATTTATTTTGCCAGTGCGGCAGGAAGGACAGGTAATTTACTATCTCTGACCTCATGGCCCAACGTTTTAAATCCAAGATAAAATGCATCAGATAGCGAGCCTATTCCGCCAAAAAATAATAATATTTTCATATTAGATGCTATTATTGTACTGTTTATTGAATATTTTACTGGAATATTTCTTAATTTTTACTGGCATTATAAGAATTTTATATATGTTTAATATGGATTTCTTTTTAATTCAAATTTAAATGTTCATATTAAGGTTAGAAAATAATACTATATTTCTTTATATTACTTTAATAAATATTAATCTCTAGGCAGCAATGATCACTTATCATCCTTGCGAATAATGAGTATCAGTGAGATCTAATATCTTTTAAGACTTATATCGAAATGTTTCAATAATTCCGAGCATGTGAATGAATCCAAAACATAAAAGTCGGTCAACCTTTATCTCTTTTACTGAAACGCAAGAGCATCCTTTGTATGAAATAAATACTTATTATCTCAATTAGATTAGGCATACTCTTGGAATAGAGTTTAGATATCGATGGTATTCTGTAAATTTCCTGAGCAATATATTCAAAATAATTTCCATTAGGGAATATTTCAATCGTATTAAAGTTATATTGAACCAGGTGCTTTTCATACCAATATCTACTGTAACCTGAACTAAAATAATATGGGGAAAAATAGTGTTAATGAGCAGAATGGAGCTGTAATGAGCAAATGCCCGTTTGGTTTGAGTAAACGGTAGAATTCCTGTATGGCTTTAATAGGATCCGGTAAATGCTCTAAAACTTCTATACACATTATTGCATCAAAAGATGAATCGGGTGCAGGAATCGAAGTAATATCACTAATAATGTCTAACTTTCCATAATCAAATTCCCCTATTTGTAAAGCCTCCCCATCACCTTTTCCATCATACTCTCCAAAGTCGATGTGATACATATTGCAGATGTCTGCAATATTTACGATAACGTTGAGTTCCAGCACCAGCATCTAAAATTCTGCTATCGCTAGGAATTTTTAATAGCGTTTTTTCTAACCAACTTTCACGAGAACTTTCATTATTTCGCCCGACGCGCGGCAGAAATGATCGCAAAATACTCCTAACCCTGATTTATTCTTTATAATAGGTTTCCATCTCAAATTCTTGACTATGATTTTATCGAATGACTATTGGATATGCAACTTTTCTCCAAAATTCTCTATGTTCTTTTTCAAATGGTAAAGCAAAAAGCATATCATAATCAAAATAAAATTTGTAACTATGAATTTATGTTCTCTAGTATCGAGATAATTTTTGAAAGCGGCGCATTGTTTTCAATCACTGAGAAATCCGAAACATCATCTATTACAATAATGTGAGATTTAATCTTGCTGGTACTGATTGCTTCAATCTCTTGTAGTATCGGTGCTTTTATTGCGCCTGAGGCAGTTTGACCTTCTGAATAATGACCGTCGAGCCAAAAAATGCTTGGATTATCGAGTTTATTAATTATAATTGGCAAAATATCTTTACTATCTCCATTAATACAACTTATATTGGGATACCTGACAAATATTTCGTTAGCATTTCGAAATAATGTCTCGTCTAATTCTATAGTCCAGATATGTTCAAAGTATTGACTGAGCTTAATTGGGGTTTCCCCTAAATAAGTTCCTGTCTCAACAAAATATTTGTATTTATATATTTTTTGTATACGCATTAACATACCGCGCTTATATTCGCCTTCCGGCCAAATAATAACTCTACGGAATGAATAATAATTCTTCTGAAATATACATTTAATACTATATTTAATTTTTCTTATAATATCCAATTTAATAAACCTTTTTTATCAAACAGGAGTATCTTTACATATTGCTCTTTAATTCGGCTTCTTAAACCAAAAACATCCGCAACCGTATTCCTGTTGATCAGCCTGTTCTTTGGAAGCATTGACAATAAAACCTAGGCCAGGATTATCGGGCACCAGGGAAAACTCACGCAAATTAAAATTGTAAAAGATTCGATAATCTGCTGATAACTATAAATACGGTGGGCATTGAACATAATTTTTGGTTTTCCCACCGGCACAACCAGCAATAAATGACCACCGGGTTTAATAACCCGTATTGAGTTCAGCCATGGCGAGTTGATCGCCCTCAGGATTGATGGCATCACCATATCTGCCCAAACCAATATGTTCAATTGTATGCATACAGGAAAGTGAGTCGATGGAATCGTTTCAAAGACCAAGATTCGTTAAATCTGCAAAATCTGTGGATAAATTATTTAAACCAAGATTTACCGGACGTAATCATAATATTTTACTTTAATAAATGCCGAAACGATGGTACTGAAATAGAGTAATAGAAGAAATATCAATATGAATTTCAGGTTTGATTATATTTAATATTCGTGCTGCCCAGGCAGCATGATAGACATAGTGGCGATCAAAAGTTATCGTCTTTGTTCTGTCCGTCAGACAAGGATAGAGATCACTCAGTATTAATTTTCCCTTATCATCTAATGCTTTCGAAAATTTATTAAATCTTTCACATAACGGATATAATTAGGAATAGCAATAATCACATTTTTAATATTAATCAATGGATTTAACAATCTGAAAATCACATTTATTTTTTCATGACTCGTTCGGAGAATTTTTCTTGATTCTAACTTTGATTGTTCGAACTTATGACTGTATCCGGTAAGATTTCTCTAATATTCATAAAACCAAATTTATAAGAAATAATAAGTACAGCAGGACTACTATTATAAGTATAAAACATAAATTATTATATCCAGTGGCTACTAAAATGAACGAAAATACAATACCAATGATAATAAGTAACGACATTTTAATAAGTAATTTAATTCCTATTTTAGGTTGTATTGAATTTCTCAGAAAATAAAAAAATAATAAAGCACTAATATAAGGAATAATCGCTTCTAACCAGCCAATTGAGATGGTACCAAATACCGGTATCAACAGAATTTTTAATACCGGATATAACAAGTAAAGAATAGTTGTACTTAAAAGTACAAATCTTTGATTACCAACAGCAAGTAACAGCTGAAGACAATAACGTCAATAAAGGAGTTATTGACCCTAAGGAAAATAGCACCATAAAGGGGATAGCTTCTGCAAAGGCTTTACCGTATAAAAGAAGAATTATTTTTTCTGATAAAAATATCAAGAATGAACAAAATATGATATTCAGTGAGAATAAGGGTTTTAGTATTCTGTAAAAGGTAGAACTGAATTTCTCAGTCGAGACCGCAAAATCTTTAGTCATCCTTGGAAACAGAACATTTAATATAGCTCCTCCGGCAAACATCAATATGCCCTTCATTCTGGAGGCTGCTCCGATTATGCCGAAATCATGAGGAGTGAAGCCCAAATATTTTAATAAAACCGGATCACTTTGTGATTGTACACTTGATAATAAAGATAATGAACCAAAAATCCATGTATTTTTAAAGATAATCTTAAGATCAGCAAAATTGATTCTCTGAAAAATGAATGGTCTTAATTTAAACGTATAGTCGGATAGTATTGTATATAAAATATAATTAAACCTGCAAACCGAGTAAAATGCCGGAACCATTATTAAATAAAAATTTGGGATTTTGAGTATAAAAATGAAAAAACCTGTCAATAAGGTCAATACTTTTTATTATCGCCGTATTTGCTACAAATGGTGCTCTTTCTTTATAGAAGTGCCAGGTTGTAAGGACATTAGTAAAACTTTCAGAATATGCTATGATTATACTGGATATACCTATAATGAAATGATCACTTCTGGTTTCGACAGATCCCAAAAAAACAAATGAACCCGCTATAAGCAAGAGGATAATATATAGATGCTTATTGATATAATAATAAAATAATTCTTTAGGATTGTCGATAGAATTTAGATCCCGCATCAAAAATCCAATTTTACCGAACTCACCTAAAGTGGCTGAATTGAAAATATTCCGATATAATAGAATATATACTCCTACGATATTCGGCTCCTAACCAACGGGCAAGTAAAATTCCCCATAATGCCCGGGGTCACATAAATTGATTCCCTGGGAAAGGGTTACATATAAACTATCTTTGAAAAGTTTTGGTAGTTTTATTTTCATTAAATCATATATATTAATTAATATCCATTCAAATAGGTGCGACCATGAATTCTAATTGGTAATTTTTCTTCTCTTCATAATTTTTCTTTGTACTAATCTTGATATATACTCCGGAGTTTCCATATCTTTATTCTTTCCAGTAATTTCCCTGGCTCTTGATCGATATAATGACTTTGATCAAAAGGTTTGCAAGCAATCGTCCACTTTCTGTATAAAAATTCTGTATTTTTTTTGAATACCTTTCTTTTGCACTGTCGGCCTGTCCATAAGAATTTATCTTTGGAATCAAACCCAGGTTTCTTATTCCGGGTACATGTGTACCTGGGCAATTCCAGGCCGTTAATCGAAAGCCTGACATGAAAATCGTCGTCTTCCCCGCCGATTTCCACAAAACGCTCGTCAAACCAGCCGTTTAATTTGATAATCTGGCGACTGATCAAAAAGTGGGCCCAGGAGTTGTTCAGCAATGCCACTGATTCTTGCAAAACCCCGCTGCTTCCAGGTTTCTTCTGAAAAAATACCGATCAGCAGATCATCGTTTAAAATAAGGATTCTTTCATTCCGGAGCGCAGGATCAACTGATTCCATAAGCGGCTGAGACCCTGAGGTTGATCGTAAGTAAAAATTTCCACATTGCCGTATTGCCCGCAGAATTCTTTACTGATCCAGGTATCAGCCTGCTGCTGTTGCTCGTAATGACCATTCACCGCCACCAGGATCTGATTCCGGGGAAATAAATAATTTAAGCGGGATAACTGTTTTTTAAAATTTCTCTCGAAGCGGTCAATAAAAGTCGTTACGCCGATGGTATAATCGTGATCATAATTTTTATCAGCATTGATCAACCGGCCTAATAACTAGCCGGATTCATTCTGAAGAGTGCGGAGTGGTGCGTATTTGATGTAACATAGCATCGAGATTATTTGTAATTAATAATTAGCAAGGTAATTGGCAATTTGGAATTTAATTTATATCTCCTCATAATCGATACCCAGCGACTCCCTTAAGATTTCCTTTAATTCCCTGGAATTCCGTTTCAGATTGATGGCATCGCAACTTTTGTAAGGATTGGCTTTGCTGTAATCGTTGATGATAATCCGCTTGGAGTGCAGCATACCCAGCAGCAGTTGATCGTATTCAACACCGATGGCTTTTAATTGTTTTATCGTAACCTGCCGGTATTTTTCGGGACGGGAAGTGGTGATGATAATCTGAAACTTTCCACTGGCCCGCAATTCATGGATGACCTGCACATTCTCCGTAAGTGCGCCGGATTCGCCGTAATAAGGGGGGAAATGCGCTGAAGAATGTTCGACCAGTACCCCGTCAATGTCGATGAACAGGGTGGCAAAAGAACGTTTATAATTTTCCCAATCCTGCAGGGTGCCCCAGTCGCAGTAATCGCTGACCGCCACGGCCTTAAACACGCCTTTATTGAGAATGCCTTGATAAATCACGTTGCTGATATAGCGGTCATTCTCCAGGTTCAGGTTTTGCAGGATTTCGCTAAACAGCGCGGCATCTTCAAAACCGTACCCGCCCACGCAGAAATACGGACTGATCACTTTTTTTTCGATGATATTGACCACCCGTTGATGATCATCCACCACGATGTAACTTTTATTTTTGGGTTTTACCAGCCCGGCCTGATTCAGATCGTAATAGCAGACAAAATTTCCAGATTTGATATCACAACTGAACCTGTTATCGGAATCCTTGATCAGGATCGGACCTTTGATCTTCGCTTTTAAAATAGCCTGGTAAACGGTCTCGGGCTGATCCCGGGTAGGCGCTGCCAGACTCCACCATGACCGTCTTTTTTTTCAGGCCGGCATCAGCCAGTTCTTCTTCAAAACCTTTGCGGAAATGAAATTGTTGTTCATGTTCCCGCAGATATACAAAGTAAATATTTTTGAACCGTTCCGGCCGCAGTCCGGCAATGGCTGCGATGGCCATGAACCGGCCGTCAGGGTGGGTCAGCATCCACTTGGGTCTCAATCCGGGAAAGCGGGATGAACGACCGGCCATCGGTATGATCAAATTCATATCAGATTTCCTTTTTAGTTAGACAGGCTTCTATAAATTTTATTTCCCGTGGATCAACCAGATAGGGTAGAATCCGCAGCAGGTTCAGTTTTTCCAGGTAATCATACCAGGCTGCATAAAACGGATTTTCAATAAAGGCCTGGACGAGTTGTTGATCGAAATACCTCAGCACCTGAATGATTTTATTGCGCTGGTAAGGGAGTATCTCCGTATCCACTAACAGCGACCAGTAGAACCTGGTGTCCTGGCGCAATTTGACAATATCCAGCAGCGGCGATTCCAGGAATGAATCCAGAAAATCGATCATATAAATATTACCGGCAAAATAGAGCGTGTTGGAAAGGGTGAAATCCCCGTGACAGAGACCCAGCGGCAGCGGATAATCAGGTATGTGCCCGAACAGGTACTGAATGTTATCAAAGAATATTTTGCCGGAGAATTTCCGTTTTAACAGTATTGATTTAATGGCCGTTAATTTTTCGGTCAGCAGCAGCGGATTACACTTTTTTATTTCGGCCAGAGAAATTTCTTTTTTAATGAACCTGATAAAATTAGCGATCAGCGAGCTCCAGTTGATCCAGGCTGCTGCGTTCCAGGTATTCACTGTATTTTTCGCCCGGTATGAACTCCATTTCAAACCAGAATAATCCATTCTCCCTCTGCCCGGCCTGCCGGTAAACCAGGGGCGTAGTGAAGGGTTGAAAATATTCAGTCTTAGACTGGAACAGGCGCTGCTTGCTGCACTGCGCCGCCAGCCGACGGTTATACTGCCGTGTGGCGGAAGATTTTCTGACTATATCCCTGCCGGTCGATCTTAATAATTCAACCTGGCATCCGGATCTGCCGGCAATCTTGATTTTTTGATCCCGCATACTTACGATCGGTCTGGTCAGACCTGGCCGCTGTATTTGAATATACGCAGCCGGTCTGCTTCCTGCTCCAGGATGTATTCTTTTTTCTGCCGCAATTCCTGCGTCAGCAGCCAGGGTCCGCCGTCAGCCTGCACGTACCACTGGTCTTCGGTGGAGAATCCCGGCGAACAATTATGGAAAGCTATATAGCCATTACGATTCAGCAGTTTTATAGCGTGAATAAAATCATTGCGGGTGGCCTGGTAAGTATGATTTCCGTCGATAAAAATGAAATCAAATTTTTTATTATTCAGTCCCAATTCCGCCAGCACCTTGACCGAATCCCCCTTTAACAAACTCACCCGGCCGTCGCAAAGCGCCTGCTGCACTTGCTCCCTGCTGTAATTTGTCCACAGGTGGGTATTATCCGCGGCCGGAACAAAATCTTCGAATAAATCTATACCGGTGAAACAGACCGATTGGGTGTGATCTTTCAGAAATCTGATTGTACCCCCGGCATAAGTTCCTACTTCCAGGTATTGAATACTCCCCTGCTGTTTTTGCAGTTGCAGCAGGTATGATAGTAATGCCCACTTTTCCCGTTCGGTCAGGTCGCTCACATAATTCCTCTGCAGAAATTCGCTGGAATATTTCCGCCCTGCTGATCGCCGCTTCAGCAGTACGACCAGACCGTAAGGCAGTATATTTCTGATAATTTTTCGAAATTTGATTTTGGCAGAATTGACCACCAGCCCGTAGGGCAGCAGATATTTGAGGAAATTCATGATAAAGATTTATTAATAGTATCCAGCATTTTCTGTACGACCACATTCCAGGAATAACGCCCGACGGCAAATTCCTGCCCTTCCCGGCCCATTTTTTCCAGCAATTGTGGATTATCCAAAGCAAATAAAATTTTATCGGCTATCTCCTGCGGGTCGGGATTAACTATGAAACCGTATTTACCATAACCGGCGAATTCGGGAAAGGCCAGGCGGTTCAAACCCAGAACAGGTGTTTTACACGACAGGGCTTCAGGGAAGACCATACCGTTCGGCTCAAAGATAGCCGGCATGGCATAAAGTGCCAGCTTCCTGAAATAACGATATTGTTTTGGAACGGGGATAACCTTCATAGTAGGTCACACCAGCCATGGCCTCGCCGGTGGTACCGACCACGGCCAGTTTTAGTTCGTGGTTTTTTGCCTGTGCAATTTTAAAACCCTGCAGCAGGAGATTTAGACCCTTTAACTCCTCGCCGCCGCGGCGCAGCACCGTCAGGATAGGGCCATTTTCATAATTTTTTCCGCCCATGTACGGTTTCAGGTTTGCACCGAAACCGACATTATGAACTTTTTCTGCTGCTACGCCAAAATCTTCTATAATACTTTTTCTGGTCCACTCGTTAAAAGTGAAAATGATTTTAAACCGGCCGGCATATTGCGCTGTGTACCTGATTAAATTTTTCAGGTACCTGGCGGAATGATTTACCAGCCCATACTTGTAACTGCCCAGGGGAGAGGCATCGGTATAAGCTACATGAATACCTCTGGCGGCAGCCAGACGCAGTGGTAAGCAGAAAGAACTCATGTGAAAAATGACATCAGGTTCTGTTTTTAATTTTTTATACAGCCTGACAAATTTTTTCTCGGTCAGATAATTTATCAGAGGATCTCTCAGGCTGACTTCGGACAGGAAAATATTTGCATACAGTTTATGGATGTTCAATAGAATACGGTTTTTTACAGTATAGTCGATATGATCAATAATGTTGACCTTGTTTTTCAGATGATCGTAAAAAGTGCCGGAAGTAAGGGCCCATGATTTGCTGCCACTGCCTTCTTTCGCTCCGCAAAACAATAAATCAAGCATGGTATTCGATTAATAAATTTTTAAAATATGGAAGGATTATTATGTTACTTCAGAATTCTCTGTTACGGATGTATTTTGCCGGATTACCGGCATAAAAAGATTTTTCTTCGACATTGTTGAGTACAACTGATCCGGCTCCGATCCGGGCATAATTGCCGATGGTTACTCCCTGGGCGATAATACTGCCGGAATAAATGATTACGGCATCGCCGATGGAAACCGGACCTGTCTGCTCGTGTTCGTCGGCCCGGGTCAGGGTCCAGTCGCCGGTATGGGTCCACAACTGGCAGGCGGCGCCAAAAGCGCAATGATTACCGATGCTGACATTTTCGGTCAGATCAATAATTACGCTATGCCCGATATAAACCCGGTCGCCGATGGTCAGATTTTTAAACGGCCTCTGCGGATTTGGCCGGTGTAATATCAGTCCCCGCTCGATGCCGCACTTGTCGCCGATCCGTGCGCCGTATAACCTCATGATGGGAATGATATAGGCGTACGGCATGACTTCGATACAACTGCTGACGCCGTACGGCCCGTACACTTTAAAATGATAAAAGGACTTCGTCCGCCAGTAGCAGTATCCAATTTTTCTTAACAGATTGCCAATCATAAGCTTTTAAATAATTGCCTCGAAGACCTTTTTTATCGCCCGTACGGTATCTTCCACTTCTTCATCGGTGAGGGAAGGATACATAGGGATACGGATCAGCCGGTCAAAAAATTTAACCGAATTGGGAAAACGCTCCTGCTTACCCAGCGGCTCATAGTATTTATTTAAATGCAGAGGGGAGTAATGAACATTGACCATGACACCCTCGGCTTTCAGAGCATCGATCATCCAGATTTTATGCTGCGGCGGTACCAGAATATAAAAGATATGCCAGTTGCTCTGACTATCTTTGGTAATCAGCGGTAAATCGATTTGCTCAAGGCCAGCTAATTCCCGGAGATAATATTCCGCGATTTGCCGGCGGCGGCTGTTAATGAATTCCAGTTTTTGCAATTGGGTTACGCCCAGCGCACCCAGGATGTTGGATTGGACATAACTGTTGCCCACATCGACGTATTCATAATACCCTTTTTTTCTGGCATCGGAAATAAAAGAATATTTATCCGTTCCCTTTTCCCGCATGATCTTGATTATCTCGGCCAGTTGATCGTCAGCGGTAACTATGGCACCCCCTTCGCCGGTCGTGATATTCTTGGTACCATGAAAACTGAATGTACTGACATGGGCCAGTGTCCCGGTTTTGCGTCCTTTATAAAGGGCACCAATGGATTGGGCCGTGTCGTGTACAACATATAATCCGTGTCTGTCGGCTATTTCATTGATCTCGTCCATCTCGGCCGGATTGCCGGCGTAGTCGACCGGAGCAATGGCTACCGTGTTTTTGTTAACCGCTTTTTCGATCTTATGAACATCGATATTCCCGTTACCGGCATAGACATCGACCAGGGTGATTTTCAGGTTATTTAAAATAGGGCCGAGCGCCGTGGAGGTATAGGTAAAATTCGGGACAATGACCTCCTTGCCGGCCGGAAAATTTTTGATCATAAAAGCCAGGTCCAGCGCTGCCGTACATGAGGTAGTGAAGAAAACATGTTTGACGCCCAGGTAGGCTGCAAATTTTGATTCAAATTCACGACAGCAGGGTCCGTCACCGCTGATAAATGTCGATTTCAGCGCATCAGCAACCGCCCTGCTGTCGTCATCATCAAGAAACGGTTTGTGAATGATCACCGGATTACTGCGCAGCGGCTTGCCGCCATTGATGGCCAGTTTTTTATCGCTCATGCTCATATATAATAATCCCGCTTAACAGTTATGCAGATTATATGATTTTGTAATGAGAATAATATTCATAAAAATTGAATAAGCGGATCAGATCATCGATACCCTGTTCCAGGCTGCGGCGGGGAGTGAATCCGAGTTTTTCAAGTTTAATGAACGAGACGAAGTAGTGCCGCAGGTCGCGATCCTTTATTTCGGAATCAATGATATCAAAATTGATTTTTTGTTTGATCAGATTGGCTACTTCCTTTTTTGAATAATTAAGATTTTCGCCGCCGGCATTAAAAACCTGCCCTTTCATTTTCTGAAAATTATTCAGAGCGAAAAGATAGCACTCGACTGCATCATCAATATGGATAAAGGTCCGCTTGGCAAAACTGTCAAACAAGACCAGTGCTCTTTCTTTGATGGCTTTATAGGTGAAATCATTGACCATCAGATCCATACGCATCCTGGTGCTTACCCCGAAAACCGTGGCAAATCTCAGGTTGATGGCATTTTCTTTTTCGGCCACATACTTTTCCGCTTCATACTTGGTTATGGCATAGGTGGAGATGGGATCAACCGGAGAATCCTCC
>CAVZSQ010000025.1:0-25015 GCA_963777955.1 Calditrichia bacterium
TTATAGATTCTTTGATCATACCCCTGCTCTGCAGTTGCACCAATGCTTTGAATAAGTAATTTGTATGCTTCCACTCTGGTAGAATCGCTGTGAATCGCTTTGCGTAATACCTCGGCAGCTTTTTCATAATTTCCCGCATCCAGGTGTGCTTTACCTAATACTATCAGCAATTCTGCATTATCCGGTTCCTTACTTAAAGCCTGGTTGAATTCAGCATCGGTTTTATCCGTATATTTTTCCAGATTTAACGAGGCTGTCGATTCCGGTTTATTTAATGCTGCTATATTTTCCTGCGCCTTCTTCGGCCAGGGCTGTTCCTGGAACCATTTCAATCACTTTCTCCCAGGCCGCAATGGATTTTTCTTTCTCCTGTTTTTTCTGGTACGCTTCACCTAAAAAATCATAGGTGGCTGATAATCATTTCCCGGGGAATTTTACACGGCGGCCTGCTGATCGATTTTTATCACTGCTTCCAGATCTGCAATGCCCGCATCAAGTTTGTTCATAAATGCCGGCATTTTTATACTCAACTGTCCGCGCTGGAAGCGGGCCACGGGATTACCGGCATCCAGCACTACAGCCCGATCCAGTTGCTCAAAAGCACTTCCGACCAGCCGCCCCGCTTCCATATTGTCTTTGGTCATAAAGGCTTGTGTGGCCAGGTACAGGCCCAGGTAGGAATGAACAGTTGAATTTTCGGGAAATTTTTGCACCGCCTCGGTCATAACCTTCACAGCCTGGGCCAGCTCACCGGCCTGATTAAAGCCTTCCGCCCTGGCCACAAACTCATCGGCAGTTTGAGCGAATCCAATAAGCGGGAAACAAAAGAAAATGAAAGCAATGGTCAATTTTTTTACCAAGTTCATATAAACCTCCTGGTCAAATCCTGTATAAAGCCTGAGATCATAAATTATTTTGTACATATTGCTGATCTTTATCAGGTATCCAAATAAATATTTATAAACATACGAACTGCCCGAATTTTCAATCAGATTAGCAGGTAATATACTTGAAAAACTCCGTCTGTCTAGAAATGGATGAGTATAAGCGATATTATAATTACTCGCAATTTCAAATTTCAATGTAATTTTTCTTTATAAATATAAGTACTTCATTTCATCGAATTAACGCTGAAAATTGGATCCCACGCAACCTGTAAGTAATGTTATTTAGCAGAAGGCAGAAAGATATATTAAGTTAAAATTTTAGGTGATCTAATTGGGTTCATTGAAATCAAGATCCACTGAAAGTATTTAATAAATAATCTTAATCTTTTATAAATTCATTAAAAAGCATTGGTGTTAATTCCCAGCTTTGCCATTTATTGTTTTCAAAAACTGTTAGAAATTCCATATAAAAAGGATTGTAGAATGCCCTCCAGTTATTCTTGTCCCGGCATTGTATCGTCACATAGTCGCTGTCAATTTCTATCTTATGAATAATAGCTTCTTCTTCTATTTTTACGGTACGAGAGGTATCCGTATTAATTTCTTTCCCCCACCAATGACCGGGACCATAGCTTTTAATCCATAACGAATTTGAGGTTGCAAAAATTGAAGTGATAACCTTACCCGGAATTTTATCGCTTTCGGATGGATAATTAGTCCATTTCTTTTTGTCAATATTATAGTTGTATAATCCGTCTATGAAGTGGCAACCCAGATTCCATTATTATTTTCTGCTATGTCATTTATTTTGTCGAAACTTTATTCCGGTTGTTGATTCTGAAAACAGGGTCCATTTCTTGTGATAATAGCAACCGATTCCGTTAAAATATGAAAACCACAATCTTCCCGATTTATCAACCAGTACATTTTCAAAATTACTATTATCCAGGGGAATTTCCCCCTTCAAGATCACAGGTGAATTATTAGCGTCATAAGATTTACGCGCCCCTGAAAATATTCCATTTTCCAAATTTGGTGTCGTAACATGCTATATTTCCTCTTTCGGGATTTCTATCACCATGTTCATAATAAGCGTAATAGTAATTAGATGAACACATCCAAATTTTATTCCCTGACATAAAAATGTCAGATAGATTGGGTGACTCTAAGGGGGAGTTTGTATTATCAAATGAGAACCATTTGTTATTAATATAATTATAAATAGAGAATCCGAATTCTGTGGCACAGTAAATACTTGAGTCGTCGGCAACTATATTATTGACAAAATTACACATAAGACCATTCTTTTGTTGATGTATATTACCTTCACCCGTATTTAAAATATTAAAATTAATAGTATTGCCGTTATGGTATTTATAAATCCCCTTACCATATGTACCAAGCCATAAATTAGAATCTTGCGGCACATCGCAGAGAATCGGCGCATTGAATTTGTGAATACTCCAGGAATGTGAATTGGAATTATAAAAACATAATAAATATCCTCTGTGGCACATATGTGGTGCACTAAAATGGGAGGTAAGAACTATATACTCACCAAACTTGTTAATTGAATTACTTTCTGAGAATCTTATGATTCCATTAGCATAAAGGTTATTGATATTTAGTAATAATAACAAAAATATCAGTTTTTTCATTTTCTATCCTTTCATACTAATTATAACAAGAGAATTCAGAGGAGATAAGATTCATACTGAAGTTACAAAAAAAAGCCGATTGATCTCTATTTTTTTTCCGCTCCATATAATTGAATCTAGAAGTGTTATAAACTGTCTGGTTTATATTACAATAAATGAATTAATACCAGCCGACAATGAATTTGCAAAGGAAAAATTGGAGTGAAACCAGTGCCGTAAGGAAATTACTGGTTTAGACAAAAGAATATACCTACTACTATTTAAAACATGTATAATTTTTTATGCTTCGAACGTTATGTAGTAGGAGTAAGAACTGATTACCATTTACATCGATAGATCTTTCGGGCAACGCCCCCCTGGGAGCGCCTGGAAGCCGGTTATTTTATCTGGCTTCCTTATTTGGATAAAAATTAAAAGGTAAAGAGGATAAAAGGTAAAAAGGATAATAGGTAAAAGGATAATAGGGTAAAAGGTTAATAGAACAAGGGGATAACAAGTTTTATTATCATTTTATTTTTTATCTTTTATCCTCTTAACATTTTTGCCTTTTATCCTTTTTACCTTTTATCCTTTTATCCTATTGACCTCTTTACCCTTCTCATATAGATCCCGGATCAAGTCCGGGATGACATTTTGTTTTTCATTCCTAATGTGCTCAGCTACTTTTTTTGTCCCTTTGTCCCTTTGTACCTTCGTCCCTCTGTCCCTTCTTTACCCTTCTTATCTATCACCTGAGTAAAATCATCTTCCGCACCTGCTCAAACTCACCCGCCTGTATCCGGCAGTAATAAATCCCACTGGGTAGACTATTTGCCTGCCATTCGTATTCATGCGATCCAGAATTTAATTTTGCTGAGATTAGCGTCACCAATCTCTGACCCAGCAGGTTATAAGATTTCCAAAGAGACAAATTCAGATTTGGGAATTGAGAATTGGATTTTGGTAATTGAATTAAAGGGATTTGGATAATTCTCCAGTATCACGGGCGAGACCGGCAGATCCGCTAATTCCCGGACCGCCTCCGGCGATTGCTCCGGAATAAGATTTCTTCCATCCAGGTTCCATTCCGGCTTGATTTCAATACCAAAATGTACGAGGGCGGTGACGGTCAGGTCAACGGTCTTGGCGGTTTGGCAGGAATCGAAAGCCAGGGTTTCGACGGTTGTATCCGGAAAGATCCACTCCGGATTCGTCCCCGTGAATGCCCCGTCGTTTGCGGGCTGACTCGAATCTTTGATCAATGTTCCCTGCCCGTCGTCCATTTTCCAATAGCCGAGCAGGTCGGAATAATTGGGATGTTCCGGCGTGACCGGTGTGAATATCCAGTCTTTGAACCTGGATGTCCGGAAGTGCCGTTTTCCAGACGCGGACTTCGTTAATACTGCCCGGGACAAACGTGGTTCTGCTGCTGGTGCCGTCCTGGCCGAGAACGAATCCGTACGGCGTGTCCACACTCCCTATCCCCGATATGTCCACGGCCCCGGTTTTGATTCCGTCCTGAAACAGCGTGAGAGTGCTTCCGCGCCGGAATACGGCGGTGAGGTGATGCCAGTGGTCATCGGCGATAATGGGCCCCGATATGTTTTTTTCGTTAGTTCCATCCGCTACATTGACCTGCCATTTGCCCTCGTCAATTAATACCAGGGCAAACCCGGGATTCTTTTTGTCGCTCATGTCCTTATTGGCAAACAAAACCGGGGTGCCGGACCAGCCGGCCGTCCGGATGCACAATTCGACGGTGAAGTCCTGAGCGGAACCGAAATGGTAATCAGCACGATCCGGAATGGTGACATGCTCTCCGGCTCCGTTCAGGCGCAAACCATAAGGCGGAACCTGATATGACTTACTTATCCAATCGTGCGGTATCTCTCCGCGCGGCACGGCTATCCCCGGATATGATGAAAAACGTGCGCATTTCTTCGATCATCGTGCCGCCATGATGGGTGGTGTACCCGCCATGATCGGTCAGGGCGATCACCAGCCAATGTTCGTTTGAAAAATTCGGCCGCGCTTTCATGGCCGAAATCACCTGGCCGACCTGGCCGTCCGCGACATGAATGGCGTTGAGATAGCCGGGATTTTCCGGATCGAAACCCGCCGCATGCCCCGCAGCGTCAGCGGCGCCGAAATGAACAAACAGCGCGTCGGTTTGTTCTTCACTCAATAAGTCAATGGCCCGTTCCAGGGTATTGGCATCGGACCAGTCTCCGGCCGCAACATCCGCGCCGTGGGGCATGTCGGTACCCAGATTCGGCCAGTAAACAAACCATCCGGAATAAAAATCTGGATATGCGTCCTTAAACCGCGCGAATAACAGGGGGTATTGGTCGAACCTGGAGTTGGCGAAGGTGTTGTCCGTGACACCGTGCTTGTCGTTCCAAACGCCGGTGAAGATCGAAGACCAGCACGGCCCGCTTTTGGTGGGCGGCCGGCTCAAAGCCCACCAGGTATACAAGCCGCTGTCAGCCAGAGCGAGAAGGTTTGCGGCTTCGGCTTGCAACAGGGCGTCCGGACGGCAGCCGTCAGCGCTGAGAATCAGGAGTTTCTGGTTAATTCCCGATTCCAGCGGCACTGCATATATAGCCAGGAGAATCCAAATCCATCGAATCCGCTTCATAAAATCATCCATATACAAATAATCCAGCAATTCCAACTATCCGAATGCGGCTAGTCTGTGCCGCTAAAAACTTTCAAGTTGCACTGAACGAAACGAGTTCAGTGCACTTGTTTTCAAATTAAGCAAAACCTCTATGTGCCATGCTTAACGTAATCGGCTGATTAACGAAGAAATCATTGCTGAGCGTCTCTGGCCGCCTGGTAAAGACGCCGTGCTGGGACCCTCCGATGTTGGTTTTCAGGACGCGCATACCGCCCACCAGCACCGTCATTTCGGGTGCAGTCAGGGTCAACAATTGCGCCTTGTCAATCAGCAACTCCTCGGCCGATACGGCAAAACGGGTCTTCTGGTAGTTGCGGAAACCGTCCGCAACCGGCTCGAGCACGGCGAAGGAGGCCGCATCGGTTTGCTCCTGCAAGGCGTCCATCCGTCCCGGCGTGAAGGGAACCGTCACCTTATGACCAGCCTTCCTGGCAGCCTGCTCGACACCCGCGCAACCGGCCAGAACGATCAGATCAGCCAGTGACACCTTCTTGCGGCCGGTCTGCTTGTTGTTGAACGCTTTCTGGATGCCCTCCAGTGTTTTGAGCACCTTCACCAGTCGGGCAGGCTGGTTGACTTCCCAATCCTTCTGTGGCACCAGACGAATGCGGGCACCGTTGGCACCGCCGCGTTTGTCGGAGCCACGGAAGGTGGACGCCGACGCCCAGGCGGTCGAAACCAGCGCCGAGACAGACAAGCCAGAAGCCATGATCTTGCCCTTGAGGGAGGCGATGTCTTTTGTATCGATTAGTTTGTGATTGACCTTTGGGATGGGGTCCTGCCAGATAAGTTCTTCGGCCGGTACCTCCGGGCCGAGATAGCGTGCGCGTGGGCCCATGTCGCGGTGAGTCAGCTTGAACCAGGCTCGTGCGAATGCGTCCGCAAACTGATCCGGATTCTCCATGAAGCGCCGTGAAATCTTTTCGTAGGCAGGATCGAACCGCAAAGAGAGGTCCGTGGTCAGCATGGTTGGTGCGTGACGCTTCGACGGATCATGGGCATCCGGCACTGTGCCTGCGCCTGCCCCACCCTTCGGTTGCCACTGATGCGCGCCAGCGGGACTCTTGGTAAGTTCCCATTCGTAGCCGAACAGGTTCCAGAAGAAGTTGCTGCTCCACTTCGTTGGCGTGGTGGTCCAGGTAACCTCCAGGCCGCTGGTGATTGTATCGCCGCCTTTGCCCTTACCAAAACTGCTCTTCCAGCCCAGGCCCTGCTCCTCGATGCCGGCGGCTTCGGGCTCGGGCCCGATCAGTTTCGCATCTCCGGCGCCATGGGCCTTGCCGAAGGTGTGGCCGCCCGCGATGAGGGCCACCGTCTCTTCGTCATTCATGGCCATGCGAGCGAAGGTTTCACGGATATCCCTGGCCGCCGCGATCGGATCCGGATTGCCGTTCGGGCCTTCCGGATTGACGTAGATCAACCCCATCTGCACGGCAGCGAGCGGATTTTCCAGGTTCCGCTCACTGGAGTAGCGTTTGTCATCCAGCCACTTTTTCTCGGAGCCCCAGTAGACGTCCTTTTCCGGTTCCCAGATATCCTCACGTCCGCCAGCGAAACCGAAGGTCTTGAAACCCATCGATTCCCGACGCCGGGAGGATCATCAGATCGGCCAGGAAATCGGCGATTCGCGACTTAAGCCGCTGGTTGGGCGGCACATCGTTCAACCCCTTGGTTTTCTTGGGAACAACATCGGCGTTCTGGATTTGTACTCCAAATACGATGCCCCGAAGCGAATCTCCAATTCCCGTTCGTCATACACTTTCACGAAGAAAAGCAATGCCGGTGCAAACAGGATGAGTACCCAAAGCACAAACAGCATTGACTGAAACCAGATCCCCAACGTCAGGAAGAAAGCCAGCTGCAAGCACCATAGGATTACGCGTCCAAGCATACAACCAATCTGCCGCCGTCCCCTTGGGAGCGCCTGAAGCCGGCGATTCATTCGCCGGCTTTCTTTACAAAGGGCAAGAGGCTAAGCCTCTTAGCCTTTTAACCTTTTGACCTCTTATCCTTTTAACCTTTTAACCTCTTAGCCTTTTATCCTTTTTCCCTTTGCCCTTCTCTCGCTGCTTGAAAAAGTACTACTTTATCAGAATAAGTTTCTTCGTTTCCGAATACTTTCCAACCTGCAGACGATACAGATACACCCCGCTGGCAAAACCCGCAGCGTTCCAGTAGGCTGTATGCGATCCTGCATCCAGTTTTTCATTCACCGGTGTGGCCACTTTCTGCCCGAGCAGGTTATAAATTTCCAGAGTAACCAATTCAGATTTGGGAATTGAAAATTGGATATTGGTTATTGGATTGAAGGGATTGGGATAATTCTGCTGCAAAGAATAATTCCAGCTGATATTTTCTTCCGCAGGAAGAGCTGTCGAAGTCGATTTCTGCAAAATCGCCCATGATTTGTTATTATTCTCATGTATCTCCGGAAGCGCATCGTCCCTATCGATTACCGCATAAATCCGCGGATAAGTCGGCAGTCCCGCCGGAATCTGCCATAGCATTTCCACCAACTGGTTGCCCCTGGCCGGAATTGCCTCTTCGGTCAGAACCTGTTCTTCTCCCCCAGTCCCGACAATCAGAGTGCCGCCATTATCCGGATCGCCGATATAAAACTTCACACTCATGGGACCGGGTGTCGGGATCAGGCTGAAATTATGAACACGGGCGCTGGATGCGGATAATATCACCATCCCTGGGATCCGCGGGCAGGAAAACCAGATCTTTGGTCTGCTGACGCTTGGCTTCATCCTCTAAGGTAAATCCCTTTTCCGGATCATATCGCCAGGGAAGAATAAAGGCCGGATCAGCCAGATGACTGTAATTGACCTGCCACCAGGTCTCTGTTCCCCCCTGCGGGGCAATTTCAGGCCTGACTGCATAATCCACGACCAGGGCGCCATTGGTAGCCCAGTAAGTATAAGGTGTGACAATATAACTTACTTCACCGATGCCCATATCGATGCCGTCAAGATGCACACCCAGATTCAGACCACTGGCCACATCTGTTTTATGCGTGGAGATTTCATTCTGACTGTAACTGCTGCTCAAACTGTATCCCGATCCCCAGACATCCACGTCAACACCCCACTCGCGGCTGTAACTCTTGGAGGTGCTGGCCTGGTTGGTTTCAAAATCATCAAACTGCAGCGACCAGTCATAACTGGAATTGGCATCCAGGACAAAACTGTTGTCATAGTTACCCTTGATTTTTTCGTCGACATCCGGATTATCGGTGAGCAGCGGATATTCACGGTAAGAAAGAATATTGCCGACCTCATGCGACGGGATATAGGCATACCCGCTCCAGCTTTTGCTGGGGAACCAGCGGTTCTCGGTCACCAGCGGACGAACTACCAGCACATGACCGCGTAATTCAGCATTGCCGTAGACCGGATATTCCCATAAATCATAATCCATCACCGTGGCATAAATCCGGTCGTCCTCCCTGGCATCCACGGCAATCGAAACGGTTACCGTGGTCGAATGTCCGCCGTATTTTGAGAACTGTTTGCCGTATGTTTCAGTCAGGTGTGCACTGACCGATACACCCCAGTAACTTGCCCCCGCCTTCAATGTACTTGGACGTCCCCCAGTCCTGCGTAAATTCAGAAGTAACCTCCGTGGACTGGCTGCTTTCCTTGGCATAATGGGAGACGAACTGGCCCTCATTTTCGTTATAACTGAGACTGACATCGTAGGATTCACCGCCCAGGACGTCAAAATGGATCGGCGGTGCATTGAGTATGACCAGCGGTTGCAGGATGCTGGTGAGTGAATAGCGGGCCGGCTTGCCCAGCCGGATGTCACCGTCTAATTCCGCAGCCAGCAAAGGTTCGGTCTTGTCCCAGTCCCCGCTTGATATATAGGACATCTGATCCTTGAATTCAAGACCGGTAAAAGTGCCCGCTTCATCATACTGAATCTCATATAAACTGGAATTATAATGCGGATATTGATTCACAATCACCAGTTCCATCCAGGGAGCCGTTCCCGCGCTGTCGAGGATGACATTACCGACCGTCAGAGCACCAAGTCTTTCTTCGGCTATTCCTGACAGATCCGCCCAGATTGCCAGATCAAGAGAGCCCGTTTCCTGATATATTTTGAATGTTTTGAGGCTTGTTCTGGAATACGTAGAGATAATTTCATCAAGATCATCCCCGTTCACATCAGCAGCTTGCAGCACACTGGTAACATAATACCAGCAATGTACGCCCACAGTATCCTGTAGTTGAAAGACCGGGTCGCCAACCGTGATGTTCTGCAAACTTTGATCTGCTTCAAAGGGCACCAGAATATGGGAGATGGTATCAGTCAAGGCATCTCCCCAGACGGCGCTGGGAAAATTACGGTGAAAACTGATTACACCATTTTCCTTTTCAGCAGATATGAAATGGCCTGCCGCAACATTTATATTGGTGATATCAAATAATGCATTCGTATTGGTATACAAAGGCATGTGTGATTTCAATACAAGGTCTGTGGCCAGCGTATCGTACTCATAAATGTTGGCGAACATTTCCCAGCCTCCTCCGTCCAGGCCGTTGCGCCCGGCCAGCAGGACTTCGTCGATCGCATCACCGTTGAAATCCGCACATTCGATATCAAAGAGATACAGCTGGTCTTCACAAAGGTTGATATCGGGTGGTATGGTGATCTCCTGGTCAATGATATCGCCCAGCAGGCTCACCTCCAGGGAATCATTGACATCGAAAAGGAGAATACGGACCAGTCCTTCATCATTTTGATTGGCCCAGTAAGCCAGGATAAATTCTTTCGATCTCGTCCGAATCAAAATTGCCGGATTGTATCAAAACCGGGGAACTGACTGGCCAACCTCCCGCAGAAAATACCGCCGGACCTGAGACAGTCCCCTCAATAGTTTTTTCCCATCTGGCCACAGCTGTCGATACTCAGTGTATATTGATCCGGTTTAAGCAGAGAATAGTGAACCTGTTTATTGGTATTATCGATCCAGCCTTCGGCAATTTCCTCAACTCCGTCATTATCAAAATCGTCACAGATAAAATCACTGAACAGTACATAATCCGGAGGGGAATAAGACAAAACCTCTACGAGCGTATCACGGGCATAAACAGCCTGGCCCTGGAAATACTTGTAAATGCTTATTGTTCCGTCACTGAGCGCGATCATTTCGTTGCCGCCCCCCACCTGAATGATGTAAGATTCAGCCAGAGGATCGTCGGTGAGGTCCTGGGCATACGTCAGTTGGTAGAAAAGCAGAATTAGCGCTAAGAAAAATAAAAAATTTTTCATTTTTTCTCCCCTTTTATGCTGGTCTGATTGTTCTGAAAGGTCAACATCTGGATAACATCTTAGTATTTATAGACTTCGCAGAATATATCCATCCAGTGTAATGGCGAATTCTATTTTCAGTACTCTTGACACATTTATATAACTGATATAACTTTTCACTCTTGAAACGAAGGAATTATTACCAGCTTTAGTCAAAATATTAGAGAGATTAACGCTAATGTTGTCTGGAAGATGCTGGCATACTATATACAATATAAACAGATATTCAATTTATGCAAGGAAATATCAGCCATATTTTTCATCTTTATTATAATCTTAACATCTATATTTTTAATCTACGCGCTAAGCGTCTGCGGTTAATTATATTCAGTCAAAAATATATTTCCTGACTTTATTGATATACTGCAAAATATTGGATGACATTCATAAATTAATTTTCTAATCAGGTAACGATCACCATTTATACAATTTCCGGTCAGCTAATTGAATCAGAAACCATGAATTTAAATTCTGGTTCATATATTTATGAATTTGATGGATCCAGATATTCCACCGGTATCTATATTTATAGAATTTCAACTGTATACGGTTTTAGTGCTGAACGAAAAATGTTATTATTGAAGTAATTACCATTTACAATGATAGAGCTAGCGCCGACGCCTCCTTGGGAGTGCCTGGAAGCTGGCGAATATTCTGCCGGCTTCTTTATTTTGATCCCAGACGCCTAGCGGCGCGCAGACTAAAAACATACCAGAATTAATCTATGTTAGATTAGTAGAAAAACAAACTGTCCCGGCAGGGACAATATATTTCTAGAAAAAGGATATCATGGTAATTAATGTATAGTGCCGCCAGGCACGAAATATTACGTCCCTGCGGGACTACAACGAATAAGGCTAATCTATTGATCTAGAAATATATCATCCCTGAAGGGATGTTATTCGAGAATCATTATAATTTAAATAAATTAAAACAGAGAAAATCTGTTAATTTTATCTGCGTCGAAGATCTGCGTTCATCCGCGGTCAATTAATCATAATCCGCAACAATAAATCAAATTCCCCAATAATATTGCAATATCATCAAAAGTTAATTAATATATTATGCTTTAATACCCAAACTCTTTTATGTATCTACTTTAAATAAACACGGTTCCGGAACTGATTTTTGTCGATTTAAAAACTGAAGGAAGGCTAATTGATCGATAAAACTATCTCCCATTATAAAATCCTCGAAAAAATCGGTCAGGGGGGTATGGGTGAAATATATAAGGCCGAAGATACCCGCTTGCAAAGAATAATCGCCCTCAAATTATTACCTCCCGAACTGACCCGCGACCCCGAGGCAAAAAACAGATTCATCCATGAAGCCCAGGCCGCCTCTAAACTTGAACACCCCAATATATGTACGGTTTTCGAAATCGATGAAACCTCAGACGGCCAATGTTTCATCGCCATGTCCTATTGCGAGGGTATGACACTGAAAAAGAAAATTGAACAAAAACCACTGGATATAAAAGAAGCAATCGATATCGCTATTCAGGTGTCCCAAGGACTGGATAAAGCACATAAAAAAGGAATCGTGCACCGCGATATCAAACCGGCCAATATTATGATTACCGACGATGGCCTGGTCAAAATAGTAGATTTCGGATTGGCCAAATTAGCAACTCAGATCCAAACTTACCAAAGAGGGTGTAACCTTAGGCACGGTTGCTTACATGTCCCCTGAACAGGCCCGCGGGGAGGAGGTCAATCAGCAGACCGATATCTGGTCTCTGGGGGTGGTGCTGCATGAAATGCTGACCGGACAAATCCCTTTTAAAGGTGAATACGAGAAAGCGATCATCTATTCGATTATTAACGAAGAACCGCAAACGGTTACCGCACTGCGCAGCGGCATACCGCTGGATCTGGAAAGGATAATTAATAAATGTTTACAAAAAAATCCGGCCGATCGCTACCAGCATGCAGATGAATTGATCGTCGACCTCCATCGCTTAAAAAAAGAATCTGAATCTAAAAGCAAAACTTCGGTCAGAACAGAAGAAAAAATGCTTCCCGGGCAATCACTTTTCAAATCAGCACGCCTGCTTACGGTCGCTATTCTGTTAGTACTTTTACTCCTGGTTGCCGGCTATTTCGTCATCAGCCATTTATCCCGGCAGGATCAGACCGAGCTGGTAAAATCAATCGCCGTTTTGCCCTTTGACGATCTCAGTCCGGACCAGGACCAGGAATATTTCTGTGACGGTATGACCGAACAGACTCACCACCAACCTGAGCCGGCTGGACAAAATCAGAGTCCGCGGCCGCAATTCGGTCATGCAGTTTAAAAATACCGCTAAAACAATCCCCCAGATCGCCAGGGAATTCAATGTACACTATCTGCTGGAAGGCAGTATCCGCAAGGCCGCCAACCGTGTCCGGGTGACGGTTCAACTGATCAAGGCCGAGGATGATTACCATCTGTGGGCCAACGACTACGACCGTGAACTCGACGATGTCCTGAACGTGCAGGATGAAATAGCCCGGGTGGTTACCGGGATATTATTGACCAAACTGTCCGCGGCAGACGAAGAAAAGATCAAGACGGAAAGACCGGCAAATACCGCTGCCTATGAATATTACCTTAAAGGAAAGTATTACCATAATAAGAAATTTTTAAATAGCAGCGATATGGCAGATTTTACCACAGCGGAAAAAATGCTATTGACAGCCATTGAACTGGATTCCAATTACGCACCAGCCTATACCCAACTCTCCGATCTGTATAATACCTATTATTTTCTACTTGTTAAAACCGCTGAAGAAAAAGATAAGTACATGAAATTACAGGAACATTATCTGGATATTGCTTACCGTCTGGATCCCGGATCAGCTGAGATCAATAGAGTTAAAGGAAATATTTATCAGACCAAGGGAGATTTAGAAAAAGCTTATCAATATCTTAAACGGAGCATTGAGTTAGATAAAAACGATATATACAATAATCAGCAATTTGGCTTCTTTTTAGTCCAAAGAGGACTCTATGATCTAGCGGTAAAATACTTGTTGCGGGTAATCGAAATTGATCCGCTTGAAACTTCAGTATATCCTATGCTGGCAACATCATATTGGAATATGGGGCAACTGGACCAGGCCGAGATTTATTATAAAAAGACCCTGGAGATGTATCCGGAAGATTTAACTTCCCTGCAATATTATGCCCGCGTATTGTTTGACCTGAAAAAATACGATCAGTTTCGGGAAATCTGTCTGCAATATGAAAAACTTGACTCGGCTTCTGCCCGCACCAGATATCTGAGAGCATTACAATATATACTCGCAGGAGAAAAAGATAAGGCCTTGAAGACATACGTTAAACCCGATCCTAACGTTAGCACCGATTTCTTTATTATGCGCTTCTATAATCAATTTGGAATGTACGATGAATTCATACAGTATCTGGAAGAAGATTTTGGATGGCTTAAAAAAAGAGAAGAATCATTTTATCTGTGGTTAAAAAATGCTGCCCTGTATGATAATCTGCGTCCCTATCCCCGTTTTCAGCAGCTGCTGGAAAAACATAAACAATTGTATGAAGAGAATTTGAGGAAGTATAAGGATATAGAATAAGTATATCACTGTCCCGGCAGTGAACAATATATTCTAGAAAAAGGATATCATGGTAATTAATGTATAGTGCCGCCAGGCACGAAATATTACGTCCCTGCGGGACTACAACGAATAAGGCTAATCTATTGATCTAGAAATATATCATCCCTGAAGGGATGTTATTCGAGAATCATTATAATTTAAATAAATTAAAACAGAGATAATCTGTTAATTTTATCTGCGTCGAAGATCTGCGTCCATCCGCGGTCAATCTGAATTCATTACCAATTACCCTTTAACCATTTCCCTATCAGAAAGTAATAGTGTGCTATACTGTTGCTTAGTCGCTTCAATTTACCAACCAAGTTTCGCACACTCTCGGCCTAAAGATTAAATCCAATAACAAAAGCAAAGGTGTTTACAGTAGAGACATTATATTCAGCTGCCATGTTGAGTGCCCAGATAGAATAGGCTACTCCAGCATATCCCTGTGCAATTAAAACGCTTTCTTTAGCCAGATCTACCTTGGAGGTTGTTTCAGTTCCTACTGCCAGGCTCTGTTTGAATCCAATATATGGAGTTAAGATGGCAATTTTTTTACTTGCTATTAAATCGACGCTATAAATATTCATATTAAAGTCGGGGACCCCAGTGAGCATTGAAACACTCGCCCTTACGGCTGCTGCAGGATATTTTTCAGATTCTTGTAAGAATGCATATTTAAATTCTCCACCCGCCAGACCGTAATTGGCACCCGGGGCAGTAGTCCAATAACCGCCAACATCCATATTATCGGATACTCCCATACTTGCCCGAATCGTCGGAATTGATATCACATCGCCTAAAGGGCAGTCTGCATCAGGATGGGTAAATGTATTGATCCAGGCAGGATCGTGCTGGTTGACGGGAGTGTACGAGTTATTAATGGCAATATTAAAATTCATTTTGCCAAGAGTTTTTGCTGGTGCCAGTGATTTAAATGACACCATTGCGCCAGTCTGTTCAGTGAATTTATGCCACTGGGCTTGCGTCAGTGAAGAATTAATGACCATCGAACAGGTCTTGACATTTGGATCGATATGCCAGTAAATATTGCTACCGGTACTTTGTGCATACGATACAGCTGCGAACAGGAATAGAACTAAAGATATTACTATTCCGTAAAGTTGTTTGCTTCTCATAATTACCCCCTTCTAAAATGGTCAACGTGTTGATTAATTTGACTTGTTTTCATGTTTTGTTCTCATGGTTATTCACTTTTGGCATCGCTCCTGTGTTCGGCCAGCGTGCACCGATAAAATCAGTGCCCAATCCGCAAGGTTTGTGATATAATCCTGATCGCAGTCCTTGATTAACCCGACACAGATCAGCGAGGCCAGGCCATGGGTAAATGTCCACATTTTCCTCAGGAGTACGTACCGCTCACTGTCTGATAGCGACGTGAATCACTGTCCTTGGTCAACTCGGATTCCAGAGTATCGAGGAATTCCTGGACAACATCACTAAAGTTGTCCCCTTCCATCATAAGGGCCCTGTAAAGCCGGCGGTGCTCGTGGGCAAACATAGCGACGCCGGTTCCCATATTCAGAAGAACCCGACGGTGTAAGATCGGGAGATGAATTCAAGACGGTCTGTGTTTCCGCCATCACCACGGCGAACTCATCCATTGTAGCAAAGTGATTGTAGACGGGCGCTGTTGAGGAATCCAGTTTGAAGGCGACGTTTCGAGCGGTCAGCGAGTTCAGACCGATTTCCTCCACCACGCTCAGGGCTGCCCCTATCACTTCATCTCTTGTATACTTAATTTTAGGTGGCATATCTCATTATTCCATAACTAATGTTATATAACATACGTTAGCAAACGTATGTTATATAACAAATGTTTCATAAATTTTCAAGTATTTTTTAAAAATATTGCTCGAATATTCTCCCCGGTTGGCTCAAAACCGAGTTGGTATAAAGAATTAATTAAGAAGTGATAGATCTAGCACCGACGCTCCCTTGGGAACGCCTGGAAGCCGGCGATTTAAGCGGGTTTTCCACTGTAACAGGCGATTAAAGCTACGATCGGCTTCCCATGCATATCTTTGGGCAGCCATGGTGCAGGAGGCGCGGGGCGCATCAGCAGGGCAAGTGTAAGTTCAAGCGGGGATTTCTCGGTAAGTGTACGGTACAACTCAAGCACCTTTGGCGCATCGCTGGCCGGCCAGGCGACAATGCCGCCAACTACCTCAGGACCGACTGGATGAAGCACATAATCGATGCCGGTCACATTGTCCGTCGTCCAACTCTAGCGCCTGGTCAGATAACCGAATCCGCCGCCGAGAGTCAGTCCCGCAACGCCCGTGAGCGACACGAAACCAAGTAAGGCAGCGAGCCCATGCACTACGTTTCACGATCCACGTCACCAAATGGTCCTTTACTTCCTGCCCGCATGTCCTGTGTAACGGCAATTGCAGCCCGGCCTGAATCACGGCCGAACAGAAGAAAATAGACTGTTCCCGCCAACCCAAAACCGAAAGCGACCAGGAAGTTGGTTGCCGGCGAAGCAATGGAGTTGAAGAATGGCAAAAGATCCTGCCCTGCCCCGAGGGTGGCTATGATCAGTTCTACCGTTGAGGAGTCCCAGAGCAACGCCCCGCCAAAGGCCGCGATGGAGACGATAATGTCTCGGATGAGATAGTACACATCCAAACGTCGCCGCTTTTCTGCCCGTCCGGGGCTAAATCCATTATCAACGCTTTACGTGTGGGTTCGCCAAACTCTTTCAGCCCGCGGATTGCGAAAGCAACAGCCATTACCCAGAATGACTTTGCGGCAAGTAGATACCAGCGGGAAAAATTGCGAAAAAAACAAACGTTGTCACCACGAATGGTTTTTTGGTACTCTTATCCGCCAGATAAGCCACCGGAACATATACCAGCATCGCCGTCATCATCTCGATTGTCGTCAACAAGCCAAATTGCAGCGGCGTAATCTTGTTGATGCTGACACACCAGATCACGACAAAAGCATACGGAATTTGCTCACAAAAACGCACCAGTATATCCGCTACCAGCAGGTTTCGCAACGGCTGTACTGAGCAGGGCCGGGCCGTAGGACCCTGTACGTTTCTCGGCAGGAGTCCGTTTTTCAACGGAAATCATTACCTGCTGCAATATGAGCGACACGCCGGCCAGCAGCAGGGCGACGATGAAGGCGAGACGCACACCTTGCCTTTCTCCGAATGCACCGATCAGTGCGCCGCCAATCAGGGGCCCCAAAGCCATCGGAATACGCCGGACAAGCGAGTGCAGCGACACACCCATGGTCCGCTTGCTCCCGCGGTAAAACGGTCGCCACCATATCCATCGTGGCTGGCAATGAGATGGCCGTCCAGGAAACGAACAGGATTGCGCCAGGATGACGGCTTGCCAACTGGGGATAACGATCACCACCACATAACCCGCCATGGCAATCAGATTGAACAGCAAAAGGGCGCGTTTGTAGCCCAGTTTATCGCTGGCGTAACCGCCGGGGAATGAATACAGGGCGCTGAGGAGATTGTCCAGACCGTTCAGCAAACCGATCGAAAACGCGCCGCCGCCCAGGGCCATCAGGTAAAGCGGTAGAAACCGCTCGGCCATCTTTTCCCCCAGCCCCACCAGTATTACCATGGCCAGCAGAGCCAGAATGTTTTTCTGTAAACCCAGGAAACCGGCTATTCGCCGGCGGTGCTTTACGATCTGCATATCAACACAAGATCTTCGTGGAATAAAAAATTACACCATGCGGTTAGGCAGGATCACATTTCCTGCAGATATTTGCGTACGAAGCGGATGGCCATGGCCCCTTCCCCCACCGCCGCCGAGATGCCTTTCATGGCGCCGAAACGGACATCCCCCGAGGCAAAAATCCCGGGTACGCTCGTCTCGGTCAGAAACGGTTCCCTGTTCAGGTCCCATAATTTTTGAAATTTATTATCTTTGGTCAAATCGCTGCCGCTGAGATGAATCCCGATTCGTCTCTCAGTATTAAACCGTCAAGCCAGGCGGTGCCGGGTTTCATGCCGACATAGATAAAAAGCGCCTTGGCCGGCACAGTTTTTTCTGCCCCGCTGTTCCTGTCTTTAAGGGTAATATTTTCCAGAACAGTTGAGCCGCCGCAGGCAACGACATCGGTATTGCCGGTTATTTTTATATTTGGCGTACAGTTTATATTTTCCACCAGGTAATTGGCGGCTGTTTCCGTCAGTTTATCGCGCCTGATCAGGATATTTACTTCGCCGGCAAATTTGCTCATGTACATGGCGGCCTGGCAGGCGGAATTACCGCCGCCGACGATGTAGATGATCTCGCCCCGGCAGGCCTGGGCTTCCACTGCCGCATTACCGTAATAAATCCCCGCCCCGCTGAATTTTTCCAGCCCCGGAATTTCAATCCGCTTATAAGCGATGCCGGTGGCGATCACCACTGTTTTGCTGTGTATCTCCGAACCGTTGGTCAAAAGGGTGATTTTATATCCGTCTTTAACGGTTATACTTTGTACTTCGGCGGGGGTCAGAATTTCTGTGCCGAAGCGCCGCGTCTGGGTCATGGCCCGGCGGGCTAACTCGGCCCCGGAAAGACCGCTGGGAAAACCAAGATAATTTTCAATACGGGCGCTGCTGCTGGCCTGTCCGCCGGGATTGCTCTTTTCAATCAGCACTGTTTTGAGCCCTTCGCACGACCCGTATACCGAAGCGGCCAGTCCGGCCGGTCCGGCTCCGATGATCAACACATCGTACATTTCTTTACTGGCCTTTTGCTTGAGTCCTACAGCGGCGGCCAGGTCGGACACCTCCGGATCATTCATAAAGGAACCATCTTTAAATACCACCAGCGGCAAGCCGGACCTGGAGGCATGAGCGCTGGCCAGATATTTTTCAGCCTCGGCATCATTTTCGACATCCATCCAGATGTAGGGTACCAGGTTTCCGGCCAGAAATTCCTTGAGCCGGTGCGATTTGGGCGACCATTGAAAACCGATAATGCGTGTCGCTTCATGATCGGGCTTGTAAAGCGCCTGCCAGTCATCGAGCAACTCGTTGACCACCGGGAAAAGTTTTTCTTCCGGCGGGTGCCAGGGCTTCAGCAAATAATAATCGAGTTTGACACTGTTGATCGCCCTGATGGCGGCTTCAATATCCGAGTAGGCGGTCAGCAGCACTTTCCTGGCCGAGGGGAAAATCTCATTCGTTTTTTCCAGGAAGGCCACCCCCTCCATTTCGGGCATGCGCTGATCGGAAATGAATAAAGCCACCGCTTCATTCTTCAACTTTAATTCCCTGATCAACTCCAGCGCTTCCAGGGCGGAATCGGTGGCCACGATTTTGTAACCTTCACGGTATTCATTCCTGATGTCCCGCTGGATGGCCCGCAGTACCTGAATATCGTCATCGATTATTACGATGTAAGGAAATTTCATTTTTACGCCTGGCTGACTTTTATTTCTGTTGATTCCTGTTTTTGTTCCCGGGGCAGGCAGACCGAAAACTCCGTCCGGCCGGGCTCGGAGGCGACTTTTATCTCGCCCTGGTGATGTTTCACGATCCTTTTTACAATATCCAGACCGATGCCTGTGCCTTCACCTACTTTTTTTGTGGTGAAAAACGGATCGAAAATACGCGATATTATTTCTTTGGGAATCCCGGCACCGTTATCGATAATGCCGACCGTCACATTTTTATGATCACGGCTTGTTTCAATAGTAATCTCCCCGTTTTTTCCCAGGGCAAATATGGCGTTATCGATCAGGTTGGTCCAGACCTGGTTGAGTTCGCCGATGTAGGCGGGAACAGCCGGCAGTTCCGGGAAAAATTTTTTCTGCACGCTTATATTTTTCTCACGGAGTTTGTAGCCAAAAAGGGTCAGGGTGTTTTCGATATCCCGGTGAATATCGGTGGGCTGCAACTCGTTGGTCCTGTCCAGATGTACATAACTTTTTATCGATCCGACCAGCTTGGAGATGTGGCTGGAGGCTTCACTAAGGTCCCTGATAATTTTACGGGAACTCAATAAATTTTCAAGCCAGGGCAGCGCCTGGACGAAGTCCTGCCTTCCCACCTGGTTGAGAATATTTTCAAGTTCCACAACTGAAAATCCCAGTTCAGAAAATGTTTCGGCCAGGTCTCTGCCGTTGGCCCCGTTTTTTTTCAACCACCCGGCCAGCTCGTCTTCGTATTCCATCTGCCGTAAAGCCGGAAGTCTGATTTTAGCAGACACGCGGATTTCAATTTTCTCGACCAGCGTCTGAATGGTTTGCATATGCTCCGGGGTCATCTTGCTCTGCAGCAGATCTCTGGTCAGCTCGTAATTACGATCCAATCTTTGACCGAGTTCATGGGCGATGCGGTTGATCGCCGCCGCCGGATTATTCAATTCATGGGCAATTCCCGCAGCCAGGTTCCCCAGGGCATTCACTTTTTCATACTGCAACTGGGTGGTGGCAAAGGCCCGGGCCCTTTCGGTCATGTATCCGACCAGCCGCTGAATTAAATCAGGATTCAGCTGTTCCAGTTCGATAAAATACTTTTTATGCAGTTGCAGTGCTTTTACATCCCCCGCGGCATAAGAATAGCCGGGGTATGTTTTCATCCTGGAGTACGGCATTAAACCGGTCACTCCGCCTGTAGATTTATCATTCTCAAAGGTAAAATAGTACACCTGGCGTCCGTTGATGTACATATAAAAAGCGATCTTGCCGGCCAAAAGAATTATCAGTACAGCGGCTTCATCGCCATATTTGGCTATGAGATCGCCATCGGCATATTCAAAATATTCCGAGCGATCAAGAATCCACTGCAGATGTTCATCAGGCAGGTCGCTTAAAGCGATAACTTTTTTCAAATCTTCAATGAGTACCGGTTGCATCGGTCAAATTGCCTTAAATGTTCAACTCAGGCCGGTTTGATGTTCCGGTTGGTACGGAACAAATTCTGCGGATCCCATTGCGCTTTGATCTCGGCTAACCGCTGCAGTCCCGTGCCCAGCGCGGCCTCGGTCCGCTCGAATCCTTCTTCTTCGGTAATAAAGTTTATATATGTGCCGCCGGTCGAGAACGATTTCAGGTCGGTCCAGGCCCGGCGCACCCATTCTATGTTCACGGTATCATCAGCCGCCTGCTCCCACGAACCGGCCACATTAAACAGGTAGCGTGCGTTGCGGTTGCCGACGGGAGAGTGCCCTTCTTCTGACCGGTTCAGAGCACCTTCGAGCTGGAACAGGATCACCGCCGAGTGGGGTGATCTGATTCCCGCGGCATGCTCGATGACCTTCCCGCACAGGGCTGGCTCGATGCCCGCCAGGTACTCGCTCTTCCAGTAATAACGCCGGCCCTTGGGCTGCGTGGCATCGAGTAACGATTGCAATTGTACGTACGGCCGGCGTACAAGAATATCACCAATGGGATTTCCGAACGACTTGATCGGGGCAACGACCTTCTCGCCATCAGCGGCTTTGCCGCTGTAGCAGGCGAGTATGGCAACTATAGGTTTCCCATGCATGTCCTTCGGCAGCCACGGCGCCGGGGGTGCCGGGCGCATCAGCGCGACCAGGGTGAGTTCGGCCGGCGCCTTGGCTGAAAGTGTGCGGTACAGATCCAGCACCTTTGGCGCCTCGCTGGCCGGCCAGGCTACCAGGCCGCCGACAACTTCAGGACCGACAGGATGGAGTACATAATCGATGCCGGTGACCACGCCGAAGTTCCCGCCGCCGCCCCGCAGCCCCCAGAACAGATCGGTATTCTCATCATTGCTGGCCCGCACTATTTTTGCGTCAGCGGTTATGACTTCCATTCCGGCAACATTGTCCGTCGTCCAGCCCCAGCGCCTGGTCAGATAACCGAATCCGCCGCCGAGGGTAAGTCCGGTCACGCCGGTGAGCGAGACGAAACCAAGTATGGCAGCGAGACCATGCAACTGCGTTTCACGATCCACGTCGCCGAGCAGGCAGCCGGCCTGAGCGTGAGCGATTTTTCTCTGTGGATCCACCCATACACCACGCATAAGCGACATATCAAGCATAAGTGCGCCGTCGGCCGTGGCCAGGCCCGCGATGTTGTGTCCTCCCCCTTTGATGCAGAGCAGGATATCATTTTCGCGCGCGAATTGTACGCAGGCTATCACATCGGCTTTCCCGAGGCAGCGCACAACAGCCGCAGGACGACGGTCGATCATGGCATTCCAGACGGTCCGGGATTCCTCGTAGCCGGCATCACCGGGTAGGAACAGCGACCCCCGTAAACGCATTTTCAGACCATCGAAGATGTCCTGCTTCAGATCTCACTCATGCCCTTGTGTTGTTTTCACTCTCATTGTTCTGGTCCTCTCAGTAATAATTATGTTTAAACATATTCACCTGCAACAATCCGCCCGCAATAAGATAATTTATTGTTAAAAGATCATATATTTCTGTGCGGTCATTGTACATAGTAATATGAATAATGTAACTGGAGTGTAAAATATTCCCGGGAATTGATGGCAGTTCTTAACAGGCAATATTAACAGTTACAAGGATAGAGCTGGCGGGTGCCGCCCCTTTGGGAGCGCATGAAAACCAGCGCTTTATTCATTGACTTTTTTATCCTCTTCGTGGAACGTCTGCGGTTATGCCGGCTGGTCTGCTTTACGGTCTTTTTTCTCCAACCATATCAGGAAATAGTAATTGACCACCGCCAGGATGACCATCGCCAGCAGGAAGAGCGGATAAGCGATCTTCCAATTTCCCGGACCGGTCATCATTGACCATTCCGACATGCCGCCGATTCCGGCCAGCAGCGTCAGCGGCATGAAAATGGTGGTGATAAAGGTCAGGCGCCTGACTGTCCGGTTGGTCCGGTTGGCGGTCTGGGCCATCTGGTTGTTCAGCATGGATAAATACATTTCCATGAGGCTGGTGACGACGTCGCGCGATGTCTCGGTCAGTTCGAAAAATATGGTCAGATGATCGTAAATGTCTCGATAGTAGAAGAGCGCTTTTTCCGGGATAAAGGGACAGTCCTTGCGGCTAGATCTTCACGAGGATCTCCCGCTCGTGGAAGAGGCTCTTGCGCAGGGCGAACAGGTCCCGGCGCAGATGGAGCAGTGTGGCCGGTTTAAAATTCGACAGATCGGACAGGATTGTCCTCCTCGGCCAGATCCAACTCATCTTCGAACGCTTCGATGGCGACAAATTTCTGATCGACGATCTGATCGAGGATGACATGCAAAAGGAAAGCCGGACCCGGCCGGACAGTCCCGGGAGCAAGTTCCACCAGGCGTTCAATACTTTTCAGAGAATTATTCTCTGCTGAACCGCGGATATTGACCGTAATCAGAAAGTTGGCACCGATGAATGATATCCACTTCCCTGATCGTCAGCACTTTGTAGGAATAGTGGAAAGCGTTGAAGAGCATAAAAGTATAACCGGGATAATCATCGATTTTAGGAATCTGAATTTCATCGACACAGTCTTCGATAGAGAGCGGATGAAGTCTAAAAGGCTCGATCAGCTCGGAGAGTTCCTCCTTGGTCGGCTGGTAGTAATCCAGCCAGACGTACCCTTCGTTCCCGGCCGCAGCGATAACTTCAGCCAGGCTCGCCAGCGGAACAAGTTTCCCGGCTTTACTGATATGGTAATACCGTGCTTCCGACATCAATGACTCCTTTACCTGGTCTTAATCCAGACTATTATATATAAAATAAAGTTAATCTTCTTTTTTTAAATATGCACCAAAATCAAAAAAGCCTAAATATTTTATTGTCTCGACTCGCTTAGTGCTGTATTCTCTTTTGGAATTTATATATTGAAGACTGTGGTACCAGATATAACTTGGACCAAGTGAAAAGTACCAGACCCGGCTTTTACTTAAAAATTGCCGGCCAAAACCGACGTCAATTGTAGCAACCATACCGCCAATCCCGTGTAAACTGTCGGCAGACATGTTAGCAAAATCCGGGTATGGGCCACCTCCACTAGTGAGAAGCGTTGAGCCGATCTTTGACAAAATATTCGGCTTTTCCGTTCTGCTTAAATAGTTAAAGGAAAAACCAATATTCCCGTAATGAGGAGCACCGCCGGCACTTAACTCTAAAAAGCAATTTTCATTTGGATAATAAGCCAATGAATAAACTATTATCCTGGGCATATTAAAACTTATCCCTACCAACCATTTTGAATGGTGTTGGGCTAAACAATCTTGATTAAATAAGAAAGTAAAAATTAAAGAACCGAGGACAATTCTTTTACTGTATTTTATTATAAGTCTCATTTCTGTATCAGACACAACAATCATTTTTAACAGAAAGGAATATTAATTTAATCGAGGAATTCTAATGGCCTAAATATAAATACAGGATTTGTACGGTCAAATAAGAAAGAGTAAAAAGCACGAAGGAGATTGCTTGGTCTAGATGAATCGGGACTCGGGTACTCGGTGGGCAGGTACAAGACCTGCCCTTACTATGTGCCTCTGTGCCTCGATGCCTTTTTCTCTGTTCTATTGCTATCCCCAAATAAGTTGATTAATATATCAGGTCATAATTTCATGCTCTCATACAAGTCTGGATCCATTCGCATCCAAAACCGGCAAACGATCTGAAACAACATAATATTTGAAGGAGTGATCCTATGAAGATCATGGCGCTTTGGTTAGTTTTAATTCTGATTAGTTGTGATAATGATACCTCCGGACCTGATCAAAATTTATCCAACTCTCACCTCACTGTAACCGGAGATCTCTATGAATCCTATGCAGCGATAGCCTATTACGATACCGGTCGCTATACTTCCGGGGATACTGTTAAGGAATATTTTACCATTATGATCATGCCCAGAATCAGCGGGGCTAATCCTTTAGGCATGGCACTATTGTTTAAATTAAATCCCGAACTTCCGGCAGTTCAGAATTATCAGATTGGTGAATATGCATTCGGA
>CAVZSQ010000026.1:0-106379 GCA_963777955.1 Calditrichia bacterium
TGTTTTTATCCGGTTCTGCACAGGCGGTGAGGATTAAAAAAAATGTTATTAATGTAAGTAGTCGCATAGTGTATTGTTTTATGGCAACCTATATTTGTTTTGTATGACTGATAGATAATTATGTACCTGGTGAATCCCTGTTAGATCTGGAGCATGTAAAAAAAGTGCAGCGTTATTCTGAAATGAAATCATTAGTATGGTTTCTTATATAGGTATTAAGCAAATCAGTCAGTTTTTCTGATTTATAAAGCATATAAAATTCGTCGTCAAGTGCATTTAAGGGATTGTTTTCATATGATTTGCTAAAACTCTCCATACTACCATCATTTAATTTTTCCAGATCTTGTTTAATTTTCTGATATTGCCGATTGGCTCTTTTTGTCAAATCTGCAAATCGATTAGCATTAACTTTTAAAAATCCAATCTCCGCTATTATTGCAATCTCTTCGTTTCCATTAAAATATAATTGATTAAATCCACCATTATTAACTTCCGCCTCCACAATCCAAATTGAATATATTATCTGTTGTCCTTTAGTCAGTCCTTTTAATAATTCAGATTCACTTCTTTGATCTCCTTCCATATTGGCGAGAATGTTATCAACGATAGTCTGGTATAGTACGGAATCAGGCAGGGTATCAATTATCGCTGTAGTCAGTTTTTTGTAAATTGGCCTGATTAGAAAAGATTGAATAGATTCATCGATCTGTTTATCAGAAATCAATTTATCCTTTTTTTCAGATGCCTGTCCCTTGCATCCGAATAAATAAAATATACATGATATCATAATTATATATAATAATGTTTGCGACATTTTCTTACAATAATTGTGGATAACGTTATGCTGTATAGTTAGTCGTTGTTCTGTTAGCGAAGTTCAATTTCAGGTTTTTCTAATCCCAATTTAATGATTTCATAGCAAATTTATACTTAAATGAATTGGGGCATATTGCAACATACAAACTCCCTGTAATGATTTTTCAGTCTTGGATTTCCAAATTTCCAAGTATCAAAAATCTCCACGAGATGATTGATAAGCATACTATTGTGATCCTAAATTACTCGGTCGGCCTCGCGCGCAGCGGCCAAACGCACCCGGTGACCACAGTAGGGCAGAGCATACTTTTCGAAATCCATAGGAGAAAGCGATGCATCGATTTGCAGCACTCCGTCACAGTTCGACATAATCCCAATTGTATTATTCACTTCACCACCGGACCCAGCAGTGCCGCGAACGCCTGGCGGTTGATCTTCTTCTTGAGGGCGGCCACTTCGTCCCTGGGACCGCCGATGTTCAGTTCGATCGATTTCAATGGCGCGAATTTTGGGGCCGGCTTGTCCGTGTTTAGGGTTTCCGCTTCTTTGCCGGTTCGCGGCCCGAAGATCATGTGCAGCGCGACATTATCATCACCGGTCTGCCAGGACAGGAATTCGGCGGTCTTCTCGACGTTGTACGCGTCCTGGTCGGGTACATCAACTGTTTTCCCATCCTCAACGTTCACCAGGTATGGATGCGGCGTGAGCCAGACTGATAACTCAATCTTATTTTCCATAACGGACATCATTGCCTGCACGGCAGCCAGCGGGTCTTTAGTTTTGTCGGTTGACTTCCCCTGCACAGACTTAGCGTCATAGCCAAAGAGCAGGCTATTGTACGGATAGATCGGGAAGCAGCCTGACGGCCAGGATCCTCCCGTGGGCACCGCACCGGTAATCTTCGTCTCAGCGACAAACGGCATAGTGCTGGCCTCTATTGCACCGTTGGGTATATACCGGGACGCGTCGGGTACCGGCAGCAAATCTTTCACCGACAGGACCAGTTCCTTGAAGGCCTTGACTTCGGCGGCAGTCAGCACCCTGCAATCGGGGCCGATTTCTGCACAGGGATTTTGAGCCAGGGCCGGGCAGAAAAATATTGCTCCAATAATTGTAAGAGAGATAATCATTGATGATAATCTTACCATCGGATTTCCTCCTGTTCTATTAGTAATATATTTTTTATTTTTATATCGCTTCCTGATTATCGAGTAACCTGATCAGTTAATTCTTATCAGGTCTGACATTTTATTATCGTCATTTTTCATTGTTTATAGTTTATGGCGTACTCAAATTAGGTATTCCAGAAACCGGATCTGATTCTAAGCCATAATATTTTATATTACCATCAGTAGAAGTTATAATTGGAATGATCGTATAATAGTAAGTACCGTCTTCACTATCTCCATAGGTAAAATCTGTATCTGTATAACTTGTATTCAAAGTCGTGAATACACGGCCGGAAGCAGTCTGTCCATTTTCATATCTTCGCCGATATATTTCATAGGTTTTAATACAGTTATTATCTGTAACGTTAGTAATGGCACTCCAACTTAATTTAATTTTTCCTCCCCCACTTTGTAAAACAATATTTGAAACTGTATCTATCTCGCCTTTACCTGCGACCGATACCGGTGATGGAATTATATCTGATGTTATTGAGTAACTTGTATGTCCTCCATTTGTAGACTGATTTTCTTCAACTATTTGTATCATATAATAATAAGCCTTTCCCACATCAATGTACTGATCAACAAAACTATTTTGATCAGTTTCGCCAACTCTTTGTATTAATGACATGCTTACATTTCTTAAGATATAAACTCTTTTTTCGAATCCTGCCAATAATTCAACATTCCATGATAAGGCGATGCCGTTTTCGGAATTCGTAATGCTTATGTTTTTAATCGCAGGTACTATATAGGTAGGTTCGCTAACAGTTTTTGAACATCCGATCAAAAAAAGTATTGAAATGAAAAAGTAGTAAATTAATTCCTTCATAATTCCTCCCTAAAATATAGAAGTTAATCCGTTGAAAGAATAACCAAAAGCGAATGACTTGGCCCCACTATTATGCACATGCACAGATTTCCATAAAATAAATACCGAAAAAGAGATATAAAGTATTATTATGATTTTTAAAAACAAAAATCCTCACGGCAGGTGACTTACAATTAAAAATTCCAAAATCCAAATGCCAAATTCCAAAACAAATCAGTCGGTAGAATGGTACTTCTTCCGGCGTGATTCATAAGTGAAATTGTAAGTCCGAACGTCTTGTATAATATTTAATTATATTAAAGAATTAAGAATAATTTTACAATGATTTTTAGGAAAGTATTGTATTTGCACGGTGACCCTCCCCTACCCCTCCCTGTCAGCCTCCCGGCTGACAGGGAGGGGTAGGGGGCGGGTCAAAGAATAAACAATTTTTTAAGATTCCTCTTCGCCCCGATATATCGGGATCGTATCGAAGCGACCGTATCTTGACTAAATTTAACGACCGGTCGATAAAATGATTCTCCCCTGTGTCCCCTCCCTCATGCATAAGGGAGGGCATTGAGGGGTGGGTCAAAAAAATCACTTGCCGGGAATAGATTTCAACCCTATATTGTTAAATAGGACTAAAAAGGTCGTATTTATATGCGGTCAGCGAGCGAAGTGAGGTGGCTGGCATCTCGGCTCCGCTGGACCGGACAAATAATATGCTTAAATTAAGTAAAAAAACAGAATACGCCATCATTGCTCTGCTGGACATGACCGGCAACGGACACGATCAACTGACTACGGTCAAAGATCTCTCCCAAAAATATAACATTCCCCGGGATCTGATGGGCAAAGTGATGCAAAGCCTTGTACGCCATGGACTTATCCTCTCCCAGCAGGGTGTCAAAGGTGGTTACAAAATCGCCCGGCCGGCAGCTGAAATCAACATCAATTCTGTCATCCAGGCGGTCGACGGTCCGATCAGCCTGGTCGATTGCAAAATCCACGATCGTGAAGATTGTGATCAAATCGAATTCTGTAATATTAAATCACCCATGCACTACATCCACTCGGAATTGCTGAATTTTTTTAATGGAATTACTTTGCAGGATTTTAAGAAGCGAAATCGAGGGGTGGAGTTGGTGCAGATTAAATAAGGCACAAAGGCACAGAGAAAGGCACGGACCCTCCCCAGGCCCCTCCCTATCAGCCAGGAGGCTGATAGGGAGGGGTAGGGGGTGGGTCACTCAATCGGTACTCAGGTACTAAGGTACTTCAATACAAAGTTATTTAAATAATACAGAGGCAATATGAGCACCGAAGTAAAAGACATCGAACAACTGGCTAACCAGGAATACAAATACGGTTTCGTTACAGATATAGAAGCGGATGCAATTCCCAAAGGTCTGAATGAAGATGTCATCCGTCTGATCTCCCAAAAGAAAGGGGAACCGGATTTTATGCTGCAATGGCGGCTGAAAGCATACCGGCACTGGCTGACCATGACCGAACCGCGCTGGCCTAACGTCAAATACGCCGAGATCGATTACCAGGATATAGTCTATTACTCAGCGCCCAAACGGAAAAAACTGAGCAGCCTGGAAGAAGTCGACCCGGAACTGCTCAAAACCTATGAAAAATTAGGCATCCCGCTGGATGAACAGAAAATACTTACCGGTGTGGCTGTAGACGCCGTTTTCGACAGCGTCTCAGTGGCGACCACTTTTAAAGAAAAATTAGGCGAATTGGGTATCATCTTCTGCTCATTCTCGGAAGCTGTACGCAATCATCCCGACCTGATCAAAAAATACCTGGGCTCGGTGGTACCATACACCGATAACTTTTTCGCCACGCTCAATTCTGCCGTGTTCAGCGACGGTTCCTTCGTCTATGTGCCGCCGGGTGTACGCTGTCCTATGGAACTTTCCACCTATTTCCGTATCAATGCCGCCGCCACGGGTCAATTTGAACGCACGCTGATCGTGGCCGAGGAAGGAAGTTATGTCAGTTACCTGGAAGGGTGTACCGCTCCTATCCGCGATGAAAATCAATTGCATGCTGCCGTCGTCGAACTGATCGCCCTGGATAATGCCCGGATCAAATATTCGACCGTGCAAAACTGGTACCCGGGCGATAAAGAGGGTAAAGGGGGTATATACAACTTCGTCACCAAGCGCGGCGCCTGCCGTGGGAAAAATTCGCATATCTCCTGGACCCAGGTGGAAACTGGCTCGGCGATTACCTGGAAATATCCCAGCGTAATTTTGCAAGGGGATAACTCTATCGGTGAGTTTTATTCGGTTGCTCTGACCAATAATTTTCAACAGGCCGACACTGGTACTAAAATGATTCACCTGGGTAAGAATACCAGCAGTACCATCGTATCCAAAGGTATTTCCGCCGGACGCAGCAATAATTCTTACCGTGGTCTTGTGCGGGTAGCGCGCAAGGCAACCAACGCCCGTAACTATTCGCAATGCGATTCCCTGCTTATCGGCGATAAATGCGGTGCGCATACTTTTCCATATGTGGAAGTCAGAAATACCAGTGCCCGGGTGGAACATGAAGCCACTACTTCCAAAATCGGCGAAGATCAGATCTTTTACCTTAATCAGCGCGGACTGGCCACGGAAGATGCGGTGAGCATGATTGTCAACGGTTATTGTAAAGAAGTATTTCGTGAACTGCCGATGGAGTTTGCAGTGGAAGTCTCAGAAACTGCTGAGCGTCAGTCTGGAAGGCAGCGTCGGCTGAGAAAATCAGGGAAAAATCGGAGACATATATATGTTAGAAATAAAAAATTTGCACGCCTCGGTACAGGGCAACGAGATCCTGAAAGGGATCGATTTAACCATTAAAGCAGGGGAAATTCACGCCCTGATGGGTCCGAACGGTTCGGGTAAAAGCACCCTGGCCGGTGTGCTGGCCGGACGGTCTGAGTACGAAGTAACAGCCGGCGAGATACTATACCTGGGTAAGAATTTACTGGAAATGGCACCGGAAGACCGTGCCCGCGAAGGGATCTTCCTCGCTTTCCAGTATCCGGTGGAAATTCCGGGAATCAGTAATTCCTATTTCCTGAAATCGAGTCTTAACGAGATCCGCAAACATAAGGGCCTGGAAGAGATCGATGCCTACGATTTCCTGGCCCTGGTCAAGGAGAAGATGAAAGTTGTGGAACTGGATGAAAAACTGCTCAATCGTCCGGTCAATGAAGGCTTCTCCGGCGGTGAGAAAAAAAGAAACGAGATTTTCCAGATGGCCGTGCTCGAACCGAAACTGGGCATTCTGGACGAGACCGATTCGGGACTGGATATCGATGCTTTGAAGATCGTGGCCAACGGCGTGAATAAACTTAAGAATCGGGATAATGCTTATCTGATTATAACTCATTACCAGCGGTTGTTAAATTATATTGTCCCGGATTATGTGCACGTATTGTACCAGGGCAGGATCGTACAATCCGGTGATAAAGAGTCTGGCTCTGCATCTGGAAGATAAGGGGTACGATTGGGTAAAACATAATGGTATGGCTGAGGTCGAGCAATGAAGAACAAGAGTAATCAGAATAATGCCGGGCAGTATCTGGATATTTTCAGTGAGGTTGAAAAAAATCGCAGAGGTGGTTTTGCCACTCAATTTAAGGATTTACGTCAAACAGCAATAGAGAAAGTAAAAGTTACCGATTTTCCTTCAACCCGCCAGGAAGAGTGGAAGTATACCGACCTGAGCGAATTGCAGCAGCTCGGATTTTCCGGCAATCAGTCCGGGCAAGAAAAAGTATTCCAGGGCCGAACAGATCAAACCACATTTTTTTAACAGTACGGATTATTACCGGCTGGTGTTCAGTGATGGCGTCTTCCGTCCTGAATTGTCGACCCCATTATCCAAAAGTGGTCTGCTAATCACCCCGTTCGGCGGGTTGGAGGCGAACCAGCTGACCTCGGTCACTCCGTATCTGGGCCGCCAGGTATCGCTGGAACAGAATTACTTTGCTGCGCTCAATACAGCGCTTTTCCAGGACGGCACCTGGATTTTTATCCCGGCAGGAATGATCGTTGACCGGCCCATTGAGATCGTACATTTTTCGACCCGGCAGAGCGAAGTCTTATCTGACCTGCCCCCGCAATTTGATTTTCGCCGGAGAGAACAGCCAGGTAAAAATTATCGAAAATTATTGTGCCGATAGAGACGCCTCATATTTTATCAATGCCGTCAGTGAAATAATTCTGTCGGCAGGGGCCGTGGTTGAGCATTTTCGTATGCAGAACGACAGTATGAATTCTTATCATATCGCTGCGACTCAGGTCTGGCAGCAGAAAAACAGCAATTATATTTCACACTCATTTTCCTTCGGCGCAAAACTGAACCGCCATAATTTATATTCAAACCTGTCGGAAGAAGGGGTAGAATGCACTTTGAATGGATTATACCTGGGGGACCAGGATCAGCATGTCGATAATCACACCGCTATTGACCATGCCAGTCCGAACGGCCGCAGTCATGAGTTGTACAAAGGGGTCCTGGACGACCGGGCGCACGGGGTGTTCAACGGAAAAATTTTCGTCCGTCCGGCAGCCCAGAAAACCAATGCCCTGCAATCCAATAACTGTATCCTGTTATCCGATGATGCCACTATCGATACCAAACCGCAACTGGAGATCTTTGCCGATGATGTTAAATGCACTCATGGCGCTACAGTCGGCCAGTTGGATGAAGAGGCTTACTTTTATATGCGTTCACGCGGTATCGCTGAGCAGAAAGCCCGCTCGCTGTTAATTTATGCTTTCGCCAGCGAAGTGATAGACCGGATCTCTTTTGAGCCGGTACGTGAGAAAGTGACGGACCTGTTCAGGGATAAATTGAAAAGTGTCAGGCTGGAGTAAGTATAAAATTATGCAAAACCTACGCGAACTGTATCAGGAAATAATCCTGGATCATAACAAGAATCCCAGGAATTTCCATAAGATGGAAAACGCCAGCAGGGAAGTGGACGGCAGGAATCCCTTATGCGGCGATCATTATACCATCTATCTGCTGCTGCAGGATGGAGTGGTAAAGGATATAAGTTTTGAAGGATCCGGGTGTGCTATCTCCAAATCATCGGCTTCCATGATGAGCAGTATAGTCAAAGGCAAAAAAAAGGACGAAATCGAGAAATTGTTTCATCTATTCCATAAAGTAGTTACCGGCGAGATCAATGCTGCTGATCATTTAGATGAACTGGGCAAACTAGCTGCTTTTTCCGGGGTAGCTGAATATCCGGTGCGGGTAAAATGTGCTATCCTGCCCTGGCATGCCATGTATTCGGCCTTAAAAGGAGAGTCCACTCAAGTCAGTACAGAAGAAGAGAAACTAATCAAAAAACAGGATCTTATATGAGCGAGAAAACCATGACACCCGCTGAACTCGAAGCCGAGATCAAATTAAAACTGCAAACTGTTTATGATCCGGAGATCCCGGTAAATATATGGGAACTGGGTCTGATCTACGAAGTAAAGGTGCAGGATAATTTTCAGGCCTATATCAAAATGACCCTGACCAGCCCTCATTGTCCGGCGGCGGAAAGTTTACCGGGCGAAATTGGATTAAAAATAAAAGCGATCCCCGGTATTACCGGAGTCGATGTCGACGTGGTCTGGGATCCTCCCTGGGAACCGGATATGATGAGCGAGGTGGCGAAGCTGGAATTAGGAATGCTATAGAGTAACACTTATTTAAGTGAATGTGTCATTCCGACGAGGAAGAATCTTGTTTTTCAATGAAAAAAGATTTCTCATCCCGATGACTCGGGATTCGAAATGACAATTTGGGCTTTAAAAAGTATAATAATCATGAACATAGTCTAAAAAATTTAGATATCAGTTAAACTGCAAAAACTAAAAAAGCGATGAATCCGAACCCTAGCTATGAATACAAAGAATACCAAAGCAGCAGTAACAGGTTTTTCTTACAAATTAGATCCCTATAAACTGCGCCAGGATTTTCCCATTCTGAACGAACGGATCTACGACGGTAAAGCGCTGATCTATTTCGATAACGCTGCCACTACTCAAAAACCGCTGCAGGTTATTCAGCGGCTCAGCGATTATTACCTGCATGAGAATGCCAATGTACACCGGGGTATTCATCAACTGAGTTCACGGGCCACCCAGGCTTATGAAAAATCCCGGGCGACGATAGCGCATTTCATCGGAGCCCCCTCAGCCAAACAGATCATCTTTACCCGCGGTACTACCGAGGGAATCAATCTGGTCGCGAACGGCTGGGGCCGCAAGTTCATCAGCAGCGGTGATGAGATCATCCTGAGCGAGATGGAACATCACAGTAATCTGGTGCCCTGGCAGATCGTGGCTAAAGAAGTGGGCGCCAAACTCAGATTCATCCCCTTCAAAAATGACGGCACCATCGATTTTCCGGTATTTGAGCAACTGCTCACCGGCCGTACCCGTTTAATCGCCCTGACCCACATGTCCAATGTCTTTGGCACGATCAATCCGATCAAACGGATTATCAGCATGGCCCACGATCGTGGCGTACCGGTTTTGCTGGATGCCGCGCAAAGCGTGCCCCATCTGCCCGTGGACGTGGAGTTTCTGGACTGTGATTTCCTGGCCTTTTCCGGGCATAAGATGCTTGGTCCCACCGGTATCGGTGTGCTGTATGCCAAAAGCCAAATCCTGGAGAATATGAATCCTTACCAGGGCGGCGGGGATATGATCAGTTCAGTCTGGCTGGAGGATGCCACCTGGAATGAAATACCGTATAAATTTGAAGCCGGCACACCCAATATTGCCGGGGCCATCGGTCTGGCCGCTGCCGTCGAATATCTGGAAAAGATCGGTATGATCAATCTGGCCTTATATGAGCAGGACCTGACCACATATGCTCTGGAAAAAATGCAAATCCTCAAGGATATTATTATTTATGGTTCAGCGCCGGAACGGGGTGGGGTGATCTCCTTTAATCTGGATTCAGTGCACCCCCATGATCTGTCTCAATTTCTGGATCAGCAGGGTATAGCCGTGCGGGCCGGACATCATTGTGCCCAGCCGATCATGCGCAAACTGAATATTGCCGCCACAACCAGGATCAGTTTGTATTTTTATAATACCCGTGAAGAAATCGATTATTGTGTCCAGCAACTGCAGGAAGCGGTTAGGTTTTTTAATTATTAAAGATTTCTCACCTGCCTATCGATTGCAGGTGAGAAATCTTTTGTAATACATCAAGATCCCTTGCTAAAGGGTACCGCAATTGTCTTGCTTTAAAATTTATTCCGGGCTAAATTGAACTGTCTAAAATGTGAGTGTCATGGGACGTCGTCTCGACCTGCCAACCAAAAAAAAATTCATTGACCTGCGCCGCGCCTTTACCAAACCGGTGATCGGAGTTACCGGTAATGTCGGTAAAACCACTACCATCAGCATGATCAATCATGTACTCTCCCAGCAGGGCAAAGTGCTGTGGAATCAACGCGGTTATGGCAACTGGCAGAATAATGTCAGCCTGCTGGATAAATTGTCCCCTGATTATGATTATGCCATTTTCGAATTTGACTTTATCCGCAGTGAAACCTTTAGCGAAATCCTGCGCATTCTCAAGCCCAACATCGGCATTGTAACTAATATCGGCGATGCGCATCTCTGTTATATCGGAGGTATGGTCGATATCGCCTTGAAAAGATCGGAAGTAGTCAAGTATCTGGCCCGCAATGGTACGGCAGTGCTGAATAAAGACGATGAATTGAGTTCCGAGGTGGCCGAGCATATCAACACCTCCAATATTCTGAAATTCGGTCTGAGCCAGGCTGCCGAATATTATGCTGCGGATATCGAGCATTGTGGTCCCCAGGGTACCCGCTTTAAACTTAACGGCAAATACCCGATCACCATTCCGGTGCACAGTATAGGTGATATTTATAATTTCCTGGCGGCCACGGCCGCTGTAATAGCAGTTGGTTTTCCTCTGAACACTGTTATCGAAGCGTTCAAGCAGAAATTTGAACTTCCGGCCGGCCGGGGAAAATTACATACTTTGAACGGTTATTATATCATCGACGAAAGTTATGAATCCACTCCGCGGTCGGTAGCCAAGGCTTCCCGTTCCCTGGTAGGCTTCAAACCTTATTGCGATAAACTGGTTTATGTCATCGGTGATATGATCGAATCAGGTCCCAATATCGAACAGCAGCATTTAAACATGGGATATTTTCTCTCGGCTTTACCTATCGATTGTATAATCCCGGTAGGTTATTATGCCCAGTATATCGGGAAAGGAATGTCGCTGATCCAGAATAAAGATAAAGAAGTGATCCCCTGTAATACTGCCGATCAAATCCTCAAAGTCCTGGATAAAGTTCTTAGTAAAACTTCGGTGATATCGGTACAGGGAATCGGCCAGGCAGCCCTGCGCCGCATCCTGACCCACCTGGAGAAAAAATAGGGCATGCATGAAATGTCCCTGGCCCAGAATATCCTGGAAATCGTCCAGGATACTATGAGCAGAGAGAAACTGAACGGTCCGGGCAAACTCAGGGAAGTTGCGGTGCAGGTCGGTGAACTGGTGGCTGTTGTTCCGGAATCGCTTGAATTCTGTTTCAATGTTTTAACCGAAAATACCGAGCCTGAGCGGTGCGCAGTTGAAAATAGAAATATTGCCTCTTACTGCTGATTGCCAGGATTGCCGGCAGCAATTCCACGTCGCAGACTTCGTCTTCAGTTGTCCGCACTGTCAATCGACTAAAATCAATATAATCCAGGGACAGGAATTGATTATCCGCCATCTGGAGGTGGTATAGATGCCGATTATCACCGTTGAACGGAAGATATTAAAGCGAAACGATGAAATCGCTGCTGAAAACCGCCGTATCTTAAAACAGCATCAGGTCTTTTGCCTGAATCTGTTGAGTTCACCCGGTTCCGGTAAGACCAGTCTGCTGGAGCAGACCATCGCCCGTCTGAAAGACAGTCTTAACCTGGCGGTGATCGAAGGGGATGTGCAAACCGACAACGATGCCCGGCGGATCGCCAAACATAATATTCCGGTAGTGCAGATAGTTACGAACGGTGGTTGCCACCTGGAGGCTAAATTAGTTCAAGATGCCCTGGTCAATTTTGAACTGCCGCAACTGGATATTCTGTTCATCGAGAATGTCGGCAATCTGGTTTGTCCGGCCAATTATGATCTGGGTGAACAGAAAAAAATAGTCATTGTCAGTACCACCGAAGGGGATGATAAACCTTCCAAATATCCCGCCATGTTCCGGGTAGCCGAGGTGATGATCATTAACAAAACCGATCTGTTGCCCTATGTGGATTTCAGCCTGGATCAGGTGCGCAGAAACGCCGGACAAATTAATCCCGGCTTACAGATTTTTGAGACCTCGTGTAAAAACGGCGACGGTCTGGAAAACTGGATTAACTGGATCCGTTCACAACTCCCGAAGTGAAACCGCACAAAGGACATCCCGGTCAATCCCCGTATATTCCCCGGCTGTTTTTAATTGACATTATAGGATCCTATTAGTATTATCTATCGTATAAAAATGAATTGATCATAGACTGCAGCGGTGCCGGAATCAGTTTTAAGGAGGATTAATGCTGGCTATTAATAAAGTAGTAATGCGCGGCTCGTTATGGATATTCATACTTGTTTACGGATTAACTGCGCAAACCGGTCCACAGACCGGTCCACAGACCGGCAAAGAGAGCGTTTTCGGGGATGTGGAAAAAATGTTAAAGGATGCCCAAGAGCAGGGCGCGGAATTATTAGCACCTTCTTTCTACTCGAAAGCAACCGCAAGTTTTAAAGAAGCCAATGAAATGTATATCAAAAATAAAAGCACCAGGGATATTAAAATCAAGCTGGATGATGCCCAGAAAAATTGCAGCCGGGCAATCGAAGTGACAAAACTGGGTAAAATTACTCTGAAGGATATCATCCAGTCCCGGGAGGACGCCTTGCGTGCCGAGGCCAGAGTTTATGCCGATGAAATCTACATGCAGGGTGAAAAACTATTTTCAGAAGCTTATCCGCGAAGTAGAGAAAGAGGACCTGGAAGATGCCAGGGAAACAGCCAGTAAAGCCGAGGAATTTTTTCGCAATGCTGAACTGAAAGCGATAAAAGATAAAATGCTGACCCAGGCGCGTGAGTTGGTCAGTCAGGGCATTACAGCCGGTGTGGAAAAATATGCCCCGCTATCATTCAAACTGGCCCGCAGTCTGCTCGCTGAAGTTGAAGATCTTTTAACCAGGGACCGCTATGCCAGGGATAAAGCCCAGGCAATTACCGATCAGTGTGTTTACCAGGCCAGACACTCCATCTTTTTAGCCGGTGAGATCAAGGGGCTGATGAAAGATCCTGCTAATTGGGAAAAACTTATCCTGCGCTATGAAGAGATCCTGACCGGACTGACAAACCTGGTTGGCGAAAATGCACGCTATGATGCGGGTATGCAGCAGGCTATTGATATTGTTACAACTCGTTTAAAAGAAATAAAGCCGGAAAATGAACGACTGCTTGCTGAAAACCAGCGCTTGCAATCGGAACTGAAAGTTTTACAGGATAAGGAATCCGTATCATCAGCTGAACTGGCCAAGAAACGGGACCGTGACGCTAAATTTGAAAAGGTTAAAGCGATTTTTACTCCCCGGGAAGCGAAAATTTTAGATGACGGGGAAAATATGATCATCCGCTTGCATGGCTTGGTTTTTCAGGAGGGGAAAGCTGTAATTCAACCGGAATATTTTTCACTACTGAGTAAAGTGATGGATGCCTTGAAGGTTTTTCCCAATAAACATATTCTGCTGGAGGGGCATACCAACAACCGGGGTACGCCGCTGGGCAATAAACTTCTGTCGGAGAACCGGGCCATCGCCGTACGCGAATATGTAATTGCAAATATGAGTAAAAGCCGTGATGAGATTACCGCGATCGGTTATGGTTCAGCCCGTCCGGTGGCCTCCAATGATGATGAAGAAGGGCGTGCCCAGAACAGCCGTGTCGATATCATCATTTATTTGAATAAATAAATCTGACGACAACGAGGAGATCGGGGAAATCCATGTGCCTGGCCGTACCGATGATGATTATCAGTAAGAATGATTCCGCTGCCGTGGCAGAAATCGGCGGAGTACAGCGTCAGATAAGTCTGATGCTGCTGCCCGAAGCAAATACTGGTGATTACGTTATTGTGCATGCCGGTTTTGCCATCCAGATACTTGACGAAACAGAAGCAAAGAAAACCCTGGAATTATTAGAGCAAATTGCCTCACTGGAAGAAAAAAACGATTAGGAGATGCTGCAACGTTTATCCATAAAAGTATCCGGTATCGTTCAGGGGGTGGGATTCCGGCCCTATGTCTATCGTTTGGCCAGCCGGTTAAATCTTGCCGGACTGGTTCGAAATGACTCCCGCGGTGTGGAAATCGAAATTCAGGGTGAAGATACCCAGCTGAACGAATTTTTAAAGATTCTGACCGAACAACCCCCTCCACTCGCTTTAATCACGGACATTCAGTCCGGTGATATTCCTGTCCGTACTGAATCAGAATTTAAAATAATCGGTAGTTCTGCTGAGCAGCAGAAAAGTACGCTGATCTCACCTGATATTGCTGTTTGCGATGATTGCCGGCAGGAATTGTTTGATTTGCACGATCGACGCTATCTGTATCCCTTTATCAACTGTACCAATTGCGGTCCGCGTTATACTATTATCACCGGTATTCCCTATGACCGTCCCAAAACTTCCATGGCTGGATTTAATATGTGTGGAAACTGCCGGCAGGAGTATGCAAATCCATCCGATCGCCGCTTTCACGCCCAGCCCGATGCCTGTCCGGTTTGTGGTCCGCAGGTTTCTCTGCGGGATAATAAAGGGACTGAATGCAGCGGAGATCCGTTAAGGAATGTGACTGAGTTCTTGCAGCAGGGCAGGATCATCGCCATCAAAGGGATCGGTGGATTTCACCTGGCTGCGCTGGCACAGAATTCGCAGGCTGTCCAGCAACTGCGCGATCGTAAACATCGTTTTGAAAAACCCCTGGCCCTGATGGTTCGCGATCTGGATACTGCCGGGAAATTAGCATACCTGAATGAAGAAGAAAAAGTCCTGCTGGCCAGCCTGCAACGGCCAATAGTGTTATGCCCTAAAAAGGAAGATGCCGGCGTTTCAGCACTTGTTTCGCTCGATAATAACTATCTGGGTCTGCTGCTGCCTTATTCGCCGTTACATGAAATATTATTCAGGACGGGAAATTTCGATGCCCTGGTGATGACCAGCGCGAATATGAGCGAAGAACCGATCTGTCATCAGAACGAAGAATGCCGTCAACGGCTGGGAGGGGTTGCTGATTATTTTCTGGAACATAACCGTGATATCTATATCCGTTGCGACGATTCAGTAATGCGTGTCAGCAAGGAGCAGCCGGTCTTCATCCGCCGCTCGCGGGGGTATGCGCCCCGGCCGATCCTGCTGCAGCAGAAGGGGACTTCCGTGCTGGCCGTCGGCGGGCAGCTGAAAAATTGTATCTGCCTGACCAGGGATAACCTGGCCTTCGTCAGCCAGCATATCGGCGACCTGGAGAATCTGGCCACCCTGCAGGTCTTTGAACAGACTATCCGGCATATGCAGAAGTTATTTGAAATTGATCCGCGGCAAATTATCCATGATCTGCATCCGGAATATCTATCCACCAAATGGGTTATGGAAAATGCCCGGATTCCCTTTACAGGTTTGCAGCATCATTATGCGCATATATTAAGCGTGATGGCAGAAAATAATCTGGAACAAGCCGTGATCGGTCTGGCTCTGGATGGCGCCGGGTATGGAACGGATGGTACCATCTGGGGCGGGGAAGTATTGATCTGCAACATTCATGATTTTAAAAGGTATGCCCATTTTGAAAACGTGCCCATGCCCGGCGGTGAACAGGCAATTTTACAACCCTGGCGAATGGCCGCCGCTTATTTAAGGCAATATACTGCTGACAGTGAAATGTTAACACAGCGAATATTCCCACAGCAGCAACCGTATCTCGGCCTGTTGCAGCAGATGATTGACAAAAGAATCAATTCACCGCTGACTTCCAGTTGCGGACGATTATTTGATGCGGTAGCTGCCATCCTGGGCTTGCGGACAGTCGTGTCATATGAAGGGCAGGCGGCGATTTTACTGGAGGCTGAAGGGGAAAGGGTAAAGGGTAAAGACACTCTGCAGATTGGCGAGATGCTGATAAAAAAAACGGATGGTGGTTATGTGTTGAGTGCCGGGGAAATCATTCCTGAAGATTGCCCGGTACAGGTTGCAGAATAAAAGTGCCGAATTATTAAGTAAAAGTTTTCATAATCGTCTTAGTGCCGGACTGATAAAAATAACCGTTCAGGCCGGTCGTGATACTGGAATAAAAAATATCGCCCTGAGCGGAGGTTGTTTTCAGAATATGACCTTGTTGAATAGCCTGGTAGAAGGCCTGACCGCAAAGGGCTTCAAGGTATACATTAATACCCAGGTCCCGGCCAATGATGGCGGTATTGCCCTGGGCCAGGCTTACTGGGGGATGCATAATTCATGAAATACCTCGACGAATTTCGGGATCCTCACTTGGCCAGCCGGACTACTTAAACAAATCGAACAGCAGGGCCGACAGGTTTCCACTGTAAAATTCATGGAAGTGTGTGGTACGCATACCATGTCGATCGCCCGCTACGGTCTGCGCAGGTTGCTGCCGGACAATATTCAACTGATTTCCGGACCAGGGTGTCCGGTTTGCGTGACACCAAATAATTATCTCGATACCGCTATCGCTTATACCCGGCTGGATAAGGTCATACTAACTACTTTTGGCGATATGCTGCGGGTACCCGGGACCGGCAGTTCACTGGAGAAGGAACGCGGAATGGGTGCGGATATCAGAATTGTATATTCAACCCTGGATGCACTGGAAATCGCCCGCAGGAATAAGGATAAACAGGTGATATTCCTGGGGGTTGGTTTTGAAACGACTGCGCCTACTGTGGCTGCCTCAATTATACAGGCCAGGGAAAGCGGACTGTCCAATTATACTGTTTTTTGTGCACATAAGACCATGCCTGCACCGATGGCTGCAATCGCCGGCGCCGGTAAAGTCAGTTTAAACGGTTTTATCTGTCCGGCCCATGTCAGCACCATTATCGGTGCCGACCCTTATGAATTTTTAGTCCGGAAATATGGGATGTGCTGTGTGATAGCCGGATTTGAACCGCTGGATATTCTGGAGTCGATCCATATGTTACTTGCGCAGATAATAAGTAAAAAACCGGCTGTAGAAATTCAATACTCCCGGGTAGCCACCCGGGCTGGTAATCCGGCAGCCTTGAAATTGATGGCCGAGGTTTTTGAAGCAAGTGACAGCGCCTGGCGGGGACTGGGTGTAATACCGGCCAGCGGTCTGAAGATCAGAGAAAGTTATGCCGGTTTTGACAGTGAAAAGAGATTTAAAGTGAGGGTTGAACACAGCCAGGAGGCAACCGGCTGCCGCTGCGGGGAAGTGATGCAGGGAATCGTGCAACCACCGGCCTGTGCTTTGTTCGGCACTGTCTGCACACCGGAAAATCCGGTGGGATCCTGTATGGTTTCATCGGAGGGCACCTGCGCGGCCTGGTATAAATATGAACTCAATGTCAGGTAATCAGAATTATGAAAGATGATCGAATTTTGTTAGGTCATGGCAGCGGAGGCAGTTTATCCCACCGCCTGATCAAAGAACTGTTTTTCCCCATTTTTCAAAATCCTTTCCTGCAGCAACAGGATGATTCAGCCGTGCTGGGCAAGTTGGACGGGGAGGTGGTGTTTACTACCGACTCCTATGTAGTGGAGCCCATATTTTTTCCGGGTGGCGATATCGGTAAACTGGCGGTATGCGGAACTGTTAATGATCTGGCCATGCTGGGTGCTCAGGCGCGTTATCTTAGTGCCGCTTTTATTCTGGAAGAGGGATTAGCTGTTGACCAGTTGAAAATAATTCTTCTTTCCATGCAGCAGGCTGCAGCCGAGGCGCAAATCCAGATCGTTACAGGTGATACTAAAGTGGTTCCTCATGGCGCTGCTGACAAAATTTTTATCAACACTGCCGGTCTGGGATTACGCCGTCTGCGGGTATTTCGGTCAGTGGCAATAATGCCCGCAGCGGAGATGTAATTATTATTAATGGCAATATTGCCGAACATGGCCTAGCCGTAATGGCCAGCCGGGAGGGACTGGAATTAAATGTAAACCTGCAATCCGATGTTGCTCCCCTGAATATTCTGGTTGCTGAAATATTAAAAAAAGTTCCGGAAGTACATGTACTGCGGGATCCGACCCGGGGCGGCCTGGCCACCACGCTCAATGAAATCGCACTGCAATCGCAGGCAGGGATCAGGATCTTTGAAAAAGATCTGCCCGTTGCCGCCGGGGTACAGGGGGTCTGCGAAATACTGGGACTTGATCCGATTTATGTTGCCAATGAAGGAAAATTTGTTCTTTTTTGCCGTCCCCGGCATGCGGAGATTATCCTGTCGATTCTACATATACATCCTTACGGAAAAAACGCCCGGATTATCGGTCAGGTTATCGATCAGCCGAAAGGAAAAGTGGTGATGGAGACACTTATCGGCGGGCAAAGAATGATCGATATGTTAGCCGGAGAGCAGTTGCCGCGTATTTGTTGATTTTTCTTATTATTGCGAATACTATGCCTGCCATTCCCAACTTCGCATTTCTAACGGTTATTTCTGCATAAACTTTAAAAAAATTGTATAAAATTATTCAAAATTGAATGGTTTTTAGAACTAATTCTCCATGGCATAAATTTTGTATTTAGCTGAGTTATGAGTGAACAGATTTGCAAAAAACCGGCATTGCTGGTACTGGGTGTCGATCCGGATCTGGCCGAGGGTATCCGTATCTATCTTGAGGATTCCTACCATGTATATATTGTAGCCGATCCGGCTGATTTGAATACACACCTGACCAGTTATCATATTGATTTGCTGCTGACAGATCTTGAAACCTCGGGGCTCAAGCAGTTGCAGCAGTTGCAGTCGATCAGATCTGCCTGTCCGGATTTAAAAATAATCGTGATGTACATGTTTCTGGATGAAGAAGAACGGCGTGAAAAGTCGGTGCTCAGTGCGGCTGACGATTTTATATCCAAACCCTTCAGTGCCAGCGTGTTAAAATATAAATTAGATCAATTGCTTGTTCCGGGGATAAAACATGGCACTGAGGCATTCCGACGCTAGGACTCCCCCCTTAACTAAGAAGTTGTTTTAAAAGGTAAAGAACGGACTTCTTTTTATATTTGTCTCTTTACCTTTTAACCTCTTTGCCTCTTAACCTTTTTAACACATCTACAACATTTTAAACCTCTAAATATTTAATTTATCTCTTAGAATAATCATACGATAATTAATATGATTTTAATGGCAGTAAATATTGTCCTTACTTTTAAGCTAATAATATTTTGCCGGCTATTAATCGGTTGAATATTAGTATCTGTCTTAATATATTTTAATTTAGTCATGGCGGAGACATTTTGAAGAGCATCGTTCTGCACAGTAAACTGAACATCGACGGGCGCGAGTTCCATATTCATACCGGCACCATCCTCGAACGGCAACTGATCCAGAGTGAAATTTTTGAAAGCGGAAAATTTGTCACCTCCGCGCAGCAGACTTTTCAGTTACGCCAGGAAGCGGATCATACAGCCAAAGAAGAGTATCTTAAAACGATTGCTGCTGAACTGCATCAGGATACCATTGAAGAAATAAACAAATTATTTACAATCGAAAAGAAAATCAGTCCGCTGCGTCTGCACATCCCGCATTATAAACTGGGTCTGCTATTCTATTACAAAGATTTACTGGCCGAGGCTCAAAAAAATTTTCAACTCGTAATCGATCTGAAACCCGAATTCATTCCCGCCTATATTCATCTGGGCAAAACCTATATCAAAGCGCATGATTTTGAAAAGGCATTCGAAATACTGATCACTGCTTATAAACTGAATTCCGAATATGCCGATCTGGCCAACTGCGTCGGCGTAACGCTTTCCTTCCTGCAACATTATCAAAAAGCGATAAGTATTCTCCAGCAAGCCCTGAAAAAGAATCCGGAATTTGATGAAGCAAATTTCAATCTGGGGGTGGCGCTTTTTCGCAGTACAATTGATGAAATAAAACCGGGGGAGAAAGCCATTGTCCCATCCCGCGTGCTGCGTTTTATAAAATCATTGAAAACCCTGGAACGCTATAAAAACGAAGAGTGGCAAAGTTCGTTCAATGAAACCCTCGATGAAATCAGCAAAGGGGATATCAGCAGTATTGTGACTTCTCTGGAAACACTGCAGTTGAAGTTGGTCACCTATCTTGATCTTGATCCTTTGATGGAATCATTCTACCTGAAGTTCATGTACGGCGGCCGGGAATTAACTTTCGACGAACTGGATTCCTATGAAAAGCGCATGTGCCGGCTATCCGATCAACGCAAAAATTTTGCCGATTACTGGAACGAACTCGGCACCATTCATATGATCCAGTGCCGCAATCTGTTTTTAAATTCGGTGGATGAATTTGACAAAGCGGTAGAATTCAATGCCAATTACGAGGATGCTAAAACTAATCTGCAATTGATAAAAAATGTCAGAAAAGGTTTTCTGATTCTGTTACGGGCCATCCTGAAATAATTTTATTTGGACGGTGCGCTGCGCCGCCACGGTTTCGCTGCTTTTTTAGAATGAATCCTGTTCCGCTCAATCCAGCATGTGCATTACCAGTCCGTCGCGCAGTTTTGGCTCAAACCAGGTCGACTTGGGCGGCATGATTTCACCGGCGTCGGCAATCAGCAGTAAATCTTCGATAAGGGTCGGATAGAGCGCAAAGGCCACGGCCATTTCACCGCTGTCCACCCGTGCCTTCAAACCCTCCAGCCCGCGAATTCCGCCAATATAGTCAATCCGCTTATCCTTGCGTGGATCACCGATTCCCAGTACAGGTTTTAACAGATTATGGTACAGAATATTGACATCGAGTCGTTCGAGCGGATCGTTTTCTTTCCAGGTGCCGGGTATGGCCGAGAGCCGGTACCACATTCCTTCCATATACATCCCGAAATCATGCCGCACGGCCGGCTGGTACCCCTCGGCATCGGAATAATCACGAACCAGAAATTTCTCAGCGATCTTTTTCAGGAATTTTTCGGGAGTCAGACCGTGCAAATCCTTGACGGCCCGGTTGTAGGCCAGGATCTGCATCTGGTCATGTGGAAAAATAACAGCCAGGAAGAAATTGTACTCATCGTTATCGTGATGCTGCGGATTTTTCTTTTTTAAAAGTTCACCGACCCTGGCGGCTGCGGCCGAGCGGTGATGTCCATCGGCCACATAGAGATTTTTAATTCTGGAAAACTGCTTTTTTATTTCCTTAATTGTATCTTCGTTATTGATGACCCAGAAGGTGTGTTCGATCTGATCTTCAGTGCTAAAATTATAAACGGGTTTGCGGGCCGTTAATTTTTTAAAAAGTCCGTCAAGTTTTTCCGCAGCCGGATAGGTCAGGAAAACCGGACCGGTCTGTGAGCGCAGCGCCAGAATATGTTTCAGGCGGTCCTCTTCCTTGTCAGGCCTGGTCAGTTCATGCTTTTTAATTTTGTTATTATTGTATTCCTCTACCGATACGCAGGCGACCAGTCCGGTCTGGCTGTGTTCACCCATCACCTGGCGGTACAAATAAAAGCAGGGTTCCTTGTCCTGTACCAGGACCTTCTGTTCGATCATTTGCTTAAAATATTTTGCGCCCTGTTCATAGACCCGTGGATCGTATGGATCGATATTTGCATCCAGACCGATCTCCGGTTTACTGACATGATAGAAAGAATACGTATTTCCGGCAGCAAGTTTACGGGCTTCCTGACTGCTGATGACGTCGTAGGGCAGGGCGGCAACTTTTTCCGAATAATCATGGGTCGGACGCACACCCCGAAAGGGTTTTACAATTGCCATGCTGAAACTCCTTAAGTTTAACTGGAATACTGTGCTAGGCACAGGTAGCTAAAAATTACAAATATTTCTTAAATAATCAAAAACTTCAAATATTTTTAATTTGCCTGCGGATAAAAAATACTATTTATTTTTGACTATGATAGCGGGTCAGATTAAATTTTGATTTTAGGAATTCAACCCTTTGGCGTTGAAAAAAATTACGAGGCTATGTCGTTCGTTCATCTGCATAATCATACTCATTTCAGTTTACTGGATGGCGCCTGTAAAATCCATGAGCTGATTCTGGAAACCAAACGTCTGGGTATGAACAGCCTGGCAGTGACCGATCATGGCAATATGTACGGTGTGCTGGAATTTTACACCGAAGCTGTAAAGCATGAAATCAAACCGATCATCGGCTGTGAAGTTTATCTGGCTCCGCGCGAACGTACAAAACAGGCCCCCGTGGAAGGAGAACCCAATTCCTATCATCTGGTCCTGCTGGCCAAAAACGAGACAGGGTATAAAAATTTAATTAAACTTACCTCCTATGCCTTTATCCAGGGTTTTTATTATCGTCCCCGTATTGACAAGGAATTATTAAAGCAGTTCAGTGAAGGTTTAATTGTTCTTTCCGCCTGCCTGAAAGGGGAGGTGACTTCCAAACTAAGGCAGGGCAGACGCGAAGCCGCCATTGCGGCTGTTGAATTTTATCAGCAGGTATTCGGCGATGACTTTTATCTGGAGGTCCAGAATCACGGTCTGGCCGAAGAGCAGAGCCGCTTACGCAGTTGTTCAGGATCTGGCCCGGGAAATGGGGGTGCCGCTGGTCGCCACCAACGATGTTCATTATCTGCACAAAAAAGATCACCTGGCCCATGACATCTTACTCTGCCTGCAAACCGGAAAAGACCGCGACGATCCCAACCGCATGCGTTATCAAACCGATGAATTATATTTAAAATCTCCCGAAGAAATGTACACGCGTTTTAAAGGTCAGGCCAGTATACTGGAACGGACCCTGGAAGTTGCCGGAAAAATTGATCTGCGGCTGGATTTCAGCCAGCGGCACCTGCCGGCTTTTCCCATACCGCTGTCTGAAGGTCAAACGATTAAACCGGATGAGTATCTGGAAAAAATTGCCCGGCGTGGCCTGGAAAAAAGATATACAAACGTAACCGCAGAACAGGTACAGCGTCTGGAATATGAACTGGCGGTGATCAAGAAAATGGATTTTGCCGGTTATTTTCTGATTGTTCAGGATTTTATCAATGCGGCCCGCGAACGTAATATCCCGGTGGGACTGGGCCGCGGTTCTGCCGCCGGCAGTCTGGTTGCTTATGCCCTGGGTATCACTAATATCGATCCGCTGAAGTATGACCTGCTGTTCGAAAGGTTCCTGAATCCGGAACGGATTTCCCTGCCGGATATTGACATCGATTTCTGTTATGAACGGCGTGATGAAGTTATCGATTATGTAAAGGAAAAGTACGGCAAAAATAATGTCGCACAGATCATCACTTTCGGGACCATGGCTTCCCGTGGAGTTATCCGCGATGTATCACGGGTCCTGAAAATACCGATTCCCAAAGCCGATGCCATCGCCAAGAAAATTCCGGTGATCCAGGGTAAACCGCTGCCGCTCAGCGAAGCCTTTAAGATTATTCCCGAGTTGAAAAAATTAAGCGAGGAGGACGATCCCAAGATTGCCGAATTACTGGAATTTTCCAAAACCCTGGAAGGCCTGGCCCGTCATGCTTCGGTACACGCGGCCGGCATTCTGATCGCCCCTGATGATATCACTAATTATGTGCCCCTGGCCGTCACGGCCGATAAAGAGGTAACCACGCAGTGGACCATGAACTGGTGCGAGGCCATCGGTTTACTTAAAATGGATTTCCTGGGACTGCGCAATCTGACTGTAATCAATAAAACGGAAGAGATGATCCGTAAACGGCATGATCCGAATTTTTCCATTGAAAATATTCCCCTGAACGATCCGGCCACTTTTGAACTCTTCGGCAAGGGCAATACCGTCGGAGTATTCCAGTTTGAAAGTTCCGGCATGCAGGATTATCTGCGTAAATTGAAGCCCAACCGCCTGGAAGATTTGATCGCCATGAACGCTCTGTACCGGCCCGGCCCGATGGATATGATCGATGATTTCATCGCCAGGAAAAAAGGACAGAAAGAGATCACCTATCTGCACCCCAAACTCGAACCGATCCTCAGCGAGACCTATGGCATAATTGTCTACCAGGAACAGGTCATGCGCATTACCTCGGCACTGGGCGGTTTTTCCCTGGCTGAATCGGATCTGATGCGCCGGATCATGGGTAAAAAGAAAAAAAAGGAAATGGAAGGCCAGAAAGAAAAATTTATTTCCGGTTCGGTGCAGAATAAGATCGATGCCAAGATTGCCCGCGAAATTGCCGAGATGATCGAGAAATTTGCCAGTTATGGTTTCAATAAATCCCATGCCGCTGCCTATGCCTTGATCGCCTATCAGACTGCCTTTCTTAAAAGCAATTATGCAGCTGAATTTATGGCGGCCAATCTCTCCAGTGAAGTACATGATACCGACCGGATTGTGGTCCTGATTGATGATTGCCGCCGTATGGGTATCGAGGTTATCGCCCCGGATATCAATATCAGCGAAGCGCATTTTGAGCCTAAGGAGAAAGACAAAATTGCCTTTGGCCTGGTGGCCATCAAAAACGTCGGCCATACGGCCATCAATTCCATTCTGGAACAGCGAAAAAAAACAGCACCATTCGGCAATGTGTTTCAGTTATTACAGAATGTCGATCTGCGGCTGGTCAATAAAAAAGTACTGGAGAATCTGATCCAGAGCGGGGCAATGGATTCACTGGAAGGTACCCGCGCCCAGAAATTTCATGCCATCGAAAAAGCCCTTGAGTTCGGGCAGAGTCTGCAGTCGCGCAAGCGCAAAACGGGAGAACAAAAATCACTGTTCGATGTGAATCCGCAGGTTAGCGATACCCTGACGTACCCGGCACTGCCGGATGTACCCGCCTGGTCGGTGCAGGATACACTGGCCCGGGAAAAAGAAGCACTGGGTCTGTATTTATCCGGGCATCCGCTGGGAAAATATAAAAACATTCTGACTATGTACGGCAGTAAACTTGATGTTCAGAATGGCGCCAAGTTTAATGAAGAGAGCAACGTCAGGATCTGCGGGATGATCACCGAAATCCGCACACTGCTTGATAAAAAGCAGAATAAAATGGCTTTTATAAAGCTGGAAGATTTTGACCGTACTTATGAAGCGGTTATTTTCGGATCGATTTATAAAAGCGTGGAAAACCTGATCAAGAAGGATGCTCTGGTATTAGTGCTGGGCCGGTTAAATTCGTCACTGGATGATCAGGTAATCAAAATTATCTGCGATGAAGTTCATGAGCTGGAAAAAGTTCCGGCCACTATGACTGAATATCTGATCGTTCGTGTTGATCAGTCCCAGATCACCAAACAGAAGATCGCTGATCTGCATAAAACATTATATGCTCACCGTGGAAAATTACCGGTATATTTTAAAGTTGCCCTGAACGGTACTGAGGAAGTTAATATGGTCTCCCGCAAAATGCAGGTCCAGATCGATCATGAGTTGCTGGATGAACTGGTTGGCCTGATCGGACTTGAGAATATAAAAGTGAAAGTTAAAACGCGATGAAAGTTGTAGCCCAGCGTGTCCGCCAGGCCTCGGTTGAAATTAATCAACAGCTGGTCGGCAGAATCGGCCAGGGACTGGTATTATTAATAGGAGTGGCTGAAACGGATACTGAAATAGATGTTGAATTTACAGCGAATAAATGCGCCAATCTGCGCATATTTCAGGACGAGCAGGGTAAGATGAACCGGTCGGTAATCGAACAGAAAGGGGAGATTCTGGCTATCTCCCAGTTTACACTGCTGGCGGATACGCGGCGCGGCCGCCGGCCCAGTTTCATCGGCGCGGCCAATCCTGAAAAAGGTCAGGAACTTTACACATATTTTATCAACTGCCTGCGTGAAACCGGACTGCATGTTGAGACCGGGGTATTCGGTGCCATGATGGATGTGCATCTGATCAATTCCGGTCCGGTGACGGTGATTGTGGATTCGAAAAAAGAAAGTAAAGAATAAATTTCGATCAGATATTATTTGTATATTTGGTAAATAAGATCATTTAAACGGCAGCAACATTATGATTGATATCAAAAATTTGTACCGGCAATTCCGGCAGAGTAAGTTGTTCAAACCGGTGCTTTATTGCCTGGCTTTTATTTTCCTGGTCCTGATATTTGATCAGATCGTCATGCCCTTGTATGTCAAATTCGGGCGCGAGGTAGAAATGCCGGATGTCCTGGAACTATCAGTTCAGGATGCACGGAGCAAGTTGACTGAGCACGGTTTCCGGGTCATGGTCAGTGATTCGCTGTACGATTCAAAACATCCGGGCGGTACGGTAATAGAGCAGAATCCATACCCGTATGCCCTGGTTAAAAAAGGCCGGCGCGTCTATCTTACCGTTTCCATCGGTGAACGGCCGGTGATCATGCCCAATCTGTTCGGTGTATCTCCCCGCGAAGCGGAATTAATTCTGGAATCACGCGAGCTGAAATTAAACGGCAAGGGTTATATATTTTCTGATATCTATCATGAAGGCACCGTGATGGGACAGTCCTTTCCGCAGGGACAACCGATTAAGGCTGGTTCGCGCATCGATATCACGATCAGTCTGGGTAAAATGAACCAGGAACGGGTGGTACCGAACGTACAGGGTAAAAGTCTCTATGAAGCCCGCGAAATTCTGAGAGCCCTGGGTTTGAAAATCGGACAAATCGAATATGAAGTGCGACAGGATATCCTGCCGGAAACGGTTGTAGGCCAATCGCTGCCGGAAGGTACGGCTTTTACTACCGAGGCAAGTATTAATCTGACTGTCAGCAAGGAAAGGTAATAAACAGAAACGGGATGATTTCATGCAAATAATTAAACTGGCTCCATCGATCCTATCAGCAGATTTATTAAAACTGGAACAGCAGGTCAGAACAGTGATCAGGAATGGAGCGGATTTTATACATGTCGATATAATGGATGGGCACTTTGTTCCCAATATCACCTTCGGTCCGGTAATGGTATCCACACTAAAACGCATCTGCAAATTGCCCCTGGATGTACATCTGATGATCAGCGACCCCGACCGGTATATCCCTGCTTTTGTGACAGCCGGCGCCAGTATACTCAGCGTGCACCAGGAATTGAATCCCCACCTGCACAGTACCATTCAGCGGATCAAGCAATATAAAATAAAAGCAGGCGTGGTGCTCAATCCCGCAACCGATCTTAATACAATTTTGCCCATGCTGGGAGAATTGGACCTGGTTCTGCTGATGACCGTGAATCCGGGATTCGGCGGGCAGAAATTCATTAAAGATGTGCTTTTGAAAATAAAGGCACTGGCTGAAATTAAACGAAAAAACCGTTACCAGTTCCTGATCGAAGTGGATGGCGGAATTGAAAATCATACTGTACCGGCTGTGGTGAAAGCCGGTGCTGAAGTTCTGGTAGCAGGCAGTGCAATATTTAAACAGGATGATATAGGCCGGGCCTGCAAAAAACTGAAAGCATTAGCCCTGAGTAGCATTGAATCCAGATAGCCAGCAACTCACCCTCGGCGGGGAATTAAAGCGAAAAACAATTCAGCTGGCCACCGCCATAATACCATTGCTGTTCTACTGTTGCCTGACCAGGGAACAAATCATTATTGTCTTAGTTTTATTAACAACAGCATTTCTCGTGTGCATAGTCTGTTGATTATCTTAATGTCAGGGCTGCATCTATGGAAATGCTCCTGGTAGCAGCCTAGCGGTTAACGATAATTTGACCATTCCGCTGGCAGCAGCTTTGACATTGAAATTGATTTCATAATGTTCAGGAGTAAACCAGGTGAAAAAATATATTCTGCTAATTATTCTGATCAGCTTTGATTGCGTTTTGGCTGACGGATTTAAAAAATATGCCGGCGAATTTTTATATAACGGAGTCGGCAGCCGGGCACTGGCCATGGGCAGTGCCTTCGTCGCTGTGGCCAATGACGTCACCGCCGGTTACTGGAATCCGGCCGGACTGGTTGATGCTCCCGGATTGCAGATGCAGTTTATGCATGCCAGGCAGTTTGTATCTTCCATTCAATATGACTATCTGGCCGGCTCCATAAATGTGGAATCAAATACAGCCTATGGCCTGTCGCTTATCCGCCTGGGAGTTAACTACATTAAGGATACCCGTAATGCCCTGCGCGGCGAAACTATCGCTGAAGGACTGGATCCTTCCAGGATCAGTCAGTTCAATACTGCCGATTATGCTTTTTATCTGTCTTATGCTAAAAGATTAAATGAAAAATTTTCCTATGGGGCAAATGTCAAATTGCTCTACCGTGACTATGCCCTGGAGTCTGCGCTGGGTATCGGATTTGATGCAGCAGCACGTTATCGCCTGTCGGACAGGTTGACCATGGGTTTGATCTTCAGGGATGTAACCACCACGATGATGGCCTGGACGACCGGGGAGAAGGAATTTATCACCCCTGCTTTACGGCCGGGACTGGCCTATCGCTTCGATTTTGATAAAATCGGTTTGTACGTTCAACCGGCCGTCGATCTGAATATGCTCTTCGAATCCCGGGCAGCAGCGGCGCAGATGCATTTAGGTCCGCTTAGCCTGGATAGTTTCTGGGGACTGGAAGTCGGTTTCAAAAATATCACATTCCTGCGCTTCGGTTACGATGACCTGAATCGAATCAGTGCCGGTATAGGCCTCAGTATTACAAGCCTGGCTGTGGATTATTCCTATACCAACTATGATCGTGAACTGGGTAACATACACCGGATTTCCTTCCAATTAAAACTACCTTCCTTTTAATTCTGCGTAAGCAGATTTTTGCCTGTATGTTGTAACACAATGTTTATTCATAAGTTACGATGGTAGTCACGGCTGCCGGTGTAGCCGCTGCTTCTTTATCTCATTAATAAATTTAAACAGCCGGTAACTTTTATCCAGTTAAGGGACGGTTGCTGATAGTCAGCATTTTGCATTTATATTATTGTGTACGTAAATTAAAGAAAATATATAAACTTAATAAAGGTAGAACTGGATCAATATGCCCCGTAGTATGACTGGTTTTGGTAAAGCTGATTATCATGATAAGAATTATGAGATCAGTGTAGAGGTTAAAAATTTAAATAACCGTTTCCTTGATATAAACTTAAAACTTCCTAAATCATTGATGAGTTATGAGTCAATGCTCAAGGAAATCGTTAAAAACAAAGTCAGGCGGGGTAAGTTGACCGCCACAGTTATTTTCAAAGATTTGAGTCTGACCTCCGGGACTTTTGCGCTTAACGAGGAATCCATCCAGTTTTATTACCGCTTATTGCAGGAAATAAAAACCCGGACCGGAGTGTACGGGCGAGATTACCCTGGATCATCTGCTGCATTTTAAGGAACTTATTGAACCGGAGGAGCTGTCCAAGGAAGATGATGAAATCGCCGAACGGCTCGGTAGAGTCATGAGTGAAGCCCTGGATAATCTGAATACAGTCCGCCAGCAGGAAGCAGTAAATTTGCATGAAGATATTTTAACCAGAATCAGTACCATCGAGCAGACGACCGAGGATGTATTCCGCAAAGGAAAAGAGAATCCCCGGGCGGAATTGGACAGGTTGTCTAACCGTCTGCAGGATTTGATTGCGGGCAATAAAATAGACCTCAACCGTCTGGAAATGGAAATGGCGCTCATTGCCGATAAAGTGGATATCACCGAAGAGTGTATCCGTCTGAAGAGCCATCTCGAAATGTTCCGCGATATTTTTTCACACCAGGATGAGGTTGGCAAACAACTGACCTTCGTTTTGCAGGAAATGCAGCGCGAGACCAACACCATCGGCTCAAAAACCACCGACATCTACATATCCCATCAGATGATAAAAGTAAAAGACGAAATAGAAAAATTACGCGAGCAGATTCAGAATTTAGAATAAGCTGTCATGAAAAAACACCTTCGGCCGTATATTGTGCTGTCAGCACCTTCAGGCGCAGGGAAAACAACTATCGCCAGGAAACTTGCCGAGCGTAATCCGAACCTGCAAATATCCATATCAGCAACTACCCGTCCTATGAGGCCGATGGAAAAGGATGGAATTGATTATTTTTTTTTAAACGATGATGAATTCAGCAAAAACTTAAAAGAGGGTAATTTTCTTGAGCATGAGACTGTTCATGGTTTCCGTTACGGTACTCTGCGGACAGTCCTGAATAAAATGACCGGGGAGGGGAAACAGGTACTTTTTGACATTGACGTAAAGGGCGCTCTCTCCATCAAACGACTCTGTCCGGAGGCCATTCTTATTTTTATTAAACCCCCTTCACTGGCCGAACTACGGCAACGCCTGAAAGCACGGCAGACCGAAACTGCCCAGGCCATCAAGCAGCGGCTCAGCCGTCTTAATTATGAATACCAGCAGGCCGATAAGTTTGATCACGTAGTGATCAATGACGAACTGGACCGGGCGGTCCGGGAGATTGAATCAATTATCAGTGCTAAGAATTAGTATTATTCATGGTCAAATCCAGCCATCGCATCATCAGTTTAAAGGAAAAGGAAATTAGTATGAATCTATCTGGTAAAAAATTGGTACTGGGGATCAGCGGGGGAATCGCTGCCTATAAATGCGCCGACCTGGCACGTCGCTGGGTGCAGGCGGGGGCAGAAGTTCAGGTGGTTATGACTGAAGCGGCACAGAAGTTTATCACTCCACTGACTTTGGAAACGCTTACCGGAAAACAGGTGCATACCAGGCTATTCCCTGCGGATCAGTATAGTGCCACCATCCATATCGATCTGGCTGACTGGGCCGATGTCGTGGTCGTCGCGCCGGCTACCGCAGACATTATATCCAAACTTCGCCAGGGTCAGGGCGATGATCTGTTGACAACGATCTGCCTGGCCGCCTGGAAAAAATTATTAATTGCACCTTCGATGAATTCCAATATGTGGAACAATCCGGCTGTACAGGAAAATTTAAAGGCGCTGGAAAAACATGGCTGCCTGATAGTACAACCTGCAACCGGCGACCTGGCCTGCGGATATACCGGCGTAGGCAGGCTGGCCGATGCTGAGATAATCAATCACTGGCTGCAGTTCTATCTGCATCCCAAAACCGAACTGGAAGGTAAAACCGTACTGGTAACTGCGGGCAGAACCGAAGAAGAAATCGACCCTGTGCGCATCATTACCAACCGCTCTTCAGGTAAAATGGGTTTTGCCCTGGCCGAACAGGCGTTTTTTAACGGAGCTCAGGTGATCCTGATTGCCGGACCGAACAATCTGCGGCCGTTGCCCGGGGTAGAATATCATCAGGTGGTATCTGCCGAAGAAATGCATCAGACAGTATTAAAACTGGTCGACCGGGCCGATGTAGTGATTGCCAATGCCGCTGTCTCTGATTACCGCAGCAAACAGGTCTTATTCCGTAAAATCAAAAAGGAAAAAAAGGAAATTAAACTGGAACTGGTGGCTAATCCCGATATTATTGCTGATATCGGTAAAAGAAAAAGCAAACGCTTGCTGGTCGGGTTTGCAGTGGAAACACATAATGAAAAAGAAAACGCTCTGGAAAAAATGCGGAAGAAAAATCTGGACATGATCGTGCTGAATAATCCGGTGGAGGAAGGTGCGGGTTTTGCCACAAATACCAACAAAGTGACTATTTTTAAACACAAAGCAAAACCTATCGAACTTCCGGTGATGGCTAAGACCGAAGTGGCGGCCAGAGTTATTGATGAGATTGTAAAAATATTGTAGATCGACTTCATTCTTTTCAGGTTCTGAGCGCAACCTTTGATTTCTTATAGATTTAAAAAAACTTGTGCTTTTTTTCTCAATTCTAAGAATAATCACCATTTTTTTAAACAGTATTTAATATCCCAACTTATTGTTTATATTAAGTATATAATTGTTGGCTTTATATTTGCATTTTAATCATCCTTATGTTTTTTGCAGACCCGTACGATATTCAGGGAGGAGTTGGCATTGGAATCGGTCAGTAGTACAGATATCGATAAAGAGGCGAAAACAAAACATATGCATGAGCACCTGAAAACAAGCCTGCGGGATAGTGTATTCTCGGCTACAGGGCAAAATGTTGCCCGCTGTTATTTATGCGGAAAATGCTCTGCCGGTTGTCCCCTGATATCCGAAATGGATTTTACTCCTCATCAGGTTCTACGCCTGCTGCAGCCGGGGCTGGACGATTGGGATAAACTGGCCCTGTCTTCCAAAGCTATCTGGTTATGCCTGACCTGTGAGACCTGCCATACCCGCTGTCCGCAGGAAGTCGATCTGCCCCGGATCATGGATTTTTTACGCCAGGAATCACGACGTAACAAATTGGTAAATCCTGCTGCCAAAAAAATTCTCGCTTTTCACCGGACCTTTCTTGATTCAGTAAAATATACCGGGCGTCTGTTCGAAATCGGTTTAATCGGGGGCTATAAATTGCGATCGTTGAATTTATTTCAGGACATTTCCATTGCGCCAAAAATGTTTTTAAAAGGAAAACTGAAAATCTGGCCGCATCGTGTAAAAAACAGATCATTGATCTCCCGGATTTTTAAAAAATCCTACGGCAATCAGGAGGAAACGGAATGAAAGTCGGATATTTCCCCGGTTGTTCGTTATTGGGTACTGCCCGTGAATATGATGAATCCCTGCGCATGATCAGTTCAGCGTTAAAGATCGAATTGGAAGAAATCAGGGATTGGAATTGCTGCGGAGCCACGGCCGCTCATAGTTTGAATAATATGCTGGCGCTGGCCTTACCGGCACGGATACTGGCCCTGGCCGAGGCACAAGCTGTCACCGAGTTGCTGGTTCCCTGTGCGGCCTGCTATCATCGCCTGATGGTTACTCTGCATGAAATCAGGAAGAATCCTGCCTTACTCCCTCGTATTGCAGATACTATCGAGATGCCTTTGACCGGAAATATTAAGGTTCTGAATATACTGGATTTTCTGGAAAAACATTTTCTGAATCAGGTTGCGACTTTATCTTTTCAACCTTTTGCCCGTAAAGTTGCCTGTTATTACGGATGCCTGTTAGTACGGCCGCCGGAAGTTGTAGAATTTGAACGCTATGAAGATCCGCTGGTCATGGAAAATATTGTCCGGAGTGTTGGTGCCGAACCTGTCCAGTGGGCATATAAAGTGGAATGCTGCGGGGCGGGACTTTCGATTCCCCGTACAGATATCGTTGCGCAGCTGGCCGGTAAAATTGTCGATGATGCCGAGAAAAGCGGTGCCGCTGCAATTATTGTCGCCTGCCCGATGTGCCAATCCAACCTGGATATGCGCCGCAGCCAGATCGACCGATATCTGAAAAGAAAGAGCCGGCTTCCCGTTCTATATATTTCACAGGTGATTGGCCTGGCCCTGGGTCTCGACCGCAAGTCCCTGGGACTGCACCGGCACATCGTTCCGATGAACATGCCGCGTACAGGCAGTACCCGCGGAGGAAAATTAGTTATGGCCAGAATAGGTGTTTTTGTCTGTCATTGCGGAGAGAATATCGGTGCAACCGTGGATTGTGCACGTGTAGCCGAACTGGCCGCCCGCATACCGGGCGTTACTTACAGTGTTGATTATAAATACATGTGCTCAGATCCCGGACAGAATATGATCCGTGATGCCATCAGGGATAAAAAACTGACCGGGGTAGTAGTTGCGGCCTGCTCACCGCGCATGCATGAACCAACTTTCCGGCGGGCCTGTGCCGAGAGCGGATTAAATCCTTTCATGTGCGAGATGGCCAACCTGCGCGAGCACTGCTCCTGGGTGCATGAGAAAACCGAGGAAACCACCCGCAAAGCACTGGATCTGGTGCGAATACTAGTTGAAAAAGTAAAACGTAATGCCCCCTTATTTCCGATAAAAGTTCCGGTGACCAAAACGGCACTGGTGCTGGGCGGTGGTATTGCCGGGATACAGGCCAGTCTGGATATCGCTAATGCCGGTCATAAGGTCATCCTGGTTGAAAAAGATCCCTCCATCGGCGGGCACATGTCGCAACTATCCGAAACCTTTCCTACCCTGGACTGTTCGCAGTGTATCCTGACTCCGCGTATGGTGGAGGTAGCGCAACATCCTAATATTACGCTGTATACATATTCAGAATTGGAAAGTGTTGATGGATTCATTGGGAATTTTAAAGTGAAGATCCGCAAAAAAGCCCGCAGTCTCGACGAAAAACTGTGTACGGGTTGCGGAATATGCACGCAGAAATGTCCCATCAAAAAATTACCCAGTGAATTCAATGCCGGTCTGGGTATGCGCACGGCGATCTATGTTCCTTTTCCCCAGGCAGTTCCCAACAAACCAGTTATCGACCGGGACCGAGTGCACTTTTTACCGCAAAGGATCCTGCAAACTGTGCGCGAAGGTTTGTCCGACCCAGGCGATCCGTTTTGACCAGCAGGATGAGATCATCGAAGCAAATGTCGGTGCGATCGTAGCCGCGACAGGATTTGATACGGTAGGTACCGATTTCTTTCCAGAATACGGATATGGCGAATATACCGATGTTATTACGGGATTACAATTCGAACGGCTGGCTTCGGCCTCCGGTCCAACCACCGGAGAAATTCGCCGGCCTTCGGATGGTAAGGTGGCAGAAACCGTAGTTTTTATTGCCTGCGCCGGTTCACGTGATCCGGCCAAAGGGATTGATTACTGTTCAAAGATTTGCTGCATGTACACTGCCAAGCATGCGATGTTGTATAAACATAAAGTCCATCACGGCCAGGCTTATGTATTTTACATGGATATCCGGGCGGGTGGAAAAATGTACGAGGAATTTGTTCGCCGGGCTATTGAAGAAGACGGGGTAATGTATGTGCGCGGGCGGGTATCGCGCATCTACAAAAAAAATGGAAAACTGGTGGTAAAAGGGGTAGATACCTTGCTTAATTCCAAACCAATGGAAATCGAAGCAGACCTGGTGGTACTGGCCACGGCCATGGTAGCGAACAAGGATGCAGAATCCCTGGCTCAGAAACTGCACATCAGTTATGATCCATATCATTTCTTTGCCGAAGCACATCCCAAATTACGCCCGGTTGAAACCAATACCGCCGGTATTTTCCTGGCCGGAGCCTGCCAGGCACCGCGTGATATTCCTGAAACGGTAGCGCAAGCTTCGGGTGCCGCAGCCAAGACGGCAGCACTGTTTTCACAGGATGAACTTACCCGTGAACCGCTTATTGCCGTGGTCAATCGTACAGCTGCTCCTCTTTTTTCTTCCTGCGCGGGATGCTTTTTATGCCAGCAGGCTTGCCCATACCAGGCAATTGAAAAAGAGGAAATTAAAACCCGGGATGGCCGCCTGATCAAAACTGTGGCCAGGATAAATCCTGGTTTGTGTCAGGGTTGCGGCACCTGTGTGGCTGTCTGCCGTTCAAAATCTATAGATTTGCAGGGATATACCCACCGGCAAATTTATGCGGAAGTTATGTCCTTGTGGAACTGGAGTACTGAAAATGTCAACGTTTGAGCCGAAAATAACCGCTTTCGTCTGTAACTGGTGCACCTATGCCGGTGCCGATCTTACAGGCACCAGCCGGATTAAATATGCACCTAACGTACGTATAATCCGTCTGCCCTGCACGGGACGTATTGATTTCATGTTACTATTAAAAGCATTTGCCGGCGGTGCCGATGGAGTGATCGTCTCCGGTTGTCACCCCAATGATTGCCATTATACTTCCGGTAATTTTCACGCCCGGCGGCGTTGGATCATCTTCCGCTCACTGCTTGATTTCATCGGATTCGACAGCAGGCGAATCTTTTTTTCCTGGGTCTCGGCTGCTGAAGGTGCGAAGTGGGCGAAAATGGTGAACGAGATCACCCAGGAATTAAAAAATCTGGGACCCCTGCAGAATTACAGGGAACTCGCCAGATCCGCTCTCGATCTCAGCACGGAGAAAAGTTATGTCTGAATTGCAAACCAGGGCACGTCAGTTGCTGGAAACGAAGGCTGTAAGCCTGATCATCGGTTATGGCTCTGGTTTTCAGGGCAAACCACGCCCGATTTTTATTGATACTCCTGAAGCAGCTGCGAAGTTGATCTGGAATGAACAGTGTGTGCAGAACCTGGCCGTCTATTTGTTAAAGCCGGAAGTAAAAGCCAGCGGGAAGATTGGAATTATTGCTGCGCTGCCGGCTATGCTTTCTGTTTTGCAACTGGCTGCTGAAAACCAGATCCGTGACGGGGAAGTGGTGCTGCTTAACGTTTCGGCCGATGGCCGTCAGGTTTCCGAGTTATCGCTTTTCTCTGATCTGGAAACATGGATCAGCCAGAATATGAAACAGATCACGGCTGCGGATCGCGAAAAAATGTCAGCTTTGGAGAATAAGTCAAGGGAAGAACGGTGGCAGTACTGGTTGAATGAATTCAGCCGCTGTATCAAGTGTTATGCCTGCCGCGCTGCCTGTCCCCTGTGCTATTGCAGCAGTTGCACGGTTGACTGTAATCAACCGCAATGGATATCTGTGCCGGCGCATACTCTGGGAAACCTGGAATGGCACGTTATGCGTGCAATGCACCTGGCCGGGCGTTGTATCAACTGCGGTGAGTGCGCCCGGGCCTGCCCGGTCGACCTGCCCATTCATTTACTGACTTTCAAGTTGAGTGACGATATTAAGGATGCCTTTGGTCAGCAAGCCGGAATAAAGGCCAGGCCGGATTATGCCTTATCCACATTTAAACCGGATGATAAAGAAAATTTCATAAGGTAAATACATTGAAGACAATGCAAATCAACCAGGGAAAACTCGTCAATTTCCTCGATTCTATAAAACGAGCAGGCAAAATTATCATCGCACCACGCCGGATTGGTGATAAAGTTTATTTCAGCCGAGTGGATTCCTGGGACCAGCTAGAGTTTAATTTTATTCAAAGTACTCTCTCGGTCAAAGCGGCGCTTTTCCCGCGTATGGAAACTTTACTGCAATACAGCGCGGCTGCAAAGGGAATGACTGTCCAGGATGCCGAAGTTCCCGATAATGAAATTGTTGTCTTTGGTTTACACCCCTGTGATGCTGCTGCTTTTGATTATGTCAGTGAATTCTTTGGCGAGGGTATTACTGATACCTATATCCGGAAAAGAAGATCAAAGATTACCTTAGTTACCCTGGGTTGTAAAAAAGCCGATGAGGCATGTTTCTGTACCAGCGTGGGCCTTGGTCCGGGTGCAGTGCAGGGGAGCGATCTGGTGCTTACCGAGATTAAGAATGGTGATTATTATGTTGAAATACTGACCCCCACAGGTGAAGTTTTAATAGAATCCGCCAAGGATTTATTTCTGGATTGCGCCGAGATAGATAAAACTCCTTACCTGGCTCAGGTGCCGCAAAGATTCGATCTTCGCCCCCTCCAGGAAAAATTGGCGAACTGTTATGATGATCCGGCCTGGAAAAAACATTCCTTGCCCTGTTTAGGCTGCGGAGCCTGTGCTTTCGTATGTCCCACCTGTACCTGCTTTGACATTCAGGATGAGGGGACTTCCTGCAACGGTGTCCGTTTACGCTGCTGGGATTCATGTGGTTTTCCATTGTTCACCCTGCATGCCTCGGGACATAATCCACGCCCGGTACAGAGTCAGCGCTGGCGGCAGCGCATGATGCATAAGTTCTTATATTCGAAAAATAAAAACCATAACAGCAGTTGTGTAGGTTGCGGACGTTGTTTACGCAGTTGTCCGGCCCAGGTAAGTATCATCGAACAAATGCAAATGATTAACCTAGCAGGGGTAAAATGAATTCGCCAGCCAATACCTATATTCCTTACTTGATGCGTATTGAAAAAATTATTGAGGAAGCTCCGGCCACTAAAACCTTCCGGCTTAAATTTATCGACCAGGAAAAGGGAGCAGATTTTGAATTCCAGGCCGGGCAATTCGGCGAATATTCGATCTTCGGAGAAGGGGAGAGTACTTTTTGTATTGCTTCTTCGCCCACCCGCCGGGAATATATTGAGTGTACTTTCCGCCAGGCCGGTCGGGTTACCACTGCTTTGACGAACTGTGAAGAGGGGGATATCATCGGTTTTAGAGGTCCCTATGGCAATACGTTTCCAGTGGAACGATGGCGGGGTAAAAATCTGCTGTTCATTGCCGGCGGTATTGGCATGGCCCCGTTGCGCTGTGTTATCTGGAATGCCCTGGATCTGAGAGACCGTTTCGACCAGATCACTATTCTATACGGAGCCCGTACCGTTGCCGACCTGATTTACAAGGCAGAATTAAAGGAGTGGGGTTCGCGAAAGGATGTCCGCTTAGTCACTACCGTTGATCCCGGTGGAGAAGATCCTGACTGGAAAGGGGAGATTGGTTTCGTTCCTCATATTTTAAAGAAGATCGCTCCCGCCAGTCAAAATACGATAGCGATAGTCTGCGGTCCTCCGATCATGATCAAATTGACCATTCCCATCCTGACCGAACTTAATTTTCCGGCAGATACTATTTATACTACGTTGGAAAACCGCATGAAATGCGGAGTCGGGAAATGCGGGCATTGTATGGTGGGTCCGGTATATGTATGTAAGGATGGACCGGTGTTTACTTATGAACAAATGAAAAATTTACCTGCGGAATATTAATTCTTCTTCTCACTAAATAATTATGAAGAGAGCGGTATCTAAAGATAAAATTGTTTCTTTTGATGACGAAAAACTGATCGCGGTCGATGAGCAGGATAACATCGTTGCTTATAGAACCAGGATCGAATGTCATCAGGGTGAAGGTATTCTGCACCGGGCTTTTTCGATTTTCATTTTCAATGGTCAACAGGAACTCCTCCTGCAGAAACGCAGCGCTCAGAAACTGCTCTGGCCGGATTTCTGGTCCAACAGTTGTTGCAGTCATCCCCGTCAGGGTGAGAAAACGGAAATTGCTGCCAGACGCCGGCTGAAAGAAGAATTGGGAATTGAAGCCGGGCTGATTTATCTCTATACCTTTCAGTATCATGCCCGCTTTGGGTCCATCGGATCTGAGCGGGAATTATGCGCAGTATATGTTGGTACAAGTGATGAACCTGTCCGTTTTAATCAGAATGAGATCTCTGTCTGCAAATATCTTGATATTGATTCCCTGACTGCTGATTTAGTGACTAATCCTGATAGATATACACCCTGGTTCCAGCTGGAATGGCAGCGGTTGATGCGGGAATACAGGGATAAAATAACTGCCATGTTTATCTAAAATACCGATCTTTTATGTTATTATGGTGCTATATTTAAAGTGATAGATGAGCAAAATAACCTCAAATAATAGAAATCCCCTTATATTTATAGTAATACTTTAATTATATTAGACAATTATTCTTAGAATTACATTGTGAAAGTTATTTCGTCCCTGGCGGGACTACACGATATTGGTGTGATCGTGTATCTATAGATATATTGTCCCTGACGGGACAATCGCAAATATGCGGAGCCAATTTTGTTATAATTATTTTGTCTTTGGCGGGACTACCGATATGTGTGTGATCGTGTATCTATAAATATTTTGTCCCTGGCGGGACAATCGCAAATATGCGGAGTCAATTTTATTATAATTATTTTGTCCCTGACGGGACTACCGATATGTGTGTGATCGTGTATCTATAGATATATTGTCCCTGGCGGGACAATCGCAAATATGCGGAGTCAATTTTATTATAATTATTTTGTCCCTGGCGGGACAATCGCAAATATGCGGAGTCAATTTTATTATAATTATTTTGTCCCTGGCGGGACAATCACAAATATGCGGATCAAGTTTATCTATAGATATTTTGTCCCTGGCGGGACAATCGCAAATATGCGGAGCCAATTTTATTATAATTATTTATCCCTGACGGGACTACACATATATGGGTGATCGTGTATCTATAGATATCTTGTCCCTGGCGGGACAATCGCAAATATGCGGAGTCAATTTTATTATAATTATTTTGTCCCTGACGGGACTACACGATATTGGTGTGATCGTGTATCTATAGATATATTGTCCCTGACGGGACAATCGCATATATGAACTGAGCATTTGTCATAATTATTTTCTCCCTGGCGGGATGCTGATATATGGGAATCGTGCATCTATAAATATAATGTCCCTGGCGGGACAATCGCAAATATATGCGGAGCCAATTTTGTTATAATTATTTTGTCCCTGACGGGACTACACGATATTGTGTGTGATCATATATCTATAAATATATTGTCCCTGGCGGGACAATCGCATATATGCGGAGTCAATTTTGTTATAATTATTTTGTCCCTGACGGGACTACACATATTGAGTGTGATCGTGTATCTATAGATATCTTGTCCCTGACGGGACATCGCATATATGCGGAGCCATTGTTATAATATATTGCCCTGGCGGGACTACCGATATTGGGGAACGTGTATCTATAAATATGTTGTCCCTGACGGGACAATAATCCGTAATAAATAATAGATCTTTAATATTCATCTTATAGATTAAAATGTAGTTCAAGGTACGGATTTATACTATGCAATCACCCATAATATTGTCCCATAAGGATCGAATATTATGAAATTGTTAGCACAGCATGTAGTCCCTTCAGGGACGACATATCTATAGCAATCGCCCATCCTCACAATCGCTAGTCCCGCCAGGGACGTAATATTTATGACAATCGCCAATCATCCCAGAATCTTCAGTCCCGCAGGGACGACATATCTATAGCAATCGCTCATCCCCACAATCGCTAGTCCCGCCAGGGACGTAATATTTATGACAATCGCCAATCACCTAGAATCTTCAGTCCCGCAGGGACGACATATCTATAGCAATCGCTCATCCCCACAATTGCCAGTCCCGCCAGGGACGTAATATTTATGACAATCGCCAATCACCCAGAATCTTCAGTCCCGCAGGGACGACATATCTATAGCAATCGCCCATCCTCACAATCGCTAGTCCCGCCAGGGACGTAATATTTATGACAATCGCCAATCACCCAGAATCTTCAGTCCCGTCAGGGACGACATATCTATAGCAATCGCCCATCCTCACAATCGCTAGTCCCGCCAGGGACGTGATATCCCTGATAATATTAAAAAAATTTGGATAATTAGAATCGGGTCGTTAAAATTTCTTATTCCTGTCCGAAGATGGGTCAGATCCACATCAGTATTTAAATTTGAAGGGAGAATGAGACATGCTAAAATCAAAAAAATACGCAATAATAATTCTAACTCTTGCTACACTTTTGAGCGCATGTTTTACTGCAGATCAACCGCGCACAATTCAGCGCAGCGATGTGATTTCTGCCGAAAATATTATAGGGCTGAATTTTACCGATGCCGAGCGGGATTCTCTGCTGAAAGATTTACAGGATAACCGCCGCCAGGCCTATTCTAAGATCCACGAAATAGTGATACCGAACCAGATCCCCCCGGCGCTCACATTTAATCCGATCCCGCTGGGATTCCAACCCAAAAATCAGCAGAACATTTTAAAGTTGAGCCCCCCGCAGCAACTGACTGTGCCCGAAAACAGGGAAGAGTTGTGCTTTTATACTGTACGTGATCTGGGTGAACTGCTGCGTACCCGCAAGATTACATCGGTTGAATTGACGCACTTATACTTAAACCGCTTAAAAAAATATGATCCGCAATTGCATTGTGTCATCTCTCTGACGGAAGAGCTGGCTTTGCAGGAAGCACAGGCTGCCGATCAGGAAATCGCAGCCGGTAATTACCGTGGTCCGTTGCATGGTATCCCCTATGGCGCTAAAGATCTGCTGGCGGTCAAAAAATATAAAACGACCTGGGGTGCCATGCCTTATAAAGATCAGGTTATCGACCGTGATGCAACTGTTATTAAAAAATTACATGCCGCCGGCGCAGTGCTGGTGGCTAAACTTACCCTGGGCGCACTGGCCTGGGGGGACGTGTGGTACGGAGGTAAGACCCGAAATCCCTGGGATCCACAGGAAGGTTCCAGTGGATCGTCAGCAGGATCAGCCGCGGCAACTGCGGCCGGACTGGTTCCTTTCGCTATTGGTACCGAAACCTGGGGCTCAATTGTGTCCCCTTCGACACGCTGTGGTACCAGCGGTCTGCGTCCCACTTACGGGCGGGTCAGCAGAACCGGAGCCATGGCCCTGAGTTGGTCCATGGATAAAATCGGTCCCATCTGCCGGTCGGTCGAAGACTGTGCCATAATATTTAATACAATATATGGACCGGATAATGAAGACCAGTCAGTCTATGACTTTCCTTACAGTTATGATGCCAATCTGGATCCCACCCGATTAAAAGTCGGGTATCTGAAATCTGCTTTTGAGGAAAAATATGACCAGCAGCGATTGGATCAGGAAACTCTGGATATAATGCAGCAGAAGTTGAACGTACAGTTAATTCCCATCACACTGCCAGATCTCCCGATTCAGTCCCTGGCCATTATCTTAAATGCCGAGGCCGCTGCCGCATTTGACGATTTAACCCGTTCCAACCGCGATGATTTAATGGTGCGGCAGGTGCGCGATGCCTGGCCCAACGTTTTCCGTGCTTCACGATTCATCCCGGCAGTTGAATATATTCAGGCAAACCGTATTCGCTTTATGCTGATCCAGGAGATGCGTAAATTGTTTGAACAGATTGATATCTATATCGCACCTTCCTTTGCCGAGGATAATCTGCTGCTGACCAATCTTAGCGGACATCCTTGTGTGGTGCTGCCGAATGGTTTTGATCAGAAGGGCAACCCAACCAGTATCAGTATCATCGGTAATTTATTTGATGAGGGCAGATTACTGGCTTTTGCCAATGCCTACCAGCAGGCCACCTCATTTCATAAACAATATCCGCCACAATTTAAAGTTTCTGATTAAATAACCGCGGAACGTCTGCGGTTAATATCTTATAAATTAGGGCCTTTTTTTCGAATGTCGCCGCTGCGAATGGTGAAACCGCTGGCATCCAGATATTCGAAAATGGGTATGGCATATTTTCTGGTTGTGGCAATAAAATTTTTTAAAGCCGCCACCGGCATTTGTGCTTGACCCGAGAAATAATCCCGCAGAAACTGAATTAACTGTTCGTGAACCGCATGATGCAAAAATAATTTTTGATTGATGGAAAACAGCAGTTTCTGCCTGATCAAAGTATTGATCAGTACGCGCACTTCTTCGACCGGCATTTGCAGCAATCCGGATAATTCAGTTATATCAGGCGGGCTGAATTTGGCCCTGGCCAGTTTTTCCAGAAGATGTTCTCCGGACTGGTTCAGATCCTGAGCGATCTTGATGGTAAAATCAGCAAGAGAATAAACATTCTGATCCTGCTTAATAAGATTAGCTTTCACTGAATTCTGCAAAACCGCTGTATATAATTCTTCCGGCAGCCAGTTTTTTCCGGTACCTGTTCTTAATTCCGGCAAATTAATTCCGGCCTTAAGGGGATTGCGGCGATGAAAATTTCTGATATGATCGGTGATTTCAGCACTTAGCGCTTTAAAATGAGCGGTATGAACATAATGTTCCGATCCTTTGATGGTAATTATCCGGACTTTCTCCGCCGCCGCCAGTTCGGCAGTATATTTTTTAATGGTATCCGGCTGTTCGAATAGTTTTGCCTGCAAAAATTGCCAGGGCAGGGGATTGAGTTCCTGATCGAAAATTATCCTTTCGATCTGTGCCGGAACGTCATTTCCGGACATGACGGCAAAGTATTCCGGCCAGTTTTTTTCTGCCGATGCCAGGCGGGCTGGATTAATCTCCAGGATAGTTCCACCGGCCAGAGTAAGCACCGGGGAATGCCGGCGGACCAGAAAGGCATCACCGGGTGCAGCCGCGACCGCTTCGTCTAATTTAATGCGAACATGGTAGGATTGATTTGCCTGCAGAAAACGTGTATCATCATACCAGAAAATATGACCCGGTTTTTCTGCCGTACCGGTATATACCTGTACCCGGCTCCGGTTTTTAATTTGAACAGGTAAATGGGAAACCGTGCGCAGGCTGCCGCAAAATTCAATGACCGGCAGCATGGTACCGGGTGGTGCCAGCACATCACCGCGAAGAATCTCGTCTTTAGCCAGGTCACTGAGATTTACCGAGGCCCGCTGATTTATTTCGACCTGATCGGTGTCCCGGGTATGGATCTGTAATCCCCGCACTTTGACTTTCTTGCCGCCGGGATAAATCTCTACTTCTGCACCTGTATTCAGGTTTCCGCTCAGAACGGTCCCGGTCACCACGGTACCAAAACCTTTGATCTGAAAGGATCGGTCGATCGACAGGCGGAAAGGACGGCTGGAATGTTTCTGCCGGGCAGTATTGATTTTATCTTCGATAGCCTGCCGGAGCTGAACGATATTGATATTTTTCAGCGCCGAAACAGGAATTACCGGTAAATGTTCAAGGCTGTATTTTTTTAATAAACTCACAACCTCCTGTTGAACCAGTTCCAGCCACGGTTGCTCCACCAGGTCGATTTTGTTAAGTACCACAATACCATCACGGATATTAAAGAAATTCAATATATCCAGATGCTCAATTGTTTGCGGCATAATACCATCATCGGCGGCAATAACCAGCAGGAAAAAATCGATGGTACTCACCCCGGCCACCATGTTGCGGATGAATTTTTCATGACCGGGTACATCAATAATAGTTACCTGATCATGCCAGTAGGCGAAACCGATATCGATGGTGATACCGCGTTCTTTTTCTTCTTTTAACCGGTCGGTATCGATACCGGTAAGGGCTTTGATTAAGGCGGTTTTTCCGTGATCAATATGTCCCGCGGTGCCGATGATAGTGTGTTTGTTCATGGCAGGTTATTCAGGGCGGATATAATTTCAGAGCAATCTTTTTTGAATACAGCCAGCAGGTTAAGATGAAAGAAATCATTTTCGATGTAGCCGATAATGGGTATGGCACGCTTGCGGAAATAAGCGGAAACTTTTTCACTGGTCAGTGTTTGAGATATAATCTTCAAGGCTACTGCCGGAAGCGGAAATACCGGATATGCTCCGCTGCCCACCCGGCCCTGCGCTTCTTCGACTATTACTTTATCGCGCAATTCCGCTTTTAAACTGCCGAGAATTTCACGGGCCAGCATCCTTAATTCTTCGGGTCGGCGTGATAATAAGTTCAGGGTCAGATTATCCTGCCGCAGGGATTCTTGTTTCAGATATTTCCTCAGACAATCGGCCAGCAAGCTCAGGGTTGTCTTATTACAGCGTAAGGCGCGCAATAAATGATTCTGTCTGATTTTTTTCAGTAATTCTTTTTTACCCAGGATGATGCCGGACTGAGGGCCGCCCAGCAGTTTATCTCCGGAGAAAGTTACGATGTCGATTCCTGCGCTGATCATTTCGCTTACCACCGGCTCGTAACCTAAACCCAGTTCACGCATATCGACCAGCGCACCGCTGCCCAGATCGAAAATCAACGGCAACTGCTTTGCCTGAGCCAGGTTGTGGACATCTTTGATCGCCGGTTTAGCTGTAAAGCCTACGATTTGATAGTTACTGGGATGAACCAGCAGAATAGCGGCCGTACGGGCAGTAATGGCCTGTTCATAATCAGTTAAATGAGTTTTATTGGTAGTACCCACTTCCACCATTTTTGCCCGGCTTATTTTCATCACATCCGGCATGCGGAAGGATCCCCCGATCTCAACCAGTTCACCGCGGGAGACGATGACCTCTTTATTGACGGCCAGGCTGTTCAGGGTCAGCAGAACCGCCGCAGCATTGTTATTTACTACCACGGCATCTTCTGCACCGGTTAATATTTTTAGCAGTGGAACCACATGATCCAGGCGCTCACCGCGTTTACCGTTCTCCAGGTTAATTTCCAGATCAACGTATCCAGCCTGCTGCGATAGCAGCCGGAGATCCTGATCAGCAAAGGGCGCGCGTCCCAAACCGGTATGGAGAATAACACCGCTGCAATTGATGACATGTTTACAGGCCGGAACCAGCAGGGCTGCGATCGTTTTTTCCACCCGCTGGCTGATCAGCGTTAATAGTTCTTCACGGTCCGCTTGCTGCAGGGGGGTCTGACGCAACTGAGTCAGTTCTGTTTCAATAATCCGTTTTAGATAGATCTGATCGAGGTGCCGCAATTGCGGGGCCAGCTGTTCAAGTATCTGGTTGACGGGCGGTATATTTGCGAAGGGATTAGTCATTCAATTTTTCTTTGATAATTACCCGTACCTGTTTAATCCGGCGTCTGAATACTTTTTCAATCACAAATTCGTAACCATTAAAAAGAACCGATTGTTTCTCCTGCGGAACCGATCCAAACTGGCCATATAAAAATCCGGCCAGCGTGGTTACACCCTCTTCAGCCGGTAAATCGAGTTTTAATATATCTTTGATCTCGCTCAGGTCCATGGAACCATCAATGATAATTTCAGTTTCGTTCAAACGCTGATACAACGGCAGTTCCAGATCATGTTCATCCTGGATTTCACCGAAAATTTCTTCCATTATGTCTTCCAGCGTAACTAATCCGGAAGTACCTCCGTACTCATCGACCACAATCGCCATATGAATTTTCTGACTTTGAAATTCCCGTAATAATTCATCGATCTTCTTCTGTCCGGGCACGAAATAGGCCGGACGAGCCAGTTTTTCCAGGTTGATCCCGCTGCCGGCCTGCTGATCAAGATAGACCAGCAGATCTTTGACGAACAGTATACCCACGATATTATCCACTTTTTCTTTATATACCGGAATGCGGCTGTGCAGGTTCTTACGAATCAGATCTAACAGCAGGTTGAATTCAATATCCAGAGGCACACAGACCATATCGATCCGTGGGACCATAATTTCCCGTACGGTGGTTTCGCCAAATTCGAAAATGGAGTGAATCATCTCCTTCTCTTCTTTTTGCAGGGTCCCTTTTTCTTCGACAAAATCCAGCAGGGAACGTCAGCTCCTGATCGGATAAATGAAGTTTGTTCTTATGTATTCTGAAAAGGGTGGTAAGCCATTGGGTCAGGGTATAGAAGATGCTGACCACGGGCAGAAACAGATAGTATACGAGAGTGAGCGGGAAGGCAAACCTGCGGGCCAGGTGTTTGGCATTTCTGACTGCGCCGATTTTAGGGACAATTTCAGAGAAGATCAGGATAACGAAAGTGACCACTATAACATTGATTAAAATACCAATCTGCAGATCTATATTTAAATTCCGGCAGATATCCAGGGTCAGGATGGTGGCCAGAGATGCTGCTGCGATATTGACAATCGTATTACCGATTAAGATGGTAATCAGCAATTTTTTGGGGGAGGTCAGCAATTGGACGATATGCCGGCTCTGGAAATCGGTCTTGCTGCGCAGGCGTTCCAGATCTGTCGACGAAAGGGAAAAAAATGCCGTTTCACTGGCGGAAAAGAAAGCCGAGATGATCAATAACAGCAGGAATATGAATAAATATGCTACGTACATAGAATTATATTTTGTTAATCCAAAATTTGTAATTAGTAATTGCTGGCCAATCTTCAGGTATAAAATTTCCGGGCCAGTTTTAATAAGTGTTCTTCCTTTTTTTTCATAACTTTCCGGTCCTCAATTTGCAGATCTGAAAATCCGGCCAGATGCAGGCAGCCGTGTATGATCAGGCGGGAAATTTCATCCAGCAGGGTTACACCATAGGTACCGGCCTGATCTCTGGTCTGTTCCAGGTTAATATATATTTCTCCTTCAATTTTTTTATCCTCGGCCAGATTGAAAGTCAACACGTCACCGGGAGAATCGTCCTGCAGATAATCTTGATGCAGTTTTTGAAATTCTTTTGAGCTTATAAAAATGATATCGAGTGTTGAAATATTCAATTTTAATTGTGTGCAGACCCGGTTACTTAGTTTCTTGAAGTAGTGCCTGCGACTTTTTTAATTCGCCCTGCTCAGAGTGAATTTGGATTTTCATTATTTTGCGGTTTTGGCGTTGTTTCTTTTCTGCTTCTGACCGTTTTTTCGGCAACGGTTTTGGGGTATTCCACCCGTTTATGATAGATCCCGGTGAGCACAGGAATGAAAGCATCGATAATCGCCTTCAGATCACGCATGGTTAAATCGCTATCGTCCAATTCTCCTTCCAGGAATCTCTTTCTCGATAAGTTCTTCGGCCAGTTTCCGCAGCCGGTTAGGGGTGGGATTGGTCAAAGTCCGGGCAGCCGCTTCTACCGTATCGGCCAGCATGACAATGGCTGTTTCCTTGGAATGGGGCGAAGGACCGGGATAGCGATAATCATCCTCATGCAACTCGCTGCCTTCCTGGGTTTCCAGCGCTTTGTTATAAAAATAGGCCATTAAATTTTTACCATGATGTTCGGGGATGAAATTACGGATATCTTTGGGCAGTTTATATTTTTCAGCCAGTTCCAGGCCGGTTTTTACATGCGAGGCCAGGATCAACGCGCTCATATTAGGAGCCAGGGTTTTATGACGGTTTTCACCGGCCGGTTCATTTTCGACGAAGTATTCCGGGCGGTCTATTTTACCGATATCATGATAATAACTGCCCACCCGGGCCAGCAATGGATTGGCATCCGTCGCTTTAGCAGCAGCTTCGGCCAGATTACCGATGATCACACTATGATGAAAAGTACCCGGTGCTTTCAATGATAATTCTTTCAGCAGGGGATGGTTTAAATCGGATAGTTCCAGCAAGGTAACATCTGTGGTAATATCAAACAGCCGTTCGAATGGTCCCAGTACCATATAAGTGATGATCGGTGAAAGAATTGCATTCGGCAGCATGAATAAAGCAAATTTTTTCAGGATTTCATCAAATTTTTCATAATTAAGAATACCCAGAGTTACCGCCATGAAACCATAAGCTATAATCAGATAAAAAATTGCTTTAAAAATCTGATTGCGGGTGCGGATCTCGGCCACCGAAAAGATAGCCACCAGGCCGACGAAGGAACTGAGCAGGATGAAGAAATAGTCAAATCCTACTATCCCGCCGAGCAGCAGGGCAATGATCACGGTACCCACGAAACCTATGGCCGGTTCGAATAGAATGCCCAGCAGCATCGAAGAAATTGTAGTCGGTAACACCAGCGCAGGCAGTCCCAGAGTATTAGGATTGACAATCAATGAGGCCAGCACTACCTGTAATAACAGCAGGATGGCCAGCAGCAATATTTTTTTATTATCATGGAGAATTTCCGGTCGATTAATGCGCAGATATAAAATAAAAATGAACAAGATTACGGTAATCAGCAGATAGCGGGAGAGTAAGGAAAGCAGGTCCTGGATATTTCCGCTTTCGCTATACCTGGTTGCCGTAGCCTTTTCCAATGAATACAATTTCTGATATATGTTTTCGGTCACCCGTTCGTTGGCGTCAATAATCCTTTCGTTCTCATAAACGATATCTTTGGCAGTAGCGACGGCTGCCACCATGTCCCGCTGCCGTTGCTCGGTCAGAGTCTGGTTGAACAGCAGATTGGGGGTAAAGAATTGAGCCACAATTTTGCGCCACAGGCCGGCATTCTCCAATTTTAAAGGCAATACTTCAATAAATTGCTGCTTGACGGCAGAATCGATCAATAATTCCAGGGCTATATCTTCTTCGATGCCATCCTGCAAAACTGTAATCCTGGGTTGTGCAATGGCGTTCTTGGAGAGATCAATATAATTTTTTTGGTACAGACCGGATAACGCTGCAGTCAGAATGGCCAGCAACTGTTTGTTATCACTTTTATAAACCTGATGGATCAGGGAATTTACTTCATCCGGTTCCAGATTAATACGCCAGATGGCATACATTTTTTCTGATAAATTGAATAGTACCGAATCTGCTATGGGGCCAGCGGTACGCAGTGCCTGCTGATTGCGGGAATCCTTTTGCGGGTTAGCCAGCAGATCAAGTACTTCTCTGAGATTAGCAGTTTGTTTCTGCTGCACCTGCTGATTTTTATCGAATATTAATTGCACCTTGTCACGCGCTTGTTGACGTTCAATACGTATTTCTTCATCAGTTTTCAGCACAGAAAAGGTAAAAGGTGCAATAATTTTTTTATTTACGATGCTGCCGATACGGAGATCCGTATACTTGAATGAGCGGCCGGAGGGAAAAAATGCCGGAATCAGCAAAATAAGTATGAGCAAATATGCCAATTGCACAAGAAATTTGGACACAGTAAGAGAGCCGATTCTTGTCTTTAATATTTTATCAACAATATTTGAGTTTTTCGTTGCCATCACTGCGCTGATCCTGTCAGATTTTCATTTCACGAAAGTTAATCTAAGAAGATTGGATCGTAGTTACTATATATTTCAGTGTTATACCGGTTTACTATGATTCTGTTCATCGACCAGAACGACAACCGGCCGGTGCTGGGGAACTTGTTCTTCGGGCAGGATGATATAGGTCATAATGATGATTAAATCGCCGATACTACCGAGGCGTGCTGCTGCGCCGTTAAGACAGATTTCGCCGGAATTTGGACGCCCTTTAATCGCATATGTATCAAAGCGTTCACCATTGGATATATTAGCGATCTCCACCTTTTCATAAGGCAGAATATTTGCTTTCTCCATCAAGACCGGGTCGATGGTCAAACTGCCTTCGTAGTTCAAACTGGAATCGGTGACCCGGGCCCGGTGTATTTTTGATTTTAATAAAATGCGTTGCATTAATTTTAGTCCTGTTTTTTCTTCATTTACAACACTGAGCTTATAATTTAAAAACTGAATGCTCGATTTTCAACATTAACTTGGGTTTTGTTTAACCCATCCCCTAACCCCCTTCCCTTATGTATAAGGGAAGGGGGATGGGGGGATAGGTCAGAAAAAAAGTGAATTAATCCTAACCATGTATAAGGGAAGGGGATTGGGGGATGGGTCATAACTATTTAATTCTTGATATTTTAAAGGTAAATCAGTAAAATTTGCTGATTTTTAACGTGAAAACATAAAAAAACTCAGAAATTGAATCGAAATTCAATATTTCAGAACTGAGCAAAGGCAATCCAAAGTACAGCCGGCTATTGCAGCGGGACGGCTTTTAAAAATTTAAAATAAAGCGCAGGATCTTGCGGATTAAGAAATCAAAAACATTCGGCCGAAAAATATCGGCCATCCTGGATCAACTCAAACAAAAGAAACGGAAAAAGCAGTTGATCATCGGTTCGATTATCCTGCTGGTCCTCATCTTTTTTATTTCCGGCTCGAGGGGTAGTTACCAGATGTTCCGTTTTATGAACCAGAAACGACTGGTCGAGCAGGAGATAAATAGACTGGAAAAAGAAAAACAGGATCTGGAAAAACTGCGTAAGCGAGCTGAGCAAGATCCGGAATATATTGAAAAGATCGCCAGGGAAAAATATAAGTTAAAGAAAAAAGACGAAAAAGTATATCAGGTCGTAGAGGAATAACCATCCAGCCTGCAATTCTTTAATGCGCACACCTATCATTTTATTGCTCGCCAGTCTGTGGGTTACAACGGCAGCCCAGAATCCGGTTTCCTGGCCCTCGGGCGATTCTTTGCAAATTACCTTCCTCAAGCAGGATATCACCTGGGACTGGCGGGGGATTCTGCATTACTCCATCGAACCCCGTTCGGCCGGCAGCGGTTTTTATCTGATGGATAAATTCAATTCCAATTTATTGATGCCGAACCGGGAAACCCGCAAATGGCGGGATGAAAATTCCTTTGACGGTTTTTTCTTTTATAAATCACTGCATAGCTACCACGGGCTTTATGCCAGATCCTGGCAATTGTCGGACTGGCAAGCGCAAAATTATTCTCAGTATGGAAATCATGCCGCCGGATTCAAAGCCATCTATAATTTACCTGCAGCAGTGTCCGTTATTCCTTACCTGGGCTATCAACGTTCCCAGAATAAATCCATAATCGAATGGGGCTGGGACCTGGGCCTGGACGCCTTCTGGAAAACAATTCCACTCGGTTCTTACCAGGGTAATCTGCAGGCCGATGCCGATTATGATTTTTATGACCGGCGGCAAAATTCCAGTAACAACATATCCATAGCTATCAAGGCTGATTTTTCACCGCAGGCCAGTGATTCAATTGCCCTGAGCTATCTGAATGACCGCCAGCAATATTTTGCCGTGAGCGTGGTCAATCCGGTGAATGTTCATATTCAGAATAAAAGCCTGTTTAACCAGTTACATTATCTGCTCAGCCGGCGCTCAACCCTGGATTTGACTACTATTCTATGGTCACGGAATATTCTGGATGAATTACCCGGGGATGTCAATAAGCGGAATGTATTCCGCTTCGAGAACCGCCTGGTCTGGCGCCGTTATTACCGGCAGTTTCTGCTGGCCTTAGGTTTGAATACCTTTCAGGAAACACAGGATAATCTAGGAATCCGCACCGACAGCAAATCATTGCAGAGCGGGTTGTTCGGTGATGCGGTATATTTACTGGATGCGGATAACAGCCTGCATCTGCAATTAAACCTGGTCAAATTTCAATTTGATACCCCCGATTCAATTACCAATAATGACGACCGGGATGAAATGCGTTTTAGCGGGCTGCTGAATTATTCCCACCGCTTCAGCCCGCTATTACAGTTTGATCTGGAGGCTTATGCCAATTTATTTCATAAAATTTATATTTTTAAAGAACAGAGCGCCAATAATAACTGGAACCGCATCTATCGCCTGAGCGCCCGGATACAATACCGCTATCATGACTGGCATAACGTTCTCACGACAGCAGTTCTGGCAAATTATACAGTCTATGATTTCGAAAAGTTATTTACGATTCCCCGCAGTTTTATTTTCCGCAAGTATTCCCTGGCTGACTCCCTGCTGGCACCCCTGCTGGCCCGGCTGGATCTGGGGATTTATACTCAGATTGAGTTAGAGGACCGCGGAACTTTCTTCGAGCAGGAATTCAGTCAGCAACTGGTAGAATCATCGCAAAGCCAGTATTATGATTTTTTCCTGCGCTTTAAAAATATTGTATCGTTCAATATGGAAACAGGTCTGAATCTGTTCCTGTGGGACGGCTGGCGGCATATTCCGGCCAGTAAAAAGGAACGTGAGATACGGCGCAGCAGTCCCTATCTTCGCCTGAATTATCTGCTGGGCCGGAAACTCAGACTGTTCGGTTCAATTGCTTTAAATTTTCTGTCGGATGCAGGACGGGAACAAAGGAAATATACAACCGGAAGTTTGAATTTAATTTATAGTTTTTGATGCCGATATTTGTATTGACTGAAAAATCGAATTTTAATAAATTGTTTTGGGTATCTCCTGAGAATAAATATTAATATTTTCTGAACTTAGCACCCGCATTGAGGAAATATCTGGCGATGCCGGCTTATTTTTTCTATTCAATCTATTTTAATATCACGTATATTATGCCGGCCGGAGATGCCTGTCGGTATACCGACAGGCATATATTCACCGATCAATTTGCTTTAAGCCGCAGACCAAGGAGGCAGGATGATTCAGATCAGTAAAATTCTAAAACAGGTACCCATCTTCAGAACGCTGGGCAAAGAGAGTATTGATTTTATCGTCGAGCGCTTAAAGTTTAAAACGTTTGATCAGGGTGAGGCCGTCTGTAAAATCGGTGATCCGGGTGATACCATGTACATCATCATTACCGGCAATGTCAATATATGTATTTACGGTGCGGATGGCAAAGAACAGGTGGTAGCAACCCTTGGACCGGGTGATTATTTTGGAGAGATGGCCTTATTGACCGGGGAAACACGTTCCGCCACAGTTAAAACTTCCGAACCCTCAGAGATGTTTCTGCTGTATAAAAATGATTTTGATGTGATCCTGGAAAGATTTCCCTCGATATCTCTGAGCATGGGTAAAATAATGAGTAAACGTCTGCGCGAAACACTCAGTAAAGCATCACAAATGCCGCAAGCCAAGGACCTTACCGAAACCGGCCTGAGCGGATCGCTGACCGATAAAACTATCGTGGATTTGATTACTTTCTGCGAAAGCAATTCCCTGACCGGCTCAATGACTATCATCAAAGGAAGTGAGAAGGGAATTTTCGAATATAAAAACGGGGAAGTGGTAGCTGTCCAGCTGGGTTCATTGAGAGATGATGCGGCCCTGGATACGCTGCTGGGCTGGAAAGAAGGAAAGTTTGAAATCAAGGTAAAACCGTTAACACTGGAGGTCAAAGAGAAGGCCGACGGTGCTAAAGAGATTAAGGATATCATGATCATCAATAATAGTCTGGTGGTGAGAAAATTGATCGAACGTGCTTTTAAAGGCCTGGGTTACAATGTCAGTTCTGCTGAAAGTATCAGGAAAGCCCAGGAACTGATAAATCAGAAAAGCCCGGATATTGTGATTACAGATGTAAAACTGGCGGATGGACTGGGCCTGGATTTCTGCCGCACTGTCAAAGCCCGGAAGGACATTCCTTTTATTTTCCTGGCAGATGATTCATTGAAATCTGATTTTGATCAGGAGTTGAAAACCATCAGTAATGCGGCCCTGACTAAAACCCATGAAATAAGCGAGATTGTCAAACTGGTGGAGAACATGCTCTGATATGTTTGATAATCCTCTGAGTTATATTCAAACCATACCGCCATTCAAAGATCTGCCTGCCGAGTCGATCCGCTCTCTGGCGGTTAATCTTGAGCAGATACGTATCCCCGGTGGAAAAGTCATATTTGAAGCAGGGGCCCACGGGGATTGTTTTTATATTATCCGCGAAGGAACAGTACAGGTGTATGTCAAGGAATCCGAGTCCAGGGAAAAAATTGTACTTTCCCTGCTTAATGCCGGCGATTATTTCGGAGAGATGGCTTTATTGACGGGTGAACCCCGTTCGGCCAGCATCGAGACGATGAGCGAAGTTACCCTGATCAGGATAGATAAACGTGGATTCGAACGATTAATCAAAGAGAATCCTTTGATTTTATTACCACTTACCCACATGTTGAGCCACCGTTTGAAAAATGCCAACGCCCAGCGGATCAATACAGAAAAACAACTGCTGTCAAAAATAAAACCGTCCGGCCGGTTGGCCGAAATATCCTTTGCCGAACTGCTGAAGTATTGTGAACAAAATTCACTTACCGGAAAAATGTCGGTAAAAAATAAGGACAACTCGGCTGAGATTCTGTTCAGCAAAGGTATTGTGCAGCAGGTATTTTTAAACGATTTAAAAGATGCGGAAGCCCTGGATGTCCTGATGCAATGGAACCAGGGATCATTCATTATCGAACCCAGCATGTTCTCATTCGAAGAAGAGAAAATTCATAAAAAGGATAAAAACCACATGAGTAAAAATGTACCCGGCTTACTGGAAGACCTGATTCAGCAATCATTTGAAAAATTGGTTGCCGTGGTCGGATCACAGATTTTAAAGGAAGTGGTTGGTTATGCCTTAAAGGAATTGATACCCTTTTTCCCAACCCTGGAGAAATGCACCTTCACGGTTGTACCGAAAGTTTCGGCCCAACTGGACCAGGTAGGAAAGTGGAGTGACAAGCAGACTCTGGCGATCGCGGTTCTGTTACAGACCATCTTTAAGAATTGCCGTTCCATGGTAGTCGGAATGAATTTTCTTAATATCGAAGAAATCGCCGGTGACGATAAACCCGCACTGGATAAAATATCTTTCTTCGAATACATGGCCCACGCCAATGAATTCGCGATCTGATGCTCAGTCGCGCCTGGATTTAGTTTTCTTCTGCTTGTTTAACTTTTTGGTCAGATAAGCAAAGGCATCATCTACGCTGTCACTGAAATACAACAAGTCTAAATCCTCTGCATCAATCGTGCCCCAGCGGACCAACGCCTGAAAATTAATAATTTCATTCCAGTAATCGGTGCCATAAATTACTACCGGTAGTTCCTCGTCAATTTTTTTGGTCTGCAGTAAAGTCATCACTTCCATTAACTCATCCATAGTCCCGTAGCCGCCGGGGAAAATGACCAGAGCCTTGGCGAAATAAGCAAACCAGAATTTACGTATAAAAAAATAGTGAAATTCAAGTTGTAATTCTTCGCTGATATAGGGATTGGGAATCTGCTCGTGCGGCAAACTGATGTTCAGGCCGACGGATTTACCTCCGGCCAGGTAAGCCCCTTTATTTGCAGCCTCCATCATGCCCGGTCCGCCCCCTGAACAAATCACGTGCGACTGCTTGTGTGTTTTACGATTCATCGACCATTGCGTTAGTCTTTTGGCCAGGAGAACCGCATCTTCGTAATATTCGGCCAGGCGCAACTTGTTCCAGTTGGTATCCTCCATTTCCGGTAATGAAGCAGTTTTGACAATTTCCCGCTTGCTTGTTTCCAGATCTTTGGAACGGGCGGAACCAAAAAAAACTATGAAACTGTTTATGCCATGCCGGTGAAATCTTGAAAAAGGTTCAAGATATTCGGACAGAATACGGATTGTTCTGGCATCGGGACTGTTCAGGAAATCAAGATTATTGTAGGCTTTGACATTATTAGTGGGTTTTTTCATATGAGAATCCTTATTTGACCCTTCCCTCTAACCCATCCCCTTGTTCCCCTTCCCTTATATATAAGGGAAGGGGCTAGGGGATAGGTCAATTAAAAATATTACCAATAAAAATCTTTTTAAACAATAATTTTAATTGCATGCCAAAACATATGTTTTAAATTCACATTGTGCTTACTAATTTTTCCGATGCCGTATGCAATTCGAACTACTAGCCAAAGATAAAAACAGCAAAGCCCGCTGTGGTGAATTGGTCACTGCCCATGGCAAAATAGAAACTCCGGTATTCATGCCGGTCGGTACCCAGGGAACGGTTAAGACATTATCCCCGCGGGATCTGCATGAGGCGGGTGTCAAAATACTTTTAGGCAATACTTATCATCTTTATCTGAGACCCGGTGCAGCGGAGATTGCGCAATTTGGCGGATTACATCGTTTTATGGCCTGGGAGCGGCCTATCCTGACCGATAGCGGCGGATTTCAGATATTCAGTTTAAGCCAGTTGCGCAAGATCGATCAGGAGGGCGTGGAATTTCAATCACATCTGGACGGTTCCTATCACCAGCTGACCCCTGAAAAAGCAATCGATATTCAACGCCAGCTGGGTCCGGACATCATGATGACATTGGACGAATGCCTGCCTTATCCCAGTACCAGAGAATATGCCCGGCACTCCATTGATTTAACGCGACAATGGGCCATACGCTGCCTGGAACAGTGGCTGAACAGCGAACCAAGATTTAATTACAGTCAAGCCTTGTTTGCTATCGTTCAGGGTAGTATCTTTAACGACTTGCGGGAAATTTCTGCCGGCAATTTGAGCGCGTTGAATTTTCCGGGTTATGCTATCGGCGGTTTGGCTGTTGGTGAACCGGCTGAGGTACGTAATCAGGTTACATCTTTGTGTACCGATATTCTCCCGGAGTTCAAACCTCGTTATCTGATGGGAGTGGGAACACCTGCAGATATTCTGGAATCAATCAATTTGGGTGTAGATATGTTTGATTGTGTTATTCCGACACGTAATGCTCGAAATGGCACTGTCTTTACCAATAATGGAAAATTAAATATCAAAGCAGCAGCCTTCAAAAGCGACCAGGACCCGCTAGATCGGGATTGCACCTGTTACGTCTGCAAGAACTTTTCCCGCGGTTATCTGCGTCATCTTTTTAACGCCAATGAAATTCTGGGTTTACATTTAGCCACTTTGCATAATGTGTCGTATTATATTCAATTACTCGGCCAGGCCAGAGAGCATATTGCTGCAGGGGATTTTGCGCAATGGAGCAAAGGACAAATAGAGTCCTGGCGGAACCAGCACGGATCACCGCTGTTAATATAATCAGGATACAGAATAAATTCCGATGCAGAGAGTACCTGTATTTTAATGTATATGTATTAAATATCCATAGATAGTAGTTCGACTTACAATGTCATACCAGAATAACTAAGGAGTAGAACGTGATAGCATACGTATTATTGATGACCACGCCTCAGGGACAACAGGGTGGTGGCTCGGCCTTGCTTAGCATGTGGCCCATCGTGTTGATTTTCGTCATCATGTATTTCCTGATGATCCGTCCGCAGGTTAAACGTCAAAAAGAGAGACAGAAAATGCTGAATGCCCTGAAAAAAGGGGACGATGTGATTGTTGCCGGGATCTACGGAAAAATCATGGCCTTTACCGATGAGGATAAAGCGGTAATTGTGAAAGTTGACGATAATACCAAGATGAAAGTGGATCGCGCTGCGATCAGCGTGATAGTAAAAGAAGCCAAAGAAAAAGGATAATGCGTATAATTTTTATGGGGACGCCCAAATTTGCAGCGGTGTCCCTGCAACGTTTATTACAGGCTTCACTTGAAATCGTAAACGTGGTGACTGTACCGGATAAACCAGCCGGACGCGGTCTGCATTTGCATGTTTCGGCGGTCAAAGAACTGGCTCTGCAGAATAATCTGTCCGTTTTACAACCGGAAAACCTGCATGACCCGGATTTTGTTTCTGCGCTGCAATCTGCCCGACCGGATCTGCTAGTAGTGGTAGCCTTCCGGATTCTGCCTGAGGAAGTTATTAAAATCCCTCCACGGGGCACTGTAAATCTGCATGCTTCATTATTACCCAAATATCGCGGCGCGGCCCCTATATACTGGGCAATTATAAACGGAGAAACAGAAACCGGTCTGACCACCTTCTATATACGCAAAACAGTCGACACGGGAAATATTATTGATACGGTGAAAGTCGAAATCAGCCCGGATATGACCACGGGTGAGTTACACGATATTCTGGCCGAACGGGGAGCGGACCTGCTGTTGAAGACCATCCGCTTAATAGAGCAGAACCGCGCCAAGGCATTTATTCAGAATGAAGCATTAGCCAGTAAGGCGCCGAAAATCAAGCATCAGGATTGCCGGATTAATTTTAATAAACCGGTACAGAATGTACATAATCTCATCCGCGGATTATCCCCTTTCCCGGCGGCCTTTACATACTGGCAGGAAAAATTAATCCGGTTATACTCGACCAGGGTGGTCGATCTGCAAAAGAAAGACAAACCACCCGGAACAATTGTCGATATCGTAAATAAAGAAAAATTGATCATCCAGTGCGAACCCGGCTGGCTGGAGGTCAGGGAAGTTCAGCTGGAGAGTAAAAAGCGAATGTCCGTGCAGGAATTTCTGCATGGTCATGCGCTGGCGGCGGGGGAGAGATTAGTAAGTTAGATCCGCGCAGAGATAATGAAATAAATTGCATAAAAATTCGTTGTATAAATTTTTCTTTTTGGCTACCTTAAAATTTTAATTGAGGGATATCCGGTTGAACGATAAATCAAAAATCCTGATCGTGGATGATCATGCGGAAAATATTAAACTGGTAAAACATTTCTTCAAGCATCTGCCTTATGAACTTTACACTGCCCTGGATGGTCTGACCGCGCTGGAGCTGATTAAAAGCAATCCTCCCGATTTGATTCTGCTCGATATGATGATGCCCGGCCTGAACGGTTTCGAAGTCTGCCAAAAATTAAAAAGCGATGTAAAGACCAGGTTGATTCCCATCATCATGGTCACTGCTTTTGGTAAACAGGAGGACCGTCTGCACGGTATTGAACTGGGAGTGGATGATTTTGTAACCAAACCAATAAATTTCCTGGAATTAAGAACCAGAGTGACTTCGCTGTTGCGCATGAAAAAATATACAGATGAATTGGAAAGTGCCGAGAAAATAATTTTTACGCTGGCCAGCGTGGTGGAAGCCCGGGACCAGTATACCATGGATCATTGCAAGCGCATGGCACATTACGGAACCTCGCTGGCAGAAAAACTGGGTTTGGATTCCGAGCAGATTCAGAATATTCAGCGGGGAGCGTACTTGCATGATATCGGTAAAGTCGGGGTTGCCGATAATATTTTATTGAAACATGGAAATCTGGATGATCAGGAATTCGGGCAAATCAAGCAGCACACGATTATCGGCGAAAAGATATGCCAGCCGCTGCGCACCCTCAAACCGGTATTACCGATCATTCGTTCGCATCATGAGCGTTTCAATGGCAGCGGCTATCCCGACGGACTGGCCGGAGAAAATATTCCCCTGATCGCTCAGATCGTGGCCCTGGTGGATTGTTATGATGCCATGAGCAGCACCCGGCCATACCGGCAGGCCCTGGAGAAAGAAGTAGTCATCGAGATGCTGCGGGAAGATACCAGGAAGGGCTGGTGGGAAACAAATATGGCCACAACCTTTCTGGAGCTGATCGCTTCGAATCGCATCGAACAATTAAATTTACAGACTGAACCCGGCTGGTTGCAGGCGAACATACCCTAAAACCTGGATCTAAACAGGTCAGGTTGTTTCATAACCAGTTTAAAATTATTGAACTAAAATTTGATTTAGCGCACAAGCAATAGAAAGAAGTATTGTTAATATAAATATTAATTTTTACCAGGGAGGAAGAGGTGAAGATCTCTAGACATGTTTTATTTCTTTTTATCGTCTGGCTGGCCTGGCCATGGAATTGTTCCCTGCCGCCGATCGACGATATTACCCCGCCGGTCATTTTAATTGTCTATCCCGCCAATGGAGCAGTGGTGGCCGGGAATATAAAGATAGCACTATTGAATCCACGGACGATGAGGAGGTAGATAAAGTCTGGTACTATCTGGATAACGAAGTAAAGGGTGTGTCGAACAAATCCAATGCCCTGTTTGATTTAGACGTAACATCCTACGCTGATAATCAAACCCATGTGCTGCTGGCAGCTGCTGCTGATAAAGCAGGGAATATCGGCTATTCGACGCAGATTACCGTGACTATTTCCGATTCCTATGATATCACTCCCCCCACCGTACAAATCGTAAATCCAATCGAGGGTCAGGTGGTGGAAGGTGACGTACATATACTGGCCAGTGCCGATGATAACCGGGGTGTCCGGGAAGTCGCTTTCTTTATAAATGGTGATTCGTTGATCTCGGATACTGATTATCCCTATGAATATTTTTGGTTGACCGAAGATCTGTCAGATTCGACCAGCCACGGAATTTTTGCCAAGGCCTATGATTTATTTGGTAACTGGTCGGTTTCACCGGTTATACGCGTGACCGTTTATCCACGTTCTGACGATGTCATAGCGCCCTCCCTGATCCTGTTGTACCCCCTGGCCGAAAGTATTTTGACCGGTACGGTGCGGGTAACTATCAGTGCCAGCGATAATATCGGGGTGACCCGGATGGAATTTTTTGTAGACGGCGGCAATAATGCACAACCTCAATTTTCGAAAACCAGTCCGCCCTGGATTTACGATTGGGATACTTCTGGCAAGGCTGATGGCGGTAATCATACTTTATTTGTTAAAGCTTATGATCTGGCCGGAAATGTCGGCACTTTAGGTCCCATTGCTTATACGATCCAATGAGTATATTTTTAACAGGATTTACTCGCCAGAAAGTGTGATAATAATCACGATGGAATTGAGTGATACTTTTAAGTTAATAAAAATATCTACGACAAGATATTATACCTGTGGAGACCATTTGTCGATTGCAGAGTATAATCAAAAATGTTCAATCGAAATTGCAGGTAATGTAACTAACGTGGCGGAGCTGTCTGAAAAATATCAGCGGGCTGCTCCAATGCTCCTTTTTCTATAATGGCCACAAATAATCTCAGGCTTTTATTATTATATAAACCTGGTTGCTGAAAGTTTAATGGAAAATCGAGTCAATGATTATGGCCGGGATCTGCGAACAATAAATGACAACTCTGATGTAAATATAAGTGCGGGCAGGAAAAGGACCGGGATGCGTAATACGCTCATTATAGGCTGGAATCGTGAAGCTTTAAATTTGTATGACAAAATAAGAACATATACCGCGCTGGGCTATAATGTTAAAGGTTTTATTACACTAAGTGATAAATTTGAAGAAGCACAATACCAGGATACACCGCTCCTGGGCGGATTGATTTCCCTGGTCTCCTGGGTCCAGTTTTATAATATCGAAGAAATCCTGATCGCGATTGAGCCGGAACAGCACAAGATTCTGCCCTTTATAATCGATGCCTGTAAGAATACCAGGGTCAATTACCGGATTGTATCCGATGTTTATGACACGGTCTACGGGGATTCAATCCATGAAATCTATAAGGACCTGTTCGCGCCAAAAGAATTCGGCTTCAGGAGAATTATTGATTTAGCGGGTGCGCTGGTTTTGATGTTATTATTATTCCCGTTTTTTATCATCGTAGCTCTGGCTATAAAATTAGAATCGTCCGGTTCGATATTTTATTCTCAGATCAGGATGGGCAAGGATGGAAAGACATTCAGAATTTTTAAGTTCCGTTCGATGGTTCAGGATGCCGAAAAAAAGAGCGGACCGGTCTGGGCTCAGAAAAAAGATCCGCGTATCACGCGGGTCGGTCATTTTATGCGCACCACACGAATTGACGAGCTGCCGCAGTTGATGAATATTTTGAAAGGGGATATGAGTTTTATCGGGCCGCGTCCGGAAAGGCCGTTTTTTATCGATAGTTTTAAACAACAGATACCCCTGTATCAGAAGCGTCTCGAATGCAAACCGGGTGTGACCGGCTGGGCACAAGTCAAATGGCGCTATGATGAATCCATCGAAGATGTTAAGGAAAAACTGAAATATGATTTATATTATATCAACAATCATTCTTTATGGCTGGATATAAAGATCGCCTTTTTGACGGTTTCTACCGTATTTTCACAAAAAGGTCAATAAAAGCTGTTTATTTGTCATGCAGTTTTACTTATATTAAATAACGGTTTAAATCGCAGCCGGGAATAAAAAGCATACAGAAAATAGTATAGTATAGAATGGAAGAACTAAAAATTAAAACCGATTTTCATCCCGTTTATAATGATATTGTAATCATCCAATTAGGCGGTTACATAGATCAAACCAATAGCGGACAGATTGAAAGAATTATTAATGATATCCTGAAAACCGGGAAGAAAAAATTCATCTTTGATTTCGGCGGATTAATTTATATGAGCAGTGCCGGCTGGGGAGTCTTCGTCGGCGAAATTAAAATGGTTCGCGATCAGGGCGGGGATATAAAAATTGCGGCAATGTCTCCTGAGGTGTATGAAGTTTTTCAAATGCTGGAATTCTATCATATTATCAAGGAGTATATCACGATCGATGAAGCGGTAGATAGTTACAATGATGGCATGATAACTATCAAGAAGATCAAGGATAAACGAATCCCGGAAACGGAATCGGAATCTATCGAAGATTTATTATTAAAATCGGGTGTGAAAGCATCCAGTCTTATTGCTGAAGATGCCAGCGAAAAGATTGTGCTGGAGGAAACGGCACAACCGGAAGTAATAAAAACCGAACGAACTCCGGCCAGCACGCCGACACCTCAGGCACCACCCCGCAGAGTCAGTACAGAGACATTTCACCCCGGCAGTTTTGAATCGAATATTGATATCACGACTCTGCCGCTTATGGAAAAGATAAAAAAGCTGGTGGCCAACTATCCCTTACTAAGCATCTGGCAAATCAGAAAAATGTTGCAGCATGATAAATTCGGTAATGTCCAGGTCAGCATATTCAAATTATATAGTACCTTAAAATTTCTTAATTTACATAACAAAAAGAATCGTTACCGTTTTTACCGGTCAATCTAATTTTCATTTACTATAAGAAGGTGAGAGAAGGATATGTGCAATGTCAGGTATATGAAACCAATCAGTATAGTGATGATTGCCTTGATTCTGCAATTGCAGATTTTACCGATTATGGATACTGTCCTCAGCTGCTGATGATCCGGGTACTGCTACGGCGGAGAATGGGAATCTGCAGTCCCGACCTAAAACCGGTACCCAACAGGTTTTTGTGCCTGGTGACGCTGTCCTGATCGACATGTTTCCCGATACCACCTCATTCCTGAATAATGTTTTCGCCATCGACGATGATGGGAATGTTGACTTTCCCATCATAGGTAAAACCAAAATTTCCGATATGAGTGTTGCTCAATTAAAAGACTACATCCGCAATCAATTTAAAATGTATTTACGCTCGGCGGAATTTAAATTAACCCCGCTGATCAGAGTGAGTATGTTGGGGGGATTCACCGCTCCGGGACAATACTATGTAAACCCGGATAATTCGCTCTGGCAGACAATTGATCTCGCCGGCGGAGCAACATTTGAAACAGGTTTCCAGGAAATGCGCTGGGAAAGAAACAGAGATGAAGTCATCGACGACCTGATACCGTTTATCCAGGAGGGGATATCCCTGAAAAAGATGGGTTTTAAAAGCGGCGATCAGATCTGGACCCCTACAGCCGTTCCCCTTGATTTCGGACAAACCTTGAATTTATATCTGCCCTTTTTTACCTTTGCGACCAGCATCATTTTCTTTTACCTGACTTATCAGCAGCAACTTTATCTGTCGCAACTTACACTTTTGCGACGCTGACTTGCCGGTTTTATCCGGAGTTATTGAACCGCTAGTCTGCTGAGGGTAAATATTTTTTTATCTGCACTATAAACTTATTTTTAAATATTAATTTACTGAGGAACAAAATATGTGCGGCATCGCCGGTATTTATCAGCCCTCGAATAAAAATAAAAATTCAAACGATCCGGCTATTCAAAACATGGTACAGTTATTGAGCCACCGCGGACCCGATGAGTATGGCTTTCATCTGGAATCCGGGATTCAATTGGGCATGGCGCGCCTCAGCATCATCGATCTTTCAGGCGGCAAACAACCGATTTATAACGAAGACAAATCCATTTGTGTCATATATAATGGCGAGATATTCAATTACATCGAACTGAAAACCATGCTGGAGGGCAGGGGACACCGTTTTTATACCAAAAGTGATACGGAGATCATTGTTCACGCCTATGAAGAATTCGGTTACGATTTTTTTGAGCATCTGATCGGCCAGTTCGCCATTGCTTTATGGGATTCGAAGAAAAAGGAATTACTGCTGGCCAGGGACCGTGTCGGCATCCGTCCGCTGTTCTATGCCCAGGGCCCGGATGGCACTCTGTTTTTTGCCTCAGAGATCAAATCGATCCTGACCGCTATGCAGACGGTGCCTGAAATTGATCTGATTGGTTTGAATCAGATCTTTACCTTATGGGTTACCGTACCGCCGCGGACAATTTTTAAAGGTATCCAGGAATTACCTGCGGGACATTACATGACCGTTTCGAAGCAGGGCCGGAAGATCGTTAAATACTGGAGCCTGAAGTTTCCCAGAATGAATGAATATGAAGATAAACCGCTCGGATTCTACAGGCAGAAACTCGAAGAACTGCTATACGATGCGGTGGCCTTACGGCTGCGCGCTGATGTACCCGTCGCATCATATTTAAGCGGGGGTATTGACTCTTCCGTTATCTCGGCCCTGGTTAAAAAATATCATAACAATGACCTGATCACATTTTCGGTCGCTTTTCATGATCCGAATTTTGACGAACGCATTTACCAGCAGCAAATGATCGATCATCTTAAGACCGACCATCGCATGATTGAAGCAACCTATAACAATATCGGCAACTATTTCCCACAGGTGGTCTGGTTTGCCGAAAAACCGATGCTACGCACAGCTCCGGCACCACTGTACCTGTTATCCAGTCTGGTGCGCTCCAATAATATAAAAGTCGTCCTGACCGGGGAGGGCTCCGATGAAATATTCGGAGGTTACGATATTTTTAAAGAAGATAAAATCCGCCGGTTCTGGGCCCGCTTCCCGGAATCAAAATTCCGGCCAGCGCTGCTGACCAAGTTGTATCCCTACATTCCCCGGGATGCAGTGACTCAGAATTTCTGGCAGTCATTCTTTAAAAAGAACATAATGGATGTGACCAACAAATATTATTCGCATGAAATACGCTGGAATAATACTGCCCAGATAAAAAAATTCCTGCATAAAGAGATACAAAACCAGTTTAATACCCAGCAACATATTTACGATGAATTGGACCGGTATCTGGATCCGGATTTTACCGGCTGGCATCCGTTCTGCCGTGCCCAGTACCTGGAAATGCAGTTGTTCCTTTCCGGATATTTATTGTCAACACAGGGTGACCGGATGATGATGGGCAATTCGGTTGAAGGCCGTTTTCCGTTCCTCGATCACCGGGTGGTTGAATTTGCCAGCACCATCCCGCCGGCATTTAAGATGAATGTATTGAATGAAAAATATATTTTGAAGGAGACGTATAAAAAACTTCTGCCCGACAGCATTACCAAAAGAGTCAAACATCCTTACCGGGCTCCGATTTCGCAATGTTTTAATGCACAAAATGGCCGGATGACCGCGCAAATGCTGGAAGCTGAACAAATAAAAAAGTACGGTTATTTTGATCCTGCTATGGTCGAGCGCTTAATAAAAAAAATTGATAAAGCCGGCGGTGAAGTCATAGCCGAACGCGATGATATGGCCGTAGTTGGCATCGCTTCCATGCAATTACTGCATTACTGGTTCATTGAAAATAAACGGCACCTGCAAGTGCCTGCGCATACCAATCCCACCTCCCTTTCTGAAAGTAATTGATATACTCTAAATAACTGAATATATTATAACTTCATTCGATAATTATTATCAAAACCCGGTGTAATTTATTGTGAGCATGTTAGTAAATAATTTTCTTGAAAATTCCGTGCAAAAATTTCCGGATAAGCAGGCGGCCTGGTATAAGAATCAGTGGATGACTTACGCTGAAATTGAGCAGTTGGCAAACAAGGTGGCGCAGTTCCTGACCGAGTCTAAAATCGGCCGCGGCGATCGCGTGGCTTTGTTACTGGAAAATTCATTCGATTACATTGTCAATTATTACGGTATATTAAAATCTGGTGCGGTCACGGTTGCCCTGAATACGGAAACTACAACCGAATCATTAACTTATCTGTTGAATGATTCCGGAGCCAGGGCAATAATCACGCAAGCCAGGTTTTCCAAGTATCTGCTGCCCGCCCTGTCACGCGTACCCTACCTGAAATGGGTGATCATTGATCAGCAGAATCTGGATGATTATAAAGCGATTGCTCATTGTGAGCAGGTCAGCCTGCAGGCAATTTATCAAAATGCCCCTTCCACCACACCGGCCAGCCCCTGTATCGATCTGGATCTGGCTTCGCTGGTTTATACCTCGGGCAGTACCGGTAAGCCCAAGGGTGTGATGCTCAGTCATCTCAACATCGTAGCCAATACCAATTCTATCGTGCGCTATCTGCAGTTGACCAGCGAAGATAAAATCATGGTGGTTTTGCCGTTTTACTATATCTATGGTAAATCCTTATTGAACACACATTTTTTTGCCGGTGGATCGGTGGTAATCGACAATCGTTTTGCTTTTCCTAACGTGATTCTGGAAACCATGTTAAAAACCGGAGTAACAGGATTTTCGGGAGTTCCTTCGACATTTATGATTCTACTGAACAAATCAACTTTGCGCAGCCAGAAATTCAGTACTTTACGTTATGTGACACAGGCGGGCGGGGCAATGGCACCGGCGATTCAGAGGGAAGTAGCCGAAATATTTGCGCCGGCAAAGTTGTTTATTATGTACGGAGCAACCGAAGCTGCTGCCAGGCTATCGTATCTCGATCCGGCCTTTCTGCCGCACAAGTGGGGTTCTATCGGTAAAGCCATACCCAATGTAGAGTTATTCATCGCTGACGGAAGCGGAAGGGCTCTGCGGGCTGGTGAAGAGGGGCATATTGTGGCCAGGGGCTCCAACCTGATGCAAGGCTACTGGAATGATCATGCCGGTACAGCCGAGGTTTTAAAGAATGGACTGTATTTCACCGGTGACCTGGGCCGGATGGATAAAGATGGATTCCTTTACGTGATCGGGCGAACCAAAGATATGATAAAAGTCGGCGGTGAAAGGATCAGCGCCAAAGAAGTGGAAGAGGTGATCCTGGAACTGAAACAGGTGCAGGAGGTAGCGGTTATCGGGGTAGCGGATGATTTGCTGGGTGAAGCGATCAAAGCCTATGTGGTAACCGCGGTCGATCACCAGACTGACATTACTGAGATCAAAAATTACTGTAAAAAACGCTTGCCGCCGATCAAAAACCCGAAATATATCGAAATAATCGCGAGTTTACCCAAAAACCAGTCGGGTAAAGTGCTTAAGGAAAAATTAAAAGAAAAATAGATAAAAAGTTCAAAATTATTTCCGAAATAATGATTATTCCTTTTTAAACATGAATCATATATAAGAAAAACAGGAAAATAAAAATGAATGAAAAAAATACCCGGGTTACACCAAATGCCCCCGATACCTCTGCCGAACTTAAACGCTATCTGAATATTCTATTGAAGAATAAATACTGGATTGCCGGCATCACCATTTTTTCGACTATTGCCTGGTTGTTCCTGTACTTCTTGTTTCTGGAACAGGAAAAAACATACGACACCTCCACCGTTATACGGTTTAGTGATCAGCGGGGCAGAGCCACCACGACGGTCGGTGCCGTCCGTGAATTCGGGAACATGTCAAACGAGAGTAAAGCCGCTGTACTGCAAAGCAATATTTTTCTGGGCCGGGTAATCGATACGCTGAAATTAAACGTAATAATCGCCACACCCAAAATTCACCGGTTGGAATTATTGAAAAAAATTGAAGTCACAACGGATGTGGAATTTGGCGTTTATGAATTTATAAAGACAGAAAATAGTATCGAAGTATACTTTACCGACAGAAAAAAGAAAGTTGAAGATCTATTGGTATATACCGAACGCGATCTCAGTAAAAAAGAATTTGAATTCCAGCGCCCGGGTTTAACTCTGCTAATGACTCAGGATCAGTTCGATCTCAAACGTAAAATAAAAATTAGCATTGTGCCCAGGACTGTGGCCATTGAAGATCTGAGAAAAGCGATGGTTACACGGATGGATCCATCACAGACTTTACTGCAGTTGATTTATTCCGACAAGGATCCTGAATTCGGCGCGAAGGTCACCAATACCATGGCTATTCTTTTCCTGGATCAATTGTTATCTTATAACCGCTACCAGACAACATCGGTACTGAAATCTATGGAAGAACAGTACACGGTTGCCGCAAAAGAATTGAAGGATTCAGAAGAAGCAGTGCGAATATTCAAAGAAAACAATCCATCCGTTATTCTGGCCAATGAACAACAAACCCTGGCCAACGATCTGGCCAACCATGAAGTCAGCCTGGTCAACGTCAGTCATACCAGGGAAGATCTGCTCAATCTGTTGAACAAAAAAAGTCAGATGAGCGGCGATCAGAATATGCGTTTCGTCAATGAAGAGGTTCTGGCTTTTTTAATCGCCCGCAATGTGCCGGGTGCATCCTCCTATTCCAATCAGTATGAAACGCTATTTTCCGATTTACAGGTATTGCAGGACGGTAATTATTCGGAAGATAATCCACAGCTGATCAACACCAGAAACCAGATCGCCAACCTGGAACGGAAAATAGACGAATCGGCTCAGGACTATCTGAATTCTCTCGGAAAAAATCGCGATCAGGCCCAGCAGAATCTTTCCCGGTCGCAGTCGGAACTGCGCCGTATGCCGCAGAAATCAATTGCGTCTGGCCGAACTGGAGCGGGACCGCCGGGTAAAAGATAGCATCCTGTCGAGTATTTTATCACGAATTAACGAAGCCCGGGTCAATGATGCAGCCATCATCGCCGATGCTTTTATTATTGATGAAGCACAGCCACCTATCGTCAGCAACAAACTGATGGAAAAATTGCCATTCTATGTCGCCGGTCTGTTCATCGGTCTGATCTTTTCTGTGGTCTTATTTATCGGAATGGATTTTTTAGATAGCAGTGTGAAGAGCATTTCGGATATCGAACAAAAAGTCCATTTTCCTGTTTTAGTGACCATTCCCGTCATCGGCTCCGAAAAAGAAATTCCGGATATGAAAGATCTCAAAAAGGATTACGATCCGAAACTTATCACTTCAGATTATGCACCGCATATTGCCGGTGAAAAATTCCGTTTATTACGCACCAAATTGGTTTTAGGCGATGGACGGATGAAGAAAACTGTCCTGCTTACCAGTTTACAGCCGGGCGAGGGAAAATCTCTGGTGGCGGCCAACCTGGCTGTTACCTGTGCCCAGCAAAAACTGACCACACTGCTGATCGATGCCGATTTGCGCAGGGGAGTATTACACCATACATTTAACCTGAAAAAGAAACCGGGTCTGGCCGAGATTCTGGTAAATAAAGCACCCCTGGCTCTGGAGGACCTGATACTGCGGCTGCAAAATACACATATTCCCAATCTGTCCCTGCTTTCCAGTGGAATGCAAATCCCTAATCCATCCGAATTACTGGGTAGTGCCCGGATAAAAGAATTGCTGGGAATTTGTGAACAAAAATTCGATTATATTATAATCGATACTCCTCCGGTCGAATTCATACCCGATGCCATAGTGCTGAATTCGCATATTCATAATGTCCTGATGGTTGTCCGCTACGGTAAGACGAACCTTAGCAAACTAAAAGAAAAACTTAATGAATATACAAATTTTCATAAGGATTTTCAGGGATTGATCATTAATGCTCATCAGGATTTTTCAAAAAAAGACAAATATACCTACTCATATTATCATTACTAATGCCCAAGAAAGGAAATATGTATATGGACAGCAAAGACCTGATAAAAAAATTCATCGAAAATAATTATATGGTTGAATTTAAAGAGGATTTTCAGGAGACGGATTCTTTTTTAGATAACGGTATCATCGATTCGACGGGTGTTTTAGAATTGATCGTATTTCTGGAAGAGAAGTTTGGCTTCAAGGTCGAAGATGCAGAGATTATCCCGGCTAACCTGGATAGTTTTAAGAATATTGAAAATTATATCAAATTGAAATCTACGAAAAATTAACCAGTACTTTATTCTTTCCATTCAGGCAAAATTTGTAATTAAAATTGGACCTGCTGAAATATAATGATATTTGATTTTATATTAATAATCCTGACAGCGATTGGCTTTCTGTTTTTATCCTATTATATTTTTTTATTGGTCGTATTATTATTTAATAAAAAAATGAGGGAAGTAATAGTACATGATCATCCGGAATTCAAGTTTGCCATCATAATTCCGGCCCATAATGAATCCGTAAACCTGATTCCAACTGTTGAAGTTTGTAAAAAACTCGACTACCCGCAAGAATTATACGGTATTTATATAATTGCGGATAATTGCAGCGATGATACAGCAGTGATTGGCCGCAACCTGAAGGTGAATGTACTTGAACGCAATGATCCGTTCCAAATTGGTAAAGGTTTCGCCCTGCAATGGGCCTTCAGTCAACTGTTACAAAAAGAGTATAATGCGTTTATTGTCCTGGACGCTGATTGTATTATTGATGCGGATGCGCTGTTATATTTTAACACCTATCTACTAAACGGCTTCAGGGTACTGCAGGCCAATTATCGGGTAAAAAATCCGGATGACAGTTTAATCAGTTATGTACTGGCGGTGGGGAATTATATTGAAAATAATTTTTTTTACCGCCCCAAATCCCACACCGGTTTATCCGTTCTGCTGCGGGGAACCGGAATGGTCTTTACCCGGGATATCCTGGAGAAATATCCGTGGGATGCGCATTCCCTGGCTGAAGATTCCGATTACTCACTGCTGCTGATCCGCGGGGATATTCAGATCAAGTTTTTGGATAAAATAAATGTTTTCACGGATATGCCTGTGAACCTTAAACAATTACAGGTCCAGCGTGTCCGTTGGGCTGCGGGAAATTTTCAGTTGTGGAAAACGCATGCGCTTAAATTGATAATTGAAGGTATGCTGAAAAGAAAATGGATACTGATCGATACAGGTTTTACTATGCTGGTAATGAGTAAGCCGATTGTCCTGTTACATCTGGTAGTGACCCTGACCCTGGCCATAATTAATGTATTTTTCGATAATGGCTTACTGGCGCATCTCATTCTGATCATGGCTTTGTCGCTTTTATTACTAAATCTGATCTATTATTTGCTGAGTATTCAGAGACTGGGCCTCACGCGAAAACGGTTGTTATTTTTACTGAAATCACCTATGGTTATTTTTAAACTTTCCATTTTTTCCATCAAAGGACTTTTCGGAAATCTGCAACAATCGTGGACCAAAACACCCCGTTGAAACAAGAGATGGAAAAAAAAATCCTGCATCTGATCGCCACCAATTTTTATGGAGGTCCGGAAAAACAAATTGTTGAGCACCTGGTCCTATTGAACAGCAATAAAGATTTTTGCGGAATGCTGGGCTCGTTCCTGGAGAATAACCGGCCCAATGAAATACTGGAACAAGCCGCGGGAAAACAAATAAAGACATTCGCTATCCCCATGTCCAGTGCGGTCGACCTGGGGGCGTTATTTCACCTGATCCGGATATTGCGCAGAGAAAAAATTGAACTGCTATGTGTACATCATTATAAATCGGTGGTTCTTGGCATATTAGCCGGCAAATGGCTTAAAATTCCGGTGCTCGATTATTCCAGGGGATTCACAGCCGAAAATAAAAAAATTGCATTTTATGAATCCCTGGAAAGATTCTTTTTACGCTGGATCGATGGGATTATCACAGTTTCTGCCGGGCAGCTGAACCTGCTGCACAGTTATGGCATTAAACCCGCAAACATGTGGGTCGTTCATAACGGAGTACAAGTGGATATCCGGCAAACTTCCGGCCGTGATCTAAAAAAAGAATTGAATCTACCGGAAAATACTTTGCTGGCCGCCACGGTCGGCCGCCTGAGTCCGGAAAAAGGACATACTTACCTGATTGAAGCTTTGTCGTACCTGGCCAGTGACATCAGAATCGTTCTCCTGTTCTGCGGTGACGGAGTAGAGAGCGCGAAACTGCAAGCACAGGCCCGGGAACTTGGCGTTAGCGAAAAATGCCGCTTTCTGGGATTTGTCAAAAATATCAATGAGATTTATCAGGGGATTGATTTCCTGGTGCTGCCTTCCTTAACCGAAGGAATGCCCAATGTAGTACTGGAAGCATTTGCATTTAATAAACCGGTCGTGGCGACGGCGGTGGGAGGAGTTCCGGAAGTGGTCAGTGACGGGATCAATGGTTTTCTGGTTCCGCCGGAAAAGAGCAAGCACCTGGCTGAGGCCATTGAAAAATTGAGCCGGGATGCGCAACTGCGTTCAAAAATGGGTGAAGCCGGACAGCGGGCAGTGCAAGAACGGTTCTCCTTTGAGAATCAAACCGGAAAGTTAATAAAAATTTACAATCTCTTTTTGAAAAATTAGCATGCCGTACCTTTCAGTACCTTCAACAACTTCAACACAGGAATCGTTGCCATTCGTCACCGTGGTTATACCGGTAAGGAATGAGGAGCGTTTTATCAGGGAAACAATACTGCAAATTCTGCAGCAGGAATATCCACCGGAAAAATTCGAAATTATCGTTGCCGACGGATTTTCCAGCGACGCCACCCGGGACATTGTCGGTGAATTATCCCGCCGGTATGAACAGGTCATATTAATGTCCAATCCCGGCCAATTGCCCAGTTCCGGCAGAAATGTGGGATTCCGCAACGGTAAAGGAGATCTGTTCCTGGTCATCGACGGACATTGCCTGGTTGAAAACCGGAAGATGCTGAAAGAAATGGTTGAAGCATTTTCACGAAGTGGTGCAGCTTGCCTGGGCCGGCCGCAACCCTTCCATATTCCTGAGCAACCCACCTGGCAACGGGCCATCGCCATAGCCAGAACCTCCCGCCTGGGACACAGTTCTAACTCATTGATACATTCTAAATTTGAAGGGATGATCGATCCAACCAGCGTGGGTTGTGCCTATAAAAAGGAAGTCTTTGAGCAGATCGGCTACGTGGATGAATCGTTCGATGCCTGTGAAGATGTGGAATTTAACTACCGGGTGCAGCAGGCTGGTTTTAAATCCTATTTCACCTACAAAATTGCCGTAACATATTTTCCCCGTGAGAATCTCAGCGGACTGTGGAAACAACTGGTGCGCTATGGCGAAGGGCGGGCCAGGTTCATGCTGAAACATACCCGGACTTTAAATTTCGATATGCTGCTGCCGGTCCTGTTTACGCTCGGTGTATCCGCAGGCTGGCTGCATGGGATTCATACACTGGATATTTTTATTACTCTGGATTTTAGTGCTTGGAATTTATCTCGGTATTGTTATTGGAGTTTCAGTATCTTTACGCCAGAGCGAACCTTTTACATTCATTTTTAAGTTAAGCGCGGTTCTTTTTGTCGTTCATTTCAGTCTGGGCTTTGGCATAATCAAATGCTTTTTAAAAAAATGGTTTAAGCGGATCTGATGACTGAATTTCAAATAAAAAAAATAGCGAATCTTTATAAAAAATCACATTTACCGCTGCACCGGGTAAAGAAGTTTACCTCGGCTATCCTGGTCTATCACGGTGTCGCGGAACATATTCAAAAAAACTGCATATCAATCGAACAGTTCAGGGATCACCTGAATTATTTAGAAAAAAAGTATGTAATCATCAAGTTAACTGAATTAATCGAGCGTATTCGGGCCGGGCAAGTTGACCGGAATTATGTGGTACTCACATTTGATGATGCCTATTCGAATTTATATCAGTATGCTTATCCGGAATTGGTCAGACGTAAGTTGCCGGCTATTATTTTTATTCCGGCCGATTATCTCGGACGGCATAATGCCTGGGATTATGACCGTAATCCGGTCAGATACCCATATCTGCAGGTCATGTCGCGGCAGGAATTGGCAGCCTTGGATGCGCAATTGATAGATTTTGGGTCGCATTCGCTGTCGCATAGACGGATGAAAGATCTGGATAGAATCGAACTTGCGAAAGAAATACAGGAATCGAAGCTGGTCCTGGAACAGAATCTTGGCCGCGAAATAAGATTTTTTGCTTTTCCTTACGGACAACTGACCGATTTTGATTCGCGGGCTGTAGAGTTGTTGAAAAATTCCGGATACAGCGGTTGCTGTACGACGCATTTTAGCAGATTTAACGACCGGACCAGTCCGTACCTCCTGAACAGAATAAGTGTCTGTGCTGATGATCAGGCTGTTGATCTTGAAAATAAGTTGTGCGGATACTATGACTGGCTGTCCGGGAAGGAAATTATCGTAAATAATCTGTCACTGCTAAAAGTATTTAAAAGTAATGCAAAAAACTAATTACACACCTTATCTGGTTATCCTGTATTTCTGGTGGATGATCACCACCCCCTTCGTTCGCTTTACTATTTTTACCACTATCCGTTTCGAGCTGCTGTTGGTGTTCATCATGGCCATCAGTGTCTTCATGAATCTGAACCAGAATGTCAATTTAAAAAAAATGACCATGCTGACGGTCGTGTTCGTATTTTTCTATTTCTGGATGCTGATCTGTTTCTTTTTATCCCCGTACAAAGTTAACAGCAACAGTTTATGGTGGTTTGATAATTACTGGAAGTATCTGGTATTTTATTTTCTGATGATTTTCGGTATAAATGATTTTAAAGACCTGAAATTAGTGATTACCGGTTTTGTGGTAGCCACCTTTCTATACCAGATCCATTCCTGGCTGGATTTTATGCGCGGCGGCAGTTATGTATATCAGCAGGGCATTAAACGGATGGTCGGCACCTGGTCGGGTGGCGGAATCGGCGCGGCCAATGCTTTCGGATTGCTTTCGTTATTTCCATTGCCGCTGACCTATTTTTTGATGACTACACAAACAAATAAACGGTATAAGTATTTTTTTATGGGCTGTCTGGCCGTTTCCATTCTTTCGGTAATGTTTTGCGGCACCCGCGCAGCCATGGCCGGGGTAGTGGTATTCATATTGATCAGCATGAAGTACAGTAAGAATATAATAAAAGTGATATTTGTCGCAGCGATATTTATGGTCTTAACCTATTTTATCCTGCCGGAATCATTGAAAAGCCGTTACTTCAGTTTTATGAGTAAAAGCGAATATCAAATGGATGATCTGCAAAAAAAGTTATCGGAACAATCGGCACATAGCCGCATAGAAGGATTGGTTGACGGCTGGAAACTGGCCATGCAGCGGCCGATCACCGGTTATGGTCCCGGTGCCTCCCCGGTAGCCAGGCTTTTAAAATTAAACAAGCAGGCTGATGCCTTAATGCCGGAATTACTGCAATTACATAATTTATACGGCCAGGTGCCTGCCGAGACGGGAATTGTGGGCTTCATCATTTTTCTGATGCTGATTATGATATATTTTTCCCAGTTAAGAGCGGCTAAACCGTATTCCGATGTAGAGCTGATAATGCAATATAAGAAAATGTTCAGAAACCTGATGCTGTTGTGGTTATATTACGGTTTTGCCAGTCATACGCTTTTTCGGATCAACTGGTTCGTCATGTTTACCATGCAGAGCATCTTTATTTATAATTTAAAAAATAAAACTTTTGAGGAATTCAATTTAGATGATGAAAATTATTAAACTGGCCTTGTTGACTTTTTTCGTGGTATGCCTGAGCCCCCTGATCATTCTGACCCGGCTCGGTTATCTGCTCAAATTTGAAGAATTTTTGGACATATTTGGAAAAATGCTGAGTGTTTTCCCCGGCCGCCTGGGAAGTTACCTGCGCATTGCCTATTATAAATTCGTGATAACAGGCATCGATACGAGTGTGCACATTGATTTCGGCAGTTTTCTATCCCGCCGGGATACGCTGATAGATGCCGGAGTGGTAATCGGTGCTTATTCGATCATCGGCCAGGCCCATATTAAAAAAAATACACTGATTTCCAGCCGGGTAAGTATCCTGAGCGGTAAATATCAGCATGGTAAAGCCTTCGGCACTGCCGGGAAATCGCTTAAAGAAAATAAAATGGAATTCGAAAAAGTGCAGGTAGGATCGGGCTGCTGGATCGGCGAGAATGTGATTATCATGGATGATGTTGGTGATGATTGTATCATCAGCGCAGGTTCCGTGGTAACCAAAAAAATACCCAACCATTCACTGGCTATCGGCAATCCGGCGCGTATAATGAACAGGGAAAACTGGAATGATTGAAAAACTGAAAAAATTTGGAAGCCATTCTCTTACTTACGGACTGGGTAATGTGCTGGGAATTGCCGCGGGATTTTTACTCATCCCGTTATATACCAATGTTCTGAGTACCACGGAATATGGAATTCTGGAATTATTAAACCGGACGGCCGATGTCCTGTTGTTGTTCATGTTTATGGGTATACGCCAATCATATATCCGCTTCTATTTTGATCAAAAGGATGAAAACTGGAAAAAAATCGTGACCTCCACGACTATTATTTTCCTGTTCATATCCAGTGCAGTGGTATTTGTGGTGGTGGCGCTGCTGCGTGATGTACTTTCGATAACCCTGTTCGGCGACCGGACTTTATCGTATTATTTTATCCTGGTTTTATGCTGGCTGCCCTTGGAACTGGTTTATAACATCGGCTTGACTCACCTGCAAATTGAATTGCAGTCAAAAAAATATGTGATTATGAACGGTATCCGCCTGGTACTGATGGTGGTTTCGAATATTCTGCTCGTCTATTATTTTGATCAGGAAATCAGGGGTGTGTTAATTACGAATATATGGATCACCCTCGGTTTTTCACTGTATTTCCTCACGGATTTCGCCCGCTGGACTCATTTCAAATTTTCGAAGGATTTGTTAATGAAAATGCTGAAATTCGGTTTACCGTATATTCCTTCTGCATTTTTCGTTTATATTATTTCAAACTCTGACAGATTTTTCCTCACCAAAATAGTATCCCTCGATGCCGTCGGTATTTATGCCCTGGCTTTTAAAATTGGCATGCTAGGCGGAGCTATTTTATTCGAACCGTTCTCAAAAGTCTGGGGCCCGTTTTTATTTGACAATTATAATAAACCGGACGGTGTGGAAATAATTAATAAAATAGTCGCAATATTTATAGCTGCCAGTGCCGGCATCAGTCTGGCCATTTCGGTCTTCTCACCGGTGGTGCTGCCCGTAATTTCCGGGAAAAATTACCATGGTGCTATTTATTTAATCCCGATGATCTCCATCGCTTCGACATTTTATGCCATGACCAATATTGCCGACGCAGGAATACTGATTTCTAAAAAGACCTATTATAAACCTTTCATCTTCGGAATTTCAAGTTTGATAACCATTATAGTCAATTATATAATGATTTCCGCACTGGGATTGCTGGGAGCCTGTATTTCTCTGCCGATAAATTTCAGTGTCATGTTTTTTATTACCCATAAAATTTCGTCGCGATACTTTGCACTGAAAATAGATATAAAGAATATTCTGATTATTTTTGGTACTGCTATAGCTTTGTACCTGGTCTTCTATTATGCCGCCCATTTGACCAATTCTTTCATATTATTAACCCTGGGGGCAATTGTGGTTATGTTCTTATACTTCATTATCTTATGGTTCAGCGGATTTGTCAGTAAGACAGAAAAGGAATACCTCAAGGGACTAGTCGAAAAATTGTTAGCGAAGGAAAATTAAGTTATTTTGTTGTGAATGGAATATTAAAGGTATCGCTCAGGTTGGAAGGTTAAAGAGTTTAGAGGCAGTGGGGAAGGAGAGAATATGAAAGTATTAAATAGATTGTCAGGTCAGCTGCTGCTCTCAGGCCTGTTTTTACTGGTTTTATTCGCCACAGCCGATGCGGCAACTCAGATCACCAGTTTACCCTTTACCTGCAGTTACACTGATACATTTATTATTGCCGGCAACCTGCAGTCCGGCAGCGGTAATGCCCTGACTATTGCTGCCAACAATGTGATCATTAACGGAAATAACAAAACCATTACCTATGCCGTCTCCGGGGCAGGTATCGGAATCCGCTACTCTGGTTCCCGCAGCGGCCTGGAGGTTTTCAATCTGACTCTTACTGAAGGGAACGGCGGTGGCAATGCCATTGTGCAGAACCAGGATTCTTTTAACGGAATGAAAATACACCATTGTACTATCAACTGTAATACATCAGCCGCATTTGCTTTTCGTTTTACCAATTTTATTGCCGGGCAAACAGGCATTGCAATCTATAATTGTACAATTAACTGCAATCCGACCTCGGGAACATATGCGCATGCCCTGGCTTTCGAGGGGTCCGGTAATCCGGCTTTAAGCGGTTCCATTCATGATAATACCATCACCATCGGCGGCACCCTGAGTTCCAGCAGGCCGACGAACATCTTTTTAAGCAATACCAACGGGGTCATGGATATCTACAATAATAATTTATATATGAACGGACCGGATGACAACAATGCCGTACGGTTCTGGGCCAGCAATAACAATAAAGTACACGGTAATAATATTTATATGAATTGTGATCACTGCCGCGGTATCAATGTAGATGGCGGTTCGGAAGGCAATCAGGTTTATGAAAACATCGTTGACGCTAATACGACATCTGCCAATGGCAGTAGTTCCTGCATCCGGGTCCGCTTCGGGTCGGATGACAATAGTTTCTGGAGCAATACGATCGACACGCGCGATGCGATCGATTGTTTCGGTATCCGGCACGGAGAACGCCAATCGTCAACTCCTACCGATTCACCCAAAAGAAACAGATATTATTATAATAATCTTACCGGCCACCAGCAACTGGTACGGATCGAAAATGCTTCCGATTCAACCGTATTTTTCGGCAATACCTATACGGTTACGGATGGCGGACCCTGTGTCTACCTGCTCAGTACCGGTACAGGCCAGCAGATAGATTCACTGTACTTCGAACACGAGACATTCAATACCAGCGGTATTACCAAGGTCTATTTCAGTACCTATGCCGGCACTAGCCAGTACAGCAATATCGTTTTCTGTGCCTGCGGTATAACAGCCGCCAATGTTTACGATGATGGCGCAACAGGTTTTGTAATCCGCAATGAACCCTGCCGGATCGTAGTCAAATTTCCGGACAAAGTACAGGGGGTAAAAATTTTACCATAATCTTTACCTGTCGTGACTGGAGCCGAATCGTCTTCAGTTAGAATTAAACCATCCGATGATAATACTTAATATTTAACCTAATTACGAAATGAGTGCTCGTGTCTAAAAAAGCGCTTGTGGCCAAAGCAATTTTTAAGTACTTACGGTTTTTTTCCCACTATCTTGAGCAGTTGAAGTCAAATCAGCTCTCCATACTGGGCTACCACCGTATTTTTGATTATGGCCGGAAAAATTTCCCTTTTTATCGCAGTATTATCAGTGCCAATCCCGAGATGTTCGAACAGCAAATGCGCTTTATAAAGAAAAACTTCAATGTGATCAATTTTCAAATCATGCAACAGATGATTGATGCCGGGGAGCAGATACCCAAGGGTACTTTGATCATCACCTTCGACGACGGTTATGCCGATAATTATGATATTGTTTTCCCGATCCTGAAAAAATATGACTTAACCGCAACGATATTTACTATGACGTCAGCCATTACCGACGGTGAACCGTTCTGGTTTGAACTGATAAAATACTTCTTTGATACCTGTAAGCCCGGATTATATACATTTAAAGATGAAATATTGCGTCTGGATATTACTGACACGAGTCGTGAAAGTAACCCGTAAAGAGTTTTGGATATATATCCGCGCTATTGAGAATGCCCGGCGTGTAAATATTATCAGAAAAATTAAAAATGATATAAGTACATCGTTATCAGCAGCGGATTTGGAACTAATAAAACCGCTGAACTGGGAACGGATCCGCGAGATGAGCGAGCGGGGGATTGAATTCGGCTCGCATACAATCAGCCACCCCTATTTGATTAATCTGACCCCGGATGAGTTGATCCATGAATTGACTGTATCTAAAAAGACAATTGAAGAAAATATCAATAAGCCGGTTATTAGTATTGCTTACCCATTCGGTGCCCATAATGAGCGGGTCGAAGAGCAGGTCAAAAAGTGCGGGTACCGCTTCGGGATTTCTTACAGAAATGATGTGATAAAAAACTTGAACAATCAGGACATATTTAAACTACCGCGTATTCATGTGGATTATGAATTCGATTATTTCTTTTTTAAAGCAAGATTATTGCTACCCGGACTGTTTCTGAACTAAGGAGATCAAAATGATACATCTTGAGGAATATAAACCTGAATATAAAGACGATATTATAAAACTTTTAGGTAACCGGGAATATAAAAAAAGGATCTGGGACTGGCAGTATTTTATGAATCCTTATACCGGCGAAGGTTTGCGAATGCCGGTGATTCTGGATGATGATAAGGTGGTCGGCTTTTGCGCAGCCGCACCGGTCAAAATAAAGTTTAAACAAAAACTGATGCTTGCGCACTGGATTGTTGATCTCTATGTCCATCTGCTTTACCGCGGTAAAAACGTAGGCCGCCGGATCTATCAATTACAGAAGGAGTATCCGCTTTCTATTAACGTATGGTATCAGCGATATGGCCGCTCCGATCGTCAGAAAACTGGGCTGGAAAGTAAATTACGAGATAGAGGAATATTACTTGCAAAAGCGGATTACGGACATTAAAAGTCTTATAAAAGTAGGAATTCAAAAATTTTCCAAAATGGGTAAGTCAGCACCCCAGGCTATTCATAGTTCTTTGACAGCAGTAGTAGTTCCTGTAGGGGAAATATTGGGCTTGATAGATTCAATCTGGAATCCATGTCAGAATGCCTATCCGAATGTAATTATCGAAATGCAGAATATATAGCCTGGAAATATTCAAAACATCCCCTGGCTACTATCGTGCCATATTAGTCAAAAAAGAGGATAAGCCGGTTGCTATCGGAATATTTCGTGCTAATAAAAACAGGGCCAGGCTGGTCGATTATATCGGCCCGTATCGTGATAGCGAAATTAAATCAAAAATTATCGATACTTTTATTGCCGAATGTCCTTCCTCGGCACAGTTAAACTGCATCTCGACCGATTCAGGGAGTTAAACTCCTGTTTGAGGACTATGGTTTCTTAAAATTCAAGCGCAGACCCAGATTCTACGTCTTTTCTAAACAATTTAGAGGTGAAGAAATTGAGCGCGACTGGTTCATCATGGCCGGCGATGCCGATGATGATTTGCTCGAAGCCGCAAAAGATTATTATGCCTTAGGAGCGGACTCACGATGAAAAGAGCGAAAATCATCGGTGTGGTGGGCGGGGTAGGCCCCTACGCCGGCCTGGATTTAAATAAAAAAATTTTCGATCAGACCAGGGCGGTCACCGACCAGGATCATGTACCGGTCATTCTTGTTTCCCTGTCCGAGCAGATTCCAGACCGCACGGAATTCTTATCCGGTAAAGTAGAACAAAATCCCGCTGAGCCGATTGCCAAAATAATCAAAACCTTGCCGGCACTGGGAGTGAAAGTGGTGGGTATCCCCTGTAATACAGCACATGCCCCGCGGATATTCAACCGGATAGTGCAAATATTGAAGCATAATAAGATACGAATTAAAGTACTGAACATGATCAGCGAAACAGCCCGCTATACCAGGAAATCGTACCCGGCGGTTAAAAAAGTCGGATTACTGGGGACCAGCGGAACCGTTAATGCTGATGTTTATGGTCAAATCATGCGACCGCTGGGTCTGGATCTAGTATACCCCTCTGAAGATTTTCAACATAAACTCGTCCACGATGCCATATACAATAAAAAATACGGGATAAAAGCACAATCCAGCCCGGTTTCGGCCAGAGCGCAGCTGCAGTTATTGAAAGCAGCGGTACAACTTAAACAAAAAGGGGCACAATTAATTATTCTGGGTTGCACGGAAATACCCCTGGCTCTCAGCGGAAAAAAAATAGCAGGGCTGCCGGCTGTTGATCCGACATTAATCCTGGCCAGAGCTTTAATCAGGGAAGTTGCGCCACAAAAATTAAAAAAAGAGTAGAACATTTTTCTCGTACTAAAGATTGTTATAAGCACACCGATTAACAAATTAATCAGTATAACAGGGTAGCCGGCAATGAAAGCAGTCATATTCAAATCTTTAAACCGTTTTGATGCCTTTTTAACCAGGTTGAATGAACTTAACATTGATACAACTGTTCTGGATTTTTCAGATCCGGCCTGGATAGATTTTGATTACAGCAAAGTTGATTTTGTTATCTATTTTTCAAATTTTAAATTCTCGTCCAATCATCCTCTGGCTCTCTACGAGGTCTATGATAATTTAATTCATATCAGCCAGCATTATCCACATTTGAAAATGTTTCCTGATCCGAATATCATCCGTTTTTATAATGATAAATACAAGCAATACCTGTTCCTGACTAAAAATGGTTTTCCGATACCGCCCACCTTGCCGCTTTATTCGGAAGCCTGTGTTGCACTGGCTGAACAAAGATTTGGTTACCCGCTGATTCTGAAGAATAGATATGGTGCCGGCGGCGATTATGTACTTAAAATTGATACGCCAAAGCAGCTGAGAACCTACTATAATTTTTCAAAACTGAACCTGTTCAATTTTCCGGCGCTGAAATACTTTTTTAAATTATTCAGCAACCGTGAATTCCTGTATCTGTGGATTAAAGCAAGAAACATGAAGTATCCGTTTTTCTCTGCCCCCTTGCTGGCACAGAAATTTATTAAAATTGATTGTGATCTTAAGATTGTTGTAGGGGACGGTGAAGTTGTGGAAGGGCATTGGCGCAGACCGGCCGACACAAATATGTGGAAAATGAATATTGACGGGGGCGGAGTAGGTGTGTGGAGTTATATACCGGAATCGATTCTGGAACTCAGCACCACCCTGGCCAAAAAGTTAAACACTTCCTGGTTGAATATCGACCTGTTCCGGAGCGGAGACCAATTCGTTATATCCGAGTTTTCACCGGTCTGGCATCATTATCGCTACAAAGAGAAACCATCATTCATCTATGCCGACGATTATAATGTAAAAATGCCCCTGGAGAAATCCTTAAAATTGGAAGAAATCATTATTGAATCACTCATAAACAGGGTTAAAAACAAATAACCATTACGGTGAGAGTAGTAAATCCTTATGCGCCTCTATGAATCCTTGGTGAAAAAAGTCCTCTATCCCCTGTGGATGGTCCAGCAGGGTGACCGCGGAATTATAAAGTATTTAAATTATTTTGATCCGGTTGATCACTGGCAGGCTGCACAACTTGAACAATGGCAAACGCAATGGCTTAAAAATATTCTGATTCATGCTTATGAGCATACGAAATATTTCAAAGAAGTTTTCGACCAGCTTAAGTTTAATCCGCAGCAGATTAAACGGGTGCAGGATATAAGCCTGTTACCAATACTGGAAAAACAGACTATCCGGGAAAGATTCGCAGATTTAACCGCAACAAATATCAAACCGGCTGATCTGCTGGACGCTTCGACCGGCGGATCGACCGGAATACCGCTTAAATTTCTTCGCGACCAGGAGTGTGTGTATTTACGCAAAGGGCAGGAATTATATTTTGATCGTAAAATTGGTTATGACCTCGGCAAACGAATGGCCTATTTTGTTTCCGGTTCTCATTATAGCGGGGCCATTGCTTCCCTGAAAGCTAAGCTAAAAAATTTTACCTGCGAACGCATGCTCAGTTTCGATCCGCATGATATAACCGATGACTATATGCAGGAGTTTGCGGAAAAATTTATTGAATTCAGACCGGAAATAGTCAAGTGCTTTCCCAACGCCCTGATACCCTTCGCCGAATTTGTTCAGAAAAACAGAATTGAACTTCCTGCCGTAAAGGCAATAACCTGCACCGGTGAAACGTTGTATGACGATCAGAAAAAATTGCTGGAACATGTTTTTAAAGGGAAAGTATACGAAAAAGTCGGCACCCGCGAATCGGGTGTTATTGCCGCTGAATGCCTGCAACGCGACGGACTGCACATCTTCTCCGCCGGAGTTCTATTTGAGATCCTGCGGGCCGACGGAACCCCCGCGGCCGCAGGGGAAATCGGCAGGGTTATACTGACTGATTTTTTTAACAAAGGCATGCCGCTGATACGTTATGACATAGGGGATATGGCTGTTGCCGCCCCCGGGCAAAATTGCCCCTGCGGAAGCCCGCTGCCTAAAATTGCCCGGTACCTGGGCAGAACACGTGATATTGTCATCGATGCTAAAGGAAATCCCCGCCCGGGCTATCTGTTTGTGGAGGTGATCCGCAACATGAATTATAAATCACAGTTTCAGATTATCCAGGAAGAAAATTCTCTCCTGCATACCAGGATAATTAAGCAGGAAAATGAAGAAATCGATTTGGTAAAAATTAAGGCGGAATTCGAGAAGATAGTCGGCAGCAGTTTCCGTATCACTTTCGAGTTCGTCAAGGAAATACCCAGGGATCCTTCCGGAAAATACGGTTATGTGATTTCAAAAATCAAAAAACCGCTAAAATTACAGAATGTCTAAGATAAAAGTCGCTTTTGTTATAGATCTTATCTCGGAACATCCCGGCGGCACCGAAAACCAGTTACTGCTGCTGCTGAAACATATAGATAAGAGCCGTTTCGATCCTTATCTGATTTTATTGCGTACCGACCGGCAGATCTTACCGGAAATTCCCGAAGTACATATACACGTATGCCATTTTGGATCTTTCCTCAGTTTAAAATCCTATTATAACCTGCTTAAATTGAGCAGGTTCTTTAAAAAAGAAAGAATCAGCATAGTCCAGACCTACTTCAGAGATGGTAATATAGTCGGTGTAATGGCAGCCTGGTTTGCCGGTGTGGCTACCATAGTCTCCAGCCGCAGAAATCAGGGCTTCTGGCATAACCGCAGGGAAATCATGATCCTGCGGCTGCTTAACCGGTTAGTAAACTGCTTTATTGCTAATTCCCAGGCTATCAAGACCTATACGCATCAGGTTGAAGGTGTCCCTCTGCAGAAGATAGAAGTAATCTATAATGGGTATGACGCGAATGCTGATTATCCGCTGCCGTTGCCGGAACAATCCCCACGGCCGGCCGGCCAGCTGGATCTGGAAAAATATCAACAGGTAATTGTTCAGGTCAGCAATCTGAGAGAGGTGAAAAGAATTGATGTACTGATCAGGGCTGCCGGTGTGGTTGCAGCCCGTTTTCCCCGGACATTATTCCTGGTTATCGGCGAAGGACCTGAACGTGGTCGCTTAACTGCCCTGATCAACGAACTGCAGTTAGCCGATCACGTTTACCTGGCCGGATTCCGTTCTGATGTCAAAGAAATTCTGAAACAGAGCACCATCGGGATCCTGAGCTCAGATTCCGAAGGGCTATCCAATACTATTATCGAATATATGGCTGCAGGTTTACCGGTGGTTTGTACGGAGGTCGGCGGAAATGTTGAACTCATTGAGCACAATAAGCAGGGATTTTTATTCAAACCCGGCGACTATCAGGAGTTAGCCAGCTGCCTGATGTCGCTGATTCAGGATCGTAAACTGGCCGGTACATTGGGACAGGCCGCAGCACAGCGAGCCCTGGAAAAATTTGGAGTTGAACGGTACATCGCGTCGACCGAACAATTTTTTCTTGAACATTGCTGAAATTGTTTGCATACTACAATTGTCGCTGATACGGCAAATCCGGCAATGGATCAGAACCAGACTGAGCACCGCGTTATGATAAAACCTTTAATAACTTTCTTAAATATATTAAAATGGAAAGGTCATCACTGGTTACCCGGCTATTATTCCTGGTGGCAGGAGAATAAAAAAATTTCCAGGACCGGGAACATCCAGGTAATGTTTCTGGTGGTTGATCATTTTGAGCCGTCCAGGAAAAAAGGAGCGCTGGGTGTGCAGGAATTGCGGGAATGGTGTGAAAAATATGCTGAAATTGCCGCCAGGCATACCGATCCCGATGGTACACATCCCCAGCATACCTGGTTTTATCGTTATGATTATCCTAATTTTGAATGTATAAAGATATTGAGTGAATATGTATTCAAAGGATTCGGTGAAATCGAATTTCACCTGCATCACGGTAACGACACTGCTGAAACTTTTGAAAAAAAGATCAAAGAAGGGGTTGAATGGTTTAACCGCTGCGGAGCGATGATAACTGCCGGCGAGATACAGCAGAAGTTCTTTGCCTACATTGCCGGCAACTGGGCGCTGGATAACGGCAGGCGCAATCCGGAATTCAGCGGTGTAAATACCGAACTGGCCATACTGAACAAATATAATTGTTACGCTGATTTTACCTTCCCGGCTTTTGCTACGAATGCTCAACCCCGGCAGGTCAATTCACTATATTATGCCCAGGATGATCCGGGGCCAAAATCCTATAACACCGGCATTAAAATGAAAGTCGGCGGCCAGAAAAGCGGGGACCTGCTTATTTTTGAAGGACCTTTGTATGTGGACTGGAATTCCAGAAATATAGAATATGCTTCTTTCGAAAATTTCACTCCTTATAATCCCCGCAGGATTCAATACTGGTATAAGTCCGGTATTCATGTGCAGGGCAGACCGGAGTGGATATTTATTAAATTACATACTCATGGTATGCAAAGCCGGGATACATTTCTGAGCGACCAATTGCACCGACTTTGCACCGATTTGAAACAATGGTCCAGCGAAAATGGTATTGGCCTGCATTATGTCTCAGCCCGGGAGGCCTATAATATTGCCAAAGCTGCCGAAGCAGGTCAAAGCGGCAATCCTGCAGCGTACCGGGACTATATTATCAACAAACCAGTGAACCGGCTTTTGTATTGCTCACAACCGATGAGAATCGAAAAAATGACTGCCCAACAGGCTATTATTCATCTGGAGAATAATGGTCATGCTGCGCAAACAACCGAATTAAGATTCAACCAGGGGCTGCTGGCCGGAATCGAGGGTTACGGGATAAAATGCATCGAATACCTGGTGGATGGTCAGTCAACACTGCGACTCAAAATTGACGGGGCAGGGCAGGGAAAAATTCGTTTCCATAAGGACTACCGCTTGAAATCATCTCAGACTCCTGATCCAGTCAATTTTCCACTGGATGAACGATACGAATTGGTAAAAAACCAGCAGGGATCTTAATTGTTCTTTACATTAGAAAAGTTAACGATACAAGAAAGACGGTTATAAGATGAAAAAGATCTTTCTGCTCTTGTCATTAATCTTCGTTGCCAATTTGGCTGCTAAAGATGTAACGGGTAATCAGGAAGGTGTCTGGAAATTAACCGATTCCCCTGTACGAATTGTAGGGGATGTAACCATCCAGGCCGGTGATACTTTAACCATCGAGCCGGGCGTGATTGTCAATTTTAGCGGCGATGTCCCTCCCAACTGGTTGTCCATCTACAGGATAAATATTTACGGAACCCTGCTGGCCCGGGGTACCTTTGAAGATTCGATTATATTTAAACATGAAACCTCCGGCCGGCGGCACTCTTCCCTGGATATCCTGGATGCAACTACTGTTTCAGTATTTGAATATTGTCGTATACAGGACGGTGGACATGATAATGTTCAATCCAGAGGCGGGGCAATTTTCGTTCAAAACTCATCTCCACTTATCAAAAACTGTACTTTTTATAATAATTATGGATTATGGGGCGGAGCTGTTTATCTGTTATATAGTTCGGCAGCAATAATTGAGTCAAATCTTTTTCTAAACAACCATGCGAGCAACCTGGGCGGGGCAGTCGGCTGTAATGCCTATGATAGTAGTTACAGTAATACTCCTATGATCAGGAATAATATATTTGTTTCAAACTCCGATACAACCTATGGGGGTGGTGCTCTAAGTTTTTATACCCACATCAAGGCGAACGTGATAAATAATGTATTTTATAATAACCATGTTGCCACGGGCAGTGGAGGAGCAATACTGCTATACGAGCGTTATAATAATGTTAATGTTTCCAACTGTGTATTTTGGGGTAATACTGCCGGCAGCCCGGGCAGTCAAATTTATGTGGCGGGTACGGATACTTTGAATATCGATTATTCAAATATTGAAGGAGGAGCCACAGGTATCGCCGGAACCGGTTTGATCAATTACGGAAGTCACAATATAAATAATGATCCCCTTTTTACCAATCCTGGCGGTAATGATTTTCAGTTTGAGGCCAATTCGCCTTTACTGGATGCGGGTACCAGCACTGCTGCACCGGCGACGGATTTTTATGGTAATGCCCGGCCCTTTGACGGCGACCGGGATAATAGCGCAGAGTATGATATCGGTGCCTATGAATACCAGAATACCGCCCCACAGATTACATCAACAGCGGTTTTGAATGCAACGGAAGATGTAGCTTACAGTTACCAGGTGGTGGCCAGCGACCCCGATTACGGGGATGATTTGACTTACTCATTACCCACGGCACCGGCGTTTCTTACAATTAATCCGTCAACCGGTTTGATCTCCGGAACCCCGGCCAATGAAGATGTCGGTTCTCGACCCGTTATTGTGCGGGTTGTGGATTTAAACGATGCGCCAGCCACGCAGCCATATACCCTGACGATAACTAATGTCAATGATCCACCAGTGGTCGCTGATATTCCCAACCAAACGATTAATGAAGGTGCAACATTTACAACGATTAATCTGGACAATTATGTATCGGATGTTGATAATACTGGTGCCCAGATCGATTGGGGATATTCGGGAAATGTCAGTCTGATCGTAGATATCAATCCGTCTATGCGTAGAGCCACGATTTCCACACCGGACGCTAACTGGTTTGGAAATGAGACCATTACTTTTACGGCCACAGACCCGGGACTTTTGACCGATAATGATGCGGCCGCTTTTATAGTGAGATCGGTTAATGATGCCCCGGTGGCAGTTAATGATGCAGTAACGACAGATGAAGATACGCCGGTAGTTATAGATGTTTTAGACAACGATGGTGATGTTGATGGGACACTGATAGTTTCCACCGTAACTCCGACCGATCCACCACATGGTTCAGCCACGGTCAATCCTTCAACCGGAGTGATCACTTATTCGCCGGATGCTAATTATGGTGGTTCGGATTCATTCACCTACACGGTGCGTGATGACAGCAACGCCGTATCGAATGTAGCCACGGTAAATGTCACGGTGAACCCGGTCAACGATGCACCGGTAGTGACTGATATACTGAACCAGTCGGTAGCGGAGGGGAGTAGTTTTGCGACGATTAATCTGGATGATCATGTGAGCGATGCCGAGACTGCCGACGCCGATATAATCTGGACCTACAGCGGGAATACTGATCTGACCGTGTCGATTGTGAACCGGGTAGTTACAATTACTGCACCAAACGGGGAGTGGAACGGGAGTGAGACGATCACCTTCCGGGCTACCGATTTGGCAGGATCGTATGATACGGATGCTGCGATGTTCACAGTCACAATGTTAAGCGATGCACCGGTGGTTAGCGATATACCGAACCAGTCGATAGCGGAGGGGAGTAGTTTCACGGCAATTACCCTGGACAATTATGTAAGCGATGTGGATAACAGTGATGCAGAAATGACCTGGAGTTACAGCGGGAATACGGATCTGACCGTTTCGATTGTTAACAGGGTGGCGACGATATCTCCAGCGAACGGGGAATGGAACGGGAGCGAGACGATCACCTTCCGGGCCACAGATCCTGATAACTTATTCGATAGCGATGAAGCAACGTTTACGGTCACGGCGGTGAACGATGCGCCGGTGCTAACGGATATTCCGAACCAGATCGTGACAGAGGGGGGCGGTTTTGTCACGATCACCCTGGATAACTATGTGAGTGATACAGATAACAGTGATGCTCAGATGACCTGGACCTACAGCGGAAATGCAGATCTGACCGTGTCGATCGCGAATCGGTTGGCTACGATTTCCACGCCGAGCGGGGAATGGAACGGGAGTGAGACGATTACCTTCCGGGCTACGGATCCTGATGAATTATACGACAGTGCTGATGCGACATTTACGGTCACAGCGGTAAATGATGCTCCGGTGGCGGTTAATGATGCCGGAACAACAGATGAAGACACAGCGGTGGAAATAAACGTTTTAGCCAATGATTCGGATATCGATGGAGTGCTGGTGCCTTCCAGTGTGACGGTGAGTAGTAGTCCGGCCTATGGCAACACCACTATCAATACGATCAGCGGTGCTATTATCTATACACCGGCAAACAATTATAACGGCGGGGACAGTTTTACGTATACAGTGCATGATGACAGTAATGCGGTATCTAATACGGCCACGGTGACGGTTAGCGTAGATCAGGTCAATGATGCGCCGGTCATATCGGCGCTGCCGGAACTATCCTTTAATGAAGACGATTCCCTGCTGTATACCTTTGCGGAGTTATATGAAAATGTAACTGATGCGGATACGCCGGATAGTTTATTAATGCCTTACAGCAGTACCGGCAAGTATATAACCGTGCGTGAAGATCCGCTCAGGTTTGTATTCAAGGCCGGGGCGAACTGGTTTGGCCAGGATACGCTGGAGATAGTGGTATCGGACGGTGAATTAGCCGATACGGCGGCTGTGTCTATCACTGTACAGGCCTTGAACGATGCGCCGGTATTCATCAATTTACCGGATACGGTCAAGTTTCATAATGAAGAGTCTGAAATTCTGGTAATGAGCGATTACGTTGAGGATGCTGATCTGCCGCAGGACAGTTTGCGCTGGCAATTTGCGGCCAATAATGCTGCACTGCAGATGCAATTTAATGCAGCCACTGCGGAACTGACTTTAAGCGCGCCTGAATTTACAGGAATAATCAGTTTACGATTTATCGTTACTGATGATGGTGGTGCAGAGGCGGTGGTTTCGGTTCCGATCAGTGTTACTGCAGGTCCCAGCGGGATTTTACCGGATTTAGCCTTGATACCGCGGCAGCATGAGTTGTATCAGAATTACCCGAATCCATTTAATCCGCTGACGCGGATCAGGTTCGGCTTGCCGTATGCGGGGAGAGTGAAGATTGAGATATATAATATATTAGGCCAGCGGGTAGGGGTACTGCTGGATGAAGTTAAACAGCCTGGTTATCATATTGTAGAATTCAATGCAGCGAATCTGGGCAGCGGATTATACTTTTATCGCCTGCAGACTGATACATACAACAAAGTCATGAAGATGGTTTTACTCAAATAATAATGCGTAACGGGAAATAAATTAAGGGTGAATTCAATATGCGTTTTGTTGTCTATATATTCATACTTATTTTACTCTTCGTCTTTAACGGTTATTCAGCTGTTATTATCAATCATAGTTCGGTACTGAATTTGATGCCATTACCCAGCAGCAGGCCGATTCGGTCCGGAACCTGAATATCGTATTCAGTCATCGCAGTGTAGGTAGAGCAATTATGTATGGGCTGCAGGACTTAGGAACTCAGAATAGCAAATATCTGCTGCAAATCAGGCCCGATCCGGAGGAATGGCAAACTGCCGGTGTGAAAGTAAGCGATTATACTAATTACGGCCCCATCTTTGGTCATTTGAATCAAGATGTGGGTGGACTTGCCGGCTTTTTTAATTTTGCGCTGCAGAATGAGTCTTTTCTTGATGTGGGCATCGTGAAACGATGTTTTGTAGACATGTATGGATCTGTTACTGCCGCTTCATTGTTCGCTGAGTATAAAGGATATGTAGATGATTTTCTGGCCCAAAATCCCGATATTACACTGGTCATTTGTACCTTGCCGCTGACAATAGATGCGGATGCCTTAAATGCCGAACGAAGTAAATACCGTGACCTGGTATTAGCCGAATACGGGAGTGCCGATGTTTATATTTACGATATCGCCGATATTGAGAGCTGGTACGACAATGCTTATACAACATTTGAATATGGAGATAGTACCTATCTGCGCATACATGAATCCTATACCGACGATGAGGGGCATCCGAATAGTACAGGAAGGGTACCTCTGGCTAAAGCGATGTGGGTTCTGCTTTCCAAAATTGCGCAGTCCTCATCCGGTTTGGTAAACGATCCGCCGGTAACGGTAAATGATGCAGCTACTACTCCTGAAGATACACCGGTTGTCATAACTGTTTTAACCAATGATTACGATGTGGATGGAGTGTTGGTTCCCGCCACCGTGGCAAAAGTAACTGATCCCGGCCACGGTACTGCTGTGGTAAATACTTCAACCGGAGAGATCACTTACACCCCATCCGTTGATTATAACGGTGCAGATTCACTTACCTACCACGTACATGATGACAGCAATGCCGTTTCCAATACGGCCACGGTAAATATCACGGTCACAGCGGTAAACGATGCTCCGCTGGTCCGCAGCTGATGCCGAATCAAACGATCAACGAAGGAGTACCCCGCTGGCCATACAAGTTGGTCTGGACAACGATGCGGATACCGACGGATTGATGGTACGATGTCCAGCGTGACAGTGCAGAGTTAGACCGGGGAATGGGAATCTGACCAGTGAGTATCAACACCATCAACGCGTGATTACCACCATTACTACACCGAACGGCAACTGGTAACGGAATGAAAGCATAGTTTTACGGCTACACAGATCAGGGACTGACTACAATGCGTAATCGAATCCAGCGACGTGCATTCACCGTTGCATCCGCTAAACGATCCGCCTGTATTTATCAATTTACCGGATACGGTCAAGTTTCATAATGAAGAGTCTGAAATTCTGGTAATGAGCGATTACGTTGAGGATGCTGATCTGCCGGAGGACAGTTTGCGCTGGCAATTTGCGGCCAATAATGCTGTACTGCAGATGCAATTTAATGCAGCCACTGCGGAACTGACCTTAAGCGCGCCTGAATTAACAGGAATAATAATTTTACGTCTTACCGTTACAGATGATAGTGGTGCTGTGGCGGTGGATTCGGTTGTGATCAATGTCAGTGCCGGTCCCAGCGGGATTTTACCGGATTTTGCCTTGATTCCAGGGCAGTATGAAATGTATCAGAACTACCCGAATCCATTTAATCCGGTCACACAGATTAAGTTTGGATTACCCTATGCCGGGAGAGTTAAAATAGAGTTGTATAATATATTAGGTCAGCAGGTCCGGGTGCTGCTGGATGACATTAAACAGCCGGGTTATCATGTGGTAGAATTCAATGCAGAGACCCTGACCAGCGGAATTTACTTTTATCGCCTGCAGACCGGAAAATATAATAAAGTAATGAAGATGATTTTACTTAAGTAATATTTATATCCCGGTGCTATTAACAGAAAGGGCAGTAGTATTTTTCATCTGAATTAGTATGCTCAGATGTGCCTGGTTGTCTCAGTAATAAGGAATAATCCTCCTTCATACCCCATTCGTTTTAAAATCGATTCAGAACAGTCTCCATTGAATGAACTATAACTCCGGAAAGAGTTTTAATCCATTTTCCTTCTCCTAATCTAAATAGTAAAGAAAGATGAGCTTCAGATGAAAAAATGTATTGGCATGATGTTATTATTGTTTGTATCAAATCTGGCAGCCAGAGATGTCTCGGGTAACCAGGAAGGGGTCTGGAGATTAACAGAATCACCTATACGTATCGTAGGAGATGTTACGGTACTGTCCGGTGATACACTGAGAATTGAACCGGGCGTGGTTGTCAATTTTACCGGTGAACCACCTCCTGATTGGTTATATGTTTATTGTATCAATGTCTACGGTACGCTTCTGGCCCAGGGTACTATTAAAGGATTCCATTATTTTTAAACATGAGATTGCGGGCCGAAGGCATGCCTCCATCGATATAATGAACACTTCAACCGTTTCAATATTTGAATATTGCCGCATTCAGGACGGTTGGTGGGACAATATACAGACCAGAGGATCGGCAATATTCGTTGAAAATTCATCGCCGCTTATAAAGCATTGCACCTTTTATGACAATTATGCATACTGGGGCGGTGCTGTTTACCTGTTACGCAATACTACAGCCACAATTGAATCTAATTTATTTATTAATAATAAAGCCAAGGACCTGGGAGGAGCAATCGGCTGTAACGCATTTGATAACCTGCATACCAACCGGCCGAGAATAATTAATAATCTTTTTATCTCAAATATCGATACAGCCGCAACGGGTCAGTTCGGAGGCGGAGCTTTAAGTATCTATACAAATGTTCAGGCGGATTTGATCAATAATGTGTTTTATGATAACCACACTATCAATGGATACGGAGGTGCGATACTTATCTGGGAGAAATTTAACAAAGTCAATGTATACAATTGTATTTTTCTAGGCAACTCTGCGGGTACTGCTGCTGATAACATCGCTGTTGCTCTGGCTGCAGATACCCTGACGATCGACTACTCGGATATCGAGGGAGGCAACAGTGAGGTTCTGGGATTTGGAATCATAAACTACGGCAGCCATAATATTACTGCTAATCCGGCTTTTGTTAATATCGCCGCTAACGATTTTCATCTCGATCGTTTATCACCCTGTATCGATGCAGGGACATCCACTGCTGCGCCACTGACCGATTATGATGGAAATGCGACCAATCAGGATGGTGATAATAGCGGTAGTGGACAATATGATATCGGTGCCTTTGAATTTTTGCAACAAACCCAAACATTCACCGGCGGAAGTGTCAGCAACGATTACTATGTGAATACCTTTGAAGCCGGAAGCAGCAATCATATCTCAAGCATAACTTTAAATAATTACAGTAGCGGCACAGGTGATATTGAAGTTATATGTTACACAAAATCAAGAACTTACAGTGCTCCTGAAGGATCCCGGTCAGTCTGGCGCTGGTATAATATTGTGGAAAGCGGAAATCTTTCCTATACAAGCGCAAATTTGAGATTATATTATTCGAATGACGAAAACCGGGATAATTTGATAAATAACAGTCTGTGTTTGTGGCATTTTAATGGATATAGTTGGATACTTGTGGGGGGTACCATAACGCGCGATACTAATTATGTGCAGATAGATAATGTTGATCGGGGTATTTTAAGCGGTTATTGGGCTTTCGCAGATCCTGCCGATCACCCCCTGCCGGTTCAATTATTGACCTTTTCAGCAGCACAGCTTGATCAGGCAATTTTATTATCCTGGGAAACCGCTGCTGAATTCAATAATCTGGGCTTTGAAATCTGGAAAAGGGAGATAAATAATGCCTGCTATCAGTGCCTGTCCTCCTGTGAAACTAATCCGGATCTGCAGGGTCTTTATAACTCAAATTCGGGTAAAAAATATGAATACCTGGATAAAGGTATGGGGGCTGCCGGGGAATATATGTATCTGCTGGTGAATAAATCGCTTGACGGTCAGGTGACTGAACTGGATTCGGTTCGCGTTTTAACCGGGAACAACCGGTTTCATCCGGAAGGATTTATGCTTTCGGGCAATTATCCTAATCCCTTCAATCAATCAACCAGGTTCGATCTGAATCTGAACGAACCTTCAGAAGTATCTTTTAAAATATTTAATATATTGGCTGAAAATATCTATCAGAGAGAATATAATCTGGTGCAGGGAGCGTTTAATATCTCATGGGAGGCTGCAGGACAGAGCACGGGGATTTATTTCTATGCGCTTAAGATTAAAGGTCCGCGAGCTGAAAAAATTTTTAAAGGGAAAATGATTCTGGTCAGGTAAAATTCAGGAAGTAAAAATGAGTAGACTGGGAGAATATATCCTCACAAAATTCAGCAGAGATATTAATAGCGAAGATTATAAGGATCCGGAATACGAAGCGGTACATAATGATGTCAGTAAATATTCCCGAAATCTGGAGAGAACATTTCCTGACATCAGAAAATTAGTAACCGGGAAAAAAGTTCTGGATATCGGTTGTTCCTGGGGTTTGGAAACAATTGCGCTTTTCCTGCTTGGCGCGGAAGAAGTTAGCGGTATAGATATCCGTATAAATACATTGAAAAATAATGAAATTAAGGAAAAATATCCTGCGGCAAAAGTCGACTTTGATATTATGGATGCAACGAAGATGGCCTTTCCGGATGACTATTTTGATGCAGTGCTAACCTGTGAATCCATGGAACATTTCCAGGATCCATATCTGGTGCTGAAAGAATCGTTGCGTGTTCTGAAAAAAGGGGGTGTCATCTTTGTCTCATCCAGTGTCTGGAGTCATCCCTGGGGTGCACATATGCAGTTTTTTACCCGGATTCCCTGGGTGCAATTTTTATTTTCCGAGAAGACCATCATGAATGTCCGCAGACGTTACCGTAGTGATGGAGCTAAAAAATTTGCTGAGGTGAGCGGGGGATTAAATAAAATCGGAATTACAGAATTCAAAAGAGTTATTAAAGACCTGGATCTGACCACTGTATATATAAAACTGAATCCGGTCAAAAAATTGACCTTTTTAACCAAAATTCCCGTCATTAATGAATTATTTACCAATCTGATAATCGCCATCGTTAAAAAATAAAGGATCTCAGAAATGCCGTTCATTTTACGCAGATTTTAATATTTTATAATATTGATCATATTTAAATTAGGATTAATTAAATGTAAGGAGTGTCATGAAACGTATAGAAATTGTTGTTTTAATTGCTTTAATCGTGGCATCGTGTTCACAACAGGAAATAAGCGAGGTTGATATCATGAGCGCTGAAATCAGGAATAATATTTCCATACTGCAGTCTCATAAAATATTCTTTGGGCACCAATCCGTGGGCAGAAATATAATGAACGGGATAAAGGATATTCTGGCGCAATACCCTGAGTATCGTGTGAATCTGGTTGCTGCGATCAGGTACCGGCCGATAGCACTCAACCTTATTTTGCCGATGCTAACATCGGTAAAAATGTACAACCCCTCGTCAAATGCGATGATTTTGAAAACATCGTACTGAATAAATTAGGGATGAATCTGGATGTAGCCTTAATGAAATTCTGTTACGTCGATTTTGACGAGAATACCAGCCCGGCTGAAGTATTTGATTATTATTCCCGGAAGATTCAATCCATTCAGAGCTAAGTATCCTGTATTGAAACTGGTTCATGTAACAGTTCCCTTGAATGCCCGTACTCCCGGCTGGAAAAGAATGATAAAAAATCTACTGGGTAAAAAAGATATGACCGATCTGGTAAATGCCAGGAGGGAAGAGTATAATGATCTCGTACGTTCACGCTATGCCAATGATTATATATTTGATCTGGCCAAAGTGGAATCGACTTATCCCGATGGACGTCGTGAATTCATTGAGCAGAATGGGAAAAAATATTACAGTCTGATCAACGGTTATACCGATGACGGGGGTCATTTGAACAAAACAGGCCGCACGATCGCGGCAGTAGAATTACTCAAAACACTGGCCACAGCACTGCAGAAATAAACCGGATTTATTAACGAGACTAAGGTACAATTTGGCTCACCAGAAACCCCATTCTAAGGAGGAACAATTCATTAGGTACATAATGTTCGCATTTGTTCCAAAATTCTGAAGTATTACATGGGGATTCGGAATGACAAATTGATGCTTTTGAGACAGTCCCTGGACCATGTTTCTGAAATATGGTCAGGAAAAAGTATTCAAAAAAAGTGTTAAATATCACTTTCAAATCTCATATTTTTGATTATATTCTTTAATAGACAAGGCGCGATTTCTATATCGTAGCAAATGGTCTTATGCCAATTTATCTATATATTTTTTAAACGAAATACTCTTTAATGCAAGTTTATTAAAAACAAGGGAGGTATCCCATGAAGAAACTAGCATTATTTGTCATGGTGTTTATACTTTTATTTTCTCTGAATGCCATAGCAGCAGTGGATATCAGTGGAGCTATTACAACTCAGACCTGGACAAAAGCTAATTCACCATACAGAATTATCGGTCTTAGTAATGTAGCCGTGGGTAATACCCTGACTATTCAGCCCGGAGTGACCGTTGCCTTTACCGGAGCCTTCCGAATTGTGGTCAATGGTACCATTACTGCCATTGGTCTGCCCAGCGATTCTATTATCTTTAAACATGAAACCGCCGGCCAGCGGCACCTGAGAATCAGGATAGAAAATGCCACTACACCCAGCACCTTTGAATATTGCCGGTTTCAGGACGGTTCAGGTTATGGTGATGATACGCGTGGTGGCGCCCTTTATGTCTATAACTCCTCACCGGTGATCCGGCATTGCACTTTCTACAATAATATTGCCCGCTGGGGCGGAGCGATATTCATTACCCGCAATAACACCTCTACTATCGAATCCTGTATTTTCGATCAGAATAGAGCAGGATTACTGGGTGGTGCAGTTGCCTGCGAAGGGTATGACAGTACCTTTGTAAATAAACCTTCCTTCATCAATAATATTTTTGTCGCCAATATCGATTCCAGTTATGGTGCCGGTGCCCTGGGTTTTTATAACTGGGTTCATGGCTCGGTGATGAATTGTGTGTTTTATAATAACACCTCGATTTCCGGAAACGGCGGGGCAATTGATTTAAGAACAAACCGTAATCTGATTGCTATTTCCAACAGTGTGTTCTGGGGCAATACTGCCGGAGGGACGGGCAGTCAAATCCATTTAACCACCCAGGACACTGTTAATATCGACTATTCGGATGTAGAGGGAGCTGATGCCGGAATAGTTGGTACGGGTCTGATTAATTACGGCAGTCATAATCTGAATACCAGTCCGCTATTTAACGATCCTGCCAATAATGATTTTCAGTTCGAGGCCAATTCACCTTTACTGGATGTGGGGACCAGCACCGGCTGCACCGGCTACGGATTTTTACAGTAATGCGCGTCCCTTTGACGGCGACCGGGATAATACCGCAGAGTACGACATCGGTGCCTATGAATATCAGAATACAGCCCCACAGATTACATCACCAGCGGTTTTAAATGCCACGGAAGAGGTAGCCTACAGTTACCAGGTGGTGGCCACCGACCCCGATTACGGGGATGATTTAACCTACTCTTTAACAACGGCACCGGCATTTCTCAGCATTAATTCGGGGACGGGTTTGATCAGCGGTACGCCGGGTAATGGTGATGTGGGTTCTCACGCTGTTACCGTTCGGGTGACTGACTTGAATAATGCGGCCGCCACACAACCATATACCCTGACTGTAGCCAATGTCAATGATCCGCCGGTGGTTGCTGATATTCCCAATCAGACGATCAACGAAGGTGGGAGTTTTACGACGATCAATCTGGATAATTATGTCAACGATATAGATAATACCGATGTCCAGATAATTTGGACCTACAGTGGCAATACCAACCTGACCGTATCGATTGTCAGCCGGGTGGCCACGATCTCCACGCCGAATGCCAACTGGTATGGGAATGAGACGATCACCTTTACAGCCACGGATCCGGGACTTTTAACCGATAACGATGCGGCTACTTTTATAGTGCGATCGGTAAATGATGCACCGGTGGCAGTAAATGATGCAGTAACGACGAATGAAGACAACGCCGGTAGTTATAGATGTTTTAGACAACGATCAGTGATGTAGATGGAACACTGATAGTTTCCACAGTAACCCCGACCGATCCGCCTCATGGTTCAACCACGGTTAATACTTTAACCGGAGTGATCACTTACTCGCCGGATGCTGATTATGGTGGTTCCGATTCATTCACCTACACGGTGCGTGATGACAGCAACGCAGTATCGAATGCGGCCACGGTAAATGTCACGGTTAATTCAGTCAACGACCCACCGGTAGTGACGGATATACCGAACCAGTCGGTAGCCGAGGGGAGCAGTTTTGCGACGATTACCCTGGATAACTATGTGAGCGATGTAGAGACTGCCGATGCCGATATAATCTGGACCTACGGCGGGAATACAGATTTAACGGTATCGATAGTGAGCCGGGTGGCGACAATTTCGACGCCGAATGCGGACTGGAACGGGAGTGAGACTATTACTTTCTATGCTACCGACCAGGGTGGGTCTGCTGACAATGATGCAGCAACCTTTACGGTCACGGCAGTAAATGATGCTCCGGTGGTTAGCGATATTCCCAATCAGTCGGTAGCCGAGGGGAGCAGTTTTACCACGATAAATCTGGACACTTATGTCAGCGATGCAGATAATCCCGATGCCGATATAGTCTGGACCTACAGCGGGAATACGGATCTGAGTGTATCGATAGTGAACCGGGTGGCGACGGTTACCGCGCCGAGCGGGGAGTGGAACGGGAGCGAGACGATCACTTTCCGGGCGGAGGACCCGTCCACATTGTCTGACAGCGATGCAGCAACGTTTACGGTCACCGGGGTAAGCGATGCGCCGGTGGTGAGCGATATTCCCAATCAGTCGGTAGCCGAGGGGAGCAGTTTTACCACGATAAATCTGGACACTTATGTCAGTGATCCCGATAATACCGATGCTGAGATAGTCTGGACCTACAGCGGGAATACGGATCTGAGTGTATCGATAGTGAACCGGGTGGCGACGGTTACCACGCCGAGCGGGGACTGGAGCGGAAGTGAGACGATCACTTTCCGGGCGGAGGACCCGTCCACATTGTATGACAGCGATGAAGCGACGTTTACGGTCACAGCGGTAAACGATGCGCCGGTGGTCGAAAATATTCCCGATCAGTCGGTAGCCGAGGGTAGCAGTTTTGTGACGATCGCCCTGGACAATTATGTGAGTGATGCTGATAACAGCGATGCGCAGTTGACCTGGACCTACAGCGGGAATACGGATCTGACCGTGTCGATCGTGAGCCGGGTGGCGACTATTTCCATACCGGATGCCAACTGGTATGGTAGTGAGACGATCACTTTCCGGGCGGAGGATCCATCCACCTTATATGACAGCGATGCGGCAACATTTACGGTCAGATCAGTAAACGATGCACCGGTGGCGGTTAATGATGCCGGAACGACAACTGAAGACACGGCGGTGGAAATAAGCGTTTTAGCCAATGATACCGATATCGATGGAATTTTAGTACTATCCAGCGTGACAGTTGGCAGTGGACCGGCCCATGGAAACACCAGTGTCAATACCACGACCGGGGTCATTACCTACACTCCGGTGAGTAATTATAACGGTGCTGACAGTTTTACTTACACAGTGCAGGATGATAGTAATGCTGTATCCAATGCTGCCACCGTGACAATCACCGTTGATCTGGTAAACGATCCGCCGGTCATATCGACGCTTCCGGAATTATCATTTAATGAAGACGATTCATTACTTTATACCTTTGCAGAATTATATGATAATGTAGCAGATCCGGATACACCGGATAGTTTGTTAATTCCCGCGATCATTCTCGGCCAGGACCTGACGGTGCGTGTCGCTGCCGACATGATGGTTTTCAAGGCGGCTGCGAACTGGTTTGGCAAGGATACATTGAGGGTGGTCGTCTCGGATGGTCCATTGGCAGATACAGCGGAGGTCCATGTCAGCGTGCACTCTATAAATGATCCGCCTGTTTTCGTCAATTTGCCGGATACGGTCAAGTTCAATAATGAAGAAGATAAAGTTTTAGTAATGAGTGATTATGTCGAGGATGCCGATTTGCCGAACGATAATATTAACTGGCAATTTACGGCGAGCAATGAAGCCCTGCAACTGCAATTCAATGCACCAACTTCGGAACTGACCTTAAGTGCGCCTGTTTTTACAGGAATAATAAGTTTACGTTTTACCGTTACAGATGATAGCGGGGCCACGGCGGTGGATTCGGTTGTGATTAATGTCGTTGCCGGTCCCAGCGGGATTTTGCCGGATTTGACAATGATACCGCGGCAGCATGAGTTGTATCAGAATTACCCGAATCCATTTAATCCGCTGACGCGGATCAGGTTTGGCCTGCCGTTTGCGGGGAGAGTGAAGCTGGAGATATATAATATATTAGGTCAGCGGGTAGGGGTACTGCTGGATGAAGTTAAGCAGCCGGGTTATCATATTGTAGAATTCAATGCAGCGGCTTTAACCAGCGGAATATACTTTTATCGCCTGCAGACCGAAAAATACAACAAAGTCATGAAGATGATTTTACTTAAATAATAATGCGTAACGGGAATATAAATTAAGGGGGAATTCAATATGCGTTTTGTCGTCTATATATTCATACTTATTTTACTCTTCGTCTTTAACGGATATTCTGCTGTTATTATCAATCATAGTTCGGTAGCTGAATATGATGCCATCACCCAGCAGCAGGCTGATTCGGTTCGGGATATGAATATTTTGTTCAGTCATCGCAGCACCGGCAGAATAATTATGAAAGGTCTGCTGGAACTCGGAAATCAGAACAGTAAATATCTGTTAAAAATTGTACCTGATCCGGATGAATGGGAAACAGTCGGAGTGGAAGTAAGTGATTATACTAATAATGGACCTCTATTCGGTCATTTAAATCAGGATCAAAGCGGGATTGCGTATTTTGTCAGTTTTGCACTTCAGAATGATTCTTTTCTTGATGTAGGAATTGTAAAAAAGTGTTTTGTCGATATCTATGGTTCCGTTACCGCCGCTTCATTGTTTGCTGAGTATAAAGGATATGCAGATGATTTTCTGTCTCATAATCCTGATATGACGCTGGTCGTTTGTACTTTACCTTTGAGGACAGATTCAGATGCCGAGAATGCTGAACGCAGTAAATTCCGTGACCTGATCTTAGCCGAATACGGAAGTGCCGATGTTTATATTTACGATATCGCCGATATCGAGAGCTGGTACAACAATGCCTATACTACTTTTGAGTATAATAGTACTACCTACCTGCGCCTGAACGATGCTTACACCAGCGATGGAGGACATCCAAATGCTGTAGGTATGATACCACTGGCCAAGGCCATGTGGGTGCTGCTGGCGAAAATCGCTCAATCATCTTCTGCCGCTGTTGAATCCACACCCGCTGTTCCGGATAAATCACAGTTGTATCAGAATTATCCGAATCCGTTTAATCCGGCGACAACTTTCAGTTTTGAACTCTCCAGACCCGGGCAGGTCAAACTCGAAATCTATAATGTCAGCGGGCAGAAGGTGGAGACAGTGCTCGATCGGAAGATGCCGGCAGGATTACAGCAGGTTGATTTCGCTGCCGGTGATCTGGCCAGCGGTGTGTACCTGTATCAGTTAACGGCAGGGGAGTATCAGGCCGTAAAAAAAATGATTCTGATAAAATAGTACACGTAATTAAAATCATGTTGACAATATTCAGAGATATTATTAAAAAAAGTGGAATTTACCGTATGGTATTTTCCACTTTTTTTGTTTTAAAAGTATTAAATTGCAACTCTGCTTATTTTTCCTTTCAATTATATATAAAAGCTAGTTAGTTTTAGTTCCGGCAATAACATTGTTGAGCATTAAACTTAATAAAATTGAATAGATGGAAAACTATAATACAAAAACATGTTTAGTTACCTTTGATGTCGAGGAATGGTTTCAGGTCGAAAATTTACGCGCTGCTGTTCCCAGGGCTGATTGGTCAAAATATTCAAGCAGTGTCCTGAAAAATACAGAACAGATCTTGACCTTGCTGCAAAAGCAGCAGTCTGTCGGCTACCTTTTTTATTCTGGGCTGGGTAGCAGAACGGCAACCGGAAACGGTCAGGATTATTGCCCGGCAGGGTCATGAGATCGCCTGTCACGGATATAACCATGACCTGACCATGCAACTGTCAGACGCTGAATTGAAGAATGATATCAGCAGCAGCAAGACAATCCTGGAGAAACTGAGCGGGCAGAAGCTGGCCGGTTACCGGGCACCAAATTTTTCGGTGAATGACCGCTTGCTTAATATTTTGAAAGAAACCGGTTTCAGGTATGACTCGAGCCTGAATCTCTTTAAATTAAATCCCCGCCACGGCACCATTACGATGAAGTATTCGAAAAAGAATTCCATACTCGAACTTGAGAATGGTTTATTTGAAATTCCAATCTCTACCCTGGAATATCGTTCACGGCATTTTCCGCTGGGGGGCGGAGCGTACTTTCGTCTGATGCCGCTGCTGCTTTTCAGCCGGCTGGTTAAAAGAAAACTGGACAGGGATAACCTTTATAATTTTTATCTGCATCCCTGGGAATTTGAACCCGGACAACCGCGAATGAAGAATATCAGGCTAAACTACAGGATCAGGCATTATACCAATCTTGCTAAAACAGCAGTAAAGTTTGAAGAATTTATTTCGATCTTAAAAGATTATGGATGTACTTTTTCAACCATGAATCAGTATTTATCCGGAAAATAACATTAATATCAATAAATCAGGCAGATGAGGAGCGAAACATGAAATTCAGCAAAGATGTGATTAAAATCGATGCGGCTAAAGAAGTTGAAAAAATGATCAATAAGTTAAAAAACGATGTGGTACAGCGTCTGAAAAAACGCGGGGCCGTGGTGGGCATCAGCGGCGGAATTGATTCGTCGGTGGTCCTGGCTCTATGTGCGAAGACATTCGGCGCCAATAAAGTTGTCGGGATCATGATGCCCGAACACGATTCAAATCCGGATAGTCTGATCTTAGCCCGGAAATTAGCCCAGAAATTCAATGTAGAATACGTAGTCGAAGATATGACCGCGGCACTGGCCGGCTTTGGCTGCTACCGGCGCAGAGATGAAGCCATAAAACGGGTTTTTCCGGAATTTGAACCATCATATAAAGCCAAGATAACTTTACCGGTCAATATTCTGGAAAAAGATACATTGAACATATATAATCTGGCTATTATCTCTCCTGATGGAGAAGAAAAAACCAAGCGCCTGCCGATCCAGGAATATTTGCAGATTGTCGCTGCTTCCAACTTTAAACAGCGCAGCCGCATGAGTATGTTGTACTATCACGCCGATTCCAGAAATTATGCCGTGATCGGTACCGGTAATAAGAACGAACATGAACAGGGATTTTTTGTCAAGTACGGAGACGGCGGAGCCGATGTGAAACCTATTGCCCATCTTTTCAAAACTCAGGTTTTTCAAGTGGCCAGGTACCTGGAAGTGCCGGAAGAGATCCAAAAACGCATACCCACTACCGATACTTACAGTGCCGAACAAACGCAGGAGGAATTTTTCTTCCGGCTGCCGTTCGACGTGCTGGACACCATCTGGTATGGCTGGGAGAAAAATGTTGAACCGGCAGAAATTGCCCGGGCGCTGAATTTAAGACCGCAACAGGTGGAAAATGTAATTCATGACATCAAACGGAAAATAGTGGGGACGGAATATTTACGGATGGAGCCGCTGTAAAGGCCAAGGGCCAAAGAAAAGGCACTTAGGCACTATGGCACTAAGGCACTGAGTGTCCCCTCGACTCCGCTCGGGAAGCGCAAAAACGGTCGTCGAGCGTAGTCGAGACGATCCTGATGTGTCATCCCGGGCATGTCGGAGACCTGGCGAAGACAGGACCCGGGATCTATCTTGAACGAAACAGAATCTTTCCCCTCTGGAGAGGGGTGTCCGGCGGTAGCCGGACGGGGTGTGTGGTGAGAAGGTAAAGGTAAAAGGATAAAGGCCTAAGAAAAAAAAGGATAAAAGGATTTTAATATGAAAAAAATACTTGTCACCGGCAATGCCGGTTTTATCGGATATCATGTCGTCAAGAGTCTGGTGACCCGGGATGTCGAAGTAGTGGGTCTGGATGTGATCAATGATTATTATGACGTGAATCTAAAGTACGGACGGCTGGCGGATCAGGGCATTGAGGTCGATAAGATAGCCTATAACGTCGAATTAAAAAGCAGGATCTATCCCGGATTGGAATTTATTAAACTGGATCTGACCGATGAGAAAAATATCACGGCTCT
>CAVZSQ010000027.1:0-108246 GCA_963777955.1 Calditrichia bacterium
GCCAATTGGTAAACCATCCGTTCCGGTAAGATTTGTTTCACTGTATGAGAGATCAACAGGAATTGGAAAGTCTGAATAAACAAAGTAAGTTTCAACTGGGGTAGTGATGAGTCTCCACCAGGGCATAGTAGGCGGTACTTGTACAATCAATTGCTGCAAGGCTGTAAGTTTTTACTGCATCAACCTGAGTGGTCAGGGATCCTTGTGGATCTGTAAATGTAGGCAGCACGTAGATCTTACCCAGGTATCTACACTCATCTTAGGATAGTTTGTATCATCAGCAAACAATCCCTGAGTTCTGGTATTCATCACCATTGTCTGGTTTTCCCAGTTGGTCAAATTATTAACAGGGATGGCATTTGGCCACCTGACCGGCTACAAATCAGATACTCTGGAATCCCAGTATGCAAGATTACCCTGAACCAACCATTTTCTTTCCACTTGTGCTAAAGTATCCGGCAATGGAGCAACGTCTATAATACCTTGTGCTATATTATCGATAGCCCTCTCCGGCATTTCTTCTTCTTCAACGAAACCAGGCCTAAACGGTTGTACATTGCTATTGACAAATATGTTATTTGCTACTATAGCATTACTCTGAAGTCCCTGGGTTTCGAAGATAACGCTTGAACAATTAATAAATGTGTTATGATTGATGTAAATGAAGTTAACAGGGTAGTTTCTGAATTTGTATATGTAGCCTTGAGCCATTACATGGGTGTTATTTTCGACATACATAGTATCGGTGTTATTGTCAACATTATCATATACACCGCCGTTACGTCTGCATGCACGACCGCTCATATTTACAAAATAGTTATCTTTAAAAAATAAACTATTTCCTGCGTTTGCATTAGACTGAACAAAGACCCACCAATTGTGCTCCATCATATTGTTTTCAAAAACAATTTTTGCTATCAGGAGCACCTGTACCAAAAAATGCCCAGCCTATTGCACCATCTGGTGCACCGCAGACAATACTGCTGTTTTTTTCACCGTTAAATCGTTACCCCAGGTAATGCCACCTGTGCTTAGAGCCCCGCTTTCATCCGAATAACCGGATATAATAGGAAGTGCAACAGTCGCCTGAACCAGTGTCTTACCAGCACCGACGATTACACATGGTCTGTTTGAGGGTGTAGTAAAACCACCGGACTGAGGATACCATCCGAGGCTTTGCAGTTCATATACGCGGCCGGCAGGAACATCTGCAGTATCTACAAGAACGACATTGTTAATTGAGTTAGGTGCGTTACCCATATCGTAGTAATCTTTAACAACAAGTGTGTCTCCTTTTACTTCTTTAACATAATCCATTAATTGGGCAAAAGACGTAGAAAAGGATATGAAAAAAAATGCCAAAATCAGTATCAAAAATCTCATGGAAAACCTCCTTAAATGTTAGTAGGTAAATGAATTAATTATCTTAGATTAATGAATCATGCAACCTCCTATATTTTTTTAACAAAATGTTTACTTGCTTTATATATAGTGTACCTTAAATTTAGTTCGAATACTCTCGGCGAATATCTGGTTTGTGTCAGATTGTCGAAATAGCTGTCCATCGAGTCACTCTACGGAATTTCTGATATGTCTAGTAACATTATGGAAGATGTTTATACCGCTTAACTGAATACTTAATCCTTCAATGGTAATTGCTGTTTAAGAGTAAAATCCCATTTATAAATATTACCGGTAAACTGATCTTCTTCAGGTCTTGAACCAACAGCTGTAATTACATTACCTTGCAAATTAAATGAAATACGACCTGAGAAACCTTTATAATCAACTCCAATAGCAATATTTAAAATATCATCTCCCTGATTCAGCAGCCTGGCCGTACGTACCGTATCTGTGGTAATATAATCTTTTGATTTCGACTCGGTTTGTTATCGGATCATTACGTATCATGTTCCGGTATATTTCTGATCTGTTGATAATCCATTTTGGACCAGACTCTTGTATAGTTTACATTCAGAACCAATGAATTCAAAGGTTGAGGTAAGTACCAGAAGTTTGTCTGCCATTCAAATTCCAAACCTTTTATATAAGCCGGATGCGGGTTGTTTATCCAGGTAGTTGTATTCTCTCTGATCCTGCCGGTGGTATTATTCCTTGTGATCTCCAGAATGCTGAATCAGGAAACGTTATATTATAATACGAGAGATTTTGATAATATATTTTGTTTGGAAAAATACATCATCCATTTTTTTATAAAAACCACCTACAGTAAATAATCCTATTTCATTATTATAAAATGACAGGTAAGCATCATAGTTTGTTGATATTGCAGGCTTTAACTTCGGATTTCCGGCTGAACTTAATATACGCTCAGGAGTAAAGAAAGTATTCGGAAGAATAGCCTGGTAATCGGGACGGGAAATTGTTTGTGAATAAGCCACCCTAAGATCGGCCCAGTCTGTAAATTTATAGCGAAGCTGTGCATTCGGGAAAAAGTTATCATCATTCCGGTTAACAGTATTTAAAGTATCAATCAAATTTCCGTTACCGTCAACCGGATGAGTCACATAGAAATTGGTTGCATGGTAATCCATATTATAGTGTTCATACCTTCCACCGGCAATTAAGGACAATCGGGGACCAATGTTGAAAGTACCCATCAGGTACCCTGCAGAAAAAATTTCAGCCCCGTTAAAATCGTATTGTACTGATCCGGCTTGATGAACAGGCGGTCCCCAGCCATGTCGTGCTAAAGTATAAAAATCACTTAAGTTTTATCTATATCAAATGCATATTTGAAATCATAAGTTTCATCAAGAAAATACTCACCTCTTGTATAATCGGTGTTCTGGATATCGGTAAAAAGAAGTGGATTAGTATTAGTAAGAGTTTTGCCGGGAATAAAATCTCTGACTGAGCATAAAAAGTTTCATCTCCAACTCTTTTATACCATCGATTTAAATCATTCTCACGTGTTGTTCGTGTAAATTTACCACCTATTTTAAAGATGGAAGAAAAGTCCTTCGAAAATGAAACCGGTATGGTAAAATCAAGCTTGGCATTATATATATGCTTCTTAAACACCTCGGAACGAAGTACCGCCCAGTCCTATATATTTAGCACCTTTGTAGTCGTCAGGATTAGTTATAATATCTAATGCGTCGTCGTGTAAGAGTACTTCTTATTGGCCAGAATAAGAAATAGGATTACCATTAGCATCAATCACCAAATGGAACAGGACTATTTGCATTTGCAAAATTTGTAGCATCGCCTACATCACCAAATCTTACATCCGTATTTTTATCGCTGTATGAATGAGATAAAGATAATTCTCCTTTTATATCGCCGAAATTATATTCCGTTTGCAATGCGTTAACAACTAATATTCTTGTCGTATTTATCCCTGTTTAATGAATACACAATTCTATTACCTGGCAAAATCAACTGGTTATTGTGTGTAGCATTATTATATATACCTTTGGATAAAGTATTTTGCATCATAATGTTGCCGTTTGAAAGCTTATAATCCAGTATCAAGACTTCCGCCTGCATGTTGAAGTCACATTTTGTTGATCATTAAATGTAAAATTGTCCATACGATAAGGAGCCTCACCATAGGGTCTCGATTCATAGGCTGCATAAGCGGCTGTAGTTTGATCATCACCGCATTAGAACGATCTGCATTTCCCTGAAGAAAAACACCTAGTTTATCATCAAAGAATCTGTTACTTACACTTGCCCAGAACCTGTAATTATCCCACGTCCTATCCTGGTGATTTAAGCTTCCCTGAGTAAGCATATCAAAATGAAATCCGATAGGCGCTTCACGCAATCTTAAATTAACAACACCTCCAATGGCATTTGCATCCATATCAGGTGTAAGAACTTTAACAACTTCAATACCTCTGAGAGCATGTTTGACGATATGAAACCTAAATTGGTAGCACGGGTGTTTACGTCTGTTGAAGGGAGCTGAATACCATTTACCAGGACAAGATTCTGTCTTTGCCTGAATACCTCTTATTACTACCTGGTCGCCGTTCATTAGGGAAAGTCCGGGCAATCGGCTTAAAGCTGGTGCTGCGCTTAAATCCGGTAATTCCTGGATTTTTTCTGCAGATACTATATTTGTAATGGTGTTCGAAGCCAATTGTTCGTTTATTGCTTTTCGCTTGTCCTTCAGCCTGAGCAGTAACCACTATGGTTTCACCTTCAAGACTCTGATAATCCAGTGCAATATTTTCTTCAAGTTTTTGGCCTGCCGTAACGGATATATCCAATATCTTTTCATGATAGCCTATATATGTGATTACCAACTGGTATTCACCTGGAGAAACCTGGTTGATGATAAATTTCCCTTGGAGATCCGTTGCGGCACCAATACTTGTACCTTTCAGTTGTACGTTTGCACCCGGTAAGGCTTCCTGAGTCTTGCTGTCAAGTACATATCCTTCTATTGAACCGTCTACCTGGGCCTGTGAAGAAGAAATTAGTATTGAAAGAAGGAGGAATGATAAAACAGCGAATTTTGATAAGTACTTCATTTTCGAAACTCCTTATCTAAAAAAGATGAGTTACGATACCCTTAAAGAAAAAGCTAATTAGTTTCAGCTTCTTCAAATAAACGTGACTAATCCGCATTATATATAATAAAATGAATAAACAAGTTTTAAATTTAAAGAACTAATTGAACCGTCTTTGAACTATTAAACCCTTTCAAATTTTCAAATATAAATTCAAAAAGGCAAGTATTTTTTTTAATTATATTAGTTCAGATTCGTTTTTAATACTGAATACTTTAATATAAAGATGAAAAGCTCTGGTCTTCCAGGACACGATTTTTACTACTAAATGTCTCTAAAATAATTTTAGGTATATATCAAGTTACCACTTTTAAAACAACTGTCAATTAAAATTACCGAATTTTTATAAAGTTCAGAATCTCTGCTTATTACCTCTATGGATTGTAAGTTAAATTAAGGCAGATTCATTAAACTACCGCTTAAAATATTTCCATCATGAACACAGATTTAACCTGTATGTCTATACCCGGATTATTATTTCCTTTCACTTCCATTTCTTTGGCCACCGGAATATACTCCTTCTATTTATCAAATGTGAAAGTTGCTCGAAGCGTATCAACGGTAACTGAACTTGCTTCTGCTTTCCTGCCAAACTCACCCGAATTATTGATTTTTTCAGCAGCGATCGGCTTAGCTCTATGACATTTTCAAGTATATAGTGACCTTTCCCCCGGGAGAAGGACGATTTGAAATAAGAATTCGGTAGCTTATGGCGCATCGTCCTGTAGGAACGACCAGAATTTCGCTTAGGACTTGACAATCAGATACCATTGTATTACATTAGAATATAGTGTATCACATTGTAATACATATTTGAATTAGGAGAAGATCATAATGAGTACTGCCATATCCGTCCGATTACCCAAAGACCTGGCGAAAAGACTGGACGGTGTCGCCAAAGAGACCGAGAGGTCACGTTCGTTTATTATTCAGAAGGCACTGGAATCTTACATTGAAGATTTCGCCGATCTTCAAATTGCTCTTGACCGACTCCACGATCAGAGTGATCCCATTATTTCCGGCAAAGAGCTGAGGAAGTCTCTTGGTCTATAATGTCACTTATAAAAAATCTGTCCTGCGTGATCTGAAGCAATTGTCCAAGTCAGAGGCAAAACACATTCTTGATCAGATCGAGCAAGAACTCATTAGAAATCCGGAATCTAATCCCGTTCTCAAAGGTCAATTTACAGGTCTTAGAAAATTTCGAGTGGGCGATTACCGGGTAATTTATTCACTTTTAGAAACGGAGATTCGCGTGTTAAGAATAGGCCACCGCCGGGATGTATATAGACACTAAATCCGAAATAAATCCAAACTCCCAATTTTCAAATTCCAAGATCCAAATTCCCAAAAAAATGCAGGTACCCTTAATAAAGCGTATTATATTTCAAAATACAACCTGAAATTTCGAATTTAGAAATTCGTGCTTTGAGTTTAATTTTCTTGTTCCGGCCGGAGCCCAGAGAAATCGGGGCGGAGGAGTCCGACTGGAGCCCCGGTTTTTTTGTTAAAGGGAACCCCTATCTGCCCGGTATTGATCCATTGTCAGAAATAACAGTGGGTTTTTGTATGAGCTTAATCTTAACTTGATGACGTCTAGCATATTTAATGTGAATAAAAAGTTTAATATCACCCAAGGGAACTCTGCGTCCATCCTCGTAACTGGTAATGCCACCCAATAACAGCATTCGTTCAATGGTATATTTATTATTTTGCACTTCATATATATTATTTATATTGTACAAGTAGAACCAGTATGTATTCGAATATGATCCCTTCCGGGTAATAAATTTTCTTATTGAAAGCAGAAGACGTAGTTAAATCGATGCGACTTTTAAAATATTTTGATGAGTGTTGATCTTTTTATGATCCACAATATGGAGTGATTCCACTCAATTATATGTTAGGTGTAAGTAGTAGATAAAGGAGACATCGATGAGAACAAAAGTGGGTTTATGGATTGACCATAAGAAGGCAATTGTCGTGGCTATTACAGATAAAGGGGAAGAACTAGGACTTATCATATCGAAGGCGGAAAAACAGCTTCGACGTTCCGGTGATTCACCTCTCAAGGGTCCTTATGAATCGCAGCAGGTACTCGCGGATGATAGCCAACAGAGAACTCTTGCCGGACAGCTAAACCTATATTACGATGCGGTCATTGCGTGCATTGGGAAGGCGGAATCCATTTTGATATTTGGTCCTGGCGAGGCAAAGGGTGAACTTAAAAAACGTCTTGAAAGAAACAAGATCGGCGGGCGCATTGTGGTTGTTGAGACAGTTGACAAGATGACGAATCGCCAGATTATGGCGAAGGTTCGTAAGCACTTTGCCGAGTTATGTCCGACAATAGGATCGAGACGGAGCAAACTGACACGCGCTTAAAGCGGACGTGGAAGACCGACCCGCTCAAAAGCATATTAAGCGATATTTCTAAGAGAGGAATGTAGGATGAACCAACTCCCTCCGGCTTTTTGGAGCATCTCCGTGACCGAGATGCTACAAAAACTTGAAACGGCAAAAGAAGGATTGACGAGCGTTGAAGCCAGACAGCGGCTCGCACGCTATGGCGCTAATCTATTAAAGCCCCAAAAACGGTCGGATGTGTTGACGCTCCTGCTCGCTCAATTCAAAAGTCCGATCATCCTCATCCTTTTCTTCGCAACGGGGTTGTCATTTTTTCTACATGATCCGGTTGATGCCTTTATTATTCTTTCAATCGTCCTCGTCAGCGGCTTGCTCGGGTTTTGGCAGGAGCGCGGTGCAAGCAACGCTGTGGAGAAACTGCTTTCCATCGTGCAGATTAAAGCGACGGTGCTGCGGGATGGAAGCTCCAAAGAAATTCCAGTTGAAGAGATTGTGCCCGGTGATATCGTAATCCTGAACGCCGGCGATATTATTCCCGGAGACGGTCTGGTTCAGGAATCCAAGGATCTTTTCGTTGATGAAGCCATGCTGACAGGGGAAACTTTCCCAGTCGAAAAAGTAGCGGCGGTGTTGCCGGCAGAAACTCCACTAGGTCAGCGGACAAACGCGCTGTGGATGGGAACCCATGTGGTGAGCGGCAGCGCAACGGCACTGATTATTCGCACCGGCAAGGAAACCGAGTTCGGCAAAGTGTCCGAGCGGCTAAAACTCAGACCGCAGGAAACGGAATTTGAGCGCGGCATCCGGCAATTCGGTTACTTCCTCATGGAAGTGACACTGGTGCTGGTAGTCGCCATCTTTGCCATCAACGTCTATTTGGCACGACCAGTCCTGGACTCATTTCTGTTTTCCCTGGCCCTTGCCGTTGGGCTGACCCCGCAATTATTGCCGGCGATTATCAGCATCAACCTTGCCCATGGTGCCAAAGCGAATGGCTCAAGAGAAGGTCATCGTCAAACGGCTCGCTTCGATTGAAAACTTTGGCAGCATGAACGTGATCTGCTCGGATAAAACCGGTACCCTGACCGAAGGGATCGTCCACCTGCAATCCGCTCTGGATGTGGAAGGTGCACCCAGCGATAGAGTCCTGCTTTATGCTTATCTCAATGCTTTTTACGAGACCGGCTTTACAAACCCGATTGATGAAGCCATCCGCACGCATCACCAGTTTGATCTGTCCGGCTACCAGAAACAGGACGAAATCCCGTATGATTTTCTTCGCAAGCGCTTGAGCATCCTGGTTTCACATGATGATACGCATCTGATGGTGACCAAAGGCGCGCTGCTGAATGTGCTCGCCGTCTGTTCATCGGCAGAAACTGAAGGTGGGAACAATTGTCGATATCGCCGCCGTGCGGGATCGAATCCAGCAACACTTTGAGGAATTCAGTAGTAAGGGCTTGCGTACGCTGGGCGTCGCTTACAAGAATATGGGATCCGAGTCACGCATAAGCAAAGACACACGAAGCTGGTATGACGTTTTCAGGATTCCTGGTTCTCTTTGATCCACCCAAGCCCAATATCATCGAGACGATTACCAGCCTTAAGAACCTCGGCGTTGCGCTGAAGATCATCACGGGCGACAACCACCTCGTCGCTGCCAACGTCAGTCAACAGATGGGATTGTCGAATACAAAAATCCTCACGGGTTCAGACCTCAGTCAGTTGAGCGATGCCGCGCTTCTCAAACGGGTGGCGGATGTGGACGTCTTCGCCGAAATCGAACCCAATCAGAAAGAGCGTATCATCCTCGCTCTCAGAAAAGCCGGAAATGTCGTGGGGTATATGGGCGACGGGATCAATGATGCCTCGGCGCTCCATGCTGCCGATGTCGGCATTTCCGTTGAGAGTGCCGTGGATGTTGCCAAAGATGCGGCGGATATTGTCTTGCTCGAAAAGGACCTGGGCGTTCTGGTGCAGGGTGTCCGCGAAGGGAGGACAACTTTTGCCAACACACTGAAGTATGTGTTCATGGCGACCAGCGCCAATTTCGGAAATATGTTCAGCATGGCCGGCGTATCCCTCGTTCTGCCGTTTCTCCCCTTGCTGCCCAAGCAGATTTTGCTGACCAATCTGCTGACCGATTTCCCGGAGATGACGATCGCGACCGACCGGGTGGATAGCGAAATGGTTGACCATCCGCGGCGCTGGGACATTAAGGCAATTCGCAAGTTTATGATTACCTTCGGCATGGTGAGTTCGGTATTTGACTTTCTCACCTTTGGTGTACTCCTGCTCATCCTTCAGGCAACCCAGGATCAATTCAGAACCGGCTGGTTTATAGAGTCTGTTATTTCGGCGTCACTGATTGTGCTGGTGATTCGGAGTCGGAAACCTTTCTTCAAGAGTCAACCGGGGAAATATCTATTGATAGCAACTCTGTCCATTTTTGTCGTGACGTTGATTTTACCCTTCACCCCGCTGGCTGAGATTTTTGGATTCAGCCCGCTGTCCATGTCGTTCCTTCTGCTAATCGGGATAATTGTATTTTGTTACATTATCACAGCGGAAATGGTGAAAAGAGTTTTCTACAAGAAGGTAAAATTTTGAAGAGGAAATATAGGAAAGACTGGAAACGTTGCCTATCACGCGCTCCTTAGAATGTGGTGTTGACATTATTCTTAATCCCAGATATTTTGCTGCCTCAAATAAATTCATGAACGGTTTTTCTTTTATCACTATCAGTATGAATAAAAAGTTAAAGCACTCCCAGGGGGACGCTATGTTTATCCTTGTAAGTGTTAATGCCACCCAGGAAAAACAGTCTTTTAATAGATATATTTATTATTTTGCACTTCATATATATTATTTATATTGTACAAGTAGAACCAGTATGTATTCGAATACGATCCCTTTCGGGTAATAAATTTTCTTTTTGACAGCAGATGACGTAGTTAAATCGATGCGACTTTTAAAATATTTTCATGAGTTTTGATCTTTTCATAATTCACAAAATCAGGCGATTCCCTCAATTATATATTAGCTGATAACAAATTAGCAGAGCTTAAATAGAGCATCAAAAAGGAGGTAGTTATGAGTACTATTAGTAATTGCAATTATTACAATGGTGATAGTTTTTTTAGCGGGCATTAGAATAGTCAAGCCCACTTATAGAGGAGTAATAGAAAGACTCGGTAAATATAACCGTTTTCTTAAAGTGGGATTTAATTGGGTTATCCCAATTATTGAAAGATCAAGATATAGAAACATAACAGAACGAATGACGAATATTGCATCGCAAGAAATAATCACAAAAGATAATCTTAATGCCAAGGTAGAGCTTGTGGTATATCACAAAGTAAAAAATGATGAAGATAGTGTAAAAAAGTCTTATTATGAAGTAGAAGATTACAAAACACAGATAATAATGCTCGCCCAGACTACCGCAAGAAATGTCATAGGTAATATGAAGTTTACGGAAGTTAATAGCCAGCGATCTATGCTTAATAAACTTCTTGCTGAAACTATTGACAAAGAAATAGAAAATTGGGGATTAAAAGTAGTAAGGGTTGAATTAAAAGACATTACCCCGCCACAGAGTGTTCAGGAAACTATGAATAATATTATTCAAGCTCAGAATGCCAAAGATGCTGCCATAGATTTTGCCACAGCAGTAGAAACAAAAGCAGATGGTGCAAGGCGTGCGGCCATTAAGGAAGCAGATGGTATAAAACAGGCTAATATCTTAAAGGCCGAAGGAGAGGCGCAAGCTATACAATTAGTAAATGAAGCGGCAGAAAAGTATTTTATAGGTAACGCCCAAAAGCTTCGTCAATTAGAGATGTTGGAAAAATCCCTAAAAGATAACACAAAAGTAGTTATCACTAAAGATGGAATTAACCCCAATATAATAATTGGCGATTTACCAATAGTATACGGGAAATAGGAAATAAGGAAGGGCTATATTTATAATTGCGAATAGAAGTAATATATAAGAACGGCAAGCATTTAAAGGACATATTTATTATATCGTACATCAATTAATTTATTTATATTGTATATGTAGGTGGAATGCTTCAACTTAAAAATATATAGACCTAAGAGAACGGAGAACGTCTGATGCCGAATGGTGGTTCCGATTGCTGTGGAACGTGCTGGTTCAATGCCAAAAACAAAGGTCAAGCAGGTTATGTGCCTGCTACCGGCCAAATTTACTGACATGATATTTCACATACTATCAGGACTAGCATGAATTGCCAATTTTGTGGCAGATGATCTGGATTCATTGTCAGCTTAGAATAAAAATGATTAAACCACTTATTATTATGTTTAGTCTATACTTTATCTCCAGCGTTCAAGATGCTGAACATGAAATAATAATAACCCTGGAAGATAAAAAAATTGTTGCACTACCGAAGACCCATCAATCATATGAATATTATAGCAAGCTGAATTAACCAGGCCTTTTCCAGAAAACATCCTGTCGGCCTGCTTATATCAAACGATCACCAAATCACAGCAGTACGACCAGCAGACAATGACATTGTTGAGAATATTATAAGAGATAAAAAATTACTTAAAGTTTATTTTATGGGACATAATGGCATTTTCCGGCTCGATTTTGATCATCCCCGTTTTGATGTTTTATATACGACCTTAAATAAATCTAAAATTAACTCTCAACGAGTATGGTTTTTGGCACAATTATCTGATTTAATATTATTAGATGTAAAAATTAATGAAAAACAATAATATACTCTGACATATATTTGTCCTTTAAAGTCATGAGGAAATAATATTCCATTGCGAAATGTAAATAAAATTCTGATTCCATCTGCTACGACAAGGAGAGACATGAAAAAAATAATAATATCCTTATGTTTGATTATTTTTATTTTCGCAATTCAAATACTCAATGCCCAGGATCCAAATGCAAACGCACCGCGCGAACGATTGCTGCTGGACTCCGGCTGGCGCTTTGCCCTGGGACACGCCTGCGACACGGTGAAAGATTTCGGCCATGGCGGCGCTTATTTCTCCTATTATGCCAAGGCCGGTAACGGTGATGGCCCGGCAGCCAGGAACTTCGACGACCGCGGCTGGCGCATCCTGGATCTGCCGCACGACTGGGCTGCTGAACTTCCCTTTGATTCCACGGCCAGTTACAGTCATGGCTTCAAACCTCTGGGCCCCCAATTCCCGCAGACCAGCATCGGCTGGTATCGTAAAACCTTCTCCATCCCTGCATCCGACCTGGGCAAAAAGATCAGTATCGAATTCGACGGAGTGCACCGGGACTCCCGGATCTGGGTCAACGGCTTCTACCTGGGTGAAGAACACTGCGGCTACTATGGTTTTCAATACGATATCACCGACTACCTTAACTACGGCGGTGATAACGTGGTTGCCGTGCGCGCCGATGCCACCATGGAAGAAGGTTGGTACTATGAAGGGGCCGGAATCTATCGCCATGTCTGGCTTAATAAAACTGCACCCCTGCATGTGGCCTGGTACGGTACCTTTGTCTCATCAGAAATAAATGATAGTTCAGCACTGATACCGCCCGCGCTACTATTATTAATGAAGACATCAATGAATGCACTTTTGATCTGGAACAAACGATTATTGCCGCAGATGGAAAAATCGTGACACGGACAGAGTCGAAACAACTCACCCTGAAACCCGAAGAAAGTCAGGAGTATTCAAATCCAGTTTCTATCAGCAATCCCAATTTATGGTCGATTGAAAATCCTTATCTGTATAATCTCATTACCTCTGTATATTAAAAATGGTTCGGTAGTAGACCGGTATGAAACGATCTTTGGAATACGTTCGGTAAGATTTGATCCTGAGCAGGGATTTTTTTTGAATGGTAAACATGTCTCATTAAAAGGTACGAATAATCACCAGGACCATGCGGGTGTGGGTACGGCCATACCCGATGCGCTGCAGGAATTCCGGGTCAGACGCTTGAAAGAAATGGGCTCCAATGCCTACCGCTGCTCGCACAATCCGGCCACCCCGGAGTTGCTGGATATCTGCGACCGCCTGGGTATGCTGGTGATTGACGAAAACCGTTTGCTGGGTAGCAATACCGAACATCTCGATCTGCTTAAACGGATGATCCTGCGCGACCGCAATCATCCCAGTGTCTTCATCTGGTCCATCGGCAATGAAGAGTGGGCGATCGAGGGCAATATTACCGGAGCCCGGATTGCAGCAACAATGCAGGATTTCGCCAAGCGTCTTGATCCAACCCGCCGGATTACCTATGGCAACAGCGGCTGGGGGAACGGAATCTCCGATGTCCAGGATATCATGGGTTTCAACTACATATTCAACGGGGATATCGATCAGCAACATGCGCGATTTCCCGATCAAGCGTCGATGGGAACTGAAGAGACTACCTCCCGCAATACCCGCGGTGTCTATGACGATAATCCCGGCAGGGCACACCTGGCACCCACCGACCGTAAACCGGACGGGCGCAGTTTGGAGGATGGATTCAAATTTTATGCCGCGCGTCCCTTTCTCAGCGGGATATTTTATTGGACCGGCTTCGATTACCGCGGTGAACCTCACCCCTATGGCTGGCCGCAGGTTTCCTCGCAATGCGGGATTGTCGATTTGTGCGGATTTCCCAAGGATATGTTCTATTATCTCAAATCCCGCTGGACCACAGAACCGGTACTGCATATCTTCCCGCACTGGAACTGGCCGGGTAAAGAAGGACAATCCATTCAAGTCTGGGCCTATAGTAATTGCGATGAAGTTGAACTCTTTCTTAATAATAAGAGTATGGGCCGAAAACCGATGCCAATAAATTCACATATTGAATGGCCGGTGCAGTATGAACCGGGCACGCTGCTGGCACGGGGATATAAGAATGGTAAGGAAATTATAACTAAACGGATCGAAACCCCCGGTGCAGCTAAAGCGATCAAACTCATTGCTGATCGCCCGATGATAAGGTCTAACGGCCAGGATGTCTCGGTTGTTACCGTTCAGGTCAATGATAGCAAAGGAAGGATAGTACCTACTGCTGATAATTTGATCACGTTTAAACTCAAAGGACCGGGAAAAATAATTGGTGTTGGTAACGGTGATCCATCTTCCCATGAACCTGACCGGTATTTTGAAAGTATAGACTTAATAAAAATCACCGATCTGAAAATACAAAAAGTGCAGGGATTGGAGAATCGTCCAGAAGTATCTTCTAATTTTGACGATTCCGGCTGGACGCCGGCTTTCAAAGCAGCTGGAGAGGAGATACAAAAAACGGCCAAAGAAATAGTGATCCGTGGTAGTTTTAATTTACCTGAATTAACGGATAGTACAGAAATTACCCTGCTGGCCAAGAGTATTGGCCAGGAGCAGGCGATTTATATAAACGGGAGTCTTATTGCGAAAAATATTAAACGGGATGATCCGGATCAAATATACAAACTCAAGCGGGTTATTCTGCATCCGGGCGGGAATGTGTATGCGATTGCCGGAACACCATTGGTGAAACGAACCCAATGGGAAATTCTGAATACCGATCCGGGTCTGCTGCAGGTTTATACACCGCGCAGCCATGGAAACGCAAAGTCTTTAACGGCCTGGCCCAGGTGATCGTGCAGTCGGACAATGAAGTCGGGCAAAATAATTCTGACTGCGACAGCCGAAAGCCTGAAATCAGATTCGATTAATTTAAAATCAGAATCAGTAAAGAAGTAAATTAATTGACCGCGGAACATCAGCGTGCATCGGCGGTTAATTAATAGCGTTAACAACCTCCCAGAGCACGCTTGGCTGTTTTTTTAACCGGGGTAACGCTTTTATTCTGGGCAATTAACACCGGGATAATCTGACTCGCTTTGGTCCTGAAGCGAACAGTATATTGTTCATCCATACCTTCGGCCGGTGCGGTCGCTGGTTTGAAATCAATAATTTCCTTCTTAAAGCCCGCCAGGCCCCCTTGCAGGAACTGAATATTTTCAAAACCAAGATTTTTTGCCAACTGCGTCATTTTTTGTTCTGTCGTTTCATCCTCGGCAATAAATACATTTATTTTATGTTGCACTGATAAGAGTTTTCCCAACTCCTTGCTGAACAGGTCCTCTGCAGTGAAAGAAACAGATTTAGGTAAACTATATTTTTTGAACTCTTCGACCGGTCTGAAATCAATTATCTGAAGTTTATTATCCTGGTCGATGATCCGGAAAGCTAATTCATCAACAGTCATACCCGGCAGGTTCTTAAACTGTGCCGGATCCGCATCAGCAACCTGCTGCAGCATCGATTCTTTTCTTTCGGGCAAAGCCAGAACTGCAATGGCCAGAATTAAACCGACAGAGGCCAGGCTGATGTAATATGGAGTGAAGCGGATTGCTTTATTCTTCACCCCGTTGACCTTATTTTCAATAATCGATACACTCCAAAATGCGAACAAAGCCATCAATGTTAATAAAAATGCAAAAAGAGATTGTGAAACTCCCAGAGTATTGAATATTCTGGGATATCCCCAGAAAGCGGACTTGTATAAATTCTCGAACAGGGGATAGCCTTCACTGAAAACTAAAACACCGAGGAAGGACCCTGCGATAAAGACCCAGGCATCCGTTTTTCCAATGGCTGCTGCACTTATACTGGTCCCCGGACAATATCCTCCGACCACAAATCCTAATCCCATTATTAAGCCGCCGATAATTGCCGACCAGAGGTAGGTTGGATTTATATAGATCAGGCTGATGTCCAGCAGGCCAAAATGATCGAGGGCGATAACGCCGGTCATAGCAACTACACCGGCGGTAAAAAAGACCCGCAGCACGGTAAAATCATAACCATAGAACAGTCCCACCAGTTTTCTGGAAGAAGAAAAACCGGCTTGCTCCAGGATCATGCCGAATAAGAAGCCGATAAACAGCGCAACGACCAGGTTTAGTTCGTTGCCGATAATATCCGGAACTAAAGGTCCCATCTCGAAGATCTCCTTATATCCACAGTTTTCTGAAAAAGTAGGCGAAGGCATAGGCTCCGCCGAAGATGGCGAACATGGTGATCAGTCCGCCGGTCGACAGGACCGCCATACCGCTCAGGGCAGCACCGCTGGTGCAGCCCCGGCCGAGTTGTGCGCCGAAGCCAAAGCAGGCACCGCCGATCAGGGCGGCAACAATTCTGATGCCGGCCTTCGTTTTTGGTGCGCGTTCGAGTTGGAGACCCAGACGGTCCGAGATCAGGCCGGACACGAAAGCGCCGAAAACCGCACCGATAACTTCAAACACCAGCCAGGTCTTTAAGGGATTTCCGGAGTGTTCTTCTTTGTAGTCCTGATAGAACTTGCCGTCGGCAGTATGCGCGGGAGTCACCATCTGCATGGTAGCCACAGTAACACTCTTGACCGCACCACTGGCACCTAATCCGCGACCGGTAATATAGATCGTGGCCAGTAATAGCAAGCCCAGTAATAAACCGGCCAGGTAAGGATTCATATACTTTGTGGGTTCCATCTTTTCCTCTTACTCATTTTGATCTTAATTTTTATAATGATAATTCTGATTTTTGTTCTACGCCGGACTGAAGGTCTGTTTCTAACTCTTCATATCCGGTCAGCATCGCTTTTAAATTAGCCGTAACTGTTTTGCCGGTAGTGATCAGGTACAGATGGGCAATAATAAATGAGAGTAACAGAAAGGCCCCGGCGGTATGAACAATAGCAATGACTTTCAATGACTGGATATTCAAGGCATCCACGCCATACCGCTGCGGATAGCGATAAAACATATATAATAAACCCGAGGTCACGATCATGGGAATGACCAGGATTTTAAGACCCAGATATACAATTTTCTGTAAGGGATTCAATTTACTGAGCACAGCCTTTTTAGTGGGATGCGGGGCATTTTTAAAAATTCCGAAAAGATAATAGTTCAGATAAGTCTTAATATTCTTAGAGGTAGGCAGATATTGCTTCCATTCACCAGTGGTAAAATGCCAGAAAATGGCGAAGATAATCAGCACAATAAAAAAATACGCCGCCAGGCTGTGATATTTTACTGCATTTTCGAATCCGAAAAATGAGAGCGAACCATGGATCTCGAATCCGGTGAAACCCAGCAAGAATATCAACATAGCCTGTGTCCAGTGCCAGAATCGTTCAAAGGCTTTATAAATATAAACTTCTTTTTTCATCGTATACCTCTGTTCCTGATCCGCATTGCAGCTATGATCCTCAGGGATCCGTGTATCAGCACGCTCAAAATTGTCAGCAGCAGCAGTATTTCCCCGGCGGTGTCCAGGCTGGCTGAATAATCCCGTCCCGGCATATAAAAATCTGTAAGATTGGCCAGCCTGCTGTTATGGCGGGTATGACACTCGTTGCAGTCTACGGATTTTTCCCGGCCCGAGACCATATGATTGACCGGCCAGTACATTTCTGTTCTGATAAAGTCAACATTGCCGCTGAAGGGCAGGTGTGATTCTTTCATTCCCACGGCGGCAGCCCATTTCCAGTCAAAGTCCTGCCAGAAGGCACCCGTGCCCGGATGGTCGGCATAAAGTTTTGGTTGAATCAGAATTTTATTTACGGGATCGTACGGCTGCCTGGTCAGGATAGTTCTTGATCGGAATTATTTTTGATTCGGTCATCCTGATAGGAACCATGAAGAACATTAAGCAGGAGAGGTTTGCTGGTATCCGCAACAACATCTCCGGCCAGATAATGGGAAGCAGTACCGTTAAACCAGATATAGTCCGGTTTTAAATTCCTGCCCCAGACAAAAGTTCCTTTAATAGAGAGGTAGGTATGATTACCCAGGCTGTCTTCTTCAGAATAGGGTTCGCCGTTTTTTAGTTTACCGGCCGTTGACCAGTCCCAACCGGTTTTGGTGGAATTAACCTTGGCATAAACCGGAATGTGACAGGTTTGACAGGCTACTTTTACCGTATGCTCGTTCAAAATACCATCGCCATGGGGTGTACCACCGTGACACTGTTCGCAGGTAGTGCGGTTGCGGTTCATGGAGGAAAGTGAATAGAGTTTACCGGAGATCTGGTGTTTCTCCGTAGTATGGCAATCCACGCAAACCAGATTCATACCATCGGTACCCATATGGATGTCGGTGCCGGCGGTCGGCTCAAACATCGCTTCCTCCAGATCGCCATGCTTGACATTATTTCCACCCCCGCCATAGAAATGGCATACCCCGCAATCGGAACGTTTGGGCCTGCCCACATTCTGGGCAATGTATCTGAAATCCAGGGATGATGTTGGCGCACCCCCCTTTCCTTCCGCCTTGGTATATGTTTCAGTATTGTCATGGCATACCAGGCAGTCAATATTTCCGGGATCGGTAATGCTCAGGCCATTGGCCGAGACACCCAGACCGATATGGCATTTGGCGCAACTCGCTTCATTACCCCGTGCGCCGATACAAAAATTATTGATCGCATTTTTTTTCCCGATATAGACCACACCGCGGCCGGCGATGTACTCTTCTCTTTCCCAGTTCCAATGCGCGGATTGCATGATCTCAGCAGCGCGCAGATTATGGCAGGAGATACAGGCCAGGGTCACGGCCTGGGGAGAACCGAACTGTTTTTGCAGCACCGCGAATTTGGTATGATCGACCGAAGAAATGCGTTTTCTGGAGTATTTTTCCTTCAGCAATGCCAATTGGGTCGGTTCATCATCATGGCTGGTCAATGCAGCGATAGCAATTACCAGCAGCAAACCGCCGGCGGCCAAAATTAGAATTAATTTTCTCATAAATTGCAGAAATCCCTTTCTTTTAGACCCTAAACTTTATCTTCTTTAACCCAGGTATGAAATACTTCAACCAAGTCCGTTTTTATGTATGCTCTTCCAGTGACAATACCTGCACCTGATCCCGTTTTAGTTTATACGACTCATGATAATCGTCCAGGCATAACATCTCAATCAGTTTTTCCGCGGTCAGATCTTCCATGACAGTATGGGCATTGCGGGAATTACCGATGATATGCAAAACCTGGTCGGGTAAAAGCAAGGTAACTTTTTTCATAACGGTTTAATTTCGCTTTCAATTAATTCTATCCGTATATATTCGGCCGATGGATTGGTTTTCTTTGCCTAAAATATTTTATTGCGTCAATAAATGGATTCCCGGGTAACATTTAGCCCGAATTTTCGTAATAATAATTATAAATCAAAGTCTAATTAATTGACCAGCCAGCTATGGAGATCTTAAAATGAAAAAGCATAAAATTATAATCATAACCGGCGTCGCGATCATTGTTATTGTAATAGTCCTGCTGCTGATTAAAAACGGCAATAATGAAGAAGGTATCGCGGTGCGCACCGCCAAAGTGAACAAACAGAAAATAGTCGAAACGGTTTCGGCTAATGGCATGATCCAACCGCAGACCAAGGTCAAAATAAGCGCAGACGTGGCGGCTAAGATTATTCATCTGGATATAAAAGAGGGTGATTGGGTCGAGAAAGGAAGACTTCTGGTGCAACTGGATCGTGAGCAATTCCAGGCAGAAATGGAAAGCGCCCAGGCCAATCTGCGGGCCAGTGAATCGAATGCCAACCTGGTCAAGGAAAACATGAATAAAGTTGAAAAAGATTATCTGCGGATGAAGGAATTATTCAACCATCAACTGGAATCGCAGGCTGCTCTGGATCAGGCCAACGCTGCCTATCTGGTCGAAAAAGCTCGTCATCAGGCAGCATTGGAACAGGTGGATCAGGCCCGGGCCATTCTGAAACAAACCAGTGATGCACTCTCTAAAACAACCATTTATGCTCCCATGGCCGGTACCATCAGTGAACTGAATAAGGAAGTGGGTGAGATTGCACTCGGTTCCCAGTTTCAGGAAGATGTGATTATGGTAATATCCAATCTATCCGGAATGGAAGCGCTGGTGGATATGGATGAGAACGACGTGGTGGCGGTGCAGACTGGGAGACAGTGCCACCATTGAAGTGGATGCCTTGCCCGCTGCGGTATTTAAGGGGACGGTCAGTGATATTGCCAGCAGTGCGAAAATAACCGCTTCCGGTACAGCTGACCAGAAAACGGAATTCGAAGTAAAAATTGCTATCAATAATCCTGGTCAGTTACTACGACCTGGCATGACCGCTGGTGCGGATATAGTTACCGAGATTCGTGATAGTGCGGTTGTCGTCCCGATTCAATGCGTATCGGTGCGTACACCGGCTCAGTTAAATACGGGTTTAAATATGAAATCAGCTGCTGATTCTGTCATGGCGTCCCAATATATACCTGATAAGGACGGCTTTGTACAGGTGGTATTCGTAGTTAAAGCAGGGGAAGTGGCAGCAGCCGGAGTGAAAACCGGTATTCAGAGCGAGACCCATATAGAAATCATCGAAGGATTAGCCGAAGGGGATGAAATCGTAGTGGGGAATTACCGGGCGATCAGCCAGTTGTTGCAGAATCATTCCAAAATTTTGATAGAAAAAGAGAATAATGAAAATCTGGCGACGAACTAAAAATTTTAAACACCCTGCGATTCAGTTAGTAAAGGAATTTTTCTAAAAAAACCGGCGGCTACGAATGCGAACTATTTATGAAAAAATTGAAGCCTTCCGTATCGCCTTAAGTGCTATTAAGGCGAATAAAACGAGAGGCATCCTGACGACCCTCGGTATTATAATCGGAATCGTAGCGGTGGTCACCACCATGACCGCAGCTAACGGGCTGGCCAATAATTTTAAGGAAAGTATTGCTGCCATGGGTACTGATGTTTTGTATGTATCCAAAATGCCCTGGATTATCACAGGAAATTTTTTTGATTTCCGCAACCGTCCCAATCTGACTTTCAAAGATAGTGAAAAACTGAAAAAGCAGTTAAAAGATGCGGTGGCCATCAATCCCGCTACCGGTACCCGGAAAAATGCCAAATATGAGTCAACTGTACTTGAAGATGTACCTCTGGTTGGAACGACAGAAAAATATACTATGGTTACCGAAGGTCTGCCGGAATTCGGCAGATTTATGACCACGATGGATGTACAGTTAAAAAAAAGGGTGTGTGTGATCGGCAGTGAGATCCGGGAACGTCTGTTCAAAAATATCGATCCGCTGAATAAAAGAATTAAAATCGGCTGGTATAAATTTCGTATTGTCGGCATAATGGAAAAACAGGGTAGCGCCGGTTTTTTTGGCGGACCCAATTTTGATAACCAGATTTTTATACCCATAACGACCTTCCAAAAATACTTCGGAGGTCAGAACCGCAACTATACTATCTCCGTTAAAGCACCCGCTCAGGAATCTCTGGATGACTTCCAGTATGAGTTAATAGGCGAAATGCGCAAGATCCGTAAACTTAAACCTTTCGAAAAAGAAAATTTTTCCATCAATACCATGGATTCATTAATTCAGGTTTATAATAATGTTATGGGCGTTGTTGTGCTGATCGGATTGGTTATCACCGGAATCTCTCTTTTCGTCGGCGGAATCGGAGTAATGAACATCATGTTTGTCTCAGTCACCGAGAGAACCAGGGAAATCGGCATACGGAAAGCTATCGGAGCGAAAAAACGGTCTATATTGACACAATTTCTATTTGAAGCATCAGCCATCTGCATGATCGGCGGCTTTATCGGAGTGATACTTTCCTTCGCTGTAGCTGCGATAATTGATAAATATGTGCTGCCGGCCAGTGTTTCTATCCCGATTGTTTTAATCGCTTTAGTGATTTCAATCATGACGGGTGTGGTATCCGGATTTATTCCTGCGTACCGTGCCTCACGTCTGAATCCTATCGAAGCACTCCGTTATGAGTAAAGTGCTCCGATCCTGAAATTAAAACAGGAGCCAGGTACAGATGATTCTCAGCGAACTGTTCCGGATGGCCTTTACGGCAATCATGACCCATAAATTACGCTCATTCCTGACCCTGGTCGGTATAATCGCCGGGGTGGCTTCCATCATTGGTGTGATGACCGGAATTTCGGTAATTCAAAGCACGATTGAGGGTGAATTGAGTGTACTCGGTTCGACGACCTTCCAGGTACAGAAATGGCCTGAAGGCGGACCTATCAGTGACGAGGAATTTCGAAAAATTATGAGACGGCGTCCAACTACGGTGGAACATGCCAATGCCATCAGGGAAAGTGTATCCTCGGTAGATCTGGTTGGCTCTGAATTGTGGAGTTTCGGACATGCACTTAAATACCGGGATATTACCACCAACGGCAATGCCATTATTTGTGGAGGGACTCCTGAATATCCGCCCAATAACACTCATTATATCGGTCATGGCCGAAATATATCTGAGGAAGATGTAAAGATTGGACGCAGGGTGGCGGTTATCGGTCCTGCCCTGGCCGGGGAATTATTCCCCTGGACCGATCCCTTGCAGCGTACCATCAAAGTTGATGGGCGGAAATTTACTGTGATCGGCGTTTTTGCCGAAAAAAAATCGTCAATGGGCAGTAACTATGATAACTATTTGCTGATGCCCATTACCACTTTTCAGCAAGATTACGGTATGCGTGATAATTCTGGCCGGGACCGGTCGGTAAATATTACCGTACGGGCAAAGTCACCGGATTTGGTGGCTGATGCCCTGGCCGAGACCCGTGCGGTGATGCGCAAAATGCGTGGTTTGAAACCCGACCAGGAAGATGATTTCACCATCTTTACCAATGACAGCAGGATCAAGATCTTCAATAATACAACGGCCGGTATCAAGACGGGCGCCTTTGTAATCGGTATTATCGCTCTGATTGTAGCCGGTATCGGTATTATGAATATTATGCTGGTTTCGGTTACGGAACGAACCCGGGAAATCGGCATACGAAAATCATTGGGAGCCAGGAATAAAAATATATTAGCACATTTTCTGCTGGAAGCAATAATCTTATGCAATATAGGAGGGGTGATCGGGGTCAGTATCGGTTTCGGTCTGGGCAATCTGGTGAGTATCTTTACCGGTTTTGCAGTGCATATTCCCTGGAACTGGTCCGTGATTGGTCTCCTGTTTTGTACAGCCGTAGGCCTGATCTTTGGCTTGTGGCCAGCCTACAAAGCCGCGTTGATGAATCCGGTCCAGGCCTTGCGCTATGAGTAGGAGCGCAATCCTTGAATATAAGGATTCTGTTTTGGGATCTGTTCCATGAAGTAATTTGAATCTTAAAAAGATTAGAAAATTCTTGCAAATTTAAGTCCAGACTGTTTAGACTTCCCCTAAATTACGAAATCGTATTTGTAATTTTATACTCGCACGTTTCAGCGAAACTCCATAAGCCAAGCATGAGCCGGGCATGAAGATGCAGTAAATCATTTTGATGCCCTCGATTCTGGTAAACCTCAAGCGAACGGGGCAGGGGTTACGATGAACCGTTTATAAATTTCAATTTGAGTATAAACAGGATGAATCTGTATATTAATTCATCCCACGGTTTACAGGAGGAATATGCACCGTATGAAAGCAGGAATCATGAAGCAATTGGTCGATTCAGCGCAGAAAGAACTTCAGGAAGATATTATTCCCTTCTGGTTGAAATACTCACCGGATGATGTCAATGGGGGATTCTTCGGAAGGATTCGCAATAACCTGCAAATCGAGACTACTGCCGATAAAGGGCTGGTTCTGAATGCCCGGATTTTATGGACCTTCTCGGCGATTCAGTCCGTGAGTCCTGATGTCAAATACCTGGGCATGGCAGACCGGGCTTACCGCTATTTACTGGATAAATTCTGGGATAAAAAATATGGCGGTGTACACTGGCTGCTTGATTACAAAGGCGAACCGCTGGACAGCAGCAAAAAATTATATGGCCAGGCCTTTACTATATATGCTCTGGCTGAATATTATCACGCCACGCACCAGGCCGAAGCTCTGGATTATGCCAAAAAAATTTATGCTCTCATCGAAGCCCATGATTACGACAGCATAAACCGGGGCTATTTGCAACCGGCCAACTCCGATTGGAGCCTGATTAAGGATGTTGCCCCGGGTTCGTCGGACATCGATGAAAAAAAATCCATGAATTGTCATTTACATCTGATGGAAGCCTATGCCACGCTGTACCGTGTCTGGCCGGATGCTGTACTGAAAAAAAGACTGAAAGAACTCATCGATCTCCATTTAGAAATAATTGTCAATAAGCAAACTCACCATTTAATTATGTATTTTGACGAATCATGGCAAGCGAAATCCAGGGTCGTCTCTTATGGCCATGATATTGAAGGCAGCTGGTTACTCTGCGAAGCGGCGGAAATTCTGGGCGAGAAGGCTGTCCGGGAGCGGGCACAGGCCATGGCTGTCAAAATGGTCGAGGCGGTTATCGCCGAGGGACTCAGTAAAAAGTTTTTTATCTTTCATGAACGGGATGAAAATGGAGTTTTGCATGAACAGACCGACTGGTGGCAGCAGGCAGAATCGGTGGTGGGCTTGATCAATGCCTGGCAACTGACCAAAAAAGACCGTTATCTGGACCTGGCTTTTAAAATGTGGCATGTCATCGAACAGGTCTTCGTCGACCATAAAAACGGAGAATGGTTTTATACCGTCAAAACCGATGGCCAGCCTGATCTGAATCAATTTAAAGTATCAGAGTGGAAATGTCCCTACCATAATGTCAGGGCCTGTCTGGAAATCATGCGGCGGTTAAGGATAATGATAATTTGTTTAACGTATAAGAACAAATTCATGTAATACATAGGATTGCTAACAGACTGAAAAATGACGCAAACCAGTTTTAATAAACGTGTCAATGTCATCTGGCAGGAATACAAGAAGTTGCTCAGCAGAAAAAATAAACCCATCAATTATACTAACGGATTATACCAGCGCTATAAATATCCTGTTCTTACAGCTGCACATGTTCCTCCATCCTGGCGCTATGATCTTGATTACCGCACTAACCGGTTCTTAATGGAACGCCTGGGTATCAATGCCGTTTTCAACAGCGGGGCTATTAAGTTGGGGAAGAAGTATTATCTGGTGCCGCGGATCGAGGGGACAGACCGAAAATCATTTTTTGCGGTTGCCGAAAGCGATAACGGCATTGTCCAATTTTAAATTCCGGGATTATCCGCTGACTCTGCCCCAGACCGCAGATCCGGATACCAATGTCTATGACCTGCGGGTAGTGCAGCATGAAGACGGCTGGATTTATGGCCTGTTTTGTACCGAACGCAAAGATCCCAATGCTCCCCGCGGGGATTTGTCTTCGGCGGTGGCCCAGTGCGGCCTGGTCCGGACAAAAGATCTGCAGATTTGGGAACGTCTGCCCGACCTGAAAACACAATCTCCCCAGCAGAGAAATGTCGTGTTGCATCCGGAGTTTATTTCCGGAAAATATGCATTTTATACACGGCCTCAGGATGGATTTATAGAAGCAGGTTCCGGCGGCGGGATCGGCTGGGGACTGTCTGCCAGTATGGAAAATGCCAGGATTGAGCAGGAAATAATTGTTGATGACCGCGTGTATCATACCATTAAAGAATCAAAAAACGGCCTGGGTCCGGCGCCGATCAAAACGGCCGAAGGCTGGCTGCAGTTGGCTCACGGGGTCAGGAATACAGCCGCAGGACTACGTTATGTGTTGTATGCTTTCATGACCAGCCTGGCGGAGCCATGGAAAATTATTTACTCGCCGGGCGGTTACCTGATGGCACCACAGGATGATGAACGGGTAGGGGATGTCTCCAATGTATTGTTTTCCAACGGCTGGATAGCAGATGATGACGGTACCATCTACATCTATTATGCCTCTTCAGACACCCGTTTGCATGTGGCCACCACCAGCATTGAAAAGATGACCGACTATGTAAAAAATACGCCGCCGGACGGCATGCAATCGGCAGAGTGTGTGCAGCAACGCCGGCAGTTAATTCAACGGAATATGAATATTATACGAGCAAAATCGTATACGAAAAAAATTAAGCACTGAATTAGGTGAAGTGTTATATTCCGAAAATTAAACTGATTAATCGTTTATTAAAATAATAGATTCTTCCTCGTCAGAATGACGCTTATGGAAAGACTGACATTATCATTTAAATCAAAAAGAAATCTTTGGCGCTGACTATTTACGGAAAGGATTTAATATGACGACATTGTACACAATCGACTGGATTATCGTTGCCGGTTACTTCGCGATAATTCTTGGTCTGGGTTGGTGGGTAATGAAAAAACAGCAGGACACCTCTACCGATTATTTTCTGGCCGGACGTCATCTGGGTTGGATGATCGTGGGTGCTTCTATTTTTGCTTCTAATATCGGTTCCGAACACCTGGTCGGTCTGGCCGGTTCCGGGGCCACTGACGGTGTAGCGATGGCGCACTATGAATTACATGCCTGGTGTTTGCTGGTGTTAGGTTGGGTGATGGTGCCATTTTATATCCGTTCCAAGGTATTTACCATGCCGGAATTTCTGGAAAGACGTTTTTCTCCCACGGCCCGGACATTCCTTTCGGCAATTTCACTGGTAGCCTATATTCTGACTAAAATCGCAGTCGGGATTTTTGCCGGTGGGATTGTTTACAGCGTCCTTCTGCCAGATGTGAATATCCTGGGACTGGACGGTTTCTGGATCGGTTCGATCCTGGTGGTGGTATTAACCGGGTTATATACCATTATGGGCGGAATGCGGGCAGTTGCTTATACCGAAGCTTTACAAACTTTCATCCTGATTCTGGGTTCTGTATTATTGACTATTTTCGGATTGCATGCTTTGGGGGGCTGGAGCGTACTGCGTGACATAGCCGGTTCGGAAATGTTTAACCTGTGGAAACCTCTTGTTCCAGCCGGGATTGAAGGGACCTGGGCACCGGTCAAGGAAGCCGGCAAGATGGCCTGGTATTTCAATGATAATTATCCCTGGCTGGGAATGTTGTTCTGTGCACCGATCATCGGTCTGTGGTACTGGACTACCGATCAATATATCGTACAGAGAGTCCTGGGTGCTCCAAATGAAACTGAAGCCAGACGGGGATCTATCGCTGCTTCTTTTCTGAAACTGCTTCCGGTATTTATTTTCATTATTCCCGGTATCATCTTCTTTGCCCTGGCTAAAAGCGGAAATGTACCTGCTCTGCAGCAACAACTGTTCGGTCCTGATGGAACTCTGTTGCGTGATAACGCTCAGAAAGCTTTCCCGCTGCTGGTGGCCACTATTCTGCCGGTCGGAATGCGTGGTCTGGTGGTGGCCGGATTGTTAGCCGCCCTGATGAGTTCACTGGCCGGTGCTTTCAATGCATCTTCCACGTTGTTTACCATAGATTTTTATGCACGCCTGCGACCCAATGTGAGCCAGCACCAGTTAGTCTGGATGGGCAGGGTGGCCACGACCGTTATGGTGCTGATTGCCATATTATGGATTCCGATCATCCGGGGTGGCAAAGGTTTGTATGACTATTTACAGGGTGTACAATCTTATCTGGCACCGCCGATCTTCGTGGTGTTTTTCCTGGGTGTGTTTAATAAACGGATGAATGCCAAGGGTTGCCTGGCTGCACTCATAACCGGTTTTGGTCTGGGTTTGCTCCGTCTGGCCATTGACACCCCGGTTAAATTAATCGACGGTTTTGCCTACACAGAGGGTTCGTTTTTGTGGGTAATGAATAATTTATATTTCCAATATTACAGTGTGGTCATAACTATTGTTTGCATATTGGTAATGATCATTGTGAGTTATGCTACCCAGGCTCCTGATTATGCCAAGATCAGCGGTCTTACCTTCGGTACTGTTACCGATGAGCATCGCAAAGAAAGCAGGGCCAGCTGGAGCAAAGGGGATGTTATTGCTTCGGTGATTGTGGTGATACTGATTATCTCTATGTTATCTTTACTTTACAGGTTAAGAGAAAACTAAATATAAAGTGACTTGAAGATCAAAGTATGAGCCGTTATACGATAGGATTGGATTTTGGGACAAACTCCTGCCGGGCGCTGGTCGTAGATATCACCACTGGTGAAGAACTGGCCAGCGCTGTGTACTCCTATCCATCCGGAGACGCCGGGGTGATCATGGACCATTCCGATCCAAACCTGGCCCGGCAAAATCCGGCCGACTACCTGCTGGGAATTGAAGAATCGATCAAGACAGCGATTGCCACAGCGAAAAAAAACTATCCTGTTTTTACCAAAGACGCGGTTATCGGTATAGGCGTGGATACAACCGGCAGCAGTCCCATGCCGGTTGACGCCGCAGGTGTACCTCTGTGCTTTGCTGAGCGCTTCAGGAATAATCCGGCGGCCATGGTCTGGTTATGGAAAGATCACACCGGTTTTGACGAAGCACGGCAGATAACCGAAACAGCAGCAGCAATTGCGTCCCCACTATCTGGCCAAGATCGGGGGTACTTATTCATCTGAATGGTTCTGGAGTAAAATATGGCATTGCCAGAAAGTCGCTCCGGAGGTATTCAAAGCAGCCCACAGTTTTGTCGAGATCTGCGACTGGATTCCGGCAGTACTGGTCGGGCAGACCAGACCCGCAGACCTGAGGCGCAGTATTTGTGCTGCCGGACATAAAGCCATGTTCAATTCACAATGGGGCGGATTGCCGGATGAGACATTTCTGGCAGCCCTTGCCCCGGAACTGGCTTCTTTACGCCGGAATCTTTATACCGAGGCTTTTCCGGCTGAACAAAAAACCGGTAACTTATCGGCGGAATGGGCTGGAAAACTTGGACTGTCGACAAAGGTCGCCGTGGCCGTCGGCGCATTTGATGCACATATGGGAGCAGTTGGTGCCGGTATTCGAACCCGGAACACTGGTGAAAATTATCGGAACCAGTACCTGCGATATCATGGTCTGGCCTAATACCGGAAAATTAAATGATATTCCGGGAGTCTGCGGGATTGTGGATGGATCGGTCAGGCAGGGTTTCTTCGGCATCGAAGCCGGGCAATCGGCGGTCGGTGATATATTCTTATGGTTTGTGAATAATCTTGTTCCTGATAGTTATGGCCGGACGGTTGATGAAAAATTTAAAAAACTGGAAGAGTTGAACTCAAAAATAAAACCGGGCGAAACCGGTCTGTTAGCCCTGGATTGGAATAATGGCAACCGTACCATCCTGGTCGATGTGCGTTTGTGCGGATTATTAATCGGGCAGACCCTGCACACCAAACCTCAGGAGATTTACCGTGCTCTGGTTGAATCAACTGCTTTCGGTGCTCTGGCCATTATTGATCGTATTGAAGAATATGGTGTGGCAATCAAGGATATCGTTAACTGCGGCGGACTGGCTGCCAAGAATCCTATGCTGCTGCAGATCTATGCCGATATTACCGGCCGGCCGATGAAAATATCGCGCAGCGACCAGACCCCGGCTCTGGGGGCGGCGCTATTTGCTGCCGTGGCTGCCGGAAAAGATCACGGTGGTTATAGTGATGTGGCAGAAGCTCAGCAGGTTATGACCGGTATCGCCGGCATCTGCCAACCGATTTCCCGCCATCATGAGATTTATAAACAACTCTATGCCCTGTACCGGCAACTGCATGACGGATTCGGTACAGCGCAATGGCAGGGCAGTATGTATAATGTGATGAAAGATTTACTTGATCTGCGTGACCGGGTGCGGCGGGAGTCATAATGCTGGAAAATCTGAAACAACAAGTATTAAAAGCAAACCTGGCACTGGTTCAATATGGTCTGGTAACACTGACCTGGGGAAATGTGAGCGGTATCGATCGCCAGCAAAAACTGGTGGTGATCAAACCAAGCGGCGTCGAGTATGATCAATTGCGGGTTAAACAGATGGTCGTGGTTGATCTGGAGGGCAATATTATTGAAGGGGACCTGCGGCCATCTTCCGATACGCCCACGCATCTTGAACTGTACAAAGTTTTTCCTGAGGTCAACGGGATTGCCCATACCCATAGTGAATACGCCACGGTTTTTGCCCAGGCCGGTGTGGAAATCCCCTGTCTGGGTACCACCCATGCCGATCATTTTCACGGTACCATTCCGCTGACCCGCACCATGACGGAACAGGAAGTAACTGGTGAGTATGAGAAAAATACCGGTAAAGTTATCATCGAAAGGATGGGGCAACTCGATCCGTTGAAAATGCCGGGAATCCTGGTCGCGGGTCATGGGCCATTTACCTGGGGGAGTGATGCGCTGGCTGCGGTACGGCACAGTCTGATCCTGGAGCGCGTAGCTGCCTTAACCTATAAAACCTATATGTTGAATCCTGATGCGGATAATTTGCCCGCCTATTTGCTGAACAAGCACTTCTCACGAAAATCCGGCCCTGCTGCTTATTATGGACAAGAGGATTGATCGCCTGGTGATCGCCGAGCATATTAAAGGATTGATTTTTGATTGTGACGGAACACTGGTCGATTCAATGCCCTTGCATATGCAGGCCTGGCAGGCAGCATTTGACAGATGCCAGGCTGTATACGATGCTGATTTTTTAGGTTCATTATGCGGTATGCGGGAAACTGATGTGATTGATCAGTATAACCTGACTTACGGCACGAAACTGGACAGCAACTTAATGGTTCGCTATAAGCATGAATTCTTTCGCCGGCATATTGCGGATATCAGACCCGTAGAACCTGTAGTTAAAATTGTCAGAGAGTTTTACGGTAAGAAACCGCTGGCGGTGGTTTCCGGAAGCGTCCGCAATCATGTTCATGCCCAGCTTAAAGTTATCGGCCTTTTTGAGTTATTCGATTTTATCCTGACCGCTGATGATCCCTTTAAGCCCAAACCTGCTCCCGACCTGTTCATTGAAGCAGCCCGGCGGATGAAACTTGCACCTGCAGCATGTCTGGTTTTTGAAGATGGTGAAGCCGGATTCACGGCCGCACGAAATGCCGGAATGCAATTTGTGGATATAAAGGATCTAATCGAATAAGATTCTATTTGATCAGGAACAGTTTTTCCTGTCTGGGAGATAAAAACTCACACCCCTGTTGGGTTACCACCACAATTTCTTCGATGGTAGCAATCCCGTAACCGGGAATAGTCAGACGAGGTTCCAGAGTATAAACCTGATTTTGCTCGACGGCCAGATCCGGCAGTGTTCCATATCGTTCCCATTTAGGAGCTAATAATCCACCGCCATCGTGGGCGAACCGGCCGATCTGATGGCCGAGAGCATGGGGATATTCTTCATACCCATTTTTAGTTATGAATGTACGGGCCACCTGATCGATCTCATAACCGCTGACACCGGGTTTGAGAGCAGCCGCTGCTTTGGTAATACTATCGACAATAGTCTGAAAGCCCTGGCGCACTTCAACGGGCGCTTCTTTTTCACCCCGCCGCAGGATATACCAGGTACGCTGCAGATCGGAACAATACCCGTCTGCCTTGACCCCGAAGTCGATGTTTAAAACATGCCCCGCCTGAACCAGGCGTGCGGTAGGTCCGGCATGGGCCCCGGCTGTATCCGGTCCGCTGAAAACCGCCGGGCAGTGTTCGGCTTCCCAGGCTAACTGCAGATCCGATTCATAAGTACGGCGGGTAAGGAAGTCGCCTATTTCCTTTTCACTCCGTCCGGTACGGATAAATTTACCCGCTTCTTCAAAAAGTTGAATGGTGATATTTATTGCTTTCTTGATCCGTTCGATTTCGCCGGCTGATTTTCTTCCGCGCAGTTTATTAATAATATTTTCTGATGATTTCAGCCTGGCAGCATAGGGAGTGCCTTGCAGATATTGCAGCAATTGCAGGTACATACCATGGGTCAGACCATCAGCGGCAGGGGAATTCAGGGAAAAATTTATAGCGATTGCTTGGGGATTGATCTGTTTCAATGTGTTCAACAAGTCCTGCTCGATTGATTTTACATAACCGGTGATCTGCCGGTAATTGCCGTGTGTTTCCTGATTGGCCTTGTCCAGACTGCCGACGATGGCGCAGGTATCTCCGGCTGCTGTGATTATAAATGCCGAATGCCAGGTTACTCCGCTGCCGACAGTCAGATCCATAATTGAATCGGGGGTAGTGCTGCTCTCGCGTACGAAGGTCAGCCAGCAATCTATTTTTTCTTCTTTTAATATCTCTATGGCCTGGGCAATCTTTTCACGGATCATATATTTTCTCCCTGCAGGTTTAGCTGAATTTAACAGGCGATTATTTCAGAATCAAACCTTATCCGTTTCAGCCGGATTGGCAGCACCTGAACAATCTTTTATTGATTTTCAATTTAAATAATGGTAATATTTCAGCAGACGATTAGGCTTTTAGTATCATTATTATTTGACTTCAACATATCAGAAGGAGGTTATCATGAGATTCAGATCACTTCTTTTGTGGGTAGTGTTTATTTTATTTATTCAGCAAAATTATAGTTTTGCCTATAATTATCTGGTGGTGCAGGATCCCCGCCGATCCTGGTACTCTTATGATGGAACAATTGAGGAAGCTGTAGTATCGGTACACCCTTCGGGTGTATATATGGAAATCGGCTTGTATCTGACTTTTTCAGCCAGGGGTACTTCGTTTGGCAGCAGCGATACCCTGGAAATCCAATTTTATTTTGATCTGCCCGAGCAGGCGATTGTGCATGATTTATGGTTATGGGTCGGTGACGATATCATGCGGGCGGTAATAATGGATAAGTGGAAAGCATCATCCATTTATGAAAATATTGTCAAAAGGAGAAGAGATCCTGCCATATTATTTAAGGATTATGAAAATCAATATCAATTGAGAATTTATCCCATGCCCGGCAATCAGCAGCGAAAAATCAAATTGACTTATCTGGTGCCGGCCCAATGGTTTTCCAATTCGGTCAGTATTCCCTTACCGGTTAATATGTTGACAGTCTCTTATTCTCCACTGGATTACCTGAAGATACTTTTTTGGCCCGATCAGGAATGGCTGAATCCGGAGATCGTTGAAGCGCCGGAACAGTCATTCACCGTGAACGAAGATAGTCTGTCCAATACATATTATTCGCTTAGATTACCTTTCGGGTATAGTATCTCGTCGTTGAATCTAGCGGTGGACTCGCCCTTAAAGGATGGAATCTATCTAAGTTGCCGGGCTGGAGACGAAGAAAATTATTATCAATTGGTGCTCATTCCTGCCCAGGTGCTGGATATATCATCCCAGCGAAAGTTTACATTATTATTTGATTATGAGATCAATAATTCATCCCTCTCGACCCAGGAAATTATCTCCACGGTCAGACATTTACTGCATCAACAACTGGTACCAACGGATTCTTTCAATCTCTTTTTTTCCGGTTTACCGGTCAGGAGTGCAGGAGAAAACTGGTTTAGCGGTGATTCCAGCAGTATTGAAGCCGCCTTTTCAAATGTTGGCAGCGATCCATTTTCAAGTTATAGTAATTTACCCGCATTATTAACCAGCGCTATACAATTTATACAATCTCACGGAGGTGCAGGGAGTATGCTGCTGGTCGCCGCTTCTGATCAGCTGGGGGATTATCAGGCGGCAAATCCCTTTATTAAAGATCTGCTCGATTTGATGCAGCCGGTTATACCCGTTCATGTCATGGATATTCAGGATCAGAATTATTCATATTATTATATCGGCAGCCGCTACTTCTATGGTAATGAATATTTTTATGAAAATATCACCAAGCAAACCGGCGGTAATTATAACCGTTTGTCGTGGGAAACATCATTCAGCAGCATATTCAGTAAGGCGTTGAACGGCTTGAGCGGATCAGTCACTTCGCTTGATCTGTATACAACAATGCAAAATGGTTTTTGCTATGGCAGATTCAATTTATGGCCGCTCAATAAACCTGTCTACCTGGATCAACCGCTGGTCCAGTTGGGTAAGTATGTCGGAGATTTCCCGTTTGAAATTAAGACCTCCGGAATGTACAAATCCGAACCGTTTACCTCCGCTGTTCAATTATCGCCAGAGCAGGCTTCGGCAGGGGATAGTCTGGTAATTGAAACCTGGACAGGTACCTATATTCAGTATCTGGAATCACAGGAACAGTCAAACGAACTTATAACCGAGATAATCGATTATAGCATCAAAGAGAGAATTTTATCATTGTACACTGCCTTCCTGGCCCTGGAACCAAGCGATACGACAAAACCCTGCCTGGATTGCTATGATGAATCGGAAATGACTGCTGTGGAAAATACCGCTGTAGCAGTTGCCCGGGCAGACACATTATTAAAGGCATATCCAAATCCTTTTAATTCGACAGTTTCAATAAAAGTGCGCTTAGCCAGAGCATATAAATCGAATGAGGTCAGTTTTAAAATATATGACATTATGGGTAAGGTGGTAAAAGAGTTTGAAATCCCGGCTTATTCTGCTGCAAATGATCTGACCATAGAATGGAATGGATTAAACGGGCAGGGCGGTATGGTGGCCAGCGGTACATACTTTTTCGTGATGACCACGCCGGTTAAAAGATCTTCGATGAAATTATTATTACTAAAATAGGGAGAAAGAGAATAAAAAATATAAGCGAAGTTAATTTCTCACTCTATCGTCAACAGGCCATCGGGATTTATCAGGCTGCTCTGGCTGCTGTTGATTCATATCAGTTGATCCATAACCGCATCCAGCGCCGGGTTGAACATCTAATTCTTCCCGGCAACCTTATCCTGGTTTTAAAATCGTTTGAGCATGTACATATTTTAGGGATGGGCAAGGGTTGTGCGGCAATGGCCCGGGCCCTGGAAGAAATACTCGGTGATTTTCTGAGCGGCGGACAGATCATTGTGAAATATGGGCACACCGACCGGCTGACCAGGATAGTTCAATTTCAGGCCGGACATCCGCTGCCGGATGCAAACTCGTTAAAGGCAACTCAACAATTACTGGATTATACAACCCAATTTTCTCCACGTGATCTCGTCTTCGTGCTGATCAGCGGCGGCGGATCTGCCTTACTGGAGTCCCTGCCGGAGGGTATAAGCCTGAATGATCTGATCGATCTTAACCGTCAACTGCTGCAATCTGCCGCTACCATTCATGAAATAAACTGCATACGCAAACATATTTCCAAGGTGAAAGGGGGACAATTGCTGCGGCATATCGTCCCCGCCCGCTGTGTTGCCCTGATCCTGTCCGATGTGGTTGGTGATGATATTTCGGTTATTGCTTCTGGTCCAACCGTACCCGACCCCTCCAGTTATACCGATACTGTTCACGTTCTGCAAAAGTACAATATTCTGACTGAAATACCTGTTTCAATCAGGTCGTATCTGGAACGGGGGGATGCTGCGCAGATTGCGGAAACACCAAAACCGGGGGATAAGATTTTCGCCCGGGTGCAGAACATCCTGATCGGTAATAACAAGTTGGCTCTGGCTGCAGCCGGACAGAAAGCAAAGGAACTGGGTTTCAATACATCAATTCTATCTTCTGAAATTCAGGAACCGCTGGAACAGGTGGCAGTAAAGATCGCCCGGATCATCAGCGAAATACAGGAAACCGATAAACCTGTACCAAGACCAGCTTGCCTGTTGCTGGGCGGTGAACCGCTGGTCAGGGTAAAGGGCCAGGGGAAAGGGGGCCGGAATCAGCATCTGGCGCTGCTGGTCGCCGATCTGCTGCGGGAAAATAAAAAACCATTCCTGTTCCTGAGTTGCGGAACAGACGGAACGGATGGTCCGACCGATGCCGCCGGTGCCATGGTGACTTCACAGACTTTGATTGCAGGCCGGGAAATGGGATTAAATGCCCGGAGCATTTTTGGAGAATTATGATGCGTACAATTTTTTTGATCCATTAAATTTGTTGATCAAGACTGGACCTACCCTTACTAATGTGATGGACCTGATGATAGTTATGGTGCCGTAAATGAGGCAAAAAGGCCAAAGGCGAAAGGTTAAAGGGTAAAGGGTTGTAGGAGGCGCTTCCCAGCGCCGATTGTTTGGTAGCTGCAAGCCTTTGGATTGCGGCACATTACTATTTGCCTGTTGATAAACGTGATAGGGATCAGACATCAGAAATTTTTTTTATCCCGTTTAAGTTAAATAGTTACGCAAAGAAGTGTAACGCAGGAATGATTAAACAAAACATGTATCTTTTAAATGAATAACTCATCTATATCAAATAGGGCCGGTAACACGGACGAATCAATAATTGTCCGCAAAGCCAAACAAGGAGATCAACAGGCCCTGGCAGAGCTGGTCACCCTCTATAGTGAACGAATCTATAATCTGGCCCTGCGCATTCTGCGCAACAAAGAAGATGCCGAAGATGTTCTGCAGGAAACGTTTATGACAGTTCTTGAAAAGATAGCGACTTTTGATGAGCGTTCCGCTTTTTTTACCTGGATTTACCGGATTGCCACCAATGCCAGCCTGATGAAATTGCGCCGGAAAAAAATCGCCTCTACCGAATACCTGGATCATCCGGATTTTGAACAAGGCCGGGAAAATAAAATCCTGCAGGATTGGAGTCGGAATCCGGCGCTTACGCTCGATGACCAGGAAGTAAAAAAAGTACTGGATCAGGCCATCAATGATTTAGCCGAAATTTACCGCACGGTTTTTGTGCTGCGGGATATTGAAGATCTGTCGATCCGGGATACTGCCAAAATTCTGGATATTTCCGAAGAGAATGTCAAAATCAGGCTCAGGCGGGCCCGCATATTTTTGCGTGACAGGTTATCTGAATATTTTAGCGAAAGGGTACAGATATGAGTCATCACCACCCTGAAGAGGTTATTAAAAAGGTCTGCGAGCAGATGGGAGAGGATTTGGAGGCGCCGTTCTGCAAGGAAGTAACCGATCACCTGAAAGAATGCCCAACCTGCAAAATCTATTTTGATACAGTCAAAAAAACCGTTGTTTTATGCCGGGAAATGGACGAACAACAGCATCTGCCGGCAGAAGTGCACCAGAGATTGATGAAAGTATTGCGGCTGGACAGAAAAGCGTGATTCTATTTTGTATCTTTTTGGCGCGGCCCGCATCAAATAGTTTAGTTAAATAGAAGGAGGTCTTGGACCATGAAACCTGTACATATAACCGATGCTACCTTTGAAAACGAAGTAATAAAATCCGATATCCCGGTATTAGTGGATTTCTGGGCTCCCTGGTGCGGACCCTGTCAGATGATCGCTCCGGTTATCGATGAACTGGCAACAGAATTTGAAGGTAAAGTTAAAATCACCAAAATGAATACCGATGAAAATTCTACCGCTTCACGCTTCGGGATCAGGGGTATACCCACCTTGCTGATCTTCAAACAAGGGCAGGTGGTTGACCATATTGTTGGCGCTGTTCCCAAGAGTACGATTTCAGAGAAATTGAAGTACTATACTCAGGCTGCCTGAAAAAATTTTAATGTTTTTTTGTAAATTTGTGATGGTATCGATGGCTTGTATAAATTAGATTACATTACTTTTGATTCAGGAGCAGATAATGTCGAGAAAGTCAATTTACCTCTACACATTAATCGGGCTGATAGTGGTTTTATTCGGTTATTTCTACTTTAGTGGAAATAATGCTAATACCAGTACAGCGATTGCTGCCGGTTATGAAACTATGAATCCGGCGGTAAACCAGCAGGAAAAAACCTATCCAGCGGCACCGGATTTTAATTTAAAGGACCTGGATGGCAAATTTGTACGTCTGAGTGACCAGAAGGGCAAGGTTGTACTTATCGATTTCTGGGCAACCTGGTGTCCGCCCTGCCGCAAGGGTATTCCGGAATTGATCGAAATGCAGCAGGAATATGGCTCCGACAAATTTATTGTTCTGGGCATCAATCTTGATCAGGAAGAAGCCAAAGTGGTTATGGATTTTGCTAAAAATTATCAGATCAACTATCCGGTATTATTCTATACTCCCGATGTGGTTGCCGCCTATGGCGGTATTGAAGCTATTCCTACATCTTTCGTTGTGGATAAAGAAGGCAAGGTCCGGACCTGGGTTCAGGGTTACCGGCCCAAGATATTCTTTACCAGGCTTATCGATTCCCTATTATAATCAAGATAGGCAGGTATTCTAAAAGGGTGTCAGGATTTCCTGACGCCCTTTTTTTTTACTTCACCTCCGAGGTTCTTCAAACCTCGGAGGTGGATGATGTGGAAATTAGGTCTAAATTTCCCTACATTTCACTATACATTCAGGAGGGAGAATTATGTTCAATATAGAAAATTATCAAAAAGTGAACCTGATACTCTGGATAGCCATCCTGAGCGGTGTAATAGTTTTAACTGTAATTGCACTGGTTATAAATAAATTACAGCCGTTCGAACAGGATCTTAATCTTCCGGTATTGAGTGAAATCCTGTTTGGACTGGCAATAGTTATTGCCATCGCTATTCTGGTTTTAAAAAGATCACTCTTCCGTCTGGACAGGATCATAGAACAAGGTTCCGGGCTGCCTCAGCCCGAAGCAAAGGTAAATTATGTTCTGACGCAACTGCGCCGCAATTACATAATTATCTGGGCTCTGGCTGAAGCTATCGGCACAATCGGTTTCGTTTACTACATAATCACATCCAATCTGCAAAATTATCTCTTATTTGCCCTGGTGAGCATTTTTTCTCTGGCCTCCAATTTTCCCGGTAAAGATACAATCAAAAATTGCCTGGCAAATCTGGGTTATTACGGACCAACGCATGAATGATCTGTTCCAGATTATCGATAAGGCAATCTATATACCAGCCGCCGATCTTTACCTGGACGCGGGCAAACAAAAGCCGTGGGGATTCATCTCCCATGCCCACAGTGACCACCTGGCCCGGCACCGGACTATAATCTGCACTCCCGAAACCGCACAACTGCTGAAAATACGGCTGAAAGATACAAAATATATATCTTTGCCGTATTCACAGCCATATGTGTTAAATCAAGCGACTATAACCCTGCTTCCTGCCGGTCATATTCTGGGCTCGGCACAGATCTTCATCGAAACAGCCAAAGGTACCATACTTTATACCGGTGATTTTCGCCTGAAACATTCACGGACTGCACAAAAGATAGACTTTGCAGCAGGCCGATGTCCTGATCATGGAGTCCACTTTTGGTTTGCCGCACTACCGTTTTCCTTCCCGTCAGAGTGTAGAAGAAGAATTATTGCAGTTACTGCAAAAAAATCTGGCCAGCGGGATTACTCCCGTGATTTTTGCCTATTCGCTGGGCAAGAGTCAGGAAGCATTACATCTGTTGGGGAATTCTGGCCTGCCGGTTGCTGTACACGATATTATTCTCAATTACGCCAGGGTATATGAGAAGAATGGGATCGATTTTGGCAAATTTGAAAAATTCAAAAGAAGCGATTGGCATGGAAAAATATTACTGATGCCTACCCAGGCACGTTATGAAAGATATTTTACTGAGATGGAAAATAAATTTACTATTTATCTATCCGGCTGGGGTATAGATCTTCAGGCCGCCAGCCGGTTCAAAGTGGACCGGGTGCTGCCCTATAGCGATCACGCCGATTTCGATGAATTGATTGAATTTGCCCGGCAGGTAAATCCGCAGGTGGTCTTCTGTACCCATGGATTCGAACAATTCATTTCGACTCTGCGTGAAAACGGATTTGATGCCAGACCTTTACAACCTGCCGCCCAGATGGCTTTATTTGAGAGTGGAAAATAAATGACCGCTAAACAAAAAAGTGTTTTTGTTTGCCAGAATTGCGGCTATGAGTCGGCCAAGTGGCTGGGCAAGTGTCCTGAATGCGGTAACTGGAGCAGTTTTGAGCAGGAAGTCCGTAAAACCGAAGTCAGGAAACCTGCGGGGCTGAAGAAATCTGACAAGCTGGTAAAATTGCTGCAAACTCCGGCTGAATCTCTGCAGCGGTTTTCAACCGGTATTGATGAACTGGACCGCACCCTGGGCGGGGGTATTGTACCGGGATCGGTGATCATGATCGGCGGTGATCCCGGGATCGGTAAATCCACGCTGATGCTGCAGATGCTCAATGAAATCAAATCGCTCAGCACTTCTCTGTACATATCCGGAGAAGAATCTGATTCGCAGATCAATTTGCGGGCACGCAGGTTGAACATTAAGAATGATCACATTATGTTCAGCAGTGAAACCAACTTACAGAATATGCTGCAGGATTTCGATAGCGTCAAACCCCAATTAATAATCATCGATTCAATCCAGACTATTTATCATGAACAGATTGATTCCATCCCCGGCAACATCAGTCAGTTGCGAACCTGCACATCCGAATTGCTGCGTTATGCCAAGAGCAATAATGTGCCGATTGTGCTGATCGGTCATGTCACCAAGGAAGGCAGTATTGCCGGCCCCAAGGTACTGGAGCATATGGTTGACACGGTACTTTACTTTGAGGGTGATAATCATTACGATTACCGCATCCTGCGCAGTGTGAAAAACCGTTTTGGACCGGTCAATGAGATCGGTTTGTTTCGGATGAGCGAGGAAGGGCTGCTTGGCGTAAAAAATCCTTCTGAAATTTTTCTCTCGGCCAATTATCCTCCCCAGTCCGGAAATGCCATCGTGGCGGTGATGGAAGGAAACCGCTCATTCCTGGTTCAGGTACAGGCTCTGGTCACTAAAACGCAATTTGGATTGCCGCAGCGGACGGCTACCGGTATTGATCACCGGCGGATGAATCTGCTGCTGGCGGTGCTGGAAAAACGCTGTGCCAAGCCGTTTGGATTTTACGACGTGTTTGTCAAGGTGGCCGGGGGTCTGCGGGTCGATGAGCCGGCCGCCGATCTCGGGATTTGCATGGCATTGCTTTCCAGTTTTGATGATCGGATTTTGCCGGTGGGCACGGCTTATATAGGCGAAGTCGGCCTGGGTGGAGAAATCCGTAATGTCCGGCGGTTGACTGACCGGATTATGGAAGCACAAAAACTGGGATTTCAGACAATTGTTGTGCCCCGTCTGACCAAATCATTGGGCAAACTGGAAAAGGCAAAAATAAAAGAAGTGGAACACCTTTCGGAATTAATATAGATTTAATTTAATCAATACCGATTTGTGTATGTCATCCCGGCGAAAGCCGGGATCTCTCTGAATCAAAATAGTAATAGCTCTCAGATCAAACCTGGGATGATACTCTTGACATTCCTTAATCTCCGTTTGATCAATTGCCTTGGCATATTAATTTTTATAAATTAAACATCAACTTATAAATTAACCTATGTCAACAGCAAGCATACAAACCCTGGGTTGCCGGTTGAATCAGGCCGAAAGCGCCATCATTGCCAAATCGCTTAAAAATGCCGGTTATGAAATTGTAACTGATGATCAACCCGCTGATTTAACCGTTATAAACACCTGTACGGTCACCGAACAGGCAGATGCCAAATGCCGGCAGGCGGTGCGCAAAGCCTTACGCCTGCAACCGGATGCCTATGTGGCCGTGGTGGGCTGTTATGCTCAATTGTCCGTGGAAACAATTCGCAGCATTAAGGGTGTGGACCTGATCATCGGCAATGAGCATAAATTAAAACTGGCGGATTATCTCAACGGATTACAAAAAGCAACGCGGCCGCAGGTGGTTCATTCTGCGAAAATCAGCCGTGCCGAATTTACCATCGAAAGTACCGGACTATATGCTAATGAAACCCGCGCAAATCTTAAGATCCAGGATGGCTGTAACTTTGTCTGCAATTTTTGTATTATTCCCGCAGCCCGCGGACCTGCCCGCAGCAGAAAAATAAATGATATCGTGCGTGAAGCAGCCCAACTGGTCGAAGCCGGGCATCAGGAACTGGTACTCACCGGTGTGAATATCGGTACTTATCGTTCTGAAGATCACGATATCCTGACTGTAATCCGGGCGCTGGAAAAAATTGAAAATTTAAAACGTATCCGCATAAGTTCGATCGAACCTACCACCATCTCTGAGGATCTGCTCCGCTGCATGGCCGATTCGGAAAAACTTTGCCGGCATTTGCATCTTCCACTGCAGAGCGGCGATGATCAGGTTCTGCAATCCATGCGCCGCAAGTACACTGCCGCCGAATTTGCCGATTTTATAATGATGGCTTATCAAACAGTTCCCGATATAGGCATCGGCACCGATGTTTTGGTCGGTTATCCCGGTGAAGGAGAACGTGAATTCATCAATACCAAGAAATTGCTGGCCGATCTGCCGGTTTCATATTATCATGTTTTTTCCTATTCCGACCGTAAGGGCACCGGCTCGTACAAATTGCAGCCCAAGGTTCCTGCATCAGGCTTAAGAAACTGCGTACCCGGATTATGATCGAACAGGGTCAGCGCCGAAGGTATACATTCTGTGAGAGTCACCTGGGTACCAACGCTATGGTTTTATTTGAGCAGCAACATGTTGACGGGAACTGGACGGGTTACACAGCAAATTATATGAATGTGGAAGTTAATAGTTCTGAAAACCTGCATAATAAACTACTGCCGGTAACATTTATAGGAATAACTGAACGAAGTATTGTCGGGAAATTAAAGGAGTAAATTTAAAAAATAAGGGAGGAAATTATGGAACACCTGATCTGGTTTTTAATTATTGGTGCGATAGCCGGATGGCTGGCCGGTACAGTAATGAAAGGGAGAGGATTTGGCCTGGTCGGCAACATTATTATCGGCTGCTGCGGTGCCGTGTTGGGTGGATTTGTATTCAGCCTGTTCGGGATCCTGTCCAGAGGTCTGCTGGGTTCCCTGGTAACATCTTTTATCGGTGCGCTGATTCTACTGGCTGTTTTCGGCTGGCTTAAAAAGAAATAAGATAATTGGTAAATAGTAATTGGTAATAAAATTGAATACACCGGCCATAAATAACTCCACTGTTTTTATCGAAACTTACGGTTGTCAGATGAATGAATATGACACGGAAATCGTTAAGACTATTCTGAAAAATAGTGATTTTATTCTGACAGATAAACCGGAAGAGGCCGGAGTAATATTTCTGAATACCTGTTCGGTTCGCGAGAACGCGCATGATACAATATACCGGCGTCTGCATGTACTTAAAAAACTTCGCCGGAAAAATAAGAATCTGGTAGTGGGCATTCTGGGTTGCATGGCCCAGAATCTGCGCAAAGAATTACTGGAAGCTGAAGATAGGCGTTGATCTTATTGCCGGTCCGGATAGTTATAAAAAACTGCCCGGAATAATCAGGAAAGTGCAGGAGACGGGGGAAAAGGATTTTGCCCTGACCCTCTCGGAATTTGAAACATACAGCGATATATTTCCGGTTCCTGATTGCGGCGTGAACGCCTGGCTGGCGGTGATGCGCGGTTGCGATAATTTCTGCACCTTCTGTGTAGTACCCTATACCCGCGGCCGTGAGCGCAGCCGCGATCCGCATAACGTCGTGGCAGAAGTGAAAAATCTCGCCGGCCGGGGATATGTACAGGTCACCTTGTTGGGTCAGAATGTAAATTCATACCGTTATGAAAATTATGAATTTGCCGATCTGATCGAAATGGTCAGTAAAGTTGACGGGATCCGCCGCATCCGCTTCATGTCGCCCCATCCCAAGGATTTCCCCGAACGGCTGATTGAAGTGGTCGCCGGGAATGAAAAGGCCTGTAAACATATTCATCTGCCTGCGCAATCCGGTAATGACCGTATCCTGGAATTGATGAACCGCACCTATACCCGGCAGGATTATCTGGAGTTATGTGCCAAACTGCGGGAAAAAATACCCGGTCTGGTATTGACCACCGATATCATTGTAGGTTTTCCTACGGAGACCGATCAGGAATTTCAGGATACGCTGCAATTGCTGAAAACGATCGAATTTGATGCGGCATTCACTTTCAAATATTCGGAACGAAAAAACACCATTGCCGAACGTAAATATCCCGATGATGTAACTGAAGAAATAAAGACTGACCGCATTACAAAATTAGTCGCGTTGCAGCGCAAGATCAGTTACAAAAAGAATCAGCAGGAATTGGGCCGGGTCTATGAGGTGCTGGTGGAAGGGGCGGGTAAAAAACCAGGTCAGCTGCTCGGCCGGAATGATGGTAATAAGAAAGTTGTGTTTACAGGACAGGGGCAAAAGACAGGAGATTTTGTTCAGGTTAAAATAGAAGAGGTGACACCCAATACTTTAATAGGGTTTATAGCGAATTAAGAATTTTGGTTTACTATTAGAAGTAATATTATGATTATTAAAACCATTTTATTTAAAGTAATATCCGGGTAAGCAACATGAGTTACGAAAGTAAAATGCTAAAAGATTTAAAAATGCCGACTCGGAAAGAAGTTGAGCAGGCATTATTAAAATCTCTTCTTAATCATAATGGAGTAATTAAGGAATTCGGATCTGGAGAAAAAATTCTCAATTAAAGAAGTCGAAATGGTATGGAATGAAGCATCAGAAATAATAAATTGACAAAAATAATTGTTATAAAAAAATTACTAATTACTAATTACCAATTACTAATAATATACTCTTTAAAAATTATACCCCGCCGTGAAATAAATCCTGCTCACGAATTTATCCCACTGCCCGACGCTCTTCGAGCCCTGGCTGAAGATCAACTCGAAGGGGCCGATGATCGAAAGAAATTTTACACCCAGGCCAAATCCGTACAGATTTTGATCTATCTGCTCAATATCCATATACTTTTCGATCCGGTAGGAACCAGCGTTAAGGATCAGTTTAGGAAAAATATCCTTGCGGTATTGATAGGTATAGTCTAAGCGAATGTAGGAGAAATTATTGCACTGCAACTGGTTGATCTCCAGTCCGACAAAAGAATTGCTGCCGCCTTTGAAGGGGTATTTGAACATAGGCAGATCCTGGCGGGAATCGGTGTAATAGCCGTTCAGTCTCAGGGTATGCCTGCGGCCAAAGGTCTGGTAGAAATCAGCCGCGACCTGTAACTGATAAAAGTTCCACTCCCAACCCTGGTTTTTTAAACTGGCGTTGAATTCGGCATCGATTTTAAATCCGCTCTTCGGGTACAATGGATCGTCAATCCGGTCCAAGACCAGCTCCGAGCGGATCAATCTTATATCATCGTTCCAGGTTGGGAAATAGGCGGGATTAAGTCCTTCAATGCTCGGATAAATATTTACATTTTCATAATTGTATTCAAATTTAAGCAGTCCGATCCTGCCGATACTAAAAGCAAATCCGGCGGCAGCGATCCTGGAAATATCATCATACTGGGCAATCCGTCTGGCCGTTTCCAGACTGTAAATATTGGCCGGTATGTCTTTGTATCCTATCCGGACATAAGGGAAAACCGGCGTATTTAAACTTCGGGAAGGGTAAAAATAAATCCAATCGACTTTTAATAAACCTGCAAATTGAATGGTAAACTCTCCGCGCAAACCGGCGAAGGGAATATTGTTTGCCCGCGAACTTATAATACCAACCAGTTTATAGGCATCATCGTAGCGAAAACCTAACCGTAATTTCCTGAGTGTCACCTCTTTGACGTTAATATGCAGACGTATATAATTCTGTTTTACCGGATCCAGCGTATAACTGATCTCTTCAAAATAACCAAGACCGTACAAGTACTGAATCCGGTCGTGCAGAACCTGTTTATCAAAATTATCACCGGCTTTCAATCCCAGCAGATTATTTATAAAACCGAATGGTAAATTGCGGTTGCCGGATATGACAATTCCATAGATGACCGGGTTTCTCTTTTCTGTAACCATTTTATTTGCAATGGCCGGCTTTAAACCTGAAACAGAATCCGCTAAGAAATTTCCATTCCCGGCAGAAAAACAGGCGTTTTTAAGATCAATTAAGTCCTGTTTATGTTTTTGAGCAGCCTGCTCTCCCAACCGGATTATATTCTCCACTCTTTCACTTTCGAAGTCGGAAATGGAATAATCCCCCAGTTCCGGTTTGATCAGCACATCGCACAATTCACTATTCAGCAACTGCCGTGAATAATCGGTGATGACCATGGTTTGACCCAGTACGCCGATGATGGATCGTAGATCTTTTTTCTTACGCAATGAGGTACCGACATTGACTCCGATGATAATATCCGCACCCATCATTTTCGCTATATCAGCGGGAAGGTTATTGAGTAATCCACCGTCAATCAGCAGTGAATCTCCCCATTCAACCGGGGTAAACACGGTCGGGATCGTCATAGTTGCCCGCATGGCCCTGGCCAGTGAACCGCTGCGCAGGATGACTTCCTTGCCGGTGATCAGATCAACGGTAATACAGCGATAGGGGATGGGCAAACGGTCGAAATCGGTTATCGACTCAGCCGCTGAAGTTAAATCGGAAAATTTCAGAATAATATTTTGACCGTGGATCATCCCGCCGGGAATAACGGGAGTAATTCCGTCCAATCCCAGTTCCAGCTGGAATTTCCCGTCGTCTTTTTTCTCCAGGTAGGGTATTTTTTCCCGTACAGGCTTGTCGGAAAATAATTCCGGCCAGTTTAATTCCAGGGCAATCTTCTCGATCTCGTTTCCGCTGTACCCGCAGGCATATAATCCACCTACAATCCCACCCATGCTGGTCCCGACAATAAAATCGACCGGAATCTGCAGTGAATCGAGCATTTTCAGGATACCGATATGGGCCAGGCCGCGCGCTCCACCACCTGAAAGTACCAATCCGATTTTGGGAAGTGCATTTTGTGCCGAAATCGTTCCGCTGAGGCCAGGGATACAACTGCAGACGCAGATGCAAATGCAAAGCGTCAGGGTGATCCGGGTTTGACTCGCCATATTTTTCCTGTTTTTACGGGTTTTTAAACTAAATGGTTATTAAAAACTTACAATAGTTTTAAATGATTATCAATCGATGTTGATTTATTACCATTATTCAATTTAAATTAAAAGCTTTTAAAAAAGAACCGATTATAGTTGCTGATATTTATTAAACAGAGTTGTATTTAAAACAGAGGAATGGAATAGAGTATGCCTATTATTGTACAAACTGTTATCCTGCTGACCTTATCAAATGTGTTCATGACTTTTGCCTGGTACTCCCATCTGCGCAATCTGAACAGCAAGGCCTGGTACATTGCGGCGCTGGCCAGTTGGGGTATTGCCTTACGGAGTACTTATTCCAGGTTCCGGCCAATCGTATCGGCTATACTCAATTGAGTTTACCACAATTGAAAGTGTTGCAGGAAGTAATCACTCTGTCCGTGTTTGTACCGTTTGCTGTTTTCTATATGCGGGAACAGGTAAAAATGGATTATATATATGCCGGTTTCTGTCTGATGGGTGCGGTTTATTTTATATTCAGAACCTGACCAACGAGAAAAATATTATCGGGATTTTTTTGGATAATACTCGGGATAGAATTTTTCCAGGCAATCTCCGCATAAACCGTGTGAAAACTCGGCGGAGGAATGATCCCGGACATACTACTTCCACTTCGTGCCAGTACCCTCTGTCATCCCGCATTTTTTTACAGTGTGAACAAATCGGAATCAAACCTTTTAAAGTCTGAACATGAGCGAGGGCCTCGCGTAACCGGATAATCAGTTCTTCCCGTTCATTTTCCAATTCTTTGCGCGCGGTAATATCCCGCGACAGGCCAAAAGTGCCGATGATCTTGCCGACGGCATTATAAAGCGGAGCCTTGGTCACTGAAAACCACTTGCTGATTCCATTTACCGTTGTGATCAGTTCTTCCTTGTTCAGCAGGGGTTGACCGGTTTCAATTATTTTTTTTTCATCGACAAAAGCCTGCTGGGCATGCTCCTGCTTAAAAAAATCAAAATCGGTTTTACCGATTGCTTCTTCTGCTGAAGTCAAATTCAGAAAAAGCGATTGTGATTTATTGATTTTTACAAATTTTCCCTGCTGATCTTTGAAATAAATATTGTCGGGAATATTTTCCATCAGGGCTTCAACAAAAAACTGATCGGAAAAGGTGATCTGTTTCAATGCATGATCCTGCTGTATTTATCTACAATTTGTTTTAAGCGTTCTTTAATTTTTATGGAATTATACGGTTTGGTGGTTCCGTAAGCCAAAAATTGGACTACAGCATAAAATTTCTGATTAATGGGCATATCCGATATCCAGATCACGCAGCCGCGCAGACGCAGTTTATTTTCACCGGGAATAGAGATTTCCACATCAAGAATTTCACCCGGTGGAATCAATTTTTCGCTCGCAAAGCGCAAACTGCCCCAGGTGAGATCCTCCAGAGGCTCCGGCCCCAGAAACCGGTTGATGACTTTAAGATCGTGAACAAAGCGATAAAAGATGGCAGCACCCTTGATTTTCACGCGTTCCAGGGCACGACGCTCTTCCTGTGTATCCACCATATATCCTCCTTAATAAGATATACGACATCACTAGAAGATATCATCGTCCGTATTTCTGCGATCTTTTAAAGATTTGATGAATATTGATCGGTTTTTAATCAGTAAAATCGGATATATTTAATACTAATCGTCCCTGAATTTCTTTTCTATTTCGAATACCGGCCGGATATCAACAGGCAGATGTGTCAATTTGGCAGTTAAAAGTGCCAGAGAAACTGAACTGACGGCATATTTTTCAATCAAGGTTTTAGCCCCCTGATAATCACCACGGGCTTCAATAGTCAGCAATTCGGCAGCCAGATCCCGCAAACCTGCACTGATCTTAGCGAACTTTACTGTTACTTTCTGGGTTTGCGGATTGAACTCATACCCCCCTTTTTCCAGCAGGTAATTGTAAATTATAGCAGTACCGGCACCGTGGGCTTCATTGATGCCAAAACGCACTGAACGGAACACGCCGGCCAGAAAGGTAATATATGTCTGCTGGACTGCAGACGGAGGATAGACCCCTTTTTCGACAAGGAATATATTATTGTACATTCCCAGCACATCGGCTTTGCATTCTTCAATCCTGGAATAGGTCTCTTTTAATTCCTTTTTTACTTCGGTTTTTTGCCCGTTAATTTCGAGCAGGCCCGGTCCAACACCGTGTGATATCTCATGCATTAAAGTGTGATTGAAGAAGGCCTCGAAAGTCACCGCCGCCAGTTGGGAAGAGTCAAGTACTATCTGCGCGATGGGATATAACAATTTATTGAATTTTGCTTCGTGGATGTTCTTCAGCATTACTTTCTTGGAGCCCTTGGCCTGGCGAACCCGCTCATCATTAGGCAGGTTAAAGGCCAGGGTCTGTACGCCGGCTTTGGTATCGCCGGCGCAGAAAACCAGTTGGACCACCACCATCGGCGATTCCTGGCCGCGGCTGGATGATTTGTATTTTTCCGGCAGAGGTAAATTCTGTTCAATTTCCGGCAAATAACTGGTCAATCTTTCCAGTTTGGCACTTTCCAGCGGATCTTTGATCGTCACAAAACTTTCAAAGGAAGCCTTGTAATTGAAAAGTTCATCTTCATACACCTCGTATGGTCCGATAACGACTTCAATTTTATGATCACGGAGATCCATCCAGGCCACGTCACTATCATAATAATCGTTGGTAGAAAAAGCTGCAGCTCGTGTTTGCAAATATTTCTGCAGCGAGGGATTATCGCAATATTCCGCTGCTTCCAGCAGATATCTGGCCAGCAGATCAAGATAGTTTCTGTAAAATTCAGAGTAGGGAATAGCTGTCAACTTATCAGCGGACCGGCGGATCACCGTGAATTCAGATGTGAAGCGTTGTTTGTCTTCAGGATGGTGCAATATCCAGTTTTCAAATTCTCCTTTACTCATATCGGCCGGATAAAAATTTGCACCCGGGGATTTAGAACGAGTGCCGATAAACGGATTATTGTGATCCAGGCGGTCAAAGGGACCGAACATGATCGTAAAATATTCATACAATAATTTTCCCGGTTCATCCGCCAGTCTTTGTAAACTGTCGCGGATAGCTAAATTTTGATCATAAACCTGATTAAGAAAAATTTCATCGATCACTTTACCGGCCCGGTACAGTTTTTCAATCACTATTTTTTCCCGGTCATCGAGCAATGATTCATTATAACTGATCGGCGTAGCTGCAAATTGATTTATCTTGTCTTGCATACCATCTCCTGCCGCAGGGTTCTCTGCTTTGCATCCGTTAAGGCTGATTACAAATATAAACGACAATGCTAAAAAAATAGTTTTATACATACCTGCTCCTGCATTCACTTTCTGAATAAGCCGCTGGTTGAATTCGGTTTTTGTCCATCGACATAACCGGCATAAGAACTGCGTAAATCCATGACTGATATAAAGGCATTGGCATCGAATTCTTTTACTATCGCCAGGACTTCGTCGGATCGCTTGCGCGGGGTCACCACGTAAATAAAATCCATTTGTCCTTTTTGGCCTTTGGCGGCAAGATTGGTTACCCCGAATCCCTCCTGGCGCAACAACATGGACAGGGCCTTCAGATTTTCTTCGGTAATTATCTGCACTGCCTGCATGCCAATGGCCAGCCGGTTTTCAATGGAGATGCCGACATAATTCCCGGCGGCAAAACCGGCACCGTAGGCAATATAGGATATTACATTGTTGAGATGACCGAGAACCTGGGATACGGCAATCAACCAGATGATGACTTCGAAAAATCCAAGCAGAGCAGCCATACCGCGCCGGCTGCGGCCAATCATGATAATACGGATGGTGCCGATACTCACATCACAGATGCGGGCGAAAAAAATAAAGAGAGGTAAAACTAAATAAGAAAAGAGACTTGCGGAGATTTGATAACCTGCTATATCTATCATGATCTATTCCTCACTTTCATAATAAATTATGAAAACCTGAATAAACAGACAATATCCAGAATGGTTTTTTTAACCCGGAATAGAATCAGAACGCCGTCAGTATTGTAACCATTTTAAATTTATTGCATCTGTTTAATACCATTTAGTATCTTTCGATCATTGTTATTTAATTATTGGTAATTTAAATTTTACTGTTCGCAATATCCGGAAGATGTAAAAACATGTTCAGACTTGATTTGATTCAGACTTTAGCCTTGTCCGGTTTGCTGATTTTTAGCGGTTATGGACTGCGCCACATTATTAAACCGTTTGATCGTTTCAATATTCCCGCTCCGGTTATCGGGGGATTACTGTTAGCACTGATCATGCTGATCGCCCAGCAAAATGGCCTGGAACTTTTTGTTTTTGACACAACGCTGCAGGATCCGCTGATGATCGCTTTTTTTACCACTATCGGATTCGGGGCCAGCCTGTCTCTTTTAAAAACTGCCGGTCCGCGGGTGGTCAGTTTTTTTATTATCGCCACAATTTTTGCTGTATTGCAGAATTTGTTAGGCGTTATCTTAAGTTATCCTCTGGGGGTGCATCCTTTGTTTGGAGTCATGACTGGTTCGGTTACCCTTACCGGCGGACCGGCTACGGGTCTGGCTTTTGCACCATTATTCGAAGAGGCCGGTGTACCGGCTGCTGCTTCGCTGGCAATTGCAGCAGCCCTGATCGGTATCACCAGCGGTGGTCTGCTGGGCGGACCCATCGGTACTTATCTGATCGACAAGTATAAATTAAAGCCAGTTAAACAAAAAACAGGTCTGACCACTGCAGCGGCACAACCAGGCAATTCTGAAACTCAGGATCAGGGTCAGGTTGTTGACGATCCGGCCGCCGAAAGCAAGGGATACCTTCGGCTGCTTAAAAGTTGCGTGGTAATCCTGGGGGCCATGTGGGTGGGTTCATGGTTAAGCCGTTGTTTCCTGAATCTGGGCATAACACTGCCGGCCTATATCGGAGCCATGCTTGTGGCTGCGGTTTTCCGTAATATTGATGATAGCAGACACATGTTGAAACTCTCACAGCGCACTCTCGATGATATCGGCAACGTTGCGCTATCACTGTTTATTGCCATGGCCTTGATGACCCTGAAGTTATGGAAACTGGCCGATTTGGCCCTGCCGCTGCTGGTAATTCTTTTCTTTCAGATTGTACTTATCACGGTCAGTTGCCTGTGGTTTATCTATCATTGGACCGGCCGCGATTATGATGCTGCCGTGATCAGCAGCGGTTTCTGTGGGTTTATGCTGGGAACCACCGCCAATGCCATGGCTAATATGGGAGCACTGGCGGAAAAATATGGACCGGCGCCGCGGGCCTTTATGGTAGTGCCGCTGGTAGGTGCGTTCTTCATCGATTTTACTAATGCTTTGATCATCACCCTCTTCCTGAATTTTTGGAGATAAAAAATTACACAGAGTTCCACGAAGTCCTCAGGCACGGAGTTCCACGGAGAATAAATAACCTGGTTGGGACTTGGAATTTGGAATTTGGTCATTGGAATTTGGAATTTGCTGCTGTTTTATCTCAGGGCAGTGTTTCAAGAGAGTTTTTGATAATTTCAAGCATCTCATCTTTTAATTCATGCTCGGTCAACCACATCTTAAGAGCTTTTTCACCTGTTTGTCTGCCAAAATCTTCTATCGATTCTTTGGCCGCTTTAGCCGGATCAACCAGCGTGCCTAATATTGTATCAAAAGTTGATTTACCTTTATCCACTTCCCGCTCATCTTCCCAGATCAGCTGATGGTTAGCGGTATACAATTTAAAATTCACTTTTACGATTCTGGTCGAGCTGATACCAATGGTAGAAAACTCACATTCCAGCAGGTTGAGGTAGAGCAGACCATCGGCGGCTAGAATTTGCTCGCATGACCGAATCCGGTATAGTAATCAACTGCCCGCCATCGGTGATACCCTCGAGATTTAGCAGTGAGTCGATCAGATCAGGATGTACCAGTTGAAAATCGTCTTCATCTTCCAGTTCTTCGTATAATAGATGACGAATGACAATACCACCTTTTACGTCAGTTGTATGATTAATGGTAGGTAAAATCGCTACCCGGCCTGGTTTGATATAATCAGGGGCTAAGAATTTAGCCTGTGGCTGACAGGCCCAACTGCAGAACAACCAGAAAGATATTATTAAGCCAGGTTTCATACACATACTATTAATTGATCGGTTCTATTTGGTCAGGCGGCAAATTAAGGGAAGTTGAAATGTATCCAGATGAACTGCCTGCAACATAGCACCGCGCTCACCAACAAATTCAGAAACCACCCCTGCGTCCAGATATTTTTCACGATAACCGATTGGTTGTCCGGTCAAATTAGTAATCAATTCACCTTTTTGGAAAATTTGCAGAGTATCCTGTAGTTTAAGATTACTTTCCCGTCCGGCATCGATGAATAATTCTCTGCCGTTAACTTTAACCACGTCACAAAGCCAGGGGCGCTTATCCATGAACCGGATAATGCGGTTGGTCAGATCAATGACCGCTACGCGGAAGGCATCCATTTCCAGGGATTCATCATACCCACCTTCCTGGCCCATCCCCATAACTTTCTTGAATTCGCGCTGGGCTGTACCACGGCCGGTTTCAGATAAAATAACTTCACCGCTGCGTAGATCAATGATACGCAGATCAGCCGCCACTTCGGCGTTCTGGACTTTCTTCTGTGAAAACAGGTCGCTGGAACCGGTTGTGGTCACGGCATAATGGGTAACGGTCCCTGTAATGATATAATCGGCATCCAGAAGTTCCAGTTGTTGTAAAGTTCCTTCAGTTAGTCCGCTCTGGGACAGCGCTACCTGTTCCACAATCTCATCTATCCGGCTTCGTTCCATCAGAATGAAACGGTTTGTTTGGGATAATTCAGTAGATAACACGTCGGTAAGGTGATCGCCCAGGCGCCGCTGACCAAAACGGGTAGCATTCTCGAAGTTAGTGCTACAGCTAGTTTTTTCTTTGCACCAATATAACCGCTGATCTGATAATTACGTACTACCTGCTGCTGCGGAGTTTTTACCTCCTGATGGGTAGTTGTACAGGCGATCCCCATGATGCAAAATATACAAAGCACCACCCTGCTCATAAATGCACTCCTTATTATGCCGGAAATTCCGGGAGATACTCCTGCAATCCCCCCGATTATTGCCTATGATCTATAATACAATTGAACTAAGGAACTAATGCGATCATGACGCAACTTATTCAGCAATGAAATATTGCTATGCTTAAATCTAATAAAAAATGATCGAGGAGGCGCATATTTTTTTTATAAATTTCGTCTTATTTTATAAGAGCCATGGTTATATTTGTTGATATGGAATCAGACCTTATAAGCAGATTAAAAGCAGGAGATACGCGTTCATTTACCGAACTGGTTGAAGCATATCAGGAACGGGTTATTAATATTTGTTATGCTTTTACTCATAACCGGCAGGATGCGGAGGATGTGGCCCAGGAAGTTTTTATCGAGATTTTTCAATCAATTCATGATTTCCGCGGCGAGGCTAAATTGGGTACCTGGATAAACCGGATCGCCATTAACCGGTCCTTAGATCTGCTGCGTAAGAAAAAACGCAAAAAACGGACAGCGCAGTTGCGCAGTCTCTTCGCTCTGGCCGGGTCTGCCGAGGAACCGCCGGCCGAAGCAAATAGTCTGCCCGATTACAATGTCGAACAAAAAGAACGGGCACAGATTTTACATAACGCCGTGAAATCGTTGCCGGAAAACCAGGGGATCGCTATCACCTTGAGCAAGTACCAGGGCTATGATAATTCCGAGATCGCCGAAATCATGAGTATAACACTTTCCGCCGTGGTATCCCTGTTGCACCGGGCCAGAAAAAATCTATATCGCCAATTATACCAGTACTATAAAAAAAATATATAGAGGTGCGCAATTCTTGTTGTACAATTTCGTCTAATAGTAAGTAAATAAGGATGTCGCCATGAACAAAAAAGAAATTATCAATCAGGAGGTACAGAAGACACTGGACTGTTTTAAGCAACTGCCAAAACTGCCTGCCGCTCCGTACTTTTATACCCGCCTGCAGGCGAAAATGGATAGCCGGCACAAGGAAGAAGAAAACCATGGGACTATATTCAGTTCGCGCCTGTGGCGTCCGGCATTAATCGGAATTATAATTGTGTTAAATCTTAGCACGGCCGTACTGGTTTATTTAAGCAACGGTCAGGGTAAGGATTTTACTGACGATACGCTGACGGTATTAGCCACGGAGTATAACCTGAATCAGGACGACCGTGACTTATTTACCGGTAGCAAGTGAGGGAGAGAGATGGATTATTTCAGCAAAAATAAAATTTCGCTGTGGATTATCGTGATCCTGGTATTATTGAATCTGTTCACTTTGTCGACGATCTGGTATAACCAATTTCACATTCCGGTCCGGCATCCGCGGGAGGATGTCAGGAACCGGCGCCATGGTGCAAAAGTACTGGAACAGAATCTTAACCTGACTGCCGAACAAAGTAAAATATTCGAGGACATCCGCCAGCGGCATTTTACCAGGATGAAGCCATTGCACAGGGAAATATTTTCTATCCGGCAGGAGTTAATGGACGAAGTGGCTAAAACAGAGCCCGATACGGCACGGATCAGGGAACTGACCAGGCTCATCGGTGAAAAAGAAACCGAACGTGAACGGAAGTATTGTTGAGCACTTCAGGGAATTGCGATCTGCCTGTACGCCAGAACAGAGAGAAAAATTTGAAATTCTGCTCAGGAAACTGATGGGGCCAGCCCCGGAAATGTCCGGTCCCCGTCCGGAAAAGCAAGATTTCGGACCCCGTCACGAACCGGGAAATGCTCCCGCTGCGGATGACACTGAGTTTTTCTTCCGGTAAGAGATATAAATGAGAAATACTAATCAAGGTCTGATCAGATCGAAATGTAACAAACAAAAATAAAGGAGAAGCTATGAAGCAAACAATCATTTCAACCATTTTAATCGTGTTCCTGCTGGCAACATTTTGCTGGGCCCAACCGCCGAAACATGAAATGGGCAAAATGGGACCAGGAGTTGATTGATCGACGGCCCTGCTGCGGCATGGGGTCCCATCAGCAAGGGATGAAGTGTGGAAAGGATATCCCGGATTTAACCGATGAACAGAAGGCACAAATGGAGAAACTGCAGGTTGAACATATGAAAAGCATGCAACCTTTGCAGAATGAACTGGCTGAAAAACAGGCCCAGTTGCATACGCTGACTACTGCTGCCGAAGTCAGTATGTCACGGATAAATAGTCTTATCGAAGAAATCGGAAAACTTAAAACCGAAATGATGAAGATACGTGAAAAACATCATCAAGACGTGCGCAAAATACTGAATGAGAAACAACGTCTCTTTTTCGATAACCAGTCCGGGCCACGACACGGGATGGATGATTAAAATTATATCGCCTCCGAGGTGCTTTGCACCTCGGAGATTATATTTATTACCGGCCAGTAAATTTCAAAGGTCGAACCCTGCCGGGGAGTACTCTCAACCGTAATAAATCCGTTATTCTGCTTCACAATCCCATAAACCATGGATAAACCCAGCCCGGTCCCTTTTTCTTTAGTAGTAAAAAACGGTTCAAAAATATTATTGAGAATACTTTTGTCGATACCGATACCGGTATCATGGACGGTGAGTAAAATATAACTGCCTTTTTTGATTTCCGCATAGTTGCCCTGGTACGATTCGTCGACTGTCAGCGGATTGGTTGACATGATTATTAGTTTGGTGGCACTGGGCTCAATATGGCGTTTGACGGCATCTTTGGCGTTGACAATCAGATTAAGGATGATTTGTTCGAGTTGATTGGGATCAGCTTTTATTTTGGGCAACTCCGGATGCAATTGCATTTCCAGAGTGATGTCGGCATCCAGTAAGCGGTACAACATCGTATCTAAATTCGTGATCAGTTGATTGAGATCGACAATTCTGGGTTCAATGATCTGCTTGCGGCTGAAAGCCAGAATTTGTTGGGTCAGTTTGGTCGCCCTTGTTCCGGCCGCCTGGATGGCCGTCAGGTCTTTTTTTATCTCGGGATCATTTGTCTTAAGCTTCAGCGAAGCTATTTCACAATGCCCGTTAATTACTGTAAGCAGATTATTGAAATCATGGGCAATGCCGCCGGCCAGTTGCCCCAGCGATTCCATTTTTTGCGCCTGGATCAGTTGCTCCGTCAGCAGTTTCTTTTCGGTCACATCTCTCATCGAGCCGAATATTTTCAGGGGGATTCCATCGTCGGCCTGTACCAGAGTTGCATTAATGGACATATAATGTATATCACCCTTTTTATCCAGCATGGGTAGTTCATAATTGCTGATATGGTTATGCTGCAATAATTGGTTCATGAAAATTGTATGTTGCTCCGGATTTTGATATAAAGAGATCACTGATCTGTAGATCAATTCGTTCCTGGAATATAACAGTATTTTTTCCAGGGAATAACCGATCTCTAAAAGGGTGCCATCCGGATTGATTTCAAAATAAATGTCCTGAATATTTTCGAAAATATTCCGGTATTTAATTTCACTCTCTTTGATCCGCCCGATAGTTTCAAGCATGTTTTCCGTAAGCAGACGAACCATGGTTGCGGTTATCACCACGATCAGGACCCAGATTATAAATTCAGATAATGGATCATCGCCGTAAAATTGTATGTAGCCTTTTCTCAGGCGGAAATACTCCACATTGCCTATGGCCACAATGGTGAGAGCAATGAAAAGCAAATAACTTTTTCTGGCCAGCAGCAGACTGGCTAAAATAATCATAACCGGAATGGTCAGCGCACTGACGTCATGTATGCCATCTCCTTTATAGACAGAAATGGATATCGCGCACAGTAAACAGATCAGCGTAATAATACTGGCTAATTGTATTCGGCCCCGGTAGGTCAGGAAGAGCGAAATCAGCACTATCAGGGCAGTGCCGGAAAGGATGTAAAAAGAAATGTACCAACTGTTAAGCAGGCAGACGATGATCATTAAAACGCAGGTTATGACCATGAGCACCAGGAAGGTATGCAGTATTAACGCGATGCGATTTTGTTCTTCGTCAAGTAGATCGGGTCTGGTCAGTATAAATTTTGTCAGCTTGCTAAAATTCATGCAAATGAACGGTCTTACACTAGGTTTTTCTTTAGACGATTATGTCAATATAATCGGCTGATTGAACAACAAAGTTAATTGTTTTAACTCTGCGTAGCGCGCTCCAGACGCTTCATAATCGAAAAAATGAACGCGGCCGATAGCAAACAACAAATCACAAAAATTGACCATAATACCCATAAAGAGACGGTCCCCCATAAATACCCGCCTAGCAGCAGCAGGTAATTACCTACGCCGGTAGCAGCAAACCAACCTCCCTGCATTCTGCCCTTATATTTTGGCGGTGCTACCTTTGCTACAAAAGAAATGCCCATAGGACTGAGAAACAGTTCAGCAATGGTCAGAATAAAATATGTGGAAATCAACCAGTAAGGAGAAACCAGCATATCGGCAGGAGCTACCTGTCCTGCTAATTCAGCAGGGCTGGCTAATCCTTGCGAACCGATTGCCAATAAACAAAATGCCCCGCCGGCTGTCAACATTCCCATACCGATTTTACGGGGAGCTGACGGCTCAATCCCTTTCCGATTCAGATAACCAAACAAGGCCACAACTAATGGGGTCAGGGCCACGATGAAGAAAGGATTAAAATGTTGAAATTTCTGTGGTGTAAACGGATTGACCTCCCCATATGTATTAAAACGCAGATAGGTCAGTAAAGCAAAAACCACGGCGAAAATTGCCCCGGCAAAACGCACCGTGGTCGTACTTTTTCTTCTGATTACAAAATAGATTCCAACCAGGGTCAAGAGAATAGGCAGTAAAGCGAACAGATCAAACCAGATGTTGGTCAACTTTCCGACGCTTGGTTGCGTGTAATCACGGGCAAAATAGGTCATGGTTAATCCGCTCTGGTGAAAAGACATCCAGAAGAAAATAACCACGAAAAAGACCAGACCAAGCGCGAGGACTCGCTGTTTGATTTGTTCAGCGGTCAGTTCTTCGACTATTATAGTAGTGTTTTTTTGCTGGTCTTGCTGATGAGCCATAAAATCCGCATGCTGGTAATATTTCCGGAATCCCCAGAAAATGAGCATCGAAATGATCAAACTGATGCAGGCCACGCCAAAGCCGTAATGATATGATTTACTCAGCACATTAATATAATTCTCCGAAAATGAAGCCAGGGTTGCCAGGGTCAGCGAGGAATCCTGAGCCTGAGCAATGGACAGGTAAGTACTGGTATCGGACAAATTATTTTTCAGGAACTGGTTTGCCAGGGCAGGAATCCGGTTATCATAGAAATAATGTGCCTTGGCAAGAATCCAGTTATTTATTACTTCAGCGGCGGTCGGCGCGAACATGGCGCCAATATTAATGCCCATATAAAAAATGCTGAAAGCACGATCCCGGTTGGGGCTGTATTGCGGATCATCGTACATCTTACCGACCAGTGCCTGCAGATTTCCTTTAAATAGTCCGGTTCCCAATGCTATCACACCCAGAGCCGTAAAAACCAGCAGTAGCCCGGAATTCATAGCTGTCGGAGTGGCCAATAACAGATAACCAAGAAACATCACAACCAGACCAATTTTAATAGTCCGGCCATAACCAAGAAAGCGATCGGCAATATATCCGCCAAGCAAGGGTAAAAAATAGACGCAGCCCATAAAAATACCGTACACCCAGCCAACGGTTGCTGCAGTCATACCATATTTAGTCTGCATAAACAGCACAAAAATGGCAATCATAGTGTAAAATCCGAAACGTTCGCCCATATTCGCAAAGAAAGCAACAAACAATCCCCTGGGATGATCCTTGAACATGGCAAAACCTCCTGTATTAATTTACTATACTTACCCTGGCACCTTCCACCAGATTATTCTGGCCTCCGACTACAATCGTATCCCCGCGACTGATACCGTTCAGTACTTCAAGAAATTCACTTGATTGCCGGCCGATAATCACGATGCGCAGATTGGCGACCCCTTTTTTGATCCGGAATACCCTGGCATGTTTGATGGTGCCCAGCAGAGCAGACCGGGGAACTGTCAGGGCCTCGTCGGGGGTATATGAATTAAAATATACCTGAACGGACTTTCCCTGTTCAAGCGGGTATTCAGCCTTGTAAGGCACGGCAATCTCTACCGGGTAGGTTCGGGCGACCCTGGCCCTGGGTGCGATTTTGGTTATGCGTCCGGTGAAAATATAGCCTGGATATATCTCGGTAGTTATTTTTACCTCGTCTCCAGGTTTCAGCCTGAACGCTTCCCGTTCAGTGACATTTATCTTGACCTGCACCGTGGAATTATCAGCAGGTATAAGTCCTGTTGTTTCGCCTTGCTTTAAGGCATTGATATTGCCCTGGCCTGAACTGACAATTCCACTGAGAGAAAAAATCGTGACGAGTTTCTGTCTCCGGGCAATAGTGACAGATACGGGTATATCCGTATTGACAGTAGTAAGACGAGTTTTATGCTGGTAATACTGCTGCACAAACCAATAAATAAGTATCAGTGTAATAATGCCGGCAATAAAAATCATCAGCCGCTTAAATTTCATGCGAATGTCCCTGCAGAATCTGTTCCTGGTCCAAGCATATCAAAAAATTATCAGTAAAAATGTTAAAAGCCAAATGAATTTAATCAGATACACAATTTAAATTGATATCTATTTTTAAAAATTGGTTCCGGGCTTTTTAATACAGCATGGGCGGGATCGATTCTTAGTAATCTTCTGCTTAAAACAATTCGGTCCAGACGCCAGCCAGGTCAGTATTCTATTGACATTCAAATTGATTTTTAATAAATATATTAATCATACCAACATAGGGGGCTACTATGACCAAACTTACCTTTTTGTTCAGTTTCGCTTTAGTCTTTTTTCCAGCACTCCTTCTGGCTCAAGAGCAGGCAGCCAAGCCGCTGACCGCCATCAATGTGCATATCCTGGGTCCGCAAAAACTGGGAAATCTTCCGGCAGTGAATGTCCCGCCGGATAACCCGCAAACAGCACTGAAAATCCTGCTGGGCAAACAACTGTATTTTGATACCCGTTTATCACAGGACAACACCATCAGTTGTGCCACCTGTCATGATCCCGCCAAAGGTTGGTCTGATGAAGGACCGACCAGCAAGGGTATCGCCGGACAACTTGGAGGACGCAGATCTCCGCCTGTTTCAAACTCCGCTTACAATCCGCTGCAATTCTGGGACGGACGGGCACCGAGTCTGGAAGAACAGGCTAAGGGTCCAATCGCCAATCCGATTGAAATGGGTAATACCCATGATGTCATGCTCAAAACCGTTGATAATATTTCCGGTTATGTAGATGAATTCAAGCATGTCTTTGGAACAGAAAAAGTTACGATTGATCACGTTGCCCAGGCGATTGCCGCTTATGAACGAACCGTAGTGACCACCGATTCTCCCTTTGACCGATATGTACGGGGGGATGAGAATGCTTTGACCGCACAGGAAAAAAAGGGCTTAGAAATATTTAATGGCAAAGGGCATTGTACCGCTTGTCACTGGGGACCAAATTTCAGCGATGGCCGCTTTCATAATCTGGCTGTCACAGAATATGATCCCGCCAAACCGGATGATGGGCGATATGTGATTACCAAAGATCCGCGCGATAAAGGCGCTTTTAAAACACCGACCGTCCGCGATGCTGCCTTACGGGCACCTTATATGCACAGTGGCACAGAAAAAACCCTGCGCGATGTCGTGGAATTATATAATGTAGGCGGGCGTACCGCTGATCCAAATCTGGATCCGCTGATTGTTCCACTCGGACTGACTGAAGCCGAGATAGAGGCACTGGTGGCTTTTATGACCCGGGCCATGACCAGTACCAATCCGGAAGTTGCCAATGTAAAACCGGTTCCGGCAGCAGAATTACCTTAATGGAGGACCAGAGTATGAAAAAGTTAACGATCATTATAACCGGCCTGGCTTTTATTCTGCTCTCACTGCCCGGCAGCAGTAATGCTATTCCTGCCTTTGCCCGGAAATATGGTTTCAATTGCAACATGTGCCATACTGCCTATACTAAATTAAATGATTTTGGACAACGCTACCGGGATAATGGTTATCAAATTCCGGGACAGGAAGGAAAAGAGAAAAATGTCTTCGACCTTTCGACGCCGATTGCCATGCGGCTGACTTTAGGATATGATTTCTATGATGCAGATCGTAGAGGTAAATCATCGAGTTTCAATCTGTATGGTTTTGATTTTTTGGCTGCCGGGGTACTGCATAAAAACATCTCGTTTCTGCTGATATATACGCCACGGATAGACGAACCGGCTGCTGACTACAGCGGATCTGATGACGGGGCCAATCCCGCGCAATTGGCCGGATTGGAGTCTGTCAGTTTGATCTTCAGTAATATCGTTCAGGATGCCCTGAACTTAAGAGTAGGCCGTTTTGAACCTTCCTATCATGCTTTCAGTTCGAAACGTTCATATTATCTGTTTCAACCCTATGAGATCTACACCCTCACCACGCCGGCCAATAATTATGTATTTGATGATAACCAGATCGGACTGGAAGCCACCGGCCATTTTCGCAATGGTTTTAAATACGGATTGGGAATTGTCAATGGCAACGGGGCTAACGCCGACAATAATACCAATAAGGATGTTTACTGTAATTTATCAAAAACATTCGGGGGAGGTGACGGGCAGAGTGCCGGCCAAAGGATCGGTGCCTTTGGTTATTACGGCTGGGCAGATACAACGATGGGTATGCCTACTCCGACAGGTGCCTTCGATGGCCACGGATCTAAACCGTTCTACCGCTATGGCCTCAATGGCAGTTTTAATTACTCATCCTGGAATATCCAGTTGTTATACATGCAAGGGTTGGATGATAAAGCCTTCAATCGTATTGATCCTGATAAAAACTATGAGTACAGCGGCGGCCTGGTCGAACTTGATTATGCCGGAGCACTTGATAACCGTTTGGTTGCTTCAGTATTATATAATTGGACCAGCTCACCCTCCGCATATCCGGAGAACCAGATAAATGCCTATTCAGCGCTGGCCAGGTATTACCTGGGCGACTGGACAGCTGTCAATGTCAGCTTTACATGCAGAATTCACTCACCGGCAGGTAGGGAAAACAGACAAGTTAAAAGAAAATATATTTCTGCTTGCTCTGGATTTTGCTTTCTAGTAAAAAAAAGGGGCACGGTTGTGCCCCTTTTTCTTATTTTTCGAGTTCCACTTTCTCTTTGGCCACGGTTTCCCTTCCGCGTCTGATCCGTTCTTCCATGGCTTTAATTTTTTCCTGGGCTGTCCTTATCTTAGCTCTTTTTTGCTCAATTTCAGTCTTGTCTTTAATCTCACCTGACTTTTCCTGTTTGTCCAATTTGGCCCTGACCGAATCGAGTTTCACCTTAGAAACCTGAATCGATTTTTCAGTCTGTTCGATACTTTTTTCAGCATCTTCGATCTTTTGCTTTTTGGATCTGGCATCCATAGAGCGTTGCTGACCAAATTCGCGACCGGATAAATCCCCTTTATGTTTACCATAAGCATGACCCTGACCCGTGTTCCCCGTCCCTGGTCGAATCCATTGCTTTTCTTTTATCATCCTTTTTCAGTTCCTGGTCGGCATGTTTCTTTTTAGCATTTTCCTTCATCTTCTCTTCGAACTCTGCTTTTTTTCTTTTTTGTTCTTTATCTTCCTTTATCCTTTCCTGGTCTTTAACCTTTTTCATCTTGGCTTCTTTGGTTTTGTCCTGATCCACTTTTTCCGGTTTGGATTTATCCTGTTTTTCGCTTTGCGGTTTGGTTTTGTCTGGTTGCTGAGCAAAAAGTGATCCGGAACCGGCTAAGAAAATTGCCAGGACGATGACCAGCATAATTTGCATTAATTGTTTCATGACATACCTCTTGGTTACGAATATATATGGATTAATTGGAGTAATTATTTCAGTAAATCATCAACTTCTTTCTGGAGATCTTCGGCCTCATTTTTAAGCTCGTCCGTATTTTTCTGCAACTCGGACACGACTGAATCAACCAGGGCTGAATCAACTTGCACAGTCAGTGTAGTGGTAGTGCTTTCCTGCTGTGTCCCGCCTGTATCGGATTTTTTACAGGAACAAAGCATTGACGCAAAAATAAATATGACGATAACAATTATACTTTTCATACGTTTTCCTCTCATTATATTAGGATAGATTATTCAAGTAATAATATTGATATAGTATAAAACTTTCAACCAAAATTTTAAATAAAATTATATATAAATAAATATATTTCTTGCATAGTATCATAATATTGATTACAATTTACGACTTTCCGGGATGTTCCGAAACCGGTCTTTGGCCGGGATTAAGAATAGCCAGGAAGAATTAATTGTTCAAGTTTCAAATAATTTGGAGAAGTTTCATTATGTCACAACGTGAAGTCGGCACCATTAAGTGGTTTGATGCCAAAAAAGGTTATGGATTCATTAACCGCCAAAATGGCGAAGATGTTTTCGTCCACTTTAGTGCCATTCAGGGCACTGGCTACCGTACCCTGAAAGACGGTCAAAAAGTTGAATTTGAAGTTGTTCAGGGACAAAAGGGTCCACAGGCGACCAATTTGTCTTTAGCTGAATAAACAAATTTACTTTTACTTGCAAGCCGGCGCCGCGTCTAACCACGCGGCGTTTTTTATTTATATAGAATGGGAATTTACCCCCGGGCCGGGTCGTTAAATTATATATTGATAAAATAAAAAAAATTAACGAGGACGGCATTATGTCAGTTACCCGGCGGGAATTTTTACAGACAAGCTTAAGATCGCTCGGAACTATTTCTGTAACTGGCGCCCTGGTTTCGTATGTTCAAAGTTGTGCCAAATCCAGTCCGACCGGCCCGGACAATACCGGTCAACCGGCTTCATTTACACTCGATCTCAGCCAGACTGCTAACCAGGCCCTGTTGAATGTGGGAGGTACCCTGGCTCTTGGTGCCAATGCTGTAGATAGCCTGGGAATTTTATTGTTCCGCGCCAGTGCCGCTGAAGTTAAGGCTTACAGCCGCAGGTGTACTCATCAGGGTTGTACTATAGGTGCTTTTAGCAATGGCACGTCCACCTGCCCCTGCCACGGCAGTCAATTTAATACCAGCGGTGGGGTAGTCAATGGACCGGCTACTGCATCGCTGAAACAATATATAGCCCAGTTAGATAACACTTTACTCACCATTACAGCTTAAACAACAGTTCTGTCATAAATACAATTAAATTAGATCAGGCGGGTACTTTCAGTTCAAATTACTGCAGCGCTGGTGTTATTGATCGTCATTACTTAAATGTACCCGGAATAAAAAAGAAAAGATAATAATGCAGACAAAATTCAAAAAAAAACAGGTGGACTCCACGCGCGATTCTGATTCGGTGATTTTAAATCAGAACCTGTTTCATTCCGTCCTGGATAGCCTGCTCGAAGGGGTGATTGTAGCCGATAACGAAGGGAAATTCCTTTATTTCAATCCGGTGGCTAAAAAAATTCTCGGTATTGGTTTGAAAGATGTGCGTCCCGAAGAATGGACTGCTGCATACGGCTGCTACCTTCCCGACCAGATTACCCCTTATCCGCCTGGTGATCTGCCGCTGGCCCGTGCTATCCGCGGGCAGGAGGTAACCGATGAAGTCATGTTTATTAAAAATGAACGACGGCCGCAGGGGATTTTTATCAGCATCACTGGCGGTCCGCTGAAGAGTGTAAATCCGGATATCGAGGGCGGGATTGTGATCATCCGCGATATCAGCGGACTTATTGAATCGGAACAGACACTGCGCCGGACAGAAACAACTTTAAGAAAACTGGTCAGTGCCGTGGAACAGACAGCAGATGGTGTAATCATCACCGATACGCAGGGGATTATTGAATATGTTAATCCGGCCTTTGAAAATTTAACCGGCTATTTCCGGGCAGAGGTATACGGCCAGACGCCCAGGATACTCCGATCCGGTTTACAGGATGAGGCATTTTACGATAATTTGTGGGATATAATCCTGAGTGGTACACCTTTTAAAGATACCATTGTCAACAAAAAGAAGAATGGGGAACTTATCTGGTGCCAGCAGACCATTACACCAATGAAAGATCAGGATGGGCAGGTCACAAATTTTGTTTCGGTAATCAAGGATATCACCGAACTGAAAAAGAAGCACGAACAGGATCTGCAATTGCGGCTGGCCCGTGAATTACAGCAGCGGTTTTATCAGCAGAAAATATCCGCAGCCGGTTTTGATATTGCCGGAGCAGCCTTTCCGGCCGTGGAAACCGGCGGTGATTATTTCGATTTTATCAAAACCCATGATGGTTACATCTGGCTGGTGGTTGCCGATGTCTGCGGGCATGGCATCGGTTCGGCCCTGATCATGGCTGGAGTGCGGGCTTATTTGCATGCCTTTGCCAGGGTCGAATCGGATCCGGGTATTGTACTGGGATGGCTAAACCATGAATTAAAGTCGCATCTGAATGACCGGCAGTATGTGACTATGATGCTGGTTCGCCTGCATCCCGGGAGAAAAACAATTGAATTTGCCGGGGCCGGTCATGTACCTGCTTACCTGCTGAATCATGCTGCCGAGATAAGTTGTATCCTGTACAGCAAGGGTATCCCCCTGGGAATTGATACCCGCGAGATTTATGTTAAGAGTGAGCCTATTCCTCTGCAAGGACAAGATAATCTGATTTTGATCAGCGACGGGATTGTGGAAGCTCATGCTCTGGACAAATCAGAATTCGGTTATACCCGGGTTCTGGAGATCGTGCGATCGCTGCAACAGGAGAGTGCCAGAGAAACTCTGGAAGGGCTTTATCAGGCGGTCCGCACCTTCAGGCAGAACCAGCCGCAGGAGGATGATATCACAGCAATTATTTGCAAAGTGAACAGTCAGGATAGATAATAGGCACAAAGGCACTAAGGTACTAAGGAACTCAGGTACTATGAATTCCTGACTATTGGTATGAGACCATTTATGTGTTTTATTCTTCCTGCATATCTGTTATATTTCATAAAAATCTTTATATGACTTCTGCAGGGCAGGGCCGTTGAAATTATTCAGAGGAAAAAATATGAAAATTCAAGTTTTGGCCGACGATGATACAGTTTTGGAAACCATTACTGATGTTCATGTCAGTTTAAAATCCCAGAATGGCATGGGTGACCTGCTGGATAAATTGCTCTCTATTTATAGACAAAAATATATGACTTATATGTGGGAAAAATATAACCGGGATCGCCGCAGCGGAGAAGACCGAAGACAAGACACGGAAGAAGAAAGACGTGAATAACAATTATCGGCGGTCATCAAATCCTCGCATCTATTCTTGAATCAACAAAAGGGGGTAATATGAGAGGAATTAACATTACTTATCTTTCCTTATTTTTATTGTCGATCCTGGCCCTGCCTGTTCCTGCTCAACAGATTCCCGATTTACCGATCCCGCTGGGTGCAGGTACGGCGGTGGTCTGGAATAATCAGATTTTTCATTTTGGCGGTTCTAATAACTGGTCCGGCAGCATTTGTTATCCGCGCGTTTATAAATATGATGGTATCACCTGGAGTCACCATGATAGTATCCCGGATAATAATATGTGGGATCCCAAATCAATTCTGCTGGGCAATGATGTTTACCTGATCGGCGGTTGGCCCGCTGCTGCCAACTATACCCGCAGATATAACCTGATCAGCGGTGAATGGACCTACCTGGCAACGAGTCCGAATACTCAGACCTGGGGAATTACCTCATCATATTATAACGGCATTATTTATTTGTTTGACTCGAATGGAAATACCTATTCCTATAATATCGGGTTGAACGGCTGGGAAACGAAAACCAACAACGGAACCACAGCACTCTGGGACCTGAGTTCAGTTCTGTATAAGAATGATCTCTATATTATTGGCTATACCGATACCGCCTTTTATAAATATACGCCGGCAAATGATCAGTGGACACGCCTGGCTAATTCTCCCTATCCGGTCGGCGGTTGTGCTATGGGCGTGATCAATGATTCAATTTACTGTGTGGGCGGTAACGTCAGCGGTAATACCGGTGCCAGTTATCGCAGTGCGGTGGTGTACGATGTACTCAGTAATGCCTGGACGCTCTCCAATACCCGGCTCAGCAGCAAACGACACTGGATGGCGACTGTGGCCTATGCTGGCGGTCTGTATGTTATAGGTGGCCTGGATTCTGCGTCCTATGCAGTAAATACGGTTGAAGAGATCGTACCGCAGGGTACAGCAGTCAGTCTGGCTCGCCAGCAGAACGTCCCGCCGACATATTTTCTGAAACAGAATTATCCTAATCCGTTCAATCCGCTAACAACTATAGAATATACGATCGCTGCAGTCACTCCTCAGCCAGTAACATTAAAACTATTCAATCTGAGCGGGCAATTAATTAAAGTTCTGGTTGATGAGATTAAAAGTGCCGGTACCTATGCGGTCAAGTGGAACGGCCTTAACCAGTCGGGAATACCGGTTAACAGCGGTGTTTATCTGTACCTGCTCAGGGCAGGTGATTTTACCGCTACTAATAAGATGATCTTATTAAAATAATTTATATTTCGTATCGCAGTTCATAGTAGAGATATTCGCGGTTCAAGGATTTAATTAAGCAGGTTGAAACCGTTATTTTGCTGAGGAGAGAAGATGAGAAAGTTTTTCGTTTTAGCCCTGTCAAGTTTGTTATACATTTTTATTTTTTCCTCGTGTACAGTTAATCAGTCCTATACGCTTTCGGAGGATGGATTGCAAAAATTTATTTTTGACTATGAATCCAGGGTAGAACCTTTAACCACCCTGCGCAGCCAGGCTGAATGGAATGCTTATACTACAGGTAAGGATGAATACTTTGCTGAATTGACCCGGATGAGTCTGCTGCTTGATTCATTACACCAGAACCAGGAACATTTCCGTTACCTGCAAAAATTGCAGCAGCAGGATGTGGTGAAGACGCCTCTGCTGAAACGGCAACTGGATCTGTTATATAAAGAATATCTGAGCCGGCAGATCGATCCGCTGCTGAATAAACAGGAGACCGAACTTTCCACTAAACTTGAAAATACCTATGCCAATTACCGCACGGCCTGGGAGGGTGGTACTGCTTATTCCGATAATCAGGTCGCCCAGGTTCTGAAAAGTGAAAAGGATTCTGCGGTCCGGGAAAAAATATGGCGGGCGCAGAAAAATATAGGAGGGCAGGTAGCCGGAGATCTGGTCGAAGTGGCCGGTCTGCGTAATCGCCTTGCCAACGAACTGGGTTATAAAAACTATTTTTATATGAAGATGGATCTGACTGAAATGGATGCGGAGCAGGTGGAAAAAATATTTAATGAATTGTACACTTTAACTGCAGAACCATACCGGCAGGTACATGACCAGATCGAAGAAGTATTCAGCAAACGCTATGGGATCAGGCGGGAGCAACTGCGTCCCTGGCATTATGAAGATCTGTTCGCCCAGGAAGCCCCGGCGATTTACCAGATTAATCTTGACAAGTATTATAGTAAAGCCGATATCCCGGCTCTGGCTCAGAAGTATTTCGGTTCATTAAATATGCCGGTCGAAGATATTTTACAGCGCAGTGATCTGTTTGAGCGTGCGGGAAAAAATCAACACGCTTTTTCCTTTAATATCGACCGTAAGCAGGATATCCGTATTCTGTGTAATATTGTACCGGATATGCGCTGGATGGAGACGGTATTGCATGAATTGGGACATGCGAATTATGACAAGTATATCGATCAGACTTTACCGTTCCTGCTGCGGGAACCAGCCCATTCTTTTACGACCGAGGGAATTGCCAATTTGTTTGGAGGATTTTGCCTCCGATGCCGCCTGGATGGCGCAGGCCTTGAATATTTCACCTGCGCAAGTTGAAAAAATCCGGGAAACCACGCAGGCCAGCGCCCGTTTGTCCAAACTGATTTTCGCCCGCTGGAGTATGGTGATCTTCAATTTTGAGAAATCCCTTTATACCGATCCCGGACAGAATCTTGACAGTCTGTGGTGGAATCTGGTGGAGAAATACCAGTTGGTCAGGCGTCCCGATAATCCGCAGGGGAATGAGTGGGCTGCCAAGATCCACATTGCCACCTATCCGGTCTATTACCACAATTATCAGTTGGGTGAAATATTTGCGGCGCAGGTGCTGAATACGATCAAGGAAAAATACGGGGTTCAGGATTTCTGGAATCAACCGGAGGTTGGCACTTATTTAAAGACGCAGGTATTTGCTGCGGGTAAAAAATTGCCCTGGCCGGAGTTTGTGGAACAGGCCTGCGGCGGCGAGCCGCTGACGGCGAAATACTTTGTGCAGAGGTACGTACAGGACAATGAGTAAAATTCCAAATTCCAAATTCCAAAAAAAGATATGCTATAGCACGTGTACCCAGGAATACCTGCAACCGGATTACTTTTTGACAGTCACGGTCATCGGTTGAACGGAAATTATTCCCGTGAACACTCCTATCACCAGGTCGACAAATTCGAACGACGTGGTGACTTCATAATCCTTCGCGTCACCCGCCATTTGTTTTGAGTCTACATTGTTCAGCGGAACAAGCCCAAACAGTATTTACCACTGTCTTTCCGAGGTTGTGGTGCTACCCTGGGCCCCATTTCCAACCGTATGTTTCATCGCATAGCAACCCGCCATCAAATTAATCCTGGTAGATTTCAGATTGAATCAACAGAAATTTATCAATATCTGATCCTCTCAGAAAAAATGGTCATTTTCAAATTAATTTTTTCGCCACCTAATCAAAATATTTTTCAACTAGACTATGCTATAGCACGATCAGGATACCCAGGGATTATCAGAGGGCTCGAATCGTCTATTGGTTCTATAAAATTTTCAAATTGATGATGGAAGGGAGGTGAGACTATGAGTAGAAAGATTACCAGTATCTTTTTAATTTGTTCTTTTCTCTTAATGGCGGGTTGTTATGCCATGAAACATACGGTTGGAAATGGGGCCCAGGGCAGCACCACAACCTCGGAAAGACAGTGGTATATATTGTTCGGGCTTGTTCCGCTGAACAATGTAGACTCAAAGCAAATGGCGGGTGACGCGAAGGATTATGAAGTCACCACGTCGTTCGAATTTGTCGACCTGGTGATAGGGGTGTTCACTGGAATAATTTCCGTTCAACCGATGACCGTCACTGTCAAAAAGTAATTGAATTGCGGGTGATTCCCGGGATATACCCGTGCTATAGCATATCTGTCTTGTATAAATTTTAAAATTATTTCGTATCGATATTGATTTTGTTGTAATCCGTCATTCGTGCTCCAGGCGACTTGCGGGTCACGTTCAACCCGATTCTCTACTGGTGGCCGTTTTTATTTTGATAAGGATTAAACTGATATATCAAACTTTGTGATTTTTTATGGGAGGTGCTATCATGAAATGGTGGTGTTTATTATTGATAACTATTTTATTCATGTCTGTTGGATGTGAACGTAAAATTACAAAGATTGAAAAGGAGACGTCAATTTCAGGTGCAGATTTTCGAGAATATACTAAAAAAGGATTTCTTTTCACTCCATATTCGTACCCTGGGAAATATGAACCTGTGGGTTTAGTTATATTTTCTATTAGATCAGGTGCTGAATATAAATCAGCGACTTCAGGAAAGAAATCAAAGGATAATAGTTACCGTCCCCATAGCTCAGAATATTCTCCTGAATATAAAATCTGGTTTTATGATTATGTCGAGATGTCTCAGGTCATAGAATTTGCTTATAAAAAGGCAATCGAAATGGGTGCTAATGCTCTATGTGATTTCAAAATTTTTTCAAAACACTGTCTATGACATTTACAGGAAGGGGCTTACAGCCTCTGGGCGGCAAAATGAAAAGGATAAAGCAGGATTTAAATAACGGTCTCCAGCAGGGAATCGAAAACCGCAAATTGCAGTGTATTCCTGGTTTGCTGATTGTCCTTACTCATACAACCGGTAAAAATATTATAACACAAAGCAGAGTTGAGGATTAATTAAAAATCTGACCACGGTAGAATTTATATCCCATGATGTCTCACTAAAATAAATTATGGATATTCCTGGCTGTTTTAAAAGTATAAAATATTGTATTAATTTAAAATAGCGATGCAAATAACCAGGTATAAAATTGAATATACTAAATACAAAAATGATAGCAATAAAAAAATCGACCTGCGTTAAATTTATTTTTGATTAAATTGAATTAGTCTGATATTATGAATCAAATTATAAATGAACACCGTCAAATTAATTTGATTTTTTGACGTATAAAATTTAAATTAAAGTTTTGAAATTCCGGCGTGACTCAATGGTAGAGCGGGTGACTGTTAATCACTAGGTTGTAGGTTCGAGTCCTGCCGCCGGAGCAAAGTAAAAATAGGAACTTAGGCCGTCCGGCAGGATGGCCTTTTTTATTGGAATTAGAGAAAATTGTAGTAAATTGAAATGTTCGGGAAATCATTCGGGAATACGTAAACTAATTATTAATCAAAAGGAGAAACACAATGGGAGACAAAGGCGGTAAAAAGGATAAGAACAAGAGTCAAAAACAGCACAAAAGCAAACAGGATCAAAAGGAAAAAATGAAACAGGACAGGCTGCCGAAAAGAACCCAGTAACAGCAATCTGACTTAAATATGTTTACTTGTATGAGCCCGACCCGGACTCGGTAAAATCGAGTAAATATTATCTATTTTTATTTTTTAAGTAATTCACGCATCTGTCTGAGAATAAGCGCTATTACAAAAATTAACAGAATGGCTGCGAATTCCAGAAGTCTTCCTGCTTCATAGGGCAGCTGAGAGAGTTGCCAGCCAAATAGACCTAAAATTTTGTCCAAAAATGCCAGAAATAATAGTAAAAAAGCACATACAAAAAAAATACGGGAAACAACACTGCTGAGTTTATCAAACATATTTGTTCTCCTTCAGTAATTAATTTCTTGGAATAGCTATCGCGTTTGCAGCGAGATTATAATGATGGAAATCAAGACGTACCATTCTAATAGTACCCTGATTATCAAGAAACCATAACTGGGCCCAGCCGGGGTGTGCGCCATTTGCAGTTACTGCGAATAATGGACCGTATTCAGATGGTATCCCTTTCAGATCAGTGATTTTAATGTTCTCTAATTGGGTATTTGATGCAGTTTCTCCGGGAATACGCTCGCAGGTGCTGATTAAGAAAATGAGTAAAACCAGGAGAGTTATAATAAAAACACGATTCATTGGCTGGAGTAACACTTTGCACCTCCTTTTTTATGCTTGTGGTAGTTAAGAATTCCGGGTTGAATTATTAATTATTTAAAATTATATGTTTTATATAAATAAAATTCGAAATAGCAACCGTGCTAAAAATCGTAAAGATATGTCAGTTATTAATGGAAAATCTTTTAAAGAATACAATAATTGATAATCTTTAGCAATGAAAAGTAATATTTTATCCAGCACTCCCTGATCTGAATCCGCTGCTTCTTTTCGAAAATATTTTAATAGTGGTTTAAAAGTTACGATTTTCTGCCGATAATTGGTTTAACTTAGAGAGCCAAAAACGGGGGTTTCATGAAACGAGTTTTTTCATTTATTATAATGGGTTTTATTTACAGCCAGGTAGTGTTCGGTCAACAACAGAATGTGGCCGTGATTAATTTTGAAGCGCTGGGATTATCACAGGTCGAAGGAGCCGCCCTGACCGACCGGTTCCGGTCGGAATTATTTAAAACCGGGAAATTCACGGTGCTGGAACGCGATAAAATGGATGAGATCCTGGTCGAACAGGGGCTGCAGCAGACAGGCTGTACTTCCAGCGAGTGCCTGGTCGAAATGGGAAAATTGCTCAATGTCCATCAGATCTTCGCCGGTTCAGTATCTCAATTTGGAAATATATTTTCCGTTACCGTCCGCTTAGTCGATATTCAAACCGGGAAAATTCAGGATTCAAATTCCCAGGACTTCAGTTCCGGAAAAGAAAAATTATTGACCGATGGAATGAAGGCGGTTGCCTTATATTTTGCCGGAATAAAAACCGTGATCGCAGCTCCAAGAGTTGAACAAGCGGTGACTACCAGCAGTGATACCAGTGCCCTTAAACGTGAAATGCTTAACAAGATGTCGGCCAGAAGAAGAACAAAATAGATTATCAAATTCCAAAATCCAAATTCCAAAATCTAAAAGCTGAATATATTAAGGCCAATTCCAATTATTTTTTAATAATTTTGAAATTAATAACCCCGTTATATTCGTTCAATATAAATAAATGTGTGATTTTTCTGATAATGACAATATAATTTTAAGGAATGGATCATGCCAAAATTCCATATAGAAGTTCCGCATGAGGCGGATGAAACCCTCTGCAAGCAGGCCATCAAAATATTCCTGCAGAGTGGTTCGCATTTCCTGACCCATGCTGAATGGGGTTGCCTGGATGGTGATCATAATGCCTGGATCATCGCCGAAGTGGATTCGAAGGAAGAAGCCCGGGGAATTCTTCCTCCGGCTTACCGGCACCAGGCTAAAATAGTCCAGATTACCAGGTTTACTGCAGCAGATATTGCTGAACAGCACCAGTAAAGTAAAATCCAAATTCCAATGACCAAATTCCAAATTCCAAGAATCAAATTCCAAACAAAAAATTCCAGATTCCAAAATCCAAATTCCAAACAAATTGAGAAATTTGGTAATTTGGAATTTGGTAATTGGTATTTGGCATTTTCCCTCTTGCATCCGCATCAAAAAGTAAATAACTTCAAAACTTTATTTGTCTTAACGGCAAGACCAAGACGGACAATTTAAAATCCTGGCAATACATACATAAGGGTAAGAGTGGTACAATGAAAAAAATACCTGTAGGAATTCTGGGTGCTACCGGCAGCGTGGGACAAAAGTTCATTCAACTGCTGGCCGATCATCCTTATTTTGAAGTTAGCGAAGTCGCCGCCTCGGACCGCTCGGCGGGTAAAAATTACGCCCAGACCGTGAACTGGTTTCTGGAAACACCCATACCGGAAAATGTTGCTGAACTGGAAATTAAACCGTGCCAGGCAGATCTGAAATGTAAAACTGTTTTTTCTGGTCTGGATTCCAGCGTGGCCGGCGAGATCGAAACGCAATTTGCCCGGGCCGGTTATACGGTAATTTCGAATTCAAAAAATCACCGTATGGATGACGAAGTACCGCTGCTGATCCCGGAAGTAAACGCCGCTCATCTGGCCCTGCTCAGCGGTAAGCGTCCCTACCCCGGTCAGATCGTGACCAACCCGAACTGCTCGGTGATCGGCCTGGTGCTGGCCCTGAAACCGCTGCACGATGCCTTCGGCTTGGAACAGGTGAACGTGATCACCATGCAGGCCTTGTCGGGCGCCGGTTTTCCGGGAGTGGCCAGCCTGTCCATAACCGAAAATGTGATCCCTTATATCGCTGGGGAAGAAGAAAAAATGGAAAAAGAACCTCTGAAGATATTGGGAAAACTGGAAAAGAACAGTGTGCACTTTGCTGATTTCATCATCAGCGCCCAGTGCAACCGCGTAGCGGTGCTGGACGGTCACCTGGAAACCGTGCAGGTAAAACTAAAACACCAGGCCCGGGAGCAGGACATCATCGATTGCTGGAATAAATTTAAGGCTGAACCGCAGGAACTGAATTTGCCGATGGCTCCGCTGCAACCCATACGTTACTTTGAGCGGGTCGATTATCCCCAGCCGCGCCTGCATCGCAATATCGATAAGGGCATGGCCGTTTCGGTGGGACGACTGCGGCCCTGCAATATCTTTGATTATAAATTTGTCATGCTGTCGCATAATACCATCCGCGGCGCTGCCGGAGGAACAATCCTCTGCGCCGAACTGATGAAAGCCAAAGGTCTGTTAACCTGATGCCGGTCGAGTTAAAGTATAAAAAAATACGCATACGCGTCTTTGCTCCGGCCACGGTAGCTAATGTGGGCAGCGGCTTTGATATTTTCGGTTTTGCCCTGAATACACCGGGGGACGAATTGCGCTTACAGGTTACCTCTCGACCGGGAGTCAGGATTTCCCGCATCACCGGTGAAGACGGACAGTTGCCGCTGGCGGCGGAAAAAAATACCGCCGGGGGATCAATCCTGGCCATGCTGCAAGACTTACGTGCCGGTTTTGGCGTCCGGATGGAATTATACAAAAAAATGCCCATCGGCAGTGGGCTTGGTTCCAGCGCCGCCAGCGCCGTGGCCAGCGTTTTTGCCCTGAATTCCCTCCTGAAAAAGCCACTTCGGCCAGGGCAGAATTACTGACCTTCGCCATCGAAGGAGAAAAAATCGCCTCAGGCGCCAGCGTACATCTGGATAATATTGCCGCCTGCCTGTACGGCGGTTTTATCCTGGTGCGCAGCAGGAAACCCCCTGATATCGTTTCCATCCCCACTCCGCAGGATCTGTATTGCACGGTCATCCATCCGCGCATTGAAATAAAGACATCCATGTCGCGCCAGATGCTGCGGAACCAAATCCCGCTGGAAACAGCTATAACCCAGTGGGGCAATGTAGGGGGCATGATCACTGCACTGTTCAAAAAAGATTACCAGCTGCTGAGCCGCTCACTGAAGGATGTGGTGGCCGAACCGGTCCGTTCCATGCTGATTCCCCATTTTCAGGAATTAAATGATCTGGCTATTCGCAGCGGAGCCCTGGGCTGCAGCATCGCCGGATCCGGTCCATCAGTATTTGCCCTCAGTGCCGGAAAAAATACAGCCAAAAAAGTCGGCGCGGCGCTGCAAAAATTTTTATCCGGACGGGAGATTGAGCATGATCTCTATATATCTGCGATTAACCGGGCAGGCCCTAAAATTATTAAACTTGAAAAAAAATAGATTTCACTGCCATGATATTTTACAGTACAAAAAGCAAAAAAAACAAGGTCTCTTTCCGTGAGGCAGTCGTAAAGGGGATTGCCGCAGATGGCGGATTGTATGTGCCTGCGGAATATCCAAAACTTTCTCCGGCATTTATTTCCTCTCTTGCTGATTCCAGCATGGCTGAAATCGGTTTCACGGTAATCCGGCAATTCTGTGATGATATAGCGGATCAGGATTTACGTGCAATCCTGAAGAAAACATTAATCTTTGACTTTCCGCTGGTGCCTCTCTCCGATAATATTTCCATTCTGGAATTATTTCATGGACCAACCCTGGCCTTTAAGGATCTGGGGGCCAGGTTCCTGGCCAATCTGCTGTCGTATTATCTAAGACAAAGGGATAAAGAAATCCTGGTGCTGGTGGCAACCTCGGGTGATACAGGGAGCGCGGTGGCCCACGGCTTTTATGACCTGGCCGGAATCAAAATCGGTTTGCTTTATCCCAGCAAAAAAGTCAGCCAGATCCAGGAGCAGCAATTGACCACCCTGGATAAGAATATTTATGCCCTGGAAATTGACGGGACTTTCGACGACTGTCAGGCTCTGGTAAAAAAAGCCTTTCAGGACCGCGAGTTGCAGAAGAAATTTTACCTTACCTCCGCCAATTCCATTAATATAGCCAGACTGCTGCCGCAGTCCTTTTATTATTTTTATGCCTTCGGCCAATTGATCCGCCGCGGTTTAAGGTCGGCCGAAGTCATATTTTCGGTTCCCTGCGGTAATTTCGGGAATCTGACTGCCGGTTTGCTGGCCGCCAAAATGGGTTTGCCGGTGAAAAGATTTATTGCTGCCGTAAACAGTAATACCGTTTTTCCTGATTATTTAACCAGCGGAGAGTTTAAATCCCGCCCGGCCATTAAAACCCTGTCCAATGCCATGGATGTGGGCGATCCCAGTAATGTACAGCGTATACTGTCTCTTTATGGAAATAATCTGGCTGCAATGAAGGAGAAGATCTATAGTTGCAGTATCTCTGATCCTGAGACAATTACCGGGATCAGGGAAGTATATGATAAATATCATTATGTCATCGATCCGCACGGCGCGGTGGGATATCAGGCTTTAAACAGATTTCAACAGCAGTATACAGATAAAATGAAAGTTCAACCGGATCATTTCATAACTCTGGAGACAGCACACCCGGCCAAATTTGTAGATATAGTTGCCCAGGCGATAAATGTTGAAATTGAAATTCCGGCGCGTCTGGCAGAAGTAATGTATAAACAAAAAAAATCTATATTCCTGCCCAATGATTTTATTGAATTAAAAGAAAGATTACTGACGTTGGCCTGATTCCTTCCTTTAATAAAGGTAAAAAGGGGAAAAGGCTAAAAGGTTATAATGTATAAATATGAGAAAATATGCATATTTATCTAATTTATTATTGCATTTTATAATTTTTTTACTATATTTATCCAGCAAGTAGAAATTTATATACTGGAAAAAATGTATCGTTTCATGCAAAACATATTGTTAGCGATATTCTTCCTACGACCTACCACGCCCGCGGTATCGTTCAGAGTGGTACCGCGATCTCCGGGTAGACGATCATGATGATGCGTCTTTCCAACTAAGATCGTCGACTCTCTTTTCATAATATTTCACCAGATATTTAATAATAACCAAGTTTAAAATCATATAGGGGAAACAGTAATGAAAGAAGGCAAACAACAAAAACACACATTTCAAATCTATGTGGCTACAACGGAACACATCCGGTTTGCTGAAAAAATATCGCAGCTGATCGAACACGCCGCCATTGCCAGGGGGACGGGTATTGCCAAACGTTCTCCGGAATATATCGCACAAAAGATAACGGAGGGCAAGGGGATAATTGCCTTTGCCGGTGATATTCTGGCCGGATTTTGTTACATTGAAACCTGGGGCCATGGAAAATACGTGGCTAATTCCGGTCTGATTGTGGCTGAACAATTCCGCGGTCTCGGACTGTCCAAGCAGATAAAAAAAGGGGCATTTAATCTCTCGCGCAAGAAATATCCTCAGGCGAAATTGTTTGGAATCACCACCAGTCCCGCAGTCCTGAAGATAAACTCGCAACTGGGTTACCGGCCGGTTGGATTTGCCGAGCTGACCACGGATGAAGAGTTCTGGCGCGGTTGCCAGAGTTGCGCCAATTATGACATCCTGCAGCGCACCAATAGAAAATTATGCCTCTGTACCGGCATGCTGTACGATCCGGCGGAAAAATTAGAACCGATAATCGTGGAAAAAGTAGAAGATGAAAAAGCAAAAAGTAGTGTTAGCATATAGCGGGGGATTGGATACATCCTATTGTATCAAATATCTCTCGTTAATAAAAAAACTCGAAGTTCATTCTGTACTGATCGATACCGGCGGTTTCTCTGCTCAGCAATTGGTACAATTGCCAAAACACGCCCGGCAACTGGGTGTAACGGTACATAAAACCATCGATGTAACCGGCACCTATTATCAGAACTGTATCCGCTTCCTGGTTTATGGTAATATTTTAAGAAACCATACCTATCCGCTTTCGGTGAGTGCTGAACGGGCCTTCCAGGCTATCGCCGTGGCCCGTTATGCCCTGAAAATTAAAGCGGATTATCTGGCCCACGGCAGCACCGGCGCCGGTAATGACCAGGTCCGTTTTGATGTCATATTTAATATCCTGGCTCCGGGCCTACCTGTGCTGACCCCCATCCGGGATCAGAAATTGTCGCGTGAAGAGGAAATACGCTTCCTGCAAACGCACAACGTGAACCAGGACTGGCAGAAGTCCCGCTACTCGATCAACCAGGGACTATGGGGTACTTCCATCGGCGGAAAGGAAACCCTGACTTCCAGCGAGGCTTTGCCTGAAGAAGCCTATCCAACCAGAGCTTCAAAAACGAAAACGATCCGCCTGGAACTGCATTTTCAAAAAGGTGAATTCGTCGGTTTTAATTCCGAGCGCTGCCGGAATCCGGTTGAAGCGATTAAAAAATTAAATAACCTGGCGGCACCTTACGGTATCGGACGGGATATTCATACCGGCGATACGATTATCGGCATCAAGGGACGGGTGGGTTTCGAAGCCGCTGCGCCGATGTTAATCCTTAAAGCTCACGAAGCGCTGGAAAAGCACGTTCTGACCAAGTGGCAGATCCACTGGAAAGAGCAACTGGCCAACTGGTATGGTATGCTTATCCACGAAGGTCAATACCTTGATCCGGTCATGCGTAATATCGAAAAGTTTATGCAGGATACTCAAAAATTCGTTAATGGTACTGTCTACGTCGAACTGGCTCCCTATCGATTTAAAATTCTGGGCATCAAAAGTCCGCACGACCTGATGTCCTCTAAATTCGGCCGTTATGGTGAAATGAACCTGGCCTGGAATGGCCAGGACGTGCGGGGTTTTTCAAAAATATTGTCCAACCAGAGCATGATTTTCCATGCCCTGAATAAACGGGGGCGCGATGATTAAGGCCGGAATCATAGGGGGTGCGGGATTCACCGGTGGTGAACTGATCCGTATCCTGCTGGGTCATCCCCAGGTCAGGTTATGCTTTGTGCAAAGCCGCAGCCAGCAGGGTAAACACATTCATGAGCTTCATCCTGATCTGCTGGGTGAAACTAAATTGACCTTCGGCGCGGAGATCGATAAGGGGGTGGATATTGTTTTTCTTTGTACCGAGCACGGCAAATCTGCCAGAATTCTGGAAGAGAGCGGGTTAGCGGACACAGTAAAAATTATTGACCTGAGCCAGGACTTCCGTCTGGGGGGTAAAGGCAAATATCATTTTATCTATGGTCTGCCTGAAGTAAACCGTGAAAAGATCAAAAAGGCCGGTTATATTGCCAATCCGGGATGTTTTGCTACGGCCATTCAGTTGGCCCTGTTGCCGCTGGCCACACATAATCTGCTGCGCAGCGAAGTACATGTGTCGGCGCTGACCGGTTCAACAGGTGCCGGAGTTCTGGCCGATATCACCACTCACTTTAGCTGGCGCAGTTCCAATGTATCGGTTTATAAACCGTTCCGTCACCAGCACCTGGCGGAAATATACAAAACACTGCGGGAGCTTCAGACTGATTGGAACCAGCCGATCCGTTTTTTACCTTTCCGGGGAAATTTTACCCGCGGTATTTTTGCGGCGCTGTATATGCAAACGGAAAAAGAGCTCTCTGAATTTTTGAAAATATACAGCCGGTATTATGCGACGCATCCTTTCGTCGTAATCAGCGATAATAATCCGGCCCTGAAGCAGGTGGTCAATACCAATAAGTGCATGTTGTACCTGGAGAAACAGGACGATCTGTTGCTGATCATCAGTATTATCGATAATCTGATCAAAGGGGCGGCCGGACAGGCGGTACAGAATATGAATCTGATGTTCGGCCTGGATGAGACCTGCGGGTTGCGTTTCAAAGCGCAGGCCTTTTAAAGTACCGCTGACATGATAATTACTAATTACTGATTACAAATAATATTGAAATTGATTAATGACTTTTTAACAGGTTTTATTTTTCTATGAAAGTATTAAAATTTGGCGGCACCTCCGTCGGAAATCCTGAAAGAGTTTCCGGCGTGCTGAAGATCCTGGCGAACAGAATCAGAACGGAAAAGCGAATGAGCGTTGTCTTCTCGGCCTATGCCGGGATAACCGACCAGTTGATCCGGCTGGGAACATCAGCCGCACAAAGTAATGCTGCGTACTCACAAGTTTTCAAAGATCTTGAACAGCGGCATCTGGAAATGGTCAAAGCCTTAATTTCAGTCAAAAATCAAAGCGGTGTGCTGGCCGCCGTCAAAATCAGTTTGAATGAGTTGGAAGAAATTCTGCAGGGTGTTTACCTGGTCAAAGAACTGACTGCTAAAACTTTGGATTATATCATGAGTTTTGGCGAAAGGCTTTCAGCTTTCACCATCAGTGAAGCGCTTAAGGATCAGGGCCTGGCCAATACCTATATTGACAGCCGCAATATCATCAAAACGGATAATAATTTCGGCAGAGCCAGGGTTCATTTTAAAGAAACGCAGGACTGTATAAATAAATATATCAGTAAAAGGCAGACCTCAACGGCCGGGGCCACCGCAGGTCTCTTTGTGATAACCGGTTTTATCGGTTCGACGAGCAATAATGAAACCACTACCCTGGGTCGCGGAGGCTCCGATTACAGCGCGTCAGTTATCGGTGCTGCTTTGAATGCTGAAGAAATTGAGATCTGGACGGATGTGGATGGTGTATTAACCGCCGATCCGGGGAAAGTAAAAAATGCTTTTCCTATCGACTATCTGACTTATGAAGAAGCGATGGAAATGTCGCATTTCGGAGCCAAGGTAATTTATCCCCCGACCATGCAGCCGGCTTTGAACAAAAATATTCCGCTGCGCGTAAAGAATACACTCAATCCCGATTTTAACGGCAGTGTGATCAGTAAACAGAAAAAAGCCAGTTCCTATTTAATCAAGGGTATTTCTTCCATCGATGAGATTGCCCTGGTACAGATTCAGGGCAGCGGTCTGATCGGTATCGCCGGTATTGCGGGACGGGTCTTCAGCGCCCTGGCCAGGGAAAAAATAAATGTAATCCTGATCTCGCAGGCCTCCTCGGAACATTCCATTTGCCTGGCCATCAGACCCGAACATCAACAGCTGGCCCGCAAAGCCCTGGAAGAAGAATTCAGGTATGAATTGAAAGCAAACGAGGTCAGCGCGATAACCATTGAAAACGATCTGACCATCCTGGCCGTGGTCGGCGAAAACATGCGGCATACCAGGGGAATAGCCGGAAAAGTTTTTAAGTCTCTGGGCAATAACAATATTAATATCTCCGCAATTGCCCAGGGTTCATCGGAATTGAATATTTCCATGGTGATCGCCAGAAAGGATGAGGTCAAGGCCCTGAATGTGTTGCACGAGGCTTTCTTTTCGTCCGGCCGCAGGATTTTAAATCTTTTTCTGGTTGGAACCGGACTGATCGGTAAGACGCTCCTGTCCCAGTTGAATAAGCAGCAGAAGACACTGGCTAAGGATTACCGCCTGGTGGTAAGTCTGATCGGTCTGGCCGATATTGAGCAGATGGTCTTCGACAAGCAGGGGATTGCTCTCAGCGGCTGGGAGGAGATCTTACGACACCGGCAGTCCGGGCGTAAAACCGACCTGAATAAGTTCGTGGCGGAAATGAAAAGTTATAATTTACCCAATAGCGTATTCATCGACTGCACCATGGCCGATGCCGGTGGTGGATAAATATCCGGAAATTCTGGAATCTTCAATTTCCATCGTTACTCCGAACAAGAAAGCCAATGCCCGCAAGTATCCCTACTATAAAAAATTGCGGGAGTATTGCGCAAAATATGATACACACTTTTTTTATGAAACGAATGTAGGAGCCGCTTTACCCATAATTACTACAATGAAGGATCTGCTGGCCAGTGGTGACCGGGTGGTTAAAATAGAAGGTATTCTTTCGGGGACGCTGAGTTACATCTTCAATACTTTCAGCGGGCGCCAGCCCTTCAGCACTGTGCTAAGGCAGGCCAACGAGCAGGGGTATACCGAACCGGATCCGCGGGAAGATCTCAGCGGCCAGGATGTGGGGCGTAAACTTTTAATTCTGGCACGCGAAGCCGGGTATACACTGGAGCTGTCCGATATTAAAATTGAAAATTTGATTCCAAAACAACTGCGCCAGCTCAAGACAGTCGATGAGTTTTTTAGAAAATTACCGCAATATGATGCTTTCTTTGAAGCCAGGAGAGTTGCCGCGAGCAAGCAGGGCATGGTTTTACGGTATGTGGCCCGCTTTGAAAATAGCAGAGCAGAGATTGGCTTGACCGCAGTGGATAGCAGTCATCCTTTTTACAACCTGAGCGGCAGTGATAACATCATTGTCATTTATACAAATTATTATACGGTCAGTCCATTGATTATACGCGGGCCGGGCGCCGGTGCTGAGGTCACCGCCGCAGGTGTATTGGCGGATATTTTAAAAGTTGCCAACTTCGTAAGTTGAAAGTAAAGATGTGAACCGTTTAACCATCGTAAAAATCGGGGGGGAGGTTTTAGATAATCCCCAGCGGTTAAGCCGGAGTTTGCAAACATTCGCCGCCATCGCGGGTGATAAGATATTGGTTCATGGCGGCGGCAGGACCGCTTCTGAAATGTGTGTAAAACTGGGCTTGACTCCCAGGTTTGTCCAGGGCCGCCGGATTACCGATGCTGCTACACTCACGGTCGTGCAGATGGTATATGCGGGATTGCTGAATAAAAATATTGTGGGTGAACTGCAGATGTCGGGTTGTAATGCCCTGGGTCTGTCCGGTGCTGATGCCAACATGATTCTGGCCGTCAGGCGTACTGCTGCTGAAATTGATTATGGATTCGCCGGAGATATCAAAGAGATAAACAGTACCATGCTTGGTAAGATTTTAAAATTAGGACTTTGTCCGGTCTTTTGTCCGTTGACCCATGATGGCCATAATCAGTTTCTGAACACCAATGCCGACACTATTGCTGCCCGGCTGGGCTCTGCTTTGGCAGATTCTTTTAACGTAGAAATAATATTCTGTTTTGCAAAAAAAGGTGTTCTGGAAAATGAACTTGATGAAAATACACTTATCCCCAGAATAACCGAAGAATCATTCCGGCAGTTGCTGCAACGGGGTGTAATTAAGGATGGTATGATTCCTAAACTTGAGAATGCTTTCAGGGCACTGTCGGACGGGGTTAAAAAGATTTATATTATCCACGCGGAGGCCCTGGCTCAGGTAACATCAGGGGTGGCGGCTGAACCTGCAGGAACCGTAATTACACTGAAATAGTTACTCCTGCACCCAAACCGGTAATAACTAATGGAAACCAGGTATTTAAAAGAACAGGCCTTGAATTTATTACAGCAACTGGTTGCTACGCCCTCGTTGAGCAGGGAAGAAGCAGGAACCGCCGCGCTTATGGAAAAATTTATTACCGGACAGGGGCTCACACCGCAGCGAAAGTTCAATAATCTGTGGCTGCGCAATAATTATTATTCTGAGCAGAAACCTACATTATTGCTGAACTCTCACCATGACACAGTGAAGCCCAATAACGGCTGGACCATTGATCCTTTTCAGCCGGTTGTTAAAGACGGCAAATTGTTCGGCCTGGGCTGCAATGATGCCGGGGCTTCGCTGGTTTCGCTGCTGGTAACTTTTATATATTTTCATGACCGCCAGGATCTGAAATACAATATTGTTTTCAGCGCCACTGCTGAAGAGGAGAGTTCCGGTAAGAATGGGATTCGCTCCATTCTGGATGATATCGGCAAAATTGATTTTGCCCTGGTAGGCGAACCGACGGGAATGCAGTTGTCGGTTGCTGAAAAGGGCCTGCTGGTGCTCCGCTGCAAGGCCAACGGAATTTCAGGACATGCTGCCCGGGATGTAGGCCGCAATGCTATCCTGGCTGCCTTTAAGGATATTCAATGGTTCAGTACCTTCCAGTTTCCCATTATTTCCGAAATGCTGGGACCGGTGAAAATGACCGTGACCATGATCGAAGGGGGTATCCAGCATAACGTAATTCCCGACAGTTGTCAGTTTACTGTTGATATCCGTACCACCGATTGTTATTCCAGTGATGAGATCCTGGATATTATCAGGAAAAATATTTCCTCGGAAATCGTGACCTGCTCCTTGAATCTCAGGGCTTCCTATGCTCCCGGGGATCATGCATTTGTCAACTGTGCCCGTCAGTTGGGAATTTCTACTTTCGGTTCACCAACCTTGTCTGACCGTACATTTATCGAAGCCCCTTCGGTCAAGATCGGGCCCGGCCGCTCGGAAAGATCCCATACTGCTGATGAGTATGTTTTTCTGGCCGAGGTCGAGCAGGGCATCGATACCTACATTCGCCTGATCGATAAATTTGTATCAGCGTAAAATTGCAAATTTTAAATAAAAAGTGGAAATTAAAGTAAAATATAAATTTGATGATAAAGAGCAAGCGGATGCACAAAAGTAAACAAAGCACTAAACTCTGGGATCTGGGCCGCCAGGTCTCCGGCAGGATCGAAAAATTTACTGCCGGCAGCGACCGGCACCTGGATGTTCAACTGGCCGAATTCGATATTCTCGGTACACTGGCCCATGTCGTTATGCTGCATTCGGTAAACTTACTGTCGAAGCAGGAATTGGGCCGGTTAAAAAGTGAATTAAAAAAATTATACCGGCTGGCCAGACAGGATCGGATCAAAATTGATGAACATGTGGAAGATATCCATACCCAGATAGAAATAATTCTAACCCGCCGCCTGGGTGAAACCGGGAAGAAAATACATCAGGGCCGCTCGCGGAACGATCAGGTACTGGTCGATATTAAAATGTATGTCCGTGAGCAGATAAAAGAACTGGTCACGCAGGTCAAACTGGTTTTCGATTTATTGTTGTCTTTAAGTGAAAAATACCGGCAGGTACTGCTGCCCGGATATACTCATCTCCAGGCGGCCATGCCCTCGTCATTTGGACTGTGGTTTGCTGCCTATGCCGAGAGTCTGGTCGATGATCTGATTATGCTGCAGGCAGCTTACCGGATAGTCAATAAGAATCCGCTGGGCTCAGCCGCAGGTTACGGATCATCCTTCCCGATAGATCGCAAGCTTACCGGCAGGCTGCTCGGTTTTGCCGATCTGAATTATAATTCAGTATATGCACAGATGTCCCGGGGAAAAACGGAGCGGATTGTCAGCCAGGCCCTGGCTTCGCTGGCTGCAACGATTGCCAAACTGAGCATGGATATTACCCTGTACTTATCGCAGAATTTTGCTTTTATTTCTTTTCCTGATCAGCTGCTGACCGGTTCCAGTATTATGCCGCACAAAAAAAATCCGGATGTTTTCGAATTGATCCGGGCCAGGTGCAACCGCATCCAGGCCTTACCTTTTGAAATCAGCCTGATCACCGGTAATTTGCCCTCCGGTTATCACCGCGATCTGCAAATGCTCAAGGAGCGTTTCCTGCCGTCATTCGCTGAAATGATTGAAAACCTGCAGATGCTGTGTTACATGCTGGAACATATCGAAGTAAATAAAGATATATTAAAGGATGATCGCTATAAATATATCTACAGCGTCGAAGCAGTGCTCCAGGAAGTAGTAAAAGGAATGGCTTTCCGTGACGCATACAGCAGTGTAAGCCGGCAGATCAAACAGGGTAAATTCAAAGCACCTGAACAGGTATCTTACACCCATGTGGGCAGTATCGGGAATCTGAGTAATAAAAAAATAAAACAATCTATGGAAAAAGTGCTCGGGGAATTTAAATTTAGCCTGGTTCAAAGAGCTCTGGAAGGATTATTGAAAAGTTAAAGATATGAAAACACCAGCACAAGGCTTATACGAACCGTGGCATGAACATGATGCCTGCGGTGTCGGTTTTATCGTCAATATCGACGGCGAAAAATCGCATGACATCATCGAGCGGGGTGTTACAATTCTGTGCAATCTGGAACATCGCGGGGCTATCGGCGGCGATCAGAAAACCGGCGACGGTGCCGGCATGCTCCTGCAAATACCGGATAAATTTTTCAGAAAAGTAGCCGGTTTTGAATTACCCGCCGCAGGTCTCTATGCTGTCGGTTTTCTTTTCCTGCCCCGGGATAGCGAAACCTGCAAGCGGGCCAGGTCGATGGTAGCCGCTGTGGTGGTGCAGGAAGGAGGGCATATCCTGGGCTGGCGGGAAGTACCTACCAATCCCGATTGCCTGGGGGAATTTGCCCGCGGATCGAGTCCGGCGTTCTGGCAGGTTTTTGTAAAATTCGGCAATTTGTCTGATGATGCGCTCGAACGCAAATTATTCATCGTGCGTAAATGCCTGGAAAATGAAGCCGGGGCGCAGGGCTGGGATATGGACAGTTTTTATCTGCCCTCTTTCTCCTCGCGGATAATTGTCTATAAAGGGATGTTCGTTTCGACCCAGTTTGTCTCTTTCTACCCGGATCTGCTCGATCCTGATTTCATCAGCGCTATTTCCATGGTCCATCAGAGATACAGCACCAATACATTCCCCTCCTGGCCGCTGGCTCAACCGTTTCGGTATCTGGCCCATAATGGTGAGATCAATACCCTGCGGGGAAATATCAATAAAATGGTAGCCCGCTATGGCCGGCTGGAATCCAAACTGTTCGGCAACGACATCAACAAAATATATCCGGTGGTGAATCCGGTTGCCAGCGATTCGGCTATTCTGGATAATGTCTATGAATTATTAACCGTCAGCGGACGCTCGCTGGAACACGCGCTGATCATGATGATTCCGGAAGCGTTCGGGCAAAAATATCATATCAGCCAGGATAAACGGGCCTTTTTCGAATATCATGCCGCCATCATGGATCCCTGGGACGGCCCGGCGGCCGTCGCTTTCTGTAATGGTCAGAAGATCGGTGCCTGCCTGGACCGCAATGGTTTGCGGCCCTGCCGCTATGTTATCACCAAGAGCGGGCAGGTAATTATGGCCTCGGAAACAGGGGTGCTGGATATTGCCCCTGAAGAGATCCGCGAAAAGGGCAGACTGTCACCGGGTAAAATGTTTATCGTCGACACTGCACGCAAAAGGGTCATCCGTGATAACGAGATAAAATCGGCTATCTCCCGCTGGAAGCCTTACCGCCGCTGGCTGGAAGAAAACAAGATCGAGTTGAAAGGATTATTTCAGGTACCCGGACCGGTCGGTATAGATAAAGAAACATTACGCACCCGCCAGATCGCTTTCGGCTACACCATGGAAGATCTGCAAATGATCATTATTCCCATGGTGAAAAATTCACAGGAACCGCTGGGATCCATGGGTAACGATGCCGCTCCGGCCGTACTTTCAAAAAGACCGCAATTGCTTTATAATTATTTCCAGCAGATTTTCGCCCAGGTCACTAATCCGCCGATCGATCCGTACCGCGAGAACCTGGTCATGTCACTGATGAGTTTCATCGGCCGGCAAAGCAATCTGCTGGAAGAAACTCCGCAGCATTGCCGCCAGTTGAAACTGTATCATCCGGTATTAACCAATGATGATATTGAACGGTTACGCAACACCACCATGGAAGGATTCCGGGTCTGCACCGTGCCGATGTTATTTGAGGCCGATAAAAACGGCGGCAGGCTGGAAAAGGGACTGGCGAAATTATGCGCTGAGGTGGAACAGAGGGTCGACCAGGGTTATTCCCTGATCATTGTCAGCGACCGGAATATCTCGAAGGATAATGCGGCTATCCCGACTTTACTGGCTGCTTCCACTTTGAATAATCACCTGGTGCGCTGCGGCAAAAGGCATCTCAGCGCCCTGATCATGGAAACAGGTGAGGTCCGGGAAGTTCATCACTTTGCCATGCTTTCAGCTCTACGGTGCCAGCGGGGTCAACCCCTATCTCGTTTTCGAGACGCTGATTGACCTGAAGGAGAAGGGGTACCTGGATCCCACTATTACCTTACAGACGGCCATCATACAATACATAAGTGCCGTGAGAAAAGGCTTGCTGAAAATAATGTCCAAGATCGGTATCTCCACCATTCGCAGTTACCGTGGTTCACAAACTTTTGAAGCGATCGGTCTGAATCCGGAATTTATGCAAAAGTATTTTCCCGGTACGGCTTCGCAGATCGGTGGAATCGGTCTTGATGTCATCGAAAAAGAAACTCTGCTGCGCCATTTTGAGGCTTTTGATCCACAGGAAAAAAATGATAGTATCGATTCCGGCGGTCAGTATCTCTATCGCCGTTTCTCGGAAAATCATGCCTTTTCACCCGAAATGGTCACGATGCTGCAAAGAGCAGTTCGTACTGGTGACTACAAATTATTCAAAGTTTATAGCGCTGAAGTCAACGATGTTAATAAAAATCTATGTGCGCTGAAGGGACTATTTCAATTTAAGAAGGACTGCCCGGTCATTCCGATTGCCGAAGTTGAATCCGTTGATTCGATTGTAAAGAGATTCGTTACTTCGGCAATGTCCTTTGGCGCGATCAGTAAAGAAGCACATGAGACGCTGGCCATCGCCATGAACCGGATGGGAGCCCGCAGCAATTCAGGTGAAGGGGGTGAAGATGAACGCCGTTATATTCCGGATGCGAATGGTGATTCCAGTAACAGCAAGGTCAAACAAATAGCATCGGCCCGCTTTGGTGTCAACATCAATTACCTGGTCAATGCCGAAGAACTGCAGATCAAGATGGCCCAGGGTGCAAAACCGGGCGAGGGCGGACAGTTGCCGGGCTTTAAAGTTGATGAAGTTATTGCCAGGGTGCGTCATTCCACTCCGGGGGTTATGCTGATTTCACCGCCGCCGCATCATGATATCTATTCCATCGAAGATCTTTCGCAATTGATTTTCGATCTGCGTAATGCCAATCCCAGTGCCCGCATTTCGGTCAAACTTGTTGCCGGGGTAGGGGTGGGAACCGTGGCGGCCGGTGTGGCCAAAGCCAAAGCCGATATGGTCCTGATCAGCGGCCAGGAAGGGGGTACAGGTGCTTCGCCGTTATCCTCCATCAAGCATGCCGGATCCTGCTGGGAAATCGGCCTGGCCGAGGCGCAGCAGGTACTGGTCCGCAACCGCCTGCGCGATCGTATCCGGGTGCAGGTGGACGGCGGTCTGAAAACCGGGCGCGATGTGGTAATCGCCGCTCTGCTCGGCGCGGAGGAATTTGGTTTTGGTACCACAGCCCTGGTAACGCTGGGCTGCCTGCTGGTACGTAAATGTCATCTGAATAATTGCCCGGTCGGGATTGCCACCCAGAATCCGGATTTGCGTAAAAAGTTCAGCGGTAAGCCCGAGTACGTGATGAACATGATGAAATTCATAGCTGAAGAAGTCCGCGAGATTATGGCTGAATTAGGTTTTCGATCGTTCGATGAAATGATCGGCCGGGTGGATCTGCTGGAAGTGAACCAGGCTGTCGAACATTATAAGGCTAAAGGACTGGATTTTTCCAGGGTTCTTTATCAGCCGGATACAGCAGAACGGCGTGGCCAGGCATTGTATAAATCCTCCAACCCATGATCTGGCGCATACCCTGGATGAAAGTTTGATAGAGCAATCGCGGGAAGCAATTGAGCACGGCAAAAAAATCGAATTCAGCCTGGGCATACGGAATTTTAACCGCAGTGTCGGCGGCAGATTGAGTGCAGAGATTGCCCGGCGTTATGGTTCAAAGGGGCTGGAGACCGATACCATTAAAGTTAAATTTACCGGCTCAGCCGGCCAGAGTTTTGGTGCTTTCCTGGCTGCGGGAATCAGTTTTGAGTTGGAGGGGGATAGCAACGATTACCTGGGCAAGGGACTTTCCGGTGGAAAGTTAATCATCTATCCGCCCCAGCAATCCAGTTTTTTGGCACAGAATAATGTAATTGCCGGAAATGCCAACTTGTTCGGGGCCACCGGTGGTGAAGCATATATCAACGGTATGGTCGGCGAGCGTTTTTGTGTGCGCAACAGCGGGGCGATTGCCGTGGTCGAAGGGGTGGGCGACCATGGCTGCGAGTATATGACCGGCGGGCGGGTGATTGTGATCGGCAAGACCGGGGTGAACTTTGCGGCGGGCATGAGCGGGGGCATTGCTTATGTGCTCGATGAAAATCAATTATTCGATACACGCTGTAACCTGGAAATGGTGGAAATAGAACCGGTGGCCACCGCCGAAGATATCACCTTTCTGCATAATTACCTGCAGAATCATTACCGTTATACTAAAAGCGATTATGCCGCCCAGATATTGAATAACTGGGAAGATATGCTGCCATATTTTGTAAAGGTAATGCCCATCGATTATCGTCATGCCCTGCTGCGGATTCAGCAGCAGGAGTCGAGGGAAACAGATTCGGTCGCCATGACTGAGGAGGTTTATCTGTAATGGGCAAAGCCACCGGATTTCTGGAATACCCGCGTCATGATGCCGAACATCAGGAAATCAATGAGCGTCTGAAACATTACCGCGAGTTTACGACTAATCTGAGTCCACGGGAAATTTCGGTTCAGGGTGCCCGCTGCATGGATTGCGGGATTCCTTTTTGTCATTCGTTTGCCGGCTGTCCGGTGGTCAATCTGATCCCGGAATGGAACGACCTGGTGTATCACGATCTGTGGCGGGAAGCATATGAACGTTTGGAACTCACCAACAATTTTCCGGAAATAACCGGCCGGATTTGTCCGGCCCCTTGTGAAACAGCCTGCACCCTGGCCCTCAATGACAATCCCGTATCGATCAAGCAGATCGAATTGGCGATTATTGAAAAAGCCTTTGAACAGGGCTGGGTCGTTCCGCGTCCACCGCAAAAGGAAAGCGGGAAAAGTGTGGCTATTATCGGTTCCGGTCCGGCCGGTCTGGCCGCCGCCCAGCAACTGCGGCGCCTGGGTCACCAGGTAACGGTTTTTGAGAAATCTCCTAAAATCGGCGGATTGCTGCGTTACGGAATTCCGGATTTTAAACTGGAGAAATGGATATTAGACCGGCGGTTGGAGCAGCTGCAGGCCGAAGGGCTGAAGTTCAACACCGATGTGCAAATCGGCGATGATCTGTCGGCCCGCTACCTGCAGAAATCGTTCAATGTGATTCTGATTGCCGTGGGTGCGTCGCAGCCGCGGGAACTCGATCTGCCCGGTTGCAACTTAAAAGGTATCTATTTTGCCATGGATTATCTGACCCGTTCGAATATGTACGTGGATGGAATGATCGGCAAGGATAAACTGATCTCGGTCAAAGATAAAAATGTGCTGGTATTGGGGGGCGGGGATACCGGATCTGATTGCGTCGGAACGGCCAACCGCCAGGGGGCTAAACAGGTTTACCAGTTTGAAATTTTGCCTAAACCGCGGGAATGGGATAAATCCTGGAATCCCGAATGGCCTAATTGGCCGAATATTCTGCGAACTTCGTCTTCTCAGGAAGAAGGGTGTAAGCGCGATTGGGCAATATTGATCAAGAAGTTTGACGGTGAGCGTGGAAAACTCAAAAAAGTGACATTCAGCCGGCTGGAATGGCAGATGAACGATAGCAGCGGCCGGCCGGTAATGAAAGAGATCAATAATTCCGAGTTTACGCTGGATGTCGATATGGTGCTGTTGGCCATGGGCTACGTGCATGTGCAGCACGATCAGTTGCAGCAGGATCTGGGCCTTGAGTACAACAAACAGGCCAATATCAGTATCGATGTAAATTACCGCACCTCGGTAAAGGGAGTTTTTGCCGCCGGTGATGCGCACACCGGAGCCTCGCTGGTGGTCAGGGCGATCTTTCACGGCCGCCAGGCCGCGAAGGCGATTGATGAGTATCTGAGTACCTCGAGTGACCCACCCCTCATTCCCCTCCCTTTCAGCACAAAGGCCGAAAGGGAGGGGATGAACAGTGCAGGGTAGTGCCATTCCCGCTGACGGATGTCTCGCTTGATTGTATATCGCCTGCCTGCAGCCGTGCCCGGCTACAGGCAGGTCTAACGAGCAGGAATCTTGATATGATCTGGGTAAGGCGTACAGAAGAAGGCACAAAACCCGGCGTTTTGGTGCAACCATATTAACTACATATTTGTAAAATTTCTACAGTGAAGAAGAATCCAAACGTATCTTGTACTCACAGGATCCCGTGACCGGGGAGTGCACGACTCCCCGTAGAGTCAGTCGTGCGTTGCTCGTCGTCAGCGCTATCTCCCTTCTCGTCTTTTGGCCGTTGGCTGCGGTAGTACTGTTCCGGGGAAACGCATTGGGTTTCGCTATTGCTCTCTTCTGTTCGGGACTCCAAGGTCCATTTCTCGCCGGCTACGCCTTTGCCCGCGCTGCCCGCAAACAGTGGTGGCGGTGGCTCGTCCTGGCCACCGGTGGATTGGGAATTCTCATGTTCTCATTGGTCGATGCCGTCAACCTCGACCTGGATGGCTTCTTCGAGCTCCTGATCCTGGGAACAGCAGGCGCGGCTATCGGTCACACGATGGTGACCACCATCGTCGGGCCGCTCATCTTTGGCCGAATTCTGTGTGGATGGGGGTGTTGGCGTGCGATGGTGCTCGAGCGTCTTCCCGTCGGCAAAGGCTCGGGCCGGCGTAAGGGTGTTTGGGTTTGGACACCGCTTGTCGGTGTGGCCGTCAGTTTTGCGGCCGCAGCTCTGTTCGCGCTGGTGCTTGACTTCAAGCCCGGCGGAGTCCCGGACACATGCGCGGCAACAGCGTGTGGTCCGTCGCTGCCGGCGTTGCCGTTTACTATGCGGCAGCTATTGCGCTGGCACTGGCTCTGCACGACCAACGCGCGTTCTGCAAATACCTTTGTCCCACCGGATTCATTCTGCGTTGGACGAGCCGCCCGGCGCTTCTCCATGTCTCCGCCCGGGCCGAGGCGTGCAACGAATGCGAGGCGTGCACGGAAGTCTGTCCGATGGACATTCCCGTGGCTGCGCGTGTGAAAATGGGCACACGCATTGGCAAAGGCGATTGCATCCTCTGTCAGCGTTGCGTTGAGAGCTGTCCGACCGGAGCGCTGAAAACGAGTTTTAAAAAGTAATGGACAGTCAGCCGATCCCTGATATAAGGTGAAACGGATGCTGAGGCGAGGGCGGATGATGCCTGACCCGGATGAAGGAAAAACCTACATTCTATTGCTATGAATTTGGTGTGGTCCCCGGGCGACTTGGCTGAGCGAAGTCGAAGCAAGTCGAGGGGCGGCTGATCGAGTAATATTTCATTTGACATTTATTCTGTCCTGGTTATATTATCATTGTTAGGGATCGGCATTTCTGAATTAGTCTTTATAGATGCAATTATCATATCTCTGTTTCGTGTACGATTTAGAATACATGCTGAGGTCGTGTTATAACACGGCTGGAGGGCAGGCTTTCGTTATGGTTAATCTTAATAAACACATAAAATTGGAATGAAAAGAATAATTGTTTTTAAATTCTGCATTGGGCAGAATATGAGCGACATGAATTTCTTTGAGTTCGAGTAAAAAGCGGATGAGTTACATGTTATAACACAGCCTATGGCTGTATTTGATGATTAAATAAATTTTGTATTTACAGGATTTTAAACTGGATTGTGTTTGAAAACTGATTAATTTTTACATCAAAATTTACAGGTGTAAAAGGCAGTGTATCGACGCTTAATTATATGTTAGATTTATGCATACTTGATTTATAATTATGGAGAATGTCTTTTTTTATAATCGATCGTACTCTAAATATTTAAAAAATTATCTGAAAGTCTACTTTATTCTTATAGTTTTTTATTTATTACTCATAATAAAATTTAAATTTGAAGATCATAAATATAGTATTGTTTTATTTTGGGGCTTCATAATCGGCATACCTATACTTTTATTTATATCTTCAATAATTCAATATTTAAGGAGTAAAGATATTAAGTATATCTTTGCGGATAAATCAATTATAATTAATAAAAAAGGGAAAGAAAAAATATATCTTCATTCTGATATCGTAGATATTTGTAGACCAAGAATAGAAAAGCTTAAAAAAACTGGAATTGATTATATTAAATTTAAATTTCGTAATGACGAAAAAATAATATTTATGAATACATTACCTTTCTTTTCTAGAATTGATACATTTTTAGTCCAGTACTTAAAAGACAAACTAGATTATAATATTCGTAGAGTTTAATATAAATCTAACAATTCACTTCAGCGGACGCCGAACCTACTAGCATGAATTTATAATTTTCTTGTGAGCGGTTCGTCGCCGCTGAGTTTCATCGTTAGGCGTGAAAATATATTGGAACTAACTCTGTATTTATCTAAGGATCAACTGCATGAGAAAATTATTAAATGTTTTGTTTATTGTTTTAATAATGTTTTCCTGTGAGCAAGGTAGTATTGAATCCGAGAAAGAAATACCATCAGATCAATTTATTTGGATTTCCCTTTGGCCAATTCCATTTATAGATGGTAAAACTGGTAATCTGATAACAGAGACGGGTGTTCATGATGAATATATTGTTTATGATGGCTATGTCGATACACTGAAGAATTGGATTTATCCTGTGTTAATTGTTCTGATACCCAATTATAGTGGTAGTTCTGATATCTTCGTATGGCGATTGGCAAAAAACATAAACGAAAACGATTATAAAGAAATTGTTGTTTATTGGGGAGCTGAGGGTATATGATCCCGATACTCTCATGACATATTTCCCGCAGTTTCATATTGTTACAGATGACAATACGGATCCTAATGCACCCGATTCTAATGGTTTTGTATCTGTCTGTCGCAGACCGACAGATATTCATAGTTTTTTACCAAACCCTAAGGATAAGTGGTATGAATACGAGACTACTTTTAATTATCCAGATTATGATGAGTTGAAAGATGGAATTTATTTAACATTAATTCGCCCAAAAAATTTTGTAGTTCTGTTTGCGGTTAAGGTACATGGCATTACACGTTAAGATTAGCAATCATTAAGTGTGAATGGACTTTTTCCATAGATAATAAATTTATATTTTGAAAGTCTATGGAATGGTATATCCAATGAGAGTAGCCTAACAAGCACTTCAAATCGGAAGCCGAACAAACTAGCATGAATTGTTAAAATTATGATTTATGGTTCGCCGCGGCGGCCTATCATGCGGATTGAACCGCAAGCCCTGGAACGCCTTCGGCGTTCCGGTCTTACGGCTCATCCGCCGCGCCGTTAGGTTTAAGTTGGGAGTATTAAACAATGAAATTTAAATTAATTATTTTTCTTTTTATTTCAATTAAGACATTATATCCATCCGATTGGGAAATCCAAAACACCTTTCCTCCTTACCAAATATATTCTGTATATAATTTAAACAAAGACACAGTTTTTATTTTAAATAAAAATTGTATTATGGTTAGTAAGAATAATGGGATAGACTGGAAAGGTTCTATTCAGAACTCGAGTATTTTAATTGATGTTTTTTTTATTACTAATAAAATAGGATATACAGTGGGTAATAAAGGTATCATTTTGAAAACAGAAGATACAGGAGAATCATGGATAAAAATTGATTCTAATACACCTAATTTATTGAATTCTGTTTTCTTTATAAGTGAAATGCAAGGCTTTTCCTGTGGAAATAATGGTACAATAATTAAAACGGTTGACGGTGCAAAAAATTGGGCAATCGTAGATTCAGTCCCGTCAAATGACTATTATTCAATTTTTTTTATTTCTGATGATGTCGGGTGGATTTGTGGTAATAACGGAATAATCCTTAAAACAAAAGATGGTGGCAATACGTGGAATAAATTAAATACAAATATATCTGATGCCATTTTTGATATAAAATTCTTTAATCCTGATTCGGGGTATATTCTTCTAGGAATTGTATATATAGATCGGAAAATGGAGGTGAATCATGGCAGCCGATTTTAGTTGAGAAAGGCTTACAATGTTTTTCAATTATAAACTATGAATTCATTAAAAGCTATTAGTCATTTTGAACCAGAGTTGGGCCCTGCAAATGAATGGATACATACATCAAAGAATTCAGGAGAAACTTGGTCTAGGCAAAGAATAGATAATAGTTGGGCCCCTGTTTATTCTATTTCATTTGTTGATACAATAAATGGATGGTATATAAAGAACAGGGATATTTTCAGAACTAAAAATGGCGGTAGTAATTGGGAAAACATGAAAAAAGGATTTTTTGATGGTCAATTATATGATGTTCAATTTCTTAGTCCAGATACTGGATATACATTCGGTCCTCATCATTTTCTAAAAACCAATGACTCGGGATTAAATTGGGAAATTGTATACAATGATAATGATATTATATTAACAGATTTTTCTGTAGTTAATTCAAAGAAATATTTCTTAATCGGATTTGGATCTCTTGGATGGGTAAGTTATTTAAAATACACAAATGATGGTGGATTGAACTGGAATATAATCCAATACGATAGTATAACATTTAGCAAAATAAAATTTTTCTCGGATACTTATGGATATGCTAGTGCACATGATATTAAAAAGAATGACTATAAAATCCTAAGAACAAATGATGGCGGGTACTCGTGGACAAATGAACACAAGATGTATGAGGCACTTACTAGCTTTTCTTTTTCCGATTCATTAAATGGATCTGCCATTACAGATCAAGGAATAATTGTTAGGAGGAATCCTATAAATAGAACGTGGGATCTAGTTTATCAAGGTCTTCCTAAACTAAATTCTATATTTATGCTAAGTTCTAGCTCTGGATTTGCTGTCGGGGAAAGTGGTGTATTTTTGAGAACTTTTGACGGAGTTTCATGGCAAGAATTACCGCGACCAACAAATATAGGTTTATCACAAGTATTTTTCACAAATGATCAAATTGGATGGATATATGGTCCGAGTAATTTGACCAACGATACAGATTCTGGTTATCTATTTAAAACAGTTGATTCCGGAATGAATTGGAATATAGTATATTTATTTTATTCTATGGGTAAGTTTACATTTATTGATGAATCAGTGGGTTTTGGAACAATTGTTAGTGGAGGAATAATCAAAACATCCACAGGTGGTGGTATCATTAATCAGTTTACACCTAATATAAATCTGACTTTTGATTCTCAAGAATCTAGGTTACAAAATAATTATCCTAATCCATTTAATTCAGCTACAACAATTAAGTACAAGATCTCAAAGGCGGGACATGTAATAATTAGTATTTTTGACATTAATGGTAAGCTTATAAAAAATTTAGTTGATCGATATTTTATATCTGGTAACTATTCAGTTACCTGGACAACTCAAGGTTTATCAAGTGGAATATATTTTTGTTCAATAACTCATAACGGTAAAATAAAGGATTCTAAACGTCTTTTATTAATTAAATAATCAATGCCTAACAACGGTATCAACCGGACCTGCTTGAAGCAGGCCGGTTATGCCTGGTCGATGAGCCGACCGCAGGCGGTCGGCTTATCGGCGCGGCGGCTTTTCAATCCGCATTCAGACCGCCTGCGGCGGCCTATCATGCGGATTGAACCGCAAGCCCTGGAACGCCTTCGGCGCTCCGGTCTTGCGGCTCATCCGCCGCGCCGTTAGAGATAAATGAGGAAAATTGAAAGATGTTTTCTAGATTATTTAAAATCTTAATATTTTTTATTCTGTTATTAATCTTGATAACATGTAATCACATGAAAAATTTGAGTATAATTGGTTTATATGGCGAATGCGAAAATGGTTATTTGGCTTGTTCGCAATTGGAACTTAATGCAGACAGCACTTTTGAATACTATATCTTTTGGGATGTTGGCGGTGGTCAAATTCTTAAGGGCGTATGGTATACAAATAATGACACTATAATATTAAATACTTTCAATCAGCCTAAATTTATCAACTCACAAGTTTATGAAAATATTAATCCTAAGATATTAAATAAAAAACGTATTTTAATTAGGGGCTCAGATAATATCCCTTTTGGTTATGCTGCAATTTGGATAAACGATAACATTGAAGAACAAATTGCTGATTCAAATGGCATTTACTATTCAATCTTTGATTCAATATATTCTATCAAAATTACATTTCTATTTTATGAGGAAAAAATTAAAATTAAAAATTCTTTAGCAAATGACATCGAAATAGTTATTAAGGATTTAAATTGGAGTGGTATTCCTGAATTTTTAGTAAATGAAAAAATATTAATTAAAAATAATAAAATTTATTTCCATACAAATAGCGGGAAATTTAATAAAAATCTATATCTACGAAAAACAAAAATAATAAATAAAATGTTTTAAAATATTTATTTCTAACAACAGCATTAACCGGAAGCCCAGCCGACTAGCATGAAATGCTAAATCATCCTGAGTGGCTGGTCGCCGGTTATGCCTGGTCGATAAGCCGACCGCAGACGGTCGGCTCATCCGCCGCGCCGTTAGAAGTGGAAAATATTTGAGGAGAATCAATTAAAAATAGAATTGGTTTTGAAGTTCGCGAATTTATGTTTGAGTCCCCCGATCTGTCTGACGCCAGGCAGGTGAAATCGGGGGGCGAGTTTGAATTCGTCGCAGATCTTTTTGCCTACTTTTCCTGCCTGGCGGTAGACAGGTGGCCAGACAATAAAAAGCATGCCCCCGCGAAAGCGGGGGTAAGCCGCCGGAGGCAATGTAGAAAAATAAATATAGATAGAAATTATGACCATTTTCTAATACTACACTGAACCGGACCTGCTTGAAGCAGGCCAGTAAACGATGGTCGTAAGTTAATGTTTAACGATTTTATGATTTACGCAGGAGGTCTCTATGAAATGGATCCCAATATATTTTGGAATAATTATCCTATTTCTTATCTCTTGTTCACATCCTACAGCGATTCAAACTAATAATGCCAGACTTGAAGGAATTGTTGTTTATTTCATTGAGGAAATGGCAATTGGTGGCGAAGTAGATCCAAGCGGTTTTGTACTTAAAGATCCAAAGTGGAATTTTGGTGAACCTGGCTATTCCTACAGACGAATCTATCTGACCGGTTCAATTAATTCATTATATATTCAGAGGCGTGTATCCGTCGAAGGAGTAGTTGACACTCTTATTATAAGTGGTGTTGAACGTGGTATTCGCTATTTCCCAATAGTGGAGGTTTCAAAACTGAAGATAATAGATTAACTTTGAATTGATATATATTAACAAGTGAGCCTAACAATAATTTGTAGTGGATGGCGAACCGACTAGCATGAATTTCTGATTTCGTGGTAAGCAGTTCGCCGCCACTAAAATGTAGTCGTTCAGGCACATGTAGGAGTTAATATGATTCGAACAATAAAGGCATTACTTGTTGGGTTGCTAGCAATCTACGGATGCAGCGGTGAAGGTAATCCGATCTCAACCAAGACACCTCAACCTTCTTTTGTTGTCGACGAGTTGAGTGTCAGTGGTTCCGTGAAGTTGGACACTATCAGCAATTCTCCAGCGACTTTTATTTCGATGAACGCGGTTTATCACTTTGAAGGACAGCCAGGTTCACTGGATGGTTTTTCGTTGTCTACAAACCATCAGACTCTTGCTGCAATACTTGAACCGTATAAACCAACACCAGTGGGTTATAATGTATCAATTAATAGTCCGGAATTAAGGGACTCGAGTACTTTTGCCGGGGCTGAATCAATTCCTGTTCAAGTCGGCTTTGGGGGTCGTTTCTGGAATAGGGATAACAGTTCTGTTGAAGTATCTGGAACATTTTCCATTGTTGACACTTTATTTGTGCATCTACAGAGATGACGTAAAAATGCCTTAACACCAAAGTCAGGCGGACCCACTAGCTGGCAGACCAGTGACTTTCGGGGGTTAGAAATATTATAAAGTGAACATGATAAATAGAATTATTCTTTTCTTTAATATGGCAATAATATTTTTGATTATTCAGTGTCATAATAATACTATGAGTCAAAAGAATCCATCTTACCTGGATGAATATGTACAGTATAAGAACTTTCAGGATTGGAATAGCTTTTTGAATGAGTATTTCACGGATATTAATATTAAAGATATTGAGTTTAATTTTCTAAGATCTTCTTCGCTTCATGGGGATAAATTATTTGCTGCAAAAATTCAAGAAATATCTAAACGTGCATTCACTTTGAATTATGGTAATGATAATTTCTATACAATTGATGTCTATGCTGATGTCTCATTTGATTACTCGATGGATAATGATTCCATTTTAGTAAGAGGTAGAGATGTTGATCCGTCGATGGCAATCTATAATTTTAAGGATTCACTATACTATTATTATACAGAAGGACCAACCGCTTATTTTGATGAATCTGTTTGGCTTTCGGACACGACCTTTGCAGTTTTCGGGATTAGTTTCTGGCCAGGTCAAGAATCCTATCAGCAATTACTTGTCATCAAGGCTCTGTTAATAAATGAATTAATTAAGATTGATATTTATTTAAGTGAAAAAATACCTTGGGAAAATAGTTGGGAAGATTACATGATTTATAAATATCAAAATATTGTACTAAACTATTGACTAAATAATTGGTTTAAGAATTTCTGACAATCGCATAAACCAGATCCCGACAACGACCTGTCGGGACCGGTTATGCCTGGTCGTGAGACCCTTTATTACCTGTGTATTTCATAGCAGGAGTTTTGTTGTGAAGTTAGAAATTGTTTTAGCCTTGCTGGCGATTATCTGTGCTTTGGGATCAGTTTTCACTGGTGTACGAATAGCGAACGATCTAAGGGCTCGGGGAATTTCTGCCAATCCGGCTCTTGTGCGCTGGATGATTTTCAAATACATGGCAGAATACCGACGCATCACATTGAGGGAAACCGCAAGAATAGGGCCGCTCTACCACCAGTGTGCAACCATTTCAGCTTTGGCCGCTCTTTTCGCATTTGGTTTTATTCTCATTAAAATATTGTGAAAATGTAATCAGTAATTTAAAAAGGCCTGACGCTGCAGTCTAGCGGACCCGCCTGAGGCGGGCTGCTAACTTTCGAGCGTTAGGAGAATGGGAGCAGCAGGACGCCAGGTGAGACGCAATACGGAGGCGGCCGGCAACGCGGGCGCCGAGGAGGCGGCCGGGCGGCGGACGGGGCGCAGAGACGGCGCGCGGCGCCCCGAGGTGTTTGATCCAGTATCGACCGGGCACAGAGACGCTCGATGATGCGCGGGTCGAGCTTGAGCGAGCGACTCGCGGCACCGGACGATCCGGAGGCTCGCGGAGTTAGGCCACACTCGATGCGGTCATGCCGGACCGTGAGCGAGCAGAAGCTCACCGGCTCGCGCTCGCGAAGGGAGCTGGGCAGGCGCAGGAGGCACTTGACGAGCCGGCGAGCCAGAGAATGAAAGGGCGAACAAGGGCATGCAGCAGACGATCGGCGCCCGTTTGCGGCCTCGCCGCGGTCCGTTAGCAGAAAAATGCTATTTTCTATCAATTACAAAAGAATTTAGGGAGATATTATGAAAAGTGAAACTATCAGGAATCATATTCAATATATCGGAGCGGGACTTGTCATCTTTACGACTTTGATATTGGCTTTTATAATAATTCCGGGTCACTTCGTAGACAAAACGCCTGGATTACAACTCGGATTGGCAATCAAAATGCTAATTGTCACTATAATTCTCCATCTGCTAATTTGTTATGCTTTCAGGAAGATGATTATTGTCAATAAAAGAGGTGGTCGTTTAAAAAAAATAGTCTTTATCATTACCGGAATCGGATTGTTAATATTAGGTCTTTTCTTATCAGATGGTGCTTTTGCAATGTCAGGTCATGCCAATATGCAGTTTGTAGCAATTTCATGGTTTATTTGTGTCGCCAATGACGTTATTGCCGGGATATTAGTTTTTATTGCACTTTTTTTACAACCCAAAAAGGTGGTTGCAAAGTAATTCATTAAGTAATTCAACTAAGTATCCATGAGGGAAAACACCATGACAGACAATGCAGGAATAGAAATATCAGAAAATCGGCTGGAAAGGCGTATATAAAATAAGCGGTATCAGTGCATTTATACAGGTTATTGCAGCGATATTCATAATGGTCAGTAGCTTTCACCGTCAGGTGCAGAACCCGATAATGCAAAAGAATGCTTCACATTGATACAACAAAATCGTCTTGCTCGGAATATTCGGCTGAAGTAGGATCAATAATCATGACAATGTATTATTTGACATTTATTGGGATATATGCCGGCTTACGAAAAGAAAAAGGAGCTTATGCATTGCTCGCAACTGTTTTAGCATTTATCGGCATAACACTCTGCGCTTTCATCGAACTCTGTACTTTTCTATGATTTATTCGGGCGACAAATATGTAAATGCTCCAACTGAAGAAATTAAAATCCAACTGATAGTCAGCAGGTGAAGCGATAATTGCTTCAAACATGTGGCACAGTTCCAGCAGCAGTTGTAACAGGGATATTTATTGGAAGGTCTCTGCATTAATGATTTCAGTTTTAATGTTGCAGTTGCTAATTCATTTTGGAATTGTAATCGCAATTATTGGTATTTATTACACATGGATTCAGATTTGCTTCATATTATTATTTCACCCGTATCTACCAAATGTTTCAGTTATTTTGATGATAATCTGGAGGAACTTTATATTTACCATGGTTTCTTGATTGTTGGGTTTACGTTTCATGAAGGCTTTCAAAAGTCAATTGATAACGCCCAACGACGGCGTACAGCAGACAACTTTTCGATCCGCATTCAGGCCGCCTGCGGCGGCCTGTGCATGCGGATTGAACCGATCACGATGAATCGGGACGGCTCATCTGCCGCGCCGTTCAGAATTAATAAGCAGGAGAGTAAATGAAAAAATCAGTTGTTTCATTTCTCATACTAATCTGCAATTTAAATATATTGGCTCAGGATTCAGACAATAATGCAAATTCAGGAATTGTATATGGTAAAACTCATGCATTTAGTGTAACAGCTGCTACAGTTGGATCTTAGATAATAGCAGTGGAGTTAAGCAAGGTATCTATGCAGTTTTTTATCCACAGAGGAGGAAGTTGGAAAAAATCCATAACTGTAATGTATGCTAATGGTATTGATATTGATTTCAATAACGACATTAGAGGATTTTATTCGAGGTGACATTGAAACGTTTAAACAAAGATATGCAGGAATTAAAATAGATACTCTTGATGATATAAATATTGGCAGTGGTTACAGGATTGCAAAAGTAATAAAATATTTCGGTGGAGAGTATACTAATTTTGAAGCAGTCGCATTTATCAAAGAGAAATTAAATATATCAACTATTGTATATAGTTCGCAAAGTGATGATGAGTTTAAAAAATATTATAATATATTTGAAGAGTTAGTCAATAGTTATTACTATGTCACTAGTAAAGTAGAAATAAAATAGCAAATTCCAACACTGACCTCAACCGGACACCCAGCCGACTAGCATAAATTGCTAAATTGTGGTAAGTGGCTGGTCGTCGGTTATGCCTGGTCGTAGCCGGCCAGTATTTTAGGAGGCAGGATGAAATATTTTATCTTATTAATTCTATCCATTTTTATTCTCTGTGGTAGTGTGATATTACTCGATGATGAATATATTATCAAATTATCTCCCGTTGGTACTATTGATATTGCAAATAAGTCTCCTAATTCTATTTTGTTCATCGCACACGCAAGTTGGCCTAATGGATGTGGATCTGTAGATCACTCTGAAGTTGTTAAGAATGGTTCAAACTATTCTATCAAGGTTTATGGAAAGCAAGAAAAAGATGCAATTTGTACACAGGCGTTTATCACGATAGATGCTTTAGTGAATATTCAAAATATTTCAGCAGGAACGTATTCATTTTCTTTTTGGCAATCAGATACAACTTCTGTGGATACGACTATAATATTTAGTGGTTCATAGCGCCAACTAACCAGTTGTTCAAGCCGACGCGGGAAACGATTCTACGATAGTCAATCTCGAAATGGCGGGACTATGTATTATGTTAAATTAAAGAATCACAATACGCGCCACTGATTCGTAACCGTTAGAAGAGAAGAATTATTGATATGCTTATATAAATATTAGATCAGTTTTGAATTTCGCGAATTCATGTTTGAGTCCGGCAGTTGCCGGACGAGTTTGAATTCGCGAAGGGCTTTTTGCCTGTTCCCCGCTTTCGCGGGGACAAGTTTTGGCCAGTCAAAAAGTAAGCCGCCGGAGGCGGAATAGTCTAAATTACTCAAATTTGACTCTAACAAACAGTTCTAGTGGACAGCAAACCGATTATGATGAATTATAAAATTAGCATGAATTGGTTTACCGTCAGTTACCGTTGGTCGTAGGGCTCTTTATTACCTATGTTTTTCATAGAAGGAGTTTTGTTGTGAAGTTAGAAATTGTTTTAGCCTTGCTGGCGATTATCTGTGCTTTGGGATCAGTTTTCACTGGTGTACGAATAGCGAATGATCTAAGGGCTCGGGGAATTTCTGCCAATCCGGCTCTTGTGCGCTGGATGATTTTCAAATACATGGCAGAATACCGACGCATCGCATTGAAGGAAACAGGAAGAATAGGCCGCTCTACCACCAGTGTGCAACCATTTCAGCATTGGCCGCTCTTTTCGCATTTGGTTTTATTCTCATTAAAATATTGTGAAAATGTAATCAGTAATTTAAAAAGGCCTAACGCTGCAGTCCAGCGGACCCCGACCGGTCGGGACTGGTCATACCTCGTGGACTAGAGTGAAGGGAGGGTAAAATGAAAAGATCTATTTTCCTTTCATTTCTTCTAATTCTCATTATGTTTGGTTGCGGACAAGAAACAAGTACAGGGCTTAATGACGATATTCCGCAATGGTTGGAGGTTAAAATCGATGCTATGTCGACTGATCTATATTATGGTGGTACGGTAGTTTATAGATATACATGGCATAATGCGTATGTGTACCATATTGATATACCAGCCAGTTCATGTGCATATTGTGAAGTATATAATCAAAATGGTATGAAGATACAATTTACGACTGATGCGATATTAAAGGATTTCTAGAAAATAGAATGGATCAGGTTATAATTTGGGTAAAAAAAAATTAAAGCATAATCATTGTTAACATTTTTAGTGGACGGCGAACCGATCAGCATGAATTATAAATTTTGTGGTAATTGGTTCGCCGCGGTCAGTTTCATCGTTAGACGTAGTTCTAAGGAGGCAGATATGAAAAAATGTATTGCCAAAGTATTCATTCTAATCTGTCTTGTACAAACAGCCAGCGCGCAGCTTGATGTAACCTTAGTAGGTGATACTACGAAAATCTGGGATCAAAATTTTGCATGGTCTTGTGGAGGTGTTTTTTTCCCCATGATTAGAACCGCTAATGACACTATTTATCTCACTGAATGCGATACTTTAGATTTAGCAACATGTAGTTGTAACTATACTATTTGTACATCATTCATAGGTTTAAGTCCTGGTACATACACTGCAGTGGTAACTCGCCTATGGAAGTTCCATTTTTATTATCCTGAGGAGGGTATCGATACTTTAATGCTACATTCAGAGAATGGGGGCTCAGTTACTTTTACTGTACTCATTCCACCAGTTCTACCCAAGAGCATAACATTCTATCAAAGCGGATGTCTTCGACCCGGCCAAGTAATTAAGGAAGAATTAACCTCACCTAATAGTTTTATGATGCTGTCAAATTATCCTAACCCATTTAATCCAAGCACGGTAATACGGTATACTATTCCATTTAATGGTAGAGTTAAATTGAGTATATTCAATAGCGTGGGGCAATTGATCACCACATTGCTTGATGAGCATAAAAACGCCGGGACATATGAGACAATATTAGAAGCAAATGGGTTAGTGAGTGGGGTATATTTTTGTTGCCTAAGCTTATCTGGAAAAAAGGTGATTAGCAAAATTGTTCTATTAAAATAGTCACTGGTTCCTTACAGCGCAGTCCAGCGGACCCGCCTCACGGCAGGAGTGTTTCTATGAGAAAACTTATCGTATCTACGTTTGTATCGCTTGACGGAATCATGCAAGCACCCGGCGGGCCGGAAGAAGATCCCACTGGCGGTTTTACCCTTGGCGGTTGGATGTTCGCCTACGGGGACGAAAGCATGGACATCTCAGCATCAGGTTTCGACGGCAAGGATCGTGAGCTGGTGCTCGGACGCAGGACCTATCAGATATTCGAAGCGTACTGGCCTTATCAGCCGGATGACCACCCGATTGCGCAGACGCTCAATGCAGCGAAAAAGTATGTTGCTTCGCGCACGTTGACGATGCTCCACTGGAACAACTCGTCCCTGCTCCAGGGCGATGTCGTCCCGGCAATCATCGCTCTCAAGGCCCAAGCGGGCCCCGACCTGCAGATGATTGGCAGCAGCAATTTGATTCAAACACTCCAGGCCGCCGCACTGATCGATGAGTACAACGTGTGGACTTTTCCAGTGGTGCTTGGGCGGGGCAAACGCCTCTTCAGCGAGACTGCCAAACCAGCGGCGCTGCGGCTCGTTCGCTCTCAGGTCTCGACCAGCGGCGTTGTGATGAGTACCTATGTACCAAGCGGCGATATCCAGCCCGGTTCGTTCCCGAGTGCCGAGCCGAGCGAGAAGGAGTTGGCCCGTCGCAAAAATATGGCGAATGAGATGTGGTGATGTGAAGAGGATAATGCGCGCTTACAATTCATTCAAGCCGACGCCGCTTCGCGGCGCGGCTTAATTCAGGTGTTACCGCGAATCGACCAAGATAATAGAATATGAGGAACTTTAAATACTCACCCTTAATCATTTTTGTTGTTGCCTCTTTCCTTGAAGTGCTTTTTGGTCAAATTGACCAAAGCAGTACCAGAATCTGGAAAACAGACCATAACAGCAATAAGTTTTTTCAAAATGGGATGCCAATTATATTCCCAGCACAGCAAGTTATTTATCACTCCACGAGAGAACAATATTCGTGGTCAAATTCCATTGTTAACAAACCCCGTCAAACGCTGTTAACCGATTCAGTATCTTTTGTACCTGTCCCGGGACCCTGTGGTGGAACAGTCCGCAGTATAGACTCTGGATTCTGGTGGCTGGCTTTTTATTGCCACGGACGGTGAGGTTTACAGATCCAAGGATGACGGATTACACTGGGATATGAATCTCTTCCCCTCCCAGGTACATAACTTTGTTGAACCTGTGACTATCCTTGGACCCAATGTAGTGGTGGCCGAAACAGATATCAGCAATTTTATCTCAAGGGACCGGGGTGATTCATGGAGTTACCTGACCGACGATGTTCAGGGCTTTGCGGTCGATACCACAGGGCAGATATATGCCGGCTCCGGGCATGGCGGAGTCAAAACATCAACGGATACTGCAAAAACATGGATACAATTTGCCTTAGCCGGGAAGAAAATCTTTAAGACTGTTTTATGCGGTGACGGAAAACTTGCCTGCCCTTCGGACTCC